>NZ_MDDS01000086.1 GCF_001721295.1 Sphingomonas turrisvirgatae | reverse complement strand
CAAAGTCCCGCCAAACGAAGCCCATGGAACGGCTTTTCTTTACCGAGCACCTGGCACCTAGAAGCTGCCAGACCCGGGGCCGCCGCCCACATGTCCCTTCATCAAAATCACTATGTCAAAGAGCGACAAAAACCGACGCACCGCCTAACCCCTTTTTCTCGGGGCGACCTGTGCGCCTAGTTTTTGGTGACCGTCGCGCCGTTCCGTGTGGCTCACCGCGTCGGTGGAGTGGCTTCTATGCCCAGTGTTGGATTCGGTCAACAGCCTTCTTGCATTTTTGTTTCAAGCGGACGGAAAGCCGCGGAAAACCGCCATTTACGCCGCTTAAAGAGGTGGCCGGCATAAGGCCGCCATGCCCGAATCGACCGCCCAGCCGACGAATCAGCCCCGGGAATCGCTGCGCCAGCAGGTCCGCAGCGCGGTAATCTGGCGTTCGGGGACGCAGATCGTCGGGCAGATCATCGCCTGGGCATCGACCTTCCTCGTGATTCGACTGCTCGATCCTGCCGACTATGGCCTCTTTGCCATGACGCAGGTGATCCTGGTCCTGCTCAACATGCTCAATGGCTATGGGCTGGCGAGCGGCCTCATTCAGCAGCCGCATGTCGAACGGCGCGCGATGCGCCAGCTGTTCGGCATGCTGTTGCTGCTCAACCTGACGCTCGGCGCCGCGCAGTTCCTGATGGCTCCGCTCGCCGCCGCTTATTACCGGCAGCCCGAGGTCGCGCAGCTGCTGCGCGTCCAGGCGCTGCTCTATCTTGCGACGCCATTCATCGCCTTTCCCTATGCCTTGCTCGCGCGAGCGATGGACTTTCGCAAGCAGGCGCAGGTCAACCTCGTCTCCGCCACTGCCGGCGCGCTCGCTGCGCTGGCCGGTGCCTATTCCGGCCTTGGCGTCTGGACACTGGTGTTGGCACCGATCGTGCTCTTCGCCACGCGCGCGATCGGCATGACCTGGGCGGCGGACTCGCTGATGTGGCCAAGCTTCGACTTTCGCGGCGCCGGTGCCATGGCGCGGTTCGGCGGGCTGATGGCGGCGGGGCAGCTATTCTGGTTCGTGCAAAGCCAGGCCGATGTGTTCATCGCCGGGCGGCTGTTCGATCCGCACACGCTCGGCATCTATACCACCAGCCTGTTCCTGACTCAGATCCTGGTCCAGAAATTCGTGCCCGCGCTCAACGAAGTCGCCTTCTCCGCCTATGCGCGGATGCAGGACGATGCGGCGGGCGCGGCAACCGCCTTTGCCAAGTCGGTGCGGCTGATCATGGTCGCCGCCATGCCCTTCTATCTCGGCCTGGCGACCACGGCCGAGCCGCTGGTGCTGGTCGCGCTGGGCGAGAAATGGCGCGAGGCTGCACCGATTGTCCATCTCCTCGCGCTCGCCATGCCGTTCATGACGCTGCAGATCCTCTTCGCGCCGGCGACCGACGCGCGGGGGCGGCCAGGTATCGGCGCGCAGACCTCGGCGATCGGCGCGCTGCTGCTGCCGGCCGCATTCCTGGTGGGCGTGCACTGGGGCGTGATCGGCATGGCCATGGCGTGGATCGCGGCCTGGCCGGTGTTCTTGGGCGTTACCGCGTGGCGCAGCCTTCCGGTGATCGGTCTGTCCTGGCGCGGCTGGCTGTCCGCCATCGCGCCGCCGGTCACGGCAGCCGTCGCGATGGCGCTGCTCGTGACGCTGCTCGACCACAGCTTGCCGGTGATGGGCGCACTCCCGCATCTCCTCCTCGTCACCGCCGCGGGCGCCGCCATCTATGGTGCATGGCTATGGCTGTTCGCGCGATCGACCGTGCGCGAAGCCATTGCGATGATCCGGCGCTAGGCCGTCTGGATATAGACGCGCAGGTCGTTGGCTTCGGCCTCGATCCGCTCGATGCGGTGTTTCACCAGATCGCCGATCGATACGAAGCCAAGCAGTTGCCCGCCCTCGACCACCGGCAGATGGCGGATGCGCCGCTGAGTCATCAGCGAGAGCGCGGCGAGCACCGGCTGAGATCGCGTTACGGTGATCGCCGGCGCGGTCATCACCTCGCGCACCGGCTTGTCGAGCGCGGCCGCGTCCGCGCTTTGCAGGCAATGAATCACGTCGCGTTCGGAAAAGACGCCGGCCACCACGCCGTCGGTCAACACCGGCACCGCGCCGATCCGCCGCTGCGACAGCAATGCCACCGCTTCGCGCACGGTCGCCTCGCTGCCGATGGTGACGACATCCTGCCCCTTTTCGCCCAGGATCGCTGCGATCGTCATCGCTAGTCTCCTACTTCCTGTCAGAGGCGATTGAGATTCCCATGTTTCGTCCCCAATTGAAAGAGCATGGGACGCGATTCATCAGCAGATGCGGTCAGCCGCCGCTATCACCGCATGTTCAGGCTGGTCGGAGCGATCGCGTTCGCCTCCGCGGTGCTCGCGGTCGGCGCGCTCTATCTCTCGCTCGGCGAGTTCCAGCTCCACGCCTCGATCGCAATGGCCATCGGCATCGGCCTGTCGGTGCTGCTCGGCGGCGTGCTGATGGGCCTGATCTTCGTCAGCAACGCGAGCGGTCACGACGACCGCGCGGGATAACCGTTTGAAGTTCAGCGGCGCTGAATGCGCCGCACCCGCCCGCTCCCCACCCGGCCACCCATCGGCAGGATATTCCGAAATGGGTGTCAGGAGCGGGCCGGTGCGGCAGCTATCTATATAGCCTCGCGGAGGGCTTAGCTGTTGGTGAGGCTGAGGAACACGTCCTCAAGGTCTGCCTCTCGCGTTGAAACATCGACGATCCCGAACCCGGCCGACTGCACCGCGCCCAGCACCTCGCCGGCATTCGCCTTGTCCTTGGCATAGGTGATGACCAGCGTCCGCTCGCCCTTCTGCTCGATGCGCAGGAAGCAGCGATTGTCGGGCAGCGCCGCGATGTCGCGATCGACGGTCACCTCGACCGCCTTTTCCTGAGTCTTGCCGACCAGCTCGCGCGTCGGCTCGTTGGCGATCAACCGGCCGTGGTTGATGATCGCGATGCGGTCGCACAGCTGCTCGGCTTCTTCCAGATAATGCGTCGTCAGCACCACCGTCACGCCACGCTGGTTGAGCTCGCGGACATATTCCCACAATTGCTGGCGCAGCTGGATGTCGACGCCGGCGGTCGGCTCGTCCAGCACCAGCACCGGCGGCGTGTGGACCAGCGCCTTTGCCACCATCAGCCGGCGCTTCATGCCGCCCGACAGCGTGCGCGAATAGGCGTTCGCCCTGTCGTCCAGATGGACTGCGCGCAGCAGCTCCATCGACCGCCGCTCACGCTTGGGCACGCCGTACAGTCCAGCCTGGATCTCCAGCGTCTCGAGCGGCGTGAAGAACGGGTCGAACAGGATCTCCTGATTGACGATGCCGATCGCGCGCTTGGCGTTGCGCGGATGCTGGTCGATATCGAAGCCCCAGATGCTCGCACGCCCGGCGCTCTTGTTCACCAGTCCCGCCAGGATGTTGATCAGCGTCGACTTGCCCGCGCCATTGGGCCCGAGCAGGCCGAATATCTGCCCGCGCGGCACGGTCAGGCTGACATCGCTCAATGCCTGCTTGCCGCCCTGATAGGTCTTGGACAGCCCTTCGATCTCGATTGCCGCGTCGCTCATCCCCGCGAATTGGGACGGCGGGCGGCGCTTGGCAAGCTAAACCGCTTGCCCACCCACTTGCCCACCTCGCGCCGCGCGCAGCACAGATCGGCCAAGACATGCGCTGACGCTCTGGGAAACCCGATTGACGACATGTGACGCCGGCGATTGCCCGGACTGGCGCGCTTTGCTAACCGGCGTTCCATGATCGCACCGCCCGAAGTCACTCGCGTTTCCCAGCCCCGTGTCGCATGCGACGGCGCGCAGGCCGGCATTCCGGCTGCGCTCGGCCATCCGCGCGTCTATCTTCAGATCGATGAGCATGGCTATGTCGATTGTGGCTATTGCGACCGCCGCTTCGTGCTGATCGGCGGCCCGGCCGACGGCGTCGACCAGGGCGACCTGCCGGACATCGCTGCGGGCGCGAGCGTCTGAGCATAAACGTCATCCCGGCTTTTGCCGGGATGACGGGTAGCCTCTGCGTCTAACACCCCTATATTCGCGGGCATGTACAGCGATCCCCGTGGCTTCCTCTATCGCGACGGCTTCGATGCCGACGCGGCGCAACGCCTCACCGCCTCGATCCTCGCCCGTGCCGAGGACGGCGAACTCTACCTGCAATATCGTAAGTCCGAGGCGTTCGGTTTCGATGACGGCCGGCTGAAGACCGCTTCCTACAACACCGATTCGGGGTTCGGCCTGCGCGCGGTGTCGGGCGAGACCACGGCCTTTGCCCATGCCAATGAGATCAGCGAGGCCGCGATCCGCCGCGCTGGCGAGACGATGGCGCTGATCGACCCCGCACAGGCCGCGCCCGCCGCCGCCCCGCCGCGAACCAACCGGCACCTCTATACCGATGCCGATCCGCTCGACCTCGTCCCCTTCGCCGACAAGGTGAACCTGTGTCAGGCGATCGACGCCGCCGCCCGCGCGCGCGACCCGCGCGTCGTACAGGTCTCGGCCAGCCTGCTCGGCTCGTGGAGCGTGGTCGAGATCGTGCGGCCGGATGGCTTTATCGCGACCGACGTGCGCCCGCTCGTGCGCCTCAACGTCTCGATCGTGGTCGAACAGAATGGCCGGCGCGAGACTGGCAGCTACGGCACCGGCGGACGCGCGCTCTATGACCGGCTGATGCAACCCGAAACCTGGAACCGCGCGATCGACGAGGCGCTGGCACAGGCGCTGGTCAATCTCGAAGCGATCGATGCGCCTGCCGGAGAGATGACGGTGCTGCTCGGCCCGGGCTGGCCCGGCGTGCTGCTGCACGAGGCGGTCGGGCACGGCCTCGAAGGCGACTTCAACCGCAAGGGTACCAGCGCCTTTTCCGGCCGCATCGGCGAGCGTGTCGCAGCGCCCGGTGTCACCGTGGTCGACGATGGGTCGATCATCAACCGGCGCGGCTCGCTGTCCATCGACGACGAAGGCACGCCGACGCGCGAGACGGTGCTGATCGAGGACGGCATCCTCAAGGGGTATATGCAGGACCGCTTGAACGCGCGCCTCATGGGGGTCGAGCCGACCGGCAACGGCCGACGCGAATCCTTCCAGCATGCGCCGATGCCGCGCATGACCAACACCTTCATGCGCGGCGGCAAGGACGATCCCGCCGAACTGCTTTCGCGCGTCAGGAAGGGCATTTTCGCCAAGTCGTTCGGCGGCGGGCAGGTCGACATCGTCTCGGGCAAGTTCGTGTTCAGCTGCACCGAGGCCTATCGCATCGAGAACGGCCGCATCGGCGCGCCGATCAAGGGCGCGACGCTGATCGGCGATGGGCCGACCTGCCTCACCAAGGTGATCGGCATCGGTAACGATTTCGCGCTCGACGAGGGCATCGGCATGTGCGGCAAGGGCGGGCAGAGCGTCCCCGCCGGCGTCGGTCAGCCGACCCTGCTGGTCGAGGGCCTGACGGTGGGCGGCACGGCGGCCGACTGACTGGCTAAATGCCGGTGAGAAGCAGATCGAAGGCGCCCGCGATGGCATAGCGCTCCGCTTCGAGCGAGCCGATCGCGGGTCCAAGGTGGCGCGCACGAATCTGCACGTCCACCATCCAAGTCTCGCACTAGCGATCGACCCACACCTAGAGAGCCTAAAAAATAAGCAGCACTTCGCTGCTGCACAATTTTTAACGATCCCGTAACATTCCGCCACCCGTCCAGTAGACGCAATTGCGCTCTTTTCGACTTTGGCACGCCCCTTGCGATGGTTGATCCGGGTCAATCGAAAGGGGGCGGAATGAAACTCGTCATCGCCATCATCAAACCATTCAAGCTGGATGACGTGCGTGAAGCACTCACCGAGCTGGGCGTGGCCGGCATGACCGTGACCGAGGTGAAGGGCTTCGGACGGCAGAAGGGCCAGACCGAAATCTACCGCGGCGCGGAATACAGCACCAACATGGTGCCCAAGATCAAGATCGAGGTGGTCTGCGCAAGCGACATCGCCGGCCGAGTGGTCGAATCGATCCAGGCCGCGGCGAACACCGGCGCGATCGGCGACGGCAAGATCTTCGTCCTCGATGTCGGCCAGGCGGTGCGCATCCGCACCGGCGAAACCGACCAGACCGCACTGTAAAGGGGGGGTATTCCATGAAAACTGCTTTGAAGATTGCAGCGGCAGGCGCTGGCGCCGCGCTGTTCGCGGCGCTGCCCGCCTGGGCGCAGGACGCTGCCGCCGCCGCGCCGGTGCCGGACAAGGGCGACACCGCCTGGATGATGATTGCGACCGTGCTGGTCATGGCGATGATCGTACCCGGCCTCGCACTGTTCTATGGCGGGCTCGTCCGCACCAAGAACATGCTCTCGGTGCTGACCCAGGTGCTCGCCGTCGCCAGCTTCGCGATGATCCTGTGGGTCATCTACGGCTATACCATGGCGTTCGGTGACGGCGGCAACGCCTTCATCGCCGGCTTCGGCAAGGCGTTCCTTGCCGGCATTACCGCGGATTCGACCGCCGCGACCTTCAGCGACGGCGTGGTCATTCCCGAATTCGTGTTCATCGCCTTCCAGATGACCTTCTCGGCAATCACCGTCGCACTGGTTATCGGTGGTCTGGTTGAGCGCATGAAGTTCAGCGCGCTGATGGTCTTCGCGGCCGTCTGGCTGACGATCGTCTACTATCCCATCGCGCACATGGTCTGGGCGGGCAACGGCCTGCTGTTCAACTGGGAACCGGCGGCGCTCGATTTCGCGGGCGGCACCGTGGTGCACATCAATGCCGGCGTGTCGGCGCTGGTCGGCGCGATCATTCTCGGGCCGCGCATCGGCTACAAGAAGGAGATCATGGCCCCGCACTCGCTGACCATGACGCTCATCGGCACGGGCCTGCTGTGGGTGGGCTGGTTCGGCTTCAACGCCGGCTCCGCGCTCGAAGCCAATGGCTCGGCTGGCCTGGCGCTCATCAACACCTTCGTCGCGACCGCTGCGGGCGTGCTGTTCTGGATGCTGACCGAGCGGCTGCTGGGTCACAAGGGGTCGCTGCTCGGCGCCTGCTCGGGTGCCATCGCGGGTCTCGTCGCGGTCACGCCGGCCGCGGGCAATTCGGGTCCGTTCGGCGCCATCCTGCTCGGTGCGATCGCTGCCGTCGCCTGCGCCTTCTTCGTGGTCTCGGTAAAGCCCAAGCTCCAGCTGGACGACTCGCTCGACGCATTCGGCATCCACGGCCTGGGCGGCATCATCGGGTCGATCGGCACGGCCTTCACCATGCTGCCGGGCCTGGGTGGGCCGGGCGCGGATGATTATGCACTCGGGCCGCAGCTCGTGACTCAGGTCATCGCCGTCGCGATTGCGGTACTCTGGGCCGCCGTGGGTTCGGCCATCGCCTTCACGATCGCCAAGCTGGTCACCGGCCTGCGCGTCACCCACGAAGTCGAGCGCGAAGGCCTCGATCTCGGCGAGCATGGCGAGCGCGCCTACAATTATTGACGAGATTGGGGCCGCGCCGGACGGGCCGGCCCCTCACCATGTTCCTCCTGCGGACGACTGGGCCGGTGGCGAAATCCACCGGCCCTTTTTTGGCCGATGCCAAAGGCGGCTCCGGCCCGCTCCCCCACCCGGCCACCCGTTCAGGGTACGCTCGTGGGTGGCCGGGTGGGGGAGCGGGCCGGAGCCGCGCCGATCACGAATCCGCGCGAACGAAGTCGGCACAGCGCTCGCCGATCATGATCGTCGGCGCATTGGTGTTCCCCCCGATCAGCCGCGGCATCACCGATGCGTCGGCGATGTACAGCCCCTCGACCCCGCGCACGCGCAGCTGCGGATCGCACACCGCCGCTTCGTCCGACCCCATGCGCGCCGTCCCCGCCGGGTGATAGATGGTGTCGGCCCGCGCGCGGATCAGCTTCTCCAGCATCGCATCGTCATGCAGGTCGAACGGTTGTCGGTCCCGCCCGCCGAACCGCCGCAGCGGCGCCTGTTCCAGGATGCGGTACATCAGCCGCGTGCCGCGCATCAGCGCATCGACATCGGCAGAATCGCTCAGGAATTGCGGATCGATCAGCGGCGCGTCGCCGGGATCAGGTGAGGCCAGCCGCACCGTCCCCCGGCTCTGCGGCCGCAACACACAGGCGTGGCAGCTATAGCCATGCGCCTTTACCTTCGCCCGTCCGTGATCCTCGACGATCGCGATCAGGAAATGCAGCTGGATGTCGGGCGCGGGCAGCGCCGGATCGGTCCGCAGGAACGCGCCCGCCTCGGCAAAGGGTGACGTCATCGGCCCGCTGCGATTGAGCTTCCAGCGCGCGATGCCCGCCAGCCCTTTCAGCGACCCGATCAGCGACCGGCCCAGGAACAGGCTGCCCGGCGTCTCGAACGCCGCGATGTAATCGAGGTGATCCTGCAAATTGCCGCCGACCGCCGCGCGCTCGACCTGCACCGCAATGCCCATGTCCTGCAAATGCCGCCCCGGCCCGATGCCCGACAGCATCAGCAGTTGGGGCGTCGCGAACACCCCGCCCGCCAGCACCACGCGGCCTGCGCGGATCGTGCGCGCCTCGCCGCCCCGGCGATAGGCGACGCCCCACACCCGCCCGTCCTCGAACAACAGCCGCTCGACCTGCGCGTCGCAGAGGATCGCCAGATTGTCGCGCGGCTTGAGATATGCGTGCGCCGCGGTCCAGCGCTCGCCGCCCTTCTGCGTCACCTGATACAGGCCGACGCCTTCCTGACGCGCGCCGTTGAAGTCGTCGTTGCGCGCGATCTGCAACTGCTCGGCCGCTTCGATGAACGCGTGCGATCCGGGATGCGCGAACCGCTGGTCGCTGACGTGCAGCGGTCCCTTGTCGCCGTGCCACGGGTCGGCGCCGCGCTCGTTCGCCTCGCTGCGCCTGAACACCGGCAGCACGTCGTCCCAGCTCCAGCCGGTGCAGCCGAGCGCGGCCCAATTGTCATAGTCCCAGCGATGCCCGCGCACATACAGCATCGCGTTGATCGCGCTCGACCCGCCCAGCCCCCGGCCGCGCGGCTGATACCCGCGCCGCCCGTTCAGCCCCGGCTGCGGCACGGTTTCATAGCCCCAGTTGGTCGCCGGCGTCTGCATCGCCAGCGCGCCGGGCATCAGCGTACGGAACCCCGCATTGCGCCCGCCCGCCTCCAGCACCGCGACCTTGTATCTGCCCCCTTCGCTCAGGCGGCCGGCGGCGGCGCTGCCTCCGCTTCCTGCGCCGATAACGACGATGTCGGCTTCTTCCACGCTTCCCCCCGCCTCTCCTGCCGCACCTTCCAGCGCGTCTTGATGCTTTCCGACGTGTCGCGGCTGCCGTCGTGACTCCAGCCCGGCGGACCGAACATATAGCCGAGCCGTGCCCGCCAGTCCGGCGCGTGCCACACGTCTTTCGCGATTCCCCACCATTCATGGAACGCCGCGCGCAGCACGCTGAAGTCGGGCAGGTTGTGGACGATGCCATAACGCGGCCGATCATCGTCGCGCTCGCCCTCGAACGTCCCGAACAGCCGGTCCCACACGATGAACACGCCGGCATAGTTGCGATCGAGGTACCGCGCGTTCGTCGCGTGATGGACGCGGTGGTGCGATGGCGTGTTCATCACCGCCTCGAACCAGCGCGGCATCCGGCCGATCACCTCGGTATGGATCCAGAATTGATAGACCAGATTGAGGCCGGCGACGAAGAAGATCATCGCCGGCGGAAAGCCGATCAGGAACAGCGGCAGCCGGAACAGGAACGCCAGGCTGAAAAAGCCGGTCCAGGTCTGCCGCAGCGCCGTCGACAGGTTATAATGCTGCGAACTGTGGTGGATCACATGGCTCGCCCAGAACCAGCGCACGCGATGCGCTGAGCGGTGAAAGGCGTAATAGGCCAGGTCGTCGAGCACGAAGGCGAGCACGAACCAGTACCACGCATAGCCGATGTCGAAGAGGCGGAACTGGTGAACCCATGTCGCCAGCGCGAACACCATGCCCGCCGACAGCACGCCGGCGACCGTGCTGCCAAAACCGAGCAGCAGCGATGTCAGCGTGTCGCGCGGGCAGTAACGGCTGCGATCCTTCACGCGCGCCACGATCATCTCCGCCAGCACCAGCGCGACGAAGGCGGGCACCGCGAGATCGACGGGATCGGGAAGCTCAGCCACGATCCATATTTACGCCAATGTCAGCAACCGCGTCCAGCCGCTGACCAACACCCTGTGCGTCGGCAGGGTTCAGCGTGAGCAGCACGGGGATGGGATCGCCGC
This sequence comes from Sphingomonas turrisvirgatae, assembly GCF_001721295.1. Classification (GTDB taxonomy): domain Bacteria; phylum Pseudomonadota; class Alphaproteobacteria; order Sphingomonadales; family Sphingomonadaceae; genus Sphingomonas; species Sphingomonas turrisvirgatae. The sequence goes on along the minus strand of NZ_MDDS01000086.1, from coordinate 145,720 downwards.
TCTCGATGCGCAGGCCGGCATCGCTTGCCTGCCACTGCGGCCGCCGCACCTCGCGCACGATGAACCGCGCGCCGCTCGGCCGGATCAGCGCGACCGTGCCATGACTTCCGAACACCACCGCGCCGCCGCCATCGGCACACACGACGGCGTCGCTCGCCTCAAAGCCGGCAAGCCCCTCCTCGGCCAGGCGGATCGCTTGTGCCGCATCAGCAATCCGGCCGCTCTCGCCCAGCCGCAATGCCCAGGCGATCCCGGCCAGCATCAGCACCGCCACGAGCGACCCCGCGGCGAGTGCCCAGTTCATGTCAGGCCTTGCCGGACAGCTGGTCGAGCAGCGGACGAAGCCCGGTCAGATTATAGCCGGCCCCGGCGGCCTGTTCGATCAAGTGGTCGGGCCGGTCACCCTTGCTTGCCTGCGCCAACGCCCACAGGTTGGTGGAACGCGTGCCCGACCGGCAATAGGCCAGCACCGGGCCGTTCGCCGCATCGATCGCCGCGCGCATCGCCTCGACCTGATTGGCCGAAAATCCCGCCTGGGTGACGGGGATGGCGTGATAGAGCATCCCCTGCGCCTCGGCCGCCGCGCGCACCGCCTCGCCTGCCGGCTGGCCTGCATCCTCATCGTCCGGGCGATTGTTGATCACCGCGACGAAGCCCTGCTGCGCAATATCGGCAAGGTCGGCGGGTTCGATCTGCGGCGCGACCGAAATCTGGTCGTTGATACGGCGAATGTCGGCCATCGATTACTCCTTGGCAGATCCTGGCCCGCTACCCTCGTCATCCCGGCCTTGTGCCGGGATCCACCGGGCGGCAAGTGCCGGACTCGATCCTCGATCCCATCGCTAGCCGCACCGTGGACCTCGGCACAAGCCTGTCCAGAGTTTCGTCGGACGGGCCGAGGTGACGAAATCAGCTGTCGCGGATGACCTTCAGGAACGCGTCGCCATAGGCGTCGAGCTTGCGCTCGCCCACACCGCTCAGCATCGCCAGCGTCGCGCGATTGGGCGGACGGCGCACGGCCATCTCGCGCAGCACCGAATCGTGAAAGATGACATAGGGCGGCACGCCGGCTTCCTCCGCCAGCTCGCGCCGCTTGGCTCGCAGCGCTTCGAACAGCGCCGCATCGCCCTCGGCCAGCGCGACGGCCGGCTCGCCCCGGCGTTTGCGGCCCCGCTCGGCCTCGGGCGCCATCACCACCTCGACCTTCGCCTCGCCGCGCAAGATCTCGCGCGCATTGCCGCCCAATGCCAGCCCGCCATGCTCGTTCGGCACCAGCACGCCGCGCGCCTGCAACGCCCGCGCGACCGGCTTGACCAGCGCCATCTCCTCGGCCTCGGCAACGCCGAACACCGACAGCCGGTCATGCCCCCATTTGTCGATCCGCTCGTCGCGCGATCCGGCCAGTACCTTTTCCAGATGCCCGACGCCAAAGCGCTGACCGGTGCGATACACCGCCGACAGCAATTTGCGCGCGATCTGCGTCGCATCCTGCACGCCGGGCGCATGCAGGCAATTGTCGCAATTGCCGCAGCGTTCCGGTGGGGTCTCGCCGAAATAGCGCAGCAGCACCGCGCGGCGGCACTCGGCGGTCTCGACCAGGCCGGCCAGCGCATCCAGCCGCGCCCGCTCGGCCGCCTGGCGGTTCGCCGGCATCTCCCCCAGCCACTCCCGCGCCCGCGTGAAATCGCCCGGCGCCCAGAACAGGTGCGCCACCGCCGGGTCGCCGTCGCGCCCGGCGCGGCCGCTTTCCTGGTAATAGCCCTCGATCGATTTCGGCAGCCCGGCATGCGCGACAAAGCGCACATCGGGCTTGTCGATGCCCATGCCGAACGCGATCGTCGCGACCATCACCATGTCCTCGGATCGCACGAATTCGGCCTGGGCGCGGCGGCGTTCGTCGGGCGCCATTCCGGCATGATAGTAACGCGTCGGCCGCCCCGTCCCCGCCAGCGTCGCTGCCAGCTTCTCGGTGCGGTCGCGCGACGTCGCATAGACGATCCCCGCGCCCGGCGTCCGCTTGACCAAGCTCGCGATCGCCGACCCCTTCGACGCCGTGTTGCTGATGGCATAGCGGATGTTGGGCCGGTCGAACCCGGCGACGATCAGCCCCTCGTGCGGGATGCCCAGCTGCTCGAGGATATCCTTGCGCGTGTGATTGTCCGCCGTGGCGGTCAGCGCCAGCCGGGGCAGGTCGGGAAAGCTGTCGAGCAATGGCCGCAACAGGCGATAATCGGGGCGGAAGTCATGCCCCCATTCGGATACGCAATGCGCCTCGTCGATTGCGAACATCGACAGGGGCGCCTGCCGCAACAGGTTGCGAAAGCCCTCGTTCGACGCGCGCTCGGGCGCCACGTACAGCAGGTCCAGCTGGCGCTCGCGAAACCGCCTGATGGTCTCGTCGCGATTGTCGTCGGCGCTGGTCAGCGTCGCGGCGCGAATGCCGACCGCTTCGGCCGCACGCAGCTGGTCGTGCATCAGCGCGATCAGCGGCGATACGACCAGGCACGTCCCCTCCAGCATCACCGCCGGCAGCTGATAGGTCAGCGACTTGCCGGCCCCGGTCGGCATGATCGCCAGCGTGCGCTGTCCACCCAGCACGCGGGTCACCACATCGCGCTGAACCCCGCGAAAGTCGGGAAAGCCGAAAGTCTGTCTCAGGACGTCGCGCGGATCACTCATGCCGGCGGCCTATAGCCCAGCCCGCCCGGATATGCGCGCAAAGCGGTGGCGCATTTGCGATATTTGCGCGCCGCTCGTGCAACACTATCTTTGCCCGGCATGGAGGCTCACGAATGACTTCGGACGCGATCACCGACAATCAGGCGCGCAGCCGGTTCGAGCTTGCGGTCGAGGGCCATGTCGCCTTCGCCGCTTATACGATCGACGGCGACACGATCACCTTCACCCACACCGTCGTACCGCCCGAACTCGAAGGGCGCGGCATCGCCAGCCGCCTCATCGCCCATGCGCTCGGCGAAGCGAAGGGACGCGGGCTTAAGGTCGTGCCGCAATGCCCCTTCGTCGCCGCCTATATCGAAAAGCACCCGCAATGGCAGGCGCTGCTGGCCTGACCCGGTCCGGCGCACTGCCGACAGCCTAGAAATCCGCGCCCAGCGTCACCGCCGGACCCGACCCCGGCCGGGCGTTGCCGGCGACTCGCTCGCGCCAGTCGATCGACAGCTTCACCGCCCGCCCGCCCAGCGGCAGCGTCGCGACCGCGCTCGGCCCCAGATCCAGCCGGGTCGCATCGCGCTGCGCCGCGCCCCACACGCCGCCCCCCAACGCCACGCGCGCCGGTCCGATGCCGGCGACCTCGCGCGTGACGCGCACCGCGCCGTCGGCAAAAGGATCGGCGCGCCCGCGCCACACGATGCCGGCCTGGCCATAGGCGCTCAGCTCGAACTCGATCGGCAGCTCGATGGCATCCACGCCGCCGACCACCCCAATGGCGGGGCCGCCAGCGTTGCCGTCCAGTCCGACGCGCTGCTCGGCCACCACGCGCAGCGGCAAGTCGCTCGGCTGCCATTCCACGCCCAGCGCGACCTCGCGCGCCGCACTGGCCAGCGGCGCCGTCGCGCGCAGATAGGCTCGCAGCCGCTGGCTTTCGTCCAGGGCATAGGCGACGCGCAGCCCCGCCTGGTCCCCACCCAATAGCGGGCCGCCCGCCGGCGCGCCGCGCCCGGTCACGAACCACCCGCTCGCCGACCAGCGCGACGGCAGCTGCACCGACGCCGACGGCCCGGACGGCAGCACCAGCCCGGGCAGCGCGCCGACCGGCGCGCCCAGCACTTCTGGTCGTTCGAGCGCGACCAACTCCGCCGCCTCGGCAGCCGGCTCGCCACGATCCGCGCGTTGGGGCGGCGGCCATGCCGGCCGGGCCACGGCAGGCAGCGCGACGGCAAGCGGGACGAACAGCGATGGCGCTGCTCGCTTGGCCGACGCCACCACCGCCGGCTCCGCCGCCACCGCACCCTGGATCGGAAAGGCTTCCTCGATCGCCGCCGGCAAGTCCCCGCCGTCGGGCCACAGGATCAGCACGCGGGCACCGGCCCAGCCCGCGGCGACCAGCGCGACGAAGCGCAACGGCCGCCCCCGCCCGTTCACCGCGCCGACGCTCCGACCGGGGCGATCTCGTCGGGAAAACGGTGCGTGGTCTTGTCCCAGCGCGGCCGCTCGCCTCGCAAGGTTGGCCAATAGGTCGCCAGCGCCCGCCGCGCGGCCAATAGCGACACGAGGTTCGCGGCAAACACGCGCGGCAGCGACAGCAGCGCCTGCCGCCAGCCATAGGCGCTGCCGGTGAACGCCATGCGCAGCGCCAGACGCCAGCTCATCAGCCCGGCATTCACTGCCAGCAGCCACGCCATCACCCCATCGGGCAGCGGCACCGGCCGGCCGGTCAGCGCATGGCCGATCAGCGAAGCGCCCCAGGCCAACAGCGCGAGATAGGCGATTGCCAGCACCGGAATGGCGAGCGTCGCGCGGCGGTCGCGCATCCGCATCCAATTCTCGCCCGGGCCGCGACCGCGCGCCCAGCCGGTGCGGTCCCAGCCCGCCAGCGCGATCCCCGTCATCCATCGCGCCTTCTGCCGGACCGCGCTGGTGAGGCTGTTGGGGAAGTACGCGCGCACCGCGATCAGCGCGCCCGATGCGTCGCGCCGCCGCACGAAGCGAGTGCGCCCGCCGACCCTGGCGACGGTAAGGCCCAGTTCGTAATCCTCGGTCAGGCTCGATTCGTCGAACGGATCGCCCCCGCGCGCGTCGGCAATCCGCCCCAGCATGTCCCGCGATATGGCGCAGCCCACCCCGGCAAACGGCAGCGCCGCACCGACAGCCTGCCGCACGATCAGCGATTTGCCATGCGCTTCGGCAAACTCGTCGCAATAATGGCCCGAAATCAGCGGCGATCCAGCATCGGTCAGCGGCAGCACGGGCAACTGCACCGCATCGTACCGCGTCAGACACGTCGCAAATACGCGCAGCTCGTCGGGATGAACCACGTCCTCGGCATCGTGCAGCACGATCGCGCCGGCCGGCTCGCCCGTCGCCTCGTCGCGCAGCAGCGCCCGCCACAGCGAATTGAGGCAGTCGGCCTTCGTCGTCGGGCCGGGTCCTGCATTCACCACCAGCCGCACCCGCGCGTCCGCTGCCGCCATGCCGGCGACGATCGCGGTCGTCGCCGGATCGTTGGGATAGGTGCCGACATAAAGCCGGTAATGGCGATAGGCATAGCGTTGCAGGGTCGCGCGCAGCATCGCGCCGATCACGCCGGATTCGTCCCAGGCCGGTATGAACACCGCCATCGGCGGGCCGCAATCGATCAGCGGCGGCTCGCTGCGCCGCGTCAGCTTCGTACGCACCCAGGTCAGCAAATAAGCGGCATCGACCAACAGGTCGTCGATCCCCCCGATCAGGAATCCGATCGCGCCGAACAAGATCGTCTCGCGTGCGATCGCGTCGATAATCCAGATGATCGAATCGACGCTCAGCCCCGTTCCCCCGATACGACCGACATTTAGTTCACAATGGTTTCACCACATCAAGCGACAAGTTGCAGGGACACAACGAAAAAAATCCGGCGCTTCGGGGTGAAGCACCGGATTTCTGCATTCTTCGTGGTGTCGATCGCAGCCGTTCAGCCGTCGTAATCGGCGCCCAGATTCTGATTGCGCGGCGGCGCGGCAGCGGTCAGGCGCAGCGCCTCGGCCGATGCGGCCAGGCTGCCGACTTCATCCGGCGCTTCCTCGTCGTCGATCTGCACCTTCTGCAGGCTGCCGACCAACGCTTCCTGCAGATGATCGGGACGCACGGTCTCTTCGGCGATCTCGCGCAGTGCCACGACCGGGTTCTTGTCGCGGTCGCGATCCAGCGTCAGTTCGGCGCCGCCCGAAATCTGCCGCGCGCGCTGAGCGGCGAGCAGCACGAGGTCGAACCGGTTCGGAACCTTGTCGACGCAATCTTCAACCGTGACGCGCGCCATGAACGCTTCCTTGAAACGAGACTATCGGAAAGCGGGCCATCTAGGCCCCGGCATGTCCAGAGTCAAGATTTTCGGCCGACGCGGGCGGCCTGGCGTCCGATCCGCAACAAAGCATGGCACCATCGCGCCGCTTCGTGCATTCGCTGATCCATGGAGCAGGGGCCCCTCACCATCCCGCGCGGCCTGCCGCTCGAGCCACCGCCGCAGCCGGTGTTCGCGCTCGACGGCAACCGCCTGACCCTGCTCGACACGGGGCCGCGCCGGCTCGACGCACTGCTCGGACTCATCGACACCGCACAGGTCTCGCTGCGGCTGCTCTACTATATTTACAGCGACGATATGGCGGGCGCGCGGGTGCGCGACGCGCTGATCGCCGCCGTGCGGCGCGGCGTGCAAGTCACGCTGATCGTCGATGGGCTGGGCAGCGATCCTGCCCACGACAACGGCTTCTTCGCCTCGCTCAAACATGCCGGCGGCGGCGTCTGCTTCTTCATGCCGCGCCTTGGCCGCCGCTATCTGCTGCGCAATCACCAGAAGATCGCGCTGGCCGATGCCGAGACTGCCGACGCCCGCATCATCATCGGCGGGTTCAACATCCAGGACGATTATTTCGGCGCGCCGGGCACGAATGGCTGGCGCGATCTCGGCCTGCTGGTCGAGGGGCCGGCGGCGGCGCGGCTGGGCGGCTATTTCGATGCGCTCTGGACCTGGGCGAAACAGCCGCGCGCACCGCTGCGCCTGTTACGACAGGCGCTGTCGGACTGGAGCGAGCCAGCCGGCAAGCTGCGCTGGCTGATGGGCGGCCCGACGCGGCGGCTCTCACCCTGGGCGCGTGCGGTGCGCCACGACCTCAAGCATGCGCGGCGCGTCGATATCCTCGCCGCCTATTTCTTTCCCAGTCCGGCCATGATCACGCGCCTTGGCCGCGCCGCCCGCCGCGGTGGCGAGGTGCGCGTGATCGTCCCGTCGATCACCGACAACAGCCTGACCCTTAGTGCAGCGCGCTTCACCTATCGCGGCCTGCTGCGGCGCGGCGTGCGCATCTTCGAATATCTCCCGACCAAGCTGCATACCAAGCTGTTCGTGATCGACGACGCGGTGCAGATCGGCTCGGCCAATTTCGATATGCGCAGCCTGTTCCTCAACCTCGAAGTGATGCTGCGCATCGACGACCGCGCCTTTGCCGCGCACGTCCGCGCCTATGTCGATGCCGAAGTCGCGCGCTCGCTGGAAGTGACGAAAGCGCTGCACCGCCAGCGCACCGGCCTGTGGACCCGGATCAAGCAGGCCGCGATCTATTTCGTGGTCGGCGTGCTCGACTATCGCGTGACTCGCAGCCTCAATAACGACGCCGAAGATTGAGCCCGGGCGCAGCGGCCCGGGCCGTCCTTCATTTAACCGTAGCCAGCACCGCCTCGGCCTTGGTCAGCACCTCGGGCGTCAGCTTGTCGCCGGCATAGGCCTTCAGCTGGTTGAGGCTCATGCCCTTAAACATCTCGTACGATTCGTGCGTCGTCACGCCCGGCACCGCGGCGTCCAGCGCGGCCTTCGCCCTGGCATCGGCGACGATGTCCTGCAACGGCGTGTCGAGGTTGAACTTGGCGGCAGCAGCAGCGGTCGCCGGTGCGGCGGTCTGCGCGCCGGGATGAGCCGTCGCGGCAGGAACGATCGAAACGGCGGCAACGACGGCAATGGCAATGGTCTTCATGCGCAATCCCTCCAACGGCGCGCAGGATCTTGCCGCCGGCCCGATGGGCAGGGTTGACGCTAGCGTAACTTGCCGCCCGGCGCGATAGCGCTGCGGAACCGTTGCGCCCCCGCCATGGTTCAGCGCTCATGCGCGCCTTTGCCGACCTTCTCGACCGGCTGATCTACACGCGCTCGCGCAACGCCAAGCTGCGGCTGATCGGCGACTATCTCAAATCCGCGCCCGATCCCGATCGCGGCTGGGCGATGGCGGCGCTGACCGGCGATCTCGACCTGCCGGGGGTCAAGCCGGCGATCATCCGCGCCATGGTCGACGAACGAGTCGATCCGGTGCTGTTCCGCCTCAGCCGCGACTTCGTCGGCGACACGGCGGAGACGGTCGCGCTGATCTGGCCGGAGCCGCTGACACCGCCGCCGCAATCCGATCCGCTCACCCTGGCCGCCGTCGTAGACCGGCTGATGACGCTTTCCCGCTCCGAAGCGCCCGCCGTCCTGGCCACCATGCTCGACCGGCTCGAAGCCGATGAGCGTTATGCGCTGCTGAAACTCGCCACCGGCGCCCTGCGCGTCGGCGTCTCCGCGCGTCTGGCCAAGACCGCGCTGGCCGAAGCCTTCGGCATTCCGGTCGATGCGGTGGAAGAGGTGTGGCATGGTCTTAAGCCACCCTATGCCGAGCTGTTCGACTGGGCCGAGGGTCGCGCGGCCCAGCCCAGCGCGGCGAACGTCCCGGTCTTCCGCCCGTTCATGCTCGCCCATCCGCTCGAGGAGACGCAGGTCAGCCTCGCCGACTATGCCGCCGAATGGAAATGGGACGGCATCCGTGTCCAGCTGGTCCATGTGGCGGGCCAGACCCGGCTCTACAGCCGCGCCGGCGACGACATCACGCACAGCTTCCCCGAAGTCGCCGCCGCCTTCGCCACCCCGGGCGTCCTCGACGGCGAGTTGCTGGTCAAGGGCGAGTTCCAGGGGGGCGAGGCCGCGTCGTTCAACGCGTTGCAGCAGCGGCTCGGCCGCAAGCAGGTGTCGGCCAAGATGCTGGCCGACTATCCCGCCTTCGTCCGTCTCTACGACATTCTGTTCGACGGCGCGGAGGATCTGCGCGAGCAGCCCTGGACCGATCGCCGGGCGCGGCTCGAAGCCTTTGTCGGCCGGCTCGATCCCGATCGGTTCGACATCTCGGCGGTGATCGACGCCGCGGACTTCGCCGCGCTCGAGGAAATCCGCGCCGGCGCGCGCGATGCGGCGATCGAAGGGGTGATGCTCAAGCGCCGCGACAGCGCCTACATCACCGGGCGGCGCGTCGGCCTGTGGTACAAGTGGAAGCGCGATCCGCTCACCGCCGATTGCGTGCTCATGTATGCGCAGCGCGGCAGCGGCAAGCGTTCGTCCTTCTATTCCGACTATACCTTCGGCGCCTGGACGCCGGAGGGCGAGCTGCTGCCGGTCGGCAAGGCGTATTTCGGCTTCACCGATGAAGAGCTGAAATGGCTCGACCGCTACGTCCGCAACCACACCGTGGCGCGCTTCGGGCCGGTTCGCGAAACCGACAAGACGCTGGTGCTCGAGGTCGCGTTCGATTCGATCCACGAATCCAAACGGCACAAGTCGGGTCTCGCCATGCGCTTCCCGCGCATCGCCCGCATCCGCAACGACAAGCCGGCGAGTGAAGCGGATACGATCGAAACTCTGCGGCGGCTCGCGACCTGATCGCGTATCGTCGGCCGCAACGCCGCTGGGGTATCGCAACACCACGATGGTGATCCATCGCAGGAAGTTGGTCGTCACGGTCGCACGTCGCCTCGTCCGCTCACCCGGCCTGCGTCCAAGAAACCACCCCCTTTTTCACGTGAAACCTATTTGGTTCGATCGCTTTGACTCGCATTTGTCGCATGGTGCTGGCATCCCGCTCGTGATGCGCGCCGCCTTGTTCCTCCTCCTTATCGCGACCCCCGCCGCGGCGCAGGTTCGCGCCATCCCGGCGCAGCCGGCCAGCGAGCGCGAGGCGCTGCGCGGCGTCGAAGTCATCCTGATTAACGAAGGCGCCAGCGCGGTACCGGCGGAAGGGCCGCGTCAGATCGAGGTCACGGCCGCCGACGGCACCCGGCTCGTCCTTGAACGACTGCCCGCACCGGCCGCGACCGTCGCGCCAGGCAGCTTCGTCAAAGCGCGCTACGTGCCGATCGCCTATGCCGCCCGCCCCGCGCCGCCAACGAACATCCCCGGCCAGCCTGCGCCCGCCCCGTCTACGGTCGGCAGCGCCTATGCCGGCGATCTCCCGCCGCCACCCGCCACTGGCACCGAAAGCGAAACCCTCGCCTCACTCGGCAGCGCCGCCGGTTTTCTCGATCGCTTCAGCCCGCACGAGCCGATCTATGGCGTATTCGGCCTGGACGATGCCGGTGCCAAGCTGCAGGTCAGCTTCGCCTTCCAGCCGTTCGGCGGCGACGGCGCGGCCAGCCGCCTCAAATTCGCCTATACCCAGACGATGTTCTGGCGGCTCGACCTGCCGTCCGGTCCGTTCACCCACACCACTTACTCGCCCGAAATCTTCGCCGACGTGCCGCTCGATCCGACGGCGACGCTCGGCATCGGCTGGCGCCACGATTCGAACGGCGAGGGCACGGCCACCTCGATCGACGCCAATCGCCTGTTCGTGCGGCTTACCAAGGCGTTCGACCTGGGCAATGGCTGGCGCGCGGAAGTCGCGCCGCAAGGCTGGGTCTATGTCGGCACGCAGGGGGTCGCGCCCGATCTCGACCGCTATTGGGGCCATGCCGCGCTCGGCCTCACGCTGGTCAAGCCCGACAGCCTCAAGCTCAGCGTGACCGCCCGCGGCGACGTTCGGTCCGGGCGCGGCGCGGCCGAGTTGTTCGCCTCCTATCCGTTGGCGCGGATCGATGGCGGCATCGGCTTCTACCTGTTCGGTCAGGCCTTTACCGGCTTCGGCGAAGCGCTCGACGATTACCGCCGCCGCGACAGCCATGCGCGGATCGGCATTGCGCTCACGCGATGAAGGTCCATAACGGGCGCCGAACCAGGAGAGCCCCGATGCGCAAGCTTGCCACCCTTCTCGCCCTTACCGCCGCGCTCCCTGCCGCTGCTCAGCTCGCGCGCGGCGCCCGCGCGCCCGATTTCACGACCCGGGGCGCGCTCGCTGGCAAGGAGTTCGCCCTGAACCTCAAGGCTCAGCTCAAGAAGGGTCCCGTCGTCCTCTATTTCTACCCGATGTCCTTCACGCCCGGGTGCAGCGCCGAAGCCCAGGCCTTTGCCGCCGCGACGCCCGAATTCAGAAAAGCCGGCGCGACCGTCATCGGCATGGCCGCCGATCCGATCGACAAGCTGAAGGACTTCTCGACCAAGGATTGCGCCAGCAAGTTCGCGGTGGCCCAGGCCACCCCGCCGATCATTGCGGGTTATGACGTCGCACTCATCGCCGCCGGCGCGAACACCGGCAAGACCAGCCGGACCAGCTATGTCATCGCACCCGATGGCAAGGTGCTCTATGCGCATAGCGAGATGAGCCCCGCCAACCATGTCAAGAACACCCTCGCGGCCGTGCGCGAGTGGCGCGCCAGGAAGCGCTAAGCCGCAGCAATCCTAGCCCGTAACGTAACCGAAATGGGCTAAATCTCCGTTCATCATGCGGGTCGGCTTCACCGGATATTAGCAGTTCCGCCCTATCCCACCGGCATCAGATGCGTTGGCGGGCCGGTAGACGCCCGAAGCATGGGGACGAAACTATGGGCGTGGCGAGGGCGGTTCGTGCCGTCGGGCAGGGGGAAGACCCGGCCCGGCAGCTCTACGAACGCATCGGCGCATTTCTGTTCGACCAGCGGCTGGAGCCCGATCCGGCCAACTTCGCCTTTGCCTGGACGCTGCTGCATGACCCTGCCGGGCCGTTGGCCAAGGCGGTGGCGGTGCTGACCGACGGCGGTGTCCGGCTGACCAAGCGTGACATAGAGTCGCTGGGTGAGGAAGCGCCGAGCAACGCGCGCGGCGCCCGCGAAAAGGCCGACGGCCTGGTCGCGCGCACGCAGCTTCAGGTCGAAGGCTTTACCGATATGGTCCAGGCGATCCGCGCCGAGACCGAGGATTTCGGCCGTGACCTGGCGGCGAGCGCGGACGCGATCCGCCGCTCGGGCGCTGGCCTGGAAAATTCGCTGCTCGACGATGTCTCGCGCATTACCGCCGCCATGGTTCAGCGCGTGCACAGCGCCGAAACGCGGCTGGAAAGCGTGACGCGCGAAGCGACCGAATTGCGCAGCAAGCTTGAGGAAGCGCGCGATAATGCCCGGCGCGATCCGCTCACCGACCTTCCCAATCGCCGCGCGTTCGAAGAAGCCTATGCAGCGCAGGTCGCCGCGGGCACCCCGCTGTGCATCGCCGTGTGCGACATCGATCACTTCAAGCACGTCAACGACCGGTTCGGCCATGTCGTCGGCGATCGCGTCCTGCGAACCATCGCGGGTGCGTTGACGCAAAGCTGCCCGGGCCATCTCGTCGCTCGCTATGGCGGCGAAGAGTTCGCGATCCTGTTCAGCGGCATCGACCTCGCGACAGCGCGAGCGACAATCGATCACGCCCGCGCTTCGGTCGCGGCCAAGCGTTACCGGTTGCGCGAAACGGATTCCCCGCTCGGCGAAATCACCTTTTCGGCCGGCCTGACGCGCGTCGATCCCGACATGAAGTTCGGCACGAACTTCCATCGGGCGGACATCCTACTCTATCGCGCCAAGGCAGACGGTCGCAATCGCGTCGAGACCGATTGATCGCAAAATTTCCCAACAAGCGTGGTGCAATTCACCACGCCAGCGAGCAACATAATTACTAGTGTTGGATTTTCAGACACTTACAGAATTGGCACGATCCCTGCTGATGAATGAGCATCGCCGGCAAGTCCGGTATCACAAGCACAGGGATACAGATCATGGCACTTCGTTTTGAAAACCTCGCTCGCTACGCAGTCTCGTTCGTCGGCGCTGCCACGGTCACGGTGATGCTGATCGCCAACGCCGTCAGCATGGGTCCGGTCGCATGACGGGTCCTGCCAATGCCACGGCTGTCACGCGCCAGTTCGCCATCGCCATCGGCTCGTTCGGGCTGACTGCGATGCTCATCTTTCACACGGTTCAGGGTTCGGGCGTCATCGCCTGAACCCGCGACCTTGCCAAGCCGGCCGCTAGGTCGCTCGCGCATCTTCGGGCGCGCCGCCCTCATCCTTGCCCTTGCCGATGAAGCTGATCCGGCCTTCGGGTTCCAGGATCGCCCAGGCGACATCCTCCATCCGCGCGATCCCCGCCAGCCGCATTTCTGATTCGATCTCCCGCCGCGTCAGCCGGTCGCGGCGCAGGTTCCGCTCGATCAATTCGCCGCCGCGAATCAGCACGCGTGGCTCGCCCTCGATCCATTTCTGCGCGCGCGGCCATTTATAGACGATCCAGCCCAGCACCACCGTCCAGAAGGCAAAGGTGCCGATCGCCAAGGTCGCGCCGGTCAGGCTGAAGTCGTTGTGCGTGACGCCCTGCTGGATCAGGTCGCCCAGCACCACCAGCATCACCAGCTCGAACGGCGTCATCTGTCCAAGTTCACGCTTGCCCATCAGGCGCAGCAACCCGAACAGGATGGCGAACATCACGGTCGCGCGAATGACAATGTCCATTACGGCAACACCCGAATGTCGAGCGGTACGCTCGCGAGGGTCCGGTCATCGTCCGCCAGCGCGATCGTGCCGCGCGTACCGGCGAACAGCGGCGGGTTGATCTGTCCGTCGACCTTGATGTCGAGCGTTTCGCCAGCCTTAAGCTCGCCATAGTCGAACCGGAATTCGCCGCGCTGTGCCGTCTCCTCGGACGGCGCGGGGATCATCGTGTTGATCGTCATGTCGCGCCACAGGCTTGCCGGAACCACCAGCACCGCCCTGCCGATCGGCTGCTTCGCTTCGATCCGGATGCGCATCTCGAAAAATTCGCCATTGCGGATCCGCCGCGGCACAGTCACCTCCAGCCGCGCGGCCGCCGCCTGCGTCACCAACGGACGCGACTTGCCGCCGCCGAACGCGCCCAGCAGCGCCGCCAGCATCAGCGCACTCAGCAGGGCGAGCGACAGCCAGTTCCATTGGCCGCCGCGCCCCTCGAAGTGGCGGGTGGCGATGCCCTGGGGAAGGTCGTGCGCTGAGTCTTTCATCGGTTCGAAGGCGCAACGAACCGACTGCGGGGAAGTTTCCGGAACCCCTTGTCCCGCCTGTGGTTTTCCAGCCACGCAGCGGAGACATGCCATGACCGAGACCGCCGAAATGATCCATGAAGATGCGCTGCCCGGCGACGAGCACAAGCTCGATCCCGCGCCGCAGTGGCAGCCGCGCTACCCGGGCTCAGGCCGCCTCGCCGGCAAGGTCGCGCTGATTACCGGTGCCGACAGCGGGATCGGTCGCGCCGTTGCCGCACTTTATGCGCGCGAGGGCGCCGACGTCGCAATCCTCTATCTGCTCGAGGACAAGGACGCAGCCGATACCAGGGCGATCGTCGAAGCGGAGGGCCGCCGCGCGATCACGATCAAGGCGGACGTGGGGTCGAAGAAGATGTGCGAGCGGGCGGTCGCTCAGGTCATCGACGAGCTCGGCCGGCTTGATATCCTCGTCAACAATGCCGGCGAGCAGCACCCCGACAAGGACATTCGCGACATCACCGAGGACCAGCTGCAGCGCACGTTCCAGACCAACATCTTCGGCATGTTCTATCTGGTGCAGGCCGCGCTTCCGCACCTGTCCGAGGGGTCCACGATCATCAACTGCACCAGCGTGACGATGTATCAGGGCGAGAAGGAACTACTCGACTATTCGAGCACGAAGGGCGCGATCACCGCCTTCACCCGCTCGCTCTCGGAGAATCTGGTGGGCAAGGGTATCCGCGTGAACGCGGTCGCACCCGGCCCGATCTGGACGCCGCTCAACCCCTGTGGCGGCGCGTCGCCCGAAAAGCTCGAAAGCTTCGGCGAAAACACCCCGATGGGCCGTCCGGGCCAGCCCAATGAAGTTGCGCCCAGCTTTCTGTTCCTGGCGTGCGAAGATTCAAGCTACATGTCCGGTCAGGTGCTGCATCCCAATGGCGGAACGATCGTGAACGGTTAGGCGCGGCTTCGATTGATTTCAGTCGATTGACGCGTATCGGGCGGGAGCGCATGGGCCGGCCATGCGCTTCTTCTCCGACAACGCCGCGCCTGCCTGCCCGCAAGTCATCGCTGCCATCGGCGAAGCCAATGTTCAGGACACCGCCTATGACGGCGATGGCTGGAGCGCGCGGCTCGATGCCCGCTTCTCACAGCTGTTCGAAACCGACGTGGCGGTGCTGTGGGTGCCCACCGGAACGGCGGCCAACTGCCTTGCCCTCGCCGCACTCTGCCCACCCTATGGCGGCATCGTCTGCCATCGCGAAGCACATATCCAGGCCGATGAGGCCGGTGCGCCCGAATTTTTCACCCATGGTGCCAAGCTGTTGCTGGCCGAGGGATCTGGCGCAAAGCTGACGCCGGACGCGATCCGTGCGACCATCGACCCGATCCGGCCTGGCGTCCACTGGGTCCAGCCGCACGCCGTCTCGATCACCAATGCCACCGAATACGGCTTGGCCTATACGCCTGCGGAGGTTGCGGCGATCGGCGCACTCGCGCGCGAACGCGGCCTCAAACTGCACATGGACGGCGCACGCTTCGCCAATGCGGTCGCGTATCTCGATTGCACGCCGGCCGATCTGACCTGGCGCGCCGGGGTGGATGCTTTGAGCTTCGGCTTCATCAAGAATGGCGGCCTTGGCGCAGAGGCGCTGATCTTCTTCGATCCTGCAATGGGCGAGGCGACGCGCATCCGCCGCAAGCGCGCGGGGCATCTGCAATCGAAGGGTCGCTTCCTCGCCGCGCAGCTGCTTGCGATGCTCGACGACGATCTGTGGCTGCGCAATGCGCGCGCGGCCAATGCCGGCGCCGCGCTGCTGGCACAGGCGGCCGGCGACCGGCTGGTCCATCCGGTCGAATCGAACGGCGTTTTCCTGCGCGTGTCGCCCGGCGAGGCAGCAACGCTGCGCGCGGCCGGCTTCGATTTCTACGATTGGGGGCCGGGCGAGGCGCGATTGATGGTCGCCTGGGACCAGGGACCCGAAGCGATCGGGCCGCTCGCCGACGCGATCCGCGCCCTGTGAGCGACGCTGCCAAGCCCAATTCGACGAAGCTTGCGGTCCTGATCCCGTTCGGCATCGTCACGCTGATCTGGGGTTCGACCTGGATCGTCATCGCCGATCAGCTCGGCGTCGTCCCTCCCACCTGGTCGGTCACCTACCGCTTCCTCCTTGCCGGCATCACCATGGCCGCTTGGGCGGCGATCAAGCGCGAGACATTCTGGCTTCCGCCGCGCGGCCTCGCCTTTGCCGCGGCACTCGGCCTGTTCCAGTTCGTGCTCAACTTCAACTTCGTCTACCGGGCCGAGGCGCATGTCACCTCAGGGCTTGTCGCGGTCGTGTTCGCGCTGCTGCTCGTGCCCAACTCGATCCTCGGCCGCATCTTTCTTGGCCAGCGGCTGGGGCGTCAGCTGATCCTCGGCTCGGTCATCGCGGTGGCCGGCATCGCGCTGCTGTTCGTCCACGAAATCCGCCGCGATCCATCGGCGACCGACGAAGTGCTGCTCGGCATCGGGCTGACGCTGGTCGGGGTGATGTCCGCATCCTGCGCCAACGTCATGCAGGCAAGCCAGACCGCCAAGGCGTTCCCGATGACCGCGACGATCGGCTGGGCGATGCTGATCGGCGCGGCGGCGGACGCTCTGTTCGCCTTTGCCACGGTGGGCCCGCCGGTGATCGAATGGCGGCTCGGCTATCTCGCCGGCGTCGCTTATCTCGGCATCTTCGCCTCGGCGCTGGCATTCTCGCTCTATTTCGGCGTCATCCGCGCGATCGGCCCGGCCAAGGCGGCTTATTCCAGTGTGCTCATCCCCGTGCTGGCCATGTTCTTCTCGACCCTGTTCGAAGGCTATCGCTGGTCGCTGCTCGCCGGGGCGGGCGCACTGCTCGCCGGGATCGGCCTCGTCATCGCATTGAGGGCGCGCAGGCCAAACCGATAGTCAGGATAAAGCGGCCGCCAGCCCATCACGCGCTGCGCCTTGCCGTTCGCGACGCGCCGGTTTTCCGAATAGAAGGCGAGCGACGCCGGGGAGAGATCGGCCTGGTCGAGCGGCACCAGCGGCGGCACGGGCAACCCGAGCAAGCGGCAGCCGAACGCGACCACCTCGCTTTGCGGTGCAGGTTCGTCATCGGCCAGATTGTAAGCCCCTGCCGGCGCATCGAGCGCCGCGATCACCCCGCGCGCGATGTCGCTCACATGGATCCGGCTGAACACCTGGCCCGGCACGTCGATCCGCCGCGCTTCGCCCGCTCGAATCCGGTCGAGCGGGGAGCGCCCGGGGCCGTAGATGCCGGGCAGGCGGAACACCCGCGCGCCCAGGCCAAGCCACGCGCGGTCCGCCGCCGCACGCGCGCCGCGCCGTCCCTGCCCGATCGGTGCCTGCTCGTCGACCCATGCCCCAGCGCTGTCGCCATAGACACCGGTCGATGACAGATAGCCGAGCCATGCGCCGCTTTCGCTCAGCGCCTCGCCATAGGCCGCAAGCACCGGGTCGGTCTGGTCGTCGGGTGGTACCGACGACAGGATATGCGTGGCGTTCGCGATCTCGAACCGCACGCGCTCGCCGTCATGGAACGAAAGATCGCCGTTTGATCCCGTCGCCGCGATGCGCGCGTTCGGCAAGGCGGCGGCAACATGCGAAGCCGTGTAGCCAAGGCCGAAGATCAACAGACGCATTGCTATTCCCCACCCGGGCCGTCACCCCGGCGTGAGGCCGGGGTGACGAATGGGGCGGGGCAGACGATCACCCCGTCACTTCGCGCCATAGCCGCCGTACAGCGTCCCGAAGAAGTCGCCCTTCTTCCACGCCGGTCGCGCATCGGCATCGGCGATTTCGCGCGCGATGGCATAGTTTGCCGCAATGAAGCGCACCCCTTGATCCCACAGGATGTCGGGATTGGTGACCTCGTCCGACGGACGGTGATAGCGTTCGGCCAGGAAACGGTTGAACGCCGCGCCGCCCGCGCCCGACATGCCGGGCCACAGGAACACCGACGGCACTCCCTGCTGAACGAAGCGATAATGGTCCGAGCGGACGAAGAAGCCCTGTTCCGGCATCGGATCGGTGCCCACGCCCACGCCAACACTTGCCGTGGCGCGCGCGACGATCTCGCCCAATGTCGATCGCGCCGCGCCGAATGCGATCATGTCCTCGAACTTATAGGTGATGACCGGCATGTCGAGATTGACGTTGGCGACGATCTTGTCCTTCGGCACCGTCGGGTTGTTCGCGAAATAGTCGGCGCCGATCAGCCCCTTTTCCTCGGCCGTTACCGCCAGGAACATGACCGAGCGGCGCGGCGGCTTGCCCGATGCCTGGAAACGCTTGGCCTCCTCAATCAGCGAGGCGATGCCCATCGCATTGTCCATCGCGCCATTGTAGATGGTGTCGCCGTTCTTGTCGGCCTTGCCGACGCCGACATGGTCGAGATGCGCGGTCAGCACGACGACCTCGTCCTTCAGCTTGGGATCGCTGCCCGGGATCATGCCCGCGACGTTCGAGCTCGTGACGACCTTCGTCTCGGTCTTGAGCGATACGGCGAGCCGCGCGCCGCTGGCAAACGGCTTGATCACCGCCTTGCCGGCCTCGGCATCGCGTAGCGCGCCAGCCCAACCCCTGTCCCCCGCGAACAGCCGCTCACTGCCCTTCAGGCTGATCGTGCCGAGGATCGGCGTGCCTTTGGACGGCAGGTAGCCGCGCCCCTGCGCATCGGCCCAGGTCATGCGCCATTCCTGCCAGCTGTCGCCCAGTCGCGCGAACGGCCGCACCTTGGCCGAGGTGGGCGATTCCAAGATCAGCACCGCTGCCGCGCCCTTCTTCGCCGCGATCGCCGCCTTATTGGCATTACCGCCGAAATGCGCGCGCTCCTCGCCGTCGAAGCCGCCGGGTGCGCCGCTGAAGATCGCGACGACCTTGCCGCGCACATCGACGCCCTTGTAGTCGTCGCGCTTGTACTGCGGCGCGACGATGCCATAGCCGGCAAACACCACCGGCGCGTCGATCGTCGTTACCGCCTGTTCCGGGTTCGGCGTCGGCAAATAGTCCTCGCCAAAGGTGAGCGTCACCGGCGCGCCGCTACCACGGGTCAGCGTCATCGTGCCCTTGTCGACCGGCCGCGAGCTCAGCAGCGGCACCGGCTGGAGATAGGATCCGTCGATCCCCGCGGGCTTCAGCCCGGCAGCATAGAATTGCGCCGCGACATATTGCGCCGCGATCTCATATTCGTTGCTGCCCGCCTCACGGCCCCGCATTGCGTCCGATGCCAGGAACATGACATGCGCCTTCATCGCCGCCTGATCGGCCGGCAGCGCCGCGTTCAGCCGCGCGTTGGTTTCGGCCGCGCTCGGTGCCGAAGCCGCGGGCTGGGCGGCCGGCGGCGCGGCCTCCTGCGCCGTCAGCGCGGTGGACAGGGACAGCAGGGCAAGCGTCAATACAGGACGAAACATTCGCATGGCTTCCGGAGTTTGGTTTGGATGCGACGAGGTGTAGCGCGCGAACGATACACCGCAACGCGTAATTTCGTGGCGCTGACGACGCGCACCTCTTTATAGGTTCCCGCATGATCGACGCTCTCGCCGCCAGCCCGCCAAAACCGTCAGGGGTCATCCGTCGCGCCGATTATCGCGCGCCCGACTGGCTGGTGTCCGACATCGCGCTCGACTTCGACCTCGATCCCGCCGCGACGCAAGTTCGCGCGACGCTGATCGTCACGCGCAACGGGGCACACGATGCGCCGCTGCGGCTCGATGGTGACGGCCTCACCCCGCTGTCGGTGAAGGTCGACGGCATCGACACGCCCTATACGATGGAGGGCGGCACGCTGGTGATCGCGGTGCCCGGTGACGCGCACGAAATCGAAACGCGGGTCGAGATCGCGCCCGCCGCCAATACCCAGCTGATGGGCCTCTACGCTTCGGGGGGGAACCTCTGCACGCAATGCGAGGCGGAGGGCTTCCGCCGGATCACCTTCTTCCCCGACCGGCCCGACGTGCTCAGCAAATATCGCGTGCGCATGACCGCCGACAAGGCGCGCTTCCCGGTCCTGCTCGCGAATGGCGACCCGATCGCCAGCGGGGATGCGGCCGATGGCAGACACTGGGCCGAGTGGCACGACCCGTTCCCCAAGCCATCCTATCTGTTCGCGCTCGTCGCCGGCGATCTCGCGGCCAATACCGCCACCTTTACCACCATGTCGGGACGTCAGGTCACGCTCGGCATCTGGGTACGTGAGAAGGACCTGCCAAAGACCGATCATGCGCTCCATGCGCTGAAGCTCAGCATGGCGTGGGACGAGCAGGTCTATGGCCGTGAATATGATCTCGACGTGTTCAACATCGTCGCCGTGGACGATTTCAATTTCGGCGCGATGGAGAACAAGGGGCTGAACATCTTCAACAGCCGCTACATCCTCGCCGATCCCGATACCGCCACCGACTATGATTACGACGCGGTCGCCGCCGTTGTCGCGCACGAGTATTTCCACAACTGGTCGGGCAATCGCGTCACCTGCCGCGACTGGTTCCAGCTCAGCCTCAAGGAAGGTTTCACCGTCTACCGCGATCAGGGCTTCTCAGCCGATCAGGGTAGCGCGGCGGTCAAGCGGATCGAGGATGTCCGCGGGCTTCGCGCGGCGCAGTTCCCGGAGGATGCCGGCCCGCTCGCGCATCCGGTACGCCCGGACGAATATGTCGAGATCAGCAACTTCTACACCGCGACGATCTACAACAAGGGTGCCGAAGTCATCCGCATGATGGCGACGATTTTGGGGCCGCAGAAGTTCCGCGCCGGCACCGACCGCTATTTCGATCGCTTCGACGGCACGGCGGCGACCTGCGAAGACTTCGTTGCATGCATGGAGGAAGCGAGCGGCGTCGATCTCACGCAATTCCGCCTCTGGTACTCGCAGGCCGGCACGCCGCGCGTCACCGCCAGCCTCGAGCACGAGGCTGGCAGCGGCCGCGCGCGTCTCGACCTTCGCCAATCGGTCCCGCCGACGCCCGGTCAGCCGAACAAGGCGCCGATGGTGCTGCCGCTCAGGATCAAGCTGTTCGGTGCCGAAACCGCGCAGCCGATCGCCGAGGAGCAGCTCGTGCTGCTGTCTGATGGCGACGCGCAGCTGACATTCGATGGCGTGACCGAGCGCCCGGTACTGTCGATCAACCGCGGCTTCTCCGCCCCGGTCATCGTCGATACCAACCGCAGCGTCGCCGACCTCGCCTTCCTCTCCGCGCACGACGATGATCCCTTCGCGCGGTACGAAGCGATGCAGCAGCTGATGCTCGACACGCTCGTCGCGGCCGTCACCCATGGCCGCGCCGATCACGCGTCGGTGATCGAGGCGGTCGCCAACACGCTCGCCGACCCGGCGCTGGACCGGGCATTCGTCGCAGAAGCCGTGCTGCTGCCGTCCGACAGCTTCATCGGCGACCAGCTGCCCGTCGTCGATCCGGAGGCGATCTTCCAGAAGCGCGAGGCGCTGCGCCGCGACCTCGGCAAGGCGCTCGAGCCGCAATGGCGCGAGGCGTATGAGGCGGCGCGCGCCAATCGGTTCGAATATTCGCCGGCGGGCAAGGGCGCGCGGCGGTTGAAGTCCGTCTCGCTCGGCTATGTCATCGCCAGCGGCGCGGCGGACGGCGCGGACCTGGCGTTCGCGCAATTCGACGCAGCCGACAACATGACCGATCGTCAGGGCGGCCTGACCGCGCTGGTCAACAGCGAATCCGACAAGCGCCACGCCGCGCTCGACATCTTCTACAACCGTTACGCCGACAATGCGCTGGTGCTGGACAAATGGTTCCAGACCCAGGCGCTCGCGACTCGCGACGACACCGCGGCGGCGGTCGAGGCGCTGGCCAGCCATCCCGACTTCACCCTTGCCAATCCCAACCGCGCCCGCGCGCTGGTCGGCGCGTTCGCGGTCAATCAGCGTGCTTTCCATTCGGGCGAAGGGCGCGGCTACCGCTTCGTCGCCGATCAGCTGATCGCGCTCGACCAGTTGAACCCGCAGACCGCCGCGAAGCTCGTTCCCCCGCTCGGCCGCTGGAAGCGCTTCGACGCCGCGCGCGCTGCCCGGATGCGTTCGGAGCTCGAACGCATCCTCGCCACGCCTGGCCTCAGCAAGGATATGACCGAACAGGTGAGCAAGAGCCTGGAGGGCTAAACGCGCGACGGGTGACAGGCGGGACAACCGGGTCTAGATTCGCGTCAACGATCCCGGAGTCCTTAGATGCGCAAGTCCGTCCTCATCGCGCTACTTCTCGCAACTGCCGCATGCAACGGCGCGCCCGAAGCCGGCAACAACACGGTCGCGCCGGCCGCCGAGACCTATGACCTCGCCGCGCAAAAGGCGAAGATCGCGACGATCGACATGAAGCCGGACACGAGCTTCCTCACCGACGAGGAGCGCCGCGTCGTCAACCTGCTGATCCAGGCGTCCGACGTCATGTCGGACATCTATCGCAAGCAGCGCGACGCGAATTGGCAGCAAACCCGCGCCAGGATCGCCGCGGAAGGCGATGCGCTCAAGCTCGAGATGTACGACCGTTATTTCGGGCCATGGGATCCGCTCGCCGAAGAGCAAGCCTTCTGGGGCAGCGGCACGATGCCGGAAGGCGCCGGCTTCTATCCCGCGGACCTCACGCGTGAGGCGTTCGACGACTATCTCGCCAAGAACCCGGCTGAGAAGACCGCGCTGACCAGCCCCTATACGATCGTCGTGCGCGATGGCGCGAAGCTCAAGGCGATCCCCTATTCGGTCGCCTACAAGCCCGAACTCACCAAGGCCGCCGACCTGCTCAACCAGGCCGCCGCGATCACCACCAATCCCAGCCTGAAGAAATTCCTGTCGCTGCGCGCCAAGGCGTTCCTGACCGACGATTATTTCGTGTCCGAACTTGCCTGGATGGACTTGAAGGACACGCCGATCGAAGTCGCGATCGGGCCGTACGAAGTCTATACCGACAAGCTGCACGGCCAGAAGACCGCGTTCGAAAGCTTCGTGACGCTGAAGGACCCGAAGGAGTCGGCCGCGCTCGACAAGTACAAACGCTATCTGCGCGACATGGAAGCGAACCTGCCGGTCGACGAGACGCTCAAGAACTTCCAACGCGGCTTTGCCTCGCCGATCGCGGTTGCCGAGCAGATCCGCGGCGGCGGCGACAATGTGCCCGGCATCCAGACCGTCGCCTTCAACCTGCCGAACGACGAACGTGTGCGCGAAGCGAAGGGCGCGAAGAAGGTTATCCTGTCCAACGTCCTGGGCGCGAAATACGACCGCATCCTCGCGCCCATGGCACCGCTGGTGCTGGTGCCCGACCAGGCCAGCCAGGTCGCCAAGAAGTACATGCAGCTCGAAACGCTGTTCCACGAACTGTCGCACAGCCTGGGGCCGGGCACCATCACACTGAATGGACAGAAGACGACGGTCAGCGAAGCGCTGAAGGATCAGGCTTCGGCGCTGGAAGAGGCCAAGGCCGACGTCATGGGCGCATGGAACATCCTGTTCATGATGCAGAAGGGCGAGCTGCCCGCAGCCGAAAAGCCGCAGTTGTTCGCTACCTATCTCGCCGGGACCTTCCGCGCGATGCGGTTCGGCATCGCCGAGGCACACGGCCAGGGTGCGGCGATGCAATATGGCTATCTCAAGGCCAAGGGCGCGTTCGCCTGGGATGCCACGGCCGGCCGCTACCGCATCGACAACGGGAAATTCGAGGCCGGCCTGCGCGACCTGCTGCGCGAGATGATCGTGCTTCAGCACAATGGCGATTATGCGGGTGTGAAGGCATTCATGGCCAAATGGGCGGTGCTGGACGACAATGCCCGCGGCGTCATCGCGTCGATGACGGCCATTCCGGTCGACATCCGCCCGGTCTACCCAGCCAAGGTGTGAGCTTTCCCGCCGGAATAACGATCGCCCTTATGCTGCTCTCCCCTCTCCCGCTGGAAGGGTGAGGGTGACCCGCTCGATCAACGTCCCCCGCTGGCTGATCCTCCTCCTCGTCGCCTTCGCGGCGCGGGCGATCACGTTCGGCAATCCGATCCTGCATGTGGATGAGGAGTTTTACTTCACCGCCGCGCGCATGATGACGCAGGGCGCAATACCCTATGTCGATATATGGGACCGCAAGCCGATCGGGCTGTTCCTGCTCTACGCGCCGGCGGCATCGCTCGGCTACCCGGCAGGTATCTGGGTGTATCAGGCGCTGGCGCTCATCTGCCTTTTCGCCACCGCGCTGTTGACCGTGCGCCTGGCGACTCGCGCCGGCTGGGAAACGGGTGCGACGGCGGCGGGGATCGCCGTCATCCTGTGGCCGAACCTGCTCGACGGACAGGGCGGACAGGCGCCGGTCTTCTACAATCTGCTGATGATCGCCGCCGCCACGCTGGTCGCCCCGCGCAGCGTTGAGACCTCCGCCGCCCGCCGGCTGGCACAGGGCTGCGCGGCGATGGCGCTGGTCGGCATCACGTTGCAGATCAAATATTCGGCGGTGTTCGAAGGGGCGTTTTTCGGCCTCTGGCTGCTGTGGCGCGAGTGGCGCGACGGTGCGCGTCTCCCGCGCCTCGCACTATTAGCGGTGCCGCTCGCCGGCATCGCTCTCGCGCCGACGCTGCTCGCCTGGGCGATCTATGCCGGCATGGGAGAGGGTGAGACATGGCTCTACGCCAATTTCCGCTCGATCCTCGATCGTCAGTCGGACCCCCTGCCCAGCCAACTTGGCAACCTCGCGATCCTGGTGCTGATCCTCTCGCCGCTGGCGGCCATGGCGATGCGCGCGCGTCGTCGCCGCAGCGATGCGGCTACGCAGCGAGCCATGGCCAATTTCCTGTTCGCCTGGGCTGCGGCATCCTTGTTCGGCGTGGCGATCTTTGGCGCATGGTTCAACCATTACGGCCTGCCCCTGATCCCCCCGCTCGCCGCCTGCGCCGCCGGCGTGCTGGGGACGCATCGTCGCTTCGCCGCCATCGTCCTGACCCTCGTCTTCATCGGCGGGCAAGTCACGTTGCTGGTCAAGCGGCTCGAGCGCGGCACCCCGGCGCAAGTCGCCGCTATCGCGCGCGCGATCGGACCCGGTGCCGGCTGCCTGCACGTCTATTCGGGCACGACGATGCTCTATGCGATGACCGGCCGCTGCGCGGTCACGCGCTGGATCTTCCCCAGCCATCTCAGCCGTGATCGCGAGGCGGGGGCGGTCGGCGCCGACGCAGCGGCCGAACTCCAGCGCATCCTCCACCGTCGCCCGCAATGGGTCGTGGTACGCGGACCCTATCGGGGCGAAATCCCGGCCATCCGCGCGCAGATGGTCGCCGCACTCTCGCGCGATTACGTGATGGCAGGCGACATGCCGCTGGGCCGGGACCGCTATGCGCTCTGGCGAGCCCGCGCCTCGTCGCGCGCCACGATCAGCCGCGAATAGAGCTCGACCAGGGCGATCGCATGGTCGCGATCGGACAGCACCTGACCCGCTGCGCGCCGGGCGGCCGCGCGCAGGAGCGGCTGGTCGCGCGCGAACAGCCGCCGGATCGCCTCGGCGCAGTCGCGCGCGTCGCCGCCGCGATAGGTCTCGGCGAACAGCGGATCGGCCACTTCCGCGCAGCCGCCATCGTCCGGTACGATCAGCGGCAACCCAGACGCCAGCGCTTCGGATGCGACCAGCCCGAACGGCTCCTGATCCGATCCGTGGATCAGCGCGTCGGCGCTGGCCAGGATGCGGCTGAACCGCTCGCGGTCATAGACCGGGCGGAACAGCCGGATATGCTGGTTGCCCGCAATTTGCCGTTCGAGCTGCGAGCGCTGCATGCCATCGCCCAGCAGCATCAGCCCGACCGGAATGTCCGCGCCCGCCTGCTCCACCGCATCGATCACCACCGGCCAGCGCTTTTCGGCATGATGCCGCCCCAGCCCGATCAGCAGATGGGCATGCGGCGGCAGGTCCAGCTGGGCCAGCATCGCCTCACGCAGCTTCTCGTCGCGCAGCTCGGGCGAAAACCGGCTGCGGTCGATGCCGAGCGGCGCCGCCGCCGTCACCTTCGTGCCCCGCCGCGCATAGCGTTTGGCGAGCGCGGGCCCGTTGGTGACGAATGCGTCGAACATCGTCAGACACCGGTCGGTATAGCGCGTGAACCACGCGAACAGCGCCTCGGCACGCTGCGGGCTGACATGCAGCAGCCGCGACAGATTGCCGCCGATATTGTCGTTATGCGCAAAGAAGACCTTGAGCGCGTCTCCCCGCCAGCGTCCGATGACCCAGGCGGAACGCCAGAACGAACTCGTCTCGATAACATCGGGTTGCAACTGGTCCAGCAATGCGGCGATCGGCGCGTCGTGCCGGAACAGCCAATAATTGCGGTCGAAGATCAGCGGCGGCGACTTGACCCAATGGATCCGCCCGCCATCCGGGCGATCCTCGATCCGATCCTCGTCGAACGGCGCGATCACGATCAGCTCATGGCCAAGCTCGGCCATGATGCGCATCTTGCGGTCGAGATAGGTCCGCACGCCCCCGCCGGTGGGCGAATAATATTCGTTGACGTCGACGATGCGCATCGAAGGACTCTAGTTCAGCGTATCCAGGGGCGCAAAGCCGCTGACGCCGCGCAGATACTGCATGCGGAGCGTCACCATCGTCACGCCGCCGCCGACATTGACCTCGCCGTCCGACAGCAGCGGCCAGCTGCGCCCGATCCGGCGATTGGTGGGGAAGCCCGCGCCGTCCTGGAAGAAGTTGAACTTGTTGCGGCCGTCGCGATCGTGCGTGACCAGGATTGCATAGCGGCCGCGCGCCGGAACGCGGATGCAGATCGAAACCGGCCCTTCGCGGGGGGTGCGCGCCCAAACTCGGCGGAACAACTTGCCTTCGCGCTTCAGCAGCGTGTCGTCTTTTAGGAAGTCCTCGGCACTGGCTGGAAACAGCTCGAGCTTCATCCGCCCGGTACGATCGCGCAGCCCGGTGGCGGTCACGCGGATCGACGGCTCACCCCGGGCGCAAGCCTCGGCATCCTTGCCCAGCACGGGCTGCGCCGCTGCAGGCGTCGCGACCAGCACGACCAACGGCATGCCGATCCAGGCGCCGCGGCGCGTCACAGGTCCTTCTTGACCAGCCCCAGCAAGGCAAAGCCCGCGATCAGCAGCACGTGCCCCAACAGCGTAAGCGCGGCGACGAACGCCAGCAACTCGGACAGTGCCTGGCCCTGTCCGATCAGCAGGATCGCGAAATTGGCGAACAGCACGTCCTTAGCCGGCACGAACGGCAGGCGAGAGACCAGCATGCGCGCCGCCGCCAGCAGGATCCACATGCCAAGCGTCACCGCCGGCATCGCAAAATGCCATGCCAGCGCGATGAAGAGCGTGCCGCCGACCAGGCGCAGCGCGTGCATCGCGAACACCCACCACAATTCGCGCCGCTGCAACGAAAAGACGCGCCGCGAAAACAGCAGGAACGGCAGCGACATCGCCACGATGATTGCCGCGGCGGTCAGGCCAGTCTTGAACTGCCCGGGTGTCAGCAATTCGCTGGCGAGCGGCAGCGCGAGGGCGAGCAGCGCCAACGTGATCGCATTGCCGGCCATTGCCGACAGGATCGTCACGTCCTTCACCGCGCCGAACGGAGCGGCGACCATCGTCGTGCGCTGCCGTGCCCAGGCATAGAAATAGGCCTCACCCGAATAGCCGAGCACGACATCATTCGCGATCCGCTTGCGATGCAGCGCCACCATGCCGGTCGCCGGAATGCCCCACAGCCGCCGGAAGATGACATAGTCCATCGTTGGCGGCAGCAGATACATCGCGGCAAAGAAGAGGTAGAAAAGCGGGCTGACTGGGGCGGTCTGGGTGAGGCCGGCCAGTCCCTTGTCGAACAGCTCGTGACCCAGGCCGATTACCATCAGCAGCGACAGCAGCGCGCCGAGCAGTGCCGGCCAGCGGCGCTTGATAGACTGGATCGGTTCGAGACCCGACAATTCGGCCGCGTCCGGTATCGGCGCGGCCGGCTGAGCGACGGTGGTTGTCATCGAAGCGGACGCTCCCGGTAAATCAACATAGGCCAATCCGACGCCCTTCCCGGAAGCGCCCCCGCAATCCCGTCAACGCATCAAATCCGACATTCGTCCCGAAGTCGCGGCACATACCGGCACATTGCGGTTCCTAAGCGCGACGATTTGGGCTTTAGCATGGCAACCTACAAGCCTTTGTCGCAACGATGCCGCAACGAAATCGACCAGCCGACCATATTCTAAGCTTTGCGCAGACGCTGAACGGCGGCGGCGTGGAACGCGCGCTGCTGCGTATGGCGGCCGGCTGGGCGGCTGCGAGCCGACGCGTGACGTTGGTGATCGGCAAGGCCAGCGGCGCGCTTGCCCATGAGCTGCCGCCGGGCGTCGCGCTGCACGAACTGGGGGATCCACGATATCGCGCGCTGTTGGGGCTGCCCGCGCTGGTCCGTGCGCTGGCCCCGGACGTCGTGTTTTGCCCAGGCAATCACTATACCGCCGCGGCCTGCTGGTTGCGCGCGCGTCTGGACAGCGACTGCCCGCCTATCGTGGGCAAGGTGTCGAACGCGCTTGTCCGTCCCGATCTGCCGCGTGGCGCTGGCGCGGGTTATCGGCTGTGGCTGCGCGGCCACCGCCGCTTCCTGGATGCTGTCGTGGCGATGACGCCGGCGATGGCGCGGGAGGCGGCCGACGCGATGGCGCTGCGTCCGGACCAGATCCGTGTCATTGCGAATCCACCCGCGCTGCCGATCCCGGGCGCAGCGCCGCCGCCGATGCCACCGGGCCGCTTCATCCTGGGCGTCGGCCGGCTGGCGCCGCAGAAACGCTGGGATCGGCTCATTGAAGCGTTGCCCCGCCTGCACGACCGCGGCGTCACATTGCTGCTGCTTGGGGAGGGGGAGGAACGCGACGCACTGGCGCGGCTGATCGACCGGACCGGCTTGCACGATCGCGTGTCGATGCCCGGCCATGCGCCCGATCCGCTTCCCGCCATCGCGCGAGCCAGCGCGGTAGTGTTGACCAGCGAGTTCGAGGGCGTGCCGGGCGTGCTGCGCGAAGCGATCGCGCTCGGCACGCCCGTCGTCGCCACCGATTCTAGCAGCGCGATCCCCGAACTGATCGACTCGCCCGCCATCGGCACGATCGTGCCCGTGGGCGACCGTGCACGGCTGGTCGGCGCGCTCAACCATTGGCTCGCCCCGGGACGACCGCGCCCGGAGCCGCGTGTGGAGACGGGGCCAGACCCGATCGCGGCCTATCTCGCGCTGTTCGACGAGCTGGCCGCTCAGCGCAGGCGGTAGCGCACCCCCAGCCACAACGTACGCGGCGCCGCGCGTTCGACGATGTCGCCGCCGCTGATCGCGGTCTCGACTCGTGCATCGCCCAAATTCTCGCCGCGAAGCTCAAGCGCCAGCGAATGTGTGACAGGCACCATCGCGCGCGCGTCGAGCGTGAACGCCCGGGCGAGCGCGCGGGCATTCTGGTCATCCTCGAACTGCGGCCCGACGTAGCGGCCGGTCACCGCCAGCGACAGGCCGTCATCCTGCCAACCAAGCGTCGCCGACCCCTGGTGCCGCGCGGTCTGTGCCGGACGCAGGCCGTCCAATGCCCGCGCCGGGCCGCTCGCCGTCACGCGGGCGTCGGTATAGGCCCAGGATGCGCTCGCCCGCCATGGGCCGGCCTGCCAGCGCAGATCGACTTCCGCACCCTTTGCGACGATCGCGTCGAGGTTCAGCCGCTGACGATACGCCCCGCCTGCCGCAACGAAGCCGATACCGGGGAAATTGCCGGGCCCGGTGCCCAGCGTCACATTGCCGATCGCGCCGCCGATCCGGTTCCAATAGCCGGTCGCGCGCAGGCTGAAGCCGCCACCGGCAGTCACGTCGACGCCGGCTTCGATTCCGCGCGATCGCTCGGGATCGAGCAGCGGATTGGCCGCGGTCGCATCGGTGCCCGCGCGGAACGGCCGGTATAGCTCGTTGAGCGTCGGCAACCGCCAGCCAAGATAGGCGGCCGTGCGCAGCGACAGCGCCGGCGACAGCGCGAGTGCGGCGCCGGCGCGCCCGGTACCGGCCCAGCCGCTGCGGTCGGCAAAACGCGTATCGGTCAGCGCGGCACCCCCGGCGAGCGGCGCTTCGAACAGCGCGCCACTGGCCAGCGACCAATGGTCCGCGCGGCCGCCCAGGTTGATGGTCAACGCGCCACGCTCGACGCTCAGGTCTGCAAAGGCACCGGCTGTCAGCGTCTCGCCCCCAGCCACGCGGCGGCGAGTCGCTGCGCCCGCGACGAAGGTATAAAGCTCCTGCGTGCGGCCCGACGTGGCGCGCACGTCGCCTCCGAAGCGCAAGGTGGCGCCGCCGCCGATCGGCGGGGACAGCTCCAGCCGCGCGCCAGCGCCGGTCGCCGGCACATGCTGGTCCAGCGTCGCGCTGGCGGCGACGCGCCCGGCATTCAGGCTGGCAAAGCCGCTTGAGAAATCGCGATGCTGAAGATAGCCGAGCAGCGACCAGTTCCACGGTCCGCGCCCAACCAGCCGCAGGTTCGCGTCCGCGCCCTGGCTGCGCACATCGGTGAAGGCAGTCCCGCGATCCCGCGCATCGGTAAAACCGCTGAGCCCCGCCTGCAATTCCAACGCGAGGCCGACCGGCACGACCGCGCGAAGGGCGAGCGAGGCTTGCTCATAAGGTGCCGCGCGGTCCGCCGGGCCACGGTCCTCCGCCACGATCGGCACGAATCCGTCACCACGCGCATATTGCCCAGCGATGCTCAGTGCCCCCCCGCCCAGTCGCAGGCCGCTCGTACCAACCAGATCGATCGACTCGCGGCTTCCATAAAAGGCAGCCAGGTCGAGCGGGCCGAGCATGTCGGGTCCGGCACTGGTCAGCTCGATCGTGCCGGCGAGCGCGCCTGGCCCCTGATATCCGCTGCCCCCGCCGCGCGTGATCCGCACGCCGGCCAGTCGCTCGGGGAGATAGGCGGGAAAGGCGACCCAGCCGCCGAACGGATCGGCTTGCGGCACCCCGTCGAGAAGCAGCAGCGCCCGGCTCGACGCGTTGCCGCCAAGGCCGCGCAGCGTGATGCCCTGCGCGGTGGGATGCGCCGATCGCGAATCGGCGCGCCGGAATTGCGCCGCGCCGGCCGCGTCGCGCAGCACGTCCTCGAACCGCCCGCTGGCCGTTTGCGTCAGCGCCGCGCGATCGATTTCCGTGACGGCATAGGCTGCCTCACCCGGTGGCGAGTCGAGCCCGCGGCCGGTGACCACGATTTCCTGTGCCGTCGCTGCGGACGGCAGCAGCAACATCGCTGTCAGCGCCCTCATTGCGGCTTCACTCGCTCCGGACTCGCCGCCGCAAAGGGTTCGAGCGCGCGCGCAGCCGCGTCTGCCGCGACCAGCCGGGGATAGGCGTCGAGCGGCAGGTCGAAGCGCCGCGCATTGTACATCTGCGGCACCAGCAGCACGTCGGCGATGCCCGGCGTGTCGCCGCCGAGATAAGGCCCATTGGCAGCATCGGCGCCGGCCATCTGCTCCAGCGCGGCAAATCCCTCGGCCACCCAATGCCGGTACCAGTCATCCCGCGCGTCGTCCGCGATGCCCGATTGTTTCAGCCGTTTCAGCACGCGCAGGTTGTTGAGCGGATGGATGTCGGCCGCGATCGTCAGCGCCTGCGCCATCGCCCGCGCGCGGGCCAGCGGCTCGGCCGGGATCAGCCGCGGCTCGGGATAGGTGGCGTCGAGCCATTCGATGATCGCCAGGCTCTGCGTCAGGATCGTTCCATCGTCCAGCGCCAGCGCGGGCACGAAGCCCTGCGGGTTGCGCGCCAGATGCTCGGGCGAGCGCTGCGCACCCTCGACCAGATGCACCTCGACTGCCTGATAGGTCACGCCCTTGAGGTTAAGCGCGATGCGTACGCGATACGCCGCGGACGATCGGAAATAGTCGTACAGGATCATGCCGGCTCACCCTCGCTCTGCATCACCAGCCCGTCCGCCTCTTCGGCGGTCACGCCGGCCTCAACTGCCTGTTCGGAGCGCCGCTCCAGCGCCACCTTGATCATCGCCACGATCGGATCGGCAAGCGCCAGGCCCAGAAAGCCGAACAGCGTGCTCGCCAGCACCTGCGACGATACGGTCAGCGCCGGCGGCATGTCGACGGTGCGCTTGGCAATGATCGGCAGCAGGACATAGCCGTCGAAATTCTGCACTCCGAAATAGATCGCGATCGCCCACAGCCCCTCGCTCTGCCCCGCACTGAAGCCGACCGAAACCATGAGCACGCCGGAGATGAACGCGCCGACATTGGGGATGAAGGCGAGCATGCCGGTGATGATCCCGAGCAGCAGCGCCATCGGAACGCCGGCGATCGACAGGAGGATCCAGGTCAGGACCCCTTCGACCAGCATGCCGAGCAGCCGACCCGCCATCAGCACGCGCAACGTCCGCGCCATCCGCGCCAGCGTGACGGCGAATTGCTCACGCGACCCCAACGGCACCATCCATTGCAGCCCGCGCTCGTACAGCCGCGGGTCCATCGCCACGAACAGCCCGATGATCAGCACCAGGATGAAGCTCGCGATCGCGCCGACCGCGCCGCCGATGAACGAGGTCAGCCGTCCGACCGTGCCCAGCGCCTGCTGCGCCAGCCCCTTCAAGTCCGACTTGGCCGGCATCAGCCCGACTTCCGCCAGCCATGCGCTCAACCGCGCCGCCTGGATTTCGAGGGTCTGGCGCAACTGCTCGGCCTGCGCCGCGATCTCGACGCCGGTCAGGTAGAGCACACTGCCGATGAACCCGATGACGAGGCACACGACGATCAGCAATGCGATGCCGCGCGGGATCGGCACGACCTTGCGAATGAGGCGCGTGCCCCCGTCGAGCATCGCGGCGACGACCAGCGCGGCGAAGATCAGCAGCAAGGGTTGAATGAGCAGCACGACGACCGCGACCCCCGCCGCCAGCGCGAACCACACGCTCGCCCGGGTCAGTTCGGCGCGGACCACCGGGTCGCGCAGCTCGTTCGGCCCGGGTTCGCGCGTGACCTTGATCTCGTCGGCCGCCACCGCTCAGTTGCCGCCTGAGTCAGGGCGCAGCGATTCGCCCGCCCGGCCCGAGCGCAGCGATCCCACCCAGCTCAACGGGTTCCAGCTTTCGCTGCCGTCCAGGCTGAAAGTGATGAACTCAGCGCGCCCCCCGATATTCTCGATCGGCACCGCTCCGCCCAACCCTTCCTCGGCCAGCGTGAAGCGGCTGTCGGCGCTATTGTCCCGGTTGTCGCCCATCAGCCACAAATGGCCGGCGGGGATCCGCACCGGCGCGAAATTGTCGCCGGGCGAGGCTGGCAGCATGTCGATCGTGTCATAGCTTTTGCCGTTCGGCAGCGTCTCGCGCACGATGGGCACATTGCACACCGGCGCCCCGCTCGCGTCGCGGCCCAGCGCGCCGGGATAGTGCGCCGGATCGCATTGCAGATTTTCGTCGACCTTCAGCGCGCGCAGCCCCAGCCGCTCGCGCTGTACCTGCCGCCCGTTCAGGTACAGGATGCCGCCATGCATCTCGACCACGTCACCGGGCAGGCCGATGACTCGCTTGATATAGTCGCTGCGCGCATCGGTCGGCGTCACGATCACGATGTCGCCGCGCTCGGGCACGCGGCCCAGCAGCCGCCCCTTCATGAACGGCAGGATGTGGAAGGTCGGCGTGACATAGGAATAGCCATAGGGATATTTCGTCACCACCAGCCGGTCGCCGACCAGCAGGCTCGGCATCATCGATTCGGACGGGATGTAAAAGGGCTTGGCGATCAGGCTGTGAAAGCCGAGCACCGCCAGGATCAGCCACAAGATGCCCTTGACCTCGCCCCACCAGTCGGTGCCGGACTCGGCCTCGGGTTCGTCGTGCTCGACCTTCCCGTCCTTGATCTTCAACGCCGCGTCCCCGGCCATCCGCACGTCCTCATCCTTCGGGCAGCGCCTCGATCACCACCAGCGCCTGCGCCCAGGGATGGTCGTCGGTCAGCGTCAGGTGCACGCGCACCTTGTGCCCCGCCGGCACCATCGTTTCGAGCCGCGCCTTCGCCCCGCCGGTCAGCGCCAGCGTCGGCGCACCGGAAGGCGCGTTGACGACGCCGATGTCCCGCATGAACACCCCGGCCTTGAATCCGGTCCCGACCGCTTTGGAAAAAGCCTCCTTCGCGGCAAAGCGCTTGGCCAGCGTCGCGGCATAGTTCAGCGGCCGGCGCTTCGCCTTGGCCAGCTCGAGCTCGGTGAACACGCGGTTTTCGAAGCGCGTCCCGAACCGGTCGAGCGAAGCCTGTATCCGCTCGATGTTGCAGAGGTCGGAGCCGATCCCGATGATCAATTTCCCTCACCCTTCCCACGCGCCGACGCCCGCGGGCTCCTTCCCTCCCTTGATGGGAGAGAGAACTTCATCGCGCCGCGTCCATCAACGCGCGCATCCGCTTCACCACCGGCCCCAGCCCGTCGAAGATCGCTTCGCCGATCAGGAAATGGCCGATGTTCAATTCGCGGACCTGCGGGATCGCCGCGATCGGCACGACATTGTCGAAGGTCAGGCCATGTCCGGCATGGACTTCGATCCCGTTCTTCGCGGCCAATGCCGCGGCGTCGGCAATGCGGCGCAGCTCGGCGGTACGCGCCTCGCCCTCAAGCTCGCAATATCGCCCGGTGTGCAGCTCGACCACCGGCGCACCCAGCCGCAGCGCGGCCTCGATCTGCGCCGGATCAGGCTCGATGAACAGCGACACGCGAATGTTGGCGTTGCGCAGCTCCGCACACATCGGCGCGAGCAGGTCATGCTGCCCGCGCGCGTCCAGCCCGCCCTCGGTCGTGCGCTCCTCGCGCTTCTCGGGCACGATGCAGGCGGCATGCGGGCGATGACGCAGCGCGATCGCCAGCATCTCGTCGGTTGCTGCCATCTCCAGGTTGAGCGGAACGGTCAGTTCCGCCGCGAGCCGCGCGATATCCGCGTCGGTGATGTGCCGCCGGTCCTCGCGCAGATGCGCGGTGATGCCGCCCGCCCCCGCCTGCGCCGCCAGCAACGCCGCGCGCACCGGATCGGGATAGCCGCTTCCGCGCGCATTGCGCACGGTCGCCACGTGATCGATGTTCACCCCAAGGCGCAGCTCACTCATGCCGCTGCCCGGCTCCCCGGCTTGATCGCCGGGATCGCCGCCAGTTCGGGCGGCAGCGAGTCGGCCTCGTAACTCGGCACGTCGAGGCGGATCAGCGGGAAGAACGGCACGCCGAGATCCGCTGTACCGTTCGACCGATCGACCAGGCTTGCCGCCGCGATCACCTCGCCACCCGCTTCCTCGATCGCCTTGATCGCCTCGCGGGAACTCAGCCCGGTGGTGACGACATCCTCCATCATCAGCACTTGCTGGCCCGGCTCGAGCCGAAAGCCGCGGCGCAGTTCGAACGTGCCGGTCGGGCGCTCGACGAACATTGCATCCACGTTCAGCGCCCGCGCCACTTCCTGCCCGGCGATCACGCCGCCCATTGCGGGCGACACCACGGCGGTGATCCGCGCGCGCAGATCGTCGGGGATCCTCGCCGCGACGGCCGCCGCCAGCCGCCCGGCCCGCGCGGGATTCATCAGCACGCGCGCGCATTGCAGATAGCGCGGGCTGCGCAGCCCGGACGACAGGATGAAATGGCCTTCCAGCAGCGCCTGCGCCGCGCGAAACTCGTCCAGAACCTCGTCGTCCGTCATCGCTTGGCACGGCTCCATCGTTGCGCCACCGCATCTAGGCGCGGGCGAGTCGCGCCGCAACCGCTCCGAAAAAGAGAACGGGATAACCTTGAGACACGCGACGACGGTGCTATAGGCGGCGTCCAACGGGCAAGTTGCGCCCGCGCGACCGGAAACCCGGCGCCCCCCGCACATCATGGCAGCATGGGTGGGGTGAATATGGAAACATGGGGTTGAACGACAAGATGCGCATGCATGGATTGAAGGCGATCGTTCTGGCCGCTGGCCTCGCGCTCGCCGGCGGCGTTGCTCAGGGCCAGGGAACTCCGGCTCCGACCGCACCGAGCGCCGAAGCGCCCGAGGCACCGGCCCCGGTCACCGTGGCGACGCCTTCGCCGGTTACCGCGCCCGGCAACCTGGCGCAGCAGGCCGCCGCCGCGACTCCGGCAAACCCGGCCGATCCGCTGCTCAATGCCGACGGTACGCACAAGAACGGCCCGATGGCCGACGGTTATGGCCAGCCGGTCGACAAGCGCTTGGGCATCCAGCCGCAGGTGACGAAGAACGGCGAGACCGCCAAGACCTTCCACAACGCGATCCTGCTGCCGATCATCACGATCATTTCGATCTTCGTGCTGATCCTGCTCGCCTGGACGATCATCCGCTTCCGTCGCAAGGCGAACCCGGTTCCCTCGAAGACCAGCCACAACACGCTGATCGAGATCATCTGGACCGTCGTGCCCGTGCTGATCCTCGCGGTCATCGCCTGGCCGTCGATCTCGCTGCTGGCCAAGCAGTTCAAGCCCGCGCCCGAGAATGCGGTCACGATCAAGGCGATCGGCAACCAGTGGTACTGGTCGTACGAATATCCCGATCATGGCGGCATCTCGATCACCGCCAACATGCTCAAGGAAAAGAACGAGGTTGCCGCCGGTGCGCGCTATCGCACCGACGTCGACGGTCCGCGCCTGCTCGCAGTCGACAACCGCATCGTCGTGCCGGTCGGCGTGCCCGTGCGCCTGATCGCCACCGCGAACGACGTGATCCACAGCTGGGCGATCCCCGCTTTCTGGATCAAGATCGACGCGATCCCCGGTCGCCTCAACGAAACCAGCTTCACGGTCGAAAAGCCCGGCGTCTATTTCGGCCAGTGCTCGGAACTGTGCGGCGCGCGCCACGCCTATATGCCGATCGTCGTCGAGGCGGTCGAACCGGCGGTCTTCGCGCAGTGGATCGCGGCCAAGGGCGGCAAGATGCCTGAACCCAAGTCGGCATCGACCAAGCCCGAACTGCCGGCGGCCGACAACGCCACCGAAGCGGACGGCCTCGTCAACGCGATTGAGGAACCGTCCACCACCAATCAAGCCGCCACCGGCAATCTGGACCAGCAATAATGACTGACGTTGCACGCGACGCGCACGCCTTCACGGCGCACCATGACGACCACGCCCATGATGCCGATCATCTGCCCGGCTTCTTCGCGCGCTGGTTCCTCTCGACCAACCACAAGGACATCGGCACGCTGTACCTGATCTTCGCAATTGTCGCGGGGATCATCGGCGGCGGCATCTCGGGCCTGATGCGCCTCGAGCTGGCGCAGCCGGGCATCCAGTATCTCGGCACCTGGGCCTCGATGCTGCACGGCGGCGAGCAGTCGTTCGACGAATCGCTGCACTTCTGGAACGTGCTGATCACGGCGCACGGCCTGATCATGGTGTTCTTCATGGTCATGCCGGCGATGATCGGCGGCTTCGGCAACTGGTTCGTTCCGATCATGATCGGCGCGCCGGACATGGCGTTCCCGCGCATGAACAACCTGTCCTTCTGGCTGCTCGTGCCGGCGTTCATCCTGCTCCTCGCTTCGCCGTTCGTCGGCGGCGGCGCGGGCACCGGCTGGACCGTCTATGCCCCGCTCTCGACCTATGGCGAGCCTGGGCCGTCGGTGGACATGGCGATTCTCTCGCTTCACCTCGCCGGCGCCTCGTCGATTCTGGGCGCGATCAACTTCATCACCACCATCTTCAACATGCGCGCGCCGGGCATGACCCTGCACAAGATGCCGCTGTTCGTGTGGTCGGTGCTGATCACCGCCTTCCTCCTCCTGCTGGCGCTCCCGGTCCTCGCGGCCGCGATCACCATGCTGCTGACCGACCGCAACTTCGGCACGACCTTCTACGATCCGGCCGGCGGCGGCGATCCGGTACTCTACCAGCACCTCTTCTGGTTCTTCGGCCATCCCGAAGTGTACATCATGATCCTGCCGGGCTTCGGCATCATCAGCCAGATCGTCTCGACCTTCAGCCGCAAGCCGGTGTTCGGCTATCTCGGCATGGCTTACGCCATGGTCGCGATCGGCGTGGTCGGCTTCGTCGTGTGGGCGCACCACATGTTCACCACCGGCATGAGCGTGAACGTGAAGATGTACTTCACCGCCGCGACCATGATCATCGCGGTGCCGACGGGCGTGAAGATCTTCTCGTGGATCGCCACGATGTGGGGCGGGTCGATGAGCTTCAAGACTCCGATGGTCTGGGCGATCGGCTTCATCTTCATGTTCACCGTGGGCGGCGTCACCGGCGTGGTGCTCGCGAACGGCGGCGTGGACGATTACATGCACGACACCTATTACGTGGTCGCGCACTTCCACTACGTGCTCTCGCTCGGTGCCGTGTTCGGCCTCTTCGCGGGCTTCTACTACTGGTTCCCGAAGATGTTCGGGCGCATGTACAGCGAGCTGCTCGGCCAGCTGCATTTCTGGGTCTTCTTCATCGGCGTGAACATCCTGTTCTTCCCGATGCACTTCCTGGGCCTGCAGGGCATGCCGCGCCGCTATCCGGACTATCCGGACGCCTATGCCCACTACAACGAGATCGCGAGCTGGGGTTATGCCATCATGCTCGTCGGCATGGTCTTCTTCTTCATCAACGTGATCTGGTCGCTGATCGCGGGCAAGAAGGCCGAAGCCAATCCGTGGGGCGAAGGCGCGACGACGCTGGAATGGACGCTGTCCAGCCCGCCGCCGTTCCACCAGTTCGAAACGCTCCCGGTGATCGACGACGACAAGCATCACTGAGATCATCGAAGCTGACTACGAAACGCCCCGGAAGGAAACTTCCGGGGCGTTTTCGTTGGTGGTTCAGCTTCGCTCGCTGCGCCGCTAGGATCAGGAGATGATCCGGCTCGATCGAAAGCGACAGACCGTGGCGATCCTGCTTGCCGCGCTGGCAGGATATGTCGATGCCGTCGCCTTCCTCGCTTCGGGCAGCTATTTCGTTTCCTTCATGAGCGGAAACTCGACGCGATTGGGCGTGACGCTTGCGGCGGGACAATCGGTTGCCCTGGTCGTCACGCTGGTCGCTGCGTTCGTCACGGGGGTTGCCGGCGCAACCTTGCTCGGCAGGCGCCGTCGCGGGCGGCGCCAGCGAATCATCCTGCTGGTCGCGGCGTTGCTCGCCGCTGCAGCCGCCAGCGCCGGTTTTGCCCCCATACCGGCCTCATTGGCGCTCACAGCTGCGGCAATGGGAGCCGAGAACGCGATATTCGCTGACGACGGCGATGCGCTTGGCCTCACCTACATGACTGGAGCGCTCGTCAAGATCGGACAGCGAATCGCCGACGCGCTAAATGGCGGGCCGCCCCTGGCCTGGCTGCCCTTTGCCATGTTGTGGTCCGGACTGATCGCGGGTGGGATCGTCGGCGCGCTCGGCCATGCATCGTCCGGTCTGAACGCCCTGTGGCCAGCCGCCATATTCGCGCTGGTCCTCATGCCCTTCGTCGGCGAGGCCACGCACCCTTCCCCCCCGCACCAACCGGGCCTATAGCCCACCGCAAATGTCCGTCGCCAATCACAGCCTGATCCTGCCAGCCGACTGGCGCGATTTCCTTGCGCTGACCAAACCGCGCGTGATGACGCTCGTCGTGTTTACCGGGCTGTGCGGCATGCTCGCCGCGCCGGTGCCGATCCACCCCGTCCTGGGCTTCACGGCGATCCTGTGCATTGCCCTCGGTGCCGGCGCTGCGGCGACGCTCAACCAATGGTACGAGGCGGATCTGGACGCCAAGATGAAGCGGACGGCGAATCGCCCCCTTCCCGCCGGGCGAATGGACAAGCAATCCGCGCTGCATTTCGGGGTCGGTGTCGCCGCGCTGTCGGTGATCCTCATGGGTCTTGCCGTCAACTACACCGCCGCCGCGATCCTGCTCGTCTCGATCCTGTTCTACGTCCTCATCTACACCGTGTGGCTCAAGCGCCGCACGCCGCAGAACATCGTGATCGGCGGCGCTGCCGGTGCATTCCCGCCGCTGATCGGCTGGGCGGCGGCAACCGGGGAAGTGGCGCTGCTGCCCTTCCTCCTCTTCATGCTGGTCTTCCTGTGGACCCCGCCGCATTTCTGGGCGCTCGCGCTGTTCGTGAAGACCGATTACGCGAACGCCGGCGTGCCGATGCTGCCGGTGGTGGCGGGCGAGAAGAATACGCGCATCCAGATCGGCCTCTACACCATACCGATGGCGATCGCCGCGGTGGCCCCATGGCCGCTCGGGCTGACCGGCGCGCTCTATGGACTCACCGCAAGCGTTCTCACGCTGCTCTTCGCTGCCCTGGCGCTGCAAGTCGCCATGCGAATGGCGAGCGATAACGACGCCATGAAGCCCGAAAAGCGGCTGTTCGGCTATTCCATCCTCTATCTCTTCATCCTGTTCGGCGCCGTTGCCGCCGACCGCTGGTTGGCTGCATCATGACCCCCGAAGAAGAAAAGATCGTCCGCGCGCGGCAGAAGTCGCGCGCCCGCATCATGGCGCTGCTCCTGCTCGCCTTTGTCATCCTGGTCTTTGCGATCAGCATCGTGAAGATCAGCCAGGGCATCCCGCTGAAGGCCACGTAAGCTGATGAACATCCTCAAGATCGACCGCAAGCTGCGTACCGCCCTCCTCGCGGTGCTCGGCGTCTGCACCATGACCGGTGTCGCCTTTGCCAGCGTGCCGCTCTATCGCCTGTTCTGTCAGGTCACCGGCTTTGGCGGCACGACGATGCGCGCAGATGCGGCGCCCGGCGCGGTGGACGGCAAGATAACGGTCGCGTTCGATGCCAATGTCAGCCCGAAATTGACCTGGCAGTTCAAGCCGGAGGTCGCGTCCGACACGATCTCGATCGGCGCGCGTGACATGGCGTTCTACACCGCGACCAATACCGGCACTGTGCCGATCACGGGCACTGCGACCTATAATGTGACGCCAGAGGTAGCCGGCAAATATTTCAGCAAGATCCAGTGCTTCTGCTTCACCGAGCAGACGCTGAAGCCCGGTGAGACGATCCGCATGCCGGTCATCTACTTCGTCGATCCCAAGATCCTGACCGATCCCGATACCAAGGATATCGAGAAGATCACGCTCTCCTACACCTTCTATCCGACCGATCCTGCCAACAAAGGCGGCTGAGCGTCGGTCCAACCACCATTGCGCACCATCACGCCACCGCTTAAGGCGGCGTGGAATAACGCCTAAACATGAGACAGGGACGGACGATGGCAGGCGCCAAGAACCACGATTTCCACATTCTCCCGCCCAGCCCGTGGCCGATGCTCACCTCGCTTGCCGCCTTGTGGCTCGCGACCGGCGGCCTGATGTGGATGAAGGACGCGAACCACGGCATGTGGGTGTTCCTGTCGGGCCTCGCAGCGACGCTGTTCTGCATGGCGTCGTGGTGGGTCGCGGTGGTGCGTGAGGCGAAGGCCGGGGACCACACGCCGGTGGTCCAGCTTCACCTGCGCTATGGCATGATCCTGTTCATCGCGTCGGAAGTCATGTTCTTCGTCGGCTGGTTCTGGGCGTGGTTCGATTTCGCGCTGTTCCCGGTCGCGCTGCAGGTCAGTGGCGAGCACGCCAGCGTCGTCGAGGTTGTGCAGAACGCCGTCGCGACCTTCCCGCCCAAGGGCATGGAAGTGCTGAACGCGTTTGAACTGCCGCTGCTCAACACCTTCATCCTGCTGCTGTCGGGCACCACGGTGACCTGGGCGCATCACGGCCTGATCCACAATCAGCGCGGTGGCGCGATGAAGGGCCTGTGGGGCGCCATCGGCGTCGGCGAGAACGACGTGGTCAAGAAGGGCCTGTGGCTGACCATCATCCTGGGCCTCATCTTCTCGTGCATTCAGGCTTATGAATATGCACACGCCCCGTTCGTGTTCGGCAAGTCGAACTATTCGTCGGCCTTCTACATGGCGACCGGCTTCCACGGCTTCCACGTGATCGTCGGCACCATCTTCCTGATGGTCTGCCTCCTGCGCGCCTATCAGGGCGATTTCACCCCGCGCCAGCATTTCGGCTTCGAGGCGGCTGCCTGGTACTGGCACTTCGTCGACGTCGTCTGGCTGTTCCTGTTCGTCGTCGTCTATGTCTGGGGCAGCGCGGGCGCGCCGGTTCACGGCTGACGTGACGCAGCCGACCCGTTCGGCGATCAAGGGGGCGTGCCGCAACCGTGGCGCGCCCCCTTCGTTTGTGAAGACGCCATGCGCATGAAGCTCCCGGTCATCCCGACGATCGTCGTCGCACTCGCCATCGCCGCGATGATCGGCCTTGGCGTGTGGCAGCTCGATCGCCGCGCCGAAAAGGAAGCGGCGATTGCCCGCTATGCCGGCGCCAGCACGCTGCCGGTCATGGCCTTTCCCCGTCCGCCAGTCGGCGACGAGCATCTGTTCCGCCGCGCGACCGCAATGTGCCTGTCGGTCGTCGGCTGGAGCGAGCAGGCTGGCCGCGCCGAGAACGGCCTGAAGGGCTGGCGGCATATTGCCGAGTGCCGCACCGGCGTCGAAGCGCTCACGGTCAGGTTCGACATGGGCGTTGGCAGCACGCCCGGCATAACGCCGGTATGGAAGGGCGGCGAAGTCACCGGCACGATCACCCACGCCCCCGATTCGACGCCGCTGCTGGCCAGCCTGGCGCGCAAACGCGGTCCCAGGCCGCTGATGCTCGTCGCCGAAAAGCCTGCACCCGGCCTTGCCGCCAGCGCCCGGCCCGATCCGTCGAGCGTGCCGAACAATCACCTTGCCTATGCCGTGCAATGGTTCCTCTTCGCAGCTGCCGCGGCGGTCATCTACATCCTGGCGCTGCGTTGGCGCGAGAAGCGCCACGCGCCAGGCGACGCCCCGGCCAGCTCGCCCGATCCGACGCCGCCGCAAAGCTAGACTTTCTTGCCGCTGCGGCGTCGCGCGGCTAACCCGCGCCCCATGCGCTATCAGAGCACGCGGGGGGCCGCGCCCGAACTGGATTTCCGTGACGTCACCCTTGCCGGGCTGGCGAAAGACGGCGGCCTCTATGTCCCGGTCGAATGGCCGCGCTTCAGCGAAGCCGACATCGCAGGTCTCGCCGGGCTGTCCTATGTCGAGACCGCCGTGCGCGTCATGGCGCCGTTCGTCGCCGACAGCCTGTCCGAAGCCGAGTTGCGTGATCTGTGCGCGCAAGCTTATGGCCGCTTCAGCCACGACGCGGTCACCCCGCTCGTCCAGCTCGACCATCGCCACTTCCTGCTCGAGCTGTTCCACGGACCGACGCTGGCGTTCAAGGACGTCGCGCTTCAACTGCTCGGCCTGCTGTTCGAGCGGTTCCTCAAGGGCACCGACCAGCACCTCACCATCGTCGGCGCGACCAGCGGCGACACCGGCTCGGCCGCAATCGACGCGGTAGCGGGCCGTGAGGGCATCGACATCTTCATGCTCCACCCGCACCAGCGGGTAAGCGACGTCCAGCGGCGCCAGATGACCACCGTGCTCGCGCCCAATGTCCACAACATCGCCATCGAAG
Organism: Sphingomonas turrisvirgatae; assembly: GCF_001721295.1. GTDB lineage: Bacteria > Pseudomonadota > Alphaproteobacteria > Sphingomonadales > Sphingomonadaceae > Sphingomonas > Sphingomonas turrisvirgatae. The sequence goes on along the minus strand of NZ_MDDS01000086.1, from coordinate 102,383 downwards.
GCAGCTTCGACGACGCGCAGGCGATGGTGAAGGCGATGTTCAACGACGCCGATTTCGCCGGCCGCTTTCAGGTGACCGCCGTCAACTCGATCAACTGGGCGCGGCTGATGGCGCAGGTGGTCTATTATTTCTACGCCGCCGTCCGCCTGGGCGCGCCGCACCGCGCGGTCGCGTTCAGTGTGCCAACCGGCAATTTTGGCGACGTGTTTGCCGGCTATGTCGCGGCGCGCATGGGTCTGCCGGTCGCGAAGCTAGTCGTCGCGACCAATGTGAACGACATTCTCCACCGCGCGCTTTCGTCCGGCGACTATTCGACCGGCACCGTCACCCCCACGGCGGCCCCTAGTATGGACATTCAGGTCAGTTCGAATTTCGAACGGCTGTTGTTCGACCTCGCCGGCCGGGACGGGCCCGCACTCGCCGAGCAGATGCGCGGGTTCGAGGCGAGCAGAGCGATGCGCCTCACCAACGCGCAGCAGCAAGGCGCTGCCAGCTTGTTCGCCAGCGATCGGATCGACGCGGGCGAGATGTCGCAGGCCATGGCGTGGGCGAATTCCCGCGCCGCCGAGTTGCTCGACCCGCACACCGCGATTGGGCTGGCCGCAGCGCGCCGGGCGAACATCGCAGCCGAGGTGCCGATCGTAACCCTCGCCACCGCGCACCCCGCCAAGTTCCGCGATCCGGTCGAGCGCGCAACCGGCATCCGCCCCACCCTGCCGGCGCGCATCGGCGACTTGTTTGCCCGCGAGGAGCGCTACGACGTGCTGCCGGCAACGTTCGATGCCGTCACGGGCTATATCGCGGAACGCGCCAAGCCGCGCTAAAGCGCCGCGATGGACCTCATCACCCTCACCGGCGAACCCTGGGCCGATTACGGCCTCATCGACTCAGGCCATGGCCGCAAGCTCGAACGCTATGGCGCGTATCGCTTCATCCGCCCGGAGCCACAGGCGATGTGGGCACCGGCCCTCGACGACTGGGCCGCGCATGGCGAGTTCACGCCTGCGCCAGACGACGAAGGCGGTGGCCGCTGGGTGTTCGACAAGCCCGTGCCGCGCGAAGGCTGGCCGCTCGCCTGGGATCAAGTCCGCTTCACCGCACAGACCACGCCGTTCCGCCATCTCGGTTTCTTTCCCGACATGGCGCCGGTCTGGTCGTGGATGCGCGAGCAGGTCGCCGGCGTGGAAGCGCCGACGATCATGAACCTGTTCGGCTATACCGGCGTCGGCACGTTGGCGATGGCGGCGTCGGGCGGCAACCTTGTTCATGTCGATGCTTCCAAGAAGTCGGTCGAGGCGGCCAAATCCAATGCCGCGCTGTCCGCCATGACCGACAAGCCGGTTCGCTGGATCGTGGACGACGCCGCCAAGTTCGTTGCGCGCGAGGTACGGCGCGGCCGGCGCTATGACGGCATCCTGCTCGATCCGCCCAAATATGGCCGCGGCCCGACCGGCGAAGTCTGGCAACTCGAACGCGATCTGCCCGGCCTGATTGCCGATTGCCGCCAGTTGCTCGATGCCGACTCGCGGTTTCTGTTCCTCACCGTCTATGCGATTCGCATGTCGGCGCTGGCGATCGGCGAGCTGTTGAACCAGCACTTCGCCGATCTGGGCGGACGCATCGAATGCGGCGAACTGGGCGTGCGCGAGGAAGCCCGCGGCCTGGTGCTGCCGACCGCGATCTTTGCGCGCTGGAGCCGCTAGCCGCGCCCCATCCGCATCGCCGCGCCGGCAACGAACGGACAGCCCCCGACCAGCAACAAGCTGACCGCACCGAGCAGCTTCAGCGCGCTCGGATCGCTGCCCATTGCGCCTGCGCCGAAAATCAGCAGCGGAACGGCAAGGGGCAGCATGACCAGCCCCGCCACCGCGCCGGCCCCGCGCAGCCCGGCCGTCAGCGCCGCCGTTGCGACGCCCAATGCAGCAAGACCCGGCGTACCGACCGCCAGGCTCACGCCCGCCGCCATCATCTGGTCGAACGAGAGGCCGAGCAGCGCGCTCGCGATCACCGTCGCCAGCAACAGGCTGGGCGCAAAGCCCAGCCAGTGGCCGACGATCTTGGCGGCGGCGACCGTCGCTTCGCCGAAACCGCGCACCGCCAACTGGTCGAGCGTCCCGCTCTCGAGGTCGGGGGCAATCAGCCGCTCGACCGGCAACAACGCGGCCAGGAGCGCGGCTGCCCAGATCACCCCACCCCCGATGCGGGCCAGCAGCTTGGGCTCCGGCCCGATCGCGAACGGAAAAAGCACCGCGACCAGCACGAAAAAGGCGATCGGCAGCGTCAGGCCCCCGGCGGCCCAGGCGCGGCGCAACTCGCGCGCGACCAACGAAGCAAAGCCGCTCATGCCGGATCGCCGATGATGATGTGCTGCGCCTGCGGCAGTGCGACCGGCGAGTGAGTCGCCACCAGGGCGATGCCACCGCCCGCGCGATGCGCGGCGATCAGCCGCTCCAGCGTCACGACTGCTTCCGCATCAAGGCCGTTGGCAGGTTCGTCCAGCAACCAGATCGGCGCGCCACTCGCCACCACGCGGGCGATGCCGACGCGTCGCCGCTGGCCGGTCGATAGCATCCGTACCGGGACGAGCGCGAGGTGCGCCAGACCGACCGCTTCCAATGCCGCCTCCACCGCATCGCCCCGCCCATCGAGCGCAGCCCAGAACCGCAGCGCATCGGCGACCGGTAATTCAGGGTCGAATGCCGCCGCCTCGGTCAGCAATGCACGACCGCCGCTCGCCTCGACACGCCCTGCCACGGGGTCCAGCAACCCCGCCGCCACGCGGATCAGGCTCGATTTTCCCACGCCGTTCGGCCCGGTCACCAGCGCAGCCTCGCCGCGCTCCAGCGTAAGGCTCAGCCGTTCGAACAGCGTCCGGCCGCCCCGCGCGCAGGTCACTGCATCCAGGATGAGCCGCGCTTCGCTCACGCCGGTCGCATCATTGCGCGGCGTCCTCCAGCGCGTGCATGTCGGCATCGCTCAGTCCGAAATGATGCCCCACCTCGTGCACCACGACATGGGTGACTAGCGCCTCGAGGCTCACGCCCGTCTCGACCCATTCGTCGAGCAGCGGACGGCGATAGAGATGGATCGTGTCGGGCAACGCCGCGATGTCGAAACTCGATTTCTCGCCCACCGGCCGCCCGCTGTAGAGCCCGGTCAGTTCGAACGGATCCTCCATTCCCATCTCGGCCAGGGTCTGCTCGTCGGCAAAGTCCTCGATCAAAAGGACGACATCGGCAAGGTGCGCCGCGAACGGCTCGGGGATGCGGGCCAGGGCCGCGCGGGCGAGTCGCTCGATATCCTCGGTGCTGGGCGCGAAGGTCGCAGGTTGATCCGCCATCGTCCCGCGCTATGCCTGCTCAAGCACAGGAGGGGAAGCATGGTCGAACAGTTGAGCCCGGCAGAGCGCGAGGATGCCCTGGAGGGTTTGCCCGAATGGGATCATGACGACGCCCGTGACGCGATCACGCGCACCTTCACCTTCGATGATTTCAGTCAGGCGTTCGCATTCATGACTCAGGTCGCCCTGCTGGCGGAGAAGGCCGACCATCATCCCGAATGGTCGAACGTCTACAACCGCGTCGATATCCTGCTGACCACGCATGACGCTGGCGGCCTGTCGGAACGCGACGTTGAGATGGCACAGGCGATCGACGCGCTGGTGGATTGAACCGCCGGCGGATCTGCGTGATGATGACGTAGACGTAAAGCCGGAGAGGGGCATGCAGGCGATCTTCATCACGGGCGGCGGTTCGGGTATCGGCCGCGCCACCGCGCAGCTGTTCGCGTCACGCGGCTGGCGCGTCGGATTGGCCGACATCAACGAAGCGGGCATGGTGGAAACGGCCCGGCTGATCGGCGACGCGCCAGTCTCGACTCACTGGTTGGACGTGCGCGATCGCGGCGGTTGGGACGAGGCACTGGCCGAGTTCGCCAGCGTCAGCGGCGGGCGGATCGACGTCGTCTTCAACAATGCCGGTGTCGGTGTCGGCGGCGACTTCGCCAGCACCACGACCGACGAGCTGCAGCGCTGCGTCGATATCAACCTGATGGGGGTCGTGTGGGGCGCCCATGCCGGCCATCGCTACCTCAAGGAAAGCCGGGGCTGCCTGGTCAACACCGCCTCGGCGGCGGGCATCTACGGCACGAGCGGGGTCGCCATCTATTCGGCAACCAAATTCGCCGTGCGCGGGTTGAGCGAGGCGCTGGACGGCGAATGGACCAACCAGGGCATTCGCGTCCGCGCGCTGTTGCCAAGCTTCATCGACACGGCGATTCTGGATGGCACCCCGGTCGGCAGCAACCACAGCATGCGCGACCGCGTGCGCGGTGCGGGGCTGGAGTTCACGCCGGTCGAAACGGCCGCGCAGACCGTGTGGGATGCGGTCCACGGCGACGGATTGCATTACCTCGTGGGGAAAACCGCACGGCGCATGTGGTTCGGCGCGCGATTCCTGCGCGGATCGATGCGCAAGATGGCGCGCGCCGGCAGCAAATAGGGGCGCGCGCTCAGTCCCGGCAATATCCCTCGCCTGTCGCCACGATCAGGCAGTCCTGCTTGCCGGACAGGTATTTGAGGCCGGTTGCATTGCCATCGCCCGCGACCACCTCCTTGGCGCCGTCCGGTCGGTTGAACGCGATGCCGTTTTCCGTCGCCACGCCGTCGAATATGCCCTTCATCTCGTCATCCAGGCCCCAGACATTGGTCAGGCGATAGCGGCCGACCGCGCCACCCGGATCCTTTTCGATCGTGAGCACCATGCCCTCGACGCCGATCCACTTGCCCAACCAGCCATCCCGGCTGGGTGCCTCGCGCGCCTTCTCGGCAGCCTTGCCGAACGCGGTGGCGTTTTTGGCAGCGGCTTCGGCTTGGGCAACGGCATTTTCGACCAGCGCGGCCTCCTGCTCGTTACTGGTTCCACCGCATGCCGAGGCCAACAGGGCCGCACCGATCACCCAAACCCGCATAGACGCCTCCAAACGCAAACTTGTCCGATCCGATATGGCCTTTAACGCAGCAACCGCCTAGAGAGCCGCAATCCCCTCGCCACAGGATTGCACCGCCCTTCCCATGCGTATCGCCATCGCTTCGGATCATGCCGCGATCGAGCTCAAGGCGGCCCTCGCCGACTGGCTGCGCGACATGGGTCACGATGTCACCGATCTCGGGCCGGACACCGCCGCCAGCGTCGACTATCCCGATTACGGTTACAAGCTGGCCGCCGCGCTCGCGGACGGCACGGCAGAGCGCGGGATCGCGTTGTGCGGCTCGGGCATCGGCATTTCGATCGCCGTCAACCGCCACCCCAAGGCGCGCTGCGCCCTGGTGGCGGAGCCGCTATCCGCCGCACTCGCGCGCGAGCATAACGACGCCAACGCCATCGCCATGGGCGCGCGCCTGATCGGCGTCGAAATGGCGAAAGCCTGCGTCACCGCCTTTCTCGCCACCGAATTCGGCGGCGATCGTCACCAGCGCCGGGTCGACAAGCTGACCACGCCCGCACTCTGAGGAACGACCGATGAGCACCAACCCGATCTCCGCCGTCCAGCCGGATGGCTTTTTCACCCACACCCTCGCCGACGCCGATCCTGCGGTGTTCGCCGGCGTCGCACACGAGCTCGACCGCGAACAGCACCAGATCGAGCTGATCGCCAGCGAGAACATCGTGTCGAAAGCCGTGCTCGAAGCGCAGGGCAGCGTCTTCACCAACAAATATGCCGAGGGCTATCCGGGCAAGCGCTATTACCAAGGCTGCCACCCGTCGGACGAGGTGGAGCAGCTGGCGATCGACCGCGCCAAGCAGCTGTTCAATTGCGGTTTTGCCAACGTCCAGCCGCATTCGGGCGCGCAGGCGAACGGCGCCGTCATGCTCGCGCTGGCAAAGCCGGGCGACACGATCATGGGCCTCAGCCTCGATTCGGGCGGGCACCTGACGCATGGCGCTCGCGCGGCGATGAGCGGCAAGTGGTTCAACGCGGTCCAATATGGCGTCACGCCCGACACGCACCTGATCGACTATGACGAGGTCGCGCGCCTGGCGCGGGAATGCCAGCCAAAGGTCATCATCACCGGTGGCTCGGCCTATCCGCGCCATATCGATTTCGCGAAGTTCCGCGCCATCGCGGACGAGGTCGGCGCGCTGTTCATGGTCGACATGGCGCACTTTGCAGGCCTCGTCGCCGGCGGCGTTCACCCGACGCCGTTCGGCCACGCGCATGTCGTCACCACCACCACGCACAAGACGCTGCGCGGCCCGCGCGGCGGCATGATCCTGACCGATGACGAGGCGATCGCCAAGAAGATCAACTCGGCGGTGTTCCCGGGTCTTCAGGGCGGTCCGCTGATGCATGTGATCGCGGCCAAGGCCGTGGCGTTCGGCGAGGCGCTGCGTCCCGAGTTCAAGTCCTATGCCGCCGCGGTGGTCGAAAATGCCAAGATTCTGGCGGCAACGCTCAAGGAGCGCGGCGCGGCAGTCGTCTCGGGCGGCACCGACACGCACCTGGCGCTGATCGACCTCACTCCGCTCGGCGTGACTGGCAAGGACGCCGACGAGGCGCTCGAGCGGGCAGGGATCACCTGCAACAAGAACGGTATCCCCAACGATCCGCTGCCCCCGGTCAAGACCAGCGGCATCCGCGTCGGCAGCCCGGCCGGCACGACGCGTGGTTTCGGCCCCGCCGAGTTCCGCGAGATCGGCAACATGGTCGCCGACGTGCTCGACGGCCTGCGCAAGAATGGCGAGGCTGGCGATGCGCAGGTCGAAGCGAACGTCAAGGCACGCGTCCGCACGCTGTGCGAACGCTTCCCGATCTATCCGGAGGGCTGACGGTGTTCGGCGCGGGTCCGCGCTACCGTGAGGTCGCCAGATAATGCGCTGCCCATTCTGCGCGAGCGAGAACAGCCAGGTTAAGGACAGCCGCCCCACCGAAGACGGGGCGGCGATCCGGCGGCGGCGCCAGTGCGAGGCGTGCGCCGCGCGCTTCACGACGTTCGAGCGGATCCAGCTGCGCGAACTGACCGTGCTCAAGTCCGAGGAAAGGCGCGAGCCGTTCGAGCGCGAGAAGCTGATCCGCTCGGTTTCGATCGCCTGCCGCAAGCGCCCGATCGGCGGCACGCAGATCGAGCGGCTGGTGTCGGGCATTCAGCGCCAGCTCGAAACGCAGGGCGATGGCGAGATTCCGTCGCAGCGCATCGGCGAACTGGTGATGGACGCGCTCAAGGACCTGGACTCAGTCGCGTACATCCGCTTCGCCAGCGTCTATCGCGACTTTCGCGAAGCCCGCGACTTCGAGGAGTTTGCGAGCAATGTGAACGAGGTCGCGAACAAGTGAGCGATCCTGCCCCCAACCCCGTCGTCGTTCTCGTTCGTCCGCAATTGGGCGAGAATATCGGCAAGGCGGCGCGCGCCATGCTGAACTTCGGCCTCACCGAAATGCGCCTCGTAACGCCGCGCGACGGTTGGCCGAACCCAAGCGCCGGCCCGGCGGCGAGCGGCGCCGACATCGTGCTCGAACGCGCCAAGGTGTACGACTCGGTCGCCGACGCCACCGCCGATTGTGCTCAGGTCTATGCCACCACGGTGCGCAAGCGCGGCGTGACCAAGCCGGTCGTCACGCCCGCAGAGGCCGCGACGGAAATCCATGCGCAAGCCGGCCGCTGCGCGATCCTGTTCGGCCCGGAGCGTTCGGGGCTAGAGACCGAGGACGTCGCACTAGCGCGCAAGATCGTGACCGTGCCGATCAACCCGGAATTCGGCTCGCTCAACCTCGCCCAGGCGGTGATCCTGGTCGCATATGAATGGTCCAAGGGCCGCGACCTGGCGCAGCCGCCGCTGACCGACCTAGACCCGCCCGCCCCGCAAGACGAGCTGGAGGGGCTAATCGCGCATTTCGACAAGCTGCTCGAAGGCAGCGGCTATTACTTCCCGCCGGCGCGCGTCCCCGCGACGAAGCTGACGCTGCGCAACGTGCTGACCAAGCCGAGCTGGACCGCGCAGGAGCTGCGGACGCTGCGCGGCGTGCTCTCGGCGCTGGAGGGGCGCAAGGCGCATCGGGGCTAGTAGGCGGCGACGCCACCCGTTAGGCGTCGGCCATGCCCGTTACCCAAGCCGATATCGATCTCGCCAACCGCCTTGCCGACGCGGCGGGCGCGGCGATCCGCCCCTATTTCCGCGCCGAACATGGGCTTGAGGCAAAGGCCGACGCCTCGCCCGTCACCCTCGCCGACAAGGAGGCCGAAGCGGCAATGCGCCGCCTCATCATCGCCGAGCGCCCGATGGAGGGGATCATCGGCGAGGAAGAAGAAGAGCGCCCCGGAACCAGCGGCCGCACCTGGATTCTCGACCCGATCGACGGGACGCGCAGCTTCATCGTGGGCCGCCCGATCTTTGGCACCCTGATCGCGCTGCTCGACAATGGCTGGCCCGTGCTCGGCATCATCGACCAGCCGATCATCGCCGAGCGCTGGGTCGGCGTCACCGGACGCGAGACGCTGTTCAACGGCAAGCCTGCGCAGGCGCGCACCTGCCGCGAGCTTGGCCAGGCGCTGCTCGCCACCACCTCGCCCGCTCTGTTCGCCGACGATCAGCTGCACGCGTTCGAGCATGTCGATGCACAGGTGATGAGCACGGTGTTGGGCGGCGACTGCTACAATTACGGGCTGGTCGCCTCGGGCCATCTCGACCTGGTGATCGAGGCGGGGCTGAAGCTGCACGATTTCGCCGCGCTGGTCCCGGTGGTCGAAGGCGCGGGCGGGCGCATGTGCGACTGGAATGGCGACCCGCTCCATGCCGGCAGCAATGGCGAAGTCATCGCAGCAGGCGACCCGGCGCGGATCGAGGAGATCGTCGAGACGCTGGCGTGCCGCGGCGGACATTAGTTTGATCCGCTTACGCAGAGAGCTGCACCGCTGGCGGTTGCAAAACCGCCACAAACCAGCTAACTGCCCGCCTTTCCGCGATTCAGGGGAACCGCCCGGCTAACAAGGGCTGCCGGGGCTGTTCGTGATCGTCGCGCGTAAAAGGAGACGAAAATGCCCAAGATGAAGACCAAGAGCGGTGTGAAGAAGCGCTTCAAATTCACCGCGACTGGCCTGGTGAAGCACGGCGTCGCCGGCAAGCGTCACCGGCTGTCCAGCCACAATGCGAAGTATATTCGCACCAACCGCGGCACCTCGGTTCTCTCCGAAGCTGATGCCGGCCATGTGCGCCTCTGGGCGCCCTACGGCCTCAAGTAAGGAGTAGACGACCATGGCACGTGTCAAACGTGGTACGACCACCAAGGCGAAGCATAAGCGGATTTTGGATCAGGCGAAGGGCTATTACGGCCGTCGCAAGAACACGATCCGCATCGCTCGCCAGGCCGTCGAAAAGGCCGGTCAGTACGCCTATCGCGATCGCAAGGTTAAGAAGCGCAGCTTCCGCGCCCTGTGGATCCAGCGCATCAACGCCGGCGTCCGCGCCGAGGGCCTGACCTATTCGCAGTTCATGCATGGCCTGAAGCTTGCGGGTATCGAACTGGACCGGAAGGTCCTGGCCGACATCGCAATGCATGAGGGCGAGGCGTTTACCGCCATCATCGCTCAGGCGAAGGCGGCGCTGCCCCAGGCCGCTTGAAGGCAGCCTGTCGCAATCGAACAAATGGGGCGTCGGTGGCAACACCGGCGCCCTTTTTGATTTTCGGGGTGGGTCGCGCACCCCATCCGTCATCCCGGACTTGTTCCGGGATCCACCCGGCGGCGCGAATGCGGCAAGACGCTTGAGCGCGGCTCGCTCGGCAAGCTGGACCCCTGCACGACGCCGGGGTGACGAACGCGAGATTATGAGGTGACGAAATGACCCTCAACACGTGGTGGCTCTATGTCACCGCCTTGTTCCTGATCTGCGCCACGCCGGGGCCCAACATGCTTCACGTCATGGTGCAGAGCATCCATCACGGCGCGCGCCGTTCGATGATCTCGATGACCGGGCTGATGACCGCGAACATCGTTTGCCTGCTCGCGTCGGCCGCCGGACTCGGCGCGCTGCTGAAAGCCTCGCCGGCGCTGTTCGACGTGCTCAAATATGCCGGCGTCGCCTATCTCGTCTGGCTGGGTATCAAGGCCTGGCGCGCACCGGTCGGCTCGCATGACGCAAGCGCAGATCGCCCTGCCCCGCCTTCGTTCAGGGCGATGTATCTGACCGCGCTCGGCACTGGATTCTCGAACCCCAAGCTGATCATCTTCGCCGCCGCGCTGTTTCCCCAGTTCATCGACACCGCCCGGCCGCTGGGTCCACAGCTCGCCATCCTGATCGGGAGCTTCACCGCGATCGAAGGGCTGTGGTTCACCATCTACGCACTCGGCGGACGCTCGCTCGCCGCCTGGCTCGCTCCGGCAAACCGCCAGCGGATCTTCAACCGCGCCACGGGCGGCGTGTTCGTCGCGTTCGGCGCGGCATTGCTCGGCAGCCGCGTCTAAAGCTTGACCTGAACGCCCGACTGCGGTTCGGGCACATGCGACCAATGAACGGAACTTCGATGACCGATCTCGATCAACTCAAGGCCGACCTGCTCGTCGCGGTGGAAGCCAGCGCCGGGCTCGATGCGCTCGACGCGGTGCGTGTCCATGCGCTCGGCAAGCAGGGCGCGGTCACCGGTCTGCTCAAGACGCTGGGCGGCATGAGTGCCGAAGAGCGGCAGGAAACCGGCCCACGCATCCACGCGCTGCGCGAAGCTGTCACCGACGCGATCGCGGCGCGGAAGGCAGCGCTGGAATCCGCTGCGCTCGAAGCCAGGCTCGCCAGCGAGACGATCGACCTGACGCTGCCAGCCGACACGATCCCCGCCGGCACCGTCCACCCGATCAGCCAGGTGATGGACGAGCTGGCCGAGATTTTCGCCGATCTTGGTTTTGCGGTCGCTACCGGACCTGAGATCGAGGACGACTGGCATAATTTCACCGCGCTCAACATTCCCGAGACGCATCCCGCGCGTGCGATGCACGACACCTTCTATCTCGCGGGCGAGCATGAAAAGCCGATGGTGCTGCGCACGCACACCTCGCCGGTGCAGATCCGCACGATGACGTCGCAGGAACCGCCGATCCGCATCATCGCGCCGGGCCGCGTCTATCGCAGCGACAGCGACGCCACGCACACCCCGATGTTCCACCAGATCGAAGGGCTGGTGATCGACAAGGGGCTGACGCTCGGCCACCTCAAGTGGACGCTCGAAACCTTCCTCAAGGCCTATTTCGAGCGCGACGACATCGTCCTGCGCCTGCGGCCCAGCTACTTCCCTTTCACCGAACCCTCGGTGGAGGTCGATGTCGGCTACACGCTGATCAAGGGAAAGCGCGTGATCGGCGGCAGCGGCGACGCAGCCGACGGCGGCTGGATGGAAGTGCTGGGCAGCGGCATGGTCCATCGTAAGGTGATCGAGGCATGCGGCCTGGATCCCAATGAATGGCAGGGCTTCGCCTTCGGCACCGGCGTCGATCGCCTTGCAATGCTGAAATACGGGATGGACGATTTGCGCGCCTTCTTCGACGGCGACCTGCGCTGGCTGCGCCATTACGGCTTCTCGGCGCTCGACGTACCCACGCTGTCGGGAGGAGTCGGCGCATGAAGTTCACGCTGTCCTGGCTCCATGAGCATCTCGAAACTGGCGCCTCGGTCGAAGCCATTGCCGCCACGCTCAACCGCATCGGGCTTGAGGTCGAGGGCGTCGAAAATCCCGGCGAAGCGCTTGCCGCGTTCAAGGTCGCGCGCGTGCTCACCGCCGAGCGCCACCCGCAGGCAGACAAGCTTCAGGTGCTCTCGGTCGATACCGGCAGCGGCGATCCGCTTCAGGTCGTGTGCGGCGCGCCCAATGCGCGCGCTGGCCTGGTCGGCGTGCTCGGCCTGCCGGGCGCAACCGTGCCAGCCAATGGCATGGTGCTGAAGGTCGCGGCGGTACGCGGTATCGAATCCAACGGCATGATGTGCTCCAGCCGCGAGCTGGAACTGGGCGATGACCATGACGGCATCATCGAACTGCCCGCCGATGCACCGGTCGGCACGTCCTTCCCCGACTATGCCGGCCTCAAGGATCCGGTGTTTGATATTTCAGTCACGCCTAACCGGCAGGATTGCATGGGCGTTCGCGGCATCGCGCGCGATCTCGCGGCAGCAGGCCTTGGGACGCTCAAGCCACTCGCGGTAGACCCTGTCGCGGGCGAAGGCCCCGGCCCCGACGTGCGCACCGATGATGCAGCAGGCTGCCCGGCATTCTTCGCCCAATCGGTCAGCGGCGTCACCAATGGCGCCTCGCCCGAATGGCTGCAGCGCCGATTGAAGGCGATCGGGCAAAAGCCGATCAGCACGCTGGTCGACATCACCAATTATGTGATGATCGACCTTGGCCGTCCGCTCCACGTCTATGACCGCGCCAAGCTCGATGGTAGGCTGGTCGCGCGCAAGGCCAAGGCTGGCGAGGAAGTGCTTGCGCTCAACGGCAAGAGCTATGCGCTCGACGAGACGATGACGGTGATCGCGGACGCCAGCGCCGTCCACGACATTGGCGGCATCATGGGCGGCGAACATTCGGGCTGTTTGGAGAGCACCACCGACGTGCTGATAGAATGCGCCTATTTCGATCCCGAACATATCGCGCGCACCGGCCAAAAGCTGATGCTCACCTCCGACGCGCGCACCCGGTTCGAACGCGGCGTGGACCCTGAGTTCCTCGACGATGGCTTGGCAATTGCGACGCGCATGGTGATCGACCTGTGCGGCGGCAGCGCCAGCGGCGTCACGCGTTCGGGCGCCGCGCCGCATGTCGGTCCGGTGATCGGCTATGACCCCGCGCTGGCTGAAACGCTGGGCGGCCTCGACGTGCCGGTCGAGCAGCAGAAGCACATCCTTGAATCGCTCGGCTTCGCGGTCGAACCGCTCGACGCCAATGGCGATCCGGTTGCGCTGGGCGCCCCGTTTGAAGTGCTGCGCGTGATCGCGCCGAGCTGGCGCCGCGACATCGACGGCCCGGCCGACATTGTCGAGGAAGTGATCCGCATCGCCGGCATCGACAATGTGCCGTCGACGCCGCTGCCGCGCGCGCCCGGCGTTGCCCGGCCGACCGCGACGGCCGAGCAGAAGCTGGAACGCCGCCTGCGCCGCAGCGCGGCGGCCCGCAGCCTCAACGAAGCCGTCACCTGGAGCTTCATCGCCGAGAAGGAAGCCGCTGCCGTCGGTGGTGGCGCCTGGACGCTGGCCAACCCGATCAGCGAGGACCTCAAGGTCATGCGCCCGTCGCTGCTGCCGGGCCTGTTGATGGCGGCCGGCCGCAATCTGAAGCGCGGCGCGACCAGTGTTCGCCTGTTCGAACTCGGACGCCGCTACCTTGCCGATGGCGAGAAGTTCACGCTCACCGTGCTGCTGACCGGAGACCGCAGCCCACGCGGCTGGGCAAGCGGCAAGGCTCAGCCGTTCACCGCCTATGATGCCAAGGGCGAAGCCATCGCGCTGCTCGAAGCGGCCGGCGCGCCGGTCGCTAACCTGCAGGTGATGGGTGAAGCGGGCGAAGCCTGGCACCCCGGCCAGTCGGGTACGTTGCGGCTGGGTCCCAAGACCGTGCTGGCAAGCTTTGGCATGCTGCACCCCAGCCTGCTCAAGGCGTTCGACCTGTCGGGCGCGGTGGCAGCAGTGGAGATCTTCATCGACGCGATTCCGGGCAAGCGCGGCAGTTCGGGCTTCATGCGCCCGGCTTATACGCCCCCGGCGCTGCAGGCGGTGACCCGCGACTTTGCCTTCCTGGTGCCCACCGCGCTGCCGGCCGGTGACCTGGTTCGCGCGATTCGCGGCGCGGACAAGGCGGCGATCGTCGATGCGCGGCTGTTCGACCAGTTCACCGGCGCGGGCGTCGAGGACGGTCACAAGAGCCTCGCCATCGAAATCACGCTGCAACCGGGCGAGAAAAGCTTCACCGACGCAGACTTGAAGGTGATTGCCGACAAGGTTGTCGCGGCCGCGGGCAAGCTTGGCGCGACGCTGCGGGGATAGTTGCCGCACTGTTCCCGCGGAATGAAGGAGCAAGGACATGAAGACCGCCCTCATCACCGGCGCGACCGCCGGCTTCGGCGCTGCCGCCGCGCGGCTGTTCACGGCCGCCGGCTGGCGCGTGATCGGGACCGGGCGCCGGGCCGACCGGCTCGAAGCGCTGGCCGCCGAACTCGGCCCGGACAAGTTCCATGGCGCGGTGTTCGATATCCGCGATGACGCCGCGCGCGACGCGGCGCTCGACACGCTGCCCGAGGCGTTTCGCGGCATCAACCTGCTGGTCAACAATGCCGGCCTCGCGCTCGGCACGCAGCCCGCTCAGCAGGCCGACCTGCAGAACTGGCGCACGATGATCGACACCAACGTCACCGCGCTCGTCTCGATCACGCACAAGCTCTTGCCATTGCTGATCGAGCGCAAGGGCGCGATCATCAACCTGTCCTCGGTCGCGGCGACCTACCCCTATGGCGGCGGGAACGTCTATGGCGGGACCAAGGCGTTCGTGAAGCAGTTCAGCCTCAATCTGCGCAGTGACCTGGCCGGCACCGGCGTTCGCGTGACCTCGATCGAGCCGGGCATGGCCGAAACCGAATTCACGCTGGTCCGCACCGGCAGCCAGGAAGCCTCGGAAAAGCTTTACGGCGGCGCGAACCCCATGACGGCCGAAGACATTGCCGCCATGCTGCTGTGGGTTGCTTCGCTGCCCCTGCATCTCAACATCAACGTGATGGAGATGATGCCGGTGAACCAGAGCTTCGCCGGCTTCGCGGTGCATCGCGCAGGCTAGTCCGGACCGCCGATCGCCTGGCAAAGATGGGCGGAGGCATTGCGCCCCCGCCCGCCCGGACCTCAGTCCCGCTCGCGCCCGGCGCTGCCCATATACAGTTCGCTGCCGGTTTCCTTGAACACCGCACTCATCGCCGCCATGCCGGCTTCGGCCTCCTCCGCCGCGACGAAGCTTTCGACCGGCGCGTTCTGCTTGGCGGCAAAGTCGCGCACTTCCTGCGTGATCTTCATCGAGCAGAATTTGGGCCCGCACATCGAACAGAAGTGCGCGGTCTTCGCGCCTTCGGCCGGCAGCGTCTGGTCGTGATATTGCTCCGCCGTGTCGGGGTCGAGCGACAGGTTGAACTGGTCGCGCCAGCGGAATTCGAAGCGGGCGCGGGAGAGGGCGTCGTCGCGCATCTTGGCCGCCGGGTGCCCCTTGGCGAGATCGGCGGCGTGGGCGGCGAGCTTGTAGGTGACGACGCCGACCTTCACGTCGTCGCGGTCGGGAAGGCCCAGATGCTCCTTGGGCGTGACGTAGCAGAGCATCGCCGTGCCGTACCAACCGATCATGGCCGCGCCGATGCCGCTGGTGATATGGTCATAACCCGGCGCGATATCGGTGGTGAGCGGCCCAAGCGTGTAGAAGGGGGCTTCGCCGCACGCCTTCAGCTGCTTGTCCATATTCTCCTTGATCTTGTGCATCGGCACATGGCCCGGGCCCTCGATCATCACCTGAACATCCTGGTCCCAGGCGCGCTTGGTCAGTTCGCCAAGCGTATAGAGTTCGGCGAACTGTGCCTCGTCATTGGCGTCGGCGATCGATCCGGGGCGCAAGCCATCACCCAATGAATAGGCGATGTCGTACGCCTTCATGATCTCGGTAATCTCGTCGAACTTCTCATAGAGGAAGCTCTCCCGGTGATGGGCGAGGCACCATTTGGCCATGATACTGCCGCCGCGCGAGACGATGCCGGTGACGCGCTTGGCCGTCAGCGGAATGTAGGGCAGGCGGACGCCCGCATGGATGGTGAAATAGTCGACCCCCTGCTCCGCCTGTTCGATCAGCGTGTCGCGGAAGATTTCCCAGGTCAGGTCCTCGGCGATGCCGCCGACTTTCTCCAGCGCCTGATAGATCGGCACGGTGCCGACCGGGACCGGCGAATTGCGCAGGATCCATTCGCGGGTGTCGTGGATGTTGCGGCCGGTCGACAGGTCCATGATCGTGTCGGCGCCCCAGCGGATCGCCCAGACCATCTTGTCGACTTCCTGTGCCACGTCGCTGGCGACAGCAGAGTTGCCGATATTGGCGTTGATCTTCACCAGGAAGTTGCGACCGATCGCCATCGGCTCGGATTCGGGGTGGTTGATGTTGTTGGGGATGATCGCACGGCCACGGGCGACTTCGTCGCGAACGAACTCGGGCGTCACATAATCGGGGATACTGGCACCCCAGTCCTGCCCATCGCGGACATATTCGGCTAGCCTCTCGCGGCCGAGATTTTCGCGGGTGGCGACATATTCCATTTCGGGCGTGATGATGCCGCGACGGGCATAGTGCATCTGGCTGACGTTCGCGCCAGGCCTGGCCCGCAGCACCTTCTTCCGCACGTTCGGGAACGGCTGAACCCCGCCGGAACGGTCGGGGCCGAGTTGGCCGTTATCCTCCGGCCGCACTTCGCGCTGGGCAATTTCCTCGACATCGCCGCGGTCCCGGATCCAGTCGCGGCGCAGTTCGGGCAGGCCGGCCATGATGTCGATGTGGGCGTCGGGATCGGTATAGGGGCCGGAGCAATCATAGACGCGCAGCGGCGGCTCGCCGCTCGACGGCTCGAGATCGATCTCGCGCATCGCGACCTTGAACGGTCCGACATGGACCTTGCGGCTGCCACGAATCGGACCGGTGGTGACTGGAAGTTCGGTGCGTGCGGGCCGCTGGCTTCCTGCAGAAGTCAGCCCAATCTGTGCGTCAATATCGGCCATTGTCAGTTCCACTCCATGCGGAGGGACACGGACCGGTGGACACTGGCCGCTCCCTCCCTACGCCGGTGTCAACCGGATCAGGTTCAGCGGGTCGAAGGCTCCAGCCTTCCTCTCAAGCGCGGATCGGCGCTCCCCCGGGGATGGACATGGGTCTATGCGCGATCGTGCGCGCTGTCGAGCGACGCGTACCACTGGGCATATGGCGTGTTCTTCGCAAGATGACGGTTCCAGTCCGGTGCGCCATCGCTCCACCATACCGGCCCGCGCTCACCCAGCGCGCGCTTGGCGGCGTCCACTCGTGCGCGGGCGTCGGGTTCTTTTGCTCGCACCGCCCGACGCGCGGCCATTAACTCGCGGACCAGCTGTTCGCGAGTCGTTTCGGGCAGCGCCGGGTTGCTGGTCCGCCACAGCCGGCCGCGCACCACGAAGTAGCGGCCGTCCGGGGTGATCGGATAGTTCAGAAGGTGACCGCCAGGCCCGCGCCCACCGTCCAGTTGTGGCGGTTGCCGGCGATGCTGACGATGGGTGAGTCGGCGAAGTCGCCCACCAGCTTGCGGTAGTTGAAGCCGGTGACGAGCGCCAATCCCTTGGTCAGATTGCCGGTCAGCGCATAGGTGAACATGCCGCCGAAGCTGATGTCCTTCTGCCCGCCCTCCGGCATGAACACCGGCAGGCCGCTCGCCACACTGCCCAGCGGGGTGACGCCGAAATAGGTGCGGGCATAGCGGTCCTGAACGATCTCGGCCGAGGCGAAGACCCCGACCAGCGCCTTGGTGCTGAGCGGCGTCGTATAATTGACTGACGGGGTGATGATCCCGCTGCGGTGAATGCGCGTTACGTCATGGCGATAGGACGCGCTGATCGAAAGCGTATCGTAATCGTGCAGAATCCCGGTCTTGCCGATCCCGACATAGCCGCCGACCTCGACCGCGGTATCGATCTCGCCCAGCGCGCGCACGCGAACATCCTCGATCGCATCCTGATTGGTGCGGTTGAAGTTGATGACCGCCACCGGGCCGAGCTGGAAGTTCCACCCCTGCCCCTCGCGATCGGGAATGAGGTCGAGGCTGGCCCGATTGCCAAGGACGGTGAAGCTCATGCCCCAGACGGTGCCGTTCGCAGCCGGAAGCGGGGTGAAACGCTTGTCGTCCGACCCTTCGTAGTCGGGCAGCCAAGCGACGCCGGCGCCGATCGACAGCCGTGCCCGCCCTTCCCGGGCGGCGGCGGCTTGTTCGACCGTGGCGGCTTGCTCGGGCTGAGCCTCGGCCGCCGCGGCATCGATCGCCTCCGCCGGCGGCGCATCCTGCGCAAAGGCTGGCGAGGCGACAAGGGCGGCGAGGACGAGCAAGCTGCGCATTAGGTTGTTCCCTGAAACCGTTTCAGGGCCGCAACGCCGCGCCGCACAAAAGGATGCAGCCCGATAGTGATTCAGATCACAGCAGGTAACGCATCTTCACCTGCTGTGGATTCGCCGCACCATCGACCGGGAAACGCGCGGCATCGAACTTGGGCGGACCGAAGCGGATGACGGGGTTGCGGCTGAAGCCAAAGCCCTCGCGCGGGATGCCCATCAGCGTATCGAGCTTCTTGTTGCCGTTCTCGTCATGGATGATCGCGGCGGCATAATTGCCCGGGGTCAGACCTTCGAACTGCACGCGCGGAGCGGTCGCCTTCACCGTCCGGCTGACGGCACGCGGATCGTCCTTGCAGTCGGGAAAGCTTTCCGGTCGCGCGGTCAGGCAGATCTGCAGCACGCCCTTGGCCGAGCGCAGGTTGACGATGTCGAGTTCAAGCGACGCGATCGGCGACGCGCCCAGCAGCAGCACGCCGAGCGGCAGCACGCCGAGCGGCAGCATCATGGCTGCGCGCGAAATCCCCGACCCCTTCGTCGGTGCCGCACAGCCTGTCCCAGAAGCGGAAGTAAAGCCCATAATTGCACCCATATCGCTCATGATGCTTCTGGTGATGGCTCGCGGTGATCAACCACGCGCCAAGCGGCCCCCGCCACATCACCCGTGGAAACACCTCCCACCCCATGTGATTGGTCACACCCATAACCGTCATGATTCCAAGCACAAAGCCCAATGCGGCGACGTGAATAGGAATTAGGAAGACCAGTGTCGGAATGACCACAGCACCGGTCAGCGCCTCGATCGGGTGAAAGGCCATTGCCGCCCACGCAGTCGGGGGCCGGCTGGCATGATGCACGGCATGCGCGAGCCGGAACGGGCGCGGGCGGTGCATCCAGCGATGGGTCCAGTAGAACCAGCTGTCATGCGCGAACAGGTAGAGAAAGACCGACAGCGGCAGATACCATAGCGGGTACTCGCTCGCGTCCGTATAGATCCGCGTCCAGCCCAGGTTCTGCCACCCCCAGGCGACGACGCCTGCGGGGACGCCATAGATTGCCGCGCTCGCCAGGCTCCACCCGATCTCCTTGCGCACCTGCGCATTAAGTCCGGCATACAGCCCGGGATGCCGCCGGCGGGTCCCCCAGGCAAAAGCGCCGGACACGACCAGATAGCGCACGCCGACGATCAGCGTCATCGCGACGGCGGAGAGGAGAATTGCGGACCACATGTGCGCCGTCTTACAGCAATTCCCCCGCGCCCTGCCATGCATTGATGGCGGCGGCGCGACTTAGCCACAGCGCCACGGTGCCGCACGAAGGGATCGGCCGGTGAAGGCGGCATGGGTCCGACGCCTGCGACGCGCGTTGACGCCGCATGCCCGCCGTCTCGCAAAGCTACCTCGCTTTGGCGCTCGCGCTGGAGAGCCGCACGCCGCTCAGGTGCCGCTATGGCGGGCACGAGCGCGTGATCTGCCCGATCATCCTGGGTCATCGCGGGGGTGAGGAGATGGCGCTGGTCTATCAGGTCGCCGGCGACACGAGCGGCGGGCCGCTGGCCGAACCGCAGTGGAAGTGCCTGCGCGTTTCGCAAGTGAGGGATCTGGCGCTTGCGGATGCGGCATGGGTTTCAGGCCGCGCCCATACGCAATTGCAGCATTGCGTCGCCACCGTCGACTATGACGTCGATCCCGCCAGCCGCTACGCGCCGCGACGCAGCCTGGGCGACTTGCGCGACGCGGGCTGACGCTTGCCGGACACGCCATGCGCTGCCAGACCGGTGCCGTGCCGCCATCCTTCATCATGATCGACGATTTTCTCGCCAATCCGCTCGAGCTTCGGCGGCAAGCCTTGGCGCTCGGCTATGATGCGACCGCCAAGGCCGCCGGCGCGAACTATCCCGGGACGGTGTCGTCGCGCGCGCTGCCGATCTCGGGGTTGGACGAGCATGTATCCCGGTTGGCGGGCGTGTCGCTCGGCGGCGCGGCGGGCACGCTGCACGGCCATTGCCGGCTGACGCTGAAGGGCGAAGCGGGTCAGAGCGGCGTGCATATCGACCCGGCCTATTATTCCGGGATCCTCTCTCTGACGCCGCCGGCGCACTGCCGGGGCGGGACCGACTTCTACCGCCATCGCCGCACCGGGCTGGACGCGGTGCCACGCAGCGGTGACGGCGTCGCGGCGGCCGGCTATGGCGATCACAACGCGTTGATCGAGGATGTCGTCAACCGCGACACGCGCCAGCCCTCGCGCTGGGAAAAGAGCTTCACCGCGCCGATGCGGTTCAACCGGCTGATCCTGTTCAGCCCGTGGCTGTTCCACAACAGCGCGCCGGGGTTCGGCAGCGGACCCGATGACGGAAGGCTCGTCTACCTCATGTTCTTCGCCGCCCGATCATGACGAACCCCGACGCCCCGCTCAGCCTGCACGCCGCGCTGCACGACCCGGCTACGCCCGATCAAAGCGCAAGCGACATTCGCCATCCGCCTTTCGTGCTCATAGCGCTGGCGGCGGTGGCGGGAGGCATCGCGGTCCTCGCACTGCTTGGCCGTACCATCGCCGGCGGGCATCAGTTCGCGTTCGACCGCGCGTTGATGCTGGCCCTGCGCCAGCCTGATCTGCTCACGCCGGTCGGGCCCGCCTGGCTGCGGCAGGCGATGGTCGACATTACCGCGCTGGGTGGCGAAACGGTGCTGACGCTTGCCGTTGCGCTGACCGTCGGCTTCCTGGTCGCGAGCCGTCACTTGCTCACTGCCGCGTTGGTGTTCGCCGGCACGGTCAGCGGGTCGATCGCCGTCGCCATGGCCAAGCAGATGGTCGGACGCGCGCGGCCGGCTCTGGTCGATCATCTGGTCGAAGTGGGCTCGGCCAGCTTCCCCAGCGGCCATGCCGCCAACAGCGCGATCATCTATCTCACCATCGCGCTCATCGTCATGCAGATCGTGCCGATGCGCCGCGGCCGCGCGTTCCTGTTCGCCGCCACCGTGCTGCTGGTCACGGCGATCGGTGCGAGCCGCGTCTATCTGGGCGTGCATTGGCCCAGCGACGTGCTGGCCGGATGGAGCTTCGGCAGCCTGTGGGCGCTCGCCTGGTGGGCGATCGGCAGCCGTCTGCGAGGAGGGCGGGCGGTCAGTTGATGCGCTGATGCGCATGCACCGCCAACCGCGACGTGCCTTGACGCTGCCATACACCGTGCGCAAGGCAGCGTCATGGACGATACCGCCCCAGCCCAATCCACGCCCGTCGCACCCGCCGAACCGCCCAGGGCCGCCGCGCCCAAGCCGCAGTCCGAATGGCGCGACACGCTGAGCTTCCTCGTAAAGCTCGCGATCCTCGTCTTCGTGGTGCGCAGCTTCATCTTCGCGCCGTTCAGCATCCCCTCGGGATCGATGCTGCCGCGCCTGCTGGTCGGCGACTTCCTGTTCATCACCAAGTGGAATTACGGCTATTCCCGGCATTCGCTGCCGTGGAGCTGGCCGCTGATCCCGGGCCGCATCTTCGCCGCCGATCCCAAGCGCGGCGACGTCGTGGTGTTCAAGGCGCCGCCGACCGACAATCAGGACTGGATCAAGCGCGTGATCGGCCTGCCCGGCGACACGGTGCAGATGCGCGATGGCCAGTTGGTGCTGAACGGCCGCCCCATCCCCAAGGAACGCGTCGCCGATTTCGTCGAGCCGGTCACACCCAACAGCCCGTGCGAACAGGGCGAGCTCCAGCTGGACGGACAAGGCGGCGCCGTGTGCCGCGTGCCTCGCTTCCGCGAGACGCTGCCTGGCGGCAAAAGCTATGACGTGCTGGATTCGCGCGAATCCGACGGCGACAATACCGCGGTCTTCACCGTGCCGGCCGGCCACGTCTTCCTCATGGGCGACAATCGCGACAATTCGAGCGACAGCCGGTTCGAACCGTTCATCGACGCCGATGGCGTGAACCGCGGCGGCATCCGATTCGTGCCGATGCAGAATTTGCAGGGCAAGGCCGTCGTCAATTTCTGGTCGACCGACGGCAGCGCCGAATGGATCAAGCCATGGACCTGGGTCTCCGCTGCGCGCTGGGAACGTATCGGGGACGGCTTTTGAGCGAGAAGCTGACGCAATGGCTGACCCCGCTGCTGGGGCGTGAGCCGCGCGACCCCGCTCGTTTCGAGCGCGCGCTGACGCACGGCAGCCATGGCGCCGACAATTACGAGCGGCTGGAGTTCCTGGGCGATCGCGTGCTGGGGCTGACGCTCGCTGACTGGCTGTACGAACGCTTTCCGGCCGAGCCTGAAGGCAAGCTGTCGCGCCGGTTCAACAGTCTCGTGACCGGCGTCGTATGCGCCGAGGTGGCGCGCGAGATCGGCGTGCCGGCGCATCTGCGGCTGGGCAAGCAGGCGCGCGACGACGGCGCGGCGAGCAGCGACAATGTGCTGGGCGACGTGATGGAGGCGCTGATCGGCGCGCTCTATCTCGATGCTGGTTTCGATGTCGCGCGCGATTGGGTGCGAAGCCTGTGGGCGGGCCGCATCGACGAGCAGGGATCGGCGCCCAAACACCCTAAGTCAGCGCTGCAGGAATGGGCGGCCGCCAACAACCGGCGCCCGCCCGATTACGAGCTGGTCGATCGCTCCGGCCCCGGCCATGCGCCGCGGTTCAAGGTCCGCGCGGTGATCGGCAAGCTGGCCGAAGCGGAGGGCGAGGGCAGTTCGAAACAGGAAGCGGAAACTGCCGCAGCCGAAGCGCTGCTGGCGAAAGTGAGCGGTAAATGAGCGAGATGCAACGCTGTGGCCTGGTCGCCGTCGTCGGCGCGCCGAATGCGGGCAAGTCGACGCTGGTGAACGCACTGGTCGGGCAGAAGGTGGCGATCGTCAGTCCCAAGGCGCAGACGACCCGCACCCGTCTGATGGGCATCGCGATCGAAGGCGACGCGCAGCTGCTGCTGGTCGATACGCCGGGCATCTTCGATCCCGCGCGGCGGCTGGACCGCGCGATGGTCGCGGCGGCGTGGGAAGGCGCGAAGGACGCCGATCTCATCGCGCTGGTTGTCGACGGCAAGGGCGGCGTCGGGCCGAAGGTGCGCGCGCTTGCCGAATCGCTGAAGGATCGGCGCGAGCGCAAGATCCTGATCCTCAACAAGGTCGATATCGCCGACAAGCCACGCCTGCTGGGCCATGCCGCGACGCTCAACGATCTCGGCGCGTTCGATGACACCTATTTCGTCTCGGCCGCGACGGGTGACGGCGTCGCTGAGTTGAAGTCGGCGCTGGCGGCACAGCTGCCGGAGGGGCCGTGGCACTTCCCCGAGGATCAGGTGTCCGACGCCACCGATCGCATGCTGGCGGCCGAGATCACGCGCGAACAGCTGTACCTGCAGCTTCATGCCGAGCTGCCCTATGCGTCGGCGGTCGAGACCGAACAATATAAGGAGCGCGAGGACGGGTCGGTCGAGATCCACCAGCAGATCCTGGTCGCGCGCGATACGCAGCGCGCGATCGTGCTGGGCAAGGGCGGCAGCCGGATCAAGGAGATCGGCGCGCGCGCGCGGGCCGAGCTTGCCAAGCTGATGGGGGTGAAGGTGCACCTCTATCTGCACGTCAAGGTACGGCCGGGCTGGGAGGACGACCGCGGCCTGTATCGCGACATCGGGCTCGACTGGGTCGAATAGCGCGTCACTAGCGGCATGGCGGTGAGCACGCTACATGCGCTGCACCGCAAAATGGAGGCAGGCCGTGACGACCCCCGACTGGACCGCGATCGAGGCATTGCCGCACACCCCGCTCAAGGACTTGTTCGCGGCTGACGCAAACCGGCTTGCCAGCCTGTCCACCGACGTTGCCGGCATTCATTTCGACTTTTCCAAGACGCATCTCGGCCCGCAAGCGCTCGACGCGTTCACCGCGCTGGCCAAGGCGGCCGACCTCGCCGGCAAGCGCGAAGCGCTGTTCTCGGGCGAGGTGGTCAATGTGACCGAGGGCCGCGCGGTTGAGCATACCGCCGAGCGCGGCGAGGGCGCGGACGAGAGCGTCGCGCGCGCCGCCGCCTTCCACGCTCGCATGCGCGGGCTGATCGATGCGATCGAGGGCGAGGCGCTGGGGCCGGTCGCGCATGTTCTGCACATCGGCATCGGCGGGTCGGCGCTGGGACCGGAACTGCTGATCGACGCGCTGGGACGTGAGAGCGGACGCTATGACGTCGCGATCGTCTCGAACATCGACGGCTGCGCGCTGGAGGAGGCGATCGCCTCGTTCGATCCGCACGCGACGATCATCGCGGTGGCGTCAAAGACCTTCACCACCACCGAGACGCTGCTCAACGCGCAAAGCGCGCTCGACTGGATGCGCGAGCATGGCGTCGAGGATCCCTATGGCCGCGTCATCGCGCTGACCGCCGCGCCCGACAAGGCGATCGAATGGGGCGTGGACGAAACGCGCATTCTGCCCTTCGGGGAGAGCGTGGGCGGGCGGTACTCGCTCTGGTCGTCGATCGGCTTCCCGGCCGCCATTGCGCTTGGCTGGGACGCGTTCGAGGCGCTGCTGGACGGCGCGGCCGAGATGGACCGGCATTTCCGCCTCACCGATTTGAAGAGCAACGCGCCGGCGCTCGCCGCCTTTGCCGATCTTTATTACACGCAGCACCGCCATGCCGAGACGCGCGCGGTGTTCGCCTATGACGAGCGGCTGCGGCTGCTGCCGAGCTATCTCCAGCAGCTCGAGATGGAATCCAACGGCAAGTCGGTGACCGCCGATGGCCAGCCGCTCGGCCGGGCGAGCGCACCGATCACCTGGGGCGGGGTCGGCACCGACGCGCAACATGCGGTGTTCCAACTCCTGCATCAGGGCACGCATCTGGTTCCGGTCGAGTTTCTTGGCGTGATCGAGCCGGGCGACATGCTGGCCGAGGATCACCATCGCCAGCTGCTGATCAATGCATTCGCACAGGGTGCGGCGCTCATGGCCGGGCGCGCCAACGCTGATGACCCCGCGCGCGCCTATCCCGGCGATCGCCCCTCGACCACGATCCTGCTCGACGAACTCGACCCGCGCACGCTGGGTGCGCTGATCGCCTTTTACGAACATCGCACCTTCGTCAGTGCCGCGCTGCTCGGCATCAACGCCTTCGATCAGTTCGGCGTGGAACTGGGCAAGGAAATGGCCAGGGCGGCCGATCGCGGCGGGCAGGACTTCGACCCCTCGACCACCGATCTCATTCGCCGGGCTTTCGGATGAGCGACGACGACTACGTCTATGACGAGGCGAGCGGCGAATGGGTCCCCGCCACGCAATTGGCGGCTTCGGCCGCATCCGATGACGTCATCGAGGTGCGCGATGCGGTCGGCAACCTGCTGGCCGACGGCGATCAGGTGACGCTGATCAAGGACCTGACGGTCAAGGGCGCCGGCCAGACGCTGAAACGCGGCACGCTGATCAAATCGATCCGCCTCACCGGCGACACGCAAGAAATCGACTGCAAGTTCGACGGCATCAAGGGGTTGGTGTTGCGCGCCGAATTCGTCCGCAAGCGCTGATTCCGTCTCACCCCTTCAAGGACCGCCTCATGGCTCAATTCGACTATGATCTATTCGTCATTGGTGCCGGTTCGGGGGGCGTGCGTGCTTCGCGTGTCGCTGCCGCGCATGGCGCGAAGGTGGCGGTGGCGGAAGAATATCGCGTGGGCGGCACCTGCGTCATCCGCGGCTGCGTACCCAAGAAGCTGCTGATCTATGGCGCGCATTTCGCCGAGGATCTGCACGACGCGCGCCGCTTCGGCTGGGACGTACCGGAATGCAGCTTCGACTGGACGGTGCTGCGCGACAATGTGCTTGCCGAGGTCGATCGGCTCAACAAGGCGTACACCAGCACGCTCGACAGCCATGGCGTCGAGGTACTGCTCGAGCGCGCGACCGTTTCCGGACCGAACGAAGTCACGCTGGCCAGCGGACGCAAGGTCAGCGCCGGCAAGATCCTGATCGCGACCGGCGCGCGTCCGGCCGTGCCGCAATGCCCGGGGCATGAGCACGGCATCACGTCGAACGAGGTGTTCCATCTCGATCACTTGCCGGGGCGCGTGCTGATCGCGGGCGCGGGCTATATCGCCAACGAATTCGCCGGCATCTTCAACGAACTGGGCAGCAAGGTCACGCTGATCAATCGCAGCGACGTGATCCTGCGCGGCTATGACGAGCAGATCCGCGACCGGCTGCTGCAGATCAGCATGACCAAGGGCATCGACTTCCGCTTCCATGCCGAATTCAAGGGCATCGAGAAGCAGGCCGATGGCAGCCTGAAGGTCGGCATGACCGGCCATGACGACATCGAGGTCGACCTGGTGCTGTTCGCCACGGGCCGCGTGCCCAATACCGAGGGGCTGGGCCTCGCCGAAGCGGGCGTGACGCTGGACGACAAGGGCGCAGTGGTGGTCGGTGACGACAACCGCTCGTCGGTCGATTCGATCTTCGCGGTGGGCGACGTGACCAACCGCGTTCAGCTGACCCCCGTCGCGATCCGCGAAGGGCAGGCGTTCGCCGATTCGGAGTTCGGCGACAAGCCGACGCTGGTAGACTATGGCTGCATCCCCGCCGCCGTCTTCAGCCACCCGCCGATCGCCGGCGTCGGCATGACCGAGAGCCAGGCCAAGCAGAAATATGGGTCGGTGAAGGTCTACACGTCCGACTTCCGCCCCATGAAGAACGTGCTTGCCGGTCGCAACGAACGCGCGCTGTACAAGATGATCTGCGAGCCCAATTCGGGCAAGGTGCTGGGGCTGCACATGATCGGCCCGGACAGCCCCGAGATCCTTCAGGCGGCAGCCGTGGCGGTCAAGGCAGGTCTGCACAAGGATGCGTTCGATCAGACCGTGGCCCTGCATCCCAGCATGGCGGAGGAACTGGTGCTCATGAAGTGAGCGCCTAGCCCGCCTTCAGCAACTCGTCCGCCTCGCTCTCCGCGCCGCCTTCGCCCGCGATCGCGCGCGTCGCGCCCACGTCCATCGCGACATTGCCGACGGTGCGGAAGATGTCGGGGATCGTCTCGACCGCGACCAGCAGGCCCAGCGGCGCGATCGGCACGCCCATGGCGATGGCGATCGGCGCGATCGATGAGACGAAGCTGATCGTTCCCGGCAACCCCACCGCGCCCATCGTCGTGATCGCCGCCGCCGCCCAGCCGGCCGCGATCTGTCCCCAGGAAAGATCGATCCCGAACCAGTGCGCGACATAGATGGCGACGGCGAAGTTCATCGCCGGCCCGGTCCATCGGAACAGCGCCACGGCAAGCGGCAGCACGACGCCGGCACGCGCGACCGGAACGCCCAGCGCCTCGGTGCTCTTGAGCATCGCCGGCAGGCTGGCGAGCGAGGATTGCGTGCTGGCCGCCACCGACTGCGAAGGGATGATCGCGCGGACGAAGCGCGTCGGCGGCACCTTGGCGAAGGCCCAGGCGAACGGCACCGACAGCAGCCAGAGCACGACGCCGACCGACGAGACGATCACAACATAATGAAGCAGCGCGCCGAATGCCGACGTCCCCGCGCGTGCGCCGACGACATAGGCGAGCGCCCCGACGCCGATCGGCCCCAGCCATAGCACCCAGTTGATGACCACCAGCATCGCGTTGCCGACCGCCTGGAAAAAGCCGGTCAGGCGCACCCGCTCGTCATCGGGCAGTCGCGTGATCGCAAAGGCGAACACCGTCGTGAACAGGATCATCGGCAGGAACGCGTCGTTGACTGCCGAAGCGAGCGGGTTGGACGGTACCAGCGCCACGACAAAGGCCGAAAAGGGCGGGATCTCGCCGGTCGGCGGCGCGCTGCCCAGCGCATTGCGCAGCGCTTCGGCAAGGCCGGTGCCAAGCGGGAAGGCGGAGAGGAAGCCTAGCGTCAGCGCCCCGCCCAGTGCGGACGAAGTCCACAGCAGCGCGATGAAGATGATGAACGCGCGCCCTGCCAGCCGGCTCGCCTTGGCCGCTTCGGCGGTGGCGGCAACGCCGGTAATCAGCAGCGACACGACCAGCGGCACGATCGTCATCTGCAGCGCATGCAGCCACATCGTGCCGATCGGCTGGACCCAGTCGGCGGCCGCGATCGCCCCCTGCGGCGCCAGCGCGGCGGCCGCCATGCCGAGCGCCAGGCCCGCGATCAACGAGAGGAAAATACGGGTCGGCTGCGACATACTCGCCCTTGAACGATTGCGGCGCTATCAACGCCCGGAACATCCAACAGGGTCGCAAAGCGCAGGATATGGCAAGGAAATATTTCGGCACCGACGGAATTCGCGGCAGGACCAATGCCCACCCGATGACCGCCGCGTTGGCGATGAAGGTGGGCATGGCGGCGGGCCAGCACTTCCTGCGTGGCGATCACAAGCATCGCGTGGTGATCGGCAAGGATACGCGGCTCTCGGGCTATATGCTCGAGAATGCGATGGTCGCAGGCTTCACCAGCGTCGGCATGGACGTCGTGCTGCTGGGGCCGATGCCGACCCCGGCGGTGGCGATGCTGACGCATTCGATGCGCGCCGACCTTGGCGTCATGATTTCGGCCAGCCACAATCCCTATGCCGACAATGGCATCAAGCTGTTCGGCCCGGACGGCTACAAGCTGTCCGATGCGGACGAGGAAGCGATCGAGGCGCTGATCGATGGCGAGATCGCGCTGCCGCCGGCGCCCGAAATCGGCCGCGCAAAGCGGATCGACGACGCGAAGGGCCGCTATATCCACTTCGCCAAATCGACCTTCCCGGCCGATCTGCGGCTCGACGGGCTCAAGATCGTGATCGATTGCGCCAATGGCGCCGCCTATCAGGTCGCGCCGTCCGCGCTGTGGGAACTGGGCGCCGAAGTGATCGCGATCGGGGTCGAACCCGACGGCAAGAACATCAACGACCAGGTCGGCTCGACCGCGCCGCTGACGCTGTGCGACACGGTGGTGGCATCGGGCGCGCATATCGGCATCGCGCTGGACGGCGACGCCGACCGGTTGATCGTCGCCGATGAAAAGGGCCGCGTCATCGACGGCGACCAGTTGATGGCGACCATTGCCGGCGGCTGGGCGCGGCAGGGGCGGCTGGCTGGCGGGGGCCTTGTCGCCACGGTCATGTCGAACCTGGGGCTGGAGCGGCATCTTGCCGCGCAGGGCCTGGGCTTGGTGCGCACGAACGTCGGGGACCGCCATGTGCTCGAAAAGATGCGCAGTGCCGGCTATAATGTCGGGGGCGAGCAATCGGGCCACATCATCCTGTCGGACTATGCGACGACGGGCGACGGGCTGGTCGCCGCGCTTCAGGTGCTGGCCGAGATCGTTCGCGCGGGCGCGCCGGCAAGCGAGGTGTTGCATCGCTTCGAACCGTTGCCACAATTGCTCAAGAACGTCCGCTTCGCCGGCGGCGAGCCGCTCGACGACGACGCGGTCAAACGCACCATCGCCGACGCCGAAGCCGAACTGAACGGCACCGGCCGCATCCTCATCCGCCCCTCCGGCACCGAACCGGTGATCCGCGTGATGGCAGAGGGCGAGGACGCCCGTCAGGTCGAGGCGGTGGTCGATCGCATCTGCGACGCCGTGCGGCAGGCCGCCGGCTGATGCTCGAAATGCGGCCCGATTGCGAACGCTGCGGCGCGGACTTGCCTGCGAACCAGGGCGGGGCATTCATCTGCTCGTTCGAATGCACCTTCTGCGCCGATTGCGCCGATGCGCTGGACGAACGCTGCCCCAATTGCGAGGGTGAGTTGCTCGACCGCCCGGCGCGCGTCGGCGATGCGCTGAAGCGCCACCCGGCCAGCACGGCGCGGCGCTTCAGCGGTAACGACAATTGACCCGGATTGCCGTTGTCGGCGCCGGCGCGGTCGGGGCCAGCGTTGCGGCGTGGCTGATCGCCGAGCCGCGCCATGACGTGACGCTGTGCACGCGGACGCCGTTCGAGCGGCTGCACGTGGAGACGCCGGCTGGACCGCTCGATTCACATCCGCTGGTGCTTACCGAGCCGGCTGACGCGCAACCGGTGGACTGGGTGATCGCCGCGACCAAGACCTATGACGCGCCGGGCGTATCGCGCTGGCTGGAGCGGCTGGCGGACGCGGGCACGCATGTCGCCATCCTGCAGAACGGGGTCGAGCATCGCAGCCGCTTTCCGCAACTCGATAGGGCGCGGGTCGTCCCGGTGGTGGTCGACATTCCCGCCGAGCGACACGCCCCCGGCATGGTGGTTCAGCGGCGGACGGGCAGCATGACCGTGCCCGACGATGCCGCCGGTAGAAGCTTTGCCGCGCTGTTCGCCCACAGCGCGATCGAGCTGCGCCTGACCGACGACTGGCTGACTGCCGCCTGGGCAAAGCTGGCCGTCAACTGCGCCGGCGCGATCAACGCGCTCACGCTGCGTTCGGCGGAAATCGCGCACGATGAAGAAGCCGCCGAATTGATGCGCGCGCTGGTCCGCGAATGCGTCGCGGTCGGTCGGGCGGAGGGTGCTAGGCTCGCCGATACGCTGCCCGACGACGTGGTTGCCGGTTATCGCGCCGCGCCGGGCGACTCGCTGAACTCGATCCATGCCGATCGCCTCGCTGGCCGACAGACCGAAGCCGATGCGCGCAACGGCGTGATCGCGCGGCTGGGCGAACGCCACGGGATCGATGCGCCGCTCAACCGCATGGCCGCCACGCTGCTCAAGCTTGGTGGGCCGCTGCCATGATCCCGCGCATCCTGATTATCGCCGGTTCGGATTCGGGCGGTGGCGCCGGTATCCAGGCCGATATCAAGACCGTCACGATGCTGGGCGGCCATGCGATGACCGCGATCACCGCGATCACCGCGCAGAACACGCTGGGCGTGGCGGCCGTCCATGCCGTTCCGACCGACATGGTTCTGGCGCAAATCGACGCGGTGGTGAGCGATCTCGGCGTGGACGCGGTGAAGATCGGCATGATCGGATCGGCCGATGTGGCAAACGCGGTGGCGGATCGGCTAGCGGCGCTTGACGTGCCGATCGTGTTCGATCCCGTGATGATCGCCACCAGTGGATCCATCCTGGCCGACCAGGCGACGATCGCCGCCTTCACGCGGCTGATGCGGATCGCCATGATCACGACGCCCAATCTGCCTGAACTGGCTGCGCTCGGCGGGCGCGACGCGGTGCTGGCGCATGGCGGTCACCTTGCCGAAAAGGGCGGGCATGCCGAAGGTGACGTGGTGCACGACCAGCTGTTCGCGCCTGACGGCACGCGGATCGCGCAACTGACCGGAGCGCGTCTGGAAACCGCCCACACGCACGGTACGGGCTGCACTTTTGCCAGCGCCCTTGCCGCCGGGCTTGGTGCCGGCCTGCCAATCAGTGAAGCGTTCGAGCGCGCGGTGCGCTTCGTGCGGCGCGCGATTCTCAGCGCGCCGGAGCTCGGCCGGGGACATGGCCCGATCGGTCATGCGCTTGGCGTCGTGCCGTTCGATGCGTTAGACGGCTGATCGCCATGCCTGACCTCAAGTTCGAGAAGAAGTATAAGCGGCTCCACAAAGGGCCGGTGGCGGGCGTGGACGAGGCCGGTCGGGGGCCGCTGGCAGGCCCGGTGGTCGCCGCCGCCGTGGTATTGGACCCGCGCTGCGTTCCCGAAGGCATCGATGATTCCAAGGCGCTCACCGCCGGCAAACGCGCCGCGCTGCACGATGCGCTGCTACATTGCGCGCGCATCGGGGTCGGCATCTGCACGGTCGAGGAGATCGACCGGCTCAATATCTTCTGGGCGACGATGCTCGCGATGACGCGCGCGGTGGCGGCGCTCGACTTGCCTCCCGCCTTCGTGCTGGTCGACGGCAATCGCTGCCCCGACTGGACGCATCAGAGCCTCGCGGTGGTCGGCGGCGACGCGCTGTGCCTGTCCATCGCCGCCGCCTCGATCGTCGCCAAGCATCGCCGCGACTGCATGATGGAAGAACTCGACGCGCTCCATCCGCAATATGGCTGGCGCTCGAACAAGGGCTATGCGGCCAAGGTTCATCAGGAAGCCTTGCGCACGCATGGCCCGACCCCCCACCACCGCCGCAGCTTCGCGCCGGTCGCTCAGGCGGAATTGGACTTCGGCCCGATCGTCGCGGCGGCCTGACGGAACCTCGACGCCACTTCCGGGTTGGAACATCTTGCGAACATCAGGATGGACCGATGACCGATACGCTTCACAACCCCAAGCTCGACGAGCATCCGGGGTCTAACACCGAGAAGGATCCCGACGATTGGGTATCGGGCGATGACCCGATGACCGGCGCGCAGGCATCGTACCTGACGACGCTGTGCGAGGAAGCCAAGGTCGAGCCACCCCGCGAAGGGCTGAGCAAGGCCGATGCCTCGAAGATGATCGATGAACTCAAGGCGAAGCTGAACCATTAGCCACCGCAGAGGTGGATCAGCCCCCGGAGACCGCAATGGAAGCAAAGCGCCTTTATCGCGGACGCCTGATCGATCACCTTCATCTGGTCGTGCGCGACCTTGCCGCCAGTCGACGGCTCTACACCGCCCTGCTCGACGTGCTCGGCATCCCGCTTGGCGGCGAGGGCGACAGCTATTTCTGAGCCGACGAACTGTTCGTCTCCAGCGCCGATAGCCAAGCGGCGCTCGGCAAGCTGACTGGCCGGCATCACCTGGCGTTCCAGGCACGGGATCGCGCGATGGTGGATGCCTGGCATCGCGCAGGGCTGGCGGCCGGCGGCATCGACAATGGCGCGCCGGGCGAGCGGCCCTATCATCCAGGCTATTACGCGGCCTTTCTGCTCGATCCCGACGGCAACAATATCGAAGCGGTATTTCACGGCGAAGCGCAGCAGAATGTCGCCGCGGTCGAGGTCGACTTCGACGCGCCGGTCGCGTCGGATTAGCGGTCCGTCAAGTCGGCGAGCATTTCCCTCTCCCTCCGGGAGAGGGGGGGAGGTGCGCAGCACCGGAAGGGTGCGACAAACGGTAAAGGCCCGCCGCAGCGCCGAATGAACGCTGCGACGGGCCTCCTTTCCTCCCCAGGAAACCGTATTCGGGTTCAGCTCCGGACGTTTACGCCGCGAACTGGTTCATCGTATTGTGCACGCCGCCGGCCTTCAGCGCGGCTTCGCCGGCGAAATACTCCTTGTGGTCGTCGCCGATGTCGCTGCCCGACATGTTCTGATGCTTGACGCACGCGATGCCCTGGCGGATCTCCTGCCGCTGCACGCCCTTGACGTAGCCCAGCATCGCCGCGTCGCCGAAATATTCCCTGGCGAGATTGTCGGTCGACAGCGCTGCGGTGTGATAGGTCGGCAGCGTGATGAGGTGGTGGAAGATGCCGGCGCGCGCCGACGCATCGCGCTGGAAGGTGCGGATCTTCTCGTCCGCTTCGGCCGCGAGGTCACTGGCGTCGTAATCGACGCTCATCAGCCTGGCGCGGTCATAGCCCGACACGTCCTTGCCCTCCGCTTCCCAGGCATCGAACACCTGCTGGCGGAAATTGAGCGTCCAGTTGAACGAGGGCGAGTTGTTGTAGACCAGCTTGGCGTTCGGCACGACTTCGCGGATCCGGTCGACCATCGAAGCGATCTGCTCGATATGCGGTTTCTCCGTCTCGATCCACAACAGGTCCGCGCCGTGCTGGAGCGAGGTGATGCAGTCGAGCACGCAGCGGTCCGCGCCGGTGCCTTCGCGGAACTGGAACAAGTTGGACGGCAGCCGCTTGGGCCGCAGCAGCTTGCCGTCGCGGCTGATGACGACGTCGCCATTGCCGACCTGCGTGACGTCGATCTCGTCGCAGTCGAGGAAGCTGTTATACTGGTCACCGATATCGCCCGGTTCCTTGCTGAAGGCGATCTGCTTGGTAAGGCCCGCACCCAGTGAATCGGTGCGCGTGACGATGATGCCATCGTCGATGCCCAGTTCCAGGAAGGCGTAGCGGCAGGCGCGGACCTTCGCCAGAAAGTCCTCGTGCGGCACGGTGACCTTGCCGTCCTGATGCCCGCACTGCTTCTCGTCACTCACCTGGTTCTCGATCTGCAGCGCGCAGGCGCCCGCCTCGATCATCTTCTTGGCGAGCAGGTATGTCGCCTCGGCATTACCGAAGCCGGCATCGATATCGGCGATGATCGGCACGACGTGCGTCTCGTAATTGTCGATGGCCTGGCTGATGCGTTGCGCCTCGACCTCGTTGCCCGCGTCGCGCGCCGCGTCGAGATCGCGGAACATCATGCCCAGTTCGCGGGCGTCAGCCTGCTTGAGGAATGTATAGAGTTCCTCGATCAGCGCCGGCACGCTGGTCTTTTCGTGCATCGACTGGTCGGGCAGCGGTCCGAAATCGCTGCGCAGCGCCGCGACCATCCAGCCTGACAGATACAGGTATTTGCCCTTGGTCGTACCGAAATGCTTCTTGATCGAGATGAGCTTCTGCTGCCCGATAAAGCCGTGCCAGCAGCCGAGCGACTGGGTGTAGGCGGCCGGGTCGGCATCATAGGCGGCCATGTCGCGGCGCATGATACCCGCCGTGTACCGCGCAATGTCCAGCCCGGTGCGGAACCGGTTCTGCAGTCGCATCCGGGCCACCGATTCCGCGTCGATGCCGTTCCAGCGTCCCTGCTCGGCTTCGATGGGCGTGCGCGCCCGGGCGATCTCTTCCTGATAGGTCATCCTGTTCCTCGCTAAGCTGCGAGGGTGTCTATTCACGTTGACAGCGCAATCGCCCGGAAATCGGTTCCCGATCCAGTCATCGCGTGCACCCAGCTCCACCCCGAGCGTGTGATCTTGTAAATTTTTTACTGGCCCTGAACGCCTGGCTGCGAATTTTCTCGGCGCCACAAAGGATTGTGCCTGTGGATAAGTCTCAGACTCCACATGTGGATAAGTTCGCGAATGTTCCGCCAAGTTAACGGAATCCCAAGTGTTTTCGTTAACCAATGTTCGCTTGACGGAGTCCGTCCTTTCATGGCGTTTCGCGCGTTCAATCGGGGTGGAGTGGTTAATGGGGGTCATCGAAAAGGTCGCGAAATCGCGCCTGCGGCAGACGACGGATGTCGTCGAAACGCCACTGGTGCCGCGCGTCGACCAACTGCCCGTCGACCGGATCATCCAGCAGGATTGCATCGAGGCGATGCGCGCGCTGCCCGCCGCTTGCGTGGACATGATCTTCGCCGACCCGCCCTATAACCTTCAGCTCGGCGGCGACCTCAATCGCCCGGACGGCAGCCATGTCGATGCGGTGACCGACGAATGGGACAAGTTCGATTCGCTCAATGCCTATGACGCCTTCACGCGCTTGTGGCTGGCCGAAGCGCGCCGCATCCTGAAGCCCAACGGCACGATCTGGGTGATCGGCAGCTACCACAATATCTTCAAGGTCGGCTCGGCGATCCAGGATCTCGGCTTCTGGATCCTCAACGACATCATCTGGCGCAAGGCCAACCCCATGCCCAATTTCAAGGGCACGCGCTTCACCAACGCGCACGAGACGCTGATCTGGGCGTCGATGGGAGAAAAGGCGAAGTACACCTTCAACTATCGCAGCATGAAGACGCTGAACGACGAGCTGCAGATGCGGTCGGACTGGGAATTCCCGATCTGCGGCGGGCAGGAACGGCTGAAGAAGAACGGCACCAAGGTACATCCGACGCAAAAGCCCGAGGCGCTCCTCTATCGCGTGATGCTTGCCTGCACCAAACCCGGCGACATCGTGCTCGATCCGTTCTTCGGCACCGGCACGACCGGCGCGGTCGCCAAGCGCCTGCGCCGCCACTGGATCGGCATCGAGCGTGAGGACAGCTATGTCGAAGCGGCGCAGGAGCGGATCGACGCCGCACTGCCGCTCGACGAATCGGCGGTGACGACGATGCAGGCACCGCGTCAGGCGCCGCGCGTGGCGTTCGGCGTGCTGCTCGAGAACGGTTATCTGAGCCCCGGCGCGGTGCTGAGCGACGCGAAGCGCCGCTGGCGTGCCGTCGTCGGCGTGGACGGCAATCTGCGCAGCGATTGCGGCAATGCCGGATCGATCCACAAACTGGGTGCGACGCTACAGGGTGCGCCGTCGTGCAACGGCTGGACCTTCTGGCACCACGAAACGGCCGAGGGGCTGAAGCCGATCGATTCGCTGCGCCAGACCTATCTGCTCGCGACGCAGCCCTGATCGGGCGTGTTGCCGAACGGCAACACGCCGACCCATAACATGGATCAACGGCGCGGCCGATGAAACCGGCGGGGGTCTGTCGGGTTTGAGCGCGCGTGGCCTGAACAGGCCGCGTGTTGCTTACCCGAAAGGACCTGTAATGAAGTTCGCGTTGCGTGTCTCGGCGGCAGTCGCCGCCATCGCCGTTGCCCTTCCCGCCTCGGCCCAAGTGTATGTCGGTGCGCGCGGCGGCGCGATCATCAACTCCAAGTCCGAAAATACCGGCGTGACCACCGCCACCGTTCCGGCGACCGCCGATTTCCCGGCGATCGCCGCCGGCACCTCGGTCGACTGGGATACCGACTTCAAGACCGGCTACGATATCGGCGGCACGATCGGCTATCGCACGGGCGACGGCCTGCGCTTCGAGGTCGAGGCTGGCTATTCGAACACCAAGGTCGATGCTCACCGCAATCTGGCGGTCGGCGGCGCGGTGATCGACGGCGCGAACATCGCCGTGCTGACGCGCGGCGCGCCCCTGGCCACCAATCCCACGGTCGGCGCGGTGCTGGCCGATGGTCGCGGCGACGTGAAGAACATCTATGCGTTCGGTAACGTCTTCTACGACATCAATGCCGGCGGGTCGTTCCAGCCCTATTTCGGCATCGGGTTCGGCGCTCAGCGAGTGGATGTCACGTACCGCCCATCGGGCGTGGACGTCGTCAACGACCGGCAGACCCGCTTCGCCTATCAGTTGATGGGCGGCGCGACGTACCGGCTGAACGACAATTTCGAACTGTTCGCGCAATATACCTGGCGCGCCACGCCGGACCGGGCGGAAACCGACGTGAACCTGCTCCCGGCGCGACTTGGCGTTGAATCGCGCCAGTCGATCGTGGGCGGCGGCGTCCGCTTCGCCTTGGGCGGCGCGGGCAATTAAGCTCGCGCGGCGGCGGGGCCCCGGCCCCGCCGCTTGCCACGTTCGACGGCGGCGTTAATCCACATGCATGGACTTGCCCGTCATCGCTTCGTCTGATCGCGTCTATCTGCGGCCGGTCGCCTTCGTCGACTCCCCGATCAACATGGACGATGCCGCCGTGCGTCTCGCCGGCGGCCTTCTGTGGTTTTCCGCCTATGAACTGATCGTGGTGCGCGACGGCCGCCGCATCGTTCAGCGCGCCATCCCGGCCGGCAACCTGCCTTCGGACGAGCGGTTGCGAGCGATCGCCGCGCGGGTCACCGGTCCTCGCCCGCCGCTTAGCCTGGGCGAGCGCATCCTGCGGTTCGATCAGCCGCAGGTCATGGGCATCCTCAACATGACGCCCGACAGTTTCTCCGACGGCGGCCAGCATCTCGACAATCCCGCGGCAGCCGTTGCGGCGGGCGTCGACATGGGCGTTCAAGGCGCAGCGCTGATCGATGCCGGCGGCGAATCGACGCGGCCGGGGGCAAAGGAAGTATGGGAAGGCGACGAGATCGCACGCGTCATCCCGGCGATCGAAGGGCTGGCGCGCAGCGGGACGCTCGTCTCGGTCGATACGCGAAAAGCCGGGGTGATGGAGGCTGCGCTCAACGCCGGCGCGCATATCGTCAACGATGTTTCGGCCCTGCTGTGGGACGATCGCGCGCTCGAAGTCGTCGTGCGTGCGCAATGCCCGGTCGTGCTGATGCATGCCGGCGACCCGCGCCAGGGTGCCGATGGCGGTCGCGGCTATGGCGACGCGCTGATCGAGGTCTATGACTGGCTCGAGGCACGCATCGACGCGGTCGTGGCGGCCGGCGTCGATCGATCGCGCATCATCGCCGATCCGGGCATCGGCTTCGGCAAGTCGCTGGCCGACAATCTCGCGTTGCTCAACGGACTTGCCATGTTCCATGGCCTGGGCGTGCCGCTCCTGCTCGGCGCCAGCCGCAAGCGGATCGTCGGCGCGCTGTCGAACGAGGCGCCGGCAGAACAGCGCCTGGGCGGCTCGATCGCACTGGCGCTCAAGGGCGCGGACGCTGGCGTGCAGTTGCTACGCGTTCACGACGTGCCGGAAACGGTGCAGGCGCTGCGCGTCTGGCGTGGCTTGCGCGACGCCGCGCTGACCGGGCGCTAGTTCAGCGGATCAGGCCGGGTGCGCTGATCGACATAGGTCCGCTGTACCTGGAATGGCGTGACCTGCGTCCCGCGGTGCCGGTCGCGCCGGCGATCCGCCTCCGCGCCAATCTTTTCCAGGCTCTCGATCAAATCCTCCAGATTGCGGCGACGCTCGCTGGGCGTCGCGTCCGCGCTCTCGGCCATGCAGGCCGCGACGAGGTCCGGCACACGACGGCGCACGACATTGGCCCAGTCCACGGCATCGGTGGCGAGCGGGTCGGCATCGGCGATCGCCAGCAGCCGCGAACAACTGGTGCGGGCGGCCGCGATCCGGCTGGCGGCCCAGTCCGCCTCGCCCGCAACATCGCTCCAGGCCTGGTCGAGTGGATTGGCCGGCGTCGCCTGGCGCATCCGCTGGAACTTGCGCGCGGCCAGTCGCTGACGCACGCGGCGCACGCCGAAGACCGCGGCCACCACCGCGCCGCCCAGTGCGACGATGCCGAACGCGAGAAAGGCGAGAACGACCAGCGCGGCGAGGAACAGCAGGATCCTGAGCATCACCGGACTATATGGGATTGTTGCCCGCCGATGCGAGTCGCGCGTGTGTCAGATCAGACTGACCCGCCCGCCGGCATGGCGTTCGAGTCGGCCGCTGAGTTCAAGCTCGAGCAGCATCAGCTGAACCGTCGCGGAAGGCAGCGCAGCCTGGCGGATCAGTTCGTCGACCGGGACCGGCACCGGCCCCAGCAGCGATTCGATCGCGCGCCGTTCGGCAGCACCGGGTTCGGCGGCTGGTTCGACCGTATAGCTGCTGATCGGCGCACGCATTGCCCGCGTGTCGATCGGGCGGATTGCTTCCACGATGTCCTCGACGCTTTGGATCAGCGTCGCGCCTTCGCGGATCAGCAGGTTGCACCCTTGCGCGCGCGGATCGAGCGGGGATCCGGGTACGGCCATGACGTCACGCCCCGCCTCGCCCGCGATCCGCGCCGTGATGAGCGATCCCGAGCGTGGCGCGGCCTCCACCACGACCGTGCCGAGCGCGAGACCGGCGATGATGCGGTTGCGGGACGGGAAATGGCGCGCAAGCGGTTCGGTGCCGGGCGGCTGTTCGGCGATCAGCAACCCTTCGCTGGCGACACGTTCCTGCAACTCGCGATTTTCTGGCGGAAAGGCGATGTCGATGCCGCTTGCGATCACGCCGACGGTGCCGCCGTCGATCGATCCCAGATGCGCGGAGGTATCGATCCCGCGGGCAAGACCTGAAACGACCGTGACGCCCTCTTGGGCCAGACCCTGCGCGATCTGCCGCGCGAAACGACACGCCGCCGCCGAAGCATTGCGCGCGCCGACCATCGCCACGCAGCTGCGCGCGGTGAGCGACAGGTCGCCGCGCACCAGCATCGCTGCGGGCGCATTCTCCAGTTCGGCAAGCAAGCGCGGATAATCGGCATCGTCGAGGAAGACATGCCGTGCGCCCAGCTTCGCCGCCGCCGCCAGTTCGCGCCGGATCGCATCGGGCTGCGCCAGTTTCGCCGGCGCGCCGCCGCCGCCGCGCAACGCCAGCTGCGGCAAGGCGTCGAGCGCCGCCCGGGCGTCACCGAAGCGCGCGATCAGCTGGCGATAGGTGACAGGCCCGATACGCGGCGAGCGGATCAGCTGAAGCCTTGCGAATGCCCGATCGGCGTCGGCCGGGCCGGCGGGCGCGTGCATCGTCGTCGGTCAGCCGCGCTTGCGACCGATGCGCGGCTCGGTGCCGGCAAATAGTCGCTCGATATTCTCGCGATGCTTCCACAGCACGACCAGCGCAAGGCCGATCAGCAGCAGCACGATGTCGAACCGGTCGAAGAACGCCGCCGCCACCGGTGCGCTGACCGCTGCCGTCATGCCTGCAACCGACGAC
Source organism: Sphingomonas turrisvirgatae (assembly GCF_001721295.1). Taxonomy (GTDB): domain Bacteria; phylum Pseudomonadota; class Alphaproteobacteria; order Sphingomonadales; family Sphingomonadaceae; genus Sphingomonas; species Sphingomonas turrisvirgatae. The sequence goes on along the minus strand of NZ_MDDS01000086.1, from coordinate 62,234 downwards.
ACGCGGATCGCGGCGAGCAGTGCTATCCAGACGACCGCATAGACAAGGCCGACCGGCCAGTGGAGCGCAAGGGCGATGCCCATCAGCGTCGCAACGCCCTTCCCGCCCCTGAAACGCAGCCATACCGGATAACAATGGCCGAAGAACGCGCCCGCTGCCGCCAGCGGCGCTGTGCCCGGCCACATGGCTTCGGCGATCAGCACTGCCGCCGCGCCCTTGGCCAGATCGAGCAGCAGCGTCGCCGCCGCCAGCCCCTTGCGCCCGGTGCGCAGCACGTTGGTCGCGCCGATATTCCCTGAACCGACCGACCGCAGGTCGCCCGCCCCGCCCCAGCGGGTCAGCAGCACGCCGAACGGGATCGAGCCGAGCAGATAGCCCAGCAGCAGCGCCAGTGTCGGCGGTATCCAGATGATCTGTGTGGTCAAGCGAGCCCCATGCTTGCCCGAAGGCTAGGCGGTTGAGTAGGCGCGTGCAACACTATCCACGATGGGGCGGACATGAATGAGATCGGGATGCACGGGACCGGTGCGGACACGCGCCCGGTGCTGTTCTTCGATTCCGGGGTGGGCGGCCTGTCGGTGCTCGCGCCGACTCGGGCGCTGCTGCCGCAGGCACCGCTCGTCTATGCCGCCGACAGCGCGGGCTATCCCTACGGCACGCGCAGCGAGGCGGAGATCGCGGCGCGGGTTCCGGCGCTGCTGGGGCGGCTGGCGGAGCGTTATCGTCCGCGGCTGATCGTCATCGCGTGCAATACGGCCTCGACGATCGCGCTGCCGCACGTCCGTGCCGCGCTGGACATCCCGATCGTCGGCACGGTGCCGGCGATCAAGCCGGCCGCGCTGCTCTCCAGGACGCGAACGATCGGCGTGCTCGGCACCCGGGCAACGGTGCGCCAGCCCTATGTCGACCGACTCGCGGCCGAGTTCGCGGCGGATTGTACCATCCTGCGCCACGGCAGCGCCGAACTCGTTGATCTGGCCGAGGCCGCCTTGCGCGGCGATGCGCCGGACCTGGCGGCCTATCGCGCGGTGCTCGACGGGCTGTTCGATCAGCCGGGCGGTGCAGCGATCGACGTGATCGTCAATGCCTGCACCCATTTCCCGCTGGTCGAGGCCGAACTCGCCGCCGCCTCGCCGCATCCCGTCACCTTCGTCGATGGCGGCCCCGGCATCGCCCGCCGCGTCGCGCATCTGACCCGAGACGACTCGTGGCCGGCTACACCGAAAGCAGGGATCGCCGTGTTCACGCGGTTGGACGCCTCGACCGAACCGCTTCGCCCCGCGCTTGCGCGGCATGGGCTGACGCAGCTCGAAGCGCTGTAGCGCCTCAGGCCCGGCGCTGCATCGACGCGTGCGGCACCATCGCCCGCAGCCGCTCGGCATAGCGATCGGCCAGCGCCAGGTGGATGCAGCGGACCGACTGGTCCGACGTGCGCGCGGCCGAGGCACGCTCATCCTGCTCGCGTCGCATGAAATATTCGAGGTCTTGGTCGTGCTGACTGGCCATCTGTCGTCTCCCTCGACGGCAAGCGGGAGCCCATATCATCTCTCAGCCGCGGAAATGCTCGGAGTCCCGGTCCGCAGTAGCACCGCTATAGCACAGTTTTGCGCGACCACGGCTGATCCATGGCAAGCGGCACCGTAACGACGTTACGGTAAGCCCTCAGCGTAGCGCCACGACGTTCGCCGGTGGAAATGGTTCCGAAAAACCGCTATCGGGCGCGGTCATGGACCAGGAAGTGCCCGCCCGCGCGGTCGACTATTCGCGCGTTTTCACGCAAGCCATCGATCGGCTGCATGCCGAAGGCCGCTATCGCGTGTTCATCGACATCCTGCGCAACAAGGGCATGTTCCCCAACGCGCGCTGCTTTGCCGGCCACAATGGACCCAAGCCGATCACCGTCTGGTGCTCGAACGACTATCTCGCCATGGGCCAGCATCCCAAGGTGATCGCCGCCATGGAGGGGGCGCTGCACGATGTCGGCGCCGGATCCGGCGGCACCCGCAACATCGGCGGCAACACGCATTACCACATCGACCTCGAATCGGAGCTTGCCGACCTGCACGGCAAGCAGGGCGCGCTCCTCTTCACCAGCGGCTATGTCTCGAACGAAGCGACGTTGGCCACGCTGGCCAAGGTGCTGCCGGGCTGCATCATCTATTCCGATGAACTCAACCACGCATCGATGATCGCGGGCATACGCAATTCGGGGTGCGAGAAGCGCGTGTGGCGCCACAACGATGTCGCGCATCTTGAGGAACTGCTCGCCGCCGACGACCCGTCGGTGCCAAAGGTGATCGCGTTCGAGAGCGTCTATTCGATGGACGGCGACGTCGCCCCGATTCACGCGATCTGCGACCTGGCCGACAAGTACAATGCGCTCACCTATCTCGACGAAGTTCATGCCGTGGGCATGTACGGCGCTCGCGGCGGCGGCATTTCGGAGCGGGACGAGGCGGCGCAGCGGCTGACGATCATCGAGGGAACGCTGGGCAAGGCGTTCGGGGTGATGGGCGGCTATATCGCCGCGGATCAGACGATCATCGACGTGATCCGCTCGTACGCGCCGGGTTTCATCTTCACCACCAGCCTGTCGCCGGTGCTGGTCGCCGGCGCGCTGGCCAGCGTTCGCCACCTCAAGGGGTCGAGCGAGGAGCGCGAGGGTCAGCAGGCGGCGGCGGCAAAGCTCAAGACGCTGTTCGCCGATGCCGGCCTGCCGGTGATGGACACGGCGACTCACATCGTGCCGCTGATGGTCGGCGATCCGGTCCGCGCCAAGCGGATCAGCGACATTCTGCTCGCCGAATACGGCGTCTATGTTCAGCCGATCAATTACCCGACCGTGCCGCGCGGCACGGAGCGGCTGCGCTTCACGCCCGGGCCTGCGCATGACGAAGCGATGATGCACGAGCTGACCCAGGCGCTGGTCGAGATCTGGGAGCGTCTGGAGCTTCGCGCCGCGGCGTGAGTTGCGACGAGCCGTGGAACTCGTTCCACGGCCCGGTGATTGTGCGCCTGTAACGAACAGGGAGCACGAATTGATGAAGGTCCTGATGAAGGCGACGGCGGTCGCCGGTTTCCTGGCGCTGGCCGCATGCGGCGGTAATGCCGACGACCAGGCTGCGGCCAATGTCGAGGCGGCGGCGGACAACCAGGCCGATCAGCTCGACGCGATGGCCGACAACGCGACTAACGAGACGATGGAAGATTCGCTCGAGCGGCAGGCCGATCAGGTCCGCGAAGCCGGCGAGGACAAGGCCGACGCGATCGACGACAATGACGACGCGCGTCTCGAGAACGCGATGTAATCAGCCGATCAGCGACTCGACCCAGTCCGGCACCAGCGTGCCGGCCGGGCCGAGTCGCGTCGTGTCGAACCAGTCGCTCCCGTCCGAGCGATCGAGATTGAGCTCGAGCGTCTGCGCGCCACAGGCACGCGCGATGCGGACGAAGCCGGCGGCGGGATAGACGGCGCCCGATGTGCCGATCGATACGAACAGGTCGGCGCGCTCCAGCGCCGCTTCGATCACGTCCATGTGATAGGGCATTTCGCCGAAGAACACGATGTCCGGCCGCAGCGCCGGCGCATCGCAGGACGGGCAGCGCGTGAGCGGCGGCAGCGCATCGCGCCATTCGGTCTGCACCCCGCACAGCCCGCACAACGCCGAGTTCAGCTCGCCATGCATGTGCAGCAGCCGGCGCGATCCCGCGCGTTCGTGCAGGTCGTCGACATTCTGCGTCACCAGCAGCAGCTCGCCCGGCCATTCGCGGTCGAGCCGCGCCAGCGCGTGATGCGCCGCATTCGGCTCGACCGTCGTCAATTTGGCGCGGCGCTCGTCGTAGAAGCGGTGGACGAGGACCGGGTCGGCGGCGAGCGCCTCGGGCGTGCAGACGTCCTCGACGCGATGCCCCTCCCACAACCCGCCGGGGCCGCGGAACGTGGCGACGCCGCTTTCGGCGGAAACGCCGGCGCCGGTCAGGATGACGATGTTGCGAACGTCGGTCATGCGCGTCGAAATGCCTCCGTCGTGTTCACCTCGAAGGGTGGGTGAACAACCACTTTGCGCCAATTGGCCTTGAACCCGGGCAGTAGCGAAAGATGGGCAATGAGGCTGTCCCAGCCGGCCGCCTCCTCATGGAACGTCCAGACCTGACCCGCCATTTCTATGTCGCAGCAGATCAAATCCGTCGTCAGCGCGTCCAGCTTGTAGAAAGCGACGGCGTCGATGCGGTCCAGCGGTAGATTGCTGATTACATCCGCCGTGATGTCGGTCTGGCTCATACGCCCCCTCGTGAGCCGAACAGGATGATGGCCGCACCGAGCAGAACGACCGCGCCGCCGGCAAGGTCCCAGCGGTCCGGCCGCGCGCCCTCGACCGCCCAGAGCCAGAGCAGCGATGCGGCGACATAGACGCCGCCATAGGCGGCATAGGCTCGACCGGCATGGCCACTGTCGACCAGCGTCAGCAACCAGGCGAATGCGATCAGGCTGGCGAGGCCCGGAACCAGCCATAGCGGCGACTTGTCGAGCCGCAGCCAGGCCCAGAAGGCGAAGCAGCCGCCGATTTCGGCCAGCGCGGCAAGGGCATAGACGGCAAGGACCGACAGGGAAGGCGTCATGGACCGAAGTCTAGCTCAATCGTCCTCATCGTCGTAGCCGGCAAGTTCGAGCGCGCGCGCCTTGATCTGGCGCTGGCGGCACCAATGGACCAGCGCGTCTTCGCGGCCATGCGTGACCCATACTTCGCGCGGGGCGATCTCGCGCAACGTCGTCGTCAGTTCGTCCCAATCGGCATGGTCCGACAGGATCAGCGGCAGTTCGACGTTGCGTTGTCTGGCACGCTGGCGAACGGTCATCCAGCCCGACGCCATCGCCGTGATCGGATCGGGCAGCCGGCGCGACCAGCGATCGTTCAGCGCGCCCGGCGGGCACATCACGATCCGTCCTTGCAGTTCCTTCTTGGCGACGCCGGTCGCGGGGCGCAGGTCGCCAAGCGCCACGCCATGCTCGACATACAGGTCGCACAATCGCTGCAGCGCGCCGTGGATATAGATCGGATCGTCGAACCCCATGCCGCGCAATTCCCGGATCACGCGCTGCGCCTTGCCCAGGGCATAGGCACCGACCAGCACGCAGCGCTCCGGCTCGGCGCGAAGCGCGGTGAGCAGCTTGTCCATCTCGTCGGTCGTCTCGGGATGGCGGAACACGGGCAGGCCGAAGGTGGCTTCGGTGATGAACACGTCGCACGGCACAGGCTGGAACGGTGCGCAGGTCGGATCGGGACGGCGCTTGTAGTCGCCCGACACGACGACTCGCTCCCCGGCATGGTCCAGCACGATCTGCGCCGACCCCAGGACATGGCCGGCGGGAACGAAGGTCGCCTCGACCTCGCCCAACTTCACCGTCTCGCCATAGGCCACCGGACGTTCGACCTGCGGGCCATAGCGCGCGTCCATGATGGCGAGCGTTTCGGGCGTCGCCCAGACCGCGCCATGTCCGCCGCGCGCGTGATCGGCATGGCCATGGGTGACCAGCGCGCGGGCCTTGGGCTGCGAAGGATCGACCCAGGCGTCGGCGGCCGGAATGAAGATCCCTTCGGGGTGCGGTTCGATCCAGCTGCCTAGGCCCATGACAGCATATGCGTCGGGCGCGGCAGAGGTTCCCCTAAGGCTGCCTGCAACCGCGCGGGGATCAAAGCGCCCGGGGAATCGTTGGCCGGTTCTGAACGATTGAGGTGCTGTATGGACTTGGACTTTTCGAGCCTGCAGGGCGTGATGGTGATCATCGGCCCGATCGTGCTGGCCGCGGTGCTGCTGTGGGCGGTGCTCAACAACCGCACCAGCCGTGCGCAGAAGGAGCGCACCGAGGAAGCGACCCGGCGCGTGCGCGAGGAGCAGAATCGCGAGGATGTTGCGCGCGAGCCGTGACGCGATAGTCCCAGCGCAGTTCCCCTGCGAAAGCAGGGGCCTAGGGCTACAAGCGAGTCGCCTGTCATCCTGGGCCCCTGCTTTCGCAGGGGAACTGGTATGGTGAGCAAAGGCGGCTAAGGCTTGCTGTGTGAAGCCAAACGACCTTCCACCGATACTAACCGATTGGTTCCAGTCGCGCGGCTGGACGCCGCGGCGGCATCAACTGGACATGCTCGGCGCCGGGCGCGCCGGGCGACATGCGCTGCTGGTCGCGGCGACCGGCGCCGGCAAGACGCTGGCGGGCTTCCTGCCGACGCTGACCGAATTGATCGACGCGCCGTCCGACGGGCTCCACACGCTCTACATCTCGCCGCTCAAGGCCCTTGCGGTCGATGTGCAGCGCAACCTCTTGACCCCGATCGAACAGATGGGGCTGCCGATCCGGGTCGAGACGCGGACGGGCGACACGCCGCATGATCGCAAGGTGCGCCAGCGCGCGCGACCGCCACAGATCCTGCTGACCACGCCCGAATCGTTGAGCCTGCTGCTGTCGTACGAAGACAGCTTCACCATGTTCGCCGGCCTCAAGACCATCGTGGTGGACGAGGTGCATGCCTTCGCGACGGAAAAGCGCGGCGACCTGCTGGCGCTGGCGATGGCTCGACTGCAGCGGATCGCGCCGGGGCTGCGCCGCGTGGCGCTGTCGGCGACGGTCGCCGATCCGGACGGTTATCGCGCGTGGCTCGCCCCCGATGGCGACATCGACGCCGTCAGCCTCGTGCTGGGCGAAAAGGGTGCCGACCCGGATATCGCGATCCTGTTGCCCGAGGGGCGCGTGCCATGGTCGGGGCATAGCGGCGTCTATGCGATCCCGCAGGTGATGGCGGAGATCGAGACTCACCGCACGACCATCGTGTTCTGCAACACGCGGGGCCTGGCCGAGCTCGTCTTCCAGAATCTGTGGAAGGTGAACGACCTCAAGCTGCCGATCGGGGTGCATCATGGCAGCCTCAGCCTTGAGGCGCGGCGCAAGGCCGAACAGGCGATGGCGGACGGCAAGCTGCGCGCGCTGGTGGCGACGGCGAGCCTCGACCTGGGCGTCGATTGGGGCGATGTTGACTGCGTGATCCAGATGGGCGCGCCCAAGGGCTCCTCGCGCCTGCTGCAGCGGATCGGCCGCGCCAATCACCGGCTGGACGAATCGAGCGAAGCGGTGCTCGTGCCCGGCAACCGCTTCGAATATCTCGAAGCGCGCGCCGCGCTCGACGCGGTCGACGCGGGCGAGCTTGATCCAGACAATTTCCGTGCGGGCGCGCTCGACGTGCTGGCGCAGCACGTCATGGGCGTGGCCTGTGCCGCGCCGTTCGATGCCGGCGATTTGCTCGACGAGGTGCGCGGCGCCCTGCCCTATTCGGCGCTGGAGGCCGAAACGTTCGATCGCGTGCTGAACTTCATCGCCGATGGCGGCTATTCGCTGCGCGCCTATGACCGGTTCAAGCGACTGACGCGCACGCCCGACGGCCTGTGGCGGGTGACCAAGCCCGCCTTCATCGCTCAGCATCGCCTGAATGCCGGGATCATCGTCGAAGCAGCGATGATGGACGTGCGCTTCAAGAACGGTCGGCGCCTGGGCAAGGTCGAGGAAGGGTTCGGCACCCAGCTGGCGCCGGGCGACACCTTCTTCTTCGCCGGCATGGCGCTTGAGGTCGAACGGACCGAGCTCACTGACCTCATCGTGCGCGCCACGTCGAAACAGGCGCGCTTCGTTTCCTATACCGGGCTGCGGCTCTCGATCACGTCGAGCCTTGCGGATCGCGTGCGGCGGTTCCTTGCCGATCCCGCCGAATGGGCGCGCTTCCCCGACGATGTGCGCGAATGGCTCGAGGTGCAGCGTCAGCGCTCGCAGCTGCCGACGCCGGGACAGCTGCTGATCGAGACCTTCCCGCACGAGAAGCGGCATCATCTGGTCTGCTACAGTTTCGAAGGCTGGAACGCGCATCAGTCGCTCGGCATGCTGATCACGCGGCGGATGGAAGCGCTGGGCCTGAAGCCGCTCGGGTTCGTCGCCAACGACTATGCGCTCGCCGTTTATGGCCTCGAAAAGATCACCGACCCGGCCGCGCTCTTCTCGCCCGACATCCTCGAGCATGAATTCGTCGACTGGGTCCAGGGATCGGCGCTGCTGAAGCGGGCGTTCCGCGAAGTCGCGATCATCGGCGGGCTGGTCGAGCGGCAGCAGCCGGGCAAGAAGAAGACCGGGCGGCAGGTCACGTTCTCGACCGATCTCATCTACGACGTGCTGCGGAAATACGAACCCGATCATCTGTTGCTGCGTGCCGCGTGGGCCGATGCGCGCGCTCGGATGACCGATGTTGGTCGGCTTGGTCGATTGCTCGACACCGCCGTCGACCAAATGGTCCACGTCGACCTCCCCCGAGTAAGCCCCATGGCTGTACCGGTGCTGATCATGATCGGGCGGGAAAAGGTTGCGACTGGGGCGGTCGAGGACGAGTTGCTGATCGAAGCCGAAGCGCTGGCGAACGAGGCGATGCGCGTGGACTGAGGCTTAGCGATGCAGCACTGGCGCAACGGAACGCGATTGCTACACGGTTCATGGAAGCGTATCGTGATGCCATGCTGCGCTTTATCGCGCCCGCGCTGTTGCTTTGCGCCGCTCCGGCCGCGCCGCATGATGTCGCGACGCCAGCAAACGCCGACCATCATCTGCCGGACGACAGCGCCGGCGACATGGCATTGGGCGAGCTGGCCAACCGCATGACCGTGCCCGTATCGATCAACGGCAGCGCGCCGCAGCCGTTCGTCATCGATACCGGCGCCGAGCGGTCCGTCATCTCGCGCCAGTTTGCCCTGCGGTTGGGGCTGGCCGCAGGTCCGACGGTGCGACTGACGACCATGACCGGCCAATCCAACGTGCCGACGGTTGTGATACCTTCGCTGGATGTGGGGCCGGTGCGCGATCGACGCGCGTTCAATGCCCCCGCGCTCGAAGCGCGGCATATGGGCGCGCACGGGTTGCTCGGGATCGAGCAACTGCGCCGTCACATGGTCGCGATCGATTTCAAGAGCGGCACGATCAGCCTGCGCCCGTCGCGCAGCGCAGGTGGCCGCCAGGAGCGGCGTCCTGGCGACACCGACGAGATCGTGGTCACCGCGCGCAGTCGCCTGGGGCAGTTGATCGTCACCGAGGCCGAGTTCGAGGGCACGCGGGTGACGGTGGTGATCGATACCGGATCGCAGGTCAGCATGGGCAATCTGGCGCTGCAACGAAAGCTGCGGCGCATCCCGCTCAAAGGGCCGATCGAGATGACGAGCGTCACCGGCGAGAAGCTGACCGTGAACTATCACGTGGCCGAGCGGGTGCGGATCGGTGGCGTGAACCTGGCTGGGGTGCCGGTCGCTTTCGCCGATATCCCGCCGTTCGAGCATTTCGGCCTGTCGAACCGGCCGGCGGTGATGCTGGGAATGGATGCGCTGCGCGGTTTCCGGCGAGTCGAGATCGATTTTCCGGACCGCAAGATTCGCATGTTGGTCTCGCGCAACCCCTCCAACGACGTCAGCGTGTTATCGCGTTCCGGCCAAGCCAGCCGGCTTCGCTGATCCGCGGCCACGGCTTGACGCCATGACTGGGCAAGGCGATAGGCGCGCCATGGTTCCCTTTTCGTTCGCTGGCCATGACTTGTTCGCGCTGTCGGAGGGCGCGCTGTTCTGGCCCGAGCGGCGTGCGCTGATCGTCGCGGACCTGCATTTCGAGAAGGCCAGCTGGTTTGCCAAGGGCGGGCAGATGTTGCCGCCCTATGACACGCTGGAGACGCTAGCTGCGGTCGCCGCACTGGTGCGGCGGACGGCGGCCGCCGAACTGTGGTGCCTGGGGGACAGCTTTCATGATTCGGCGGGCTGCGAACGGCTTCAGCCCGACGCGCGCGCGGCGCTGATCTCGCTGACCGCGGCCGTGCGTTGGGTGTGGATCACCGGTAACCACGACGCCCATCTGGTCGATCACTGTGGCGGCGAGATCGTCGAGGAAGCGCTGGTTGACGGCCTGTTGCTGCGTCACGAGGCCGAGCGGGACGAGGTACGACCGGAACTGTCGGGGCATTTCCACCCCAAGTTGCGAGTGAAGCTGCGTGGCCGGCCCGTGTCACGGCGGTGTTTCGTGGCAAGTTCGACCAAGCTGATCCTGCCGGCCTTCGGGGCGCTGACCGGCGGCCTCGACGTTACGCATCCGGGGATCGTGCGGGCGGTGGGCCGCGGGGCCGAGGCGCTGGTGCCGGTCAGCGACCGGCTGCTGCGCTTTCCGATCGCAGCCTAGGCGATCAGCCGGGCAACGTCCGCAAAGTCGTGCGCGATGTCGTGAACGCCGATCGCGCGTAGCCGATCGTCATGGCCGACCGCGCAATGGCTGCCCGCGCACAGGCCGATCACATGCGCGCCCGACGCAACCGCTCCGGTCGCACCGACGGGCGAATCCTCGAGGATCGCGCACCTGCGAATTGGCACGCCGAGTGCCGCGGCAGCGTGCAGATAGATGTCGGGCGCCGGCTTGCCGCGCGTGACATGCTCCTTGCCGCTGAAAATCCGCCCCTCAAATGCATCGCGCAAGCCAAGGTGATCGAGATGCGTGGTGATCCACTGCGTCGAACTGGACGAAGCGATGGCGCGCGGCAGATCGGCGGGGAGCGATCGTACGAAGGCGACCGCGCCGGCGACTTCGGCCATGCCCTCGGCAAGGACTCGCTGGTTCTCGATCTCGCGCGCTTCGTGAAAATCTTCCGGCAGCGCACGGCCGAGCCAGCGTTCGATCGCGCCCAGAAAGTCCTGTCCCGAGAGGCCCATGAAGTGCGTCATCGCATCCTCGGGCGTGATCGGATGCCCCTGCGCCGTCAGATATTCGGCTAGGTGCCGGTTGCCGGCATATTCGCTCTCAAGCAGCACGCCGTCGAAGTCGAAGATAAGTCCGTCGAAACGCGTGGTGATCATGCGCGCGCGCCGAACAGCGCGGTGCCGATGCGAACGTGGGTGGCGCCGAGCGTCACCGCCGTCTCGAAATCATCGGACATGCCCATGCTGAGCCCGGACAAGCCACAATCGCGCGCCAGCTTGGCCAGCAGCGCGAAATAGGGGGCGGATTCCAGGTTCAGCGGCGGGACCGCCATCAGCCCGGCGACCGGCAGATCGGCGCTGCGTGCCTCCGCCAGCATGCCCGGCAGACTCGCGACCGCGCACCCGCCCTTCTGCGGTTCGTCCCCGATATTGACCTGGATGAAACAGGCCGGGCGCTTGCCGACCTTGTCCATCGCCTTGGCGAGCGCGCTTATCAGCGACGGGCGGTCAAGCGAGTGGATCGCGTCGAACAGCGCAACGGCCTCCTCCGCCTTGTTCGACTGCAGTTGGCCGACCAAATGGAGTTCTATACCGCCCGTCGTCTCGCGCAATGCAGGCCATTTGGCGGCAGCTTCCTGCACGCGATTTTCACCGAAGACGCGCTGCCCAGCTTCGATCAGCGGACGGATCGCATCGGCGTCGCGTGTCTTCGATACGGCGATCAGCTGCACATCGGCGGGGTCGCGTTGCGCCTGGGCGGCGGCGCGAACGATTTGGTCGTGGATCGCGGCAAGGCGCGAGTCAGCGGTGTCGGATGGCATGCGCGAGGCTATAGGAGGGCAGATGCGACCCCGCCACCCCCACCGCCTGCCGTTCCGCTGGCTGATGACTGACGAGCGGATGGGCGAAGCGCTGTGGCCCGCGCTCGCGCGGCTACCGCGAGGTTCCGGCGTGATCGTGCGTCATTACTCGCTTGCCCCCGACGATCGTCGCGCGCTGGCGATACGGATCGAGCGGATCGCGCGGCGGCGCGGGCTGGTGATGCTGGTCGGCGGCGTCGATCATGGCCGGCACCGCGGTGCACTGACCGCGCCGGTGCATTCCCGTCGGGAAGCGATCGCGGCAATCCGGGGTGGCGCGATGCTGCTGTTCGCGTCGCCGGTGCACCCAACGCGATCGCATCCCGGATTGAGCGCGTTGGGCCGGGTACGATTGGGATTGATGACTCGGGGCCTCGATACCCCGGTGATCGCGCTGGGCGGGATGGACGAGCGGCGCTGGCGCACGCTCAAACCGATGCGCGTCTATGGCTGGGCGGCGATCGATGCCTGGCTGACCGCTACAGGCCGCGCGGACTAGCGCAGCTTAGAAGCGGATCGCGGTGCCGACATAGACCGCCTGGCTGTCGCGGCGATCGTCGGTCAGCTGCGGCAGGCGGTTCTCTTCGCTCTTGTAGCGCACGCCGGCCGTCACATCGAGGTTGCGGGTGATCGAATAGGACCCGCCGACATCGATCGAATAATTGGGCTCGTCCGCGATCAGACGCGGCTCGCCGGCGAGCGGCCGTTCGGCACCCGCCTTGATCCGGCCCGACGCTCGCTTGCCGGTGTAGCTGACGCCAAGCTCGGCCGATTCGCGGCTGCCCGGCGCACCGCCGAGATCCAGCTTCGCCAGGTCACCCGAAACGGCGAAGCGCTTCCAACCGACCGATACGCCCAGATTGTAGGCGATCGGCTGAAGCGTGACGGCAGCCGGTGCGGCAGCACCCCGGTCGGCCAGAGTGGTAGCCGGGCGGGCGTTGCGCGCGCGCACCGCAACGGTGACGCTGCGATTGCTGGTCCGCACCGAATCAGCAGGCGTGAAGCGGAAGCCGCTGCCCGACAGGCCACTGCGCGCCAGAACTGCCGCGAGGCGCGGGTCGGCGGCGGCAGGGGTGAAGGTCCCGATCCCGGCGATGGTGGGCGCGCGCTTGGCCGTCACCCGCTGCTGCGGCGCGGACTGTGCGAGCAGCGCAGGCGCGGCGACGAGACCCAGGGCGGCAACCGCCCCGATCCCAATGCCAGCCATGTTACGCCGAACGCTCATGTCATCCCCGATCCTGTCATCGGTGCTACCATAATTCGGATCGAATGTTCCACCGCCGGAATCTGTTTTCGCAAAGGTGTGACTTTCGCGCCATAGCGCAGGCTGCGTTTTCGGCCCTGCGGGCGGGTGGCGCAACCGAGCGCCGCGCTTGCGGCGCGCGCGCGACCATCTATAGATGCACGCGATGATGACGTCCCATAGGAAGATGCCGATGAACCGCCTGTTGCGCACCGCGATCCTGGGCAGCCTGGCCCTGAGCACGGCAGCCGGCCTGTCGGCCTGCAGCAAGGGTGGCAAGCGACCGCAGGCGGATCTGGCTGCGTCAAAGGTGACGACGATCGGCGTCAACGCTTATTTGTGGCGCGCCGCGCTCGACACGATCTCGTTCATGCCGCTTGTCCAGACCGACTCGAACGGCGGCGTGATCGTGACCGATTGGTATGTGAATCCGAACGCACCGACCGAGCGGATGAAGGTGACCGTGTCCATCCTGGACCAGGATCTACGGGCCGACGCGCTGCGGGTGGCGGCGCTGCGCGAAGTGAATCGCGGCGGCCAGTGGGTCGCTTCGCCGGTCGAGGCGGCGACGGTGCAGAAGCTGGAGGACATCATCCTCACTCGCGCTCGCGACTTGCGCCGCGCGGCGATTGCGGCGGATTGATCGGCCGGAAGCCAATTTAAGTATTCTGTCGTCACCCCGGCCTTGTGCCGGGGTCCATGGTGCGGCAAGCGCTGCGCCAGAGGTTCGATCGCATCGCTCGCGACGAGGTGGACCCCGGCCCAAGGCCGGGGTGACGGGTTCTTTCCGTAACTCCCTTGCTCTCTAGCGATGACAGCTGAGGGAAATACCGTGTCGCGGTTCAACGCACTGACGGCAGACGCCGCCTGGCAGAAAATCTGGGAAGAGCGGCAGACGTTCGCGGCGGACGATCATTCGCCCAAGCCGAAATCCTATGTGCTCGAGATGTTTCCCTATCCTTCGGGACGCATCCATATGGGGCATGTCCGCAACTACACGATGGGCGACGTCCTGACGCGCTATCGCCGGATGCGCGGCATGAACGTGCTGCACCCAATGGGCTGGGACGCGTTCGGCATGCCGGCCGAGAATGCCGCGATGGAAAAGAAGGTCCATCCCGGCAGCTGGACGCGTGAGAACATCGCCACAATGCGGGCGCAGCTCAAGCGGCTAGGCCTGGCGCTCGACTGGAGCCGCGAACTGGCGACCTGCGAGCCGGACTATTACGGACACGAGCAGGCACTCTTCCTCGACCTGTTCGAGCATGGCTTGGTCTATCGCAAGGAATCGACGGTCAACTGGGATCCGGTCGACATGACCGTGCTGGCGAACGAACAGGTGATCGATGGGCGCGGCTGGCGTTCGGGCGCCCTTGTCGAGAAAAAGAAGCTCAATCAGTGGTTCCTCAAGATCACCGATTTCGCCGACGAGTTGCTGGACGGCCTCAGCACGCTCGACAAATGGCCGGACAAGGTGCGGCTGATGCAGGAGAACTGGATCGGCAAGTCCGAGGGGCTGCAGTTCCGCTTCAAGCTCACTAACGGCGGCGAGGTAGAGGTCTTCACGACGCGGCCCGACACGATCTTCGGGTCAAGCTTTGTCGGCATCGCGGCGGATCATCCGATCGCGCGAAAGATCGCCGAGACGAACCCCGATGCCGCCGCGTTCATCGCGCAATGCAAGCTGGGCGGAACCACCGCGGCGGAGCTGGAAACGCAGGAGAAGCTGGGCTTCGACACCAGCATCCGCGCGGCGCATCCCTTTGATCCGGCTTGGGAATTGCCGGTCTATATCGCGAACTTCGTGCTGATGGATTACGGCACCGGGGCCGTGTTCGGGGTGCCGGCGCACGACCAGCGCGACTTCGAATTTGCCCGCAAGTACGGCCTGCCGATCCGCCGCGTGGTTTCGGACGGTGACAAGATCGCACCTGAATTTGCCGAGGCCGAAGCCTATACCGGGCCGGGCACGCTCGTGAACTCGCACTTTCTCGACGGACTCGACGTGGCGGATGCCAAGCGGGAGGTAATCCAGCGTGCCGAGGCCGGTGGTTGGGGCAAGGGCACGACCGTCTGGCGACTGCGCGACTGGGGCGTGTCGCGCCAGCGTTATTGGGGCACGCCGATCCCGATCGTGCATTGCGAAGTGTGCGGCGCGGTGCCGGTGCCCAAGAAGCAGTTGCCGGTGGTGCTGCCCGAGGATGTCAGCTTCGACATTCCCGGCAACCCGCTCGACCGGCACCCCACCTGGAAGCATGTCGATTGTCCGCAGTGCGGCAAGCCGGCGCGGCGCGAGACCGACACGCTCGATACTTTCGTCGATTCAAGCTGGTACTTCATCCGCTTTGCGAGCGGCCCGAGCGACAAGCCGTTCGACAAGGCAGTGGCCGAACAATGGCTGCCGGTGAACCAGTATATCGGCGGCGTCGAACATGCAATCCTGCACCTGCTCTACGCCCGCTTCTGGACCCGCGCGTTGAAGCGCATCGGCAAGCTGGACGTGGCCGAGCCGTTCGCCGGCCTGTTCACGCAGGGCATGGTGACGCACGAGACGTACAAGAGCGCGGACGGTCGCTGGCTCTCGCCGGGCGAGATCGTGCGCAGGGACGACATCCTGGTCGAGAACGACGGCGGCGCACCAGTGACCGTCGGCCGTATCGAGAAGATGTCCAAGTCCAAGAAGAACACGGTCGATCCCGAACCGATCGTCGATCAATATGGCGCGGATGCAGTGCGCTGGTTCGTGCTGTCGGATTCGCCGCCCGAGCGCGACCTGGAATGGACCGAGAATGGTATCGAGGGTGCATGGCGCTTCGTCCAGCGGCTATGGCGCCTGTTCGACCAGCTCGATGCATGGGAGAGTGAGGACAAGCCGCTCGACCGCCTGCTGCACCAGACCATCGCCGGCGTTGCCGTCGATATCGAAGGGCTGCAGTTCAACAAGGCGGTGGCAAAGCTCTACAGCCTGGTCAATGCGATCGAAAAGGCGAAGCCCTCTGCGTCGCGGGCAAGCGCGATCCGCACGATCATCCTCCTCGCCGCGCCGATGACGCCGCATCTGGCCGAAGAGGCCTGGGCAGCGATGGGGCAGGACGGCCTGATCGCCGATGCGCCATGGCCGCAGGTCGATCCCGCGCTGCTGGTCGAGGACGAGGTGACGATCGCCATCCAGGTCAACGGCAAGCTGCGCGACACGGTCAAGGCGGCAAAGGGTGCGGCTAAGGCCGATCTGGAAGCCATGGCCTTGGCAAATCCGAACGTGCAGCGCATGCTGGGAGGCGCTGCTCCGAAAAAGGTGATCGTCGTGCCCGACCGTCTGGTGAACATCGTCGCATGAGCCGCCTTGCCGTCCTGCTGGCGCTGACCACTCTTCCCGTCCTGTCCGGCTGCGGGCTGCGGCCGCTGTACGGCGGGGGTGAAGCGGGGATCGTGCAGACGATGCTGTCGGGGATCGAAGTCGCGCCGATTGAGGGCGAGGCTGGCTGGCTGATCAGCAACTCGGTGCGCGACCGGATCGAGGCCGCTCGCAGTGGCGAAACCCGCTATCGGCTCGAGATCAAGCTGGACGACCAGATCGTCGGCTTGGGCGTGCGTCGCGACGACGTCGTGACCCGCGAGCGGCGGACGCTGCGCGCGCGCTATCAGCTCATCGAACTGGCCACCGGGCAGACCGTGCTGGACGCGACGGCCGGGTCCGACGCCGGGATCGACGTCGCGAGCAGCGAATATGCCACCATTGCCGCCGAAAAGAGCGCGCTCGAGCGGCTGTCGGGCATCGTCGCCGACCAGATCGTCGCGCGGCTCGCTCGCTATGCGCGGTCTACGGAAGGCAAGTGAAGGTAAGCGAAGCGCAGATCCGAGTGCGGCTGGACAAGCCGGGGCCAGACGTGCGCCTGTTCCTGCTCTATGGTCCCGACGAAGCCGGCGCGAACGAGCTCGCCGCGCGGCTGGGCCGGGCGATGGGCAGCGAGGCAGAACGCATCGATGTCGAGGGGTCGCAGCTCAAGGGTGATCCGGCGCGCCTGGCTGAGGAAGCGGCGTCGCTCTCCCTGTTCGGGTCCAGGCGCTATGTCCGCGTCACCGGGATCGACGATGATGGGACCGAGGCGGTACGGCTACTGCTTGAGACCGATGTCGGCGGCAACCCGGTCGTGGCGATCGGCGGAGCGTTGAAAGGCACAGGGCGGCTGCTGAAGCTCGCGCTGGCCAGCCCGGCGGCAATGGCCCACGCCTGCTATATTCCCGATGCCCGGAACGCCGGTCAGCTGGCTGCGGGTATTGCGCGCGAACATGGCTTGCGGCTGGTCGGCGGCACCGCTGATCGGCTCGCCAGCCTGTCGGGCGGCGATCGGGCCGTGCTGGCAAGAGAGATCGAGAAGCTGTCACTCTATCTGGATGCGGCGCCCGATCGCCCGCGCGAAGCTGGCATGGCCGCGCTGGACGCGATCGGCGCCGACTTGGGCGAAGCCGAGATGTTCGGGGCCATCGGCGCCGTCGTGGAGGGGCGAACGGCGGACATTGGCGTCGAACTGGCGCGGCTCGACAATGCCGGGGTGTCAGCCATTCCGCTGCTGCGCCAACTCGTGCGGAAGTTGATGAGCCTGGCCGAAATGCGCGGCGACATGGATCGCGGCGCCTCGGCTGACGAAGTGATCAAGAAGTACCGCGTCTTCTTCAAGGAGGAGATGAGCACCAAGGCGGCGCTCCGTCGCTGGTCGAGCCCGATGCTGGCGCGAGCCGTGGAACGCGTGCGCGCCGCCGAACGAGCGGTGACGCGGGGCGGCGGCAATGCAGGCCCGGTACTGGCGGAAGAAGCGCTGACGACCCTGGCCCGGGCAGCGGCGCGGGCGCGTTAGGCCCAGCTCAGTTCGGGTTTGGCTTGGCCACAGCGACCAGCCGGTGACATGCTCTTCGGTAATGCCGGCGTTTGGCCGCAGCTCGCAGCAAGAGGCGTCGGCCTAGCCGAATTCCATGACGTCGAGCATTGATATCGTTGATGGAAAACCCATAAAAACTTGATTTCGTTAGATTTTCTCGCCCGTCAGCCGTTGGCAAACCATGTCGAGCTGATCGAGCGTGGAATAGGCAAGCGTCAGGGATCCACCCTTGTCGCCAAAGGTGATGCGGACGTTCAGGCCCAGCACGTCGCCAAGCTGACGCTCCAGCGCTGCGATGTCCGAATTCGCAGCATTGGCGGCTCGGTCGCCCCCCTTTCCCGTTGACCGCGGCTTGGCCTCCCGTGCGAGCTTTTCGGTCTCACGCACGGACAAGTCGCGCTCTACCACGATGCGAGCCAGCTTTTCAGGATCAGGTGCACCGATCAGGGCTCGCGCGTGCCCCATGGTCAACAAGCCTTCGACCACTCGTTCGCGCACCGATGGCGGCAGGTCGAGCAACCGCAGCAGATTGGCGATGTGGCTGCGCGACTTGTGCACGACCTTCGCCAGCGCCTCTTGCGTGTGGCCGAAATCGCCGATCAGTTTGGCATAAGCCTCGGCCTCTTCGATCGCATTCAGGTCTTCGCGCTGGATGTTCTCGACGATCGCAATCTCGAGCGTCTCGGCTTCGTCGAGGTCGCGGACGATAACCGGCACTTCATGCAACCGCGCGCGCTGCGCCGCACGCCAGCGACGTTCGCCGGCGACGATCTGATAATCCTTGCCGTGCGGGCGGACCATGATTGGCTGGATCAGCCCGCGCGAAGCGATCGACTTGGCTAGTTCATCAAGCGCATCGTCATCGAAGTGCCGGCGCGGCTGGCCCGGATGCGGCGCCATGGAACTGATCGGCAGCATGCGGACGCCACTCGCTGGCTCCGCACCCGGCCGGACCGACTCTTCGCGGCCAGCATCTCCAAGCAGCGCACTTAGCCCTCGACCCAGACCAGGGCGCGGCTTGCGCAGCGGGGCGGATGCAGCAGGCGATGGCGTTTCGTCGGTCATGCAGCTTTCCTGAGCTTCGGCAGGCGGTCGATCACTTCACGCGCCAGGGCAATATAGGCTTCGGAGCCGGCGCATCGGTAATCATAGATCAGCGCGGGCATGCCGTGGCTCGGCGCTTCAGACAGGCGAACATTGCGCGGGATTACGGTGTCGAACACCACCTTGCCCAAAACCGCACGCACATCGTCGGCCACCTGATCGGTCAGGCGGTTGCGGCGGTCATACATGGTGAGGACTACGCCCAGGATCGACAGGCCCGGGTTGAAGCGCGTGCGGATTCGCTCGACGGTATTGAGCAGCTGGCTCAGGCCTTCAAGCGCGAAGAACTCGCATTGCAGCGGTACCAGCAAGGCGTCGGACGCAACCATCGCGTTGATAGTCAGCAGACCAAGCGATGGCGGGCAATCCATCAACACCACGTCCCACCGGTCCTGGCTGCGATCGATGGCAGCGGCCAGGCGGTGCGTTCGCGCCTCAAACTCAATAAGTTCGATCTCAGCACCTGAGAGATCAACCGTCGCGGGAACGATATCGAGGCTGGGCACCCTTGTCGGAATCGCCACTTCCTCAAGGTTCACTTCGCCGAGCAGCAGATCGTAAGTCGACCTTTCCCGATCCGCGCGACCGATACCAAGCCCCGTCGAACAATTCCCTTGCGGGTCGAGGTCGAGCAGCAGCACCCTTTGGCCGGTCGCCGCCAGCGCCGTGCCGACATTGATCGCCGAAGTGGTCTTCCCCACCCCGCCCTTTTGATTGGCGATGGCAATGCAAATCATCTGGGAGCGACTCCACGGGCCACGACAATCAACGAATCCGCTGCGGTAATGCTCTGTTTCACGTGGAACGTACCGTGCCACGATCGGCACGCGGCTTCTACCTCGACGTTAGCGTTCCGCCCTTTTGGCAAGATCCAGAGCGTCCCGACATTTGCGCGATGCCGGGCGCCGGCGAACAGCTGATCGAGGCTAGCGACCGCGCGCGCCGTAATGACATTTGCATGGCCTGTTGTGCGCTCGACCTTGGCTGTGACGATTGCCACGTTTGTCAGCCCAAGCTGTGCCGCTGCCGCCTGCATGAACTCCGTCCGCATCCGACGCGGCTCGACCAGTTCGATTGGCTCAGGACGGAGCGCTGCAATTACCAGCCCGGGCAGCCCTGCGCCGCTGCCGATATCCAACCAGAGACCCGATTCGGCACCATGCTGAAGCAGCTGCGCCGAGTCTACAATGTGGCGTGCCCAGATCGAGCCGAGCGTCGACGCTGCGACCAGGTTCTGCTGCACGGACGCCGTGCGAAGCATGTCCACCAACATTGCGAGCCGCTGTTCAGCAGGGGCGCCGAACGAATCAATGATCCACTGACGTGCCTCTTCCTCGGTCATGCCGCGCGCCGCAGATGGAGCAGGATGGCGGTGACCGCGGCCGGCGTAATGCCACGGATCCGCGCGGCCTCCCCCAACGTCGCAGGCCGCGCGGTGTCCAGCCGCTCGACCATCTCGTTGGAAAGGCCCGCAATCGCCTGATAGCGAAGCTCGGCAGGCAGCGGCGTGCCGTCGCTACGCGCCATGCTCTCGACTTCGGCATTCTGCCGCTCGAGATAAGGTGCATAGCGCGCGTCAAGGATAAGCTCCTCGACCAACTCAGGCTCATGCTCCGCCAGGTCGATGCCAAGATGGTCAAGCGTTACGCCAGGGAAGCGCAGCCACTCGCCCGCCGTGCGTCGCGCGCCATCTTGCGACACAGGCGCGCCGCGCCGACCAAGCTCGCTGGCGGTGCGCGAGTCGCTCAACGCTTCCGCGATAGCCGATCGGGCCTTTCGACGGGCTTGCTCGTGATCATCTCTCGGCTTGCCGATGATGCCAGCAGCAACCCCGGTATCATGCAGGCGGGTGGGCGCATTGTCCGCGCGAAGATGCAGCCGGTACTCGGCTCTCGCCGTGAGCATGCGATACGGCTCGGTAATCCCCTGCAACGTCAGATCGTCCAGCATCACGCCGATATAGGATTGGTCTCGCTGAAGGATCATCGGCGCACGCTCCAGTACGGCCAGTGCCGCATTGGCGCCCGCGACCAACCCCTGCGCAGCCGCTTCCTCATAGCCCGTCGTCCCGTTGATCTGTCCTGCGCAATACAGGCCGGGCAGATCGCGGGTCATCAGCGTAGGCGCGAGGCAGCGGGGATCGACATGATCATATTCGACAGCATAGCCTGCGGTGACAATCGTTGTGCGCTCCAGCCCAGGGATCGAAGCGATCACCGCCTGCTGCACGTCGGCGGGTAGCGAGGTGGAGAGGCCATTGGGATAGACAAGATGCGTCTCAAGCCCCTCAGGCTCCAGGAAGATCTGATGGCCATCCCGATCGCCAAATCGGAAAATCTTGTCCTCGATTGACGGACAATAACGCGGCCCGCCAGCTTCAATGGCGCCAGTGAACAACGGCGATCGATCCAGATTGTCGCGGATGATCGTGTGGGTCTGCTCCGTGGTCCGGGTGATCGCACAGGCGAGCTGCGGAAGTCGCGAGCCGTGAGTTAATGGCGACATCCGCCACGGCTCGACATCGCTCGGTTGTTCTTCCAGTCGTGCCCAGTCGATGTGTCGCCCGTCCAGCCGCGGCGGCGTGCCGGTTTTCAGCCGACTGATAGGAAGCCCAAGCTCACGCAATTGTCGACCCAACTGGGTTGCCGCTCGTTCCCCGACCCGGCCGCCGGTTTCCCGCTCTTCGCCCCGGAAAATCCTTCCGCCGAGGAAGGTGCCGCTGGCGAGCACGACCGCCGAACATGCGATCTGCTCGCCCCCGGCCAGCACTATGCCTGCGACACGTCCGCCGGCTAGCTGTAATGCGACAGCTTCACCGGCGAGGATCGAGAGATTCGACTGAGCCGCCAGCTGCGATTGAATCGCGGTGGCATAACGTCGCCGATCGGCCTGGATGCGCGGGCCCTGGACTGCCGGACCTTTCGATCGGTTTAGCAGGCGATAATGGATCGCCGCAGCATCCGCCGCGCGTGCGATCAGCCCATCAAGCGCATCGACCTCGCGTACTAAGTGGCCTTTGCCCAACCCGCCAATGGCGGGATTGCACGACATTGCGCCAATCTGCTCTGGATCAAAGGTCAGCAACGAAGTCGTTGCACCGCACCGTGCAGCCGCAGCCGCAGCCTCGGTGCCGGCGTGGCCGCCGCCGATCACAATCACATCCCAGTGGTGCATGCCGTCCCGATACCGCGTCGCAACGTGACGGTCAAAGCTGTTCCACGTGGAACATCACTTTCCGATGCAGAATTGCCCGAACAGCGCATCGAGCATCGCTTCGACGTCGATGGCCCCCGTGATCGCGTGGAACGACCGCATTGCCGCACGTAATCGCTCGGCCTGGAGCAGCTGATCGGGTTCGCTCGATGCTGCGCGGAGATGCGAGGCTGCAGCGGAAGCCAACATGCGCTGGCGCTGATTAAGCGCAACGGCATCCGGCGCCGGCAGTAAAGCAGCCACCGCCTCTTCGATCGCCTGCCACAACTCAGCCATTCCCTCGCCCGTGAGTGCCGATACTGACAACCGTTCGGGTTCGGCATCCCGATCCGGCAAATCGGATCTGGGATTCAACCAAAGCACCGGCACCGGCTCGGCCGGCGGAGGCACATCGTTCAGCCACAGCAGCAGGTCGGCTTGCCCGATTGACTGACGCGCGCGCGCGATGCCGATCTCTTCCACCTGATCCGCCGGCGTCTCATTCAGCCCCGCCGTGTCGATCAACAGATATGCGATGCCGTTGCGCATGATCGGCACCTCGATCCTGTCCCGCGTCGTGCCGGCCAGCGGCGAGACAATCGCGGCGTCGCGATCGACTAGCGCATTGAGCAATGTCGATTTGCCGGCATTGGGTTGCCCGGCCAGAACGATGCGTACGCCGTCGCGAAGGCGCTCGCTGCCGGGCCGCGCGGCAACTCCATCAATTTCACGCGAAAGCTCGGCGATCAGTTCAGCTAGGTTGCTATCCGCGCTGCTAACGTCATCCTCATCGGCATGGTCAAGCGCAGCTTCGACCAACGCAGAAAGCTGCACGGTTCGCGCTGCCCATTGTTCGACCAAGCGGCGAATGCCACCCTCGGCCGCACGAATCGCGGCGCGCCGCTGCATTTCAGTTTCCGCGGCGAGCAGATCGGCTAGCCCCTCGGCCTCGGTCAGGTCGATCCTGCCATTGAACAGGGCGCGACGTGTGAACTCGCCAGCCTCGGCCGGCCGCATGCCGGGCATCGCCGCCAACGCATCGCTGACCGCGCGTACGATCGCACGACCGCCATGCAGGTGCAGCTCAGCTAGATCCTCGCCGGTCGCGGTCGCAGGTCCGGGGAACAGCAAGACCAGCGCCCGATCGAGAACCTCGTCTCCGGCGCGCAGGGTACGCAGGCTAGCACGACGCGGCTGCGGCAGTGTCCCCGCCAGGCGCTCGACCGCGGCGAACGCGCCTGGGCCGGACAGCCGCATGACGGCGATCGCCGCCGGCGGCGCGCCGCTAGAAATCGCGTAGATCGTGTCGTTCACTCGCCCGGGCGGCCCTTCGTCATATCGAACATCCCGCGCCAGAGGTTCATCCCCGCTTCACCCATCGGCGCCCAGCTCTTCATCATCGATTCGATCATCTCGGGCTTCACCATCCCCTGGTCCATCGTCGCGAGCATCATCTGGATATAGTGATCGTGGACGGGGGTCAGGTCGGGCAGACCCATCGCGCGACGCGCCTCTTCCGGCGTGCAATCGATCTCTACGTTGATCTTCATCGGCGCTTCTCCCTTGAGCCTGGCCCGTGCCCTGCCCTACGCTGCGTTCATGTATGCGCGCGACCACGCCCTGATCGCAACGCCCATCGGTCTGATCCGCGTCGAGGGCGACGAGCAAACCGTGCTGTCGCTTTCGATCGGCGCGGAAGGCCCACCGGCCGAGGGGACGAGCGGACCGG
Organism: Sphingomonas turrisvirgatae; assembly: GCF_001721295.1. GTDB lineage: Bacteria > Pseudomonadota > Alphaproteobacteria > Sphingomonadales > Sphingomonadaceae > Sphingomonas > Sphingomonas turrisvirgatae. The sequence goes on along the minus strand of NZ_MDDS01000086.1, from coordinate 38,477 downwards.
TGCGCAATGCCGTCGATCAGCTCGCCGGCTATTTTGCAGGCACTCGCACGGCCTTCGACTTGCCCTTGCCGGTGTTGCGGTCATCGCGAGGCACGGTGTTGCGCGATGCGCTCGTCGCGGTCCGCTATGGCGGGGCGTTAAGCTATGGCGAACTCGCGCGGCAGCTTGGCTCGAGCGCGCGGGCAATCGGCCAATTGTGCGCGCGCAACCCCCTGCCGATCATCGTGCCCTGCCACCGTGTGCTCGGTGCCGGTGGTATACTCGGTCATTATTGCGCGGGCGACGGCCCGATAACAAAGCAATGGCTGCTCGAGCACGAGCGGCGTCATCTGGCAGGAGCATGAAATGGCAAGTGTGACGATCGAAAGTTTGGACGGCAGCGGCAGTTTCGAGGCGTATCGCGCCGATCCCGAGGGCAAGCCCCGCGGCGCGATCGTGGTGATTCAGGAGGTGTTCGGCGTCAACACCGGCATCCGCGCCAAGTGCGACTACTGGGCGTCAAAGGGCTATCTGACCCTCGCCCCCGATCTGTTCTGGCGGATCGAACCCGGCATCGAACTCGATCCCGATGTGCCGGAGGAGATGCAGCGCGGGCTCGACCTGTTCGGCCGGTTCGATCAGGACAAGGGCATTGCGGATATCGAAGCGACGATCCGCGAGGCGCGCGACCTGGCTGGCAGCCGCAAGGTCGGCGTAACCGGCTACTGCCTGGGCGGGCGTCTTGCCTATATGACCGCGGCGCGAACCGATGCGGATGTCAGCGTCGGCTATTATGCGGTCGGGATCGACAATCTGCTGGGTGAGAAGCACGGGATCGCCAATCCCCTCATGCTGCACATCGCCGGCGACGACGGATTCGTGCCGAAGGACGTGCAGGCAAAGATGCACGAAGGGCTGGACGATCACCCCAAGGTGACGCTGCACGTTTATTCCGGTGAGGATCACGGCTTCGCGACCGAGATGGGCAAGCGCCGCTCGGAGGCTGCGGCGCAGCTGGCCGACAGCCGGACCGAGGCATTCTTTGCCGAGCATATCGGCTGAACGAAAAAGGGCGGCATCCTTGCGGACGCCGCCCCTTCTATCGCTTGCCGGACCCTCAGCGGAACAGCTGGAGCAACCCGACCTCCTGATCGGTGATGCCGGTATAGATCATCGATCCCGCGACATAGACGATCACCAGCAGGCCGATCCACGCGATCCAGCGATAGCGCTCGATATATTTCGCGATGATGTTTGCCGCGACACCCATCAGCGCCACCGCGATCACCAATCCCACCATCAGGATTCCCGGATGATCGCGTGCCGCACCGGCAACGGCCAGGACATTGTCCAGGCTCATCGAAACGTCCGCAACCGCCACAGCCCATGCTGCAGCCGCAAAGCTCTTGGCGGGACGCACGCCGCTACGCTCATCACCCTCGATCTCAGGCGAGCCCGGGCTGTGATCGCCGCCATGGCCGATTTCGCGGTACATCTTCCACGCGACCCACAACAGCAGCACGCCGCCCGCAAAGACCAGACCGACGACCTGAAGCAATTGCGTGACGACTAGCGCAAAGCCGATGCGCAGGACCAACGCCGCAATGATGCCGATCAGGATGACCTTCTTGCGCTGATCCGCCGGCAGCCCCGCGGCAAGTGCGCCGATCACGATCGCATTGTCACCAGCCAGCACGATGTCGATCAGGATCACCTGGCCGAATGCGAGCCAGGCCGACGCGCTGCCCGAGAACAGGCCGGCAAAATCGCTGACGATATGACCCCAGATATCAGCCATGATTTTCTCTCTATTTGGTCTGCGCTCGGCAACGCTTAGCCGAGCTTGGCGGGTCCGTCATGGGGTTTGCCCATGACATCAGCGGACGGCCCTGCCGCCCGCTCGCCGGAACGCCAGGCCTGACTTGGCGATGCCAAGTTCAGGCACCGGTCGGTCACTGGTTCATGCTGTCGAAGAAGTCTTCGTTGGTCTTGGAATCCTTCATCTTGTCGAGAAGGAACTCCATCGCATCGATCGTGCCCATCTGCATCAGGATCCGGCGCAGGACCCACATCTTGCTGAGCGTCCCCTTCTCCACCAGCAGCTCTTCCTTGCGCGTGCCGGATTTTCCGACGTCAAGCGCCGGGAAGATGCGCTTGTCGGCAACCTTGCGATCGAGGACGATTTCGGAGTTGCCGGTGCCCTTGAACTCTTCGAAGATGACTTCGTCCATGCGGCTGCCGGTGTCGATCAGCGCGGTGGCGATGATGGAGAGCGAACCACCTTCCTCGATGTTGCGCGCGGCGCCGAAGAAGCGCTTGGGCCGCTGCAGCGCGTTCGCGTCGACACCGCCGGTCAGCACCTTGCCCGATGAAGGGACGACGGTGTTGTAGGCACGGCCCAAGCGGGTGATCGAATCGAGCAGGATGACCACATCCTTCTTGTGCTCCACCAGCCGCTTGGCTTTTTCGATAACCATTTCAGCAACTTGCACGTGGCGCGTGGCGGGCTCGTCGAAGGTCGAGCTGACCACCTCGCCTTTCACGCTGCGCTGCATGTCGGTGACTTCCTCGGGCCGCTCGTCGATCAAGAGGACGAGCAGGAACACCTCGGGATGGTTGTCGGTGATCGCCTTGGCGATGTTCTGAAGCATGACCGTCTTGCCCACGCGCGGCGGCGCGACGATCAGCGTGCGCTGGCCCTTGCCCTGCGGCGAGACGATGTCGATCACGCGCGCCGACTTGTCCTTGACCGTCGGGTCCGCGGGATCGAGCGTCAGCTTCTGTTCGGGATAGAGCGGCGTCAGGTTGTCGAAGTTGACGCGATGGCGCACCGCGTCGGGATCATCGAAATTGACGCTCACCAGCTTCGTTAGCGCGAAATAGCGCTCGCCGTCCTTAGGCGCGCGGATTTCGCCTTCGACCGTATCGCCGGTGCGCAGGCCGAACTTGCGGACCTGATTGGGGGAGACATAGATGTCGTCGGGGCCAGCAAGATAGTTGGCCTGAGGGCTGCGCAGGAAGCCGAAGCCATCCTGCAGCACTTCAATCGTGCCTTCACCCATGATCTGCTCGCCATTCTCGGCCTGCGCCTTGAGGATCGCGAACATGAGGTCGTTCTTGCGCAGCGTCGAAGCGCTTTCGACGCCGAGTTCCTCGGCCATCGTCACCAGTTCGGCCGGAGCGGTTTTCTTGAGATCTTTCAAATGCATAGTGGGGAGTCCGTCTGGCGATCGCTATGGGATGGTTTCCGGGCGTTGAGACGCGCTGCGATGGCTTGAGGCAAAAGGAGGGATGCCGCGGCCGCCGGACGGCGACGCGACAGTTCGGCGATTAGGTTTGGGGCGAATTCAAGTCAAGCGGCTTGACCGTTCAGAACGGGCGAACCACCGCCAGGATCACGATCAGCGCGACGAATATTGCCGGGATTTCGTTGACCATGCGCAGCTGCCGCGACGTCATGGTCCCCCGCCCCGCCGCTAATTTCTTCGAATAACCAACCGCCCAGCCATGATAACCCGACAGCAGCAGGACGAGCAGCAGCTTGGCGTGCAGCCAGCCGAGACCTGACTGCCCCTCAGCGAGGCCAAGGTTGAGCGCCAGCGCGATGCCCAGCACCCACACGACGATCAACGCGGGCGTCAGGATCACGCGGCGCAGCCTTGCCTCGCGCTCGGCCCAGGCCTTGCCCTGAACCGCGTCGGCGCCTGCGCCACCCGTCAGCGCGTCCTGATGATGCACCAGATAGCGCGGCAGGATGAACAGGCCGGCCATCCAGAAGATCACGAAGATGACATGCGCAGCCTTTACCCACAGCCACGCCGCGCCGAGAAAACCGGTCATCCCTGCCCCCTTACGATCCCGATCAGCTGCTCGACATGGGCGATCGGCGTGTCCGGCAGAATGCCGTGGCCCAGATTGAAGATATGGGGCCGCTCGGACAGCGCATCAAGCACACGCCGCGCCGCCATCTCCAGCTCCGCCCCGCCCGCGATCAGCGCCAGTGGATCGAGATTGCCCTGCACCGGCATATCGGCGGGAAGTTCGCGATGTGCCCAGGCCGGATCGACGGTTTCGTCCAGGCCGATCGCATCGACACCGGTTTCGCGGGCATAGGCGGCAAGCTTCCCCCCCGCCCCTTTGGGGAAGCCGATGATCCTGGCGTCCGGCACGCGCGCGCGCAGCCCGGCGACGATCGCCGCATTGGGAGCGATCACCCATCGTTCGAACTGCGCAGGTGACAGCGACCCGGCCCAGCTGTCGAACAGCTGCACTGCCTCAACGCCCGCTTCGATCTGCTTTGCGAGATAATCGATCGTCATCGCCACGATCGCATCGATGATCGCCTGAAACGCCTGTGGGTCGCGATAGGCCATGCGGCGGGTATCGGATTGGTCGCGGCTGCCCTGCCCCGCGACCATATAGGTCGCGTTGGTCCAGGGGCTGCCCGCAAAGCCCAGGAAGGTCACCTGAGGCGGTAAGGCAGCGGCGACGCGCCGAACGGTCCCATAGACCGGATCGAGCCGCTCGGGGGCCGCTGTAAGGCTCTCCAGCGCATGATCGACCAGACGGGGAGCAAGGCGCGGCCCCTCGCCCGCTTCGAACCACAGATCCTGACCGAGCGCATGCGGCACGACCAGGATGTCGGAAAACAGGATCGCGCCATCGAAGCCGAACCGGCGGAGCGGCTGAAGCGTCACTTCGGCCGCTGCTTCGCTGTCGTTCACCAGTTCGAGAAAGCCGCCTTTCTCTGCCCGCAGCGCGCGATATTCCGGCAGATACCGGCCGGCTTGGCGCATGAGCCACATCGGCGGCGCATCGACGCGTTGGCCGGATAGAACCGCGAGCAAGGGCTTTGAATTCACAGGAACGGTCATCTCATCTTTCAATAAGAAAAGAATCTAAGAAGGATGTTGTAGTGTGTTGGCGCGTGGAAGCTGGGGCTTAGGCGTTCGTGCCGGTTCTGCCAACAGCTTGACCCGGCCGAGTCCGACGCGCGCCCTCGGATTCGCGAAACTTGTCCACAGGACTCACAGGCTGTGCCCGGAACCGCGCCCATGTGGAGTGCGCTGTGGACGAAACGCCGTTTGTCCCCAGCGAACGGGCCGCTTGGCGTGCCCGGCGAGTTGCGCTAGCCGCTGTCCCCATGTTGTCCACAGATCGCTCCAGCCGGCTTGATCGAGGGCCCGTGATCCCGGCGAAAGCCTGGATCTCGTGCCATGGTGGGCGGGCATGAAACTTCACCTGCACCTCCTGTCGGACTCCACGGGCGAGACGCTCGAGAATATCGCCAAGGCGGCGCTCGCCCAATTCGACGATGTCGAGGTGCTGCGCCATTTCTGGCCGATGGTGCGGAGCGAAACGCATCTCGAACGGATCCTGGCCGAGATCGTCAACAATCCCGGCCTCGTCATCTTCACGCTCGTGAATCCCGATATCCGCCGCATGCTCGAAACGCGCTGCCGGTCGATGGGTCTGCCCATGGTTGCGCCGCTCGACACGCTGAACCACGCGCTGACCGGCTTGTTGGGGCAGGAGATGAAGGCGCGACCGGGGCGGCAGCACATGCTGGATGCCGCCTATTTCGCTCGGGTCGACGCGATCCAGTTCACCATCGCCCATGACGATGGCGTCAACTGGGAGAATTGGGAGGAAGCCGACATCGTGCTCGCCGGCGTGTCGCGCACGTCGAAAACCCCCACCTCGATCTATCTCGCCAATCGCGGGTTCAAGACTGCCAACATTCCGATCGTCCCGGAATCGCCGCCACCCGACCTGCTCTATCGCTTGAAGCATCCGATGGTCGTGGGCCTCACCACCAGTCCCGAGCGATTGATCCAGGTGCGCCGCAACCGGCTGTTGTCGCTCAATCAGCGCGACGAGACTGCCTATGTCGAGGCGGAAGCGGTGCAAAAGGAAGTTGCCTATGCGCGGCGCATGTTCGCCGACAATGGCTGGCCGGTGATCGACGTCACGCGCCGTTCGATCGAGGAAACGGCGGCGGCCATCATCACGCTGTGCAACGAACGCAATTCCGGACGGCCTTCCGGGATGCCGTCGGAATGATCGTGCTCGCTTCGACCAGCGCCACGCGCGGCGCGATGCTGACCGCCGTCGGCGTGGCACATGAAGCGCTCCCGGCGCATGTCGACGAGGATGCGGTCAAGGCTGGTATGGCGGGCGCTGCGCCGCGCGACCTCGCCGATGCGCTGGCCGAGATGAAGGCGCTGAAGGTCAGTGCGCGCGTGCCCGGAACGCTGGTGCTGGGCGGCGATTCCGTTGTTGCGGTCGAGGACGGCACGCTGCTCGACAAACCGGTTAGCCGCGGGGAGGCCGAGGCGCATCTGCGGCTGCTGTCAGGCAAGCGCCACGATCTCTACAGCGCCGCCGTCATCGCCGAAAACGGGCGCGCCGTCTGGCGTCATGTGGATCGCGCCCGGCTGTGGGTGCGGCCGCTGTCCGACGCGTTCATCGCCGACTATCTCGACCGTGAATGGCCGGCGATTTCAGGCTGTGTCGGCTGCTATCGCGTCGAGGGACCCGGCGTTCAACTGTTCAGCCGGATCGAGGGCAGCCACTACACCATCCTCGGTATGCCGTTGCTCAACATCCTCGATTATCTGCGAACGAGAGGCGTGCTGACGTCATGACCATCCATGCCGAAGTGATCGGCGATCCGATCAGCCATTCCAAGTCGCCGGCGATCCATCGGTTCTGGATCGATGCGGTCGGGCTGGATGCCGATTACCGCGCGGTGCATGTCACGCCCGATCGCCTGGGCGATTATATCGCCGCGGCCAGGGACAATGCCGACTGGCGCGGCTGCAACGTGACCATCCCGCACAAGATCGACGTCATGCAGTTCGTCGATGATCCCGGCGGCATTCGCGACACGATCGGCGCCATGAACACGATCCTTCGCCAGAGCGACGGCAGCGTGATCGGGACCAATACCGATGCCGCCGGCTTCTATGCCCCGCTCGCCAAGTTCGATCTGGAGGGCGCGCCGGTCGCAGTCATCGGCGCAGGCGGCGCGGCGCGTGCAGTGCTGTTCGCACTGGCCCGAGCAGGCGTCGAGCGCGTGACGATCTTCAACCGCTCGCCATTGAAGGCGATGGGCCTGCTCGCGACGTTCGGCCTCAAGGGCGACATCGTGCCGCTCGACGCGCCGCTTCCGCCGGTAGCGCTGCTGGTCAATGCCAGTTCGCTCGGCATGGTGGGCCAGCCGCCGCTCGACCTCGACCTTTCGCCCCTGCCCGACGATGCGGTGGTGTACGACGCCGTCTACGCGCCGCTTGAGACCGGGCTGCTGGCGGCCGCGCGGGCGCGCGGGCTCGAGACGGTGGACGGGCTGGAGATGCTGATCGGCCAGGCGGCGGTCGCCTTCGAACTCTTCTTCGGCCAGGCACCGCCGCGTGAGCGGGACGCGGAATTGCGGGCGCTCCTCACCGCATGATCGTGCGCTCATGATCACCCTGGGCCTTACCGGGTCGATCGGCATGGGCAAGTCGACCGTCGCGGCGATGTTCGCGCAGGAAGGCGTGCCGGTGTTCGACGCGGATGCGGCAGTTCACGACCTGCAGGGACCCGGCGGGCGACTTGTCGCGGCGATCGAAGCGGCCTTTCCGGACACCACCACCGATCATGGCGTCGATCGCACCGCGCTTGGCGAGGCGGTGTTCGGTGACCCGCAAGCGTTCAAGCGGCTTGAAGGAATCGTCCACCCCGCCGTGGCGCAAGAGCGCAACGCGTTTCTTGAGGCCAACCGCGACCGACCGCTGGTCGTGCTCGACGTGCCGTTGCTGTTCGAGGCGGGCGGCTGGCGACAGGTGGACAAGATCGCCGTCGTCTCCGCCCCGGCGGCGGTGCAGCGCGCGCGCGTGCTCGCGCGGCCGGGCATGACGGTCGAGCGATTCGAGGCAATCCTGGCCAGGCAGATGCCGGATGCCGAGAAACGCGAGAAAGCCGATTTCGTCATTCCGACGGGCGGTTCGATCGACGCGACGCGTGCGGCGGTACGCGACGTGATCGCTTGCCTCGGGGCGCCGGAAGGCCGATAATCCGGCCATGCGCGAAATCGTGTTTGATACCGAGACGACCGGGCTCAGCTTCAATGGCGGGCACCGGCTGGTGGAGATCGGCTGTGTCGAGCTGATCAATCGCGTCCCGACCGGGCGGCACTATCATGTCTATCTGAACCCCGAGCGCGACATGCCGGCTGAGGCATTCGCGGTGCATGGCCTGTCGGAGGCCTTCCTCAAGGACAAGCCGCGCTTCGCCGATGTGTGCGGTGACCTGATCGACTTTCTGGGTGACAGCCCGATGATCGCGCACAATGCGATGTTCGACTACGGCTTCCTGAACGGCGAGCTGGGGGCGTGCGGCCGCGCGCTGCTGAGCCTCGAGCGGATCGTCTGTACGCTGCAGATGGCGCGTCAGCGGCATCCCGGTGCCAAGCACACGCTGGATGCACTGTGCGTCCGCTATGGCATCGACCTGTCCGCGCGTGAGCTGCATGGGGCGTTGCTCGACGCGCAGCTGCTGGCGCAGGTGTTCATCGAGCTGACCGGCGGGCGGCAGATCGCGCTGGGCCTTGCGGTCGAGCAGGCGAGCGCCAGCGACTCCCCCGAATGGCTTGTCGCGAAGAACAATGTACGTCCGCCACGCGTTTTTGCGCCGAGCGAAGCGGAACTGGCCCGCCATCAGGCGTTTATGGCCGGGTTCGAGGAGCCGTTATGGGGCAACGCCGCGTGAGTTGACGCTCACCGGCCGCGTTCCTAGCTGATCCTGTATAAGAAGGAGAAAGAAGATGGATATCCGGGTTTCGGGCCACCAGGTCGACACGGGCGACGCGCTGCGCGAACAGGTCACGGACCGCCTCCAGGGTATCGCCGACAAATATTTCTCCCGGGCCATTTCCGCTCAGGTGACGTTCGGCAAGGGGCCGCACGATTACGGTTTTACCTGCGACATCGTCGCACATGTGACGCAGGGTCTCGTGCTCAAGGGCTCGCATGCCGCGCCATCCGAGGCGCGCCTCGCCTTTGACGGCGCCGCCGACAAGATCGAGAAGCAGCTGCGTCGCTACACGCGCCGGCTCAAGGACCGCAACAATAGCGAGGTTCAGGCGCTGAACGGCGGCTATGACTTCGATGCTGGCTACACCGTCTTCCAGGGCGCCGATGACGAGCAGGAAGCTGCCGATGCGCCGCCGATCATCGCCGAAACGCGAGTCGATGTGCCCGACGCCAGCGTGTCCGACGCGGTGATGATGCTCGATCTGCGCAACACCAATGCGTTGCTGTTCAAGAATAGCGGGACGGGAAGCTACAACATGGTGTATCGGCGCGCCGATGGGACGATCGGCTGGGTCGAACCGAACCGGGCTGCCTGACGAAACTCGATGACCGATCTCGACGATTTGCTGATCCCCGAAGCGGTGCTTTCGGGGGCCTTGGCGAGCAGCAAGAAGAAGCTCTTCGCGCTGCTCGGCGAGGCTGCCGCGCGGGCCTATCGGCTCGACGCTGCCCTGGTATGCGAGCGGCTGAGCGAACGCGAGAGACTGGGATCGACTGGGTTCGGCGGCGGCATCGCCATCCCGCATGGCAAGATCGCCGGACTGGACAAGGTGACCGGCGTGTTCGCGCGGCTGGATCGCGCGATCGACTTCGGCGCGGTGGACGATCTGCCGGTGGACCTGGTGTTCGTGCTGCTGTCGCCGCCCGATGGCGGGGCCGAACATCTCAAGGCGCTGGCGCGCGTCTCACGGCGGCTGCGCGACCGGGCATTCACCGCCAAGTTGCGCGGCGCCGGCTCGACCGATGCGCTCTACGCCCTTTTGACCGGGATCGATGCGCGTGACGCCGCCTGACCGTGGCGGTCAGGGCGGCGATCCGGGGCGTGGGGCGGACGCGCACTTCCGCGCGCTCGAATCGCTCTATGCCGCGGCACCGATCAATCGCTTCTTTGATTCGCGGCTCGAAATCGCGCGGAGCGGCGAGGCGCGGATCCACTTCACCATCGACGAACGGCATTTCCATGCCGGCGGCGCCGCGCATGGCACCAGCTATTTCAAGATGCTGGACGATGCGGCCTTCTACGCCTGCAACAGCCTGGTGACCGATCGCTTTTTGCTGACGACGGCGTTCAACCTCCTGTTCACGCGGCGGCTTGGACCCGGGCCGGTAATCGCTGAAGGGCGCTGGGTCAGCGGCCAGCGCCGCGTGTTCGTGGCGGAGGCGCGGTTGATCGACGCATCGGGTGAAGAAGCGGCGCGCGGCACCGGTACCTTCATGAAATCGCGCATCCCCCTCGCCGGCCTTCCGGGATATCGCACGGCGTGACGCCGCGGCTAGCCAGCGGGTTGCTGGTCAACGCCCTGGTCCGCCGCGTCAACGCCGCTGGTGGCAGCGCGATGGTGCTGGCAAAGGGCGATGCCGACGCTGGCGCAATCCTCATCCTTGCGGTGGAGCGCGGCGGCAGTCCACGCTTTCTGGAACGAGGAATCGGGCCAACCGGCGCCGTCGTGCTGGTCGACAGCGGGCCGCAAAGCGGGGACGAAATCGAAGCCACCGCTTATTGGCAGCGTCGCCGCGAGCGCGATCCCGACCTTTGGGTTGTGGAACTGGACATCGTGGATGCACAACGGTTCGCCGCTGAAATCATGACCGAACCATGACGAATGGTTGACTCCCCGTAACCATCCGGCCATTGGCGCGCCACGTTTCAAAGCGTTGTGCCGTCGGGGTGTGAAGCCGCCGGTTACGCAGTCGGGGGGATAGCCCGACCGGGGTTCTGCATGTGATCGCGTCTCGATCGGCAGCCTGCCTGGTTCGCGCGCCAACCGCATTATGTCGAAGTTGAATGACCTTCTCAGTACGTGCCGCGATCGTCGCGGCAACGACTCTTTGCATTGCCGCTGGTATCGGCGCGACCGCCCCGGGTGTGGCGCAGGTCATCGAACCAGCCGTCAGCATGAACGACCCGAACCTTGCTCAGGTTCCGACCATGGCAGAAGCGCTCGCCGATCTTGAAGCTGATGCGCCCGCCGATATCGAACAGACTGAGGTCGCCGATGAGGCCGACTACACGACCCTTGCCGCAGCAGTCGCCGCGCAGCCATTGGGCAACGACGACGAAGAGCTGAACTGCCTCGCCGCCGGCGTCTATTATGAGTCTAAGGGCGAGCCGCTCGAGGGACAACTGGCCGTCGCCGAAGTCATCCTCAATCGCGCCAGCTCGGGTCGGTTCGCACGGACCGTGTGCGGCGTGCTCAAGCAGCGTGGCCAGTTCTCGTTCGTGCGCGGCGGAACGATCCCGCAGCCGCCGGCGAACGCCAAGGCATGGAAGACCGCGCTCGCCGTCGCCAAGGTGGCACGGGGCGACAAGTGGGACAGCAAGTTCGCCGACGCCCTCTTTTTCCATGCCACGCACGTGTCGCCGGGATGGCGTCGCGCTCGTATGGGCAGCGTCGGAAACCACATCTTCTATCGTTGACCCTTGCCGATGCGGTTGCGCCGGATCGCGCTGCCGTGCCGACGGGGCTTCCCGACGTTCGTGAAATGTTCTAGACGCGGGGGATGGCGAGCCAGCTGTCCCCCGCGTCCGATCCGTTGACCGTTCCACAACTGACCGCGCAGGTGACGCGCGGCGTCTGCCGCATGTTGCTGCGCCACGATTGCGTGGCGATGGCCGAGGTGCCGCTGGGTGACGGGCGCCGGGCCGACCTGATGGCGCTCGATTCTCGCGGCAATATCGTGATCGTGGAGGTCAAGGCATCGCGTGCCGATTTGCTCGGCGACGGCAAATGGACCGACTATCTGGCGCATTGCGACCGCTTCTTCTGGGCAGTGCCGGCGGGGTTCGATCTGGCGCCGCTCGAAAGCGCGGCGTTCTTGCCCGAGCGGGCCGGGATCATCGTCGCCGATCGCTACGACGCTGCGATCGTGCGTGAGGCGCGAACCGATCCGCTTGCCAGTGCGACGCGGCGCAAATGCACGCTGGCGTTCGCGCGACGTGCAGCGCGGCGCGTCATCACGCTGACCGATCCGGATGCCGAGGGGCTGGCCTGGGGCCGGGACTGAGTTTTGCCGCCAATCAGCGCGGCTGGATCAACCTAAAGCTTCGGTCCTGCGGCACCGCGAGTACGCGCGACTTTGGGCGCATCCTTGAGCAACTGGCCGATGATCGGCGAACGCGTGTCGCGCGCGGCATAATCGCGCGCGGTCATGCCGGCGAGCCGGTCGACCTGATCGGCATCGGCCTTGGCCTCCAGCAGCGTGCGTACCATCTGCGCGTCGCGGCGCTGCACGGCGCGGATCAGCGGCGTCTCGCCGCCGCGGTTAGCCGCGTTCACGTCGGCGCGCTGCTGGATCAGCAGGGCGACGCCTTCCGGCCAAGCGGCTTCGACCGCCAGCATCAACGCCGTATTGCCGCCGCCGTCCTCCAGATTGACGTTCGCGCCGCGCGCCAGCAGGAATCGGAGATACAGCATGTCGCGCCGGCGCGCGACGATGTGGATCGCCGCGTCGCCCTTGTCGTCCTTCACATTGGCGATCATCTGACCGGGCTCGTTGAGCATTTCGGTCACCTTGTTGCCGTCCTGCTTTCGCACCGCGTCGAGGAAGGTCGAACTGGGCGAGCGCTGCTGCGCGGTGGCGGGAAGCACCGGAAGTGCGAGCGCGACGAGCGCGGCGGCGAGAACGGGCCGGGCCGAACGGATAAGCATGACGAGACTTGCCCCAACAATTGAACGCGAACCTTGCATGCTGCGCCCTATCAGATCATGGCTGGCGGCGCCATGAACAGCTTGTTTGCTCCCTTCGCCGCCGCGCTATCGCTTTGCCTCGCCGCCTGTGGTGCGGGCGATGCGCCCAAAAAGTCGCTTGCCGACGCACCGCTGGCAGGCGCCTCGATCGGCGGTCCGTTCACGCTGGTGAACGGCGATGGCAAGACGGTGACGGATCGGGACTTCGCCGGCAAATACCGCATCATGTATTTCGGCTACACCTTCTGCCCCGATGTGTGCCCGGTCGACGTGCAGAATATCGGCGGCGCGATGAAGCTGCTGGACAAGGAGAAGCCGGCACTCTCGGCCAGCATCGTGCCGGTTTTCGTTACCATTGATCCCGCGCGCGATACGCCGCAGGTGGTCAAGCAATTCACCAGCGCCTTCTATCCCCGCATGGTCGGGCTGACCGGCTCGCCGGCGCAGGTCGATGCGGCGGCCAAGGTGTACCGCGTCCCCTACCAAAAGCGCAAGACGCCGAGCGGCTATCTGATGGATCATGGGCGCCAGGCCTATCTCATGGGCCCCAATGGCGAGCCGATCGCGCTGTTGCCGCAAGAGCAGAGCCCGCAGGCGATCGTCGCGGAGATCGAACGGTGGATCGGGTAACGAACTTCTGGGAGCAGCCGCTCGCGACGCTCGACCGCGCGCAGTGGGAGGCGTTGTGCGACGGCTGCGGCAAATGCTGCCTGCACAAGGTCGAGGACGCGGACACCGGCGACATCTATGCCACCAACGTCGCGTGCCGCCTCCTCGACCGCGATGCGGGCATGTGCAGCGACTACAAGCACCGGCACGCGTATGTTGCGGAATGCGTGCGCCTCAACGCCAACAATGTGGAGGGCATCGCCTGGCTGCCCCGCACTTGCGCCTATCGCCTGCGAGCGAATGACGAGGCGCTGCCGGATTGGCATTATCTGGTGAGCGGCAGCCGGGAAGCGGTGCACGAGGCGGGCGAATCGACTCGCGGCTGGACGATCAGCGAGGATCTGGCCGGCGATCTGGAGCATCACATGGTCGATCGGTTGCTGTGACCGATATCGAGGTCGTGCGGCATCCGCGCGCTCGACGGATGAAGCTGTCGGTCGACAATGCGACCGGACGTGTTCGACTGACCTTGCCATCGCGCGCGTCGGCGAGGGACGGGTTGCGCTGGGCCGAAGGGCAGCAAGCGTGGATCGCGCAGGCGCTGACACGGCGACCCGATGCGGTGCCGTTCGAGCCGGGTGCCACCATCCTCTATCTGGGCGAAACGGTAGCGCTCGGCTGGGACAGCGGCTTCCCGCGCACCCCGCTACTCGACGACGGGCAGCTGATCGCTGGCGGACCGCGTGAAGGCTATGAGCGACGCATCGAGCGCTGGCTCAGGGCGCGCGCGCTTGACGTCATGCGTGCGGAGACTGCCGAATATGCCGCCCGGGCCGGCGTTACCGTCGCCAAAGTCGCTATCGGCGACGCCAAAGGCCGCTGGGGCAGCTGCGCATCATCGGGCGTGATCCGCTATAGCTGGCGTCTGATCCTCGCCCCACCCGATGTCCGGCGCGCCACCGTCGCGCACGAGGTGGCGCACCGCGTTCACATGAATCACAGTCCGGCCTTCCATGCCGTCGTGCGCGACCTGTACGGCCGCGAGCCGACACGCGAGCGCGCGTGGCTGCGCGCCAATGCGCTGCGGCTTCACTCGTTCGGGCGCACTTCCTGAAGCGGGCGTTGCTGGTCGCGCTGCGGCTCGCGCGGGGGGACCCGGTCCTGCTGACGTAAGGGCGGCGGCGCATCACGGGGCGGCGCGTTGCGGCCGGTCATGCGGTCGAGCCAGTCTTCGTCGATCGTCTGCTGTTCCTCGCTGTCGCGATCGGGCGGCGGCGCTTCAGCGGGATCGGCGTCAGGCCGCGCGACGGGATTGCCGTCCTGATCGACATAGACGCCATTGTCGGGCGAGCCATAGGCCTCTTCATCCGGCTCGACCTGCCATTCGGGCAGGGTGACTTGGGTTTCGAACTGCTCGACCGGGCGATCGGCGACGGCGGGCTTCATGAAGGCGGCAAAGGCGCGGGCCGGGGCGGTGCCGCCTTGCAGGCCGCCGACACGCTTGTTGTCGTCGCGTCCCATCCACACGCCGGTGGTCAGCCCGGTCGAGAAACCGACGAACCAGCCATCCTTGTTCGACGTCGTGGTGCCAGTCTTGCCCGCAACCGGGCGGCCGATCTGCGCAGCGCGGCCCGAACCGGCGTTGACTGCGGTCTGAAGCAGGTCGGTCATCTGCGCCGCCACATAAGGCGCGACGAGCACGCGGGAGGTATCCACCTCGTGCTGATAGATCACTGCGCCGTTGGCGGTTACGCGCGTAATGCCATAGGGCGTGACCGCCACCCCCTTCTGCCCGACCGAGGCGAAGGCGCGCGTCATGTCGATCAGCCGCACGTTCGAGGTGCCGAGCACCATCGCCGGCTGGGTGTTGATCGGCGTCGTGATGCCGAAGCGCCGGGCCATGTCGGCGACCGTGCCGAAGCCGACTTCCTCGCCCAGCTTTGCCGCGACCGTGTTGATCGAATAGGCAAAGGCTGAGCGCAGCGTCATTTCGCCGCTGAACCGCCCGCTGTTGTTGCGCGGACTCCAGCCGCCGATCGTCACCGGCTCGTCCACCACGCGATCATCGACCTTGTGCCCGGCCTCCAGCGCGGCGAGGTAGACGAACAGCTTGAAGGCCGAGCCGGGCTGGCGCGTCGCCTGCGTCGCGCGGTTATAGATCGACGAGACGTAATCGCGCCCGCCGACCATTGCGCGCACTGCGCCATCGCGATCGAGACTGACCAGCGCCCCTTGCGCACCGGCGGGCGTGTTCGCCTGGATCGCCGCGGTGGCGGCGTTCTGCATCTTCAGGTCGATCGTCGTCCACACGTCGAGCGGCGCGACGCTTTCGTCGATCAGCACTTCAAGCTGAGGCAGCGCCCAATCGGTGAAATAGCGTACGCTGTTCTGCTTTGGCGCAGCGGCGAGCTTGACGTCGGCTGGCGCTGCGGCATCCGCCTCGGCCCGCGTCAGCGCCCCGGTCTCGACCATCACATCCAGCACGACGCTGGCGCGGCCGATCGCAGCCTGAGCGTCCGCGGTCGGCGAATAGCGCGACGGCGCCTTGACCAGTCCGGCGATCACCGCCGATTCCGACAGCGTCAGATTGGTCGCGGGATGGCCGAAAAAGGTGCGCGAGGCAGCGTCGATGCCGTACGCGCCGCCGCCGAAATACACCTTGTTCAGATAGAGCTCGAGGATCTGGTCCTTGGTAAACTTGCGTTCCAGCGCCAGCGCCAGGATCATCTCGCGGATTTTGCGACCGACATCATATTTGTTGGACAAGAAGATGGTGCGCGCGACCTGTTGGGTAATGGTCGAAGCACCCTGCAGGCGGCGGTCGGTGCCGCGATGGTCGAAGGCGAATTTGGTGATGCGGGCGAGCGCGATCGGATCGACACCCCAGTGCTTGCGGAAGCGGCGATCCTCGATCGAAACCATCGCCTCGCGCATCGGCGCCGGGATCTTCGAATAGTCGATCCACTCGCCATAGCTTGGGCCGAGCGAGACGATCACCGTGCCGTCGGCGGCATGGACGCGGATCATCTGGCCGTTCGGGGAGGATTTGAGTTCCTCGAAACTCGGCAGCGACGCGCGCGCGGTATACACCGCGATCATCAGCGCGACGATCCCGGCAATGGCAAGCGCGATCCCGCCGCCGATCACCCACTTCAGGATGCGGCGAAATCTTCCGGGTGCACGTTTTCCGGGGGTTCTGGAGGAGGGTCGCTTGGCCATGGGCGGGTCTGTGCGTGATTACGCGTGAACCGCGCCTGTCACAAGCGAGTGTTGTCCGCGATCAATCCTCGCCCGTCTGCTCGCGTCCGCGAAAGTCGAGCGCGACCGAATTGATGCAATAACGCAGGCCGATGGGCGGCGGACCATCCGGAAAGACGTGGCCCTGATGCCCGTCGCAGCGGGCGCAGCGGACTTCGGTGCGGATCATGCCATGGGCCGTATCGCGATGTTCGCTGATGCGATCCGGCTCGACCGGCTTGGTGAAGCTCGGCCAGCCGGAGCCTGAATCATATTTGTCGTCGCTGTCGAACAGGTCGAGCTGACAGCCGGCGCAGCGATAGACGCCGTCGGCTTTGTTGCCGTCATAATGGCCCGAAAAGGCCCGTTCGGTGCCGGCTTCGCGCAGCACGTGATATTGCGCGGGGGTCAGCCGCTGGCGCCATTCGGCTTCGGAGAGGTTGAGCTGTTCCATACCCCTGATGTGTGGATGCCGGCGTGGAACGTCAATCGGTGGCTTCGTCCTTCCACGCCCACCACAGCTGCGCCGGGGGCATGTTCCACCACTCCATATCGGCGTCGATGCGCGCGAAATGCGGGGTCAGGAAATTGCGGACGTTCGGATTGAACTGATAGACCAGGAACGCGCCGCCGGGACGGATCACGCGATGCGTCGCTTCGGCGATTACCTCGCCGACACCGGCCGGCAGGGTCGAAAATGGCAGGCCGGACAGGACGAAGTCGGCATGGCTCTCGCCGTGATCGGCGACGATCGCGTTCACGTCCGCCGCCGAGCCGTGGATCGCGGACAAGCGCGGATCGACGATCGTCTGGCGCAGATAGGAAACGAAATCGGGGTTGGTGTCGATCGCGATGAACTTTGCGTCGGGCGCCAGCCGTTCGAGGATCGGGCGGCAGAAGGTGCCGACGCCCGGTCCATATTCCACGAAGACCTTCGTGTTCTCCCAATCGACCTTCGCCAGCATCTTGCGAATGAGTTTATTCGACGAAGGGATGATCGATCCCACCATCACCGGATGCTTGAAGAACCCCTGAAGGAACAGCGCCTGTGGCGAAAGCGGACGCGCGCCCTTGCGCTTGCGCCGCGGGATCGTGGTGGAGCCGTTCATCAACTTCCCTCTGTCGGTTCCGCGACGCTGTAGGACAGTTGCAACGCCTCTGTCATTAGTCGCGTGAGGTTGAAACGCCCTTTGCGATACGGCGGTTGCGTCCGTGGCCCAAATGCCTAAGCCCATGCGTCATGGGGAGTGATGCGCGCACCGGCCAGATTGCGGTGATCTTCGTGGCGCAACGGACGCGCGAGGACGAGCCGGGCTATGCTGCTGCGGCGGCGGCAATGGTCGCCCTCGCGGCGACCCAGCCGGGCTATGCTGGGATCGAAAGCACGCGGGATGCCGATGGGCTCGGCATCACGGTCAGCTATTGGCGCGACGATGCCGCGGCGATTGCCTGGCGCGATCATCCCGAACATGCGCGTATCCGCGATCTTGGGCGAGAGCGCTGGTACGCGTGGTACGATCTTCAGGTCGCGCACGTGGAGCGCGGGTATCGCTGGCGGCGGGCATGACCTCTTCGCGCATCGATCGCACCTTCATCATCCTTTTTCTGGTGATGTTCACCATCGCGGCGGGCAACACCGCGCTGCAATCGGTGCTGCCGGCGCTCGGCCGATCGCTCAGCGTGCCCGACAGCGCAGTCGCCGCGGCCTTTTCGGTTTCAGCGCTGCTGTGGACGGGAGTCGCGCCGTTCTGGGCGAACCGCGCCGATCGCTATGGTCGGCGCAGGATGGTGTTGCTCGGCATGACCGGGCTGGTCGCATCGCTCGCGCTGTGCGGGTTGTTCCTGACGGCAGGGATCAACGGGTGGATCGCGCCCGTCGGCGCGTTCGCCTGGTTCATCGCGGCACGTATGATCTATGGCGGGTTCGGGGCTGCCGCGCCTCCGGCGGTGCAGGCGATCGTCGCCGCCCGCACCAGCCGCGAGGAGCGCACGCGCGCGCTGACGCTCATTGGATCGGCTTTCGGACTGGGCACCATCGTCGGGCCTGCGGTGGCGCCCTATCTGGTGCTCGGTCATGCCTGGCCGGGTGGTCCGGAAATCGGGCTGGCCGGCCCGGCGCTGATCGGCGCGGTGGGCGCGATGGCGATGCTGGCGGCGACCTGGTATTGGCTGCCGCGTGAAGTGGATGCCTCTGCAGGCCATGGGGCGGTGTCGAGCTATCCGTCGATCGGCGGCCAGGCGAGCGGTGCCAGCGTCACGGCGGCGACAGCGGACAGGGTCGAGACGATCGGCTTTCTCGACCGGCGCGTGCGGGCATGGATGATCTGCGGACTGGTGCTGGGCCATGCACAGGCGGCGGCGGGGCAGGTCATCGGCTTTCTGGTGATCGACCGACTGGGTGTCGCGCCGGTTGCGGCGATCGAGGCGACTGGCTTGGTGCTGATGATGGGGGCCGGCGCGGCGCTGCTGGCGCAGTGGGGGATCATCCCGCTGCTCAACCTGTCACCACGCGGGCTGATGCTGAGCGGCCTGACGATCAGCGCCGTGGGCTGTGTTGCGACCGGCAGCGCGACGACCCTGTACGGCATCGCCACCGGCTATGCGCTGACGACGCTGGGCTTCGGTTTTTCGCGGCCGGGCTTCACCGCCGGTTCGTCGCTGGCGGTGGGGCAGGGGGCGCAGGGGTCCGTTGCCGGCAAGGTCACGTCGATCAACGGCGCGGCTTTCATTCTGGGGCCGTCGATCGGGGTCGCGTTGTACCAGCTATGGCGGCCGCTGCCCTATCTGGGCGCGGCCGCCTTGCTGGCCCTTCTGGTGCTCTACGGCTGGTTCAACCTGCGTCCTTCGAGCCCCGCGACTGAAGCATCCCCGGGGCGATAAACCCGATCGGGTTCAGCGACACCGCATCCTGCTTCATCTTGGCGACGATCTGCTCGTATTCGCGTTCCATCTCAGGAGTCACTGTGGCGCGCGAATCGGCGAGCGCCGCTTCGAAATGCGCCATCGTGACAAGCTTGTTGTCTAGCGATTCGCGCAGCGCGGCCAGACCCGCGCGGCGAACTACATCTTCCAGGTCCGCGCCGGTGAAGCGTTCGGTCCGCGCCGCTACGTCGCCCAGGTCGACATCGTCGGCGAGCGGCATCTTGCCGGTCTGGATGCGCAGGATGCGCTCGCGACCTTCCTTGTCCGGCACGCCGACATAGATCAGCTCGTCCAGCCGGCCTGGCCGCATCAGTGCCGGGTCGATCAGGTTCGGGCGGTTCGTCGCGCCGATCACGACGACCGACTGCAGCTCCTCCAGCCCGTCCATCTCGGCCAGGATCGTGTTCACCACGCGCTCGGTCACCTGCGGCTCGCCCATCCCCGATCCTCGCGCGGGCACCAGGCTGTCGAGCTCGTCGATGAAGATGACGCAGGGTGCCACCTGACGCGCGCGGGCGAACAGCCGGGCGATCTGCTGCTCGCTTTCGCCATACCATTTGGACAGGAGGTCGCTCGACTTGGTAGCGATGAAGTTTGCCTCCGCCTCGCGCGCCACCGCCTTGGCGAGCAGCGTCTTGCCGGTGCCGGGCGGGCCATAGAGCAGGAAGCCCTTGGCCGGGCGGATGCCAAGGCGCCGGAACGCATCGGGATCCTTCATCGGCAGTTCGACGCCCTCCTTCAGGCGCATCTGCGCGTCGTCCAGGCCGCCGACATCCTCCCATTTGATGTTCGGCTTCTGCACCATCACCTCGCGCATCGCGCTCGGCTGGACGCGTTTGAGCGCCTCGACGAAATCCTCGCGTGTAACGGCCAGCGTGTCGAGCACCTCGGCGGGGATCGTCTTATCCTCGAGGTTGAGGCGCGGCATGATCCGTCGCACCGCCTCGATCGCCGCTTCGCGCGCCAACGCTGCCAAGTCTGCGCCGACAAAGCCGAAGGTGGTGCGAGCGAGTTCGGCAAGATCGACGTGATCGCCCAGCGGCATGCCGCGGGTGTGGATGCCCAGGATCTCGCGCCGGCCGCGCTCGTCGGGCACGCCTACCACGATCTCCCGATCGAACCGGCCGGGACGGCGCAGCGCTTCGTCGATCGCCTCGGGCCGGTTGGTGGCCGCGATGACAACGATGTTGGCGCGGGCCTCCAGCCCGTCCATCAGCGTCAGCAACTGCGCGACGAGGCGCTTTTCCGCCTCGCCCGACACCTGGCCGCGCTTGGGAGCGATCGAATCGATCTCGTCGATGAAAACAATCGACGGGGCATTGGCAGCGGCTTCCTCGAACACCTCGCGCAGCCGCTTCTCGGACTCGCCATAGGCCGAGCCCATGATCTCGGGTCCGTTGATCAGGAAGAACTGCGCATCGGATTCGTTCGCGACGGCGCGCGCTAGGCGCGTCTTGCCGGTGCCGGGCGGGCCGTGCAGCAACACGCCCTTGGGCGGATCAACGCCCAGCCGCTGGAACAGTTCAGGATAGCGTAGCGGCAGTTCGACCATCTCGCGCAGCTGGTCGATCGTCGCGGCCATGCCGCCGATATCGTCATAGGTGACGTCGGCGCGTCGCTCGCCCTTGGCTTCCTCATAGTCCGGGCGAAGCTCGATCTCGGTATTCTCGTCGATATGGACGATGCCACGCGGGGCGGCGGAGACGACGAGCAGCCGGATTTCCTGCAGCGCATAGGCCGGCGCGCCGCGCAGATGCTGCATGACGTCGGCTGGCGTGTTCTGGACGCGCTGCTGACCCACGGTGGATACGGTATCGCCCTGGCACAGCGGACGACCGATGAACGTCCGCTTCAAGGCGTTGGCCGATCCTTCGAGGCGCAGGTCCTTGCGCGCCGGCGCAAAGACGACGCGCGTCGCTGGTCGCGAATCGGCTCGGCGGATCTCGACGAAATCGCCCGAACCCACCCCGGCATTGGCGCGCTGAAGCCCGTCGATCCGGACGATCTCAAGTCCTTCGTCCTCGGGATAGGGGTAGACGGCACGGGCCGGGGTCGTGCGCTTGCCGACGACCTCCACCACATCGCCCGGTTGCAGCCCAAGCTCGCCCATGAGCGCGCGCGGCAGGTGCGCCAGGCCACGGCCGCTGTCTTCAGGCCGGGAATTGGCGACCTGATATTTGCGGGTGGGTGTTTCGCTGTCGGCCATTGGCTCTCCTTCCCTGCTGGGTGGACGCGCAGATAGGCACGGGGTTCCGTTTCGCCTAGGCACCAATCCGTTGGCCAAGCGATTCGGGCAAAAAAAGGGGCCGGTCCGAAGACCGACCCTTTGAAAGGTTTAGGAGAGGATGCCTGAAAGGCCTGCTCTATGTGCAGTGCAGCGTGTTTTTGTGCAAGTGCGAAAGAACTAGCACGGGTTGCAGTTTTTGCATCTGTCCTAAAATGGCAGTTTTGGCAGGTAAGGCCTCGTTCATCGCACCGTTTCACGTGGAACGGGTTGCAAAGCAGAACGCTGCACCACACAAAAGATCATGCGCCGGCTCCCACCGCTCACTGCAATCGAAGCATTTGTTCAGGTCGCACGCCTCGGCTCCGTCAAGGCCGCGGCCGAAGAACTGGCGCTTTCGTCCCCGGCGCTCAGCCGCCGGGTGCAGTCGCTCGAGCGGTTCATCGGCAAGCAGTTGTTCGAACGGCGACACCAGGCGATGAGGCTCAATAGCGACGGTGAGCGGTTGCTCGGTCTGATCGCACCTGCACTCGACACAATGAGCGATGCGATCGAGAGCATGACGAGCGGGGCCGAGCTGCTCCGCCTGCGGCTCGGCACCCCGTCGCTGTTCGCCACGCAGCGCCTGCTGCCCTACCTGCACCAATTGCGGGCGGCGCACCCGCAGCTTCACCTAGACATCGACACCGGCGGGCTTGGCATGTCGCGGCTCGGCGATGGGCTGGACGCAGCGATCGTGCTGGCGCGCGATATCGAACCGACGCTCTACGCACGGCGGCTGGACCGCAACCACATCCGTCCGATCGCCGCTCGGCGACTGGCAGAGGGCCCGGACGCCATCACCGACCCCCGGGAATTGTCACGCTTCAGCGTGCTGGCGCATCGCGACATGGCCGACAGCTTCGAGATCTGGCGCGCTGCGCTCGGCCTGCCCGACCTGGAACCGATCGCGATCGACTTGTTCGACTCGGGTACGCTGATGCTCGAGGCGGCGGCGCAAGGCGTGGGCGTAGCGTTCATGCTCAGCTCGCACAATATCGATCCGAACGACCCGCGCATCGCCCCGTTGTTCCCCGAGCCGGTGGTGAAAAGCCCGTACAGCTACTGGTTCGTGTGCCGCCCGCGCGCGCTGGAGCAACGCCCGGTCAAGTTGTTCCACGACTGGCTGATCAAGCTGATCGAGATCGAATAGGATTAGAGCGGCCGCCCGTCCTGATCCATCAGCACCTCGCGACGGCCGACATGGTCGGGGCGGGAAACGAGGCCGTCCTTCTCCATCCGTTCGATCAATCGCGCGGCGCTGTTGTAACCGACTCGCAGCTGGCGTTGGAGCCATGACGTCGAGGCTTTCTGACTCTCCGCGACCAGCTGACAGGCGCGGCGATACAGCTGCTCCTCGGGCGAATCGTCGCCGGTCGGTGCGCCATCCAGCGCGAATTCCTCGCCCTCCGGCTCCTCGGTGACTGCCTGGATGTAATCGGGCGCACCCTGCGATCGCCAGTGATCGGCCACCGCCTGCACCTCGTCGTCGGACACGAACGGGCCGTGCACGCGCGCGATCTGCTTGCCACCGGGCATGTAGAGCATGTCGCCCTTGCCCAGCAGCTGTTCGGCGCCCTGTTCGCCCAATATGGTGCGCGAATCGATCTTTGACGTCACGTGAAAGCTGATGCGCGTCGGCAGGTTCGCCTTGATCACGCCGGTGATGACGTCGACCGACGGGCGCTGCGTCGCCATGATGAGGTGGATGCCGGCGGCGCGCGCCTTCTGCGCCAGGCGCTGGATCAGGAATTCGACCTCCTTGCCCGCGGTCATCATCAGGTCCGCCAGTTCGTCGACCACGATCACGATCTGCGGCAGCGGGTTCAGCTCGAGCGTCTCTTCCTCATAGATCGGCTGGCGCGTATCGGGATCATAGCCGACCTGCACCTTGCGGCCGAGCTTCTGCCCCTTGGCCAGCGCCTGGCGCACCTTGTCGTTGAAGGACCCGAGCGAGCGGACGTTGACCGACGCCATCATGCGATAGCGTTCCTCCATCTGCTCGACCGCCCATTTGAGCGCGCGCACCGCCTTGGGCGGATCGGTCACCACGTCGGCGAGCAGATGCGGGATACCCTTGTACATGCTGAGTTCCAGCATCTTGGGGTCGATCATGATCATGCGGCACTGATCGGGGGTGAGCCGATAGAGCAGCGAGAGGATCATGCAGTTGAGGCCGACCGACTTGCCCGAGCCGGTCGTGCCGGCAACGAGCAGGTGCGGCATCGGCGCGAGGTCGGCGATGACGGGATCGCCGGCGATGTTCTTGCCCAGCACCAGCGGCAGCTGCGCCCCCATGTCCTCGAACGTCTCGCTGTCGATCAACTCGCGCAGGTTCACTGCCTCGCGCTTGGCATTGGGCAGCTCGATGCCGATGACGCTGCGACCCGGGATCGTGGCGACGCGTGCCGACACCGCCGACATGTTGCGGGCGATATCGTCGGCCAGCTGGATGACGCGGCTCGCCTTGATCCCGCTCGCCGGTTCCAGTTCGTACATGGTGACGACCGGGCCGGGGCGAACCTCGACGATCTGGCCCTTCACATGGAAGTCGTCGAGCACGCTTTCGAGCAGCCGGGCATTGCGCTCCAGCGCCGCCTTGTCGATCGCACCGGTGCCCGTCTTGGGGCCGGGCTTGAGCAATTCGTGCGAGGGAAGCTGGTAATTGCCCTTGAAGTCGAGGCTGGTCTGCACCGGCTTCGCTGCCTTGGGCGGAGCCGGGGGCGTGGTTCGATCGGCGATGACCGGACCGGGTCGCGTTTCAGGCAGCGCGATCTTGCGCGGCCTGGGCGTGGCCGCGGCATAGCTCTCGTCATCGTCCTCGTCGTCGCCGAACACCTCGTCAGCCTCGCTGGCGCTCCGCTCCCGCCGCGGCAGGGTCAGATGTCGGCTCACATCGATCTGCACGCTGCGCGCCCAGATCACCACGCCGGCGATCCCGCTGACCAGGCCGATCACGCGCGCCCCCCAGAGCACCACCGCCGGCTCGCCGGCCAAGCCGAGCAGCCAGCGTACGAGGTTGGCGATCGTCAGCCCGATGATCCCGCCCCATCCGCCGGGCAGCTCGAGCACGGGGCGGCTCGATACGAAGGCGAGCGCCGCGCTCATCATCGCGATCCCCAGCGCCGCACCTAGCAGCATCCGGCTCCAGTCGCCGACCGGCTCGCCGCGCCACAGGCGCAGGCCGATGATGATCCCGACCGGTGCCAGCAGGACGACCGGCAGGCCGGCAAGCGCCAGCAGCAAGTCGGAGAGGTACGCACCCGGCGTGCCGAGCAGGTTCTGGGTCGGGCCGCCCGCAGCGGTGTTCAGCGACGGATCGCCGCCACTATACGTTCCCACGGCCAGTACCGAGGCAAGCGTCAGCACGAACAGCGCGATCGCGCCGATCAGCGCGCCGCTGCGCTTCGCCCCCGCCTTCATCGTATCACGCCACAGCATCGGCTGCGCTCGGCTCGCCATAACCCGCCCCAAGGATGTTCGAAATTCGTTCGCGGATTCTCGACCCTTCCACCTCTGGCGTCAAGCAGCCGGGTGGGTTACTCGCCGCATATGACCCAGGCTGATCTCTTGATCCTCGGCGGTGGCCTTGTCGGCAGCGCCCTGGCCGTGGCGCTCGACAAGCACGGCATCTCAAGCATCGTGGTCGATCCCGCCGACCCCGATACGATCCTTGCCGCCGCGCATGACGGCCGCGCCTCTGCCATCGCCGCGGCGCCGTTCCGCATGCTCGAAGCGATTGGCGTGACCGATCGGCTGGCAGGCAAGGGCTGCCCGATCGAGAGCATTCGCGTGAGCGACGGGCTTGAACCGGGCAAGCTCGACTTCGATCCGCTCGATGGCGAACCGGCGCTCGGTACGATGTTCGAGAATCGCCATCTGCGCGCAGCACTGATGGCGGCTGCGCGCGAAGCGCCGCTGGCCGATGTGCGGATGCAGACCAGGGCGGAGTCGGTCGATCGCGGCGAGCATGGCGTGACCGCGCGGTTGAGCAGCGGCGAGACCGTTAGCGCACGGTTGCTGATCGGCGCGGAAGGTCGCAATTCGCCGACTCGCGAATCGGCGCACCTCAACGTCGCGCGCTGGACCTACGATCATTCGGCGATCGTGACCTCGCTGCACCACGAGCATAGTCACGAGAATACCGCGTTCGAGATATTCTATCCGCAGGGGCCGTTCGCGATCCTGCCGCTGGTCGATGACGATCAGGGGCATCGCTCGGCGATCGTATGGTCGGTAAAGCGGCGCGAGGAAGCGGGCATGATGAAGCTGTCCGAACGCGCCTTCCTGGCTGAGGCGGAAAAGAAGATGGGCGGGTTCCTGGGTAAGCTCGGCCCGCTCGGCCCCCGTTTTTCGCACCCGCTCGGCTTCCATCACGCCGCAACGATCACCGCGCAGCGGCTGGCGCTGGTCGGCGACGCGGCGCACGGCATCCATCCGATCGCGGGGCAGGGGGTCAATGTCGGCTTTCGCGATGTCGCCGCGCTGGTCGAGGTGCTGGTCGAGGGCAAGCGGCTCGGGCTCGACATGGGCGACCCCGCCTTGCTCGCGCGGTACCAGCGGTGGCGCAGCCTCGACACCTTCATGGTCTCGGTCGCGACCGATGCGCTGACCCATCTGTTCGGCATTCCCGGCAGGACCGCGCATGCCGCGCGCCGATTCGGGTTGTCCGCGGTGGACAAGGTGCCGGCGCTCAAGAACTGGTTCATGGCCGAAGCGCGGGGTGAATCCGGGGCAACGCCAAAGTTGCTGCAGGGCGAATTGGCGTAGGTCCGCGCCGGATACCTGCTTTCGCAGGGAAGCAGTTACTGCAGCGTGCCCTCGTCGCCCTCGTGGCGGCCGAAGAATTGCATCAGCTGCACCGTCAGCGCGGCGCGCTCGTTCAGCGTGCCTGCCTCGAGCAACGCCTGCTTCGCCGCCGGATCGAAGGGCGCAATCTGCGCGATGCCGTTGACCAGACTGGCGTCGTCCAGTCGCGTCACCGCCTCCCAGTCCACCGCATAGCCATGGGCATCGGCGAAGCGACGCGATTCGAGTTCGAGTGATGCGCGTTCGCCCAGCGACAGCGTCTCGTCATTGCCGTCGGCGATCAGCTCTGCCTCGACCTGGCGGAACGGCGTAGTGACGTCGAGTTCGCGAATCACGCGAAATCGCGACAGTCCCTCGAGCACGATGTCGAACCGCCCATCGTCCAGTGCCTGCACCTCCGCGATGCGGCCGACGCAGCCGATCTCGAACAAGGCCGGCGGACCGCCGCTGTCCACCCCGGTCACCGGGCGCGGCTGGATCATGCCGATGCGGCGATCGCGCGCGAGACTGTCGGTGACCATGGCGCGATAGCGCGGTTCGAAGATGTGCAGCGGCAGCGCCAGGCGCGGAAACAACAGCGCGCCGGGCAGCGGAAAGATCGAAATCCTCGTGGTTTTTGGCGCAGTCATCCGAACAGGATGGCGGACAATTTGCGCCGCTGCGCCGACACCCATGGATCTTCCAGGCCGACTGCTTCGAACAGCTTGAGCAGCCGCTGCCGCGCGGCCCCCTCGTTCCATTCGCGATCTTCGGCGATCATAGCGAGCAGCGTTTCGGCGGCACCTTCCCGGTCGTGCGCCATCAGCGCGCCGGCAAGTTCGTAGCGCGCGGCCATGTCGCCGCTTGCGGCACGGGCGCGTATCTCGCCGAGCTCGTCGTCGGCGGGGGCTTCCTGCGCCAGCGTCAGGGCGGCGCGGGCGCGTTCGACCTCAGGCGACTTGGCGGCATCCTCCGGCAGCCCATCCAGTGCGGCGGCGGCGGCGGCGAGATCGCCTAGCGCGGTCAGCGCGCGGGCGCGGCCAGCGGCGACCTGCGGATGATCCGGTGCCATCTCGGCGATCTGGTCGAAGATCGACAGGGCGCGTTCGTTGTCGCCGCCCGCCAGCACTTCCTCCCCCATCGCCAGCAGCGGCTCCAGCTCGGCCGCCTGCTGCGCGGCTTCGCTCTGCACCGGGATCTGCCGCAGGATCTGGTCGAGATTGGCGCGCAGCTGCGATTCGGTGCGTGCATTCGTCAGGTCGGCGACCAGCTGGCCCTGGAACATGGCATAGACGGTCGGGATCGAGCGGACCTGGAACTGCGCGGCGATGAATTGATTGGCGTCGACATCGATTTTGGCCAGGATCACGCCCTTGTCGGCATAATCGGCCGCGACTTTCTCCAGCACCGGCCCCAGCGCCTTGCACGGCCCGCACCACTCTGCCCAAAAATCGAGGATGACGAGGCTCGTCATCGACGGCTCGACGATATCCTTGCGAAATGCCTCGACGGCTTCCTTGTCGGCGGCGGACAGTCCCAGCGTGGCCACGGCGATTCCCTTGCGATCCAAACAGGCGCCCTATGTGGGCGTTGCAGGCGTAACGGCCAAGAGGCTTTGAGGATGCGATTTCTGGGGTTGCGGACCTGAAAACCCGCTGCTAGAGGCCGCCACCTTGCCCCGCCCCCTCGGCTTTCCGAGTGGGCGACACAAGCGCCAGAGCGGGCGTAGCTCAGGGGTAGAGCACAACCTTGCCAAGGTTGGGGTCGAGGGTTCGAATCCCTTCGCCCGCTCCAGCCGGCCATCACGGGCCGGCCTTCCGAAACTTGAACTTCGATGCCGTCACGGCGCATGTCGCCTGCGACGTGCCTCATTTCTGTACGCTGCGTTTCGGAAATTGCCCCGTTCCCGCCCTTTTCGTGCCGAACCTGGTCCCCATCTCTCTGCTTGATGGATGGATCCGATCGCGCACCGGTCGGCCCTCCCGCTTGAAGAAGAGGTATTCGATGAAGGGCAAGGCAATGTTGGCCGCCTTTGCGGCCGCGATGACGATGCTCGCGCCGGCCGCTTATGCCGGCGGTGACGCCGGGCCGGCGAGTGGCAGCGCCTGGCGCAACCCCAGCAACAGCGTGCATATCCGTCTGACGCCGTGCGGAGCCGACCGGATGTGCGGCACCGTGATCTGGGCGAGCGACAAGGCCAAGGCCGATGCGCGACGTGGCGGGACCGATCAGCTGATCGGCGCCAACCTGTTCCACGAATTCCGCCGCGTCGCGCCGGACGAATATAAGGGCCGCGTTTTCGTGCCCGACATCAATCGCACCTTTTCCGGGCAGATGAAGGTTCAGGGCGATTCGCTGATCGGCAAGGGCTGCGTGCTTGCCGGGCTGATCTGCAAGCAACAGGTTTGGAAGCGCATTTCATGATGCCGCGGGGCGCTCGTCCGCGCTAAGGTCGCCCAATGAGCGAGCAACGGATTCGGATCGGCATCGGCGGCTGGACGTTCGAGCCGTGGCGCGGCGGCACCTTCTATCCCGAGGGACTGGCCCAGAAGAAGGAGCTGGAATTCGCCAGCCGTCAACTGAGCGCGATCGAGATCAACGGCACCTATTATTCCGGGTTCAAGCCCGCGACGTTCGCGGGATGGGCTGCGGCCGTGCCCGACGACTTCATGTTCACGGTCAAGGCATCGCGCTATTGCACCAACCGCAAGGTGCTGGCGCAAGCCGGCGACTCGATCGCGAAGTTCGTCGGCCAGGGCATCGTCGAACTCGGCGAGAAGCTCGGCCCGATCCTGTGGCAATTCATGGCGACGAAGAAGTTCGATTCCCGGGATTTCGGCGCGTTCCTCGAACTGCTTCCGGCGCGCCATGACGGTGTGAAGCTGCGTCACGCAATCCAGGTGCGCCACGAAAGCTTCGCGGTACCCGAATTCGTCGCACTGTGCCGCGCGGCCGGCGTCGCAATCGTGTTCGCCGATTCGCCCGACTATCCGGCGATCGCCGACGTGACCGGAGACTTCGTTTACGCTCGCCTCGAAAAGGGCGAGGATGCCAATCCGCTTTGCTATCCCGATGGCGAGATCGAGCGCTGGGCCGATGCAGCGCGCATCTGGGCGGGCGGCGGCCAGCCCGATGGCCTACCCTATGTCGAGGATGCGCTGCCTAAGAAACAGCCGCGCGACACGTTCATCTTCTTCATCCACGGCGGCAAGGTGCGCGCGCCGGCCGGGGCGCAGGCGCTGATCGCCGCAACGGCCTGAAGCGAGTGGTTCAGGCCGTCGGCGCTGCTTCGCCCGGCGCCGCGCGGCCCTGGATCGCAGCGGCTTCGAGCGTGTCGAGCGCCCGGCGGGTTTCGACATAGCGGCTCGCCGCCGCCATCCAGCTTTCCGCGCCCTGCGCGCCGGGCAGGCGGTTGATCTCGGCAAGAGATGCTTCGACATGCCCCTGTGCAAGCAGCCGGCGGGCGCGTTGCAGGCGTTCGCGCGGGTGCGGACTAGGCGCGCTTTCCTTGCGGATGATGACGAGGCTGCCAAGCTCGCGGCGCACCGCATCCAGCCAGCCCCCGCCAGGCGCCGCGGTCGACAGGCGCGGCGCGATCTGGTCGAGCGCGAAACGCAGATCCTCCAGCGTCACCGGCTCACCCGCCGCACGCAGCACGGTGGCGACCGCCTGCGGTTCGGCCGCTCCGAACCGCGCGCGCAATTCGGGGCCGACGAAGCCGAGCGCCTGGCCGCGCTCGATCGCGCGGCGCGCGGCAGAGATCAGCATCATCGCCTCGGCCCGGCCGGCATAGCTACCGGCCGTGCGCGCGTCGCTGTCGGTCGCGCGCAGCCGTGCGTCGAGCGCATCGAGCCGTGCTGCCAGCGCTTGTTCCCGGGCGGCGAGCGTCGCCACGTCGGTACTGGTCGGCAGCGCCGCCGTGGCGGGCGCGACGGGTTGCGGCTGAGCCGGTGCCGGGGCAGGGGCGCCCCAGTCGCTGAAACGGAAGATCGCGGCCATGACCGCGAGACCCAGCAGGAACGCGGCCAATCCCGCGATCAACAAGGCTGGCAGCGTGTTGCCGCGGGCTGGAGCGGCGAGCGGCGCTTGGGAAGTCATAGGGCTGCTTATTCTCCCGAAGCAGTCAGGGGTCAATCGCAAGGGCGCGCGCTGCGTCGATCAGCGCGGGGTCCGTCGGCGCGCGCGACACCGCCACCGCTTCCCAGCCCGGCCCGGCCGCATGCGCAGCCTTGTCGCTGATCGCGACCAGCCGAATGGTGCCGCGCGCCATCCCGGCAGCATCGATCGCCGTTAAAAGCTGCTGCGCCGCCCGCGTGGAATGGATGAGCGCCACGCTACCCGCCAGCGGGGCAAGCGCGGCGTGGTCGCAGCGGCGCGGTGCCGCGCGATAAAGGGTAAGCGTCTGCGCGATCGACGGATGATCGATGCGCGTTCGATGTTCGCCCGCCAACCACAGCAGGCGGCGGACCGGCGCGACGTCGGCCAGCATCGAGCGCACGTCGCGTTCGCCGATCCGCTCGACCGCGAAGCCATGGTCGCGCGCCGCCGCTGCCGTCGCCGCGCCGACTGCCAGGACGGGCAGCGCGTGAAGCGCAGCGAGCCCGACGCCACCTTGGCGCAAGGCGTTCGCGCTGGTCAGTAACAGCCCGTCGAAGCGGTCCGGCGCGGGCGGCGACCAGTCGACCGGCTCGATCTCGAACAATGGCAGCGCGATGCCCGACAGCCCGGCATCGCGGACTCGCGCGACGGTCGCGGCGTTGCCCGGCTCCGGGCGCAGGACGGCAACTGGCCGGATCAATGCCCGAACAGGCCGCGCAGCGCCGGCGATGCCGCATCGAGCAGTTCGCGGGCCACCTTGGCGGCATCCTCGGGCGCGCCGAGCTCCCGATCCGCGGTCACCGATTCGCTGCCGTCGCGGGTCAGCAGCTCGGCGCGCAGGCGCAATCGGCCATCCTCGATCGTCGCCAGCGCAGCGACGGGGGAATGGCAATCGGCGGACAGCGCGGCGAGCAATGCGCGTTCGGCAAACACGCAGCGCTCGGTGATACGATCGCCGATCGCGGCGACCAGCGCCCGTGTGGCGGCGTCGTCGGCGCGCACTTCGATTCCCACCGCGCCCTGCGATGGCGCTGGCAGCATCGTTTCGAGCGGGATCGGCGCGCCCACCTCGGGCCGGCCTAGGCGCTCGAGCCCTGCGGCCGCGAGCAGCGTCGCATCCGCCTCGCCCGCCGCCACCTTGGCGATCCGCGTATCGACATTGCCGCGCAGCGCGACGATGGCGAGGTCCTGCCGGATGCGCCGCATCTGCGCGGCGCGGCGCGGCGAACTCGTGCCGATCCGCGCACCCTGCGGCAGCGAAGCGATCGCCGGCGCGCCGATCAGTCGATCGCGCACGTCCTCGCGCGGCAGCATCGCGGCGATCGCGATCGTGGCGGGCCGGATCGTTTCGACGTCCTTCATCGAATGCACGGCAAGGTCGATGTCGCCGGCGAGCAGCGCCCGGTCCAGCTCCTTGGTCCACAGCGCCTTGCCGCCGATCTCGGCGAGCGGCCGATCCTGCACCCTGTCGCCGGTCGTGCGAATCGGTACCACTTCGATTTCATCGGCATCCCAGCCATGCGCCGCGATCAGCGCGTGGCGCACCAGATTGGCCTGAACGAGTGCGAGCGGGGAACCCCTGGTGCCGAGACGAAGCATGGCGGCGCTCTAGCGCGTGCGTATCAGTCGGTGAAGACCGGCGCGCGCTTCTGCATGTTCGCCATCACTGCCTCGATCTGATTGGGCGAACGCAACAGCCGTGCCTGCTCATCGGACTCGGCCGCCAGGATCGCGGACGAGTCCCCGTCCACCGCAGCGTTGGCGAGCCGCTTGGCCGCGCGAATCGCGTGCGGATTACGCGCGGCGATGGTGCGAGCAAGCTCGAGCGCGGCCTCCAGCGGATGATCGGCGATGCGCGTGATAAAGCCGTGGGCCAGCGCTTCCTCGCTGTCGAACTCGCGCGCGGTATAGCTAAGCTCGCGCAGCACGTCGTCGCGGACCAGTCCGCGCCACAGCGCAAAGCCCGCCATGTCGGGAACGATGCCCCAGCGCATCTCCATGATCGAAAAGCGCGTTGCCGGGGCCGCGATACGGATGTCCGCGCCGCTCATGATCTGGAACCCGCCGCCAAAGGCGACGCCGTGCACCGCGGCAATGACTGGCACGGCCAGCGTGCGCCAGCCCCATGCCACCTGCTGGAACAGGTTGGCGGGTCCATGCGAACGGGCCTTCAGATCCATGCCCGATCCGCCTCCGGCCATGCTCGCCATGTCGAGTCCCGCGCAAAAGGCGCGACCCTCGCCCGAAACAACCACCGCGCGCAGGCCGGGTGCCGCGGCCAGCCGATCGATCGTATCGGCGATGGCCTCGAACATCGCCGAGTCGAGCGCGTTCATCTTGTCGCCGCGTGCCAGCCGCACATCGCCGATCCCGTCTGCAATCGTCATGCTCACGCGCGATTCGTTCATCATCCGCTCCCTCGTCTTTGCCATTTCCTAGATCAGGGCCCGGCAATCGCCGACTCCTTTGACGGGCGGCGCGATTGCGACAGGGGGTGGCACAAATTGCCTCGGCGCGCGGCCTTGGATAGGGCAGGGCCATGGCCACCCCACCGCCCAAATTTCACCCGCGCATGTTTTTCTCGGCGCGCCGCTACGGACATGGCGGTCGGCTGGGCATCGATTATCTCGCTCATGGTCCGGACTGGTGCGAACTCGTATTGCCCTTCTCGCCCGATCTGATCGGCGATGTCGGTCGCGGCGTGCTCGCGTCCGGGCCAGTCGTCGCGCTGCTCGACATGGCGACCAGCGTTGCCGTCTGGCTGAAGCGCGATGCCTTCGTGCCGCACGCGACGCTCGATCTGCGCGTGGACTATCTGCGTCCGGCAGCCCCGGGCCGGACGGTCACCGGGCGCGGCGAATGCTATCGGCTGGCAAAGCGCGTCGCATTCGTGCGCGGCATCGCGCATGATGGCGACCCCGACGACCCGATCGCGCACGTCGCGGGAACGTTCATGACGACCGGAACGGTGGACGCATGATCCTGCCGCCTTATGCCAAGGTGCTTGGCGTCACGATCGAGGCGGGCGAGGGCGCGCCGTTGCTGTCGATGCCCTTTGGCGAGGATGTGCTCGGCCGGCCGGGCTTCGTGCATGGCGGCGCGCTAGCCGGGCTGCTCGAACTGGCGGCGATTGCCGCGCTGGCCGTCGAACTGGAAGCGGCCGGGCGCGAGGATGTGGGTTACAAGCCGATCAACGTCACGGTCGATTTCATGCGGGGCGGGCGCGACAACATGACGTTCGCGCAGGGGCGGGTGGTGCGGCTGGGGTCGCGCATCGCCAATGTCGAGGCGGCGGCATGGCAGGATGCGCGCGATCGCCCGGTGGCGAGCGCGCGCATGAACTTCCTGATCAGCGGTTCGGCGTCAGCTTGAGCAAGCGGCCCTGCGACCCGCGGCCGCCGTCTTCCAGCAGCCACAGGGCGCCGTCCGGCCCTTCTTCGACTTCGCGGATGCGCGCACCCATGGGCCATTGGTCGCCCTTGGCCGCACTGGTGCCGTTCACATCGACTCGCACCAGCGCCTGGCTCGACAGGCCGCCGATGAACAGGTCGCCCTTCCATTGCGGGAACAGCTTGCCCGAATAGACGATCAGCCCGCCGGGCGAGATCACCGGGTTCCACGAAACCTTGGGCGCTTCCAGGTCGGGGCGCGTGCTGTGGCGCGGGATCGGCTTGCCGTCATAGTGATCGCCGTCCGAAACGAGCGGATAGCCGTAATTCTTGCCCGGCAGGACCAGATTGACCTCGTCCCCGCCCTTCGGACCCATTTCCTGCTCCCACAGGTTTCCGGCCGCGTCGAACGCGATGCCCAGCAGGTTGCGATGACCATAGGACCACACTGCGGGGTGGAAGCCCTTGGCGGTCAGGCCCGGGTCGCCGGCGGGGTTGCCGTCCAGCGTGAAGCGCAGGACCTTGCCCAGTGTCGCCTTGGGGTCCTGCGCCGGATCGAACTTCTGCCGCTCGCCATTGGTGAAGAACAGATGCTTGCCGTCCGGCGCGAGCGCAATGCGGCCCGAATAGTGACCGTTGCCCTCAACATAGGGCGTGGCACGGAACACCGTGGTCACGTTGGCGAGGCTCGGCGACTTGCCATCGGTGAGCGTGCCGCGCGCCAGCACCACACCCTTGCCGTTCGCCGCCGCCTCGGAATAGCTGAACCAGACGTGCCGGTTGCTGGCGAAGCCGGGGTCGAGCACCACGTCCATGAGCCCGCCCTGGCCTGCACTGTCGACGGCGGGGATGCCGGTCACCTGCGTGCTCGTCTTGCCGTCGGCGCTGACCAGCAGCAGCACGCCGGCCTTCTCGGTCACCAGCATGCGGCGGTCGGGCAGGAAGGTCATCGCCCAGGGCGCATCGAAATCGGCGATCGGAGTCACCGTGAACGGCAGACCTGCGGGGGAAGGGGTCGTGCTCTCGGCGGTGCTCGGCGCGGCCTGTTGGCTGTTGCCCGGCCCGGCCGCCGTGCAGGCGATCAGGGTCAACGAAACGGCGGCGATCGGTAGCAGGCGCATGGACTTCTCCGGCGAGTAGACGGCCCCCAAACGCGTGGAGCCGCGTGATGTTGCACGTGCGACATGATCGCGCGGTTCGGCACATGACGCAAATCCTTGCCGTGCGCCGGACAAATGCCTATAGAGGCGCTGTTCTCGACATTGGAAACTTGCCGAGGCCGGCCCGCAGAGGGTTCGGCGGCGACAAGTTGTATCTGGAGTTTGTGCGTGGCGGACGTCGCCAAATTGACCGCGATCATCGAGCCGGAGGCGCAGGCGCTCGGGCTGGCGCTGGTGCGCGTCAAGATGTTCGGCGGTACGTCGGACCCCACCTTGCAGGTGATGGCCGAACGGCCCGACACGCGCCAGCTGACGATCGACGATTGCGCCGACCTGTCGCGCCGCATCTCGGACCGGCTGGACGAGCTGGAAGCGGCCGGCAAGGACCCGATCCCCGACGCCTATCGGCTCGAGGTCAGCTCGCCCGGGATCGACCGGCCGCTGACCCGGCTCGCCGATTTCCAGGACTGGGCGGGGCACGAGGCGCGCATCACGCTCACCGAGAAGGTCGACGGGCGCAAGCAGTTCAAGGGCGATCTCGCCGGCGTGGACGGTCAGACCATCGCCATCACCGACCAGCAGGGCGTCACCCACAGCATCGCGTTCGAGCGTATCGAAGACGCCAAGCTGCTGATGACCGACCGGCTGATTGCCGCAACCGCGCCACTTTCCGCCGAGGGCGCCGACAAGATTATCGAAGAAGAGGTTTGACGATGGCCACTGCAGGAAATTCTGGCGTGACTGCCAACCGGGCCGAACTGATCGCGATCGCGAACTCGGTCGCCAGCGAGAAGATGATCGACAAGGCCATCGTGATCGAGGCGATGGAAGACGCGATCCAGCGCGCTGCCAAGGCCCGTTACGGCGCCGAGAACGACATTCGCGCCAAGCTCGACCCCAACACGGGCGACCTGCGCCTGTGGCGCGTGGTCGAGGTGGTCGAGCAGGTCGACGACTTCTTCAAGCAGGTGGACTTGAAGGGCGCAGAAAAGCTGCAGAAGGGCGCGAGCGTCGGCGACTATATCGTTGATCCGCTGCCCCCGATCGAATTCGGCCGGATTGCCGCGCAGGCCGCCAAGCAAGTGATCTTCCAGAAGGTCCGCGATGCCGAGCGCGAGCGCCAGTATGAAGAGTTCAAGGACCGCCAGGGCGAGATCATCACCGGCGTCGTCAAGCGCGTGGAGTTCGGCCATGTCGTCGTCGACCTGGGCCGCGCCGAAGGCGTGATCCGCCGCGACGCGCAGATCCCGCGCGAAGTCGTGCGTGTCGGCGACCGCGTCCGCTCGCTGATCCTCAAGGTCGTGCGCGAGACGCGCGGCCCGCAGATCTTCCTTTCGCGCGCGCATCCCGACTTCATGAAGAAGCTGTTCGCGCAGGAAGTGCCCGAGATCTATGACGGCATCATCGAGATCAAGGCCGCCGCCCGCGACCCGGGCTCGCGCGCCAAGATCGGCGTGATCAGCCACGACAGCAGCATCGACCCGGTCGGCGCGTGCGTCGGCATGAAGGGCAGCCGCGTCCAGGCGGTGGTGCAGGAGATGCAGGGCGAGAAGATCGACATCATTCCCTGGTCGCCCGACACCGCGACCTTTGTCGTCAACGCGCTTCAGCCGGCAAACGTCGCGCGCGTCGTGATCGACGAGGAAGAGGATCGCATCGAAGTGGTCGTCCCCGACGATCAGCTTTCCCTCGCGATCGGTCGGCGCGGCCAGAACGTCCGCCTCGCCAGCCAGCTGACGGCCAAGGCGATCGACATCCTGACCGAGACGGATTCGAGCGAGAAGCGTCAGCAGGAGTTCGTGACGAACAGCGAGATGTTCCAGAACGAGCTGGATGTGGACGAGACGCTGGCCCAGCTGCTGGTTGCCGAAGGCTTCAGCGCGCTCGAGGAAGTCGCCTATGTCGAGCTCGACGAGCTGGCCGGGATCGAGGGTTTCGACGAGGATCTGGCGCAGGAGCTGCAGAGCCGCGCAGCCGAAGCGCTTGAGCGTCGCGAGGAAGCGAACCGCGAGGAGCGCCGCGCGCTCGGCGTCGAGGACGATCTGGCCACCATGCCCTATCTGACCGAAGCGATGCTGGTCACGCTGGGCAAGGCCGGGATCAAGACGCTCGACGATCTGGCCGATCTCGCCACCGACGAACTGGTCGCCAAGAAGCGTGCCGAGCCGCGTCGCCGCGGCGATGGGCCGGCAGCACCGGTGCGCGAAGCCGACAAGGGCGGCGTGCTGGGCGAATATGGCCTTACCGAGGAACAGGGTAACGAGATCATCATGGCCGCCCGCGCCCATTGGTTCGAGGACGAACCGGCAACCGAGGAGGACGCTGTTGCGGACTCCGAGCAATGAGCGCGCGTCTGAACTGACGGAAGGCAAGCGTGCGGATGGCAAGGGCGCCGTCCGCACCTGCATTCTCTCGCGTGAGGAATCCCCTCGCGACGGGCTGATCCGGCTCGCCCTTTCGCCGACCGGCGAAGTGCTGCCCGATATCCGCGCCAAGGCGCCGGGGCGCGGCGCCTGGATCGGCGTGAACCGCGCCGAGCTCGAGCAATCAGGCAAAAAGCTGCGCGGCGCGTTGTCGCGGGCGTTCAAGACGAGCGACCTCACCATCCCCGACGATCTCGGCGCGCGAATTGCCGAGCAGCTGCAGCGCGCGTTCCTTGATCGCCTGGGTCTCGAGGCCAAGGCCGGCACGATCGTGATCGGCGGCGAGCGGATCGAAAAGGCCGGCCGGATGGGCAAGCTGCACCTGCTGCTCCATGCCGCGGACGCCGGCGCGGACGGCTCGCGCAAGCTCGACCAGGCGTGGCGCGTCGGCCGGGATCGGGAAGGGTCCGGGGCGACGGGCTTCACATTGCCGGTCCCGCGCACCATATTGTCCTTGGCGCTTGGCCGCGAAAATGTGGTACATGTCGGCCTGACAGACCCCAGGGCAGCTGGCCGGGTGAGCGATGCGCTTGCCCGCTGGCTGCAATTTATCGGTCCCGATCCAGCCTCCGAACCTTGCGAAATGCCCTCGCAAGGCGCATCGGGCGCTGGCGGCGATCAAGACGAACGAAGCACAGACGGGAATTAAAGTTGAGCGATACCGAAAACGAAAAGCCGAAACTCGGAATGCGCCAGCCGCTGGGGCTGAAGCGCACGGTCGAGACCGGCAAGGTGAAGCAAAGCTTCAGCCACGGGCGCTCGAACACCGTCGTGGTCGAAGTAAAGCGCCGCCGCGTGCTGGGTCCGCAGGGCGCGCCCGCGGCGGAAGAGGCGGCACCGCCGCCC
>NZ_MDDS01000085.1 GCF_001721295.1 Sphingomonas turrisvirgatae | reverse complement strand
GAATACGTTCCCGGGCCTTGTACACACCGCCCGTCACACCATGGGAGTTTGTTGCACCAGAAGTAGCTAGCCTAACTGCAAAGAGGGCGGTTACCACGGTGTGGCCGATGACTGGGGTGAAGTCGTAACAAGGTAGCCGTAGGGGAACCTGCGGCTGGATCACCTCCTTAACGAAAGATTGACGATTGGTAAGAATCCACAACAAGTTGTTCTTCATAGATGTATCTGAGGGTCTGTAGCTCAGTTGGTTAGAGCACACGCTTGATAAGCGTGGGGTCACAAGTTCAAGTCTTGTCAGACCCACCATGACTTTGACTGGTTGAAGTTATAGATAAAAGATACATGATTGCTGATGTAAGCTGGGGACTTAGCTTAGTTGGTAGAGCGCCTGCTTTGCACGCAGGAGGTCAGGA
>NZ_MDDS01000084.1 GCF_001721295.1 Sphingomonas turrisvirgatae | reverse complement strand
GATACGTGCCTGCGCTGCCGTCGAATAGAGTTGCGTTCTGATTGTGGGGGCCTTACTAAATTTGCTTGAATACTATCGGCACTGTAATTGGT
Organism: Sphingomonas turrisvirgatae; assembly: GCF_001721295.1. Taxonomy (GTDB): domain Bacteria; phylum Pseudomonadota; class Alphaproteobacteria; order Sphingomonadales; family Sphingomonadaceae; genus Sphingomonas; species Sphingomonas turrisvirgatae. Next base: position 321 of record NZ_MDDS01000084.1, on the reverse strand, counting down.
CTGAACATAATCCATCACAGCTTTGGACATTTGATCGGTATCAATTTCCATTTGCTGGACATGGAATGTCGAAGAAATCCACGGTAATAGCTCTGCATTAATCCAATGGATCCCCGCTGGAATACTGTCTCGAGCGTAAACAAGTTGTTTCCAGATCAGTGGAACCAGGTACCATAATGCAACGGTTAAAGTTACACCTATACCAATAAAAACAATACTAATTGCCAACCAGCGAGGTATCTTAATTTTTACTAGAACTTCGACTAGTGGACTAAATAAATAAGCCAGGAAAAAAGCACCAATAAATGGGATGACCACAGG
>NZ_MDDS01000083.1 GCF_001721295.1 Sphingomonas turrisvirgatae | reverse complement strand
ACGAAAGGCCGCGAAGGCATCCAGTACTTGTCCTATGGACTCGGCGGAAACGTCCAGGTGGGTGACCAGGCGCAAACGCGCCGCCGCGCTGATCCGCACCCCGCGCTCGGCGAGGAAGTCGCGCAGCGCGACCGCCCGCTCGCCGACATCGACGTAGACCATGTTGGTCTGCACCGGCTCCACCGCATAGCCCAGTTCGCGCAGCCCGTCGCCCAGGCGCGCGGCGTTGGCGTGGTCGTCGGCCAGGCGTGCCACCTGGTGGTCGAGGGCGTACAGGCCGGCAGCCGCCAACAGGCCGGCCTGGCGCATCCCGCCGCCGACCATCTTGCGCCAGCGGCGGGCCTTGGCGACCAGTTCTACGCCGCCGCCAAGCACCCAGCCCCCGAGACCGGACCAGATATCTCATGCCGTCCTCCGCTTGAAAAAAAAAAAATA
>NZ_MDDS01000082.1 GCF_001721295.1 Sphingomonas turrisvirgatae | reverse complement strand
GTCTTCAGGAATCGTGATCGCACCAATCAGGTCTGCAGGGACTGTATCAACCGTTACTGTCACGTCTGCATCTGCAACATCAACGTTACCTTGTGCATCCACTGCTTCGGCATGGATCGCTACAGGGCCTTCGCCTGTCACAGGAATCGCTGCGGTGATGAAGCCGTTTGCAAGGTCAGCTGCTGTCACGGTGTAGTTCACACCATTGACATTCACCACTGTGCCGTCAAGCGCATCTGGTCCCAACGCCACTTGTGCATTGAAGGTGCCGTCTGTGCCTAGCTCGTCTGCATTTAAGATACCGTCGCCATTTAAGTCTTCAGGAATCGTGATCGCACCAATCAGGTCTGCAGGGACTGTATCAACCGTTACTGTCACGTCTGCATCTGCAACATCAACGTTACCTTGTGCATCCACTGCTTCTGCATGGATCGCTACAGGG
>NZ_MDDS01000081.1 GCF_001721295.1 Sphingomonas turrisvirgatae | reverse complement strand
CAGAGGACTGCAAATCCACTGCCACCCCGCGCAAATCCCCCAAAGTTCGCACTTGGCTCTGGAACCCGCAGAACTCCGTGATAGAACGGAGCATGAATCGTGCGAACTTTGGGGGATTTGCGCGGGGTGGCAGTGGATTTGCAGTCCTCTGCGTAACCACTCCGCCATCGGGCCGTCTGGAGCGAGAGCGGGCAGATGCGCGGGGGAGCGGTCGATGTCAACCGGGCGTGTGAAAATAGCAACATGCATCGCTTGGCGTGCGGATCGGCACAGGATAGAAGCGCAGCGAACCATGAACTGTGTTGCACGACTAATACGGTTGTGCGAATAGGCGGAGTGACCATGACCGCAATTGCCCCGACCCTCGATCTTGAAGCTGCGCGCCACGCGATGGTGGTAAGCCAGCTGCGCACCAGCGGGGTCAATGACGCTCGCGTCGTCGCCGCGATGGCGCAGGTCGAGCGCGAGCAATTCCTGCCCGAATCCCAGCGGCCTTTCGCCTATCGCGACCGGTCGCTGCCGCTGGGCAATGGCCGCGCGCAGAATCCGCCGCTCGCCACTGGCCTGTTGCTCACCCAGGCGCAGATCGCCCCGAGCGACGCCATCCTCGTGATCGGTGCTGCGGGCGGCTATACTGCTGCTGTCGCGGCTAAGCTCGGCACGCGCGTCGTGGCTGTCGAGACTGATCCCGGCCTGGCGTCCGCTGCTCGCGTCGCGCTCGGCGGCACGGTCACGGTCGTGGAAGCACCGCTCACCGTCGGCGCGCCTGACCTTGCTCCCTATGACGTCCTGATCGTCGATGGCGCTATCGAGGCGTTGCCCGATTCGCTCGCCGAGCAGGTGAAGGTGGGCGGCCGGATCGTTGCAGGACTGGTCGACCGCGGCGTGACGCGCCTTGCCGCCGGAGTCCGCACTGAGGCCGGCTTCGGCCTCGTCGATTTTCTCGACAGCGATTGCGCCATCCTGCCGGGGTTCGAACGCCCCAGCGTCTTCGAATTTTGAAAGTGATGAAGCGACCCATGCGATTGGCCCTATTGCTCGCGGGCGTCAGCGCCGCCGGTCTGGCGCTTCCGGCAGCCGCGCAGACCGCCGCACCCCCTGTGACGGCGCAATTGCCCGCGCCGACCGAGACGCTGCGCGAAGCGATGGTCAAGGCATATACGACCAACCCGGAATTGGCCGCTGAACGCGCCAATTTGCGCGCGACGGACGAGAATGTGCCGATCGCCCGCGCCCGCGGCTTGCCCTCGGCGGGCGCTCAGGTCGGCTATAACGAGAATGTCTACGATACCAACTTCAACGGGTTCAGCCCGATCCGTCGCGCGACGGTCGGCGTAAACCTGTCGATGCCGGTGTTCGATGGCGGCGCGGTCCGCAACTCGGTCCGCGCGGCCGATGCGCGCGTCGCGGTCGGGCAATCCAATCTGCGCACCGCCGAAGCCAACATGTTCCTCGACGTCGTCGCGGCCTATATGGATGTGATCCGCGACGAGGCGATCGTGCGGCTCAACCGGCAGAATGTCAGCGTCCTGGGCGTCAACCTGCGCGCCACGCGCGATCGCTTCGAGGTTGGCGACCTCACGCGCACCGACGTTGCCCAGTCCGAGGCACGGCTTGCCCTGGCCGAAGGCCAGCTGCGCAGCGCCGAAGCGCGATTGATCGCCAGCCGCGAGACCTATGTCCGCGTCGTCGGCAGCGAACCGGGCGTGCTGGCGCCGCCGCCGCCGCTTCCCGCCTTGCCCGCCGACACCAACGCAGCGGTTACCGTGGCGCTGGACGAAAATCCGGCGATCGATGCCGCGACGCAGAGTGCCGAGGCGTTCGGCTATGACGTCCGCGTTGCGCGGTCGACGCGTTCGCCCACGGTTTCGGTCGGTACGAGCGGCAGCTATTTCAACAATCTTCGCTCGGGCGGGCTCAACATCGGTAACTCGGGCGTCAACCCGATCAATGATGGGGTCAGCAACGCGGCAACCGTGACGCTGAACGTCCCCTTGTTCCAGGGCGGTGAGCCTGCGGCGCGCGTGCGGCAAGCGCAGGCCCGGCAGTCCTCGGCACTGGAAACTGCGATCGCGACCGAACGCAGCGTGATCGCGCAGACGCGCTCGGCCTATGCCAACTATCAGTCGACTCAGCGCGTGATCGAATCGTCGCGAGTTGCCGTGAGCGCGAACCGCCTTTCGCTCGAAGGCGTGCGGGCCGAGAACAGCGTCGGCACGCGAACCATTCTCGAAATCCTAAATGCCGAGCAGGAGCTGCTCAACAGCCAGGTCCAGTTGGTCACCGCCGAGCGCGACGCCTATGTCGCTGGCTTCATCTTGCTTGCGGCGATGGGCCGGGCAGAGGCAGAGGATCTCGGTCTCGATGGTGGCATCCTCTACAACCCCAAGACGAATTATGAGCGTGTCCGCCGCCGCTGGAGCGACTGGGGCGATGGTCCCGAACCGCAGGCGACCGCGACGCGCACGACCGGCGTGCCGGCGCAAACGCCGCAGACCTTTGGCCCGGTCGATCCAGCTAATCCGCGCTGAACGGTTGACAGGAGGCCGCTGAATCCGACAGGTGGCGGCTTCCGAACATCCCTAACGCGGGAGTGACGAATTGGGGGACGTCAGTAACGAGCCGTCGATGGAGGACATTCTGTCCTCGATCAAACGCATCATCGCCGAAGAAGGCGAGAGTGCAACCACGGGTCGTGCGCGTCGTCCCGCGCGTCCAGCTGCGCCACCTGCGCAGGTCGTCGATGACGAGGACGAGATCCTGGAGCTGAGGCAGCCGGTCGAACCCGAGCCAAGCCCCGAGCCGCCTCGCGCGAGTGCCGACGTTGCGCAATCCGTGCCGCCGCCGCCCGTCGCCCCCGCGGCGCCAGCGGAGTCGATTCTCTCGCCGCTGGCCGCCGAAGCGACCCGCGGCCCGCTCGAGCAGTTGTCCCGCCTGATCGTTCGGCCCGAAGTTGGCGGCAGCGACACGCTGGAAGGGTTGGTGCGCGACATGCTCCGGCCGATGCTGCGTGAATGGCTCGACGCCAATTTGCCGCGCATGGTCGAGGAGATGGTGCAACGCGAGATCACGCGGATCACGACTCGCAGCTGATCTTGCCATCATGGTTCGGCCCGTTAAGGGCAGCGGCATGAGCGAGCTTCCAAAGACCTTCGACCCGGCTGAAATCGAATCGCGCTGGTATGCGCATTGGGAGGCGAACGGCCTGTTCCGGCCCGACCGCCCCGGTGCCGAGCCGTGGACGATCGTCAACCCGCCGCCCAACGTCACCGGTTCGCTCCATATCGGCCATGCGCTCGACAATACGCTGCAAGACATTCTGGCCCGCCATGCGCGGCTCAAGGGCAAGGATGCGCGCTGGGTCGTGGGCATGGATCATGCCGGCATCGCCACGCAGATGGTGGTCGAGCGCCAGCTGAATGCCAACCAGCAGAAGCGCACCGACTTCAGTCGCGAGGCTTTCGTCGACAAGGTCTGGCAGTGGAAGGCCGAGAGCGGCGGCGCGATTACCGGCCAGTTGCGGCGCCTGGGTTGCTCGATGGACTGGAGCGACGAGCGCTTCACGATGGACGAGGGCTTTTCGAAGGCTGTCCTCAAGGTCTTCGTCGAACTCTACAAGCAGGGGTTGCTGTATCGCGACAAGCGGCTGGTGAACTGGGACCCGGGCCTGGGTACCGCGATCAGCGACCTTGAAGTCGAGACGACCGACGTCAAGGGCGGCTTCTGGCACCTCAAATACCCGCTGGCCGACGGCAGCGGTCATATCGAGGTGGCGACCACGCGGCCTGAGACGATGCTGGCCGACATGGCAGTCGCCGTTCATCCCTCCGACGAGCGTTATGCGGCGATGGTCGGCAAGCAGGTCCGATTGCCGATCACCGGCCGTCTGATTCCGATCATCACCGACGAACATGCCGATCCCGAACTAGGGTCGGGCGCGGTCAAGATCACGCCGGGGCATGACTTCAACGACTTCGAAGTGGGCAAGCGCGCCGGCATCAAGGCGGCGGACATGCTCAACATGCTCGATGCCAAGGCGAACATCACGCAGACCGCCGACGGCCTGATCCCTGACGAGTTGATCGGCATGGAACGGTTCGCCGCCCGCAAGCGGGTGGTCGAGCTCCTCAAGGCGGATGGCTGTCTGATCCCGCACATCGACAAGGACGGCAACGAGCACGATGCCGAACCGCGCACGATCGCGACGCCATTCGGCGACCGTTCCGGCGTGGTGATCGAGCCGTGGTTGACCGACCAATGGTATGTCGACGCCGCCACCCTGGCGAAGCCGGCGATCGAGGCGGTGCGCTCGGGCGCCACGAAGATCGTGCCGAAGAACTGGGAAAAGACCTATTTCAACTGGATGGAGAACATCCAGCCCTGGTGCGTCAGCCGCCAGCTGTGGTGGGGGCACCGGATCCCGGCATGGTTCGCCGATGATGGCAGCGTCTATGTCGCCGAGACCGAGGCCGAGGCGCAGGCGCAGGCCGGGGCTGGCGTCGCGCTGAAGCAGGACGAGGACGTTCTCGACACCTGGTTCTCGTCCGCCTTGTGGCCGTTCGCGACGCTGGGTTGGCCCGAAGCTGGCGACCCGACGCTCGGCGGGCGCTACCCCAACGATGTGCTGATCTCCGGCTTCGACATCCTGTTCTTCTGGGATGCGCGCATGATGATGCAGGGCCTGCACTTCATGAAGCAAGTACCGTTCAAGACCCTCTATCTCCATGGGCTGGTTCGCGCGGCCGACGGCGCGAAGATGTCGAAGTCGAAAGGCAATGTGGTCGATCCGCTAGGCCTGATCGACAAATATGGCGCGGATGCACTGCGTTTCTTCATGGCGGCAATGGAGAGCCAGGGCCGCGACGTGAAGATGGATGAGAAGCGGGTCGAGGGGTATCGCAACTTCGCGACGAAGCTGTGGAACGCCGCGCGCTTTGCACAGAGCAACGGCATCCGCGCCAGCGAGCAGATCGAGCCGCCAGCAGCCACCCTGGCGGTCAACAAGTGGATCGTGGCCGAGACCATTCAGACCGTGCAGGCGATGGACCTCGCCTTTGCCGACTACCGCTTCGACGAGGCAGCCAATGCGATCTACCAGTTTACCTGGAGCCGCTTCTGCGATTGGTATCTCGAACTGATCAAGCCGGTGCTTCAGACCGAGGGAGCAGATGGCGCTGCCGAGACGCGGCAGGTCGCGGGCTGGGTGCTCGACCAGATCCTGGTGCTGCTCCACCCGTTCATGCCGTTCATCACCGAAGAGCTTTGGTCCAAGCTGGGCGATCGCCCGGATTATCCGCTGATCACCGCTAGGTGGCCGATTGCCGATGCGCGGTCCATGGATGCCGATGCCGTGCAGGAGGTCGACTGGCTGATCCGGCTGGTCGGCGAGGTTCGCGCGGCACGCACCGAGCTCGACATCAAGCCGGGCGCGCGGTTGGCGCTGCACGTCCGCGACGCGCATGCCGAAACGACTGAACGATTGGCGCGGCAGGAGGCGGCGCTCGGCCGGCTCGCCCGGGTCGACCGCGTCGAGGGCGAAGCGCCGGCAGGCGGCGCGGTGCAGATCGTGGTCGATGAAGCGACGTTCGTCATCCCGCTGGAGGGCGTGATCGACATTGAAGCCGAGCGCGCTCGCCTGACCAAGGCGATCGGCGCGGCGGAGAAGGAGCGCGACGGCCTGAACGGTCGCCTGTCCAACCCTGCTTTCGTCGAAAAGGCAAAGCCCGAGGCGGTCGACAAGGCGCGCGCGGATCACGCCGACAAGTCAGCCGAGGTCGCTCGGTTGCAGGCGGCGCTCGGCCGGTTGGGCTAGGCGCATCGCGGGGGAGGGAACTTCGGGGCGGATGGCGGGTAGGGCGGCGCTGCCTTCCCCCGCCAACCGCCGCGACCTGACGCAAGGGCCGATCGGCCGCACGCTTTTGTTGTTCGCGCTGCCGACGCTCGGTTCGAACATCCTCCAATCGCTCAACGGCTCGATCAACTCGATCTGGGTCGGGCGCTTCCTGGGTGAACAGGCGCTGGCCGCGACCAGCAATGCGAACATCATCATGTTCCTCATGTTCTCGGCCGTGTTCGGGTTCGGCATGGCCGCGACGATCCTGATCGGCCAGTCGATGGGGCGGCATGATGTCGACGCTGCCCGGCGCGCGTTCGGCTCGGCAATCGGACTAGTGACGGGCGGCGCCGTCCTGATCTCGGCGCTCGGCTGGCTGCTCACGCCGCAGATCCTGCATCTGCTCGGCACCCCCGGCGAAGCGGAGGTGCTGGCGCGCGATTACCTGCGGGTCATCTTCCTCGGCCTGCCATTCTCGATGCTGGGCGTGCTCATCCAGATGGGGTTGCGCGGTGCCGGCGATTCGCTGACGCCGCTATGGTTCATGGCGCTCAGCGTCGTTATCGATTCAGCATTCAACCCGCTGCTGATCGCCGGCATCGGGCCGTTCCCCGCAATGGGCATCGCCGGATCGGCAACCGCCACGCTGCTGGCCGGCATCGTTTCGTCGGTCGGCCTGCTCATCTACCTCTATTGGCGCGATCTGGCGATTCGGCTGCGCGGGCCGGAGCTGCGCTACCTGCTCCCCGAACGCGCGCTGGTCCGCACGATCGTGGCCAAGGGGCTGCCGATGGGCGCGCAGATGCTCGTCATGTCAGCTGCGGGCCTGTCGATGGTCGGCATGGTCAATCGGCTGGGGATCGAAACCGCCGCAGCCTATGCCGTGTCGCAACAGCTGTGGACCTACATCCAGATGCCGGCGATGGCGATCGGCGTCGCGGTGTCGAGCATGGCGGCGCAGAATATCGGGGCGGGAAAATGGGAGCGGGTGGGCGCGATCACGCGGGCCGGCTTGATCACCACCGTTGCGATCACCTTGACCGTCATCGTGGCCATTCTGTTGTTCGACCGGCCGGTCATGGCGCTGTTCGTCGGGGCCGATAGCCCCGCAATCCCGATCGCGCGCCATATCCAGCTGATCGCCAGCTGGACCTTCGTGATGTTCGGCATGACCATGGTCCTGTTTTCCACCGTCCGTGCCAATGGGGCGACGGTCGCGCCGCTGATCATCCTCGCCATCACCTTGTTCCCGATCCGTCTCGGCTTCGCGATCTTCGGCCAGAGCTGGATCGGGTCGGACGCACTGTGGCTGGCATTTCCGGTGGGATCGGCCTGCTCGCTTGTCCTTGCCGCAATCTACTACCGCCGCGGCACCTGGCGCCGCGATATGTTGCTGGTCGACGAAAAGCAGGGCGAGGCGCAGGAACAGGCGCACGCAACCACCGAGCCGGCCGGCCGCTTGCAACCCACTGGCTGAGGAGGCATCAGCGCCGGCATGAGCCATTATCCAGCGCTTCGCCTTCGCCGTACCCGCGCCTCGGGCTGGAGCCGGCGGCTCCATGCCGAAACCGTGCTCACCCCGGCCGACCTGATCTGGCCCCTCTTCGTGACCGATGGGGAAGGGGTGGAAGAGCCGATCGCCTCGCTGCCTGGCGTCTCGCGTTGGTCGGTCGATGCCATCGTCACGCTGGCGCGCGATGCAGCTGCATTGGGCATCCCGTGCCTGGCGCTGTTCCCCAACACGCCGCACGACCGGCGCAGCGAGCGCGGCGAAGAGGCGCTGAACCCCGATAATCTGATGTGTCGCGCAATCCGTGCGATCAAGGATGCGGTGCCCGATATCGGCCTGCTGACCGACGTGGCGCTCGACCCCTATACCGCGCACGGCCATGACGGGCTGGTCGATGAAGCCGGCTATGTGCTGAACGATGCGACGGCCGAGATCCTGGTCGAACAGGCGTTGAACCAGGCGCGTGCCGGTGCCGACATCATCGCACCCAGCGACATGATGGACGGTCGCGTCGGCCTCATCCGTGACGCGCTGGAGCACGAAGGCCACGCCAACGTCCAGATCATGGCCTATGCCGCGAAATACGCATCGGCCTTCTATGGCCCGTTCCGTGATGCGGTCGGCTCGCGCGGGCTGCTGAAAGGGGACAAGAAGACCTATCAGATGGACCCCGCCAATGCCGAGGAAGCGCTGCGCGAGGTCGAGCTGGACCTGGGCGAGGGTGCCGACAGCGTCATGGTGAAGCCCGGCTTGCCGTATCTCGACATCGTGCGTCGGGTGAAGGAACGGTTCGAGGTGCCGGTGTTCGCCTATCAGGTCAGCGGCGAATATGCGATGATCGAGGCAGCGGCCGCCGCGGGCGCGGGGGATCGCGACGCGCTGGTCCTGGAAACGCTGATGGCGTTCAAGCGCGCGGGATGCAGCGGTGTGCTCACCTATCATGCGGTCCATGCCGCACGGTTGCTGAACGCTTGATCGCCACCCAACGCCTGATGCTTCGCGTGCCAGTTGCGGCGGACCGACCCGCCCTCCACGCCATGTGGGCGGACCCCCGGGTCATGGCAGAGCTGGGGCCGGTCAAGGATGCGGCGGCGAGCGATGCGGCGTTGGCAAAGCATGAGGGCTATCGCCACGAAGGGTTGGGCTTCTTCACGGTGGCGCGCAAGGCCGACGGGGCGGTGATCGGTTTCTGCGGACTGAAACGCGGCGATCCGCCACACCCGATCGATGGAGAGGTCGAGGCTGGCTGGATGATCGCGCCGGCGTACTGGCGTCAGGGCTATGCGCTGGAAGCGATGCGGGCCGTGTTCGACTGGGGCTGGGCAACATTCGACATGCCTCGCATCGTTGCCATCACGTCGGCACGCAATTCAGCGAGCCAGCCGGTGATGCGCCGGCTGGGGATGGTTCGGCTGGCGGATGGTGATTTCGAGCATGCCGGTTTCTCCGCCGACGATCCGCTTCGCCACATCGTCACCTACGCGATCGAGCGGCCGCGATGATCGAGACCGCCCGGCTCATTCTGCGCCCATGGGAAGATCGCGACCGCGCGCCGTTCCACGACATGTGCCGCGACCCGCAAGTCATGGCCACGCTCGGTCCGTTGATGACTCGTGAACAGAGCGACCTGCTCGTCGACCGCGTCATCGGGTTCCAGCGCGAGCTCGGCTATACCTTCTGGGCGCTGCAGCGGCGCGAGGACGGCGCATTCCTTGGCTTTTGCGGCTTGAAGCCCGGCGCGCTGGACACCCCGATCGAGGGACAGGTCGAGATCGGCTGGCGCCTTGGCTCGGCCCATTGGGGCAAGGGCTATGCGCGGGAGGCGGCGCAGGCTAGCCTCGACTGGGCGTGGGATCATCTCAACGTCGCTGCCGTGATGGCGATTACCGCGCGCGTGAACAGTCGGAGCTGGGGTTTGATGGAACGTCTGGGCATGCAGCGGCTCGCCGAACTCGATTTCGACCATCCACAAGTGCCACCGGACAGCCACCTGCGCCCGCACATCGTCTACCGCGCGGATCGCCCCGCATGAGCGATACCGCTGCGGTACCGGTGGCACCGCGCTCGCGCGCGCTGAGTGGGCCGCTGTTCGTCGCGACGATCCTGCTTGGCAGCTTCCTGTTGTTTCTGGTCCAGCCGATGGTCGCGCGCATGGCGCTGCCGCGGCTGGGCGGTGCCCCGGCCGTATGGAACAGCGCGATGCTGGTTTATCAGGCGCTGCTGCTCGGCGGCTATGCCTATGCCCATTGGCTGGGCCGGGTGCCGGTCCGGCAACAGGCGATGATCCACCTCGGCGTGCTGGCAGTCGCCGCGCTCTGGCTTCCGCTGGGACTGATGAAGCTGGAGATGCCCGCCGATGCCGAGCCGGCGATCTGGGTGCCGTGGCTGCTCGGCGCCTCGATCGGCCCGCTGTTCTTCGCGATCTCGGCGCAGGCGCCGCTGTTGCAACGCTGGTTCGCGGTCGCGTCCGGCGGGCGCGATCCCTATGCGCTCTATGCCGCATCCAACATCGGCAGTTTCGGTGGCCTGATCGCCTATCCGCTGCTGGTCGAGCCGGGCCTTGCGCTCAACGGGCAGAGCTGGCTGTGGACGGCCGGCTATGGCCTGGTGTTCGCGGCGGTCGCGGCGTGCGCGTTGCTCCTCCCGCGCCGTCTGGTGGGTGAACCGCACGTCGTCGCGACCAGCGCACCGCCGTCGCCCCGCCGCGTCGCGCACTGGGTTCTGCTGGCTTTCGTCCCCTCCGGGCTGATGCTGGCGACGTCGAGCTTCCTGACGACCGACATCGTCGCCGTGCCGATGTTGTGGGTGCTGCCGCTCGGGCTCTATTTGCTCAGCTTCACCATCGCCTTCGCTACCCCGCGCTGGGCAGCGGATCTGCTGACGAAATTCGCGCCGGTGACGATCCTGATGTTCGGCGGTCTGATGATCGCCGGCAGTCACGAAAGCCCGATGCTCAACGCGATCATGGCGCTCGGCCTGTTGTTCATGGCGGCCGTGGCGTTGCACACGCGCATGTACGATCTGCGGCCGGAGCCGGATCGGCTGACCGGCTTCTACCTCGCAATGTCTGTCGGCGGCGCGCTCGGCGGCGTGTTCGCCGGCCTGATCGCGCCGATCCTGTTCGACTGGACCTGGGAATATCCGATCCTGATCCTCGCCGCCGGGCTGCTCGTCCGGCAGAGCTTCCTGCTCCCCCCGGTCGCCAGGCTGTGGAACGCTCAGGAGCAGGGTCTGCGCATCCGCGTGCTCGTCGTCGCGCTGCTGGTCGCGATCGTCGTCTGGTTCGGTTTGTCGGAACATGCTTCCATGCTCGGTGCCGAGCCGCTCGGCGCGCTGTACCTGATGATCGCCGTTATCGGATTGCTCACTGTCGGTAAGCGGCTGCCCTACATGATCGTGCTGTTCGGCGCGCTGTTTCTGTTCGGCGGCTATCGCTCGCTCACGATGAGCTGGCAGGGCGACATTCGCACGCGCAGCTATTTCGGCGTCTATACGATCACCGACATGGCATCGCAGCGGCGGCTTGCGCACGGCACCACGCTGCATGGCGTTCAGCTGAAGGGCGGCTCCGACAAACTGCGCACGCCGACGACCTATTATGTTCCGGGGTCGGCGGTGGGTCAGGCGATGCAGGCACTGCCCGACTTCTATGGGCCAACTGCCCGGGTCGGCGTGGTTGGCCTCGGGACGGGCACGCTCGCCTGCTATGCCCAGCCGGGGCAGTCATGGCGCTTCTACGAGATCGACCCGGCCGTGGTGAAGCTGGCGAGCGGGCCATTCCGTTTTCTGGAAGAGTGCCTGCCTAACGCGAATATCGTGCTGGGCGACGCACGGCTGCGGATCGCCGAAGCACCGCCGGCAAGTCTCGATCTGCTCATCCTCGACGCCTTCTCGTCCGACGCGGTGCCGATGCACCTGATGACCCTTGAGGCGTTCAACAGCTATGCCCGCGTGCTGAACTCGAGCGGCCTGCTGGTGGTCCATATCTCCAACCGCTTCCTCTCGCTCGAACCGGTGGTCGAGGCGGCGGCGCGGCTCGGCGGCTGGCATGCGGCAGGGCTGACCTATCATCCCACGATGATGGAGGAATTCGAAGAGGCGGCCACGTCCGACTGGATCGCCCTGTCCCGCTCGCCCGAGACGCTTGAGCGGCTGAAGGCTCGGGGCGGCGAGTGGCGCCAGCTGCGCACCACGCCCGGTTTCACGCCATGGACCGACGATTATGCGACGATCCTGCCGGTCCTGCGCGCGCTGAACGACGACCTGCCGGATTAGCCGGCGATCGCGTCCTCCATCGCTGCGAGGCGATTGCCCTGCGTTTCGCTGGCCGAACCCAATTCGGCGATCGCAGCGTCGAGCGCGGGATAGGCGGGCTCGCCGTTCGACGCTCGCGCAATTGCGATCTCTTCCAGCGACGTGACAATTCCCGCCATCTCGCCGCGGATCGGCGCAAGCTCGGCCAGGGCGGTTTGTGCGCGAATCCAGGCTTCACTGCCCACTGCCAGCCCGCGTGCGACGGCGACTCGCGTCTCGGCTTCGATCGCTGCGGCATTGAACCGGCGGACGATTGCATCGGCCGCGGCGCGCTGATCGGCGATTCGCGCGTCGAGCGCCGGATCGGGGGCGGCGACCGCATCGGGACGCGCTGGCTCGGCATTGCTGCGGCTCTCGATCGGGCGCGGCAGGAGCGAGGGATAGCTGTCGTCCGCGACCGTGCAGGCGGTCAGGGGCGCCAGGGCGGCAATGAAGAGGAAGCGTCGCATCCCGAGCGGTCTATGCCGCGAAGAAATTGTGCGCAACGGGCTTGCCATGTCGCAAAAGCGCTTCTATCTGCGCCCCTCCACTGCGCACCCGTAGCTCAGCTGGATAGAGCATCAGACTACGAATCTGAGGGTCGGACGTTCGAATCGTTCCGGGTGCGCCATTCAAAGCCCCGTCAGGCAATAGCCTGACGGGGCTTTGTTGTTTTCAAGCGACTTCGACGCGGAACGGGGGGTGGCGTGAGCCGTTCGCGAGCCTAGAGAACGTTCATGGCAGATGCGAACCCGCCCGAATCGCCGCAGATCACTTCGCCGTTCGCAGTTCCGGTGTTCCGATCGGTGTGGCTGGCCAGCGTCGCGTCGAATTTCGGCGGGTTGATCCAGTCGGTCGGCGCATCGTGGATGATGATCTCGCTCGGCGCCACGCCGCAGATGATCGCGCTGGTATCGGCATCGGTGACACTGCCGATCATGCTGCTCGCGCTGGTCGCAGGCGCGATGGCCGATAATTTCGACCGGCGGCGCGTGATGCTGGCGGCGCAAGGCTTCATGTTGGTCGTCTCGGTCGCACTTTCGGTCTGCGCATATGCAGGCATCCTGACCCCCTGGCTGCTACTCGCCTTCACCTTCCTGATCGGGTGCGGGACCGCGTTCAACGGTCCGGCGTGGCAGGCATCGGTGGGTGAGATGGTACCGCGCTCGGTTCTGCCGACTGCAGTTGCCTATAACAGCGTTGGCTACAACATCGCTCGCAGCCTGGGGCCGGCGATCGGCGGCGCGATCGTGGCGGCGGCCGGTGCGGTCGCAGCGTTTGCCACGAACGCGCTGAGCTATATCGGGCTGATCGTCGTGCTGCTGCGCTGGCGGCCGGCACCTGCCCCACGCTCGCTTCCGCGAGAAGCGCTGGGCGTCGCCATGGCGGCGGGGGTGCGCTACGTCCTGCTTTCGCCCAACATCCTTGGCGTTCTGATCCGCGCGGGCGTGTTCGGGCTGGCAGCCAGCGCGATGATGGCGCTGATGCCGCTGATCGCGCGTGATCTGGTGCAAGGCGGCCCGCTGACATACGGCATGCTGCTCGGCGCGTTCGGCATTGGGGCAGTAGCCGGTGCGCTGCTCAGCCGACGGCTTCGGGAGCGCTTTACGACGGAGCGCCTGGTTAGCGGGGCCTCGCTCGCCATGGCGGCTGGTGCGGCGGTCTGCGCGTTGAGCGGCTGGCTGGCGCTGACCATGGCGTCGCTCGCCATTTCTGGCGCGGGCTGGGTGCTCGCCCTATCCTCGTTCAATGTCAGCGTTCAGTTTGCCGCGCCCCGCTGGGTCGTGGCGCGCGCACTTGCACTTTATCAGATGTTCACCTTCGGTGGCATGGCGATCGGCAGCTGGCTCTATGGTTGGATGACCGACCATCATGGCGTTGCCAGCGCGCTGCTCGCCGCGTCGGCCGGGCTTGCCGTGAGCGCGGCGCTCGGGCTGTTCCTGCCCGTCCCTAAGCTCGAAAGTATCAACCTCGATCCGCGCGGCCGGTGGCAGGAGCCGCAAACGGCGGTGCCGATCGAACCGCGCAGCGGCCCGATCGTGGTGACGATCGAGTATCGCATTGCACCCGGCGACGTGCGCGCCTTCCTGGAGGCGATGAACGAGCGTCGGCGCATCCGCTTGCGCGATGGCGCGCGGGGGTGGTCGTTGATGCGCGATCTGGGCAACAGCGAACTCTGGGTCGAGCGTTACCACGTCTCCACCTGGCTGGATTATGTCCGCCACAACACGCGTCGCACGCACGCGGACAGCGCGAACAGCGAAGCGATCGCCGCCCTGCACCAGGGGCCGCAGCCGCCGGTCATCCACCGTATGATCGAGCGGCAGACGGGATCGTTGCCGGGTCTGCGACTGCCCTCGGCACGGGAACTTGCTGATCCGATGACAGACCCGACGCGCGCCGCCTAGATCAGCGCGAGCAGTTCTGCCGGACTGAGTGGCGGAGCCAGTTGCTCGCACGTGCATTGCGCCGGAGCCTTGTCGGGGCGCCAGCGCAGGAGCCGGGTGCCGTGACGGAAACGGCCTGCAGTGACCTGATCATAACTGACCTCCACGACCAGTTCGTGCTTCAGCGGCACATAGGGGTTTGCCTTGCCGCCGTTCCACCGGCTCGGCCCGCCGGGCGCATTACCGGTAAAGCCGGGGCCTCCGCGATGCGGACTGACGATCTTGAGCAGTGCGGCCTTGTCGCCGGCCGGAAACGCGCTGGTGAAGCCGACATGATCGAGCTTGCCCGCGTCATCATAAAGACCGAGCAGCAGCGAGGCGACGCTTCCATCGGCGGTTTCGCGATAGCCGCCCACGACGCAATCGGCGGTTCGGTGCTGCTTGACCTTCACCATGGCGCGTTCGCCGGCCGCGTAAGGCCCACCCAGTGGCTTGGCGATTACCCCGTCCAATGCGCCGCCACTTTGCGCCAGCCAATCGATGGCTGCGTCCCGATCCGACGTCGCGGGTGACAGAAGAATGTATTCCGACGCGATCGATCCGGCGAAGCGTTTGAGCGCAGCGCGGCGGCGTTCGAGCGGCTGGTCGCGAAGATCGTGATTGCCGAGCGCGAGGCAATCGAACAGCAGCAGCTGCGCCGGCGTCTCGCGCGACAGCCGCTCGATCCGCGAAGCCGCCGGGTGCAGTCGCGCCTGGAGCGAATCGAACGATAGCCGCCCACCAATCGGGATGACCAGCTCGCCATCCAGCAGGAAGCGCTGCTCGGGCAGTTCGCGCAACGCTGCAACCATCTCCGGGAAATAGCGTGCGAGCGGCTTGCCCGCCTTCGACCACAGCTCGATCGCCTCCCCGTCGCGCTGCGCCAACGCGCGAAAGCCGTCCCATTTGGGCTCGTACTGCCATCCCGGCCCCTCGGGCAGGGTGGCTGCCAGCTTTGCCTCCATGGGCGCGAGAGGGGCGGTATCCATGGAAAGGAAACCGCGCAACGCGCGCAGCGTTCCTAAAAGGTGTAGGGCACCGGCAAGCGGACATCGGGGTCGATGCGGAGCTCGCTGGCGGCCGGCGGGAAGGCGCGCTGGTCGCAATCGGTGCGCGGGCAGATGCGGCAACTGGTGCCGATCGGCGTCGCCACCCCACCGGTGTGCAACCCGTCGGCGTAGACGAAATCCGAAGCGTGCGCTTCCTCGCACCCCAGCGCAACGGCGTATCGGCGCGGCGGGCGCGCATAGCTAGCCGAGGGTTTGACGAGGCCCTTGGCCATCAGGACATAGCGCGCGCCGTCCGGAGTTTCGGCCAGCTGAGACAAGATGCGGTCGGGGATCGCCACCGCTTCATGGACGATCCATAGCGGGCATGCACCGCCGAAGCGGGCGAATTCCAGCCGTGTCGCGGAGTGCCGCTTGGTGATGTTGCCGGCCATGTCGACACGGCAAAAGAAGAACGGGATCCCCTGCGCGCCGGGCCGCTGCAGCGTCGACAGGCGGTGACACGCCTGTTCGAAACTCGCGCCGAAGCGCTGGCGCAAGCGGTCGATGTCATGCCGCACCTCGCGCGCCGCCTCGCGAAAGCGAGCATAGGGCATCAGCAGCGCACCGGCTGCATAATTCGCCAGCCCCAGCGACAGCAACTCGCGCGCCGCAGTCGAGCCGAGGCCGCTCTGCTCGCTCACACCGCGGATCTCGTCGCCGAATTCCAGCACGGCAAGGCGCTGAGCAAGAAGGA
Source organism: Sphingomonas turrisvirgatae (assembly GCF_001721295.1). Taxonomy (GTDB): domain Bacteria; phylum Pseudomonadota; class Alphaproteobacteria; order Sphingomonadales; family Sphingomonadaceae; genus Sphingomonas; species Sphingomonas turrisvirgatae. Next base: position 140,754 of record NZ_MDDS01000081.1, on the reverse strand, counting down.
AGCTGCGGCTGTCGGGCGGCAGCACACCGCTTACCGCGAGCCGACTGCTTTCTGCATCGAACCGTGTCAGCCGGTGATCATCGTCCCGCGCGTCCTCGATCACGATGCCATGTTTCTCTCGCAGGCGATGTTCGATGGCGCGCGGCTGATCCAGGATCGTGGCCAGCGCTTCGGCGGCTCGGTCGACCGCATCGACATAATTGCCTTCGGCCTGAAACCAGTCGCGGACCGCTTCCCATGGCAGCGAGCCACCACGCGGGGCGCCACTTTCGACCCGGTCGTCCAGCACGCGCAACTGGGCCTGGCTTCGCCGCCACGCATCGTGCAACGCAACCAGGCGGCGGGTCAGGGCAGGGTGTTTCTCGACCCCCCGTTGCACCGCTGCCTCATCCAACGCATCGCCCCCGATACTAGCGTCCGTGCCCGCCTCGATCGCGCGCGCCAGGTCGGCGATGCTGTGATCCTGACCGATCTCGCCCCATTGTTCGGGAAACTGACGGGTCAGCGCGATAAGCACGGGCGGGGTAAGTGGCCGCTCCTCATTCTCGATTTGCGAAAGATAACTGACCGAGACGCCTAGTTGCTTTGCCATCGATGCCTGAGGGATCGCGAGCCGCCTGCGCAGATCACGGACCTTGCTTCCTGCAAACAGGCGACGGCGGCGATTGAACTCCATGGCTGCTTCATATCTGCGGATATGGCAGATGCAACTTCGCAACATTGCAATTGCAAGTGAGCCGGTGTCCTGTGAAGGCACGCCGTCCAAGGAGAGCCGGATGTCTTCGACGATTGAGAAACTTGAACGCCGACGCGCCGCGGCACGGCTGGGTGGCGGTCAGAAGCGCATCGACGCGCAGCATGCCAAGGGCAAGCTGACCGCACGGGAGCGGCTTGAAGTGCTGCTCGATCAAGGCTCGTTCGAAGAACTCGACATGTATGTCGAACACAATTGCACCGATTTCGGGATGCAGGACCAGATCGTGCCAGGCGACGGGGTGGTTACCGGATCGGGCACGATCAACGGCCGCCTCGTGTTCGTGTTCAGCCAGGATTTCACGGTCTTCGGGGGCTCGCTGTCCGAACGGCATGCACAGAAGATCTGCAAGATCATGGACATGGCGCTGAAGGTCGGCGCACCCGTCATCGGCCTCAACGACAGCGGCGGCGCACGGATCCAGGAGGGCGTCGCCAGCCTTGGCGGCTATGCCGAGGTATTCCAGCGCAACGTGCTGGCGAGTGGCGTGGTGCCGCAACTCAGCCTCATCATGGGGCCATGCGCGGGCGGCGCGGTGTACTCGCCCGCGATGACCGACTTCATCTTCATGGTGAAGGATAGCTCGTACATGTTCGTCACCGGCCCGGATGTAGTGAAGACCGTCACGAACGAGATCGTCACGCAGGAGGAACTGGGTGGAGCGGTGACGCATACCACGAAGTCGGGGGTGGCAGATGTGGCCTTCGACAATGATATCGAGGCGCTGCTCGCGGCCCGCGACTTCGTGGACTTCCTTCCCGCCAGCAACCGCGAGCCGGCGCCCGAACGGCCTTGCGACGACCCATGGGATCGGATCGAGGACAGCCTCGACACGCTGATCCCGCCGTCTGCCAATCAGCCATACGACATGCACGAGCTGATCGCGAAGACAGTGGACGAGGGCGACTTCTTCGAGATCCAGCCGACCCATGCCGGCAACATCATCGTCGGGTTCGGGCGGATCGAGGGACGCACCGTCGGTATCGTCGCCAACCAGCCGATGGTGCTGGCAGGTGTGCTTGACATCAATTCGTCCAAAAAGGCTGCGCGCTTCGTTCGCTTTTGCGACGCGTTCGAAATCCCGATCATCACCTTCGTCGACGTGCCAGGCTTTCTGCCCGGCGTCGGGCAGGAGCATTCGGGCATCATCAAGCACGGCGCGAAGCTGCTCTATGCCTATGCCGAGGCGACGGTGCCCAAGATTACCGTCATCACGCGCAAGGCCTATGGCGGTGCGTACGACGTCATGGCGTCCAAGCATTTGCGCGGCGACCTGAACTACGCCTGGCCGACCGCCGAGATCGCAGTGATGGGCGCGAAGGGCGCGGTAGAGATCATCTTCCGCGGGCGCACGCCGGAAGAGATCGCCGAAAAAACCGCCGAGTACGAAGCACGCTTCGCCAACCCGTTCGTCGCGGCCAGCAAAGGCTTCATCGACGAAGTCATCATGCCGCATTCCACACGACGCCGTATCGCGCTCGGGCTTCGGAAGCTGAGGAACAAGAGCCTCGAAAATCCGTGGAAGAAGCACGACAACATCCCGCTTTAGGAGTTTGCGCATGCAACTCGGTCGCCTCAACCATATCGGCATAGCCACACCTTCGATCGAGGCGTCGGTCGCCTTCTATCGCGACGTCATGGGCGCGCAAAAGGTCCACACGCCGTTCGACCTGCCGGCGCAGGGCGTGAAGGTATGTTTCGTCGACACGCCAAACACCCAGATCGAACTGCTCGAGCCATTGGGCGAGGGTTCGCCGATCCACGGTTTCCTGGCCAAGAACCCGGCGGGCGGACAGCATCACGTCTGCTACGAAGTGCCCGACATCCATGAAGCAAAGGCATGGTTCGAGGCGAAGGGTGCGAAGGTGCTGGGCGAACCGCGCATCGGGGCGCACGGCACGCTGATCTTCTTTCTGCATCCCCGAGACATGGGCGGCGTGCTGACCGAAATCATGGAAACGCCGCGAGCGGAGGACGGACATTGAGCGAACAATCCGTGCGCTACGAACTGGACCATGGCGTTGCGACGCTCCGGCTCAATCGCCCTGACCGGCTGAATGCCGTGACGTTCGAGATGCTCGATCTGATCCGTGCCTCACTGCTGCGGGCGGTTCGCGATGGTGCGCGCGCCGTGCTGCTGACAGGGGAGGGCCGCGCGTTCTGCTCCGGCGCCGATCTTGCCGGACGATCCGATGGGCCGGAGACTGACCCGGCTGACAGCCTTGAATATCACTACAACCCGCTTGCCGAGACATTGTCGAAGCTGCCTATCCCGATCGTGACCGCCATCAACGGGCCGGCGGCGGGCGCAGGCGTTGGCATCGCGCTGGGCGGCGACATCATCGTAATGGCCAAGTCCGCCTATCTGCTGTTGGCGTTCAGCAATATCGGCCTGGTGCCCGATTGTGGCGCGACCTGGCTGGTCGCCAAGTCGGCCGGGCGGGCAAAGGCGCTAGAAATGGCGCTGCTGGGCGACAAGATGAGTGCGGACGACGCACTGAATGCCGGTCTGGTCGCGCGCGTGGTCGAGGATGATGCGCTGTTGCCGACCGCGCAGGCGCTTGCCCAGCGGTTGGCCGCTAAGCCGACAATCGCGCTGGGCCTTATCCGTGCTCAGATAAAGGGGGCGCTCAACAATACGCTGTCGGAAACGCTGAGCGTGGAGGCCAGCCATCAGCGCATCGCGGGCCGCACCGCTGATTTCCGCGAAGGCGTCGCCGCGTTCCTGCAAAAGCGCGCGCCCGAGTTCAAGGGCCGTTGAGATGACCGAGAGACCGACGCTCGACCGATGGGCCGCCGCTGCCGACAAGGAGGTGAAGGGCAGGGACCTTACCTGGCAAACCCCTGAGGGGATCGCGGTAAAGCCGCTCTATACGGCTGAGGACGTGACTAACGATCCCGGTCTGCCGGGCTTCGCTCCGTTTACGCGCGGCGTGCGCGCATCGATGTATGCCGGTCGTCCCTGGACGATCCGGCAATATGCGGGCTTCTCGACCGCCGAGGAATCGAACGCCTTCTATCGCCGCAACCTGGCCGCGGGGCAGAAGGGCCTGTCGGTCGCATTCGATCTCGCCACGCATCGCGGCTATGACAGCGACCATCCGCGCGTTACCGGCGATGTCGGCAAGGCAGGTGTCGCGATCGACAGCGTCGAGGACATGAAGATCCTGTTCGAGGGCATCCCGCTCGATCAGATGAGCGTGTCGATGACGATGAACGGCGCGGTGATCCCCATCCTCGCCTTCTTCATCGTCGCGGGGGAGGAGCAGGGGGTTGAGCGGAGCAAACTCGACGGGACCATACAGAACGACATCCTCAAGGAGTTCATGGTCCGCAACACGTATATCTACCCGCCCGAACCGAGCATGCGGATCATCTCCGACATTTTCGGCTATACCTCGCGCGAGATGCCCAAGTTCAACAGCATCTCGATCTCCGGCTATCACATGCAGGAGGCCGGCGCGACGCAGGTGCAGGAGCTTGCCTTCACCATCGCCGACGGCATGGAATATGTGAAATACGGCGTCGCGTCGGGCCTCGACATCGACAAGTTCGCCGGGCGTCTGAGCTTCTTCTTCGCGATCGGCATGAACTTCTTCATGGAGATTGCCAAGCTGCGCGCGGCGCGCGTGCTCTGGCACCGGGTGATGACCGAGCTCGGCGCCAAGGACGAGCGCTCGAAGATGCTGCGCACCCACTGCCAGACGTCGGGCGTCTCGCTCACCGAGCAGGACCCGTATAATAACGTCATGCGCACGACGATCGAGGCGATGGCGGCGATGCTGGGCGGCACCCAGTCGCTGCACACCAACGCACTGGATGAGGCGATCGCGTTGCCGACCGACTTCTCCGCCCGCATTGCCCGCAATACGCAGCTGGTGATCCAGGAGGAGACCGGCATGTGCAACGTCGTCGATCCGCTCGGCGGCAGCTATTATATCGAAAGCCTGACCCAGCAACTGGTCGACAAGGCTTGGGAGATCATCGAACGGGTTGAGCGTGAAGGCGGCATGGCCAAGGCGGTTGCCGCGGGCTGGCCCAAGGCCATGATCGAGGAGGCCGCCGCCGCCTCGGCTGCGCGGATCGATCGAGGCGAGCAGGTCATCGTCGGCGTCAATAAATACCGCAAGGCCAGCGAAGACCCGATCGACATTCTGGACGTCGATAATCATGCGGTGCGCGAGGCCCAGATCGCGCGCATCCGCAAGGTCAAGGACAGTCGCGACGAAGCAGCCTGTCAGGACGCGCTCGACGCGTTGCGCGAAGGCGCTCGAGGCACCGGGAACTTGCTCGAACTTGCGGTGGAGTGCGCCCGCCGTCGCGCCACGCTGGGCGAGATCAGCCTGGCAATGGAGGATGTTTTCGGCCGCCACGGCACTGTGCCGACCCCGGTCCAGGGCATATATGGCGGCGCTTATGTCGGCGACGCGCGTTGGGCGCAGCTCAAGGACGGGGTCGTCGCGACCGAGCGCCGCCTAGGCCGTCGCCCGCGTATGCTGGTCGCCAAGATGGGCCAGGACGGACATGATCGTGGCGCGAACCTCGTTTCCTCGGCGTTCGGCGATCTGGGCTTCGAAATCGTCGCCGGTCCGCTGTTCCAGACGCCGAAGGAAGCTGCCGAACTTGCCTTGGCGGAAAATGTCGACGTCGTCGGCGCTTCGAGCCTGGCCGCCGGGCACAAGACGCTGATCCCCGAGCTGATCGGGCACCTGCGTGATGCTGGCCGGGCGGATATCAAGGTCATCGCTGGCGGCGTGATCCCGGCACAGGATTATCAATATCTGCGCGACGCAGGGGTTCAGGCGATTTTTGGCCCCGGTACAAACCTCGTCAACGCTGCCGCAGAAGTGCTAACGCTGCTCGGGCACAACATGCCGCCCGAGGAGGAAGCCGCCGAATGATCGAGGACGACGACGGCGACCGGGGTGAGGCGCCCTTCGCCCGCAGCTACGATTTCTTCAAGCATATGACGGGGATCACGCTGATCTCGATCGGCGGCGTGTTCGCATTGATGGATAACAGCGCCGCGAAGCTCGATACAAAGAGCGTGGTCGTGGTTCTCGCGGCTCTCGGCATGTCCGGCGTCACCTGCCTGCTGATGACCAACGCGCTCGTCACGCTCGAGGTCAAGCCCGAACCGCATGACAAGATGGCGCGCAAGGTCCGCGTCGGCCTTGTCATGGCCACCTTCTTCCTCGCCGTGGGCCTCGGCTCCTTCGTTCCCTCTTTCACATCGGCACTGCTCAAATGATCCGAACTGACTGGACTCGCGAGGAAATCGCGGCGCTGTTCGACCTGCCCTTCATGGAACTGGTCTATCAGGCCGCGACCGTCCACCGCGCGAACCATCCCGCGAACGAGGTTCAGCTCTCGACGCTGCTCTCGATCAAGACCGGCGGCTGTCCGGAGGACTGCGGCTATTGCAACCAGTCGGTCAGCGCCGAGACGGGGCTGAAGGCCACCAAGCTGATGGACGTGCGCGCGGTTCTACAGGCGGCCGCCCAGGCCAAGGACAATGGTTCGTCGCGCTTCTGCATGGGTGCGGCGTGGCGCAATCCCAAGGATCGCGACATGCCCGCAATCGTCGAGATGGTTAAGGGTGTGCGCCAGATGGGCATGGAAACGTGCATGACGCTCGGCATGCTGACCGAACGGCAGGCGGCCATGCTCGCCGAGGCCGGCCTCGATTACTACAACCACAACATCGACACCTCGCCCGAACGCTATGGGGAGGTGATTACGACCCGGACGTTCGAGGACCGGCTGGAGACGCTGGAGCATGTCCGCGATGCCGGCATCAACGTGTGCTGCGGCGGCATCGTCGGCATGGGCGAGACGCGTGGCGATCGCGTCGGCTTCATCCATGCGCTGGCGACGTTGCCCAAGCATCCTGACAGCGTGCCGGTCAACGCGCTGGTGCCGGTCAAGGGAACGGTTCTGGGCGACATGCTGCACGACACGCCCCTGGCAAAGATCGACGAGATTGAATTCGTGCGTACCGTCGCGGTCGCCCGCGTTGCGATGCCGCAAAGCATGGTCAGGTTGAGCGCTGGGCGCGAGAGCATGTCGGACGAAACGCAGGCGCTGTGCTTCATGGCGGGCGCAAATTCGATCTTCACCGGCGACAAGCTGCTCACCACCGGCAATGCCGGCGATGACAAGGACGCGGCATTGTTCGCGCGTCTCGGCGTGAGCGCGATGCAGGCAGAGATCAAGGTCGGGCTTGAGGCAGCGGAGTGAGCGCCAGTGACGCTCTTGCCCGCCCGAACGGAAAAGACCCGGCGATCGCTCGCCGGGTCTTCCCTTACCTTGTCGAAAGCGTTTCGAACTTAGTTCGAGTCGCTGTCGCCATCATCGATGATGAAGTAAAGGCCGAGGCCCACGGCTGCGACAACGGCGACGATCAGAAACGGAAAACCTTCCGCCTGTTCGTTCGACGCGCCCGTCGTGGTGCTCGCCCGGGCCGCGTTCGACAGCGACAGCTTGCTGGCCGAGGTGGAGGCCGAAGCCACCGTGCCCGACATCAGCAGCGCTGCAGCGGCCAGGCCACCGAGTGCTTTGCGTACCATTTCGAAATTCCCTTCGCGAACGGGTTCGAACGGGCCCCTGCTAATTGGAACCCGAGGCATGGGTGCGGCGCGCGCATCGCAATGTCAACTGACACTTACTGCAAGTGCGAAGTCATTTGGCGCGGTGCAGCGCCGTTTTATCTCAAGCGCTTGCCGCTCGAACATCCATTTTGGACGGAGTTACGATGATCCGTAAGATACTGGTCGCCAATCGTGGCGAGATCGCCTGCCGCGTATTCCGCACGGCAAAGCGAATGGGCATCGCCACGGTCGCTATCTATTCCGACGCCGATGCGCGTGCCCCGCATGTGCTGATGGCGGACGAAGCGGTGCGGCTGGGCCCGGCGCCAGCGGCTGAAAGCTACCTCAAGGCCGATCTCATCCTGGCTGCGGCAAAGGCCACGGGGGCCGATGCGATCCATCCCGGCTACGGTTTCCTGTCCGAACGGGAGAGCTTTGCAACCGCCTGCGCCGATGCCGGCATCGCGTTTGTCGGCCCGCCGCCGGCCGCGATCGCCGCAATGGGTGACAAGATCGAATCCAAGAAGCTCGCCAAGGCAGCCGGCGTCAACGTCGTGCCCGGCTTCGTTGGGGTTATCGATGACACCGAGCATGCCGTGCGCATCGCGAGCGAGATCGGCTATCCGGTGATGATGAAGGCATCTGCCGGCGGCGGCGGCAAGGGCATGCGCTTGGCCTATAGCGAAAAGGACGTGCGCGAGGGGTTTGAGGCGACCAAGCGCGAAGGTCTCGCCAGCTTTGGCGACGACCGCGTGTTCATCGAGAAGTTCATCGAAAGCCCAAGGCACATCGAAATACAGGTGCTGGGCGACCAGCATGGCAACATCGTCTATCTTGGCGAGCGCGAATGTTCGATCCAGCGTCGCCACCAGAAGATCGTCGAGGAAGCCCCATCACCGTTCGTCTCGCCTGAGATGCGGCGCAAGATGGGCGAACAGGCAGTCGCGCTGTCCCGCGCGGTCGGCTATTACTCGGCGGGTACCGTCGAGCTGATCGTCAGCGGCGCGGACAAGACTGGCGATGGCTTCTACTTCCTGGAAATGAACACGCGGCTTCAGGTCGAACATCCGGTCACCGAAGCAATCACTGGCCTGGATCTGGTCGAACAGATGATCCGCGTCGCATCCGGCGAAAAGCTGGCCTTCACGCAGGATGACGTGAAACTCACCGGCTGGGCGATCGAAAATCGCGTCTATGCCGAGGATCCGTATCGCGGCTTCCTTCCCTCGACCGGGCGGCTCGTCCGCTACGCGCCTCCGGCGGCAGGCGACACGCCTTATGGGAAGGTCGGTGGCGACGGCTATGTCCGTATCGACGATGGCGTTCGAGAGGGCGGCGAGGTCAGCATGTTCTATGACCCGATGATCGCGAAGCTGATCACCTGGGGTAATACGCGTGACGAGGCGGCGGACCTGCAGGTCGCTGCGCTTGACCGGTTCGAGCTCGATGGGCTTGGCAACAACATCGACTTCCTGTCCGCGCTGATGCAGCACCCGCGCTTTCGTTCAGGCGAGCTGACCACCGGGTTCATCGCCGAGGAATATCCCGAAGGATTCACCGGTGCCCCCGCCGACGCGACACTCACGCGGCAGTTAAGCGTCGTAGCCGCAACGCTCGCTTCGCGGCAGGCGCAGCGTGCCGCGACGATCTCGGGTCAGCTTGGCGAGGGGATCGACACGGCACGCGACTGGGTCGTCCGCATTGGCGGCGCCGAACATGCCGTCACGCTGGGCGACGGCGGCATCGTCGATGGCGAGGCGGTGCGCGGCTCGGTCGAGTGGCAGCCTGGGCGGGCAATGGCAACGCTGCACGATGGCGCGAGTAGTCTGGCAGTGCGGGTCGTCCGCACGCGCGGCGGCTGGTCGCTGACGACACGCGGCGCGGCGCACAAGGTGCAGGTTTATTCGGCGCGTGTCGCCGAGTTGGCCCGGTACATGATCGAGAAGGTGCCGCCCGACATGAGCCGGTTCCTACTGTGCCCGATGCCCGGCCTGCTGACGCGGATCGAGGTCGAGGCAGGCGACCGGGTCGAGGCGGGTCAACCGCTCGCCGTGGTCGAGGCGATGAAGATGGAGAACATCCTGCGCGCCGAAAAGGCCGGCACGATCAAGGCGGTGAACGTCGCTGCTGGCGAAAGCCTGGCCGTCGACGCGGCGATCCTGGAGTTCGAATAAGCGCTAGCGCCGCGCCTGCATCGCTTCGATGGCTTCGTTGCGGCGCAGGGTGCGGGCCATGGGGTCGGGGACGATATGCGCGCTCGGCGGTGCGGTGATCGTCTCTGATCCGCCGATCATGGCGAGACGCCGCGTCGTGCCGTCAACCGATACTTCGACCGGCAAGGGGAAGGGGCGGCTAGCGGGTGTCTTCCAGCGGAAAGTGACGCGATTGCCATCGCGGGCTTGGATCAGTTCGGGCAGCGCCGCCTGGCGCAGATATACGTCGAAGAACCAGCCAAGATCGCGCCCGGCGGCCACGCTCATCAACGCCTCGAACTCGGCCGTCGAGGCGAAGCGCGGCTTGAAGTTGCCCGGCCGCGGATCGGCGCGGCCATAGACCAGCCGCCGCGTCGCATCGAAAAACGCCGCGTCGCCGATCAGGTAGCGCAGCGTGTGCAGCACCCAAGCGCCCTTGAAATAGATGTCCTGCCCAGGGCCGCCCTTGCCGATCTCGTACACGTCCTCCGATGTGCGGATCGTTCCGGAAACCAGCGGCTTGGCATTCATGATCCGCTGGCGCTGGCTCGCCATCATCGCGGCATAGCGCGCCTCGCCTTCGCGCCACTGGCCGTACAGCGGCTGCATGTATTGCCCATAGCCCTCGTGCAGCCAGAAATCGTCCCAGTTAGCGGCCGTCATCTGGTTGCCGAACCATTCGTGCGCCAGTTCGTGGTGGAACAGCCAGTCGAAGCCAGTTTCGTCCTTCTTGTAGTCGTTGCCATAGGCGTTGACGGTCTGATGCTCCATGCCAAGGTGCGGCGTTTCGACCACGCCCAGCTTCTCGTCGGCAAAGGGGAAAGGGCCGATCATCGCCTCATAAAAATCGAGCGTGGGCGCAAATTCGGCGAACAGGCCCGCCGCCTGGCGGTCCCTGCCGATCAGATGCCACAGATGCAGCGGCACCTTGTTCCCAAAGCGGCTGGCATAGCTGCCGGCGATCTCACGATAAGGCCCGATGTTGATCGCGACGAGATAGGGATTGATGTTCTTCGCTTCCCACGTCCAGCGGTCGCCGCTTCGCTTGACCAGCCGGCCGTTCGCGATCGCCATGCCTTCCGTCGACGTCACGGCGATACGGATCAGTGGTATCTCGCCTGCCGGAAAATCGAGGCATGGCCAGAACAGGTCGCAACCATAGCCCTGCGCCGTCGTCGCGACCCACGACTTGCCCTGCCAATTCGACCAGACGAAGCCGTCATCCCATGGCGCATTCACTGCCTCGTGCGGCTGTCCGGCATAGCTGATCCTGGCTATCACCGTGCCACCCGCGGAGACTGGGCGGGGCAGGGCGATGATCAACCGCCCCTCGGGATTGCTCCAGCTTCCCGTTGCCAGCTGTGCACCGTCGATCTCGATCCAGGAGACCGGCAGGTTCCTGTCCAGGTCGATCAGCAGCCGGGTCTGCTTCATGCTCGTCCTCAGCCGCAATTCAGCGACGCCAGCGATCTGCTTGCGCGCGGCATCCACGTTCAGCGACAGGTCGACCCGCTCCAGGCGTAATGCCGCACGCTCCGGCTCGATCTCCCCGCCTGACCGCATCGTCAGGGGCGTGATCGGCGGCTCGCCCTTCTGCGCGGCAGCCGAAGCGGCGGGCACCATCAACAGGAACGATAGGGCAAGCGGATTGATGCAACGCACCAACACCCCATATAGTCCTACGAATCCGCCCCTTGTGGGCGGCGCTGGAGTGCTCATGAAGTCCAACTACCCCGTATTGCCGCTTCGCGACATCGTCGTTTTTCCGCACATGATCGTGCCGCTGTTCGTCGGCCGCGACAAGTCGGTCGCCGCGCTTGAGGCGGCGATGGCCGACGACAAGGAGATTTTCCTGGTCGCGCAGCTCGACCCGGCGCAGGACGATCCGGGCCGGGAAGACCTCTACGATGTCGGAGTCTCGGCTGAGGTCATGCAGCTGCTCAAGCTGCCCGACGGCACGGTCCGCGTGCTGGTGGCGGGCAAGGAGCGCGGCCGGCTCGAGCAGCTGACCGAGGGCGGTGACTATTTGACGGCCACTGTCTCGCCGGTTGAGGAAACGGTGCCGGAAGGTACCGACGTTCAGGCGCTGATGCGCTCTGTCATTGATCAGTTCGAGAATTACGCCAAATTGAACCGCAAGCTGCCGGCGGAAACCGCAGTGCAACTGGGGGAGATCGAGGAAGCGTCGCGCCTTGCCGACGCCGTCGCCGGCAACATTGCGGTCAAGGTCGCCGACAAGCAGTCGTTGCTGATCGAGACCGATCCGCAGAAGCGGCTCGAGATGGTATTTGCCTTCATGGAAGGCGAGCTCGGCGTCCTGCAGGTCGAGAAGAAAATCCGCTCGCGCGTCAAGCGCCAGATGGAGAAGACTCAGCGCGAATATTATCTCAACGAACAGTTGAAGGCGATCCAGCGCGAGTTGGGCAACGAGGGCGAGGAAGGCGAGGGCGACGAGATCGCCGAGCTGACCCAGAAGATCGCCACGCTCAAGCTCAGCAAGGAAGCACGCGCCAAGGCGCAGGGCGAACTCAAGAAGCTCAAGACCATGGCACCGATGAGCGCCGAGGCCACCGTCGTGCGCAACTATCTCGACGTGTTGCTCGGCCTGCCATGGGGCAAGAAATCGAAGCTCAAAAAGGATCTCGTCGAGGCCGAGGCGGTGCTCGACGCCGATCACTATGGGCTTGAAAAGGTCAAGGACCGCATCGTCGAATATCTGGCGGTGCAGGCGCGAACCAACAAGCTCAAGGGCCCGATCCTGTGCCTTGTCGGCCCGCCAGGTGTCGGCAAGACCAGCCTCGGCAAGTCGATCGCCAAGGCCACGGGCCGCGAGTTCATCCGCCAGTCGCTGGGCGGCGTGCGCGATGAAGCGGAAATCCGCGGCCATCGCCGGACTTACATCGGGTCATTGCCGGGCAAGGTCGTGTCGAATCTGAAGAAGGCCGGCACGTCCAACCCGCTGTTCCTGCTCGACGAGATCGACAAGCTCGGGCAGGATTTCCGCGGGGATCCCGCCTCGGCGCTGCTGGAAGTGCTCGACCCGGAGCAGAACAGCAAGTTCAACGACCATTATCTCGAGATCGACGTCGACCTGTCCGACGTGATGTTCGTGACCACGGCCAACTCGCTGAACCTGCCGCAGCCGTTGCTCGACCGCATGGAGATCATCCGGCTGGAGGGCTATACCGAGGATGAGAAGGTCGAGATCGCCAAGGGGCATCTGATCGAAAAGCAGATCGATGCGCATGGCCTCAAGGCCGGCGAGTTCACGCTGACCGACGAAGGGCTGCGTGCACTGATCCAGCGCTACACGCGTGAGGCCGGCGTCCGCACGCTGGAGCGAGAGATCGCGAAGCTTGCGCGCAAGGCGCTGCGCCGCATCCTGGAGGGCAAGGCGGAGAGCGTCACGATCACGCCCGACAACCTTCACGAGTTCGCCGGGGTGCAGAAGTACCGCCACGGCCTGTCGGAAGAGGAGCATCAGATCGGTGCAGTGACGGGCCTTGCCTGGACGGAGGTCGGCGGCGAACTGCTGACCATCGAAAGCGTGACCGTTCCCGGCAAGGGCGCGGTGCGCACGACCGGCAAGCTTGGCGATGTCATGAAGGAGTCGGTCGAGGCCGCGTTCAGCTTCATCAAGGCGCGCGCGCCGGCCTATGGCATCAAGCCATCGATCTTCGCGCGCAAGGACGTGCACATCCACTTGCCCGAGGGCGCGGTGCCCAAGGACGGCCCTTCGGCCGGCATCGGCATCGTGACGGCGATTGTCTCGACGCTGACCGGCGTGCCGGTAAGGCGTGAGGTCGCCATGACGGGGGAGGTGACGCTGCGCGGTCGCGTTCTGCCGATCGGCGGGCTCAAGGAGAAATTGCTGGCGGCGCTGCGCGGCGGGATCACCACCGTACTGATTCCGCACGAGAACGAGAAGGATCTGGCGGAAATTCCTGCCAATATCCGTGAAGGCTTGAAGATCGTGCCGGTCAAACATGTCGACGAGGTGCTCGAACTTGCTTTGACGGGCGAGCTCAACGCCATCGATTGGACCGAAGCCGACGAACTCGCGGCGCAGCCCCCGGCGGCGGTGCCGCCCGGCGGGGAGCCAGTGCGGCACTAGGGTAAGCATCTTTTTTGCTTCGTTTCGGCTCCGTTCCCCGCTTTCCCTTTGACAGGGGGGCGGGGAACCGTTTTCCTGCCCGACCGGTGCGGGAGAGTGCCGAGTCTCATTTTTCGATAGCCAGAGCAGCAGGGGTTCTACGGGCATGAACAAGCAGGAACTGATCTCGAACGTCGCGGACACGGCGGGCCTTTCAAAGGGCGACGCGAGCAAGGCGGTCGAAGCGGTGTTCGATGCCGTGACGTCGTCGCTCAAGAAGGGCGATGAGGTTCGCCTGGTCGGGTTCGGGACCTTCTCGGTCAGCAAGCGCAAGGCGTCGACCGGCCGCAACCCGCGTACCGGCGAGCCGATGACGATCAAGGCTTCGTCGCAGCCCAAGTTCAAGGCGGGCAAGAGCCTGAAGGATGCGGTAAACTGATTTTCGGCGACTAGGGGGCGGGGGCTGGACAAGGTCGTCCGGTCCTTTTAGAGGCACCGCTCCCCGGGCCACTCCGGGGCGTTTCGGTTTTTGAAACGGCCTGGCGTTGTCAGGTATCGGGCGCGTAGCTCAGTGGTAGAGCACTGTGTTCACACCGCAGGGGTCGCTGGTTCAATCCCAGCCGCGCCCACCATCGCAAAAGCCCGCCGGGGGAACCTGGCGGGCTTTTTCGTGCCCGGCTGCCATGGCAGGTGAACGAAGTCGCCGCACCACGGTTGATGCGCCATGGCACCGCAGATCATCACCGACCAGCCCCGGCATGAAGCGCGGATCGGCGCAGCCATCGGGCGGCATACGCGGCTAATCGCGGACGTGCGCATTTCCAGCAGCGGGTTGCTGGCCATCGGAGGCATGGTGTCGATGATCCTGCTTTCGACTGCCGTGCTCGTCCGCGTTGCAGGCTCGATACGAAAGCGCGAGGAATGACGTGATCCTCCGGGTGCGACGGTCTTTCCCCGCAATCGAGAGCTAGTTCGCTATATAAGCACCCGCCTCAGCAGCCGCTGAGGAAGTGATCGGCCGAGCGAGCCACGGATCTGCGCGGGCGCGTTCCCGCCGCACACCTTTGGCGTTCGTCACGCGGCTGTAACGCCAGCGTCACCGATCTGACCCTGAACTCGCATCGAACTGTCACGCACGCACCCTAGCGGCGTCCGTGCGATCGGCGGGGGGATGATCCGAGTCGATCCGGGCACGCGCCCATCCTGACCGCAGGACCGATCGAAACGGAGATTTTCATGGCCGACTTCAAGCGTATCAGCCTCATCCTGATGACCGGCGTCGCGGGTGCGACGCTCGCGGCGTGCGATGGCGCGACCAGCACCGCGACGCCGGGCGCCGGTAACGTCGTCATCAACCCGCCGGCCCCGGCGCCCTCGCCGAGCCCGTCGCCGACCCCTGCCGCGATCACCGCGGCGGAGTTTGCCGGCACGGGCGGGCAGGTCAGTGCGGATTTCACCATCACTGCGGCGGAGCAACTGGGGATCGTTACTGGCGCACCGGGTAGCAACAACAATGCGAGCGGCGTTCGCTTGTGGCCGGTCGGTTCGGGTCCTACGGTTGCCGCCCCGACCTTCTCGGCGCTGACGAGCACCCCGACCCCGACCGATCCCACGACCCTGAACGCTACGGTAGGGGCAGGCAGCTTCTTCACCGCCGGCAGTTATCTAGGCGCATTCAGCGGCGCCGGTGACACGGCCTTCCAGCAATGGACCTGCAACTCGCCCTCCGCCAATTTCGGCTCGGCCAGCGCCTCGTGCAACGCGCCGCCCCTCACCGTTGCAGCGAGTGCGACCCCGGCCGCCAGCGCCTGCCCGGCCGGGACGACGGATGGTGGCACGAACACTAATGTGCGCCTCTGCCGCTTGCCCAACAGCATCACGACTAACCTGACGCTGCCCCGCATTGCCGGCGTTGCCTATCTGCTCGACGGCAACGTCGAAGTCGGCACCGATGTCGGCACAACCGGTGCCGCCAACGGTCCCACGCTGACGATCGAAGCCGGCGTGACGGTCGTTTCAAACCCGACCGATGCGATCCCCGACGTGCTGCTGATCAACCGGGGCGCAAAGATCGACGCGGTCGGCACGCCTTCACAGCCGATCATCTTTACCTCGCGCCAGAACCTGTCCGCGACGGGCACCTCGGATTCGACGCAGGGCCAATGGGGCGGCATCCTTCTGCTCGGCCAGGCGCCGACCGGGGTGTGCCGCACCGGCACCGGCCCGAACGACGCCAACGGATCGAGCACAACGTGCGACAACACGGCAGAGGGCCTGACGACCACCCGCCTCTATGGCGGCCCGGACAAGGCGAGCAGCAGCGGCCGCATGTCCTATGTCCAGATCCGCTTCACCGGTATCGACATCTCGGCCGGTGGCGGCAACGAGCTTCAAGGCCTGACGCTGGCGGGCGTGGGCTCGGGCACGCAGCTCGACCATATCCAGTCGCACAACTCGGCCGATGACGGCATCGAAGTGTTCGGCGGTACCGCAAACCTCAAATACGTCGCAATCACCGGCGCAGACGACGACGGCTATGATTACGACAACGGCTATCGCGGCTTCGTCCAGTTTATGGTCGTCGCACAGAAGCCGGGCGGCGCCACCAGCGACTCGTTCACGCTCGAGGTGGACTCGAACAACAACGACGACCTGCTGCCGCGCACCAACGCGGTCATCTCGAACTTCACGTTCATCCATACCGCGGCCACCACGGGCGCGCTGCGCATTCGCGGCGGTGCGGACAGCCGGTTCGTCAACGGCGTGCTGCAAAGCTCGGTGCCCTGCCTCAACCTGATCGCGAGCACGGCGGCCCGCTCGACCTTCCGCGCCGCCGACGCTGCGCTGCAGGACAACGGCCCGCCGATTTTCACCTCGGTCTATTTCGCCTGCAACAATCGCTGAACTGACAGCGATGTGACCTACCCGCCGGGACGATGGGGCCAGCCCAGCGGCCCGGCGGCTTTCAATTCAAGCATCGAGCGGGGCACAAGCTCATGAAGAAGCCATTCGCGTTCGGAGCCATGCTCCTGCTGACCACCAATCTCGTCGCACCGACGGCCTTTGCCCAGTCCGGCGCGTCAGCGGGTGCACCGACCCCGACCGCACCGCCGTCCACGACCCCGACCAGCCAGAGCGATGCCGGGCAAGCGGATCAGCAGGAAGAAGAAGTCGAAATCTCGACCCCGGGTGCTGACTCGACCGACAGCGGCGAGATCGTCGTGATCGGTCGCAACATCCCGAACGTGATCCGCGCCACGCCGCAAGTCGTCTCGGTGCTGTCGGCGGAGGACATCGCTCGCACGGGTGAGGGCGACATTGCCGGCGCGCTGACACGCGTGACCGGTCTTTCGGTCGTCGGGAACGGTTTCGTGTTCGTGCGCGGCTTGGGCGACCGCTATTCCTCGGCGTTGCTGAATGGATCGCCGCTGCCTTCGCCGGAGCCGCTGCGCCGTACAGTCCCGCTCGATATCTTTCCGACCAGCGTGGTCGGCTCGGCGCTCGTGCAAAAGACTTATTCGGTCAACTATCCGGCCGAGTTCGGCGGTGGCGTCATCAACCTCACGACCAAGGCGATCCCAAAAGAGGGCTTCGTTTCGATCGGCGGCAGCGTGACGCTCGATACCGAAACGACGAGCGAATATGGCTATACCTATGAGGGCGGCAGTCGCGACTGGCGCGGCTATGACGACGGCACGCGCAAGGTGCCCGCTTTCATCAAGGAAGTTGGGCTGAACGGGGCGCAGATTCCGGCGGATCAGGTCGCTCAACTGGCCAACTCGCCCACCACGATCATGCAGGGCAATTATCACATCCCAGCCAATTTCTCGGGCGAACTCAGCCTGGGTCAGCGCTTCAACGCCGGTGACGTGCAGTTTGGCATCGTGGCTTCGGCCGGCATCAGCAACAGCTGGAAGACGCGCGACGCGATCCAGCAGGACACCAATGCCGAGGACGGCACGCTGCGCAGCGACTATCGCACGATCATCACCGACAATCGCGCGGTCGTGAATGGCCTGTTGGGTCTGGGCGCAGAGTTCGGCGATCAGACGATCCGCTGGACCAACGTATATATCCACGACACCGTGAAACAGGCGCGCGGTGCATCGGCGACGCTGTACCCCAACACCTCGGGCTTCGAGCGTTTCAACCAGACGACCGCTTGGTTCGAGCGCGAGCTGTTCGAATCGCAGTTGGTCGGCGAATTCAAGTTCGACGACCTCAGCCTTGATGTGCGCGGCGCTTATGCGAAGACTAGCCGCAACTCCCCGTACGAGCGCAGCTTCGTTTCGCGCATCGAGCCCGGCGTCGGCTGGGTGAACGCGTTGAACGCCTCGAACGAGCAGGCGCAGATCGCCTTTTCCGAACTGGATGAAACCTTGTGGAGCGGACAGGCCGATCTGTCCTACAAGCTGAACACGGCATTCCCGCTGCGACTATCGGCTGGCTATTATTATCAGGACCAGCAACGCAGTTCGAGCCGCTTCAGCTTCGCTTATCGCTACGAGCCCGGTGGGGCGCTGCCGCTCGGCTATCGTTACCTGCGACCGGACCTGTTGCTGACGCCGGCAGTGCTTCAAGCGATCAATGGTCAGCTCGGCGGTTGTCCCAATGGGCTGTGCCTGGTGCTCGACAACATTTCGGGTGGGCAGGGCGCGGCAGTCTACGATGCCGGGCTGACGATCCATGCAGGCTATCTGCAGGCCGATATCGAGCCGCTGGAGGGTGCTAAGGCCACCATCGGCGTGCGCTACGAAACCGCCAAGGAATTCGTCGGTACGAACGTGGCGGGTGCGGGCACCGACCTCGACAACGGCTATTGGCTGCCGGCGGCGACGGTGACCTGGAACTTCGCGCAAAACCAGCAGCTGCGCCTCCACGCGTCCAAGACGATCGCACGCCCGCAGTTTCGCGAGTTGGCGCCCCAATTCTATCAGGATTTCGACAGCGATCGCCTGTTCTTCGGCAACCCGGCGCTCGTCGATTCCCAGCTCTACAACGCCGAGGCCCGCTATGAGTGGTTTTTCGGCCGCAACGAGCGGCTGACTGTCGCGGGCTTCTTCAAGAAGATCGACAACCCGATCGAGCAGGTTTCGGCATTCCCCACGCTGGATTCGCGGATCACGACCGGCTTCTCGTACGTGCCGGAAGCCAAGCTTTACGGGGGCGAGATCGAGCTTCAGAAATACGTGCCGCTCGACTTCCTCGGCGGTGGATTCTTTTCGACGCGGCGACTGCTGGTGGTCGCGAACTACACCTACACGAAGTCGTCGATCACCGCCGATTCGACGCCGGTGCCGGACATCAACGCTGGGCCGAACGGCATCGTGCTGCGCCTCGCCAACCTGCTGTATCGCGACGGCGCGCCATTGACCGGGCAGTCGGATCACCTCGTCAACTTTCAACTGGGCATCGAGGACACGCAGTCCACATCGCAGGTGACGCTGCTGGTCAATTATGCCAGCGACCGTGTGACGGCGCGCGGTGCATCGAACGCGTCAGGCGTCGGGTTCTTGCCCGATGTCTACGAGAAGCCCGGCGTGCGGCTCGACCTCGTCGCCCGTCAGGGAATCCCGTTGTTTGGCGGCGAGATCGAGTTGAAGTTCGAGGCGCGGAACCTGACAAAGACCAAATTCCAGGAGTTTCAGGACTTCGCGTCGGGCAGGCGCGTCTATGTCAATCGCTGGGATCAGGGGCGCACCTTCAGCCTGGGCGCCACGATCAAGTTGTGAAGCGGCGCCGGGAACAGCGTGGCCCGGAGGATGGGCAAGCGCTGACACCCGGCGCTGTATAGGGCCGGGTGGTTCACAAACGAGCGGAGGGGATTGCGGCGGGATGATCCACTCCATGCAAATCTCGGCTGCACTCCCCTGTTCGCAAGCAGCGCCACGGCGCTTGACGAGCGCCCCATGCCCCCGCTAAGCGCGCCCCTCCACGGCGACCGTAGTTCAATTGGTTAGAGCACCGGCTTGTGATGCCGGGGGTTGCGGGTTCAAGTCCCGTCGGTCGCCCCATTTCCCGATCTGCCGTTTTGCACTGGCGCGATGCCGTTCAAAACAATATTACACGCTCCAGAAATAATCTTACGCGACTGGAACGAGTGATGGCTGCCGTCTGGGACCTTGCTGATTTCGATGGGCACGAAGGTGTTCATTTGTTCACGGACGCGGCATCCGGGCTGCAGGCGGTGATTGCGATCCACAGCATCCATCTGGGTCCAGCGGCCGGGGGTGTGCGCTTCTGGCACTACGCCAACAGCGAATCGGCGATTGTCGATGCGCTGCGCCTGTCACGCGGCATGAGCTTCAAGAATGCGATGGCCGGCTTGCCGCTTGGCGGCGGCAAGGGTGTGGTGCTGGCGCGAGAGCCTGGCGCGACGATCAGCGAGGCGGAGCTCATCGCGTTCGGCGAAGCGGTCGAATCGCTCGGTGGCCGCTATGTCACGGCCGAGGACGTGGGCATGTCCGAGGCTCGCATGAAGACGATCGCGACCCGCACGCGGCATGTGTCGGGCCTCCCGGTCGAGGGCGGCAGCGCGGGTGGCGATCCAGGTCCGTTCACCGCGCTTGGCATCTACCTTGGCGTGAAGGCGGCAGCGAAACGCGCCTTGGGCGTCGATTCCATGCGCGGGGTTCATGTCGCGGTTCAGGGCGTCGGCAGCGTGGGCGGTGGACTGGCGCGTCGCCTTGCCGCCGACGGCGCCAAGCTGACGCTGGCGGACGTCAATCAGGACAAAGCGGCTGCGCTGGCTGCGGAACTCGGTGCCGATGTAACGAGCGCTGACGAAATCCTGCAGGTTTCGGCCGACATTGTCAGCCCCAACGCGCTGGGTGCCGTGCTGACCGCTGAGTCGATCGCGGCACTGGACTGCAAGGCGGTGGCCGGCGGTGCCAACAACCAGCTTGCCACCCGGGGCGACGGCGATCGCATCCATGCACGCGGCATCCTCTATGCGCCGGACTATGTCATCAATGCCGGCGGGATCATCAATGTCGGGCTGGAATATCTGGGGCAGGGCGACCGCGCCGAAGTGGAAGCGCGCATTGCGCGCATCCCGGATCGTCTGATCGAGGTGTGGGACGAGAGTGACCGCACCGACGCCCCCGCCAGCGACGTCGCGGACACGATCGCCAAGAGGCTGATCGGGCGGGGCTGACTGTCGGCGCCGGACTGCCGCTTACCACCGATTAAGCATGCACCCGCTATGCGAATCGCGCGTGGCGGGAGCAGGCGATGGACGAGATGGCGTCAGTGAAGGCGGAAGGTGGCGTACGGCGCAAGCTGCTGTTCGCGCTCGCGATCTTCGTTGCCGTGCTGACTGGCTGGATGTTCGGGCGGAATGCGGAACGTGAGCGGCTATTTGCCGAGGCGGCCGCTTCACCGCTACCGACTGCGCCTGTTCCAGCCTCGCTCCGCGGATGCTCGATCTGGTTCATCGGCAGTTCGTCGATCGCTAACTGGCACAGCATGCCCGAGGATA
Organism: Sphingomonas turrisvirgatae; assembly: GCF_001721295.1. GTDB lineage: Bacteria > Pseudomonadota > Alphaproteobacteria > Sphingomonadales > Sphingomonadaceae > Sphingomonas > Sphingomonas turrisvirgatae. Next base: position 119,645 of record NZ_MDDS01000081.1, on the reverse strand, counting down.
TGGCGCCGTGGGAGGCGCGCAATCGCGGGATCGGTGGCGCGACGATGCGAGAGATCACGCATCGCTTCAAGAACGAGCCGGACGGCGTGCCGCCCGCCGCGATCGTCTATTATGCGGGTGAGAACGACATTGCATTTGGCGGTACGGCCGACCACGCGATTGCCGACCTGCAAGCATTCATTGCCGCCAAGCGTGCCCGCTATGGCCAGATGAAGATGATGATCGTCTCGCTCAAGCCGTCGCCGACCCGATGGGACGATCGACCGAAGCAGCTGGATTTCAACCGCCGGGCCAGCGCCATCGCGACCGGTCAGGCTGATCTTGCCTTCCTGGACATTGAAGCGTCGTTGCTGATCGCAGGGCGTCCCGGCCCCTACTTCCGCGAGGACGGCATTCACCTCAACGACGCCGGATACCGCAAATGGCCGCAAGCCATTGCCGGTGCGATGCCGATTATCCTGCCAGATCAAGCCCGGCGCTGTAACGCGCCGCCGCGTCAGGCTTGACCGGTGCGCCACAACCATATCGCAGGTCTGGATAGCTGGCGCGCCGCCTTGCTGGCCGGCGGACTGTTCTTCCACGGCACGATGCTTCAGCCCAACCACCCCCTGTTCCATGTCATCGAGGCCATCTCGACCAGTTTCCGGATGGCGGCATTCTTTGCGATCGCGGGGTTCCTGGCGGCGCGGTCGCTGAGCAGGCAGCACGCTAGCGACTGGCTGACCGGCCGGTCACTTCGCATCGGTGTTCCAGCGTTGTTCGGTATTGCCGTGATTTCACCGGCGATCCATTCGATGCTCGTCGCGGGGCTGCCGTCCGATCGAAGTGCGAATGTCCTGCCGTTCGAATGGCACCATCTGTGGTTCCTGTTCGCACTGCTGCTTTATCAGGGCGTCGCGTTCCTGATCGTCGGGCACGTTGCATCGCGTGATGGTGCGCGGGTGGTCGCACGCCTGCGCAATTGGGGGCAGTGTGCCGTGATCGCCGCGCTTGCCGGGCTGACGCTGTTCCTGATGGTCGTTACGGTGTGGATCGTCCTGCGCATCGCGCCTCCAGCGCTCCAGCCGATGCTGATGGAAACCCGGCTGATCGTCGGGTACCTCCCACTCTATCTGTTCGGCATGGCACTCGCGAGTTCGCGTGCGCTCCGTGAGACGATGCTCAGGCGCACCGCCGTGCTGGCCTCGATCCTGCTCCTCGCGGTGTGTGGCTACGGCGCCTGGAGACTCGGCATCGCGCCTCGCTATGCCGCCGCTGCGGGTGCGGCGGTCGAGATGCAGCTCCGCTTCCTTCTGGGCGCGCTATGCCCTTCGGCCGCGGTGCTGGTGGTCCTTAGCTCCGCCATGCGGATCCCGGCGTCCGGTGCCTGGGTGACGCGCCTCTGCGCTGCTTCCTTCACGATCTATATCGTGCACTTCCCCTTGTTGATTGCTACCAACCTGATCCTTGCGCGATATCATGCACCGCCGTTGATCGGCTATGCCGTTGCTATCGGGGTGGTCGGGCTGCTGAGCTATGGCATCCACGCCTGCATTGTGCGGCGATCGGTGCTGGCCAGCATGTTGCTGAATGGCCGAATGCCGCAGATGCGCTGGCAGGCACCGCCGTTGCCTGCGCTTCCGGAACCCAGATGATCGACATCGGCAGCCAGTAAGAAACGCGAAGTGGATTCGCAGCGCGAACTGCCGTAAAGGCGCGGCAATATCGTGATCCACGCTCTCGCCAATCCCACGCGCTTCCTGAAAATCGCGCGCTTGCTGACGCCGCTTCTGTTCTGGGGCGGGCTGGCGCTGGTGCTGTTCGGCTGCTGGGGCGGGCTGACTCAAACCCCGCCGGATTACCTGCAAAAGGAAAGCGTGCGGATCATGTACATCCATGTGCCCAGCGCTTGGTTGGGCATGGGGGGATGGAGCAGCCTGGCGCTGGCCTGCTTCGCCTTCCTAGTCTGGCGTCATCCGCTCGCGGCGCTGGCGGCGCGCGCGATCGCGCCCGTCGGGGCGGTGTTCGCGGCGCTGTGTCTGATCACCGGTTCGATCTGGGGCCGGCCCACCTGGGGGACGTGGTGGGAGTGGGACGGGCGGTTGAGCACGATGCTCTTGCTGCTGTTCATCTATATCGGCTGGATCGCACTCGAACGCGCCGACCGTGAGCGTGGCGGCGACGGTCGCATTCCGGCCTTGCTGGGCATTGCCGGCACCGCGCTGTTGCCGGTGATACGCTATTCGGTGGTGTGGTGGAACACGCTGCATCAGGGGCAGAGCCTGTCACTGACGAAATCGACAATCGACCCGTCGATGCTATGGCCGCTGCTGGTCAACCTGATGGGCTTCAGCCTGTTGTTCGGCGGGGTCGTGCTGATGCGGATGCGTTCCGCACTGGCTGAACAGCGGATCGAGGCACGTATACGTCGGATGACGGCATGAACCATTGGCCGTTCATCATCGCTGCCTATGTGGTTACCGCGATCGGGGTGGGCGGGCTGTCGCTCGCAAGCTGGATCGCGATGCGTCGAGCCGAACGCGCGGCTGAAGCGTTGCGAGACCGCCGGTGAAGCGCAAGCATCAGCGCCTGTTCCTGGGCCTCGCCGCGCTGGGCGCGATCGGCGGGGCGAGTGGGCTTGCGTTGTCGGCGCTGCAGGACCAGGCTGCGTTCTTCTATACGCCGAGCGACGTTGCGACCAAGTCGCCCCTGACGGACAAGGCAGTCCGGCTTGGCGGCATGGTCGAGAAGGGGTCGATCAGGCACTTGAGCGACGGAGTCACTATCGCCTTCGTCGTCACCGACAATGCGGCGAAAGTGCCGGTGCGGTTCACCGGCGTCGCGCCCGACCTGTTCAAGGAAGGGTCCGGCGTGGTCGCTGAGGGCAAGTTCACTGATGCCGGCGGCTTCGTTGCGGACAATTTGCTCGCCAAGCATGACGAGCGCTACATGCCGCCGGAGATCGCCGACAAGATGGCGGCTGCTGGGGCCGGCACGACTGCGGCTGGCACCAAATGATTGCCGAGGCAGGACTGGCGGCGCTGTGGTTCGCGGCGGCGATGGCGCTGCTTCAGCTGGCGTCCGCGGCGCTCGGGCTCCGGCTGAAGCAGGACGAACTGGCCGCCGCGGTGCGGCCGGTGGCGATTGCACAGGGGGCACTTGCCGCGCTGTCGTTCGCACTGCTGATCATACTTTTCCTGCGCAGCGATATGTCGGTGCTGCTCGTGGCGCAGAACAGTCATTCGGCCAAGCCGCTGCTGTACAAGTTCGCTGGTGCGTGGGGCAATCACGAAGGCTCGATGCTCCTGTGGGTGACCGTGCTCGCGCTTGCCGGCGCGGGCATCGCGATGTTCGAGCGCAAGCTGGATCGCGCGACGCTGATCGCCACCTTGGGGGCACAGGCGTTCATCGCGCTGGGCTTCTACGCATTTCTGGTGATCGCCTCGAACCCGTTTACCCGCCTCGATCCGCCGGCACTCGATGGCATGGGATTGAATCCGCTGCTTCAGGACCCTGGCCTGGCGTTCCATCCGCCGACGCTTTATTTCGGCTATGTCGGGCTTTCGATCGCCTTTTCCTTTGCGGTCGGCGCCATGATCACGCGCGAGGTCGGACCCGTCTTCGCCCGCGCGATGCGGCCGTGGGTACTGGGCGCCTGGATATTCCTGACCATCGGCATCACCGCAGGCAGCTATTGGGCCTATTACGAACTTGGCTGGGGCGGCTGGTGGTTCTGGGACCCGGTCGAGAACGCATCGCTGATGCCCTGGCTCGCCGCGACCGCCTTGCTGCACTCGGTCAACGTGCTGGCGGCCCGGGACGGACTGCGCGCCTGGACCCTCATGCTGGCGGTCGTTGCCTTTTCGATGTCGATGCTCGGCACGTTCCTGGTACGATCGGGCATCCTGACCAGTGTCCATGCCTTTGCCGTCGATCCGACGCGCGGCAGTTTCATTCTGGTGCTGCTCGCCATCTATATCGGCGGCGCGCTTGCCCTGTACGGCGCGCGGGTCGGGCGAGTGAAGGCGGGACAGCCATTCGACCTGCTGAGTCGTGAAGGCGGGCTGGTCCTCAACAACTTGCTGCTCAGCGTCATTCTGGGCATCGTCCTCATCGGCACGCTCTACCCCATCGTGGCGCAGGCCATGGGGCAACAGTTGTCGGTGGGGCCGCCCTTTTTCAATAAGACGACGGGACCGATCGCGCTTTTCCTGGTCGCGGCCATGGCCGTGGGACCGATGCTGCGCTGGCGCCGTGACGAGGCCAACGCGATACTGGAGAAGATGACGGTGCCGGCCGGGGCGGCGGCGCTCGTGACGGCAGCGACGTTCCTGGCCGCGGACGATGCCAGTTGGATGGAGATCGTCGGCCTGGGTCTTGCCGCCGCCGTTGCGATCGCCAGCTTCGCGCCGCTGTGGAGGCGCAATCTGTTGCGCACGCCGCTGTTCACCTGGGGCATGATCGTGGCCCATTTCGGCTGCGCGGTCAGCTTGGCCGGGATGGCGGCGGACAGCGCGTTCACGAGCGAGCGGCTGGTGGCTGCGCGCTATGGTCAACCCTATTATGTCGGGCCGTGGCGGATCGTGCTGAACGGCGTTGCGCCGGTAGTCGGCGATAACTGGTCGGCGGTCGAAGGTCGCGTGACGGCCATACGGAGTGACGGGGGCACGCCCTTGCTGCTCACGCCGCAACGGCGCTTCTACGCCTCGCCGCCCACGGATACCGCGGAAGCCTCGATCCGCACCCGTGTCGATGGCCAGCTATACGCCGTGCTGGGTGCCCAGGATGCACAGGGCCGGTGGCAGCTGCGGCTGTGGTGGAAGCCGTTCGTGACGTTGATCTGGTTCGGCGGCGGATTGATTGCGCTTGGCGGTGCCTTGTCGCTGATCGGCCGTATCTCTCGCGAGCGGCGCAGCGTGCGTCGTCGAGAGGAAGCGGAATGAAGCGCTGGCTGCTCTGGGTCCCTCTCATCGTGTTCGCCGGGCTGGTTGCGGTTGCAGGGTCGCGGCTGATCGCGCCGCCCGACACGGTGGTGAAATCGGCGTTGATCGGTAAGCCGCTGCCCGACTTCGCGCTGGCGCCGCTGCTCCCCGCCAAGCCGGGGCTGGACCGCGGCGACCTGGCGACCGGCAAGCCGCGCCTGCTCAACGTCTTTGCCAGCTGGTGCGTACCCTGCATCGCCGAAGCGCCCCAGTTGATGAAGCTGAAGGCCGCAGGGGTCCAGATCGATGCGATCGCGATCCGCGACACGCCGCAGGCAGTCGCCGCTTTCCTTGCCCGGCACGGCGACCCTTATGCCCGGATCGGCAGCGATCCGCAGAGCCAGGTTCAGATCAGCATCGGCTCGTCTGGCGTGCCCGAAACCTTCGTCATCGACGGGCAGGGTCGGATCGCGGCGCAGCATATCGGCGACATTCGCGAGGAAGACGTGCCCAAACTGCTCAAGGCGCTGGAGGACGCGCGATGAGCATGATGATCGCGCTGGCGCTCACGGCCGGCATGCCCGTCGATCTCGGCTATGCGCAGATCCCCGATGCCACGAAGGAAGCGCAGGCGGCCGAACTGATGGCAGAGCTGCGTTGCCTCGTCTGCCAGGGGCAGTCGATCCACGACAGCGATGTCGACATGGCCGCGGACATGCGCCGCGTCGTGCGGCAGAAGATCGCAGCAGGCGAGAAGCCGTCTGAGGTGCGCGCGTGGCTGATCGAACGCTATGGCAGCTATGTGACCTATGACCCGCCACTGAGTTGGGCAACCGCGCCGCTATGGCTCGCGCCGCTGCTTCTGCTGGCCGCAGGGCTTTGGCTTGCGCGCGGATCGCTTCGGCGGAGGCGTCGCGCATGATGGGCTGGCTTGCCCTGGCGGGGATCGGCGCAGCGGTGTTTACGTTGCTGTGGCTTCTCGGTCTGCCGCGCAGCTTGTGGTCATTAGCCGGCGCGGCACTGATGCTCGGTGCAGCCGGTTATGCGCTGCAGGCGCGGTCCGATCTGCCGGGCGCGCCAGTCGAAGCCGGCCGCAAGGCGCAGCAGGACGATCCCATGCTGCGCGACCTGCGCGGCGCCATGTTCGGGCGATTCACGTCGGACGACAGCTACTTTTTCGCCTCGGACGCCCTGATCCGTGGCGGGGACGCCCGCCGTGCGGCAAGGCTCATGCTCGGCGGGGTGCGTTCTTCGCCCCAGGACTCGGCGCTGTGGACCTGGCTCGGTGTCGTGCTGGCCGAGGCGGATGGCCGCACCGTCTCGCCAGCGGCGGCGGTCGCATTCCGTCGCGCGATCACGCTTGCGCCGAAGCATCCGGGTCCACGCTTTTTCTACGGACTGGCGCAAGTGCGCGCCGGGCAGTTCGCCGCCGCGCGGCCGCTCTGGGCAGACGCACTCGCCTTGACACCGGCCGGTGCCGGCTACCGACGCGATATCGCGACCCGCCTGGCCTTGCTCGACCGGTTCCTTGAGCTTCAGGCAAGCGAGCAGCAGCGGCCCACAGGCGACTAAAGTCGGCCGGCCTTCGCTGCGCGGAGTCGCTCAACCAGCTGGATCGCCTTCTGCACGGCCGAATCGATCGACAGGAAGCTTGTGTCGAGCACTGCTGCGTCCGGCGCGGCGACCAGCGGCGCTGCTGCGCGTTTCGAATCCCGCTCGTCGCGAGCTCGAATGTCTGCCAGCACCTTGTCGATGCTGACGGACAGGCCGGCTTTCTTCAGTTCGGCATGACGGCGCTGAGCGCGGATCGTCGGCGTCGCCTTGATGAACAGCTTGGCGTCCGCATCAGGGGCGATCACCGTCCCTATGTCCCGCCCGTCCAGAATCGCGCCGCCCGGCTGAAGCGCGAACCGCTTCTGACGTTGCAACAGTGCCGCGCGAACCAGCGGGTGGGCCGACACGATCGACGCGACCTTGCCGACCTCGTCCGTCCGCAGATACTCGTCGGCCAGCAGCAGGTCGTCGAAACCGCAGGAGGCGACCGCGTCCGCCTCGCGTTCCGGGTCCAGTTCCTCGCGAAGCACTGTCGCTGCGACCGCGCGATAGAGCAGCCCGGTGTCGAGATGCGGCAGGTGATAATGGCGCGCCAGCGCGCGGGCGATGGTGCCCTTGCCCGATGCGGCGGGTCCGTCAACAGCGATGATCATGCGGGTTCGTCCCGGCCGGTCAGTTGGTCGAGCGTCGTGAAAAAGCTTGGGTAGCTGGTCGCGACCGGCGCCGCATCGTCGATACGTACTGGCGCACGGGCGCCCAGGCCGGCCACGACCATGCTCATCGCGATACGGTGGTCCAGTTTGGAAGCGACCGCGCCGCCCCCGGCAATCGGCTTGCCCGCACTGCCGGTGATGGCAAGGCCGTCCTCGAACTCCTCGATCGCCACACCATTGTTGCTAAGCGCCGCGGCCATGGCAGCGATGCGATCGGACTCCTTGACGCGCAGCTCATCGGCCCCGCGCGCGATCGTACGACCATCGGCAAAGGCCGCAGCGACGAACAGCGCCGGATACTCATCGATCATGCTGGGCGCGAGGTCCGCGGGCACTTGGATGGCGGACAGCGGGGCATGGCGTACGCGCAGATCGGCGACGGGCTCGCCCCCGACGACGCGCCGGTCGATCTCGGCAATATCCGCGCCCATCATGCGCAGCGCGGTGATGATGCCGGTGCGCGTGGGATTAAGGCCCACATTGGCGATCGTCACGTCCGACCCCGGCACAATTGAGGCCGCGACCATCCAGAACGCCGCGGAAGACGGGTCACCGGGAACCGTGATCTGCTGCGGCTTCAGCTCTGCTTCTCCACGGATCGAGATGACCCGGCCCTGAGGCGAGTCCTCGACCGACAGTTCCGCGCCAAAGCCGGTCAGCATCCGCTCGCTATGATCGCGCGTGGCGATCGGTTCGATCACCCGCGTGATACCCGGTGCGTTCAGTCCCGCCAGCAGCACGGCCGACTTCACCTGCGCCGACGCGACCGGCAGGGTGTAATCGATCGGCACTGCCGGATTCAGGCCGCGCATCGTCAGCGGCAAGCGCCCACCCGGGCTGGACGTGAACTCGGCGCCCATTCGGGACAGTGGATCGATCACGCGGCCCATCGGCCGCTTCGACAGCGACGCGTCGCCGGTGAAGGTGGCTGTGATGCCGTGGCTGGCGATCAACCCCATGAGCAAGCGGGTGGACGTGCCGGAGTTGCCCATCTCGAGCGCCGTTTCCGGCTGGAGCAGCCCGCCCACGCCGACGCCCCACACGTGCCAGGCACCGTCATCGTGGCGTTCGACAGTCGCGCCCATCGCGCGCATCGCGGCGGCGGTCGCCAGTACGTCCTCGCCCTCCAGCAACCCCTCGATCCGGCTTTCGCCTACGGCCAGGCCGGCGAACATCAGCGATCGGTGGCTGATCGACTTGTCGCCCGGGACGGTTAGCGCGCCGCGCAGCGGGCCGCGCGCGTCGATGGCGAAGGGGAAGGGGGTCGAGGCACTCATCGGCCGCGGCTTTGACAGGGGGCTTGCGCTATGGCAAGGCGCGCGCCACTTCAGCGGGGACGCAAATTCCCGTCATCCTTGAAAATCGCAGCAAAGGTTAGAGCGGCACTATGGTGAAGCCGGAATGGGGCACGAAGCGGACTTGCCCGAAATGCGCGACGCGCTTCTATGATCTGACCAAGGACGAACCGGTCACCTGCATCGCCTGTGCGTTCGCCTGGGAGCCTGAGCCAATCCTGAAGTCGAAGCAGCCGCTGCCGTTCGAGGCGGTGAAGGCCGACGTGGACAAGACGAAGGACGCTGACACCGATCTTGACGCCGATCTGGACGTCGATGAGGATGCGGAAGGCTCGCCGGACGACGATGTCGATCTGGGCGGCGACGACGATCTGGGCGTCGCTACCGCCGATGACGAAGACGAAAGCTAAAAAAGCGGGGAAAGCGGATTGCAAACCGCGCGGCGGCTGCTAAACGCCGCCTTCCCGGACGGATGGGGCCGTAGCTCAGCTGGGAGAGCGTCGCAATGGCATTGCGAAGGTCAGGGGTTCGATCCCCCTCGGCTCCACCATCCGTTCCAAGCTGCTGAAAACGCAGCAAAACGGCAGAAAACCTAGGCTTTTTACGAGCGGCTGTTACAAACGTAGCAGGAGCGAAAGCCATGTGTACTCACCTCGCGAAACGCGGCTCGACCTACTATTTTCGGCGGGTCATCCCGGCTGATCTGCGGCCCGCGTTCGGCGGTCGCAGCGAGTTCATGCTGAGTCTGCGCACCAAGGATCGCGACGAGGCCAAACGCCTCATTCCTCGCCATACGATTGAAACGGACGGGCTGCTCGACAAAGCCCGCGCCAGGATGTCTCAAATTTCCCCACAGGACGTCGTGCAGGCTCGATCGGATCGGGCCGCAGCCTATGAGGCCGCGCGGGAAGAACATGACCGCGTAGCCTCTGAAATCGGCCTGCGGGAGGCGGATGAGAAAGAGGCGCGGCGGGAGGAGCTATCTGACGCCATTGCAGCGCTGCGAAACCGCCTGCGTGGCCGAACCGCTGAAATGACACCGGAGGAGCGCACCGTCGCCTACCTGTTCGAGGAAGTCGAGTTCGATCGGGACATCCTCCGCGATCGGCTGGCTTCAATGAAGGTGCAGCGGGCCGCGCTGGACGGGTCGCCTGCCGCGTCAACGGAGGCTCCTGCATCGCCACGGGCACCAGCTGCACAAACGTCCGGCGTGATGTTGGATGGCGAGATTGTCGACTTGTGGTCGGCAGAGCGAAAGGTTGCCAAAAAGGGCGTGGACACGCACCGGGCCGTTGCACGATGGTTCTATGAGCGGGCGGGCCGGAAGCCTGTGGGCGCGATCACGCGGGCGGATGTGCTCACCTTCAAGACGAAGCTGGTCCAGGAGGGGCAGTCCGCCGCCAACATCAAGATGAAATTGAGCCGGCTGCGAACGTTGCTCCAATGGGCGTCCGAGAATGACTACGCCAAAGAAAACGCGGCGGCGGGGGTGTCGATCAGAGACGCTGAGGCAGCCAGGAATAGGCGGCGTGAGTTCGATCTAGCCTCGCTCAATCGCATCTTTGCTAGCGCGATATATACAGATGGCGAGCGGCCGACGGGGGGCAGGGGAGAGGCCTCTTTCTGGTTGCCGCTGCTCGCGCTCTACACCGGAGCGCGTATGGAGGAGCTTGGACAGCTACGCCCGTCGGACGTGGAGCGCGTGACGTATCCTGACGCCGATGGAAAGCCGCAGCAATCGTGGTTCATCCACATTAAAGAGGAAGCGGACGATAAGCTAAAGCTCAAGAATGCCGCCAGTGAGCGCTCCGTCCCCGTGCACCCCGAGCTAGAGCGGCTAGGTTTCATCCGGTTTGTGGAAAGCGTGCGGGAGAGCAAAGCCGATCGCCTATTTCAACTTCGCCCTAATGTGTACGGACGCCTCACCGCTAAGTGGGGCGAGTGGTTTAGCGTCCATTTGCGGGGAACCTGCAAGGTGACGGACAGGCGGATGGTGTTTCATTCCTTCCGCCATACGTTCAAGCAGTACGCGCGTGGCGCGGGCATTGTGGAAGGTGTGCAGCGGCAGATTATGGGGCACAGCCCAGGCGACGTTGCCGACGAATACGGCAGCGGCTACCCGGCTCATCAGGTCGTGGCAGGGATGGCGCTGTATCGCATTCCGGGACTTACGACGATCGAGCCTTGGACGGCGAAGGACCAGGATTAACCCGGCCCTCCTTCCGCCTATATTGAAGTTGCTGGCAACGGTCCCGCCAACGGGGCCGCGACACCCTCCCAAGCTCGCTCCGCACGGCCGTCGCTTTCGATTGATGCGCGCGGGCGGGCGCTAACTCCCTGCTGATTGCTCCACGCGTCCCGGCCTGCCCCCCCTGGGGGCAGCGCTGGAGGGATCGGGCCGGCCTGAGTGGCAGGGGCGGGGCGTTGCTCAGCTGTGCCCTGAGGAGGTGTGGCGAACGCGAACTGCTGCGGCTTCCCGTCATCCCAGCCCATGCCCAAGCCGGCCCAGTTCACGCGGCCCGCTGCGGCATCGTCGGCGGAGATTTCGCCGTTGCGTACGGCTAGCGCCGTCATGTCCGCCCGCATCATCGGTTCAAGGCCGGCTACTGCGGCTTCGTCGCCCGTGCGGATGTACGTGCTCAGGGCGCTGTCGTACTTCGCCACGGTGGTCGCATCGCTCGCCTCGATCAGCGCGTCGATCCGCGCCATTGCAGGGCGAAGCGCAGGATTGGCTTTGGCGAACTCGCCGATCGCCGCCTTGTATGCGCGCCACGGGTCATGCCCGGTTGCCATGATGGTCTGCGCGCGCCGCTGGATGGGCGCAACATCTTTGCCCGCCTCGTGCGCGACGCAAAGCGCGGCGTTGATCTGAGCGCGCTGCTTCGGATTAAATGCGGTCATTCCGCTCTTTCTTGTTCATGCAGGATTTTGTGTAGGTGTAGGTTTTGGCGATACGTTCGCCATTGAGGTACGGGCGGCCGGCCGCATTCCACTCGGCGCTGATCCCATGGAGAGCGCGGCGCGCTTCGTCCTGACTTTCGGGCGACAGGCGCGGCAAAAGGTCCAGCCGGGGCCTGCCCGTTGGCAGCGGCAAGCCTGCGGCTGCGTAGAGAGCATCCATCGCGAGCTTGGCGCTCAGCATCGCCACATCGGCGGGTGCGCTCATTTCCGGGGTGTCATGTATCCATCGGACTAGCGCCGCCAACTCAGCGGCTCGCACTGCCAGGGGGCCGTATTCGCCAAGCCGTTCCCGCAACTCGTGAAAGCTGCGGGGGCGGCGGGGATGGCTGTAGGGAGGGGCCTTTTGGAGAGGCCGGAACGGCGGCAGGTGCCGATCCTGGGGAAGTTGCTGCCGTACAAATTTGGTCATTGCGGCTTGTCGAGCCAATCAATTGTCCTCGTTCGTTGCTGTGGAGGAACGGCTACCGGGACGGGTGGAACCCCTGGGGTCCGTCATTCATGTTCCTTAGTTCATTGGGATGTACGGGTTGGGGTTCGTCACGCGGCGCTTGCGCTGGTTGCCACGGACTTCGCCCTCGACGCGGGCACGGGCCGCAGTCGCCAGCTTGCTGTACGGGATAACGACGATGCGATCCTCGCCATCGGCAGTGCCCTGCACCACAAGGGCAGGCTTGCCCGTCTGCGTATCTTGTATGCGCGTAACGATGCCGTCCGTGGGATTACTGCCCGATGCGCGCAGCGCCCCCGCAATGGCCGAGTCGATGATCTTCTCGGCCTCGCCCTGCTTGACGCCCAGCATTCGCCAAAGCGGCGTCGTGCCTGCCGGGTTGCCGGTCCAGGCCCATGCGCCGTAAACTTCGGCGCGGCCGGACTGCGTGAGCGCCTTGAACTCCTGGCGCACTGCTGCGTCATCGGACAGGCCCGGCGCGGCGCTGACGGCCACACCTGCGTTCTCGCGCACGGCGTTGACCAAGGCGCGCTTGCTGCTCTCATTGAGCGGCGTGCCGGTGATGCCGTAGCCGAACAGAGTGTAGGGCTGCGTGTCGGCGATGGCCTTCTCGGCTGCCTCTTGCACGCCCTTCCGCCGCTCGGGCGGGACGCGATCCTTGGAGTAAACGGCGGGATCGCCGAAGCTGCGCACGAAGGCGATCTGCGGCGAGGTGCCTCCCTTCACCAGCTGGTCGAACCGCTGCATCGGCAGGTGGAGATTGCCGTAGTACGCCTTCGCCGCTGCCGGGTTCGCCTTGTAGAGCGCCGCCCATTCGTCGTGCCCCGCCTTGAACTCCTTGGTGTACTGCTGGCCGAGGCTGCTCGTGATCCGGGCGCGCATCATGCTGCCGGTGCGGCCGGACACCCAGCCCTCGCGGGCGTAGGCATTGGCGATGTTCTTGAAGTTGCCGGCGCGGTAATCGTTGATGGCGAGCACGTCGAAGTCGCCCGCCTTCATGCCAGCGGCGATGCCGGAGTTGACCGCGCCAGCCGCCCACATAGCGCCGACTTGGGCCGTCTCCTGCGCATCCTCGCGGGCCTGGTCCTCCAAGTCCCATTGGCGCTGCTGGTTGCGATCGGCGATCTGCCACTGGCGGTCCTGCGCGCGCTTGAACGCGGACACCGTGGCCTTGACCACATCGCCCGCCGCGCCGCGGATGTCCTCCATGTCGAACAGGTCGATGTCCTCGATCCCTGTGGCGCGCTTGAGTTCCGCGTTGATCGACGCAAGCTCCTGCGCCGCCTCGATCGGCGTGATGCCGCCCTCGGTCTGGATTTCCGCCATCTTCATGCGCGTGTCGAGCTTGAGCAGCCGGTCGGCGAACTCTGGCTGCATGACGGCCTTGCCGAGCACGCGGTTGCCGTAGCGCTCGTATGCGTTCTCCAGCTTTAGCTTCTCGTCGTCGCCGAACACGGCGGTGATGCCGGCCCGACGCAGCGCCGACACGGCGTAGAAGTCGCCGCGCTCCATAGCGCCCGCCATGAAGTTGTAGAGGAACTTGCGGTACGTCTCGTCGTCCATGCCCTCGGGCTTGACCATCGTGCCGAGGAACACCTGCGTCTGCTGCGCGAGCGCGGTAGTCGTGGCGTCATCGGGTGCAGTCAGCCGGGCGTTCGCAGTGGCGATCTGCTGGAGCGACGTACCGGCCTTGCTGCCGAGTTCGCCGTACGTTCGCGCGGCCTCGCTTTGCAGGAAGGTGTAGCGCTCCTTGGCGACAAGCGCCGTCAGCGGCCCGCCTGCCTCGATCAGGTCTTTCTGCAAAATCTGGTCCGCGAACGGGTCGCCGGTCATGATTTCCTGGGAGGTGGTGGCGAGCACCTTGGCGAGTTCGTCGGGCGGGAGCCGTTTGAGTTGATCCATTTCCGCCATGCGGCCCTGCTGCCAGGTGGCGATTGCGCCTTGGGCCGTAAAAACCCGCGCGCCCTGCTCGTAGGCGGTCGGGCCGAAAACCTTGTTCAGGCCCTTGGACGAGGTGGTAATCTCCTCCAGCGCCACGCCTTCTTGGGCGCGGGTGTAGCCCTTGAAGAACTCCTCCTGCTGACGCCGCTGGATGTGCGGCTCCATGATCTGCTTGACGAACTGGCCCAGCCCAGCCGCGACCGGGCCGGCGTCCGTCTGCGGGCCAGCCGCGACGCCCTCGCCAACGGACTGTCCGCCGACGAGCTGCGCGCCCCGGCTTTGACCGGAGGCCCGCGCCTGCTGCTGGCCTGCCGCAGCCGGTTTGAACGCGAACGTGTCGCGCGATGCTTGCCGCCGATCGTAGCCGGTAGCCATCAGGAGTTACCTCCTGCGAATTGATTCATGTTGTGTCTTTCGTATGCGCGCTGCGGCGCTTCGTAATCAGGTCGTGGAGTGCGGCGGCGTCGCGCCATTGCGCGGGGTCAATCCTGCATCGAACAGGTCGATCAGGTCACGGCCGACCGTGCCCTTGCTTTCGCGCCGCCAGCGCGCGGCGTTCGCCTCTGCCCGAACCGCCGACAATGCACAGGCGATGCCGCCGATAAGCAAAGGTTGCCCCTGCAAACGCCATCTGCGGTATTCCGCCAAGGCAACCTCTGCCGCGTCGTCGGGCTGCGCGGCCGGGCGGGTGCCGATGGTGGCAGGGAAGCCGGCCGCTGCGGTCAGTTCGTCCGAGTGCGCGCGGACGCCTGCCTGCGCATCGTTGTCGGCGCAAGTCGCCTCGACCGCAAACCAAATTGCCAGCTGTTGTGCGAACGGTCCCCAATCGCCAGCTTGTTCAGCCAAGCCATCCAAGGTTTCTGGCCGGATCGCCGCATCGTAAGCAGGAACGCCAGCAAGATCAGCAAGGGGAGGGCTGACCTCCGCCCATGCCCAGCATTGCGTTACCGTCCACGGGAGTATGCCCGTCATGCCTTAAAATAGCCCCGCGCCTTGCCAGTCAGGTAGCGGCCCATTGCCTCGAACGGATCGTCCGGAGCGAGCGCAAGGATGTCGGCGGGAATGACCTGCGGCTTGTGCCGGAGAATGTACTGCATCACGTCATCGGGAAGTACGGCGAAGCCATCAATGGTCTGGTCCTGCCATACGCTATCATGGGCGTTCATGTCATAGCACAGGCGCTCCCATGTGATGACAAAGCGGTCGTGCGCTATGCCTTTGCGCTGGTCGTGTTGGACGCGCTCGACCCGGAAGTTCCGGTTTCCAGCCTCGAACTTGGCGATGACGGCCTTGGCCTCAGCGGCCTGCGCCTGGCTAAGTTCGGCAGTAAGACCATCACAAACCTTGCGGAGCCGTGTGGCCTCCGCTTTAGCGGCAATAAGCCTTTCGTGGAGAGCGGCGTCCGCGTTCGCCTGGGCCAGCGCCTTGCCTTGGACAGCAAGGTCATCGCGGATTTCGTCTGAGGTTCGGATTGTCATTGGTTCCTGTTGGATTTGGCGCGTGCGGCCGCAACGGTTTCCGACGACGCATTCTCGCGGCGCGGACGGTAGCCGGCAGGGTGACGCTGGCTGTGATTGTCGAGTTGATAAGCGGCCATGACGGCCTTGGCAGGACGCCGCCCTGCGGGCTGGCGCATGGCATAGTCGGGTAGGGGCAGTCCCAGCATTTCCAGGGTTGCGCGTAGCCCCGTCATGTACCGGCGATCGGTGCCGGTGAAGTATTGTTCGGCCTCCACGCTGTTAAGCGCAGAGGTATTCACGGTATGAAACGTCATTGTTCCCTTGTTTTCGGTGGATCATGTCCACAATTATCAGAGAGATAGTGCCCCGATGCGCGCCGGGGCGAAAGCAGCTGGACAAGAGCAAGTATCCGCCTAATCTTCGCGGATGATCCTGCTTGCGCTTGCATTGTCAGCCCAGAGTCCAGCGACGGGCGTATGGTTCGATTGCCTGCTAGATGCTTCCGGCCGATTACAAGGCAATGAAGCCACAGCGGAAGCCGTAGCGGACGCCGCCCTCCTGCTTTGTGAGCAAGAGGCGAAGGTTGCCGAGTATCAGGTCAGGCACTGGGCCTTCATGGCAAAGCAGCCAATGGCAAAGACCTGGGATGATACGCGGGTAGCCGTTAGGGCAGAGTTGGTGGCAGGCATTAATAAGCGTCGCGGGCAGGTTCGCTAACGCTAGCTGACGCAATTCCTCATCTAATATGATCCTAGATTTGGAGAGTCGTTGGAAGCTGCCCGGCCTACTCCCGATCAGACAGATCATCGGATGTAGCCCGGCCCGCCCGGCATGATCCTGAGTTTGGATGAGCGTCGGATGGCTGGCCCGCCCCGCCTGTCCCTCGGTTTTTCCAAGGGCCTACTCCGGGTTTGAACCCTATCGAGCGGGATGCCGTATAAGCCCGGCGAACGGCTGCACAGGAAGAATTTGTCCCCGTGTGGTTGACGGTTTCAAAACCGTATTCGGTCCAGCGCACACAACCGCTTCCGCGATTTCAGGCCGTCGAGTGCCCTCGCTACTCGGGCAGGCCCTGAGAGGCCCTGTGAGCCGTTCCGGGGATCGCGGCTATGTCATCTGCTGGATCGCTGAAATCACGCTGTACGGACTCGGCAGGGCAAATTCGGCCGTGTTCAATCCGCCGCCAGCCGCGCCCCGCAAACTAAGCTGCCCGGTACGAGTGCAAGCCGGCAAAAGCGCGCTCCGCAGTTCGGACCAAAACCGCGCCGCCACCAAGGATGCGCGGGTATGCCGATCCATGCCCAAACAGCGCCTTGCTCGCTTCGCCGACCGTCATCATCTGCGTAAGGCGGAAGTGTTCTATGCGTCGGATCAGCGCCGCCCTTTCTTCTGGTGCGATCGTGGGTAGCCCGCCGAGCTTTTCCCAGTGCAACCCTGCCGGGGCGTGTGGATGGGCCTGTATCGCGCGCTGGATTGCCGGCAGTACGCCCGCCGCTCTCCACTCGGTGAAGCGCTTGCGAACGAGCATTGCTGAGCATCCGATCTCGGTCGGTATGCTGTGCCAGCCTCCCTTGCCTTTGAGGTAGATCAACAGGCCAGCTAACGCCGCCCTGTTGCACACCTGTCGAGCCTTCGTTGAGCGCTTCTGCGCTGGCTCCGCAGGGATGAAGGCGGCGACGGCCTGCCATACGCAGGCGGGCACCGTCTCAGAGACGATTGCAGGCACAGCGGAAACAAGCTGAGCGTCGGAGAGTGCTCCGGGAAGCGGGCCAATGCCGCAGCCTAGCCGGTGGAAGTAGCTATCAAGCCAGCGCACGTGCGCGATAGCATCGGCTGGCTTGCGGTAGCCCGCGAGGCGGGCCGGCACTTTCAGGCCGTCGAGTGCGAACAGCGCGATTTCACCTGTATACCGATCCTGCACCCGCCAGCGCTGCGCTCGTGCTTTGCGGCAGTAATGCGGCTCGACATAGAAGCGGCCCATCTTCTCGCACTCGGCACGTCGCGCTGCCGCCTCCGAGCGGCGCGCCGCCGACTTAGCCAGCGCCCCAGCAACCGGCCCGGATGATGGCGGGACATTAGAGGCATCGAACCGCTTGCGAGCGGCGGCCGCAGCCTTCTCTCGGGGGGTTACTGCCCGGATGTTCCCGCGCGCGGCCTGGGCCACCAGTTCGTCCGCAAGTTCGCGGGCGGCTGCCCGACTACTCGCCGCTGTTGCGGATCGCGCCGCCGCCTCCGGATTTCCAGTGATCGCGGCAGGGCGTACACGGACGATCGCGGGCAATCCGTCGTCACATTCGACCTGGATTGCTACGATTTCACCAGAGGTGCTCCGGCCACGCCCTGCGATCGTCCCCTGCATCGTTCGCGCCGCATCGCTGCGACCGTATCGAAACGCTACCCGATCCCCGGTGCTCAGAACCGCAGGTGTCCTGGCACTGCTCTGTAACTCTTCAATGAGCGCCCGTGCGGCTTCGATTTGGTCGCGCTGTGTGATCTGCTGAGCTTCCATTCCCGATGTCGAAGCATCGCCGCATCGCTTTGGAAATACAGCTTAGCACTTCCAGGCTAATCTCGTTCCTGGCTGTCTCCTTTTTGCATCATTGATTAGGGTGGCCTGAGTATAAGCGCATTCCTTAGGCTAGCTTGTCTTGCTGTTTCACGGGCCTGCCCGCTGTTCAATCCTTTGGATGGAGGAGCGGGACACCCCGTATTCCTTTGCCAGCGTACCGAGCGATACCCCCGCTGCACGACGCCGACGCACATCCTCTTGCTGCGACTGGGATAGCGCCTGCTTGCGACCTAGAACTTTCCCGGCTGCTTTCGCCCTAGCCAGCCCGGATTGCGTCCGCTCGATCAGCAAGTCGCGCTCGAACTCTGCCACGGCGTTGATGACGCCCATAGTCATTTTCCCCGCTGGCGAAGTCAGGTCGATGCCGCCTAACGCCAGGCAATGCACCTTCACTCCATCGGCTGCTAATCGCTCGACCGTGCCGCGCACGTCCATCGCGTTGCGGCCAAGGCGATCCAACTTCGTGACGATCAGCACGTCACCGCTCTCAAGTCGATCCAGTAGCTTCGCGAAGCCCTTACGCTCCATTGCCGCAACCGATCCCGAAACGGTTTCAGTGACAACGCGCTTGGCATCGACGGCGAAGCCCGCCGCCTCGATCTCTCGCACCTGGTTGTCGGTAGTTTGATCGGCCGTGCTGACGCGGCAATAAGCAAATGCTCTAGCCATGCTCACGCCTCCAACGCCATGAGGAGTGCCGCATCGTCCATTTCTGCGATGTCGGAGGGGATCGGCCCGTCTAGGGCATCGGCAAGCGAAATCGCGGTGGCATTATACCGACGCTGAGCGCGAACAGCATTCGCGCGTTGCCGCCCCTTTGAAAGCCCGGCGATACATGCGGCGATGTCCGCAAGTTTTGCCGCTTCCGCGCGGGCGAATGCCAGCGCCGCCCCTTGATCTACGTTGCGCATTCATGCCTCCTGTTCCGAAAACGTGTCCCGGAATATGGATCGTCCCGAAATGCCCGTCAAGCTAGTTTTCGGTACAGCATGGCAGGGTGGCCCGAAATTGAACGGTTTCGGTACAGTCAGATGAGGCGCAGGCCGTAGGCGAGGTGCCAGAGGGGATTGGTTCGCGTTTCGGTATTCTCCAAGCATTGCTCTCGCTTGGCTCTCCTTAGCTCGCCACTATGCCGATCGCACATGCCCAGCATCGCCGCGTAACGGTATCGCTCAAGCCGAATGATGGCCGAGCCAAACCACAGTAGCAGGGCAAGCAGGATTGCAATGGTCAGGTTCCGCATGGCTGATCCTCAGGCATTGATGACGCGCGGCGCAGGCACGGCCGCTGCGCGCTAGAAGGCAGTTAGTGCCATCATGTCATAATCAAGCCGGGCAGGGCACCCCACGGGGGGAAATGCGCGCTAGTATGGTTGGAGTTGCCTCCTCGCACGAGTATGTCAAAATCAGGTCACAGCTTGACGACGATGCCTCAACGGTCAAGTTGTCCTTATGCCGACGAAGCCATGCCTGTGTTCTCCCGCTATCCTTTTGGCTTAGTGCAACACATGCCGCTTAGATCGCCGGCAATGCGTTTATTGCCGCGCTCCGACCAGTTCAGGCGCTAGCTCCTCGTCGGTTTCGAAGTCCATCAGTGGCTTGCCAAAATGCCGCTCCATATCCTTGTTGTACAGTTTGATAGCGGCGACCGCACGAGCGAGGTTTTCTCGGGTGAGTTCAATGATCCCGTCTAGAAGTGCGTCGAGCATTATAGAATAGGGTCGTACTCGCGCGGCCTCTTCCTTGCTCAGCCTGTGGCTAAAGATTGTTCCTCCATTTGCAACAGGCGGCGGCATAAGCTCAAAGAGAGCTTCATGGCGTAGCTTGTATTCTCCCATTGAATACGCGATGGACTGATAGCGACCTACGCACATGTCGATTTCCATTAGCAGTTCCGCTGATTTGGCCTTCAAGAGAAAGTCTATCTCGGATTGGTTCAATTCGAGTACTGCGCGCTCGGGCAAGCCTAGGGGCCGTACAAGAGGGAACTTGAAGCCAGGCGGAGCATGTTGAGTCTGCGACGAAAGACCGCTCTGAATATGGCGATTGATGTCAGCGGTGTGGTTGAGCACACGAAGCAGCTTCCAGCCTACGGCTCGGCCGATTTCCTGATCCCGTTCGTGCTGCTCTGCTCGCCGTTGCCGCTTTGCAATGGGGTAAGCGGATAGTGCTACGATTACGGCCAGGCCTGATGCTACGCCAGAAAACCAATCGGCCCAACTTCCAGCATCGAGCGTGATGATGTCCAGCAGCGAATAGCTGTAGGTCATAGCCTTCCTTTACATGCGATGTGATTAGCCTCTCACAGGCGGTTGCAGCTGATGATGCACGTACCTGAAACTCGGCAGCTTGCCCGACTTCAAGCCTTTAGCTAAGCTATTTGCAGCAAGCGGGAGTGAGGATTTGGCAGGCAAGAAAACACTTGTTCATCCGGTCCTGTTTTCAAAGCACTTCAAGGTTGACCCCAAGAAGCTGGATGCTGCCAAGCTCCTAGATCCGGTACTGAATAGCGACACAAAGCTGTTTATCGATCCGTTGCTGATCCACAAAAGCCAGAACTCGCATATCAAACGGGACGGTCGCAAGCTCATCAAGCAATCTTTCGACAACGTAATCGGCTTAGTTGACATATCCAAGGCGGAAGGCGACGCGGCTTGGAAAGGGGCATTTAAGGCCCTCAACTTAGATGAGCGACCGGAGACGGGTTTGGGGTTCGGTGGCGCGGGGACAAGCGGCAGCTCCCGTCCGCCTAAACTCAGAAATGCCATTCTGCGAACCGCAAAGGAGATAATCACGCTGGGTGAGAAGAACCCGGATATGATCCCGCTGATGGGCCTATTTGAGGAAGGCGTAGGACCCGACACTCTTAGCGACATGACTACCGGCTTCCTTATGCCGGTTCTATGCGAGATCACCGACGAGTTCTGCCGATCGAACAACATCGCCACTAGGGATTTTGGCCCCCAGTATGGGAACCGTGCCTTACCTGAAAACCCGTACTACCCGTCTCAGCCTATCGTGCTGGTGCCCCGCGATCTTCTGCGCGATCTGCCGCTAGCAGCCGATTGGTCTGACGTGTCGCGCGTCGTCATGGAGGTTCATGAGATACGCGATGCCGTAAATCAAATGTTCGGAAACTTCGCTCAGGCAAGTGTTACCGAAAAGAAGAAGGCTGTCCGCAAGATCAGCCTCAAGTCTGTTCGTATATTGCGATTAATCTTGAAAGCCGTCGCCGCAGCTTCCGAGAGCTATGACGAAAAAGCCGATCTAGACGGTTACTACCAGTTCCGGCGTATTCTTTATCAAGACCCCCAGGTTTTCGCCGGCATGTTGACACCGCCTGCAACCATGGACGCGGCGAGCTTACGTGCAACCGTCCTTGGCATCATCGATCAGTTCAAAAAGCTGGTCGAGGACAACAACATGTGGGAGCTGTTGTGGAATGGCACGGCGCATCGGCACGAGCGGGCAAGCCAGCTTTTGTTCTTTGCTGTGGCTACGGTCATGTGCGCCGTAAACAATGTCGACATATCTCCCGAAACAAACTCGGGGGGAGGCCCGGTCGATTTTAAGTTCTCAACCGGCTTTCGCGGCAGGCTGGTGGTCGAAATGAAGCTATCCACCGGCAAGGTCGAGCACGGGTATAAGACACAGCTGGAGGCGTATAAAAAAGCTGCGGCCACCTCCGCTGGCGTATTCGTGATAATGAACATCGGCGGCATGGGACTCAAACTCAAGAAGATTGAGCGCCTACGCGATTCCGCTCTCGCGGCCGGGGAAGTGGCGTCGGACATAATCGTCATCGATGCGCGCCGGAAAGCTTCGGCCAGTAAGCGATAGCGCTGTGCGCTTGCGCAACGGGAGAAAACTGTTACATCCGCCTATGCCAATCGTAACGGTGGCTCAGAAAAAGTCTTTGTTTTTCGATGGTTAAGAGGCGGCAGTTCGATCCCCCTCGGCTCCACCAATCCCGTCGGTAGGGGACTGAAAAGGCCCGGTGAGACGATCGTCTCACCGGGCCTTTTCGCGTCCAGCCTGTCCCGAAACCGAACCGCTGTTAACTAATCTAGGGATTGGCCGGAATCGTAAACGGCGCGTTAACGCTATGCCATGCGACGTCGCCTCATCCTGTCCGGCCGGGCCAACGGCCATCCGTTCCGCAACCACGTACGCCAGGTTCGCCTCGCTGTGAGACAGCGGGAGGATGACAGCGACCTCAAGTTGTTCGCGGTGAGCTTCACCGCGTTCTTCATCTGCTTCTACACGTTCCTGCTCTAGGGATCTGACTCTCGGGCAGGATCAATCGCAGGCGCGATGCAGTCGCTGTGCGATCCAGGCGGAGACGATCGCCATGCCTGCCACGAACAGCAGCTGGTCGGCCGGCCCGACGCCCAGCGTCGTGATCGCGATGACCATCAGTGCGCCCAACACCATGCCAAAGGCGTTGACGATGTTGTTCGCGGCGACGGTGCGCGCAGTCTGATCCTTGGTCACTGTCGTCGTGAGGAAGGCGTAGAGCGGCACCACGAACATGCCGCCCGCGATCGCAATGGCGATCAGCGTCCCCAGCACCAGCCACGCCTGCGGCATCACGATGAAGCTCGCCATGTCATACAGGCTGCCCCGCGCCGCCGGGATCCAGAAGCGCGATTCAAACGAGAATGCCACCACGAACACCGCCATGGCGATGACCGCAGCCGGCGAATATTTGGCTGAGATCTTGCCCTTGAGCATCGCGTTGATGATCACCGATCCGATGGCGACTCCGATCGAGAAGGTGGCGATCATCAGGCTTGCGACGCGCTCGTCCGACGTCAGGACGTTTTTCGCGAGCGGCGTGAAGATGACGATGAGCACCGAACCCATCGTCCAGAAGAAGCTGATCGCGCAGATCGCCCAGAACAGGCGCGGAATGTGCATCGTGTTGGCGATGAGGCGCCACGATGCCGTGAATGGATTGAAGTTGAGTGCGAGCTTTGCCCCCTGGCGGGGTGCGGGCGGGACCATGCGACCGACGAACCAGCCCATGATTGCGACCATCAGCGTCAGCCAGCCGGCGGTCTCGATCGACACCCAGCCGGCGATCACCGTGCCGAGCAGGATCGAAAGGTAGGTCGCGGCCTCCACCATGCCGGTGCCGCCAAGCACTTCGTCCTCGTTCAAGTGTTGAGGAAGAATCGCGTATTTGATCGGACCAAAGAAGGTCGAGTGCGTGCCCAGCATCAGCACGGCACCCAGCATCATGCCGACGCCGACCATTGAATAACCCATTTTGGCGACGATGATGCCGCATCCGCCAAAGATCATGATGCCGATCTCTGCGGTCTTGACGATGCGGATGATGCCCGCCTTGTCGTGCGTATCGGCCAGCTGCCCCGACAGGGCGGACAGCAGCACGAAGGGGATCAAGGCCATGCCGGTGGCAAGCGCGTTGAACACGAACTCGGTATCGGGGTCGTTCAGCACTTGATAGGTGGCGAACAGCACCATCGCGGTCTTGAACAGATTGTCGTTGAACGCGCCCAGGAACTGCGTGATGAAAAGGGGCAGAAAACGGCGCTCTTTGAGCAGTCCGAGCGCATTGTTCATAAGCGTGGCGGGCCTTCGTCCGTCGATACTGCGGGCTGGCATAGCCGCGCCGCACCGGCCGGGGCAACCGCTATCGGGCCGGCGTTACACGACCGTCGCGGCGGGGGATGATTGCCGCGTTCGTCGGTGCTAGAGCTTGGTACGATGCTGACACTGCCCAACATCCTGACCCTCTCGCGAATCGTCGCGGTGCCGCTGCTGCTCTTTTTCCTGTGGTGGCGCGAGTGGGAGGTGGGCTACGCGCTGGGCTTTGCGACCTACTGCCTGATGGGCATCACTGATTATTTCGACGGCTATCTCGCGCGGTCGCGTGGGACGGTTTCCAAGCTGGGGGTCTTTCTCGATCCGATCGCCGACAAGATCATGGTTGCAGCGGTCATCTTGATCCTGTGTGCCAAGGGCATCATCGCCGACATCCACATGATCGCCGCGATGGTGATCCTGCTCCGCGAAATCGCGGTGTCGGGCTTGCGCGAGTTCCTAGGCGGGATCCAGGTTTCGGTACCGGTTTCGGCGCTTGCCAAGTGGAAGACGGCGTTGCAGCTGGCATCGCTCGGCGGCCTGGTGCTCGCCGGCGCGGTGCCGGATCAAGGCTGGGTCCACGCCACCAGCCTCGCCATGTTATGGGGCGCGGCCGCGCTGACGCTGATCACCGGCTGGGACTATCTGCGCGTCGGCCTCAAGCACATGGACAGCTGATGCGCGTGCTCTACTTCGCCTGGGTGCGGGAACAGATCGGAATGAGCGAGGAATCGGTCGATCCGCCCGAGGCGGTATGCACGGTCGCCGATCTCGCCGAATGGCTCAAAGACCGCACCCCGGGCCATGCCACGGCGCTGCGTGATCTCACCCGATTGCGCGCTGCGGTGGACCAGCAGTTCGTGCCGCTCGATTCTACCCTCGGTAATGCGAAAGAAGTCGCAATCTTCCCGCCGGTCACTGGCGGATGATCCGCGTCTCGGTCGACCCTGCACCCATCGATCTTGCCAGCGAGCTGGCCGGTGTTGACGAGCTGGGAGCAGGGGCGGTCGCCACCTTCACCGGCATCGTCCGCGGCGATGATGGTGTAACCTGCCTCGAACTTGAACATTATCCCGGGATGACCGAAGCGGCGCTGTGCGACCTGGCAGAGCAGGCGGCTGCGCGATGGTCGCTCCTGTCGGCTGTCGTCATTCACCGCGTTGGCCCAATGACGCCGGGCGATCGCGTGGTGTTCATCGCGACGGCGGCAACGCATCGCCGCGCAGCGCTGGACGCGTGCGCCTATCTGATCGATCGCTTGAAGACGAATGCGCCGTTCTGGAAGCGGGAACATCGCGGCCTTGTGACCGCCTGGGTCGAGGCGCGCGCTGGCGACCATCAGGCCGCAGCGCGCTGGGCCGATCAGTCGGCGCCCGACTGAGTCAGCACGTCGGCAAGCAGCCGGAAGTCGCGCTCCCGCGGGGATGCCTTGCGCCACACCAGCGCGATGCGCCGCGATGGATTGTCGGCCTTCAGCGGCCGCGCCGTGACATGCGTGTGATCGAGAATGCCGGCATCCAGCGCCATTTCAGGCAGCATCGTTACGCCCAAGCCGTTGTCGACCATCTGCACCATCGTATGAAGCGAGGTGCCGAGCATCGTCGCCTCCGCGCGCAGTTCAGGCCGGTTGCAGGCGGCGAGCGCATGGTCCTTGAGGCAATGCCCGTCCTCAAGCAGCAGCAGCCGTGTTTCATCGATCTCGCCCGGGGTCACGGCGCCATGATCGGGCCCATACTCGCCTTCTGGAAACGCAACGAACAGCCGATCTTCGAACAGCGGTGCCGTTTCAACTTCGCCGCACGCATAGGGGAGGGCCAGCAGCACACAATCGGTGCGGCCGGTGTGCAGGCTTTCGCAGGCCGCGCCGCTCGGCTCCTCGCGCAGGAACAGCTTGAGATCCGGATAGTCGCGTCTCAGGCGCGGCAGGATGCGGGGAAGCAGGAACGGCGCGATCGTTGGGATGACGCTCATCCGCATCTCGCCAGACAGCGGCCGGCCAGCGGAGCGGGCGAGGTCTGCGAGCTCATCCGCCTCACGCAGCACGCGGCGCGCCTTGTCGACGATCCGCTCTCCCAAGGGGGTGAAGCGGACAACGCGGCGCGTACGCTCGACCAGCACGACGCCGATCAGCGTCTCGAGTTCGCGAAGCCCCGCCGAGAGGGTCGATTGCGTGACGAAGCACGCCTCCGCTGCCCGACCGAAATGGCCATGGTCCTTCAGCGCGACCAGATATTGCAGCTGTTTGAGGGTCGGAAGGTAGGTCGCCGCCATTGATCGCTCCAGACGATGAATGGCGGCGATATAAGTGACTTTCCCGCTCACGTCATCCCGGCGATCGCCGAGTTCTCACGCGCATTTCAGGCAGCCGCTGCCTGCGTCTCCCGTTCCGGCAGGCGGATAAGGTAGTCGAAGGCCGACAACCCGGCGGTCGAACCAGCTCCCATCGCGATCACGATCTGCTTGTAGGGCACCGTGGTCGCGTCCCCGGCTGCGAAAATGCCGGGCTGCGATGTTTCGCCGCGCGCATCGATCTCAATCTCGCCGCGCGGGGTCAACGCGATGCTGTCCTTGAGCCATTCGGTGTTCGGGACCAGACCGATCTGAACGAAGATCCCCTCCAACTCGATATCATGCTCCTCGCCACTGTTGCGGTCCTTGTAGCTGAGGCCCGTCACCTTCTCGTCGCCATTGACCCGCGTCGTCAGGGCCGAGGTGATGATCTTGACGTTGGGCAAGCTGGCAAGCTTGCGCTGCAACACCGCGTCGGCGCGCAGCTGGCTGTCATATTCGATCAGCATGACGTGCGCGACCATGCCGGCAAGATCGATCGCCGCCTCGACGCCCGAGTTGCCCCCGCCGATCACCGCGACGCGCTTGCCCTTGAACAGCGGGCCGTCGCAATGCGGACAATAAGCGACGCCCTTGTTGCGATACTCGTCCTCACCCGGAACGCCCATCTGCCGCCAGCGTGCGCCGGTCGAGAGGATGATGGTCCGGGCCTTCAGGCGCCCGCCATTAGCCAGCACGACTTCGTGCAGCCCACCTTCCTGTGATGCCGGGATCAGCTTTTCGGCACGCTGCAGGTTCATGATGTCGACGTCATTGTCCTTGACGTGCGCCTCGAACTGCGCGGCGAGCTTCGGGCCCTCGGTATATGGCACCGAGATGAAGTTCTCGATCCCCATCGTGTCGAGCACCTGGCCGCCGAACCGTTCGGCCGCGACGCCGACGCGCAGCCCCTTGCGCGCGGTATAGATTGCCGAGGCCGCGCCGGCCGGCCCGCCGCCCACGATCAGCACGTCGAACGGCTCCTTGGCTGCCAACTTCTCGGCCGCCTTCGCTTCAGCACCGGTATCGAGCTTGGCGACGATCTGCTCAAGCTCCATGCGGCCCGAACCGAACGGCTCGCCGTTCAGGAACACGGTCGGCACCGCCATCACCTTGCGGCTATCCACCTCGTCCTTGAACAGCCCGCCATCGATCGCGACGTGGCTGATGCTGGGATTGAGGACTGCCATCAGGTTCAACGCCTGGACGACGTCGGGGCAGTTTTGGCAGCTGAGCGAGAAATAGGTTTCGAAATGCAGCTCGCCGTCGAGCCCCTTCACTTGCTCGATCACGTCCCGCGCGGCCTTGGACGGATGGCCGCCAACCTGAAGCAGCGCGAGGACGAGCGAGGTGAATTCATGCCCCATCGGGATACCGGCAAAGCGGACGCCGATATCGGTACCGACCCGGCGGATCATGAAGCTTGGGCGGCGCTTGTCGTCGGCCTGCACGACAGTGATCTTCGGGCTCAGTGCCGCGATCTCGTCGAGCAGGCCGCCCAGTTCACGCGACTTCGCATCGTCGCCCAGGCTGGCGACGAGTTCGATCGGCTCGCGGATGTTCGCGAGATGGGCTTCGAGCTGTTGCTTGAGATGCGCGTCGAGCATGGCGGTGTCCTGTAGTCTGGAAATAAAATGGCCCGGGGCGACGGGAAGTCTCGCCCCGGGCCTCTAGAGCACCCGCAAGAGGGCGGGCGGGTGCTTAGATCTTGCCGACGAGGTCGAGCGAGGGAGCAAGCGTCTCGGCGCCTTCTTCCCACTTGGCCGGGCACACTTCACCCGGATGGCTCGCCCAATATTGCGCGGCCTTCACCTTGCGCAGCAGCTCGGCAGCGTTGCGGCCCACGCCTTCCGGCGTGATCTCGACCAGCTGGATGACGCCTTCCGGATCGAGCACGAAGGTCGCGCGATCGGCCAGGCCGACGCCTTCACGCAGCACGCCGAACTGGTTCGACAGCGCGTGGTTCTGGTCGCCCAGCATATAGTAGTTGATCTTGCCGATCGCGGGCGAGGTGTCGTGCCATGCCTTGTGGCAGAAGTGCGTATCGGTCGAGACCGAATACACCTCGACGTCCATCTTCTGGAGCGTCGGGTAGATATCGGCCAGATCCTCAAGCTCCGTCGGGCAGACGAAGGTGAAATCGGCGGGATAGAAGAAGAAGACCGCCCACTTGCCCTTCACGTCCGCGTCGGTGACGTCGACGAACTTGCCTGCCTTGAAAGCGGTCGCCTTGAACGGCTGAAGCGGGGTTCCGATGAGCGCCATGTGATCTTTTCTCCATTTATGGTGCAATGCAGCTAGTGCGATGCCGCATATATGGTGCGGCATTGCAGCAAGGAAATGGGAAGTCTCGTTTGCCGTGAGCGACTGTCTCACTCACAGGCGGAGTTTGCAACGATCGCGTCGATCAGGTCAGGGCATTATAGACGCTATAGCTGCTGGTCAGTGTCAGCACGATGCCGACAAGGATCAACAGGGTCTTGGTAGGAACCCGCTTGGCGATGATCGCCCCGAACGGCGCTGCAAGGACGCCGCCGATCAGCAGGCCGACGACCGCCTCGGTAAACGCCGCGAAACCCAGATGGATGATGAAGGTGATCGACACCGATAGCGTCAGGAAGAATTCGACGCTGTTGACCGTGCCGATCGTGTAACGCGGCTGCGTTCCCTGGATCAGAAGGTTGCTGGTCACGACCGGTCCCCAGCCGCCGCCGCCCGCCGCATCGAGAAAGCCGCCGGCAAGTCCCAGCGGCTCGACGATCTTGGGTTCACGATGGTGGCGAGTTGGAAAGCTGAGGCCGCGCCAAAGCAGATACAGCCCGATCCCGGCGAGATAGGTCATCACGAACGGGCGCGTGACCGCCGCGTCCAGCGACGTCAGCAGATAGGCGCCGGTGACGCCACCGATCACGCCGGGGATCAACAGCCGGAAGAACAGCTTCCAGTTCACGTTCTTGTGAATTGCATGGCTGATGCCCGAAACGCCGGTGGTGAAGCATTCGGCCAGATGTACCCCGGCCGAGGCAGTGGCCGGCGGAACGCCCAGGACGCTTACCAGCAAGGTCGATGATATGACGCCGAACGCCATGCCCAGCGCACCGTCTACGATCTGCGCGGCGAAGCCGACAGCGATGAAGGGGAGCAGCGCCTGCAAGTCCAAACCGTCGAACATCAATACCCCTCAAAGCGACCAGCACCGGCGCACTTTTCCTGCCGTGCGACGACAATCCCTACAAGATACATCGTGTTTAGGTGGAACAAGCCTGCTGCGCCAGCCAACGCACAACGCTGGAAAACGGTGGCCTACATGCCTAGATTGCGCGGAGAAAGAAGGGGCCCGTTCATGTCCGGTGGTCTGAGGACATATCTTGATTCCATCCGTGCGCGGGATCCCGCGCCTCGCAGCCGTGCGGAAATCTTGCTCTATCCGGGCGTCTGGGCGCTGTTCTGGCACCGCATCGCGCATGCGCTTTTCCGTAACCGGATGTTCTTCCTTGCGCGGTTCGTGAACCACCTGTCGCGCTGGCTCACCGCCATCGACATCCATCCCGGCGCCCGGATCGGTCGCAACTTCTTCATCGATCATGGCTTCGTGGTGATCGGCGAAACTGCCGAGATCGGCGACGATGTCACCATCTATCAGTGCGTCACGCTGGGCGGGACCAGCCCGGACAACGGTATCGCTGGCAAGCGCCATCCGACGATCGCAAACGGCGTGGTGATCGGCTCCGGCGCGCAGGTGCTGGGCCCGATCACCGTCCACCCCGATGCGAAGATCGGTGCCAATGCCGTCGTGACCAAGGATGTGCCCGCCGGTGCGGTGATGGTCGGCATCCCCGCGAAGGCGACCTTGGTCGAGGCGGATAAGCTGCAGAAGGACTTCGTGCCCTATGGCACTCCGTGCAGCGAGATGTTCGACCCGGCCACGCAGAAGCTGGAGATCATGCGCTGCGAGATCGAGGCGATGCGCAAGCGGCTTGATGCGCTGCTGATCGAGCGGGATGCTCTCGAATTGGCCGAGCGTCGCGACCGGGCGTGAGCGCGACCGTCACCCCATTTCCCCAGCGCGCACCGCTTCAGGTCGGGTTCGAGCGGGCCGAACTGAACCGCATCCTCGATCTGTACGGCCGCATGGTGGCGGCCGGTCACTGGCGCGACTACGCCATCCAGCTGGGGCGAGACGCCGCAGTGTTCGCAGCCTTCCGCCGAACGGCGGAGCGGCCGGAGTTCCGCGTCGAAAAACGGCCGGCGCTTCGCAATCGCCAGGGCATGTGGGCGCTGGTCAACGAAGCGGGCGCGGTGCTGAAGCGCGGGCACGAGCTTGGCCCCGTGCTTGCGCCGGTCGAGCGGCGCCTGATGAAACTGGTCGAGGATTGACGCGTCAGGCGGTGAACCGCTTTGTGAACCCTTTCACATTCCCCCGTTCCGCCGGCGTCGCGTCGATCCGCGCCACTTCGGCCAGCATTGGCCCCTCGCGGCACCGGTCGACAAAGGTGTCGAGCGCCATGCCGTCACCGTCGGCCAGGATCTCCACTCGCCCGTCCTGCAGATTGCGCACCCATCCGATGACGCCCAGCTGCTTGGCCGTGCGTACCGCCCAATCGCGATAGCCGACGCGCTGAACGCGCCCTTCGATCAGCAAACGCTGTGCCGTCATGTCCTTCTATCCCCGCCTACGCATGCGCAAACACCGCGCACGGCTCGTCATAATGCAACAGGACGGCGTTCGCGAAGTCCCCTCAGCCGCGAATACGGGGCATTTCGGCGCGATGCCCCGTATTCGCGCGCCGGACGCTTGAAGATACAGCGTGCTGCAACGGCGATGATGGCCAGACCGGCTTGACGCAGGGCAGCCCGGAAGCGGATGAAGCGGCATGTTCAGGATCGCAACCGCCGCCGCGTTGATCGCGCTTTCCACGCCGCTCATTGCTCAGACCGTTTCGACGCGACAGGTTGGCACTGCCACGCTGCAGGGTGTGCCCGAGATCCCGCCGGAGGTGAGCGAAGCGGTCCAGCGTTACCAGAACAGCCGTTCTGCAAGCTTCGAGGACTGGCTGCCCGACGGCTCCATGCTGATCTCGACCCGTTTCGGCGCAACGGCGCAATTGCATAGGGTCGCTGCGCCCGGCGCCGCCCGTACGCAGCTGACGTTCGCGGCCGAACCGGTATCGAGCGCGAAAGTGATCCCGGGTACCGACCGCTTCGTGTTCAGCCGCGACACGGGCGGCGACGAATGGTTTCAGCTCTATGCGCGCGGCGTGACTGGCGCGGCAGCGCAGCTGACGGAGCCTGGCTCGCGCAACGGCGGCCCGACATTCAGCAAGGACGGGTCGCTGATGGTCTGGCCCCGCTCGACCAAGGGAAGCGCCGCCTATAGCTTGCTCGGGCTCGACCTGCCGTCCGGGCAGCCAGGCACCCTGCTTGAGAGCGAAGGCGCAATCGATCCAGCCGACATTTCGGCCGACAAGTCCCGGATCGTTTTCCTTCGCAGTCCTTCGAACACGGTCGACCGCATCTTCGAGCTTGACGTGGCGAGCGGCAAGGCGCGGGAAATCCCCACCGGAACTCCGGCCAGCTATCGCGACGTGCGCTATCTGCCGGGTGGCCAGCGGCTGATCGCGATCAGCAATCGCGGTGCCGACACGCAGCAGCTGGTCGAGATCGACCTGGCCAGCGGCAGGCAGATGGTACTGACCCCCAACCTGAAATGGGACGTCGAAAGCTATGACTTGACGTCCGACGGCCGTGTTCTGGCCTATTCGGTGAACGAGGACGGCTTCTCGCGGGTCGTCGTGCAGGACCGCATCACGCGCCGCGCGCTACCTCAGCCCAGCCTGCCCAAGGGCGTGCTGACCGCGCTCAAGTTCGACCTGGCCGGCAAGCGGCTCGCGATCGGCCTGTCGTCCGCGACCTCGGCCGGCGATGTGTGGAACTGGGACGTGGACGGCGCTCAGCTGACGCGCTGGACCACGTCCGAACTGGGCGACCTGGACCCCGCGACCCTCGCGGAGCCCGAACTCATCCGTTTCAAGTCGTTCGACGGCTTGTCGGTGCCCGCTTTCGTCTATCGCCCGCGTGGGATCGCACCCGGCACTCGAACCCCGGTGATCGTCGACATTCATGGTGGGCCAGAGGCGCAGACGCGCCCGTCCTGGAACTATGGCGCGCAATATTTCGCCGATACGCTCAAGGCCACGGTGATCCTGCCGAACGTCCGCGGCAGCGACGGCTATGGCAAGCGCTATCTCAGCCTCGACAATGGCGTGCGGCGCGAGGATTCGGTCAAGGACATCGGCGCGCTGCTCGACTGGATCGCGGCGCAGCCGGACCTCGACGCCAAAAAGGTGGCGGTCTACGGCCAGTCCTATGGCGGCTATATGAGCCTGGCCGTCATGACCCATTATTCGACGCGGCTGGTCGGCGGCGTCGAGCGCTACGGCATCAGCAACTGGGTCTCGTTCCTTCAGAACACCGAAGCATATCGACGCGACAATCGGCGGGCGGAGTATGGCGACGAGCGCGATCCGAAGATCCGCGCAGTGCTCGAGCGGATTTCACCGATGAACAATGTCGGTAAGATCACCAAGCCGATGCTGGTGATGCAGGGGGCGAACGACCCGCGCGTGCCGCAATCCGAATCGGACCAGATCGTCGCGAAGCTCCGCGCGAACGGCAACGAGGTGTGGTACGTGCTGTTCGCCGACGAAGGACATGGCTTCCAGAAGAAGCCCAACAACGATCTGCGGCGCGAGGTGGAGACGGTCTTCCTGCGGCGCTTGTTCGACGCGAAGTGAATGCCGGTGCGCCGCCACGGGGCGGCGCACCGGTTCCGGATCAGGCGGCCTGCGCCTTGAGCTGGGAACTGAACTCGCCGTCCTCGCCCATCACCCACAGCTCGCCATGCGCGATGCCGAAATAGGCGCCGTGGATCGTCAGCCTGCCCGATTGCTCCCGCTCAGGAATGAACGGAAAGGCGCGCAGGTTCTTGATCGAGGTGCGGACCGTCTCCAGTTCCATTTCGCGCGACGCTTCGGGCCCGCTGCCGAACTTGGCCTTCACCCGCTCGCGCGCTTCATCGAGGATGCTGACCCAGCTATGGACGAAGCCGCCGTCACCGGGTGCTGCATCATGGAACATTTCGGTCAGGGCGGCATGCGCGCCGCCGCACGCGCCATGGCCCATGACGATGATCTCCTCGACATTCAGCTTGGTCACTGCGAACTCCAGCGCCGCCGACACGCCGTGCAGACCCGGCGTCGTCTCGTAGGGCGGGACTAGGTTGGCGACGTTGCGAACGACGAAGATCTCGCCGGGCAGCGTGTCGAAGATCTGCGCCGGCTCGACCCGGCTGTCCGAACAGGCGATGACCATCACCTTGGGCGATTGACCGTCCTTCAGCTGCTCCCAGCGTTCGCGCTGCCGGCGGTAATCTGCCGTGCGAAATCGCTGATACCCGTCGAGCAGGTCGGTGAAGTGAGTCATCTGGCCTCCAACTTAATGTTATATCCACCCCTATAGGGGCTGCTAACGCAGGCTTCATCCAGATCAACGGGGGCACGACGAAGCGAGTGCATCCATCGGATGAGCTGTTGCATTCGGCAAGGTTGTGCCGAAAGGGGTGGATCGCTATCTGGCCGTCATGAACGATCCTTCGCCCGTCGCCCGCCCGGCCATCGATACCGGGCGCGTCCGCAAGCCCGACTGGATCCGCGTTAAGGCGCCGACGTCCGCCGGCTTCGCCGCGACGCGCGCGCTGATGCGATCGAAGAGTCTGACGACCGTTTGCGAGGAAGCTGCTTGCCCGAATATCGGCGAGTGCTGGAGCAAGAAGCACGCGACGGTGATGATCCTGGGCGATACCTGCACGCGTGCCTGCGCCTTCTGCAACGTCAAGACGGGCATGCCGCGCGCCGTCGATCCGATGGAGCCGAACAATGTCGCCGACGCCGCGGTGCAGATGGGCCTTGAGCATATCGTCATCACCTCGGTCGATCGTGATGACCTGCCCGACGGCGGCGCGAGGCAGTTCGTGAAGGTGATCGAGGCGATCCGCAAGGCTTCGCCCACCACGACGATCGAGATCCTGACACCGGACTTCCGTAACAAGCACGAAGCCGCGGTCGAGATGATCGTCGCCGCGCGGCCCGACGTCTACAACCACAATCTCGAAACCGTGCCGCGGCTCTACCCGACAATCCGTCCCGGAGCACGCTACTATGCTTCGATCCGGCTGCTTGAGACGGTCAAGAAGCTTGATCCGTCGATCTTCACCAAGTCCGGCGTGATGCTCGGCCTGGGCGAGGAGCGGTTGGAGGTCCATCAGGTAATGGACGACATGCGCAGCGCCGACATCGATTTCCTGACGATGGGCCAGTATCTCCAGCCGACGCCGCGTCATGCGAAGGTGCAGGATTTCGTGACGCCGGCAGCGTTCGACGCCTATGCCGCGATCGCGCGCGCCAAGGGCTTCCTGCTGGTCGCATCCTCGCCGCTCACCCGGTCGAGCTATCACGCGGGCGACGACTTTGCGAAGATGAAGGCGGCTCGCGACGCGAAGCTGGCAAAGGTTACGGTCACGGTCTGAATGCCCAAGCATAGCGAAACCCGCCGGCTGCCCTATTCGCCGGAGCAGATGTTCGACCTGGTGGCCGATGTCGCTCGTTATGGCGAGTTCCTGCCCTGGGTCAGCGCCGTGCGGGTTCGTTCCGACAGCGAGACCGAGATGGTCGCGGACCTGATCGTCGGCTTCAAGGGGCTGCGTGAGACGTTCACCAGCCGCGTGACGAAGGAGCAACCCGGCCATATTCGCGTCGATTATCTCGACGGTCCGCTCAAGTACCTCAACAACGACTGGAAGTTCCGGCCGGACGGCGAGGGCGGGGTGCTGATCGACTTCTGCGTCGACTTCGCTTTCAAGAGCCGGGTGTTCGAAATGCTTGCAGGACAAGTGTTCGACCGTGCCCTGCGCATGATGATCAACGCATTCGAGGAACGCGCCGCCCGGCTCTACGGCGATTCCTCTGCAGGTGCCGCAGGCTCGCCGGGCAGCAGCAGTTCGAGCGCGCACAGCGCCGCCTGAAGCCGCACGCCGCCGCGGCCGATATCGCCGAACTCGCGCGTATCTGCCACCACCACATCGGGGTCTGCCGCCTTCTCGGCGCGGGCGAAGACGACGTGGCCGACCGGCTTCTTCTCGCTCCCGCCACCGGGTCCGGCAATGCCGGTAATTGCGACCGCGACGTCCGCGCCACTTTCCTCGAGCGCGCCCTGCGCCATGCTCCAGGCGGTGGCGATCGAGACCGCGCCAAAGGTCTCGAGCACGTCCCCGCTCACCTTCAGCTCAGCTTTCTTGGCTTCGTTGGAGTAGGTGACATAGCCAGCGAGCAGCACGTCCGACGATCCCGGTATTTCGGTAATCGCGGCGCAGACCAGCCCACCGGTGCAGCTTTCGGCGACGACCAGCGTGCGACCAGCAACGCGGTTGGCGTCGACGACCCTGCGAGCAGAGGCGACCAGTTCGTCGGGCAGAATGGTTTCAATCATCGCGGGCGCGCCATAGGGCAGATCGGGAGCCGTGGCCCGCGTTTTTCGCCGTTCTGGCTAAGCTGCGCCAGCGCCACGAAAACGGCGGCCAGGTTGCGCGGGGGCAGGGGGGCCAGATTGCTGACGATCTTGTCCAGCCCCGGGCAATCCGCCGGCTTGATCTCCTGCGCCATCATCGGAACGAAGATCGCACGCGCTGTCGGGATGGCGAACGGCGAATCGGCGAGCGCAGCGCCCTGCGCGCCCAGCAGCTTGCGGATCCCGCCCTGTGCCGCGGCGGTCGCCGGTCCGACACCGGCCTGGACGCGCGCCATGAAGGCAGCGCTCGGCTGTCGCAGGAAACTTTCCGCCGGCAGTGCGGCGCATACGCGGCCCATCTCTCGGATGACATCGGGCAGCATGACCTGGAACAGCGCGGCACCCTCCGCATCGGTAATGCAGGCGCGCTGCTGCGCTTGAGCGGTGCTGGCGGCAAGGCCCAGGAACATCGCGGCCATCGCCAGGGAACGTCTGAACATCTCTTACTCCGGTACGCGCACGGTCGCGATCGCCTGTGCTGCCATGCCCTCGCCGCGGCCGGTGAAGCCCAGCCGCTCGGTCGTCGTCGCCTTGACGCTTATCGCGGTCGTTTTGATCCCGAGAATGTCGGCAATGCTGGTACGGATCGCATCGCGATGGGGCCCGATCTTGGGCGCTTCGGCGATGAGCGTCAGGTCGATGAAGTCGATCACGCCGCATTGCGCGCGCACCAGGCCCGCCGCGTGCGCCAGGAACTGCGCCGAAGCGGCGCCACGCCACTTCGCATCGCTTGGCGGGAAATGCATGCCGATATCGCCCGCGCCGATCGTGCCGAGCAGCGCGTCGGTGATCGCATGGAGCGCGACATCGGCGTCGCTGTGCCCCGACAGGCCCTTGTCATGCGGGATGCGGATGCCGCCGAGCCATAATTCCTCACCTGCCTCGAACCGGTGAACGTCGAAGCCGGTCGCGCTGCGGGAGATGAGCGCTGCGGCGTGCCGCGCCTCAGCGGCCGCAAAATCGGCCGGATGGGTGATCTTCTCGAGCATTGGGTCTCCGTCGACGACCGTCACTTCATAACCGCTGTCGCGCACCATCTGCGCGTCGTCGGTTGCCTCGCGCTCGGCGGGCCAGGCGGCATGCGCCTTCACCACGCAGTCGTAGACGAGCGCCTGCGGGGTCTGGACGCGGTAAAGGCCGGCGCGCGGGACGGTGTCGCCCATCTGTCCGTCGAAACGGACCAGCGTATCGGCAACGGGCAGGGCAGGGACGGCGCCCGCATGACGATCGAGTTGATCCAGCAGGCGGTCGATCACGTCCGCTGGCACGAATGGTCGGGCTGCATCATGGATCAGCACGCGCGTGACGCCTTTTTCCGCCAGCGCTTCCAAGCCGGCGCGCACCGAATCGCGGCGTTCCGCACCGCCGAGGACGTAAGGCACCTCGCCCAGCGCCTGCGTCAAAGCCGCCTCCTGGCCCTGTGCAATGACCACCAGTACGCGATCGATCGCCGGATGCGCCGAGAGCGCAGCATGGCTATGCGCGAGCATCGGCTTGCCGGCGAGTGGGGCGAACTGCTTGGGCACGGACCCGCCCGCGCGGACGCCCTTGCCAGCGGCGACGATCAGCGCGGCGACAGTCACGCAAAGGTCCCCGGAAGCCGGCGCGACGCGAGGGTAGCGCCATCAGGCTGGGGCGCATGGCAGATAATGACAGGATGATCGGCGAACATCGCCGCTGCCTAGCGGCAAGGCAGCGGGTAGGGAAGCGCCGGCCTTGCACTGTTGTCCTTGCCGCTGTAGAGGCCGCTGCCTATTTTTCAGGCAATAATGACGACGCTTTCACCCATTCAGATCGGTCCGGTGACCATCGAAACGCCGGTGCTGCTCGCGCCGATGACGGGGGTTACCGACCTGCCGTTTCGGCGGCTCGTGCGCCGCTATGGGTCCGGGCTGAACGTCACCGAAATGATCGCGAGCCAGGCCGCGATCCGCGAAACGCGGCAATCGGTGCAGAAGGCGGCCTGGGACCCGATCGAAGAGCCGGTGTCCATGCAGCTGGTCGGCTGCACCCCCTATGAGATGGGTGAGGCGGCAAAGCTCAACGAGGATCGCGGCGCAGCGATCATCGACATCAACATGGGCTGCCCGGTGCGCAAGGTGACGAACGGCGACGCTGGTTCCGCGCTGATGCGCGTGCCTGACCTTGCCGCCAGGCTAATCGAAGCCTGCGTCAACGCAGTGAGCGTTCCGGTCACCGTCAAGATGCGCATGGGCTGGTGCCATGACAGCCTTAACGCGCCCGAACTGGCACGGGTCGCGCAGGATCTCGGCGCAAAGATGATCACCGTCCACGGTCGCACCCGCAACCAGATGTACAAGGGGTCGGCCGACTGGGCGTTTGTGCGCAAGGTGAAGGACGCGGTCTCGATCCCTGTGATCGTCAATGGCGATATCTGCTCGCCTGATGACGCCCGCACGGCGCTCGAACAGTCCGGTGCGGACGGCGTCATGATCGGGCGCGGCGCGTATGGCAGGCCGTGGCTGCTGCGTCAGGTGATGGATGCGCTCAGTGGGCAGGCCGTTCGCCCCGATCCGACGCTCGCCGAACAATATGCCCTGATCGCCGAACACTATGCCATGATGGTCGAGCATTACGGGGAAATGACCGGCGTCAACCTGATGCGAAAGCATATTGGTTGGTATACCAAGGGGCTGCACGGATCGGCGGAGTTCCGCAACACGGTCAACCAGCAGCCCAAGGCGGCGACGGTGCTGGCGATGCTGCACGATTTCTACGCGCCGCTGATCGACGCATCTTCCAACGAGTCATGGCCACAAGCCGAAGCGGCTTGAGGCCGCCGCCGCAGTCGGGCGAACCGGATCTGGGCGAGCTGTTTAGCGGCCTGCCGGTGGCGGCGATCGTGCTCGACCCGCAGGATCGCGTGGTGCGCGCCAACATGGCGTGCGAGCATCTGCTCAACCACAGCGAGCGCGCGATGCGCGGCCAGCGGCTCGACCGCATCGTGACGCCGCCGCCGGGCTATGCGCCCCGACGCGACGGCCACGGCTTCGCCGCTTACGACGTCGAGATCGAACCGAACCGCAGCCCGCGCACGCGCGTCGATTTCGTCGAGGCACCGATCGCGGAGCATCCGGGTTGGCGGATCGTGACGCTGCATCAGGCACCGACCTCGCGTCGGCTTTCGGTTGGCGCCGACCGCAGCGCCGGCGCGCGTGCGGCGGTCGGCGCGGCGGCGATGCTGGCGCACGAGATCAAGAACCCGCTGTCCGGCATTCGCGGCGCAGCGCAACTGTTGGCAGGCGATGACGACGCGGAGGGGCGGTCCGAACTGACTCAGCTGATCACTGACGAGGTGGATCGCATCGCGGCGCTGATCGACCGGATGCAGGATTTTACCGACACTCGGCCGCCCAAGCTTGCGCCGCACAACATCTATCCGCTGCTCGACCACAGCCGCCGCGTGGCGCTGGCCGGCTTTGCACGTGGGATCACGATCGAGGAGCGCTTCGATCCGTCGCTGCCGCCGGTGATGATGGACAAGGACGCGTTTCAGCAAGTGGTGATGAACCTGCTCAAGAATGCGGCCGAGGCGGTGCGCGGCCTGCCTGAGCCCAGGATCGTGCTCGCCACCCAATATCGCCACGGCTTCGCGATGCGCCCGTCACCCGATCAGCCGCGCCGCTCGGTGCCGATCGAGGTATCGGTGAGCGACAATGGCCCGGGCGCGCCCGCCGATATCGCCAGCCATCTGTTCGAACCGTTCGTATCGGGCAAGCCGGAGGGCAAGGGGCTGGGCCTCCCGCTGGTCGAGAAGCTGGTGCGCGACATGGGCGGGGTGGTCGAATATGCCCGCGCTGGCGATCCTGAGATGACGGTCTTCCGCGTCAACCTGCCAAGGGCCGATCTATGAGCGTGACCGGCTCCGTTCTGATTTGCGACGACGATGCGGCGATCCGTACCGTCGTTACCCAGGCGCTGCGCCGTGCCGGCCATCGCGTGACGGCGGCCGCCTCGCTCACCGACCTGAAGCGCGAGATGCGCGCAGGCCTGCCCGACGTGGTGGTGACCGACGTGATTCTGCCCGACGGCAACGGGCTGGATCTCGTCGCCACGCTGACCGGCGAGAATCCCGATCTGCCGGTCATTGTACTGTCCGCGCAGAACACGCTGGCGACGGCGGTGCGCGCGACCGAAGCGGGGGCATTCGACTATCTGCCAAAACCCTTCGACCTCGACGCGCTGACCACCACGGTCGCAAGCGCCCTGTCGCGTGGCCGCCGACTGGTCGATGACGTCGCGGCGAGCGAGGATCATGCCGTCGCGCTGATCGGCCGATCTCCGGCGATGCAGGAAGTCTATCGCGTGATCGCCCGGGTCGTCTCGAACGAGCTGACCGTGCTGATCACGGGTGAGAGCGGGACCGGCAAGGAGCTGGTGGCGCAAGCAATCCATGACCTTGGCCCCCGCCGCCGAGCGCCCTTCGTTGCGCTCAACATGGCCGCAATCCCGCGCGAACTGATCGAGGCCGAACTGTTCGGCCACGAAAAGGGCGCGTTCACCGGCGCGGCGGCGCGCGTCGCCGGCAAGTTCGAGCAGGCGAGCGGCGGCACGCTGTTCCTGGACGAGATCGGCGACATGCCGATGGAGGCGCAGACGCGGCTGCTGCGTGTGCTGCAATCGGGCGAGTTCACGACCGTCGGCGGCGCGCGCGCGATCCGCGCGGACGTTCGCATCGTCGCGGCGACGAACAAGGACCTGATGAGCCAGGTGATGGCAGGGGCGTTCCGCGAAGACCTGTTCTACCGCCTCAACGTGGTGCCGATCGCGCTTCCCGCGCTGCGCGAACGGCGACAGGATATCAGGCTGCTCGCCCGCCACTTCCTTGACCGGGCGGTCGAGGACGGCCTGCCGCGCAAGGCGATCGGCGACGAAGCCATCGCCGCGCTAGAGGCGCATGACTGGCCCGGAAACGTAAGAGAACTCGAGAACCTGATGCGGCGCATGGCCGCGCTGCATCGCGACGAATGGATCGACGCCGACGCGGTGCGACGGATGCTGGGCGAGAGCGCCGCGTCGCAGCCGACCGCGCGCGACGAGGGGATCGAGGCAGCAGTGATAGCGCGGCTGCAGCGCATCGCGATCGAGGAGCCCAAGGTGCTGGAGGACGGCACGCTATACGATCGCATCATCGGCGAGGTCGAGCGCCCGTTGATCGAGGCGATGCTGGCGCGGCACGGGCAAAACCAGCTGCGCGCCGCGCGGGCGCTGGGCATCAACCGCAATACGCTGCGCAAGCGGCTCGACACGCTGGGTATCGATGTGGGCGGACGGCAGGACGATCTGCCCTGACGGCAGTGCCATGATTTCCTGTGTTCCATTGGCAACGCTGCTGTTGTAGCGATGCAACGATGAACGCCGTCGCCGAGACGATCTCCGACACCGCCACGC
Source organism: Sphingomonas turrisvirgatae (assembly GCF_001721295.1). Classification (GTDB taxonomy): domain Bacteria; phylum Pseudomonadota; class Alphaproteobacteria; order Sphingomonadales; family Sphingomonadaceae; genus Sphingomonas; species Sphingomonas turrisvirgatae. The sequence continues at coordinate 78,833 of NZ_MDDS01000081.1, read as the reverse complement.
CGACGCGGCGCTTTTCGGTCACGCCGATCCTCGAACTCGTCATCCTGGGCGTCGCGCTCGGGATGGTCGTAACGACCTACCTCGTCATCAGCGGCAACACGCAATCGCAGCGGCTGCTCACCCCGCCGCTCGTCGCCCTTTTACTGGTCGCCAACCTGGTGCCGCTGGTCGCGTTGATTGTGCTGATCGGGCGACGCGTGGCGATGCAGCGCGCGGCGCGTTCGCCGCTTGGCGGGCGCGGGCGGCTGCATGTCCGCCTGGTGGCGATCTTCTCGATCCTCGCAAGCGTGCCGACCATCTTCGTCTCGATCGTGGCGTCGCTATTGTTCCAGTACGGTGTCGAATTCTGGTATTCGGACCGCGCGCGATCGATGCTCGAGAATGCGTCCGCGGTGGCGCAGGGCAGCTTCAATGATCTCAAGGACCGTGTCGGATCCAACGCTGAGGCGATGTCGATCGATCTGGCCCGCGAACTGGCCACGGGCATGCCGATCGACGATCCGATCTTCACGCAGATCTTCGCGCAGCAGACGCTGCAGCGGGAACTCTCGGAAGCCGCGGTGCTGCGCGAGCTACCTTCGGGCGAGTTTCAGACGCTGGCCATCCTCAATCCCTATGAGGCCCTGATCGAACAGCAGGTCAGCACCGAGGCAGTCCGCCGGATCAAGGGCGGATTCGATCGCCCGGTGGTCGAGGATGCTGGCGGTCGCGTGCGATCGCTCACGCGGTTGCCCCAGTCACCCGACCTTTATCTGTACGCCGCCCGCGTCGTCGATCCCAACCTGCTGGAACGCAAGGCCAGGGCGCAGTCGGTTGTCAGCGACTATCGCGCCCTCACCGAACGCTCGCGCACGCTCCAGCTGCAATTCAACATCGCGCTGCTCGTCCTCTCGCTGCTCATCGTCGGGCTGGCGGTGTGGGTCGCGCTTGAAATCGCCGACCGGCTCGTCCGCCCCGTCGGTGACCTGGTCAAGGCCGCGCGCGACGTGGCCCAGGGCGACCTCGCCACGCGCGTTCCAACGCCCAAGGCGGACGACGAGATCGGTACGCTGGCCACTGCGTTCAACCGCATGACCGACAGGCTGCAGGAACAGACCAACGCGCTGGTCGCGACCAATGCGCAGTCGGAAAGCCGCCGGGCGCTGATCGAGGCGGTGATGTCGGGCGTCACGGCCGGCGTGCTGTCGATCGATGCCGAACGGCGCATCCGCTTGATCAACAGCTCGGCCATGGCGCTGCTGAAGCCCGGCGAGGCGCCGGTCGGAAGGTTGCTGGCGGAGGTTGCGCCAGAGCTCGATGCATTGCTGGACGGCGAGGCACGCGAGGATATCGTCCAGCTGATCGTCGGGGGCGAGGCGCGCACGCTGGCGGTCAAGATCACGCGCGACGAAGCCGGTCAGGTCCTGACCTTTGATGACATCACCCAGCAGTTGCTCGATCAGCGCCGCGCCGCCTGGTCCGACGTCGCGCGCCGTATCGCGCACGAGATCAAGAACCCGCTCACCCCGATCCAGCTCGCGGCTGAGCGACTTCAACGCCGCTATGGCAAGAAGATCGAGAGTGACGACGGCACCTTTGCCAAGCTGACCGACACGATCGTGCGGCAAGTCGGCGATCTGCGGCGCATGGTCGACGAATTCTCGTCCTTTGCGCGCATGCCCAAACCCGTGTTTCGCGAGGAATCGCTGCTCGACATCGCGCGCCAGACGATGTTCCTGCACGAGGTTGCAAAGCCCGACATCCGCTTCACGCTGGAGCATTCGGGACCCGCGCCGCTCGTCAGCGATCGCCGCCAGCTGGGGCAGGCACTAACCAATCTGGTCAAGAACGCGATCGAGGCTGTTGAAGCCCGCACGGAGGCTGAGCCTGACGGCGAGCCTGGCTCGATCGCGATGACGATCCGGGAAGGCGATGAAGGGCAGCTGCTGCTCGACATCGCCGACAACGGCATCGGGCTTCCGGCCGAGCGCGACCGCATTGTCGAACCCTATATGACGACGCGCAGCCGCGGCACCGGCCTTGGCCTCGCGATCGTCAAGAAGATCATCGAGGAGCATTTCGGCACGATGGCGTTCACCGACCGACCCGGCGGCGGGACGGTCGTGACGCTGTGCTTCGATACCGCGACGCTGGCACCCATGGCCGGCACGGGCGGGGCAGTCGACGAAGGCTCCCCCGCCGCGCTGACCCGAACCAAGAACGGAAAACAGCCATGACACTCGACATCCTGGTCGTCGACGACGAAGCCGATATCCGCGATCTGGTCGCGGGCGTGCTCGAGGACGAGGGCTACGAGACTCGAGGCGCCGCCGACAGCGACAGCGCACTGGAGGCCATCGCCGAGCGGCGGCCGAGCCTGGTGCTGCTTGACGTGTGGCTTCAGGGTTCGCGGCTCGATGGACTCGAGCTGCTGGACGAGATCAAGCGCCGAGACGCGTCGATCCCGGTGCTGGTTATCTCGGGCCACGGCAATCTCGACACCGCGGTGGCCGCGATCCGGCGCGGCGCGAGCGACTTCATTGAAAAGCCGTTCGAAGCGGAGCGGCTGTTGCTGCTCGTCGAACGCGCGACCGAGACCGAGCGGCTGCGCCGCGAGGTCGCCTCACTGCGCGCAGTGGTCGGCCGCGAGAACGATCTCACCGGCACTTCGGCCGCGATCAACAGCGTTCGCGCGACGCTCAAGCGCGTCGCAGCCACCGGCAGCCGGGTGATGATCACCGGCGGGCCGGGTACGGGCAAGGAAGTCGCAGCACGGCTACTGCATGAATGGAGCACCCGCGCAGCCGGACCGTTCGTGATCGTGAGCGCGGCCCGCATGACGCCTGAGCGCGTCGAGGAGGAGCTGTTCGGCCTCGAGGAGGGCGATCTGGTCCATCCAGGCCTGCTTGAGCAGGCGCATGGCGGCACGTTGTTCCTGGACGAGATCGCCGACATGCCGATGACGACGCAAGGCCGCATCCTGCGCGTGTTGACCGAACAACGCTTCAATCGCGTCGGCGGGCAGCGGCAGGTCAAGGTCGACGTTCGCGTCGTCTCCGCCTCGGGCCGCGACCTGCAGGGCGAGATCGCCGAAGGGCGTTTCCGCGAGGATCTGTTCTATCGCCTGAATGTCGTGCCGGTGGCGATTCCTGCCTTGTGCGAGCGTCGTGAGGATATCCCCCCGCTCGTCCAGCATTTCGTCGCGCATTATGCCAGCGAACGCCGCGTGCCGACGCCGGAAGTCTCGGCCGAAGCGATGGTCGCGCTGCAAAGCTATGAGTGGCCGGGCAATGTCCGCCAGCTGCGCAATGTGGTCGAGGCGACAGTGATCCTCGCGCCGGGCGACCGCATCGGCCGCATCGACCTCGACCTTCTGCCCACCGAAGTATTGGGGCGGAAGGGCGATGGCGATAGCAGCGGCGCGACCGCAATGATGGGTGCACCCTTGAAGGAAGCGCGCGAGACGTTCGAGCGCGAATATCTGCGCATCCAGATCCGTCGGTTTTCGGGCAACATCTCGCGCACCGCGCATTTCATCGGCATGGAGCGGTCGGCGCTGCACCGGAAGCTGAAGTTGCTCGGCATCCATGAGGGGCGCGACGAATAGGTCGGCCGCTCGCCGGCAGCCTGCATCAGCTGGAAGACAGCTTCATCAGTGCCATGCCCGCCACGATCAACGCGGCCGCGAGCAGCCGTGCCGCGCTGATGCTTTCACCCAGCATGACGACGCCAACGATAAACGCACCAACCGCGCCGATGCCGGTCCAGATCATATAGGCGGTCCCAAGTGGCAGCTGGCGCATCGCGGCGGCAAGCAGCGCGAAGCTGCCGATCATCGCGACGATCGTCACGATCGAGGCCGCGGGACGTGTGAACCCATTCGAGAGCTTCATCGCGCTCGCCCACACGATCTCAAGGCATCCCGCGACCAACAACAATATCCAGGCCATGGCGGCGCTCCTCGTCAGGCACCGGGTCGTCCCGGACAAACAGCTTCCCATGAAGGGAAGGGGGGACGTGGCCGCCCATCGCCCATATGGATCCGTTCGCGGGCCGATCAAGGCGCGGGCTATGGACCTTGCCGGCCCGGCCCCCTACATTGCCGGAGCGCGCCATTGGGGGCGCGTTTCCGACGCCGGGAAACGGCGCCACAGCGGGAAAAATCCCGCCAAGAACATGGAAGCCGCAACATGGCCGACAAGCAGACCTCGCTTCAGGACCTGTTCCTCAACGCGCTGCGCAAATCCAAGACTCCCGTCACGATGTTCCTCGTCAAGGGCGTCAAGCTGCAGGGCATCGTCACCTGGTTCGACAATTTCTCGGTGCTGCTGCGCCGCGATGGCCAGTCTCAGCTGATCTACAAGCACGCGATCTCGACCATCATGCCTTCGGGCCAGGTGGACGTCGCGTCGATCGTGGACGCCGTGCCGGAGAGCCAGTCGAAGAACCCGGTGCTTCAGGAAATCTTTCTGGGCGCGGTGAAGCGGCAGCAGGAAAACGTCACCATGTTCCTGGTCAATGGCGTGATGCTTCAGGGCGGGATCGCTGCGTTCGACCTGTTCTGCATGCTGTTGCAGCGCGATGGCGTTTACCAGCTGGTGTACAAGCACGCCGTGTCGACCATCCAGCCGGCGCATCCGCTCGACCTGACTGATCAAGGCGAGGACGCCTGACCGCCTTGAAAGTGACGTCATGAGCACTGGTTTCGACCGCGATCCCGACGAGTTCACGCGGGGCGCACGCGCGCTCGTGGTCTATCCCGACCTTGGTGGATCCACGCGCGACGCCGATGCGCGGCTTGAAGAAACCGCTGGCCTCGCGCTGGCGATCGGGATCGAGGTGGTCGATCGCGTGCCCCTGCGTATCCGCGCGCCCAAGCCCGGCACGCTCATTGGGTCGGGACAGGTTGAGGCGTTGGCCGAGACGGTGGCTGCAAACGAGTTGAGCCTCGCCGTATTCGATGCCGCGCTGACGCCTGTTCAGCAGCGCAATCTGGAAACGGGCCTTGGCTGCAAGGTCATCGACCGGACGGGCCTGATCCTCGAGATCTTCGGCGAGCGCGCGCGGACGGCGGAGGGGCGGCTGCAGGTCGAACTGGCGCATCTCGATTATCAGGCCGGCCGGTTGGTGCGCAGCTGGACTCACCTTGAGCGGCAGCGCGGCGGTTTTGGCTTCCTCGGCGGCCCCGGCGAAACGCAGATCGAAGCTGACCGCCGGCTGATCCGCGACCGAATGGCGCGGTTGAAGCGCGAGCTCGATTCGGTGAGCCGCACGCGCGGGCTTCATCGTGAGCGGCGGCAGCGGGCACCATGGCCGGTGATCGCGCTCGTCGGCTATACCAATGCCGGAAAATCGACGCTGTTCAACCGTTTGACCGGCGCTGATGTCATGGCGGAGAACCTGTTATTCGCCACGCTCGACCCAACGTTGCGGCAGATCTCACTGCCCGGCATCGACAAGGCGATCCTTTCGGACACGGTCGGCTTCGTGTCGGAATTGCCGACGCAACTGGTCGCGGCGTTCAAGGCGACGCTGGAAGAAGTGGTATCTGCGGACATCCTGATCCACGTGCGCGATATCGCTCATCCCGATACCATGGCCCAGAAGGACGATGTCGAGACCGTGCTGAAGGAAATCGGCGTCGATCCTGCCACGTCGCGTTTCGAGGCGTGGAACAAGCTCGATCTGCTGGACGGCGACGCGCGTGAGGCGTTGCTGGGTGAAGCGGCAAAGCGGGACGACGTCGTGGCAGTTTCGGCGTTGAGCGGGGAAGGGGTGTCCACGCTGATCGAGCAGGTCGCGTCAATGCTCACACAGGGGCATCGCCGCTATCGCATCGAGCTCGATCCAAGCGATGGTGCGGGTGCGGCATGGCTGCACCAGCATGGCGAGGTGATCGGGCACCGGGTGGAAGCGGGCCGCGCGATCTACGAAGTGCGCATGTCGCCCAAGGATCATGAAAGGTTTGAAGTCCGCGCTACATGAGGTTGTCCCGACGCGTTTTCCTGATCCTGCCGCCATTACTGCTCACCGCCGCCGCGCCGGCTCAGCCCGGAACCGTACGCGTGCGCCTCGTCACCTCGGCAGGCGCGATCACGCTGGCACTCGACGCGAGGCGAGCGCCGCTCACGGTCGCCAACTTCATGCGCTATGTCGATGATGGGCGGTTCGACGGCACCGACTTCTATCGCGCGGCGCGACGCAAGGGCGAACCGAAGACGGGGTTGGTCCAGGGCGGCATCGGCACTGACGCCCGGCGAATCCTGCCATCGGTGATGCTTGAGCGAACTGACCGGACGGGCATCAGGCATCTCGACGGCACGATCTCGATGGCGCACGGAGCCGATCCCAACTCCGCGGCCGGCAATTTCTCGATCATGGTCGGGTCAAATCCCGGCCTCGATGCCTCGCCGACCAGTCCCGGCTTCGCTGCATTCGGTCGCGTTATCGGCGGCATGGATGTCGTGCGGCGAATGCTCGCAATGCCAACCGGCGGCGGGCGAGGGGTCATGCGCGGCCAGATGTTTCTGCGCCCGGTGCGCATCGTTCGCGCCGAGCGGCTCGATGGCGTTGCCCGCCCGACCGGTCGACCCAAGCCATGGCTGATCGTGCTGCCATGGCTCAAGCGCTGACGCAAAATCAGGGTGCCGCGATCACTGCACCAATTTCAGGCACGACTTGCCGTGCTGCACTTGTTGCAGCGCAATATTTTTGACATACCGATATCATGAGTAACCAAGTGTCGGATGAGTCGGCCATCAATCCCACGCCGATCATTCTGGAGGGGATCGTTCGGCAGCGCTGCGTCACTGCCATGTACAACCGCACCCGCATGGTGCTGGCGCCGCATATCCTCTACACGCGCGGCGGCTCGCTCTACATGGACGCGGCGGTGGTCTCACGCGACTTCGTCATTCCGCGCGAGGAAAAGTTCGGCACGTACAAGCTGGACGGGCTGAAAGGGCTTAGCATCACCGATCGCCAGTTCCGGATCAGCCCGTTGTTCCTACCGGAGTCGGAAAAATATGACGGGCAGACTTTGATGAAGGTCGAGCCCGAAGCTGCCGTCGCCTAGCGCCGTTCGTCGCGCTTGACCTGCTGCCACAGTGCTTCCTGCGCCGTCAGGTTCAGCGTCTCGAACCTGCCCGCCGCGGCGGCCTCCATCGCCTGAAAGCGGCGTTCGAATTTCGCATTTGCTCCGCGCAATGCGGCCTCGGCATCGATGCCCAGTTTGCGCGACCAGTTCACCATCGCGAACAACACGTCTCCGATCTCTTCGGCGCGCTCGTCATCGCTCGCTGCCTCGACCTCGCGCAGTTCCTCCTCGATCTTCGCGCGCGCGCCGGCCGGATCGGGCCAGTCGAACCCGGTGCGGGCCGCGCGCTTCTGCAGCTTTTCGGCGCGAAGCAGGGCGGGGAGGCCGATCGCTACGTCATCCAGGGCGCCGGCGCTGCCTTTGCTTCCGCGCTCGGCGGCCTTGACCTGTTCCCACAGATGGTGACCGCCTTCGGCGGCGTCGCCGAAGATATGCGGATGCCGGCGTTCCATCTTGTCGCTGATCGCTGCAATCACGTCCGCCAGTGCGAACGCGCCAGCTTCCTCGGCCATGCGACTATGAAAGACGACCTGAAGCAGCAGGTCGCCAAGCTCATCCTTGAGGTCATCCATGTCGCCACGCTCGCAGGCGTCGGCGACTTCATAGGCTTCCTCAATCGTATAGGGCGCGATGGTGGCGAACGTCTGCGCCGTATCCCATTCACATCCGCCGACAGGATCGCGTAGTCGCGCCATGATCGCCACCAGCCGTTCGATCGCGTACGACATGCCGGAAGAAGCCCCCTGCTCGCTCATTCCATAAGTCCGATAATAGACATTATGTAAAATTACCTTTTGATCAGACGGGGGAGCCCTGCGGTTCCAGGATCAGCACATTGCCTTCGACCCGCCAGGATTTCAGCCGTGAAAGGAAATTCATCCCCAACACGTCCAGCTCGCCGAAATTCGCCGCAACGAACACCGTCAGCTCGTCCGTCGCCAACGGTCCGACTGTAACGCTACGAACCTGCGCCCGTCGCGCATCGACCGTGCCATTGGCGGTCGATACGCGCACCGCCGCGCCGGTTTCGAAATCCACGTTCGCTGCCCGTGCGGTGTCCTCGCTGATCGCGCTGACCGTCGCGCCGCTGTCGATCAGCATCCGCCGCTCCACGCCATTGATCGTCGCGCGCGCCCAGAAATGCCCGTCCGGCGACATGCGGATGCGCACGGTCTCGCCTTGCGCCACCTGCGGCGGCTCGCTGGCGCCGATGCTCACCGCAAGCCGCTCGAACTCGCTGCCGATCCGCTCCTTGTTGATCACGACGATCCAGATGAAAAATCCGATGGCCGCCCAACCGAGCAACGTCTTGAGCATGAAGCCGAAGCGCAGTCGGCGCGCGCTGAGCGAGCCGAGGATCAGCACCAGGAACCCGACCAGCGATACCAGCTGAACGACCTGCATCTCGCTCAAAGGACGACCTCCATCCCGTCGAATCCTGGTTCGACGCCAGCTGGCAACTCAGCAACCAGTTCGCGGTAATCCATGCTGTTGTCCATATGCACAAGGATCGTGCGGCCGACCTGGCATTCTGTGGCCCATTGCAGTGTCTGGGCAAGATGCGGATGCGTTGGATGGGGGTGCCGGCGCAACGCATCGGCAACCCACAGGTCGACGCCGGCATATAGCTGCCACATCGACTCAGTAAATTTACTGAAATCAGTGGCATAGCCCACTGACTTGCCATCGCATTCGAAGCGCAGTCCGGCCGATACGATGCCGCCATGCGGTTGGTCTACCGACCGTACGGCGATGTTGCCGATCACCATGCCATCGTTCAGCGGCTCCAGCGTCGCCGTCGCGCGATACGGCCCGCCGCCCGCGAACACATATCGGAACCGCTCGGTAAGGCCCCTGCGTGTCGGCGCATCGGCAATCCCGCGCACCGGTCCACCCTGTGCGTGCATCAGCTGGCGAAGGTCGTCGATGCCATGCGCATGGTCGGCGTGATCGTGCGTCCAGATAACGGCGTCGACTTGATCCACATTCGCCGCCAACAGCTGCTCGCGCATGTCGGGGCTGGTATCCACCAGGATGCGGGTCGTGTCGCTCTCGATCAGGATGGACGCGCGGCTACGTCGGTTGCGCGGCTCGCCCGGGTCGCAAGCGCCCCAGTCGTTGCCGATCCGCGGCACGCCGGACGAAGTGCCCGAGCCGAGGATGCGCACCTTCATGCAGCCGTCATGCCAGCGTCTTGCCGAAGAGCCGGTGGAAATTGGCGCGCGTGGCGTCGGCGAGCTCGTCTGGGTCCTCGCCGCGCAATGCCGCCAGGTAGCGGCAAGTGTCCGCGACGAAGGCAGGCTCGCCGGTCTTTCCACGGTGCGGCACCGGCGCCAGGAACGGGGCATCGGTTTCGATCAGCAGCCGATCGATCGGCAGCCGCGCGGCGGTTGCCTGAAGATCCCGCGCGTTCTTGAAGGTCACGATGCCTGAGATCGAGATGTAGAAGCCGAGCGCCAGCGCCTCGTCGGCAAAATCATCGCTGGCAGTGAAGCAGTGGATGACGCCGGGATAGGCCCCCTTCCCCATCTCGTCCGTCAGGATCGCGGCGGTGTCCGCCTCAGCATCGCGCGTGTGGACGATCAGCGGCAGTCCAGTCTCGCGCGACGCCGCGATGTGCGATCGGAAGCTCGCCTGCTGCCGCGCACGGTCACTATGATCGTAATAGTAGTCGAGGCCGGTTTCACCGATGCCGACCACGCGCGGGTGCGCGGCGCGCGCAACCAGCTTTGCGGTATCGATATGCGAGTGCTCGTCCGCTTCATGCGGGTGGATGCCCACCGTCGCCCAGACGTCCGGCTCCCGTTCGGCGGTTGCCAGTACATCGTCCCATTCGCGCTCGCGCGTCGCGATGTTGAGCATCGCGACCACGCCGGTCGCGCGGGCCCGCGCCAGAACATCGGGCTGCTGCTCGCCCAGCCCCTTGTAGTTGAGGTGGCAATGGCTGTCGGCCAGTCTCACGCAGCGCTATCCTTCAGCTCCAGCCGGGGGAACACGCCGGTCGGCGGATCGATCCGATAGCCTTGCGCCGCCTTGACGTCATACCACGCGGACCCGGCCATATTCAGCGGTTTTTCATCGATCTGGGCCAGCAACCGCTCGGCCGAGGCGGGGATGACGGGCCAGATGATGATCGCAAGATCGCGGATCGCACGAACCAGCGTGCCGAGCACCGCATGCATCCGATCCGGGTCGGACTTGCGCAGCGCCCACGGGGCCTGGACGTCGATATACTGGTTGCAGGCAAAGACTGCGCGCATCCATGCCTCCAGCGCCTGACCGATCGCCAGCTCGTCGAACGCCGTGCGGAACTCGGCGGCCGTTGCGGCAACGACCGCCAGCAACTCCGCATCGGCAGGATCGCTCCGCCCCGGCTGGGGCAGCGCGCCGTCCAGGTTCTTGGCGATGAACGCGAGCGTGCGCTGTGCCAGATTGCCGAAGCTGTTCGCCAGATCGGCATTGGCGCGCGTGACGATCGCCTCGTCGCTGAAGCTGCCGTCGCTGCCGAAATTCACTTCGCGCAGCAGGAAATAGCGCAGCGCATCGACGCCGTAGAGGTTCGCCAGCTCGATGGGATCGACGACATTGCCAGTCGATTTCGACATCTTCTCGCCGCGGTTCAGGATGAACCCGTGCGCGAACACCTGGCGTGGCAGCTCGATCCCGGCCGACATCAGGAAGGCCGGCCAATACACGGTGTGGAACCGCGTGATATCCTTGCCGATCAGATGCAGGTTCGCCGGCCAATAGCGCGCAAGCTCACCGTCCAAGTCGGGATAGCCGATCCCGGTCAGATAATTGGTGAGCGCATCGACCCACACATACATGACATGCCCCGGCGATCCCGGCACCGGCACGCCCCAGTCAAAGCTGGTGCGCGATACCGAAAGGTCGGTCAGCCCGCCTTTGACGAACGACACGATCTCGTTGCGCGATCGTTCGGGCCGAATGAAGTCGGGTTGTGCATCGTAAAGCTCGAGCAGCCGGTCCTGATAGTTGGACAGGCGAAAGAACCACGTCTCCTCTGCGGTCCATTCAACCGGCGTACCCTGCGGCGACAGTTTGACGCCGCCCTCCCCCTCGCTCAGTTCCTTTTCCTCGTAAAAGGCTTCGTCGCGAACCGAGTACCACCCTTCGTAACGGTCGAGATACAGGTCGCCTCGGTCGACCATCGCCTGCCAGATCGCCTGGCTGGCAGCATAGTGATCAGTGTCGCTCGTGCGGATGAAGCGATCATATGAAATGTTGAGATCGCGCGCCATATCACTGAAATGGGCTGACATTTCATCGGCCAACTGACGCGCGGACATATCGCGGGCGCGCGCCGTCTGCGCCATCTTCAACCCATGTTCGTCGGTGCCGGTCATGAACCGCACGTCGCGACCCTGCTGCCGCTGGAAGCGCGCGATCGCATCGGCTGCGATCATCTCATAGGCATGGCCGATATGCGGCTTGCCATTGGGATAGTGGATTGCGGTGGTGATATAATAGGGGTCGGCCATGCGCGGGCTCTAGAGCATGCGCGCCTGGGATTGAAGCGCGATCAGCGGTTGGCCAGCCGCGCCAGAATGCCGCCCATCTCGAACACCGTGCCCTGCGCGTCCAGCGATTGCGCGATGGCCAGCGGCCCGAGCTGCGATGCGGCTGCATAGGCGTCGAGCGCTTGCGCAAGTCCGGGTCCCTGCCGGCCGCGTGCCTGCGTGGCGATGAACGCGGGCACGCGCGCCAGAAACGCCTCGTAACGCGGCTGCGCAGCCTTGACGCCCAGCGCCTTGGCCAGCCGCGCGCGGATCAGGTTGTCCGGATCGCCTCGTGCTGCGATCGCCGCCATCTCTTTGTCCAGCGTCGCGATATCAAGCCCGGCAAAGCCCAACGCCTTGCCTGGCGAGCCGTCCCCTGCCCGCACCAGCGCGTCGATCTCCGCCGCGCTCGCCTCGGGCAGTTCGGCCCGCAGCACGGCTGCCACATCCTCGTCGCTCAGCGGGTCGAAGCGCAGCAGCCGGCAGCGTGAGCGAATGGTCGGCAACAGCCGCCCCGGCGAATGACTGACCAGCAGGAAGATCGTGCCGACCGGCGGCTCCTCCAGGTTCTTGAGCAGCGCGTTGGCGGCGCCCGGGCGTTCGACGTCGTCGATCGAATCGATCACGACGACCCGGCGCATCGACATGCTGGGCTTTGTCGCGAACATCGGATTCAGCCCGCGCACCTGATCGATCTTGATCGACCGGGCGATGTCCTGCCCGGGCTTCTTCTCGGGATCCTTGGCCAGCCGTTCCAGCACGCGATAATCGGGGTGCGCGCCGGCCTCGATCATCCGGCGCGTGGCGTTCGCCTCCGGCACCTCGAAATCGCCTGCCAGATCGGTCGCACCGGCCGCCTCGGCCAGCATGCGCATCGCCGCCGCGCGGGCAAATCTCGCTTTGCCGATGCCCTCCGGCCCCGCGATCAGCCATGCATGGTGCAGCTGCGCGCCGGACAGCGCAGCGCGAAAAGCGGCCCGCGCCGCGGCATTGCCGACGAATGACGTCATGGCAGCAGGTCAGCCAGCGCGTCGATCAGGGCTGCCGTGACAGCTTCGACGGCACCCGTCGCATCGACCAGCCGCACCCGGTCGGGCTCGGCGGCAGCGATGCGGCGGAACTGCGCCGCAACCGCGCGATGAAAGTCCGGGCCGCGCGCGCCGAACCGATCCGCCGCCCCGCCGTCCCGGTCGATCGATCGTGCGTGCCCCTCGCCCTCCGGCAGGTCGAGCACCAGCGTGCGGTCAGGCAACAACCCCTTCGACCCAAAGCCGTGCAGCGCCAGGATCGCGGCATCGTCGATATCCTGTGCGCCCTGATAGGCTCGGGTCGAACCCACATAGCGATCGCACAGGACCCAGCTGCCCGCCTCAACCGCCGGGCGAATCAGCTTCTCGACATGATCGGCGCGCGCCGCCGCGAACAGCAACGTTTCGGCATGCGCGCTCCACCGCGCGACATCGCCCTGCATCAGCAGGCCACGCACGCCCTCGGCTCCCTCGGTCCCGCCCGGTTCGCGGGTAACCACGACGTTCAGCCCGCGAGCTTCGAGCGCGGCGGCCAGCCGCTTCACCTGAGTCGATTTGCCGACCCCTTCCCCGCCCTCCAGGGAGAGGAAGCGCCCCCTCATGCGAACAGCGACATCAGGCCGGCCCAGGCCCGCCCGAAAAAGCCGGCTTCGCCCACATCGGCCTCGGCGACGAGCGGAACGCGCTGCTCGGGCATACCGGGCGCGGTGATGACCAGTTCGGCGACTTGCTGACCCGCCTTGATCGGTGCCTTGATCGGCCCGTCATAGACCACGGTCCCGCGCAGCTCCGGGCTCGTTCCGGCCGGCACCGCGACTGCCAGGTCGCGCGGCGCCACCAGGCCGACTTCGCTCTCGTCGCCCAGCTGGACCGGTGCGCTATCGACCTTGCGCCCCTTGCTCACCACCTTGTGCGATGACCAGGCGCGGAAGCCCCAGTCCATGAACTTGACCGATTCCTCGATCCGCCCGTTAAAGCTGGTGAGCCCGGCGACGACCATGACCAACCGCCGGCCATTCTGTTCGGCCGAGCCGGTGAAGCCATAACCCGCCTCCTCGGTATGACCGGTCTTCAGCCCATCTGCCCCCTTGACTCGGCCCAGCAACGGATCGCGATTGGCCTGGGTAATCGGCTGACCGCCCATCGTCGTGCCATAGGTGAAGCTCTCCTTGGAATAGAAGCGCTTGTACAGGTCGGGATGGTTGACGATCGTCGCCTTGGCGAGCTTCGCCAGGTCGCGGGCGGTCACATAGGTGCGGCCCTCGTCCGGCCAGCCGTTCGACGTGCCGAACTGGCTGTTGGTCAGGCCAAGCTCCTTCGCCTTCTGGTTCATCAGGTTGACGAACGCCTGCTCGGTTCCGGCGAGATGCTCGGCCAGCACGACACACGCGTCGTTGCCGGAGACGACCATGATCCCGTTCAGCAGATTTTCGACGCTCACCTTCGAACCCGGTGAGAGGAACATGGTCGAGCCCGCTGAAGGTCCATGCCATTTCTGCCACGTCTCCGGCCGCACATCGGCCATGTCGGTGAGCTTGAGCTTGCCCTGCTTGACCAGGTCGAACGCCACATAGGCCGTCATCATCTTCGCCATCGAAGCAGGCGGCATCCTGCGGTCGGCGTCCTTGGCATAGAGGACCGCGTTCGATGACAGGTCCTCCATAAAGGCGACCGGCGCGATCGTCTCGAACGGCGGGGTCTGCGCGGCGGTCGGCGCAACGGCGAGAGCGGCGAGGATGACGGCGGGAGCGGCGAAGAAGAGCTTCTGCATGAAATGACCTGAACGCTGGAAGTTACGGGACGAAATTACCGGACTGAGACGATTCGCGCGTCGGCATAGCCGCGCTGCGCCAGGTCCGCACGCGCGCGTTGCGCGGCGGCGCTGTCTGGATACGGACCGACCTGGACGCGATAGACCTCGCCGGCAGGCCGTACCACCCCGCCGATCTGGCCCGCCAACAGCTGGGCCCGCTGCGCGCTGGACAGCGCAGCCACCTGAACGAACAGTCCGGTCGTCGCGGGCGCGGGCGTTGCGGCTGGCTTCGTCACGGGTGCTGCGGCCTGCGCCCGGACGGGCGGTGCCGGGCGCATCGGCGGCCGGGCCGTAACCGACGCCGTGGTCACGGGATCCGGTGATCGCGCGCCCAATTGCTTGCGCAATCCTGCGAGCAGCGCCGGCGGTGCATCGGCACGCGGCGGTAGCGGCTGACCGGCGGCAAGCAGCGCGGAGTCGCTCGGCGCGACGGTCACCCGCCGCACGCGCACCGCAGGATTTCCGGTAACGCCAAGCTGTCGCGCCGCGTCGGCAGACAGATCCAGCAGGCCCGGACCCGGTCCCCGAACGGCCACCACGATCGTCCGGCCGCTATTCAGCGCCGTCACCTCGGCATGCCTTCCTGCTGGCAGATCGGCACTTACCGCAAACACACCCTCGCCCGGGCCGGCATAACCGGCATAGCCGACGCGATCGAACCGCTCCTCGCCCGGGCGCAGTTGAGAGCTGCCTTGCGGCCCGCTCGATGGCGGCGGTCCGCCTGCCTGCTGTGCACCCCCTGTCGCCCGCGCAATCGCATCCGGCTGGGCATAGCTCGCCCCAGTCGCCGGACCCGCATGGTGCGGCGTCTGCGCGAGGCCCTGTCCCGCCAATGCCATCGCCCCGGCAAGCACGATGCCGCTATTTCTCGATCTCATCCGCCAGCAGCCCCACCGAAAGCGCGTAGAAGTTGGAACAGTTGTAATCCAGGATCACGCGATAATTGCCCGTCAGCAGATAGGCGGTCTTGCCCGGCCCGTCCGGCTCCAGCAGCGTCGCCAGCATGTCGCCACTTGGCCAGGTGCCATTCTGCGGCACGATCCCCAGCGCACGCCATTCGGCCATGGTCATCCACCGCGAATGCCGGTCGAATACCCGCGGGCAGCGCGGCGAGATGGTGCGCCCCCGGGCCGCCGCGCGGTCAAACCCGCTCGGCACGTTGACGGCAAAGCCCCATGGCTGCCCCGCCCGCCAGCCCGCATTGACGAAATAATTCGCGATCGACGCAAGCGTGTCGGCCTCGTTCGACCAGATGTTGGCGACGCCGTCCCCGTCCCCATCACGCGCCAGCCGCAGATAGACGGAGGGAAGGAACTGCGGATAGCCGAACGCGCCGGCCCAACTGCCCAGCAACCGCTCGCGCGGCACCCCGCGATCGATCATCTTCATCGTCGCGACGAATTCGCCCGCGAACAGGGTGCGCCGGCGCCCTTCATAGGCCAGCGTCGCCAGGCTGCGCGGCAGGTCGAAATTGCCGGTATAGCTGCCGTAATTCGTCTCGTGGCCAAAGATCGCCACCATCACCGATTCGGGCACCCCCGTCTCGCGCTCGACTCGCGCCAGCAACGGCCGCAGCCGCTGATAGGTCGTGCGCCCCCGGCTGATCCGCGCCGCATCGACATGCCGCGCCTTATAGGGCGCGAAGTTGGGGATCGAGGCGGTGGCGCTCGGCGGTCCGCCGGGCTGGTCACGATCCAGCGCTACGACCCGCGGATTGAAGGTGAGCGTGGGCAGCACGCGATCGAGCGTGCGGGGGCTCACCCCCTCGCGCACGGCCTGCTCGCGCAACGGGCCGTTGATATAGGCCTGAAATCCGCTTTCGTCCTGAGCCGCAGCCGGCCCGCCGACGAGCATCCACGCGCTCGCGACGGTACCGGCCATAGTGATACGCCGTAACAGGCTTTGGGAATCCCGCATGACGCCGTTCTGGCACAGCGGGGCGTTCAGGTGAATCCCCGATTGCCACCCACTTGCGGAAAAGACGCCGAAGCGCCAAAGCCACGCGACGCGGAGAGGTGGCCGAGTGGTTTAAGGCAGCGGTCTTGAAAACCGCCGTGGGTGCAAGCTCACCGTGGGTTCGAATCCCACCCTCTCCGCCACTTCACACCCGTGCCGTCCGCGCCCATCCGCCTTGCCAACCGGGCCACCTCATCGCCTGGATGCTAATCCCATCAGGTTCGGCGCAATGCCGCTCACGCGGGCCGGACCGTTCAGGTCGGCCGCATCGAAGGTCAGCGCCATCACGGGGCGGAAACGGAAGCTGCGCGGACGGCGGTTGTTGATCGCGTTCATCTCGTCCAGCGCTCGGCCATGTGCCGACCGCTCGGCGTGATCGCTCGGGTCGATCCGGTATTCGCGATCGCTCGCCCGCCTTGCCGGCCCCCCGATCTCGCTTGGCGGCAAGGCTGCGGTTCCGCTCAGTCGGACCACGGCATAGGGCCGCGACGGGGCGGCAGGGCGCCGCTCAGCATGGCATTCGCCTGCAATTGCCAGCATCGTCACAACGAACACGCAACTGCGCATCGCCTCGCTCCCCAGGCCGAAGCGAAGGATGTCGGACATCGGCTGCGGGCGCAAGCCGATGTGCGTCAGTCGGCGATCAGGCTGTCCAATTCAGCTTCGGTCAACGGGATCTCGAACTCGAGGCCGGCTTCGAAGTCGGTCGACCATGCGACCCGCGCGGCCCAGTGGCCGACATGCGGCAGGGTCAGCCAGATCATGCTGTCCCGGCGCAGCTGCGAGAACATCTCGATCCGTGCGCCACCAGCGGACAGGTCGGTCACGCGGCACAGCGCGCGATCCAGCCCACCGCGCCCCACTCGCGCATCCAGTGACACCGGCGCGCGCGCATTGCGCCGCTGGCCGATGACTGCCGGTTCGAATTCTGCTGAAAAACTGCGCTTGCCCGGTGAAATCATCGGGCAAGCCTAGGATGCGATGGCTAACGGCGCGTTAACGACGCCGTCAGCCGCGCGATCACTTCTTGGTAAGCGAAAGCCCGCCGAAACGCTTGTTGAAGCGTGCCACCTGGCCGCCCGCATCCAGCATCTGGCCGCGGCCGCCAGTCCAGGCCGGGTGCGCCAGCGGATCGATTTCCAGCTGCATCGTGTCGCCTTCCTTGCCCCAGGTGGAGCGAGTCTCGTACACGGTGCCGTCGGTCATCTGCACCTTGATCATGTGATAGTCGGGGTGCGTGTCTTTCTTCACGGGAAATTCCTTGGATGGGCCGCCGGTTTCCGACCGGCAGCAAGAGGGCGCGCGCCTAGCAGAGCGGTCGCAAAAGCGCAACCGGCGCTATTCGGCAATATACTGCCAGACGCCACCGGGTCCCCCGCGCACCCACACTGTCGTATAGGGGATGATGGCCAGCTCGCCTGTCGGCACCGGCCCCTTGCGCCGGATCATACCCCAGGTCACGCCCATGTCGCCGCTTGAAGCCACCTCCACCGCATCCGGTGCCCACGTTACCGGGCTGGGCGGCGGGCCGCCTATCGTGCCGCAGATCTT
The DNA here is from genome assembly GCF_001721295.1 of Sphingomonas turrisvirgatae. Classification (GTDB taxonomy): domain Bacteria; phylum Pseudomonadota; class Alphaproteobacteria; order Sphingomonadales; family Sphingomonadaceae; genus Sphingomonas; species Sphingomonas turrisvirgatae. The sequence goes on along the minus strand of NZ_MDDS01000081.1, from coordinate 60,890 downwards.
GTCTAGGCCGATCAGCATCCCGCTGCGCGATCCGCCCAGGTTCGTCGCGTCCCGGCGACCATGCTTGCAGAAAGCCGGCCCCAGGCCCATCGCCTGCGCTTCGTCTGAAAAGCGACGCTCGGCCGCATCGATGCTGGCACGATGCCGCGCGATCGCTCGCGCATCACGGCTGGCCGCGACCAGGCGCGGCGGCAGCACGGGTGGCAGGCTGGGTTGAACTTCCTCGCTCGCCAGGCGCTGCTGCTTGTACGAGACGACGCGCCAGCCATCGCGGTCCTTGCGCCAATAGGAAAGATACTTGGCTCGTCGCACTGTGCCGTCGGCATCGCGAAGCGCCATCATCCCCATGGTGAAGCCCTGCATCGCATCGGCCGAGATGCCGGCCCGCACCGGCGCCCAGGTCGCCGTGGCTGTGCGGTTGCGCGGCTCGGCGCTCAGCGTGGCGATCGCCTCGGCCTTGGATCGCGTGAAAGTCGCATCCAGGCGGGGCATCGCCACGTCGTGCGCGAACATCGCCGCTATCCCGTCAATGGCGTTCGTTCGCGCGCTGGCCTGAGCAAAGCCGCGATCTGCGGCGATCAGAGCCTCGGCCGCTCGGATGGGCATGACGCGCTGCGCACTGGCCGGTGCCGCCACCATCATCACGATGCCAACCGTTATTGCGCGCATAGCCCCCTCCCTCTCGTGGAGCCACTATGCGCTGCCTCGCCCCGCCGGCCAAGCTGCTCGATGCACATGAAAACGCCGCGCGACACGAGCCGCACGGCGTTTCATTCACAATGGAATTCAGTTCAAGCGGAAGGCGGGTCCGCGATCATCGCGGTAAATTCGCACTCGGTCGCCAGATCATCGCCCAGATAGGCCTTGCCTGCGAACTTGCAGATGCGCGCCCGCTTCTGCACGAACTCGACCTCGAGCCGCAGCAGCACGCCCGGCTCGACCGGCTTGCGGAACTTCACGCCGTCGATCGACATGAAGTAAACCAGCTTGCCCGAGCCGGCGAGGCCCAGGCTCTCGACCGCAAGTACGCCCGCTGCCTGTGCCAGCGCCTCGACCTGAAGGACGCCGGGCATGATCGGCCTTCCCGGGAAATGCCCCTGGAAGAATTCCTCGTTGATCGACACTGCCTTGATCGCGACGATGCGATGGTCCTTGACCAGGCTCTCGACGCGATCGACCAGCAGCATCGGGTAACGGTGCGGAAGCGCGGCCATGACCCGCGTGATATCAAGCGGGCCAATGGCCGTGCCCGCTTCCGCCGTCTCGCTCATCAGCGGCCCGTCGGTGCCGGCTTGGCAGGCGCAGGCTGTGCAGCCGGCTGCGTGGGTGCCGGCGCCGTCGTGCTGACGCTCGGCAGCTGCGAGTTCAACGCAGTCAGGACCGCGTCGGTGATGTCGACCGACGTTGCGGAGAACAGCGTGCTGTCCTTGGCCACCGCGATCGTCGCGCCGCGCTGCTGTGCGATCTGCTGCACGACCGGCACCATCTTCTGCGCGATCTGCTGCTGCACATACTGCACGTTGCGCTGGAAGGACTGCTCACGCTGCGCGACGGCCTGCTGCGCCTGCTGCGCCTTGGTCTGGAACGCCTGGATGCGCGTGGTCAGCGCGGCGTCGGGCTTGCCATTGGCCGCCTTGACCGCTGCTTCGAGCGAGGTCTGCTCGCCCTGCAGCGGCGCGCCCTGCTGCTGCGCGAACTGCTGAAGCTGGGTGCGCTGCGTCTGCAGCTGCGTGTTGGCAGCGACGCAGGCCGTGCACTGGCCCATCACGCGATCGACGTCGACGACGGCGATCTTGGCATCGGCCAGCGCCTGCGCCGAGACGGCACCGGCACCAAAGGTTGCGCCTGCAACCGCAAGCGCGGCGAGGAGAGTCTTGGAGTTACGCATTAGAAGGACGTCCCTACGTTGAAGCTGAAGAGTTTGTCGTCGTCGCCTTTCTCCTTGAGGAAGGCGTAGGCAAGATCGAGGCGCAGCGGCCCGAACGGCGAGTTCCAGTTGACGCCGATGCCCGCCGACAGGCGCGGCTTCGGCGAATTGCCCAGGAAGCGCTCCTGGAACGGGTCCGTGATCTGGTTGAACACCGCGTTGATCGAGGTGCCCGAACATGGGCCACCCAGCGAAGAGGCATAGCCAACGCTGCAGGTCGTGACCTGCCCCGGCGCGATGGTATCGCTGACCGGGACCGTATAGAGCGCCAGCGTCTGCCCGTTCACGACCGTGGTCTGCGGCACAAGCAGCGGCAGCAGCGTCGGCGAGCCGTCGGCGTTGACGGCGCCCGGCAGCGAGGTGCTGAAGCGCGGATCCGACGGGTTGGTCAGGATCGTCTTGCTGCCGTCCGGGTTGGTGAACACGCGCGCCTGCTGGAACGTCGCGGTCCGGCCCGGCTGCCGCACGCCCCAGTTCGCGCCCGCCATCACGAAGATCGACGGCCGCAGCCCCATTTCTCGCGCGCCGGCGCCGAGCGGGATTTCGAGCTCGAGCTTGCCCAGATAATAAGCCCGGCCGCCGATCGCGTCGTCGAATATCTGATCGCGATCGGTGATCAGCGTCTGGTTCCCCGCTGCCGCCGTGCCGGTATAGCCGATGCGCTGGATGCGCGGGCCCACGCCACGGATGTCGAAGCCGCGGAACTGCGGCTCGCCCAGGAAGAAGCGATCGGTGATGCGCACCGGATCGATTGTCGCCGTGCCCTTTTCAAGGCTGTGGATATACCCGCCTTCAAGACCCGCCGAGAAGATGAAGCCGCTGCCGATGTTCCAGTATTTGTCGGCATCGAACCGGCCGCGCAGATAGCGCACGTCGCCGCCCAGCCCGGCAAAGTCGCCGCCGACCCCCAGGCGCTGACCCGCCGTCGGACGCAGCCGGCTGTTGAGGCTGTCATAGATCAGCGAAAGCCCGATGCTCGACGTCCAGCGGTCGCCGAGCGCTTCGCACAGATAGCGGCCGGCCAGCAGCGGATCGCACACGCCGTTGCGGAAGAAGGTGTTCTCGTCCAGCCCGACCTGGTCATAGGTCAGGTTGTAGCGCGCCGAAGCCGTCCAATATTCGGTCAGCGGCACGCCCAGCACCAGCTGGCCGCCGGTCGACACCTGCTCATAGGTGGTGCGGCGATCGGCGCCGACGAAGTTGAACGAATTGAAGTCGCGGCGGAAGATCGTGCCGCCCAGCGCGACGTTCTGATCGAACAGATACGGCTCGGTAAAGCCGACCTCGACCGACTTCGAATAGCTCGAATAATCGGCCGACAGCCGAAGGTCCTGGCCGCGGCCGCGGAAGTTGCGCTGGCGGATCGAGCCCTGGAAGATGAAGCGCTCGAGGCTCGAGAAACCGGCCGACAGCGTCAGTTCGCCGGTCGATCGCTCCTCGACATTGGCGGTCAGCACGACGCGGTCGGGCGCCGAACCTTCCTTCTGCTCGATCTCGAACTTCTCGTTGAAATAACCGAGCGAGTTGATGCGGTCCTGCGACCGCTTGACCAGGAAGGTATTGAAAGCATCACCCTCGGCCAGCCGCATCTCGCGGCGGATAACCTTGTCCTGGGTCTGCGTGTTCCCGTTGATGTCGATCCGCTCGACATAGGTGCGCCGCGCCTCGCCGATGTTGAAGTTGAGCGTCATCGTCAACTTCTCGCGGTCGCGCTGGAACTCCGGCCGCACGTCGGCAAAGGCATAGCCGAGCATGCCGGCCGCTTCCTGCAGGCCGTCGACCGTGTCCTCGACCTTCTTGGCATCGTACCAATCGCCTTCCTTGATCGCGAGGCTCGCCGCCAGCGCCTTGTCGTCGAAGTCGCGAATCGCGCTGTCGACCGTCACCGGACCGAACTTGTAGCGGGGGCCTTCCTCGACGACATAGGTGATGATGAAGTCGCGCTTGTCGGGCGTCAGTTCGGCCACCGCCGACACGACCCGGAAATCGGCATAGCCCTGCGTAAGATAGAATTGCCGCAGCTTCTGCTGGTCATACGCCAGGCGATCCTGGTCATAGCTAGTGTTCGAGCTCAGGATGCTGGTCAGGCGCGACTGTTTCGTCACCATCTCGCCGCGCAGTTCGCCGTCGCTGAACTGTTCGTTGCCGATGATGTTGATCTGGCGGACCTTGGACTTGGCACCCTCGCGGATCTCGAAGATCACGTCGACGCGGTTCTGGTCCAGGCTGACCATCTTGGGTTCGACCACCGCGGCAAAGCGGCCCTGCCGGCGATACAGTTCGACGATCCGGGCAACATCGGCACGAACCGCGGTGCGCGTGAACATCTGGCGCGGCGCGAGCTTGATCTCCTTGGTGATCTTGTCGCTCTTCAGGCGCTTGTTGCCCTCCAGCACCACGCGGTTGATGATCGGGTTCTCACGCACGCGCAGCACGATGTCGCCGCTCTCGACGCCTTCGATCGTCACGTCGGCGAGCAGTTCGGACGCCAGCACGTCCTTGATCGCCTGGTCGAGCGTCTCGGGTGTATAGGGCTGGCCCACGCGCAGGCGGGTATAGGACAGCACCGTTTCCGGCTCCAGGCGCTGGGTCCCCTCGACACGCAGCGAGCGAATCGGCCTGGCGTCCGCCGGTGCGACGACCTGCGCTTCAGGCGCGGCCTCGGGCGCGCGGGGCACCGGCCGGCTCATTGGGCGTGGCTGCCGGCTCTGGGCGTGCGCCGCGGCGATTCCGGTGGTCAGCATCGTGCCCGCCATCAGGACAGCGGCGGCGCCCCGGCCGAGCTTGAATGCACCGATCTTGTAAACGTTATTCGCAGTCACATCCCACCCCAGTCGGATTGAGGGTATTTTCTTGGCCGAAGCGAGGGCCGCACCGCCGCCCTGCCCCAACCACGTCAGCCGATCAACCCGGCCAGATTCCGCCAGACGCCGAAAGCGCCCAGATCGTTGAAGGTCACCAGCAGCATCAGCGCCAGGATCGCCATCACCCCGCCGCGAAACGCCCACTCGATGACCTGCGGCTCCACCGGCTTACGCCGAACAGCCTCGACCGCATAGAACAGAAGATGGCCACCATCCAGCACCGGAACTGGCAGCAGGTTGATGAACCCCAGATTTATCGAAATCAGCGCGATCAGGAACACGAACTCGGTCGCGCCCATCGCAAAGCGCTCACCCGATACTTTCGCGATTCGCAGTGGCCCGCCCAGTTCTTCGACTGATCTGCGTCCAGTGATGATCTGGCCCAGCCCATCGATCTGCATACGCAGGATCGCGCCGGTTTGCTGGATGCCCGCCCATGGCGCTTCCAGCAGGCTGACCGGACGCGCCACCTGCGGTCCCGACTGCACGCCCAGCAACCCGACGCGCTCTTCGTTGCCGAACCGGTCGCGCATCGTGCGCACGCCCGCTGTGGCCGTCACCTCGCTGATCTGCCCGGCACGATCGATCTGCAGGTCGATGTCTTCGCCGGGCCGCATCACCACATATTTGGCGACGTCGTTGAAATTCTCGACGCTGCGACCGCCCACCGTCAGGATGCGATCGCCCGGCAGGATTCCGGCGCTTGCGGCAGGCGATCCGTCCTGCACCGCCGCGACGATCGCCGGCGTGTCCGGCCTGCCATAAGCGACGAAGAACGCCGCAAGGATCAGGATTGCGACGATGAAGTTGGTCAGCGGCCCGGCCGCGACGACGATCGCGCGCTGCCACAGGGGCTTGGCCTGGAACGTCTGGGCACGCTCGGCAGCAGGAAGCGACAACCACTCCGGGCTAGGCTGGCCCGCCGGGTTCATGTCGCCGGCAAACTTGACGTAACCGCCTAGCGGCAGCCAGCCGACCTCCCCCCGCGTGCCGCGCTTGTCTGTAAACCCGCCGATCTCGCGGCCGAACCCGATCGAGAACACCTCCGCCTTGATCCCGAACCAGCGCCCGGCAAGATAGTGGCCAAGCTCGTGCAGGAAGACCAGCGGCCCGAGCAGGAGCAGAAAGGCCAGGATGTAGAACAGGAACCCGGGAGCTTCGTTCAAGCGATGCAATCCTTCACTCGCTCGCCCGCGATCTGCCGCGCTTGTCCATCGATCGCCAGCACGTCGTCGAGGCTGTCCGGCGCGGCCGGGTCATAGCGTTCCAGCGTATCCGAGACGATTGCGGCAATTTCAAGAAAGCCGACCTGCCCCTTCAGAAAGGCCGCGACCGCGATCTCGTTGGCGGCATTCAGGATGGCTGGCCGCGCGCCACCGGCCGCCAGCGCCTCGCGCGCCAGCTTCAGGCAGGGAAAGCGCGCATAATCCGGCGCCTCGAAATCCAGCCGGCCGACGGTGGCCAGATCCAGCCGCTGGCACGGCGTTTCCATCCGGCGCGGCCAGGCCAGCGCGTGGGCGATCGGCACGCGCATGTCCGGTGCGCCCAGCTGCGCGAGCAGCGACCCGTCGACATATTCGACCAGACTGTGGATGACCGATTGCCTGTGGACGAGCACGTCGAGCTGATCGGCGTCGACGGGGAACAGGTGGAACGCCTCGATCAGTTCCAGGCCCTTGTTCATCATCGTCGCCGAATCGACGCTGATCTTCGCGCCCATCGACCAGTTGGGATGCGCCACCGCCTGCGCTGGCGTGATGGCGCGCATCTCGTCCAGGCTCCGCTCGCGGAATGGCCCACCGCTGGCGGTCAGGATGATCCGCGCGATTTTGTCGGCATTGCCCGGCTCCAGGCACTGGAACACCGCATTATGTTCCGAATCGACCGGCAACAGCGTGACCCCATGCCGGGCGACCGCGCCGGTCATCACGTTCCCGGCCGAAACCAGCGATTCCTTGTTCGCCAGCGCGACGGCCTTGCCGCCTTCGATCGCGGCCAGCACCGGCTTCAACCCGGCCGTGCCGACGATCGCCGCCATGGTCCAGTCCGCGCCCATTCGCGCCGCCTCGCACACGGCGTCCGCCCCGCCTGCGCATTCGGTATCGGTATCGCCCAGCGCCTCGCGCAGGGCCGGCAGGCAGCTTTCATCCGCGACCACCGCGCGCCGCGCACCGGTGCGCCGCGCCGCATCGGCAAGCTTGCCCACATCGCAATTGGCCGTCAGCGCCAACACGCGATAGGCGTCCGGCTCGCGCTCGATCAGGTCGAGCGTCGAGGTACCGACCGAGCCGGTTGCGCCAAGGATCGTGATCGTCTTCATTGCAGCAACAGCAGCACAAGCATTGCGACCGGCGCCACCGGCACCAGTCCGTCCAGCCGGTCCAGCACGCCACCATGACCGGGCAGGATGTTGCTGGAATCCTTGACCCCCGCGCGGCGCTTGAGCCAGCTTTCGTAAAGGTCGCCGGCCTGCGCCAGCACGGCCAGCAGCGGCGTTGCGATGACGAGCGGCAACGGCAGTCCATAGGGCGTCAGGGCTATCGCGAACAGCGTCGCGCCCACGACGCCGCCGCCTAGGCCGGCCCAGGTCTTGTTCGGGCTGACCACCGGCATCAGCTTGGGTCCGCCGATCGCACGGCCGGCGAAATAGGCGGCGATGTCCGTCGCCCAAACCAGCGCCATCGCCCAGAATGCGAGCAGTCGCCCATCCGGCGCCTCGCGCAGCACCAGCAGCGCCAGCACGGGCAGCCCGACATACGCCGCGCCCACGCCCAGCATGCCGTTGCGCGTGACGATCGCGATGAAAAAGGCTGCCGCGCCGATCAGCCCCAGCGCCAGGAAGCTAGGTCCGGCGGCGATCGGCGCCATGATCGACAGCGGCACCATCAGCGCATATTGCGCCAGACGCTTGTGCCACACCGACGCGCCGTGCAGTCCGCCCCATTCGTGCATCATGATAAGCGCGGCGATCGTCACCAGCAGCCAGAAGGCGAAGCCTCCGAACCATAATGCCGCCGCCGCGATGGCGATCAGCGCAACGCCGACCACCGCGCGCGTGCCGAGATCGGCATTCTTGCGCGGGGGAAGGTCCAGGGGGGGAATTTCGCTCACAAGCCTCCGAAGCGTCGCTGCCGCTGGCCGAACTGCGCGACTGCCGCCGCTAGCGCAGTCCCGTCGAAATCGGGCCACAGCGTGTCGACGAACAGCAATTCGGCATAGGCCGCCTGCCACAACAGGAAGTTCGACAGCCGCTGCTCGCCCGACGTGCGGATCAACAGGTCGAGCGGCGGCAGGCCATGCGTCGTCAGCGCGTCGTCGAACATCGCCTCGTCGATCGCATCCGGCTCGATCTCACCCGCCTTCGCTGCTGCCGCCAGCCGCCGCGCCGCAGCCAGGATCTCGGCCTGCGCGCCATAGTTCAGCGCGATCACCAGCGTCGATCCGCCATTGCCCGCCGTGCGCGCGATCGCATCGTCGATCATCGCGACCAAGTCGCTCGACAGTGCGTGATAGTCGCCGATCACGCGCAGTCGCACGCCCTCGGCGATCAGGTCCTTGAGCTCGTTCTTCAGGAAGAAGCGCAGCAACCCCATCAGGTCGCGGACTTCCTCTTCCGGCCGCCGCCAGTTTTCCGACGAAAAGGCATAGAGCGTCAGGACCTCGATGCCCAGTTCGCGCGCCGCCGTGGCCACGCGGCGCACGGCCTCCACGCCTTGCTTGTGCCCCGCGATCCGCGGCAGCCGGCGCGCTTTTGCCCAACGGCCGTTGCCATCCATGATGATGGCGACGTGGCGGGGCACCGCCCCGCCCTCCGGACCGGCCGGAACGGGCACGGGGACCGCGCTCACTTGCCTAGGATTTCCTTTTCCTTGGATGCCGCCGCCGCGTCGATCTCGGCGATCGTCGAGTCGGTCAGCTTCTGCACCTCGGCTTCATGGCGCTTGCGTTCGTCCTCGCCGAACTCGCCCTTCTTCTCGTCGGCCTTCAGGCTGTCCATGCCGTCGCGGCGGACGTTGCGCGCGGCAACGCGAGCGTTTTCGGCATATTTCGAGGCCAGCTTGGCCAGCTCCTTGCGGCGTTCCTCGGTCAGGTCCGGGATCGGCAGGCGCAGCGTCTGTCCGTCGACGATCGGGTTGAGGCCGAGGCCGGCCGAGCGGATCGCCTTGTCCACCGGGCCGACGTTCGACTTGTCCCACACCTGGACCGAGATCATGCGCGGCTCTGGCACCGATACCGTCGCCACCTGGACCAGTGGCATGTGCGCGCCATAAACCTCGACCGTCACCGGATCGAGCAGCGACGTGCTCGCACGCCCGGTGCGCAGGCCCTGCAGGTCATGCTTCAGCGCCTCGACTGCGCCCGCCATGCGACGCTCGAGATCGGCTTTACTGTATGCGGCCATCTTCACGGCTCCCCTATTGCGTTCTTAGACTTCGTTGCGGACCACGGTCGAGATGCCATCGCCCTGCAGCACCGCAGCCAGATTGCCCTCGTCGCGGATGTTGAACACCACGATCGGGATATGATTGTCGCGGCACAGCGCCACTGCGGTCGCGTCCATGACCTTCAGATTCTCGACCAGCACCTGGTCGAAGCTTACCGCGTCATAACGCGTCGCCGTCGGCACCTTCTTGGGATCGGCATTGTAAACACCGTCCACGCTGGTGCCCTTGAACAGCGCGTCACAGTTCATCTCGGCCGCGCGTAATGCAGCGGTGGTGTCGGTGGTAAAGAACGGTAGGCCCGTGCCCGCGGCAAAGATCACCACGCGCCCCTTCTCCATGTGCCGCATCGCCTTGCGCCGGATATAGGGCTCGCTCACCGAAGCCATTGGGATCGCCGACTGCACGCGCGTGTCGACGCCCAGCCGCTCCAGCGTGTTCTGCATCGCCAGCGCATTCATCACCGTCGCCAGCATGCCCATATAGTCGGCGCTCGCCCGCTCGAACCCCTGCGCCGCGCCAGCCAGGCCGCGAAAGATGTTGCCGCCGCCCACGACCATGCAGATCTCGAACCCGGCCTCGGTCGCCGCCTTCACTTCGCGCGCCACGCGCTCGCAAGTGGCCGGGTCGATACCGAACTGCCCCTGCCCCATCAGGACCTCGCCCGACAATTTGAGGAGGATGCGTTTGAAGCGTGGCTCGGTCATCTGGCCCTTGATTCTCTGGTGTTTGCGGGAGCGGCGCGGACCTTAGGCGGGGCGCATTCCAATGCCAAGCGGGGAAACGGGCGCACTCGGCCGCCGTTCGGCTCGTCGCGCCTTCCACTCGAATCGCCCCCAGAACGAACCACTGCCCGTTAACCGTTCATCGGCGGGCAAGGTTGCGCCGAACACCCCCATGCACGCCATCCGTCCGGGGGGACGTCAAGGAGAAGTATATGCGTTCGACTGCAACCACCCACAAGAAGATGCTGGCGCTTGCGGCGCTCACCGCGGCCGCCGCGCTGCCCGCTATGGTGCAGGCGCAGGACGCACCCGACGACCGCGTCGTCGTCACCGGCACGCCGCCGGTCGATCCGGCATCGATGACCAAGGGGCCGGAGCTCAAGGGCTTCATCTCGGCGCGCAGCGGCGATCGCATGCAGGTCACGGAGCCGGGCGGCAAGACGTCGGTCGTCACGATCACCGACGCGACCGAGATCAAGGCAACCGGCGGCTTCCTCGGCCTCAACAAGAACCGCCTGCCTGCGACGCAGTTGCTCAACGGCACTCCGGTCACCGTCAAGACGCTGCAGGGCGGCGGCACCCTCGTCGCCAGCCGCATCGACATGGCGAACAAGGACCTTCGCACCGCTTCGATGATCCGCAACGGCACCGACCAGCGCTTCGCCGAACAGACCGCCGCAACCGAGGCGCTCAAGGGCCGGATGGGCGATATCGACCAGTATAATGTGAAGGGCACGACCAACGTGAACTTCGACACCGGCAAGGCCGCGCTATCGCCGCAGGCGAAAGCGGAACTGTGCAATGCCGCACGCGACGCCGAAGCGACCGAAAACGCGCTGCTCCTCGTCGTCGGCTATACCGATTCGACCGGGCCGGAGGAATTCAACCAGACGCTCAGCGAAAAGCGCGCGGCCAGCGTCGTCAACTATCTGCAACAGGCGTGCAAGTGGAAGCCGTATCGCATGCTGACGCCGACCGGCATGGCCGAGGCCGATCCCACCGCCGACAACTCGACCGAAGAAGGCAAGGCGCAAAATCGCCGGGTCGCCGTGAATATCCTGGTGAGCAAGGCGGTCGAGGGGCTGTAAGGACGCGGTGCCGGGTTCCATTCACGCGAACGGGGCCCGGCCGCTGGCACACGCGTCAGCCGTGTTCGTGTGATACAACTCTAACACAGATTAAGGCATCGCCATTCCGGCTGGGCGATAGAGCCGCATGATCGCCTCACCTGTCGCGCACGATCCTGCCAGCGAAATATTCTCGCTGAACCCCGATCTCGATGTGCCGGCGCTTGCCAAGGCCTATGCGCGCGACGGTCGGATCGAGATCCGCGACCTGTTGAGCGCAGGCGGTGCCGATCGATTGCGGTCGCACCTGCTCGATCGCCGCGACTGGACGATCGTCATGAACGCCGGTGATCGGGTCTGGGAGATGGCCGAACCCGCCCTGGCCGAACTGACCGGCGATCAGCGGCGCACGCTGGACGACAAGCTTTACCGGTCGGCTGGCCGGGGTTTTCAATACCGTTTCCGCACGATCCGTATCGATGACGATCGGGCGCGGCGCGGAGGGTCGCTGCTCGACCGGTTCGCCGATTTTATGAACGGCGCTGCCATGCTCGACCTGCTCAATCGCGTGACCGACACCGATATCGATTTCGTCGATGCGCAGGCGACGCGCTACGAACAGGGCGATTTCCTGACGGCGCATGATGATGCGGTCGAAGGAAAACACCGCCATGCCGCCTATGTCTTCGGCCTCTCGCCCGACTGGCGGCCCGAGGCTGGCGGACTGCTGCTGTTCCATGGCGATGACGGACAGATCGACGGCGGCTTTACGCCGGCGTTTGGGGCGCTGCGGCTTTTTCGCGTGCCGACCTTGCACAGCGTCAGCTTCGTGTCCCCGATTGCCTCGTCCGGGCGCCTCTCGATCACCGGGTGGCTTCGCCGGACCGCCGGGCAGGACTGACCGGCCGTCAGGTCAGGGCGATCACCACGGCCGCGACTGCCGCCCATGACAGCACTGCCAATCCGGCAATGACGGCGAGCCGCACGCGCATGGACAGTTTGCCCGTCGTCGCCTGCAAATCCGTGACGGGATCGCTGATCTCGGCATCCGGCATCGATACCGGCGCTTCGGGCATCGATATCGGCGCGGCGGGTTGCGGCGGAGACCGCAGCAGCGCCGCGCTGACGAATGCGTTCGACACCGGCTCCACGAACTCACAGCCGTAGAATTGTCCGTTCGACCATTTGACCGTCGCGCCGACCGGCGTCGCCCCCGGCAGTTCGAGTTCGATCGTCTCGTCGATTGCGATCGCGCCGTGGGTCTGGAGCAGCAACCCCGTGGTCGAGATGTCGAGCACCAGCACCTCGGCGCCGCCCAGCGCCGCCGTCTCCTGCGCACGCAGATGCAGGGTGCGTCGCCCCCCTGACCGGCGGCTCGCGCCTTCGATCGGCGCATCGAGTTGTCCCGAAATGGCGGCCATGCTGATCCCCTTTGCCGCATGGCGTTAGCGGCTGGCGCTTACCAAAGCGTTGAAAGCGTCGATCAGGATCGGGCCGAAAGGTAATTCGCACACGAAAAAGGGCGCGGCCACCTTCCGGCAGCCGTGCCCTCAACTTCGTCGAGGCGTTGGGACTTAGTTGCCCGCCGCCGTCGCCGCGACTTCCGCCGCGAAATCGCTTTCTTCCTTCTCGATGCCTTCGCCGAGCTGGAAGCGGACATAGTCCTTGAGCGTGATGGTCGTGCCGGCGGCCTTGCCTGCCTGCGCGATCACGTCGGCGACCGGGGTCTTGCCGTCCATGACGAACGCCTGGGTCAGCAGCGCGTTCTCCTTCTTGAACTTCTCGATCGGGCCGTTCAGGATCTTCTCGACCACGTCCGCCGGCTTGCCGACGGTGCGCTCGGCATTCTTCTCGCGCAGGATCGCGGCTTCACGTTCGACGACTTCCGGGTCGAGCAGGTCGACCGACAGCGCCAGCGGGAATGCGGCCGCGACATGCATCGCGATCTGCTTGCCCAGCGGCTCCAGCACGTCGACGCCGGCATCCGACTCCAGCGCAACCAGCACGCCGATCTTGCCCAGGCCCGGGGCCGCGGCGTTGTGGACGTACGGGATCACCGCGCCCTGCGACACCGACACGGCCTTCGCGCGGCGCAGCACCTGGTTCTCGCCGATCGTGGCGATGTTGTTGACCAGCACTTCGCCGACGCTGCCGCCCTGGGGCATCGCTTCGTTCTTCAGCGCCTCGATATCGTCACCCTTCTCGAGCGCGATGGCGGTGACGTCCCGCACGAAGCCCTGGAAGATCTCGTTCTTCGCGACGAAATCGGTCTGCGAGTTCACCTCGACCGCCACGCCCTTGGTGCCGGCAACGGCGACGCCCACCAGACCCTCGGCGGCGGTGCGGCTCGACTTTTTGTCGGCAGCGGCCAGGCCCTTGGTGCGCAGCCAGTCGACTGCCGCTTCCATGTCACCGTTGGTCTCGGCCAGCGCCTTCTTGCAGTCCATCATGCCTGCGCCCGACTTCTCGCGCAGTTCCTTGACCATTGCTGCCGTGATCTCGGCCATGTTTCATTCCTCAAGCTTGCGGGCAGATGCCCTGAATATGATGCGGGCGGGACAGTGCGATTGCGCCCTGCCCCGCCCGAATTACGCGTTCGTGACGAAGCTCGCGCTTACTGCGCCGCTTCCTCGGCGGTCGGCTCGGCAACGGGTGCTTCGGCCGCAGCAGGCGCTTCGGCAACGGGTGCCTCGGCTGCAGCAGGCGCTTCGGCAACGGCCGGCTCGGCCAGTGCCGCTTCCACCGGCGGATTCTCCGACGCACCGAAATCGCTGCGGGTCATCTGCGCCTGGTTGTTGCCGCGCGTCGCCGCAATGGCGATCGCCTCGCAATACAGGCGGATGGCGCGGCTGGCGTCATCGTTCGCAGGAACCGGGAACGCGATGCCGTCCGGCGACACGTTGGTGTCCAGGATCGCGACGACGGGGATACCCAGCGTGTTCGCTTCCTTGATCGCCAGCTCTTCCTTGTTGGCGTCGATGACGAACATGATGTCCGGCACGCCGCCCAGGTCGCGGATACCGCCCAGCGACAGCTCGAGCTTGTCGCGCTCGCGGGTCAGGTTCAGCACTTCCTTCTTGGTCAGGCCGTGCGTGTCGCCCGACAGCTGCTCTTCCAGCGTCTTGAGGCGCTTGATCGACTGGCTGATCGTCTTCCAGTTGGTGAGCATGCCGCCCAGCCAGCGATGGTTGACGAAGTGCTGGCCCGACTTCTTGGCGGCCTCGGCGATCGCTTCCTGCGCCTGGCGCTTGGTGCCGACGAACAGCACCTTGCCGCCAGCGGCGACGGTCGAGCTCACGAATTCCAGCGCGCGTGCGAACAGCGGAACGGTCTGCGACAGGTCGATGATGTGGACGCCGTTACGATCGCCAAAGATGTACGGCTTCATCTTCGGGTTCCAGCGATGCGTCTGGTGACCGAAGTGCGCGCCCGATTCGAGCAGCTGCTGCATGGAGACGACAGGTGCCGCCATAGGGATAACTCCTTCCGGTTGATCCTCTGGGAAGCGAGTGACCGACGGCCAAATGGCCCGCGGCACCGGGTTATGATGCTTCCCATGTGGGGTTGAAGCTGGCGCGCTTAGTCGAACTCCCACCAACGCGCAAGAGAACAAAGGTGGAAAGTCTCACTTGACGCCGGAACTTTTGGGGAACATACCGGGCTCAACAGGACGACGGGGAACTTATCCACAGGCTAAACGTCTGGGATCGCAAGGATTTCGACTGTCGGACGAATCCGGGAGAAACTTATGATCGCCTTGGTTGCCGCACTGCTGTTCACCGCCGCCTTCGCGGTGTCGCTCTGGGCGATGTTCGTCACGATTGAGCCGCGGCTCGGCTATATGCGTGCTTTGCTCCGCGGCGACGGCGTTCCCGATCTCGCTCCTGCCGTCGCGCCACGCGTCCGCGCTATGGCGCGGCCGGCGGCAGTATCGACGCTGGGGCGGCCGCAGCGCGCGGCAGCTTAGTGCGGCGATAGGCTCGAATGCTGAACGGCAGCGTCGCCAGATAGCCCAGGCACACGATCGTCAGCGTCTGCCACGGCGCGGTTACCAGCGCCGCGATCACGATTGCGACAACGACCAGCGCCTCGAACCGCACCGTCCGGCGCAGGCGCAGCGATTTCCACGAATAAGTCGCCAGGCTCGACACCATCAGCAAGCCGATCAGTCCGACCCATGGCGTCACCAACCGATAGTCGCGCGCCCATTCTTCGCCACTCCACAGCCAGACATAGATCGGCAGCATCGCGAGCCCTGCGCCGGCCGGTGCCGGTATCCCAGTCAGGAACCCGGCCAGCTTGCGCGGCTGGACGTCACTGTCGATCTGCGCATTGAACCGCGCCAGGCGAAGTGCGCAGAACACGGCATAAAGCAGCGCCACGATCCAGCCGACCTTGGGAAAGGCGATCAGCGACCAGAGATACAGGATCAACGCCGGTGCCACGCCGAACGAGATCGCGTCCGACAGGCTGTCCAGTTCGGCCCCGAACCGGCTCTCGCCCCGGATCATCCGCGCGATCTGCCCATCGACGCCATCGAGGACGGCGGCCAGCATGATCATCAGGACCGCGCGTTCCCATTCCGCCCCGATGGCAAATCGCACGGCGGTCAGCCCCGAACACAGCGCCATGGCGGTCACCGCATTGGGCAACACCGCGCGCAACGGAATGCCGTGGCGTTGCGATCGAGCTCTCAAGGCCATTGGCGAAACCTCATTGCGCAACGCCGGCGGCAGCGGCAGCGCCCTTCATGCCGACGATCGTCTCGCCGGCCAGGCAACGCTGACCCAGCGCGACCTGCGGCGCATAATCGTCAGGCAGGAACACGTCCAAGCGGCTGCCGAAGCGGATAAGGCCGAAGCGCTGCCCCGCGACGAGCATGTCGCCCGGCTTCACGAACGTCACGATGCGGCGTGCGACCAGCCCCGCGATCTGCGTGAAACCGATCCGCGTGCCGTCGCGCGTCTCCATCACGAAATGCTGGCGCTCATTCTCCTCGCTCGCCTTGTCGAGGTCCGCGTTCAGGAACTTGCCGGCGATATAGACGACCTGCCGGATCGTGCCGGCAACGGGCGTGCGATTGATATGGACGTCGAACACGCTCATGAAGATCGAAACGCGTATCCGGCTCGCTTCGTTCAATCCCTCCGCCCCGGCGATCTCGCGCGGCACCGGCACGCGCTCGATCATCGTGACCAGGCCGTCGGCGGGCGAAACAATCAGC
The DNA here is from genome assembly GCF_001721295.1 of Sphingomonas turrisvirgatae. Classification (GTDB taxonomy): domain Bacteria; phylum Pseudomonadota; class Alphaproteobacteria; order Sphingomonadales; family Sphingomonadaceae; genus Sphingomonas; species Sphingomonas turrisvirgatae. Next base: position 44,641 of record NZ_MDDS01000081.1, on the reverse strand, counting down.
CCCTCGCCTTGCGGGGTGACGCGGATCGGATCGCGGAAAAAGGACGCGACCCAGATCGTTACGCCGACCATCAGGAAGCCCAGTTCCTCCAGGATGACATAAGCGAGCAGCGTCAGCGCCGCCGAGATCATCACATATTTGCGGCCCTCCGGATGGACCGACGGGAAGCGCCATTTGACGGTAGTGGTCGAAACCGGCGGGTTGGTGTGCGGCGGGGTGTCGAGTGAAGCCATGCCAAGGCTTTAGCCATGGCCTGCGATACGCGCTAGTGCGTTGTCGCGACAGCGGCGGCTGGTTGCTTGGCCGCTTGATCCTCCCGCGCCTTCCTCCTAGAGCCGCGCGCAAACCTCCCACACGAAACAGGAAGACAGCATGGCGAAGATCAAGGTGAAGACGCCCGTCGTGGAGATCGACGGCGACGAAATGACGCGGATCATCTGGGAATGGATCCGTGAACGCCTGATCAAGCCTTACCTCGACATCGACCTCAAATATTACGATCTGGGCGTCGAGAAGCGCGACGAGACCAACGACCAGATCACGATCGATAGCGCCAACGCGATCAAGGAATATGGCGTCGGCGTGAAGTGCGCCACGATTACGCCCGACGAGCAGCGCGTCGAGGAGTTCAACCTCAAGGAGATGTGGAAGTCGCCCAACGGCACGATCCGCAACATCCTGGGCGGCGTGGTCTTCCGCGAGCCGATCGTCATCAGCAACGTGCCTCGTCTGATCCCCGGCTGGACCAAGCCGATCGTCGTCGGCCGTCACGCATTCGGCGACCAGTACCGCGCGACCGACATCAAGGTCCCTGGTCCAGGCAAGCTACGCTTGGTGTTCGAGGGCGAGGACGGCCAGGTCATCGACCGCGAAGTCTTCAACTTCCCCGGCTCGGGCGTTGCGATGGCGATGTACAATCTGGACGATTCGATCCGCGATTTCGCCCGCGCCTCGTTCAACTACGGCCTGAACCTCAAATGGCCGGTCTATCTCTCGACCAAGAACACGATCCTCAAGGCCTATGACGGCCGCTTCAAGGACCTGTTCCAGGAAGTGTTCGAGACCGAGGGCTTCGCCGAAAAGTTCAAGGAAGCCGGCATCGTCTATGAGCACCGCCTGATCGACGACATGGTCGCCTCGGCGCTCAAGTGGAGCGGCGAGTTCGTGTGGGCGTGCAAGAACTATGATGGCGACGTCCAGTCGGATCAGGTCGCGCAGGGCTTCGGCTCGCTTGGCCTCATGACCTCGGTCCTGCTTTCGCCGGACGGCAAGACCGTCGAGGCGGAGGCCGCGCACGGCACCGTCACCCGCCACTATCGCCAGCATCAGCAGGGCAAGGCGACCTCGACCAACCCGATCGCGTCGATCTTCGCCTGGACCGGCGGCCTCAAGTTCCGCGGCAAGTTCGACGACACGCCCGACGTGGTGAAGTTCGCCGAGACGTTGGAGCGCGTCTGCATCGAGACCGTCGAAAGCGGCAAGATGACCAAGGATCTCGCGCTGCTGATCGGGCCGGACCAGCCGTGGATGACGACCGAGCAGTTCTTCGAAGCGATCCGCGAGAACCTCGAGGCGGAAATGGCCAACTGGAACTAAGCTGAGCCTCGCTGAAAACCAAAGAAGCCGCGGTCCACGGACCGCGGCTTTTTATTTGCCCCGACGATTTATCGCTCCCCAGCCCGCTTCACCGATGACAAATCGTTTCGCAGCCCGTTACAACTAGGTCATGGCTCTCGACCTGACAAATAGCGGCTTCAGCGATGCATTGGTGATCCTAGGCGCTGCGGGCCTCGTCATCCCTGCCTTCGCGCGCTTCCGGATCAGCCCCGTGATCGGGTTCATCCTGGTCGGCGCGCTCGTCGGGCCGGCGGGTCTTGGCCAGCTCGTCGATCGCGCGCCGTGGCTCTATTATCTGACGATCACCGACCCGCATTCGATCGAACCCTTCGCCGAATTCGGCATCATCCTGCTGCTGTTCTCGATCGGGCTCGAGCTTTCGTTTCGGCGCCTGTGGTCGATGCGCGGCCTGGTATTCGGCGTCGGCGCGGCCGAACTCCTTGGCGCCGCGCTGCTGATCGGTGGCGGCCTTTTCGCGATGGGGCAGAACTGGGCCGGCGCGCTTGGCCTCGGCCTCGCCCTCGCGCTCTCATCGACCGCACTGGTGCTGCCGATCGCCGGCACGACCAGCCCGGTCGGCAAGTCGGCCTTCGCCATGCTGCTGTTCGAGGATCTCGCGCTGGTGCCGATCGTATTCATGCTCGGTGCGCTCGCTCCCGCCGCAGCGGACGCCGGCTGGAGCGATTTGGTCGGAACGCTCGGCCGTGGCGGGATTGTCGTCGCCATCCTGTTCATCGGCGGGCGCTTCATCCTGCCGCGCATGTTCGGTCAGGCGGCGCGAACCAAGTCGCCCGAACTGTTCCTTGCCGCCAGCCTGCTCGTCGTCATCGTGGCCAGCATGGCCACCACCGCAGTCGGCCTCTCGCCGATCGTCGGCGCGCTGCTCGCCGGGCTGCTGATCGCGGAAACCGAATATCATAGCGAGGTGGAAGTCATCACCGCGCCGTTCAAGGGACTGGCACTCGGTGTGTTCCTGATCACTGTGGGCATGCGGCTCGACCTGCGGATGGTGCTACACGACTGGGCGACGCTGCTCGCCGCAATCCTGGGCGTGATGGCGGTGAAGGTCGGCGTCACCGTCGCGCTGCTCAAGCTGTCTGGCGCGCGCACCGGGACAGCGACCGAGGCCGGCGTGCTGATGGCCAGCCCATCGGAAACCACCCTGATCGTCCTCGGCGTCGCTGCAACCGCCGGGCTGATCCAGCCCTCGACCGCCGCCTTCTGGACCACGGTCACGGCGATCGGTCTCACGATCACCCCGCTGCTGGCCCAGGCCGGGAAAGCGGTCGCGCGGCGGCTCGAAGCCCGTGACCAGCACCGTACGCCAGAAACGAGTGAGGTCACGATCGGCGGCACCGTCATCATCGGCTTTGGCCGCGTCGGCCGCACTGTCGCCGACATGCTGCACGCGCATGGCAAGCCTTATATCGCGGTCGATGCCGATATCGATGGCGTCGCCACCGCGAGGCGCGAAGGATACAGCGTCATGTTCGGCGACGTATCGCGCAGTGAACTGGTCGACCGGCTCAACCTTGGCCATGCGGATGCGCTGATCCTGACGATGGACGATCCGGTGCTGACCGTCCGCCTGACCCGGCGCGTGCGCAGCTGGGTTCCGGGCATTCCGATCATCGCACGCGCGCGCGACGCGCAGCATGCCGCCGAACTCTATAAGGCCGGCGCGACCGACGCGGTGCCCGAAACGCTTGAAAGCTCGCTTCAGCTATCCGAGGCCGTACTCGTCGACCTCGGCGTAGCGGTCGGGCCAGTCATCGCATCGATCCATGAGAAGCGCGATGAAATGCGACGGACGATCAAGGCCGCAGCCAACCTCGACCGGGAGCCACGTATTCGGCGCGTGCGTCAGGCCGAAGCCTAGGCGTACTGCGCGCGCACCACACGTTCCAGCACCGACAGCGGCATTGCGCCTTTGCGCAGCACCTCATGGAACTGCCGCGGGTCCCACTTGGCGCCAGCCTTCGCCTTCGCCTCGTCACGCAGCTTCACCCACATGGTGTGGCCGATCTTGTAGCTGCACGCCTGACCCGGCCAGACGGTATACCGGTCGATCTCACCCTGGCTGCGCCCGCGCGCGATGCCCGTAGTCGCGATGAAATAATCGGTCGCCTTTTCGCGACTCCAGCGCTTGGCATGCAGCCCGCTGTCCACGACCAGCCGAGTTGCGCGGAACAGCAGCGACTGAAGATATCCCACTTGGCCCAACGGATCGCCTTCGAACATTCCCATCTCATCGGCGAGCTGCTCGGTATAAAGCGCCCAGCCCTCGCTATAGGCGCTGAAGCCGCCACGCCGTCGGATCAGCGGAATGTCCTGCGACTCAAGGGCCAGCATCACCTGCAGATGATGGCCCGGCGTCGCTTCGTGATGAGTCAGTGTCGCAAGCCCGAATTTGGGCCGATCGAAGGTGTCGCGCAGGTTGATGTAGTAAATACCAGGACGCGCGCCATCCAGCGTCGCGGCCTGATAATAGCCGCCCGGCGACCCGGCCTCGATCGCGGGGGGCACGCGACGCACTTCGACCGGCGCCTTGGGCAGCGTCGCGAACTGCTCGGGTAACCGTTTGTCCATCGCGCGGATTTGCTTGTTGAGTTCGGCCAGCAACGCCTCGCGCCCGACATCGGTATTGGGAAACAGCTGATCGGGCCGCTCATTCAGCGCGACCAGCCGGGCGCCAACGCTACCCTGGCTCATCCCCTGCGCTTTCAGGATCGCGTCGATCCGCCCGCTGATCTGCGCCACTTGCTCAAGGCCCAGCCGGTGGATCTCGTCGCCGGTCAGCCGCGTCGTCGTTGCCGCTTCGGCCGCCGCAGCATAATAGGCCTCGCCATCGGGCAACCGCCAGACGCCCGCGTCGTGGCCCGCCTTCGCGCGCAATTGCATCAGCAACGCACGCTGCCGGTCCAGTGCCGGATATACATGCCGCTCCACGATCGCTGCCGCGCGCGCGGCATGATCGGCGGGCAGGTTCGCCGCCTTAAGCTTGGCGGCAAGCCCCGTCACCAGCCCGGTCTGCGCCGCCGGCCGATCGCGCAGCGCCGCATATTGCTTGAGCGACGTATCCAGGATGTAATCCGGCGCGAACACGCCTTTGGCCGCGTCGGCGCGCTGTCGCTCGGTCTCCTGGTCCAGCACGCGCGCAAACGCCTCGATCCGCGCGAGATATGCCTCGGCGTCGCTGGCATCCTTCACGCGATGCTGCCCGTCCAGGAGATCCGGCACGTCCTTGTACGCGCCGCTCAGCTGGCTCAGCCGGTAGGGCACGAAGCGCCCGCCATTGTCACCATAGTCGAATGTCGTACTGGCGGCGATGCTCCGCTCGAGCTGGTACAGCACCACTTCACGATCAAGCCGCGCCGCTTCGCCAAGCTTTTCCGGGGCAAAGGCGCGGACCTCCGCCAATTCGCGGCGTGCCCGGGCCAGGCTGCGCGCATCATCCGCCGCGCTTCGCCCGGACAAGCGAGACTTCAGCCCGGCATTGGCACCGGTATCCAGCCCCAATGCCGTCGCGCCCTCCGGATTGTCCGCCAACCGGTCGGCAAAGATGCGGTCCAATGCCGCACGAAGCTTTGCGTCATCGGCCCCGGCCGTGGCTTGCGCCGCCAATGCTGGAAAGGCACCGGTCAGTGCCCCCGCACCAACGGTGGCAACGAAGGTGCGGCGACGCATGCGGGCTCTCCCGATCTTACTTGTCGAGCGGCGTCACGCGGCGGACGCAGTCGGCCAGCGCCGCCGAGGTGCCGCCATCCTGCGCGCGCAGCCGTGCCTCGGCCGCCGTGGCTTCACGGCTGGTATCGGCATCCACCTGCCTTGCGTTCTTGCCCGCCGCACGTCCGGCATCGGCCGCGGTCATGCTCCAGAAGATCAGGTGATCGAACAGCTGCGAGGATTCCTTCGTCCCCTTGCCGATATTATTGGCAGCCGATGTCAGCCCCGCGCAACGCAGCGCGTCCGGATAGGGGGGCAGCTTGCCCTGCGCCGAAACGCCGGGGGCGGTAATCAGAGCCGCTGCGAGAGCGGCCATTGCGAAACGGTTACGCAGCTTCTTTCTCCTCGGTCAGCGCCCCCTTGACGGCGTCGAGCGCGGCCGCGGCATTGCTGCCGTCGGGTCCGCCACCCTGCGCCATGTCAGGCCGCCCGCCGCCGCCTTGCCCGCCCAGCGCGGCGACACCACGCTTGACCAACTCGACTGCGCTCAGGCGAGCGGTCAGGTCGTCGGTGACGCCAACCGCAATCGCTGCACGCCCTTCATTTACCGCGACAAAAGCTACCACAGCTGAACCGATCCGCGCCTTTGCCTCATCCACAGCGCCTCGCAGCGCCTTTGGATCCAGCCCATCCAGAATCTGCCCGACAAAGTTGACACCGCCGATCTGCTCCGGCCCGGCCGACGTTGCCGTGCCGCCCCCGCCGCCGAGCGCCAGCGCCTTCTTCGCTTCCGCCAGTTCCCGCTCCAGCCTTCGGCGCTCCTCGACCAGGCTGACAATGCGGGCCGGAACGTCGTCAGGCGAAGTCTTCAACGCCGCCGCTGCCTCACGCAGCTTGGCGTCACGATCCGCCAGCCACAGCCGCGCCGCCTCACCGGTCAGCGCCTCGATCCGGCGCACGCCGCTCGACACCGCGCTCTCGCTTACGATCTTGAAAATCGCGATGTCGCCGGTCGCGTTGACATGCGTACCGCCGCACAGCTCGACCGAGTAATGTTTGTCGGTCAGCCGTCCCATCGACAGCACGCGCACCTCGTCGCCATATTTCTCGCCGAACAGCGCCATCGCGCCCGCCGCGATTGCATCGTCCGGGGTCATCAACCGCGTGCCGACCGCCTCGTTGGCGCGGATTTCGGCGTTCACGTCCGCCTCGACGGTCGCGATCTCTTGCGCGCTCAAGGCCGAAGGATGGGAAAAGTCGAAGCGCAGCCGGTCCGCCGCAACTAGCGATCCCTTCTGCGTGACATGCCCGCCCAGGCGGTTGCGCAGCGCCGCATGCAGCAGATGCGTCGCCGAATGGTTGGCGCGGATCGCGTCGCGCCGCGCCGCGTCGACCGACAGCTTCACGGTGTCGCCGACTCTGATCTCGCCACGCACCAGCGTCGCCTGATGCGCATGCAGCCGGCCAAGCGGCTTCGATGTATCGCTGACGATCGCTTCGGCCTCGGCGTTGCCGATCGTGCCGGCGTCCCCAGCCTGACCGCCGCTTTCGCCATAGAACGGCGTCTGGTTGGTCAGGATGACAACCTCGTCCCCCTGCCCGGCCTGGTCGACGCGTGCGCCATCCTTGACGATCGCGACAACCTGCCCTTCGCCCTCGGTCGCGGCATAGCCGATGAATTCGGTGCTCCCCAGTTCTTCGGCGATGTCGAACCACACATCGTCCGACGCCTTGGCCCCGCTGCCCTTCCACGCGGCACGCGCTGCAGCCTTCTGCTGCGCCATCGCCGCGTCGAAGCCGGCGCGATCCACTGCCATGCCCTGCGGCCGCAATGCATCCTCAGTCAGGTCATAGGGGAAGCCGTAGGTGTCATAGAGCTTGAACGCCGTCTCGCCGGGCAGCGTATCGCCCTCACCCATGCCGCTCGTCGCCTCGTCCAGCAGCTTCAGGCCGTTGGCCAGCGTCTGGCGGAAGCGCGTCTCCTCCTGCAGCAAGGTCGCTTCGATCAGTGGCTGCGCGCGCACCAGCTCGGGGAATGCCGCACCCATTTCGGCGACCAGCGAAGGCACCATGCGGTGCATCAACGGCTCCCTGGCGCCCAGGATATGGGCGTGCCGCATCGCACGGCGCATGATCCGGCGCAGCACATAACCGCGCCCTTCGTTGGCCGGCAGCACGCCGTCCGCCACCAGGAAGCCCGATGAGCGAAGGTGGTCGGCGATCACACGATGGCTCGCCTGATTGTCGCCGGTGGTCGATGCACCGGTCAATGCGCCGCTCTCGGCGATCAGCGCCTTGAATGTGTCGGTATCGTAATTGTCGGTGACGCCCTGCAACACCGCCGCGACGCGCTCCAGCCCCATGCCGGTATCGATGCTCGGCCTCGGAAGGTCGCCGACGATTTCGTCATTCTCCTGCAGATACTGCATGAAAACGAGGTTCCAGATTTCGACGAAGCGGTCGCCATCTTCCTCCGGCGATCCGGGCGGGCCGCCCCAGATATGCTCGCCATGGTCGTAAAAGATCTCCGAGCACGGCCCGCACGGTCCGTCCGACCCCATCGCCCAGAAATTGTCCTTGGTCGCGATGCGGATGATACGCGCCTCGGGCAGGCCGGCGATCTTCTTCCACAGCTCGAAGGCCTGGTCGTCGGTGTGATAGACCGTCGCCGTCAGCCGCTCGGGCGATAGGCCCCACTCCTTCGTCAGCAGCGTCCACGCGTGCGTGATCGCCTGCTCCTTGAAATAGTCGCCGAAAGAGAAGTTGCCGAGCATCTCGAAGAAGGTGTGATGCCGCGCGGTGTAGCCGACATTGTCCAGGTCGTTATGCTTGCCCCCGGCGCGGACGCACTTCTGCGAAGAGGTCGCGGTCTTGTACGGCCGCGTCTCGAGCCCGGTGAACACGTTCTTGAACGGCACCATGCCCGCGTTGACGAACATCAGCGTCGGATCGTTCTGCGGCACCAGCGGCGCGGATTGCACGCGCGCGTGTCCGTTCTTCTCGAAATAGTCGAGGAAGCTGCGGCGAATATCGTTGGTCGAGGTCATCGCGCCGACTTAGGGACACGCGCGCGTTCGCTCAAGCGAAACGGTGCGATCAGGGCTAACCGGGTTCCGCTAGCGCCCGTTGCACTGCAACTTGATCCGCCATCGTTGGTCCGGACGTGCGACCACCTCCGGCGGTATGGTGAACTCAATCACGGAACAGCGGCCATCGCTGATGCCGGGCAGATCTTCGCCGCGCTTCAGCCACATTCGCTCGCCCGCTTCCAACATTGGATAAGGCAGCTTCGGCTCTTCGCACGGGATAATGCCCTTTCCGAGTTCCTCACACTGAGCATCGGACGAGTTTGCGGCAAACGGGTAAGTGAACACGCCACGCACTGAACCGTCGCGATCGCGGCCATAATATCTTGCATAATGATCGAGACCTTGTGCCTCGGCAGGCATCAAGACACTTGCTTCAATCTTGTCCATCAACGCCGCATCTAGGTTAGCCGCATCCGCACACCCGATGAAGAGAAGCGCTGCAAACAGGGGAGTTCGTTTCACCCGATCGGCTCCTCGATCGACTTCGGCGGCACGCTGAACCATTTCGGGCCGTCCGCGGTCATGTGAAAGCAGTCCTCAAGGCGAACGCCGAACTTGCCGGGCAGGTACAGGCCTGGCTCGTTCGAGAAGCACATGCCCGGCGCCAGCTTCGTCGTCTCGCCCCGCACCAGGTTCACCGGCTCGTGCCCGTCCATGCCGATGCCGTGCCCGGTGCGGTGCGACAGGCCCGGCAGTCGATAGTCCGGACCATAGCCCAGCGTCGCGTACCAGCCGCGCACCGCATCGTCGACGCTGCCCGCCGGCACGCCCAGCCTTGCAGCGGCAAACGCACGCTGCTGCCCCGCACGCACATGGCCCCACACCCGCCTTTGCTCGGCATTGGGCGCGCCATGAACGAAGGTGCGGCTGATGTCGCTTTCGTACCCGTGTACGACCGCGCCGCAGTCCATCAGCACCACTTCACCCGGTGCGACCTTCTGCGGCTTGCCGGTGCCGTGCGGATAGGCGGAGGCTTCGCCCAGCAGGATGAGGTTGAACGCCACCTGACCACCCAGTGCGCGTGTCGCGGCACTCATCAACGTGCCGATATCCTGCGGGGTCATGCCCGCTTCGATCCTTGGATAGGTCCAGCGATAGGCCGCCATGGTCACATCCGCCGCCTTCTGCATCAAGGCAAGTTCGGCCGCCGTCTTGATCATGCGGCATCCCCGCACGACCGGGTTGGCCGAGACCAGCTTGGCACCGGGCAGCGCCTTCAGGAGTCCATCCACGGCAAAGTGCCGGACTGTCTCCTCGATCCCGATCCAGCCGGTCGCCAGCTTCTTTTCGCGCAGCCACCCGGCAATCAGCGCAAACGGGCTTTCATGCTCCTGCCACACCCGCACCTCCGCCGATATGGCAAGCGATTCGCGCACCGACGGTTCCTCGAAGAACGGCGTGACGATCAGCGGCTCGCCTTCCACCGGGATCACGGCCGCGGTCAGTCTCTCGCTCCGTCCCCAGCGCACGCCGGTGAAGTAGAGCAGGCTCGCTCCCGGTTCGATCAGCACCGCACCGATGCCGTTCGCCTTCATCAGGGCCTGGGCTCGCGCCAGCCGCCCGCGCCGTTCCGCCGGCCCGATCGGCACCGCATCGCCCACGATCGGCTCGAGCGCTGAAAGGTCGGCCTCGGCGGCGCGTAGCACACCCGAACGGGTCGCAAGCGGAATGGCGGCGGCAGCGGTCAGCAGCGATCGGCGGGAAAACATCATGCTGACAAGCGATACGGCCCTTGACCCGCGCCCTGCAATCCCCTGACTAGGCGGGCAAAGGGGGGCTTAATGGCCAAGAGACTGACGACCTTCATCCTGATCGCGCTGGTCGCCGGCGCGACCCTCGGCCTCGCGCTCCACTATGGCGTTCGCAACAATTATGGTGCCGACGCTGCCGCGGCTGAAGCGCAACTCGCTACCATCGCCGGCTATTTCTCGATCGTCACGACCATCTTCCTGCGGTTGATCAAGATGATCATCGCGCCGCTGGTGTTCGCCACGCTGGTCGCCGGCGTCGCGCATATGGGCGACACGGCCGCCTTGGGCCGGGTCGGCGGGCGCGCTGTGGGGTGGTTCATCTGCGCCAGCCTGGTCTCGCTCACGCTCGGGCTCATCCTGGTCAACCTGTTCCAGCCGGGCGTCGGGCTCAACTTCGCCCTGCCGCCGGCCGATGCGGCGAGCGGCGTCGAGAAGGCGGCGTTCAACCTCAAGGACTTCTTCACGCACGTCTTCCCCGCCTCCGGCATCGAGGCGATGGCAAAGAACGAAATCCTGCAGATCGTCATCTTCTCGCTGTTCATCGGCGTCGCGATCACTGCGGTTGGCGAAAAGGCCAAGCCGCTGGTCAGCGCGGTCGAGGCGCTGGTGCATGTGATGCTCCAGGTGACCAACTACGTCATGCGCTTTGCCCCGTTCGCGGTGTTTGCGGCGGTCGCTGGCACGCTGGCGGAGCGCGGCCCTGCGATCATCGGCAATCTCGCCTATTTCATGGGCACCTTCTACCTTGCGATGCTGCTGCTGTGGGCGCTGCTGATCGGCGTGTGCTTCCTGATCGTCGGCAAGCGTACCAGCTTGCTGGTGCGCTATATCCGCGATCCGCTGTTGCTCGCCTTCTCCACCGCGTCGTCGGAAGCGGCGTACCCGCGGACGCTCGAGGCGCTCGACCGGTTCGGCGTGCCGCCGCGAATTGCCAGCTTCGTGCTGCCGCTGGGGTACAGCTTCAACCTGGACGGCTCGATGATCTACATGACCTTCGCGACGATCTTCATTGCGCAGGCCTATGGCATCGATCTGACGCTGGGGCAGGAAATCACGATGCTGCTGGTGCTGATGATCACCAGCAAGGGGATCGCCGGCGTGCCGCGCGCCAGCCTGGTCGTGATCGCCGCGACGCTCGGCTTCTTCGACATTCCGGAGGCCGGGCTGCTGTTGATCCTGGGCATTGACCACTTCCTAGACATGGGGCGGTCCGCGACCAACGTCGTCGGCAATGCGGTGGCGAGCGCCGTCGTGGCGAAATGGGAAGGCGGACGGCTCGACCCGGTCGAACCGGCCGAGATCGAGCCACCGCGCGCGCCCAGCGGCACTGGCCCGGCGGTGGACGAACAGAGTTTCAGGAACGTCTAGGCGTAAGCGTACGGGCCGCCGGCTTGCAATGCGGCCCGATACGCGGGCCGCGCGTGGATCTTGTCGAGCCATGCGATCGTCGCGGGCCGCGAGCGATCCAAGCCGGCACGGCTTCGCGCGGCTTCCAGCGGAAAGCTCATCATCACGTCGGCGGCGGTGAACGCGTCGCCGGCGAACCACGGATGGGCTGCGAGGTGCCCCTCGACATAGTCGAGATGCACGTCGATCATCGGCTGGATCTTCTTCTGCGCCGTACGCCCGAGCAGCGGCACGCGGGCGAGCACGAGCTTTACCAGCAACGGCGGCATCAGTGAGCCCTCCGCATAGTGCAGGAAGTGGCGGTAGCGCAGGACGGCGTCGCGATGCGCCGGCGCGCCGAGCCTACCATCCGCCTTCTCCACCAGATACTCGATGATCGCGCCGGTTTCCGCCACGGTGCGGCCCTGCCCGCCGGCGGCTTCGTCATCCTCGATCACCGGCGACTTGCCCAGCGGGTGGACGGCGCGCAATTCGGGCGGCGCGAGCATTGTCGACTTGTTCCGCTCATAGCGCCGGATGCGGTAAGCAAGGCCCAGTTCCTCGAGCAGCCAGAGCACGCGCTGGGATCGCGAATTTTCGAGATGGTGGACGGTGATCATGCGTGGCCCCCGGTTCAAACGTGGCGAACATCGTCCATGAAGGTGCCGGGGAACGCACCAAAATGAAAGACCCGGCGCAGGCACGCCGGGTCTTCCGATGGGAACAGGTCCCGTGACCGCCGCCGGCCCGATCGGACGCGGCGCGGCCCAAAAGCGACTTCAATCCTCGCCGTCGTCCTCGCCGGGGCCGACCATCATCTCTTCGGCGACCTTTTCGGTCCGCTGGCGGATTGCCTTTTCAAGCCGCTCGCAGACTTCCGGATTTTCCTTGAGGAAGGTCTTGGCATTCTCACGCCCCTGACCGATGCGGATGCTGTCGTAGGAGAACCAGGCGCCCGCCTTCTCGACCAGCCCGGCCTTGACGCCGATGTCGAGAATCTCGCCGATCTTCGAAATGCCCTCGCCATACATGATGTCGAATTCGACCTGCTTGAACGGCGGCGCGACCTTGTTCTTCACGACCTTCACCCGAGTCGCGTTGCCGATGATGTCGTCGCGGTCCTTGATCTGGCCGGTGCGGCGGATGTCGAGACGGACCGAAGCGTAGAACTTCAGCGCATTGCCGCCGGTCGTCGTCTCCGGGTTGCCGTACATCACGCCGATCTTCATGCGCAGCTGGTTGATGAAGATCACCATGCAGCGCGAGCGGCTGATCGAGCCAGTGAGCTTGCGCAGCGACTGCGACATCAGGCGCGCCTGCAGGCCGACATGGCTGTCGCCCATCTCACCCTCGATTTCCGCGCGGGGAACGAGCGCCGCGACCGAATCGACCACCAGCACGTCGATCGCATTCGAGCGGACCAGCGTGTCAGTGATCTCGAGCGCCTGCTCACCGGTGTCGGGCTGCGACACGATCAATTCGTCGATGTTGACGCCGAGCTTCTTGGCATAAACCGGATCGAGCGCGTGTTCGGCATCGACGAAGGCTGCGGTGCCGCCATTCTTCTGCGCCTCGGCAATCACGTGCAGCGCCAGCGTGGTCTTGCCCGAGCTTTCCGGGCCATAAACTTCGATCACGCGCCCGCGCGGCAGTCCGCCGACGCCGAGCGCAATGTCGAGCCCGAGCGAACCGGTCGAGATCGCCTCGACCTGCATCGCCTCCTTCGAGCCGAGCTTCATCGCGCTGCCCTTGCCGAAGGCGCGGTCGATCTGCGCCAGTGCGGCGTCGAGCGCCTTCTGCTTGTCGGAAGAAATCGCCATGTTTCCGTCGATCACCTTGAGGGAAGCTGCCATGAGAAGTCTCCGTCGCTAAAGGCTTTGCTGCCGTCGTTCAACGCCCATGTCCGGGCCGCTGTTGGATTTTCGTATAGCATTTGTTCTGTTGGAACAAGAGTAGAACGATCTTTTTTTGTTCCGGTCCGCTCGCTGCGTGGTGCATCGGCCGCTGACGCAATCCACCTCCATCGTTGCGCAAGCTGACGGATCACCTATGCCTTTGGCTGCCATGACTGCGGACGCCGCTGACCGATGCCTCACCTGACGAGGCTGATGAACGAACCGGAGCACGCCGAGCGGCGCTTCCTGGTCTGGCTCGTCGCGGGCTTTCTGCTCATCCGGCTCGCGTGGCTGTATGCGGTGCATGGCGGCCTGGACGGATTTCTGGAGGCGTCGGAGGCGACGCGGGTGGCGCTGTCGATCGCGCAGAACGGCTTGGCCGGCGATGCCTATCATGCCGGCCAGGGCGCAACGGCACATCTCATGCCGCTCAACCCGGCAATTGCGGGCGGCGTGCTTCGCCTGTTCGATCCGGCCGGAAGTGCCGCTCACCTGATCCTGCTGGCCTGGTCGCTGGCGCAGGTCCTGTGCGGCTATCTGCTGGTGCGCGCGGTATTCGCGCGGCTCGGCGCCGATCCGCGGGCGCTTCGCTGGGGCAGCGTGCTGCTGCTGCTCGGCGCGCCGTTCATGCCGCAGGAGACGGTCGACTTCCGTTATTGGGAAGGCGCCAGCGCCCTGTGCCTGGTCGCGGCGAACCTGCTGGTCATGATCGAAGTTGCCGAGCGTCGCGGGTTGAAGCGCGGCGAGTGGATCGCGATTGCGGCGCTGTTTGCCCTCACCTGCTTCGTCTCGCCGCCCGCCGGCGTCGCGATCGGCGCTTGCTGGGCAATCGTCGCCCTGCGGCGGCTGTCCCTGCGGCAAAGCGCCTTGCTGGCGGGCGGGACGCTTGGCGCACTCGTGCTCGCGTTCGCGCCCTGGGCGTTGCGCAATGCAGCCATGCTGGGCGAACCGGTCCTGACCCGCAGCAACTTTGGCCTGGAGCTGGCCATCGCGAACCATTCTGCCGCCCTGACCGATCGTGACCCGGCATCGGTGTTTCACGAGCGGCTGAGCCAAGTGCATCCAGCCGCCAGCGCGGCGGCCCGAACGCAGGTGCAGGCGCACGGTGAAGTCGCCTACTCGCGGCAGCTTGCCTCGACCGCCAAGGCGTGGATCGCCGCCAATCCCGGCGGCTTTGCCCGACTGTGGCTGGGCCATGCGGGGGAGATGATCGCGCCGCGCGCGTGGCAGATGTACTTCACCGGGTGGGAAGGCGCGCGCAGCCTTCGCGCCGGAATGATCTCGCTCGTCCAGCTGCTGGGGATCGCGGCACTCGTCCTGGCACTTGCCGCGGGCCGGCGCCGCTACTGGTTGCCGGCAATCTATATCGGCGTCACCGTTGCGCTGTACGCAATCTTTCAGCCGATGCCGCGCTACAGCTTCGCCATCTATCCGTTTCTGGCGTTCCTTGCCGCCGAGAGGGCGGCGCGCTTGTTCGGGCGGGGCGGCGCTCAGCCGGGCTGACGCCGCCCCCTGCCCCTATTGGACTGGCTTGACCTCCAGCCCGGTCCACTTGGCCGCGAAGGCATAGAGATCGGACGTCTCCTCGATCACCTTGTCGGTCGGCTTGCCCGAGCCGTGGCCTGCGCGAGTCTCGATCCGGACGAGGTGCGGCCGAGGCCCGATGTCCGTCGCCTGCAGCGCCGCGGTGTATTTGAAGGTATGACCCGGCACCACGCGATCGTCGGTGTCGGCTGTCGTCGCCAAGATCGCCGGATAGGTCTTGCCGGACGCAATGTTGTGATAGGGCGAGTAGGCGCGCAGGATCTTCCAGTCGGCTTCCTTCGAGGGATAGCCATAATCGTCGACCCAGTAACGGCCTGCGGTCCAGCGATCGAAGCGCAGCATGTCCATGACGCCCACCGCCGGCAGGGCAGCAGCGAACAGGTCGGGGCGCTGATTGACGACCGCGCCGACCAGCAGCCCGCCGTTCGAGCCGCCCTGGATCGCAAGCCCGTCCTTCTTCGTAATCCCCTGAGCGATCAGATATTCGCCGGCGCCGATAAAGTCGTCGAACACATTCTGCTTGTTCGCGAGGCGACCGCCGTCGTGCCACGCCTTCCCATATTCGCCGCCGCCGCGAATGTTGGCGAGCACGAACACCCCGCCCTGCTCCATCCAGGCAAGCCGCGCGGCGGAAAAGGCCGGGCCATAGGGCACGTTGAACCCGCCATAGCCCCACATCAGCGTGGGCGCCGGGCCGGTCACGTCCTTGCGCTTGACGATGAACATCGGAACCTTCGTCCCGTCCTTCGAGCTGAAGAAGCGCTGTTCGACGCTGTACCGCGCAGGATCGAACGCGACCTTCGGCGTTGCCCATGCGGTCGCCTGCCCCGTCTTCATGTCATAGCGATAGACCGTCGTCGGCGCGTTGAAGCTGGTATAGGCGTAGAATGCCTCGGTCCGGTCGGGGTCGCCGGTGAACCCCGCGACGCTGCCGATGCCGGGAAGCGCGACCGGGCCGATCGGCTTGCCGTCGAGTGAAAAGCGGCGCAGCTCGTCCCTGGCGTCAACCATATAGCCGAGCAGCAGCTGGCCGCCGACGATGCCCGCGCTCTGCAGCGTCGCCTTGTCCTCGGCCACCACGTCGGTCGCCACCGGATCGGCCGCAGCGACGTCCATCGCGACCAGCTTCATGCGCGGCGCGCCCTTGTTGGTCGTCCAGTAGAATTTGCTGCCGACATTGCCGGCGAGGCTCCAGTTGTTTTCCAGCCCCTTGATCAGCGTGCGCGGCTTTGCGCCCGGCGTCTTGAGGTCGAGCAGCGTGATCTCGTAGCGGTCGTCGGTGCCTTCGCTGGTGGTGATGACCAGCCAGTTGCCGTCGTCGGTGACTTGCGCGAAATGGCCGCGCTTTGGCGTGGCGGGCGTCGCATAGATCAGCGTGTCGGCGCTCTGCGGCGTGCCGATGCAGTGAAAGTAGATCGCCTGGTTCTCATTCAGCGCCTGGAACGCCTGGCCCTGCGCCGGTTCGGGGAAGCGGCTGTAGTAGAAGCCGCTGCCGTCCCTGGCCCAGGAGAGGTTGCTGAACTTCACCCATTTGACTTCATCGTCCAGCGTCTTGCCGGTGGCGACATCGAGCACCTTGATCGTGCGCCAGTCGGTGCCGCCATCCTGGATGCCATAGACGAGGCGATTGCCGTCATGCGAGGGCACCCACTCGCTGAGCGCGGTCGCACCGTCCTTGGCCCAGCCATTCGGGTCGATCAGCACGCGGCCCGGCCCGTTCAGGCTGTCGCGCACCCACAGCACCGCCTGGTTCTGAAGCCCGCTGTTATGGCTGTAGAAATAGCGTGTGCCCTTGTGCTGCGGCACGCCATAGCGTTCATAATCGAACAGCTGCTTGATGCGGTTCTTGAACACCTGCCGTCCGGGCAGCGTCGCCAGATAGGCGTTGGTCACCTTGTTCTGCGCCTCGACCCAGGCGGCGACTTCCTTGTCGCTGCGCACATCGTTCTCGAGCCAGCGATAGGGATCGGCGACCTTCTGGCCGAACTGTTCCTCGACGACCTCGACACGCCGGGTTTCGGGATAGGTGATCGGGGCAGTCATGGTCGTCGGCGACTCCGGATTGGCGAAGGCGTGAGGGGCAGCAAAGAGCAGAGGCAGAGCAAGGAGCGGCGCGCGACGCATTGGTTTCTCCTGAAACGGGATCGCTGCACCCTATTGCCGTGTCGGCGGCGGTCAAGGACCGAGCGGCGCGGGCTGGCTCAGCCGAGCACCGTCGCCGCGGTCGCATAGCTGACCCAGCTCATGATCATGAGCGGCAGCGTCGCGAAGCCGACCGCGATCGCGCTGGCTAGATTGTTGGTGCGCTTCATCACGTCCTCCTGCCGCGCAATGCTGCACGGCTCGTGCCAGACTTGGAAATCGACGCGAATCCGCCGTTCATCCTGGCGACAGCAAGATGGGAATTGGCGGGCGGCGCCAAGGATCAGCAATTCTTGCAGGGTCGAAACAAAAAGGGCGGCGGCATCGCTGCCACCGCCCCCTTGCACTGGATCGATCGCGCCTAGGCAGCCTGATCGAAATCCTCGTCGGTCATCACCGGACCCGAATCCTGCCCCTTGGCCGACATGTCGCGATCGACGAACTCGATATAGGCCATGGGCGAAGCGTCCGACGCACGCGGGCCTGCCTTGATGATGCGGGTATAGCCGCCGTTGCGGTCCGCATAGCGGGTGGCCAGCGTGTCGAACAGCTTCACCAACTGCGCGTCGTCGAGCAGGCGGGCATGCGCGAGACGACGGTTGGAAAGGCCGCCCTTCTTCGCCAGCGTGACCAGCTTTTCGACATAGGGACGCAGTTCCTTCGCCTTGGCGACGGTGGTGAGGATCTGCTCGTGCTTGATGAGCGCAGCCGACATGTTGCGGAACAGCGCGGCGCGATGGGCCGAGGTGCGCTGAAGCTTACGACCGCCGTACTTATGGCGCATAGGTATTTCCTTTCAGTTCGTTCGGGGGCCGTGTCAGGTACCCCGGAGCAGGCAGCACTTGGGGTGGCTGCCCATCGACCCTTCTTCCAGGAGGCCCGCCGTGGCAAAGCCACGGCGTCGGACGGGTTCTGCGACCCGCCGTCCGGGTTGGCGCCGTCTCCGGATTAGCTTGCGCTAATCCGGTGCAGCTTAACCCATAATCTCCTGCTCGAGCTTCTTGGCCATCTCTTCGATATTCTCAGGCGGCCAGCCCGGGATTTCCATGCCGAGGCGCAGGCCCATCGACGACAGCACTTCCTTGATCTCGTTCAAGGACTTGCGGCCGAAGTTCGGCGTGCGCAGCATCTCGGCTTCGGTCTTCTGGACCAGATCGCCGATATAGATGATGTTGTCGTTCTTGAGGCAGTTGGCCGAACGGACCGACAGCTCGAGTTCGTCCACCTTCTTGAGCAGGTAGCGGTTGATCGTCGCGGTGTCGCCCGCGCCCGCTTCCGCACCGCCAGCAGCCGGCGCAGCAACGCCGATCGGGGCCGAACGGGTGATCGCGCTGTCGTCGAAGTGCACGAACAGCGCCAGCTGGTCCTGAAGGATGCGTGCGGCATAGGCCAGCGCATCTTCCGGGGTCACGGTGCCGTCGGTCTCGATCGAGAGGCTGAGCTTGTCATAGTCGAGCTCCTGCCCGACGCGGGTGTTCTCGACCTTGTAGCTGACCTGGCGCACCGGCGAATACAGCGCGTCGACCGGAATGAGGCCGATCGGCGCATCGGCCGGGCGGTTGGCGGCGGCGGGGACATAGCCCTTGCCGGTGTCCGCGGTCAGTTCCATGTTCAGCGTCGCGCCGTCGTCGAGATGGCACAGCACCAGTTCGGGGTTCATCACTTCGATGTCGCCCGACACGGCAATGTCGCCGGCCTTGACTTCGGCCGGACCCGTTGCGCTCAGCTGAAGGCGCTTGGCGCCCTCGCCCTGCATGCGCAGCGCGATCTGCTTCACATTGAGCACGAGATCGGTCACGTCCTCACGCACGCCGGCGAGCGACGAGAATTCGTGAAGCACGTTTTCGATCTTGATCGAGGTCACCGCCGCACCCTGCAGCGACGAGAGCAAAACGCGGCGCAGCGCGTTGCCGAGCGTCAGGCCGAAGCCGCGCTCCAGCGGTTCCGCGACGAAGGTCGCCTTCCGCTTGCCGTCACCGCCCTTTTTCTCAAGGCCGTTCGGCTTCTTAAGTTCCTGCCAGTTCTTTGCGTTGACAGACACAGGCTTCCCCTGAGTTGGGCGGGACACGAAGGTCGGTCCCGCCAGGATTGGAGCCGCTTGCCCTCCGGACCCGGCTTCCCGAGCTGCGAGGCCAAGCGGAAGTCAGATCAGACGCGGCGGCGCTTGCTCGGGCGCACACCATTGTGCGGGATCGAGGTCACGTCGCGGATCGAGGTGATCTGGAAGCCGACGGCCTGAAGGGCGCGAAGCGCGCTCTCACGACCCGAACCGGGACCCTTCACCTCGACTTCAAGCGTGCGCACGCCATGCTCGGCAGCCTTGCGGCCTGCGTCCTCGGCGGCGACCTGCGCGGCATACGGGGTCGACTTGCGCGAGCCCTTGAAGCCCATCATGCCGGCCGACGACCAGCTGATCGCATTGCCCTGTGCGTCCGTGATGGTGATCATGGTGTTGTTGAAGCTGGCGTTCACATGGGCGACGCCGGCCGTGATGTTCTTGCGCTCGCGACGGCGAAGACGCTGTGGTGCTTGTGCCATTATTCAGTAATCCTTCGAAAATCGAAGCAGGCGGGCTGCGAACGAGCGCAGCCCAGCGGCTTACTTCTTCTTGCCAGCGATCGGCTTTGCCTTGCCCTTGCGGGTACGCGCATTGGTATGCGTGCGCTGACCGCGAACCGGCAGCCCCTTGCGATGACGCAGGCCGCGATAGCAGGCCAGGTCCATCAGGCGCTTGATGTTCATCGCGGTTTCGCGGCGAAGGTCACCTTCGACCGTGTGGTCGGCGTCGATCGTCTCACGGATCTGCAGGACTTCCTGATCGGTCAGGTCCTGAACGCGGCGCTCGATGGTGATGCCGAGCTTTTCGGTGATTGCCTTGGCCTTGGCCGGGCCGATGCCGTGGATATACTGAAGCGCGATCAGAACGCGCTTGTTGGTGGGCAGGTTGACGCCCGCAATACGTGCCATGAACTTTGTTCTCCCAGCTCCACGGGGCGTGCATGGCAGCAAACCCCATCTCGTCGCGTTGACTCCCGGAACGCATATGCGCGGCACACGCCAGAAAGCGTTGCCGGACAGACGGGTTTCGGAAGAGGCGCCAAATATGGAGTCGCACGCCCGCTGTCAAGCGCGGCGCGGCGGCGTTTGATGGTTGCCCCCCGATACAGCATTCCCGCCTGCTGGCCAAGCGTCGGCTGGTTCAACTGCTCGCTTCAGCCACCCGCTTCGGCGCCGGCCATGGCACGCGCGTCCCCGACCGCTGGGCTTGGCGAAGCCGCCCAGCCCAGCGGGGTGAAAACCCACCCCGAGCTAGCTGACGACCATCACAGCCGCCCGCCCGTCGTCACGCCGCCGCCGCCTGATGCTGCCGGCGGAACGGCTGCCATTCGACGTAGGACAGGCTGCGCCACGCCCATTCGAGCGGCCCGGTGGCGAAGAAGCGCATCCACAGATTGCCGACGACCAAGCAGAGCACGATTACGCCCGTCGCGATCCAGAATTGATCGGCCCAGCCGAACTTCGCCCACAGGTTCAGGCCATAGGGCGCGAACAGAATGTGCATGCCGATGATCTGTTCGAGGAAATAGAGCGAGAAGGCCGTGCGCCCCGCCGCCTTGAACGGCGACAGGATCGTCCGGCCGGCCGCCGTCTTCACGATCAGGTTGATCAGCGTCACGTGGCCCAGCCCCACCGCCAGCCGCGCAAATTCGGCGGTGATCCAGATCGTCTTGGGCGTGGGCGCGAAGGCGGTGACCTCCAGCCCGCCGATGAACCGCGCGGTCAGTCCAAAACCATAGGCAAGCAGTGTCGCGAGCGCATAGAAGCGGGCGCTGCGCTGCCCCTGGATGACGCCCCATTTGCATAGCGCGATCCCGATCAGCATGGCACAGAACGCCTCGACGATCGCGATCAGCAGAAAGCCCTTGCCGACCATGAAGCTCGTCCATTCGCCCCACAGATAGCTGGCATAATTCCACCATCCGCCCGAATAACCCTTTCTTTCCTTTTCGAGTGACGTGCGCGTCTTCTCGTCCGGCGGGCGATTGGGGTCCCAGCGATCGAGCCGCTTTTGCCAATCCTCGAGCGCCGTCCTCTGATCGGCCGTGATCGGCTGCCCCGCCGCCCTGGCGGCCTGTGCAACTTCGACCTTCGCGATCAGATTGACGCGCTCACGATAGTCGATGGCGCCCGTAACGGCAGTGAACAGCGCAAACCCGCAGCCAAGCGCCAGCAACAGCTTCGGCCCCAGCTTGCGGAACGGGAACAGGAACAACGCGGCGATGGAATAGATGGTGAGGATGTCGCCCACCCACAGGACCACAAACACGTTGATCAGCCCGAAGGCCAACAGCCACAAATTGCGGCGATAATGCAGGTCGGCGATCGCGACCGGGCCGTCGGGCCTCATCGCGCGCCGCGTCAGCACCATGAAGCCGGCCGCGAACAGGAACTCCAGCATGCAGCGCTGCGTCCCTTCAAGAAACGTCGCAATACCGATCCAGGTGATGCGATCCGCCGCCGTCCAGCCGATCAGCCGGAAATCGCCCATCAGGTAAGTCACGGGCGACGCCTGAAAGCCGATGTTCATGTACAAGATCAGCAGGATCGCAATCCCGCGAAGTATATCGAGCACGTCGATGCGCGCGCCGCGCGATAGCGGCGCCAGCTTCATGTCTTCGGTCACGACTCGCCCCCGCTCCCCGTGGAGCGCCGAAGGTGCGGGGGAGATGTCTCGGCGTCAAATCATTTCGCTGGCGGCGTCGCCCCCGTTGCCCGATCGGTAAAGTCGAGGATCGTCTTCCACAAATGGACGCTGACGCCCGGCCCGGCCACGACATGGGTGTGACCGGGGTACAGCATGACTTCGAACGGTATGGCGGCCTGCTGCATCTTTGCCATCATCACCGTTGTATGTTCTAGCACGACATTGTCGTCGGCCATGCCGTGGACGAGCAACAACGGATCGCTGATCTTCGCGGCGTCCTGCACCGTATCCGAACGGGTATAGGCGTCGGGCACCTTGCGCGGATCGCCCATGTAGCGTTCGGTATAATGGGTGTCGTAAAGCTCCCACTTGCTGACCGGCGCCCCGGCGATGCCGGCGGCGAACGTGCCGGGCGCCGCCTGCAGCATCTTGAGCGTCATATAGCCGCCATAGGACCAGCCGAACGTCGCGATCCGCGCGGAATCGACGAAGTCGAGCGACTTCAGGTATTTCGCGCCAGCCAGCTGGTCTGCCACCTCGACACTGCCCATCGCTTGATAGAGCTGATCCTCGAACGCCTTGCCGCGATTGGCCGAGCCGCGATTGTCGAGCTGGAACCAGATATAGCCGCGATCGACGATATATTGCTGTAGCGCCCCGCCCCATGCCTTGTTCACCCGCTGTGAATGCGGGCCGCCATAATGCTGGAAGAAGACCGGGTATTTGCGGCCCGGCACGAGCGGCGGCGTGATCATCTCCCAATAAAGATCGCTGCCGTCCGCCGCCTTGATCGTGCCGAACTGCTTGCCGCGATGGCCGGCCAGATAGGGCGCATAGGGGTGATCGCCCTGGACATTGTTTTCGCTTACCCAGGCCAGGCGCTTGGCCGATGCGTCGGTCAGCATGACCTGGCCCGGCTGGCTGGAGTTCGAGCGGGTGAGGATGATGCGGCTGGCGCTGCCATTGGCGGTCGCGCCATGCCACCAGCCCGGCTCCGTCAGTCGTGTCACGACCCCAGGCCGGGCCAGATCGACAGTGTACAGATGCCGCTCGAGCGCGCCGTCCTTGTTGCCGAGGAAGGTGACCCGGCCGCTCGCCTCGTCCACCCCGGCCAGTTCGGCGACTTCCCACGCGCCCTTGGTCAGCTGAGTCCATTTGCCGCCGACGAAGCGATAGAGGTGGCCATGGCCGTCGCGCTCCGACCACCAGATCAGGCTGCCGTCCTTGAGCGGACGATAGGCGTCGGACAGGTTGATCCAGCTTTTCGCCGCGGCCTTTTCGCTGAACAGGATGCGCGACTTGCCGGTGGCGGGATCGACGGCGAGCATGTCGAGCACGGTCTGCGCGCGGTTCTGCCGCTGGACCAGTAGCGTGCGCCCGTCCGGCGTCCAGTTGACCCGCGCGAGATAGATGTCGGTTTCGCTGCCCAGGTCGACCTTCACCCGCCCGCTGCCGTCCGGGTTCATGACATAAAGGTCGACCAACGCGTTGGGCGTGCCGGCCTTGGGATAGCGCTGATCGTAGACGCGCGTGCCCTCAGCCCCGATCGCCGCGCGGCTGACCACGCCGACCGGGCTTTCGTCGAAGCGCTGCACCGCGATGCGGCGGTCGTCCGGCGACCACCAATAGCCGGTGGTGCGCTCCATCTCTTCCTGCGCGACGAACTCCGCCTCGCCGAAATGGACCAGCCCCGCGCCTTCGGTCGTCGCCTTCATCTCCTTGCCCGTGCTCAAGTCGACCACGACGAGGTTCTGATCGCGCACGAAGCTTGCGAAGCGCCCGAGCGGGCTGATGACCGGATTGAGCTCGCTACCCTCGCTCGCCGTCAGCCGGCGTACCTTGCCGTCCAACGTCGCGAGATACAGGTCGCCGTCGAGCGGCACGAGGATCGACTTGCCGTCGGGCGCCCAGTTATAGCCGACAATCCCGCGCTGATCGCCGATCCGTGCCCGCTCGCGCTGCATCTTCTCGGCTTCGGAGAGCGCGGCGCCGGTACCGACCTTCTTGCTGTCGACCAGCATCCGCCACTTGCCCGTCGCGGTGTCCATCGCCCACAGGTCGTAGCGTTCCTTCTCATCCGCACGGTTGCGCAGCAGCGTCACCAGCCGGCCATCGGGCGAGAGCTTCAGCGCGCGCGGCGCGCTACCATCGAGGGCGGGGTTCGCGAAAACGCGCTCGAGCGTCAGCGGACGCGCGCCAGCCGCCTGCTGCGCTTCAGCCGGCATCGCGCCCGCCGCCATCATCAGCGCCGCAGCGCCCATCGCCTTCCACATCGCCCGCTATCCTTTGCCCGGTCACCCCCGGTCTATCGGGCAAAGTAACGCCTGCAATCAAGTGCGCGCGAGCGGCACGGCGCACAGGCTGAGCATGCGGTTTGCGATCTCACGCTCGCCCATCACCACCTCGCCGGCGCCGGCCGCTTCGAGATGCTCGACCTCAGCATCGGAATGGGCGCGGGCGACGATCGCCAGGTCGGGGTGAATGGCGCGCGCCGCCTCGACCACCGCGCCGCCCTCGAACCCCTCGGGGATCGCGATCAACAGCTTGCTGGCTTGTTCGAGACCCGCCGCTTCGAGCGCCGCCGGGTCCAGCGCGTTGCCGCGCACCACGTCGATCCCAGCGTCCCTCGCCTCACGCGCGGTGTCGGCCTGATCCTCGATCAGGATGAACGGCTTCCTGCGCGCCTTCAGGTCGTGCGCGATCAGCTTGCCGACGCGGCCATAGCCCACCAGCACGACATGGTCGCGATGGCGCGCAGTCTCGCTCGGCGGCTCGATCGGATCGGTCTTTTCCTGGCGGCGTGGCACGACCCAGCCGAAGAGGAAGGGATTGACGAAGATCGAGATGAGCGCCCCGGCCAGGATCAGGTCGCGGCCCTCGGGCGGCAGGATCTGCAGAGCGGTGCCGAGCGAGGCGAGGATGAACGAGAATTCGCCGATCTGCGCCAGGCTCGCCGCCGCCGTGATCGCGGTGCGGTGACTGTGCTTGAGCAGGCGCACGATGCCATAGGCGGCAAGCGACTTGCCCACGACGATGATCAGCACCGTCGCGACCAGCAGCAGCGGCTGTTCGATCACGACCGACGGGTTGAACAACATACCCACCGAAACGAAGAACAGCACGGCGAACGCGTCGCGCAGCGGCAGCGTCTCTTCGGTCGCCTGGCGGCTGAGCGGCGTCTCGCCCAGGATCATGCCGGCGAAGAAGGCGCCGAGCGCGAACGAGACGTCGAACACCACCGCGGCACCGAACGCCACGCCGAGCGCGATCGCCAGCACGGCCAGCCGGAACAGCTCGCGCGAGCCGGTATTGACCACCCAATGCAGCGCCCAGGGAATGACGCGGCGCGCGACGACGAGCATGACGACGAGGAAGCCGGTCACCTTGAACGAGGTCTGCGCGAGCGGGACGAGCAGCGCGCCCCATGTCATCGGCCCGTCGGTCTTCATCGCGGCCGCCAGCGCCGGAAGCAACACCAGCGCCAGGACCATCGCCAGATCCTCGACGATCAGCCAGCCGACCGCGATGCGGCCGCGTTCGGTATCGACGATGCCGTGCCCCTGCAGCGCGCGCAGCAGCACGACCGTGCTGGCTACAGACAGTGCAAGACCGAACACGAAGCCGGCCAGCGGGTCCCAGCCCAGCATCCACGACAGGCCCATGCCCATCAGCGTCGCAACCGCGATCTGCACGATCGCGCCGGGCACCGCGACATTCTTGACCGCCAGCAGGTCGCGCAGCGAGAAATGCAGGCCGACGCCGAACATCAACAGGATCACGCCGATTTCGGCGAGTTCGGCGGCTAGGTTGCCGTCGGCGACGAAGCCGGGCGTGAACGGCCCGACAATGATGCCGGCGGCAAGGTAGCCGACGAGCGGCGAAACCTTCAGACGATGTGCGATCGCCCCCATGACAAAGGCGATGACAAGGCCTGCGACAATGGTGGCGATAAGGGGCGTGTGATGCATAAGGTGTTTAGTCTCCTCCCTGGACGGAGCTTGCCCGGGCCG
This sequence comes from Sphingomonas turrisvirgatae, assembly GCF_001721295.1. Taxonomy (GTDB): domain Bacteria; phylum Pseudomonadota; class Alphaproteobacteria; order Sphingomonadales; family Sphingomonadaceae; genus Sphingomonas; species Sphingomonas turrisvirgatae. The sequence continues at coordinate 18,835 of NZ_MDDS01000081.1, read as the reverse complement.
TTGCCGGCCCGGGCGTCGGGCTCACTCGGTCGCCGCGCCGATGACCGTCGCGGCGATGGCAGCGCTGCTGGCGATGCCGGCCCAGACGGCAGGCGCGAACCACCATGGTGGCCGCTGTCTGCGTGATTTTTCCATGACAATTCTCCAATGCCTGCGCAGGCGCGCGGGGTTTGGCGAAGGTCAGGGAAGCGGCGGGCCGCGTGGGCTTCCGTCAAGTCCGCGCGGCTGCGCCCCGGCGGGCATCGCAGTGTCGCCCTTGGGCGGCTGATCGACCGGCGCGGGCGGCGCGACGGGAAGGGCGATCGGGTGAAGCGACGCGATCGGGGCGCTCTGTCCCCCCGCCGGTATGTCGTTCCGGCGCACCTGCTCGGTCCGCACGCGTGGCTGCACCCGGCTCGGCTGGAGCGCGACCGCCGTCGTGGCAGGGTTGAATGCGGAGCCGACCGCGGTGGTACGCGGCAGGCCTTCGGACATCAGCGAGGACAGCAGCGCGACGACCAGCGCCAGCCATACCGACGCGAGCCGCAGCGGCATCGGCCGGGCTGCGCCAGTCGCTGAACGGAGGGCAAGGCTGCGGGTCACCCCTTCAACCTAGTAAAGTGGGCACGAGATACAACCGTGCGATCGAACACGTGAAAGCCACGGGCAAACGCAAACGGGGCGCGGAAAGCTGCTGCCTTCCGCGCCCCGCGCTGTTCTGCTGTCGAACGGCTTATTCGGCCGCTGCGACGTCCTTGGCCGGACGCGTGTCGCGGCGCTCGGCGATACGCGCCGACTTGCCCGTGCGGCCACGCAGATAATACAGCTTCGCACGACGCACGACGCCCTTACGGACGACTTCGATGCTGTCGATGTTCGGCGAATAGAGCGGGAAGACGCGCTCGACGCCCTCGCCAAAGCTGATCTTGCGAACCGTGAAGTTCGAACCCATGCCCTTATTCGAGCGCGCGATGCACACGCCCTCATAGTTCTGGACGCGGGTGCGCTCGCCTTCGACGACCTTCACGCCGACCTTCAGCGTGTCGCCGGGGCGGAAATCGGGGATCTTCTTGTCGGCAGAGAACTTTGCGACGTTCTCGGCCTCGATCTGCTGGAGCAGGTTCATGGCTCTCGTTCCTTCTCACGCCGCGCGCCAGAGGGAGACTGGACCCGAGCGCCCTCATGGCGCTCCCAAAGATCCGGCCTCCGTGACCGTGTATCGATCTCCGCCTGGCGCTTGCGCCATGCCGAAATCTTCGCATGATCCCCCGATCGCAGCACTTCGGGAATCGTGCGCCCCTCCCATTCGACCGGTCGGGTATATTGCGGATATTCGAGCAGCCCCGTTTCGAAGCTCTCGTCATCCCCGCTGGAAGGCGCGCCCATTACGCCGGGCAGCAGCCGAATGCAAGCGTCGAGCAGCACCAGCGCCCCCATCTCGCCGCCCGAGAGGATATAGTCGCCGATCGACACCGGCTCGATCGGCCGTCCCTCGAACAACCGTTCGTCGAACCCCTCGAACCGGCCGCACAGGACGGACACGCCCGGCCCGCCGGCGAGCTCGCGCACGCGCGCCTGCGTCAGCGGCGTGCCGCGCGGCGTCATCGCCAGCATCGGCCGGTCGTAACCCACGCTGTCGCAGGCCGCGGCGAGAATGTCGGCCCGCAGCACCATCCCCGCCCCGCCGCCCGCCGGCGTGCCGTCGACCGTGCGGTGCCGGTCGGTCGCAAAGTCGCGGATCTGCACGGTGTCGAGCGACCATCGGCCGTCGGAAAGGCCACGGCCCGCGATCGAATGACCAAGCGGGCCGGGAAACATCTCGGGATAAAGCGTTAAGACGGTCGCGGCGAAGGTCATGGGCGCCTGTTCGCCGCTTGGGAATGGATTGGCAAGCGAATGGAAGATTGCATCATCATCGGCGCAGGGCCGGCCGGCCTCACCGCCGCCATCTATCTGGCGCGGTTCCACCTATCGATCCGGCTGTTCGATTGCGGGTCGAGCCGGGCGGCGCTGATCCCCAGGACGCACAATCATGCCGGTTACCCCGAGGGGATTACCGGCCCCGACCTGCTTGCCAGGATGCTGGCACAGGCGGAACTTTACGGTGCGGTGCGCGAGCAGCACGAAGTCACGCGGATCGAGCCACTGGCAGAGGAGTTCGCGGTTCATGCCGACGGGCGCACCTTCCCTGCCCGCGCAGTGCTGCTGGCGACGGGCGTGGTCAATCACCGGCCGGAGGGGCTGGACGACGCGCTGCATGGCGAGGCGCTTCAACGCGGCCTGCTGCGCTATTGCCCGATCTGCGACGGCTATGAAGTCACCGACAAGCGCGTCGGCGTGATCGGCACCGGGGACCACGGCATGCGCGAGGCGCTGTTCCTGCGCGGCTATACCGCCGACGTGACGCTGATCGCGCCGGGCGCGGCGCATGAACTGGACGAGCATTGCGTTGCGGCGCTGGACGATGCCGGCATTGCGCATATCGACGGCCCGTGCGGCCGCTATGCGATCGAGGGAAATCGCATCGCCGTGGATACCGCTTCCGGCACCATGGCGTTCGACAGCATCTATCCCGCGCTCGGCTCCCGCATCCGCTCCGACCTGGCGGTCGCGGCAGGCGCGCGCGCGTCGGACGACGGTTGCCTGGAAGTGGACGATCATCAGCGCACCTCGATCCCCGGCCTGTTCGCGGCGGGCGACGTGGTGAAGGGTCTGGATCAGATCAGCCATGCGATGGGCGAAGCGGGCGTCGCCGCGACCACGATCCGCAACATGCTGGCCGAGCAGCGGCCGCTTCGCCGCTAATCCGGCCGGGGAACGAAGCGCAGCGCCTGGATCGCCGGCGGGTTGGTCGGCGCCAGCAGGATCTGGCCATCGAGCTTGCCCCTGGCGCAGTTCCAGCGGAACGCGGTCGAAAGCCTGCCGCTTGGCGTCAGCGGCTCGGCGGTCGCGCATTCACCGACCTGCCGCTTGATCCGCGCGAACTCGGCCGCCCAGTTCGGGGCCGATCGGTCGAGCAGGAAGTTCATCGCCAGCCTGCCCTCGAGCGGCTTCAGCGAACCGGCGGCATAGGCGGCGCGCGCCGCATCCTGCATCCGATCGAGCAGCAGTGTCGCAACGGGCTGGCGCGGCGCGATCAGGTCGTCGCGCGCCAGCGTCCACAGCGCGCGCCAAACCGGAACGGATGGCGTCTGATAGGTGCGGTTGGTGAAGGCGAAGGCGGCAGCGCCAGCCTCCGGCGCGAGCACAACGAAACTGCCATAGCCCGGATAGCCGCCGCCATGCGCCAACGTCAGGCCAAGCTCGCAATCGGGCGTCACGCGCATGCCCATGCCATAGTTGATGGCGTGAACGCATTTGTCGTCGGGCGCGGCATCGGGGCGCGGCGCAACCCGGACGAAATTCAGGCCCTGCGCCATTTCGCGCACCGTGGCGCGCCGGGCCGGACCGGTTTCGGGACCATCGCGCGCCGGCCAGGCGGACAGCAGGAATACGACCCATTTGGCATAATCGTTCGCCGTGGTGACGATGCCGCCCATCGCGCCGAACGCGCCGTCGCGCATCGCCGGCTCGGCCACCCAGCGCTCGTCCTCCCGACGATAGCCCATCGCCAGCCTGTCCTGCGGCACCGCGAGCACATCATAGCCCGTGTCATTCATGCCCAGCGGGCGCAGGATCGTGCGGGCGATATAAGCCTGATAGCGCTCGCCCGACACGTTGGTGACGATCCGGCCGAGCAGCGCATAGCCATAGTTGGAATATTCATGGGCGCTTTGCGGCGTGCGGCTGAACGGCACCCCCTGCGCGATCAGGCGCGTGAAGTCCGCCTCGCTCAGCACCTGCTGGCGATCGCCCCAGGGATCGTCCGTCACCAGCCCGCCGACATGCGCCAGCAAGTCGCGGATACGGATGCGCGGACTGTCGCTGGTCGGATAGGTCCAGCCGCGCATCTGCGGCACATGCTTTTCGGCCAGATCGTCAAGCGACAGCTTGCCCGCATCGCGCAGCGTGAGGATCGCGAGCGCAGTGAACGCCTTGCTCATCGACGCGATGCGGAACCGGGTGTCGAGCGTCACCGCCGCGCCGCCGATCGCCTGGACGCCGCGCGTGCCCGACAGCACGATCCGGCCGTCCTTCACCACGGCATAGACCAGCCCGGGGACGGGCGTGCGCTGCTCGAACTGGACGAAGCCGTCGGCGACAGCGGCGGCGACCCTGTCGGGGACCGTTGCGGTCTGCGCCGGCACCGGTGCGGCAGCGAGCAAAAGCGATGGCAGCAAGGCGAGGCGGACGGCGTGGTTCGGCATCCGCGCAGGCAATCAGAGATCGTCCCCTATGGGAAGCGGATTCAGCCGGCGAGGAACGCGTCGAGCTTGTCGAAGCTGCCGCTCCACCCGCCGGTCATCGACGCCATGATGCTGGCAAATTGCGCTTCCTCTTCGGGTGTCGCGTCGACCGGCGTCCAGCTGAGCGTCAGGCGCGTGCCCTCGCCGTCCGGCTCCAGGCGGACCTCGGTGCGCAGGACGTGCGGCCAGTGATCGAAGAAGGGCGCCTTGACGATGTTGCCCTGCTCGTCGGCGAAGCTCTGGTCATAGACCAGCCGGGTCGGCCGCGTGATGTCGAGATAGCGGACGAAGGTGAACATCACCGCGCCATCGGCCGAATCCTGCCGCGCGTGCATCGTCGCGCCGGGCGCGATCTCGCCGCTCAGCACGGTGACCTGCGCACCGGTGGGGCCAGACCATGCCGCCATCTGCGCCGGATCGGCCCAGGCATCGAACACGCGTTCGATCGGCGCGGCGAAACGGCGCTGGATGGTAAAGACTGGGGTGGTCATTGCTTGTCTCCTCGAGCGAGATGGTCGGCAAGCCGATCGAACTTCGCATCCCAGTCGCCGCCGATCAGTGCCAGCCACTGCGCCGGCTCGGCGATCGCCTCACGCTTCAGCCGCCGTGGGCGCGACTGCGCGGCGCGTCCGGTTTCGATGAATCCGGCGCGCTCTAGGATACGAAGATGCTTGGAAATCGCCGGCTGGCTCATGGCGAACGGGGCCGCAATGTCCGATACCGAGGCTTCGCCGCGCGCCAGCCGGGCAAGGATCGCGCGGCGCGTGGGATCGGCCAGCGCAGCGAATTTAAGGTCCAGCGACTCGTCCATAGCCACGAACTTATATAACTAGTTGGGAATGTAAAGCGCTACTCGGCCCAGCCGTCCGCGATCGTCAGCGTCGCTTCATCCCAGGCCGGAACGGCTTCGGCCCGCATCGGCACCATGAAGCGCTTTCCGTCCGGCCGCTCGATCTCGAGCACGTCGCCCGCGCCGAAATTCTCGACCGACGCGACCGTGCCGATCGCCGACCCGTCCCCGCCGATGACGGCAAGGCCCAGCAGATCGGCATGGTAATATTCGCCCTCGCCAAGCGACGGCAGGGAATCGCGCGCGACGGTCAGCTCGGTCCCGCGCAGCGCGTCGGCTGCGTTACGGTCGGTCACCTCGGCAAAGCGCGCGATCGCCCCGTTATTGCCGGGCCGCACGGATTTGAGCGTCAACGTGCCGCTGTTGAACGAGCCGTGCGCCGACAGGTCGTCGGCAAACACCTTCAGCCGCACCTCTCCGCTCACGCCATGCGCGCCGATCACGACGGCTAGTGTGATCTCACCCTTGCGGGGAGCCTTCACCGGGCGGGTTGACGTCGTCGCCGCCTTCGGCGGGCTGGTCGGTCGAGACGCCACGGTTGGTGTCGTCCTGGTCATCGTCGCGCGGTTCCGGCGGATCGATCGGCATCATGCACTCCTGCGATTGTCCGCCCGGAACGCATGACGCCGATCTTGGTGTCCACGATTATTCGGCCGTGGCTTCTTCGCTCGAAGCTTCGGGCGCTGCTTCCTCGGTTGCTTCCGGCGCAGCTTCTTCGGCGGCGGGCGCTTCGGCTGCGGCCTTGGCCTCGGCTTCGGCTTCCTGCTGCGCCTTCAGCTTCTCGGCGCGCTCCTCGGCGCGCTCGACGGCCTTCTCGCCCGGCTTGCCCTTGTTCGGGTTGTTCTTGGCGGCACGCTCCTTGACGCCCAGCACGTCCAGGAAGCGAGCGACGCGGTCGGTCGGCTGCGCGCCGACACCCAGCCAATGCTTGGCGCGGTCGGTGTCGAGCTTGATGCGGTCGGCATTGTCCTTGGCGAGAAGCGGGTTGTAGGTGCCGATCTTCTCGATGAACTTGCCGTCGCGTGGGCTGCGCGCATCGGCGACGACGATGCGGTAATAAGGGCGCTTCTTCGAACCGCCACGCGACAGACGCATGCTGAGTGCCATTTAACTTCTTCCTTCTTTCTTCATTCCGTCATCCCGGCGAAAGCCGGGATCTCGTGCCTCAATGTTCAACCTTCACCGCCTGAGACCCCGGCTTTCGCCGGGGTGACGGCACCTATTTCTTCTTCAAAAGCTTTGCGAGGTCGGGCGGCAGGTCCGCGCCACCCGGGAGGCCGGGCAAGCCGCCATTGGGCCCGCCAAGCTTGCCCATCATCTCACCCATCTGCGGCCCGCCCAGCGCGTTGCCGAGCCCGCCCATGCCGCCCTTGCCGAGCAGCCCCAGCATGCCCTTCAATCCGCCCATCTTCTTGATGCGCTTCATCGCAGTGGACATCTCGAGGTGCATCTTGAGCAGCTTGTTCACGTCCTGAACGGTCGTACCGCTGCCCTTGGCAATGCGGATCTTGCGCTTGGCGTTGATCAGTTCGGGCTTGGTGCGCTCCTTGGGCGTCATCGACGTGATCATCGCGTCCATGCGCAGCAGGATGCGTTCGTCGACCGCGCCATTGGCCATGGCCGCTTGCGCCTTCTTCATGCCGGGGATCATCCCGGCCAGCGCACCGATGCCGCCGATGCGCCGCATCTGCGCCAGCTGCCCGCGCAGGTCGTTCATGTCGAACTGCCCCTTGGACAGCCGCGCCGCCATCTTCTCGGCGTCTTCCGCCTCGATCGCCTGCGCGGCCTTTTCGACCAGCGACACGACGTCGCCCATGCCGAGGATCCGGCCAGCGACGCGCTGCGGGTGGAACGGTTCGATCTGGTCGAGCTTCTCGCCGACGCCGGCGAACTTGATCGGCTTGCCGGTGACCGCGCGCATCGACAGCGCTGCGCCACCGCGCGCATCGCCGTCCATGCGAGTCAGCACCACGCCGGTCAGCGACACCTGCTCGCCAAAGCTCTGCGCGACGTTGACCGCGTCCTGGCCGGTCAGGCTATCGACGACGAGCAGCATTTCCTGCGGCTTCGAGATGTCGGCCACCGCCTTCATCTCGTCCATCAGCTGCTGGTCGACGTGCAGGCGACCCGCCGTATCGAGCATCAACACGTCGAAGCCCTGAAGCTTCGCGGACTGAAGCGCGCGGCGAGCAATATCGACCGGCTGCTGGCCCGCCACGATCGGCAGCGTCGCAACCTCGGTCTGGCCGCCCAGCACCGCCAGCTGCTCCTGCGCCGCCGGGCGATTGACGTCGAGCGACGCCATCATGACCTTCTTGCCTTGCTTCTTCAGAAGCTTGGCCAGCTTGGCAGTGGTCGTCGTCTTGCCCGATCCCTGCAGACCGACCATCATCACGACGGCGGGCGGAGTCACGTCGAGTTCAAGCTCGGCCGTGTCCGGCCCCAGCATCGCGATCAGCGCGTCATTGACGATCTTGACGACCTGCTGACCCGGCGTGATCGAGCGCAGCACCTGGTGCCCGACCGCCTGTTCGGTCACGTCCTCGACGAACTTGCGCGCGACCGGCAGCGCGACATCGGCTTCGAGCAGCGCGATACGCACTTCGCGCATCGCGGTCCGCACATCCGCCTCGGTCAGCGCGCCACGGCCCTTCAGACGGTCGAATACGCCGCCAAGCCGTTCGCTCAGGCTATCGAACACTCGCTTCTCCAATGTTTCCGGGGCCGTAAACGCAAAACACGCCGGCGGACGAAACCTCGTCGGCCAGCGTCACCCACATGGGGTGGCAATGCGTCACGTTCCAGGAACGATCGATGGCGCCCCTAACGCCCCCGGTCGCAAAAGGCAAGGCTCAGAGCGCGGCCGCCGCCTCGATGATTGGCACGAACTTGTCCGCGGTCAGGCTGGCCCCGCCGACCAGCGCGCCGTCGCCGTCGGCGCACGCCAGCAGCGCCGCCGCATTGGCGCCGCTGACCGACCCGCCATACAGGATGCGCAGCCTGGCCGCCGCGTCCGCGCCGAGCAGCTCGCTCAGCTTCGCGCGCACCGCGCCATGCCTCGCCGCGACATCGGCTTCGGTCGGGGTCCGGCCGGTGCCGATGGCCCACACCGGCTCATAGGCGATCGACAGCCACGCGCCGTCCGCGCCATCCGGCAGCGATCCGGCGATCTGCGCGGTTACCACCTCTTCCGCCTGTCCGGCGTCACGCTGGTCCAGCGTCTCGCCGACGCACAGGATGACGGAAAGGCCGTGGCGATGCCCAGCCTCGGCCTTGGCCTTAACGCACGCGTCGGTCTCGCCCTGATCGGCGCGGCGCTCGCTATGGCCGACGATGACCAGCTTCGCGCCGGCTTCGCCCAGCATCGGCGCGGCGATGTTGCCGGTATGCGCGCCGCTGTCCTTCGCATGGCAATCCTGCCCGCCGATCGGCAGCGCGCCGGCGACCGTCACTGCCGGCGCGATCAGCGTAGCCGGCAGGCACAGCGCCGCATCGACGCCGGGATTTGCAGCCGCGGCCGCGGCGATCGCCTCGATCTCGGGCAGCGACGCCGTGAGGCCGTTCATCTTCCAATTGCCCGCCACCAGCTTGCGCCGCATCATGTCCCCCCGCGATCCTTGTCGATTGGATCGGTCCGTAGGCAAGCGGCACGTTGCGCACAAGCTTGATGGCGGGGCATCGTCACCCTAAAGCACCGCATCCAAGTTTCTGATCGGGTCTCCATGCTTACCTTCCTTCGCCGCATGCTCTTCTCGACAGCCGGCAAGCTTATCGCGCTCGGCCTGCTGATCGTCATCGCGGTGGCGTTCGCGCTGGGCGACATCACCAACCTTTCCGGCGGCGGGACCCCCGCGGGCGGCGCGCTGGTCGAAGTGGGCGGCAAGAAGGTCACCGAGGCCGAGCTGCGCCAGCGGCTCAAGACCGCGTTCGAGCGGGCGCGCCAGCAGCAACCGACGCTGGACATGACTCAGTTCGTGAACGCCGGCGGATTCGATCAGGTGCTCGAACAGATCGTCAACGGCCTGGCGCTCGAAACCTTCGCGCGCGACAACGACATGGCTGTCGCCAAGGCTGCGGTGGATGGCGAAATCGCATCGATCCCCGCGTTCCAGGGACTGGACGGCAAGTTCAGCCAGGCGACGTTCAACCAGATCCTGGCGCGTGAAGGCATCACCGCCGATCAGCTGCGCGCCGATATCGCGCGCGAAACGCTGGCACAGTGGCTGATCGGGCCGACGATCGGCGCGACGCAGGTGCCGAGCCAGTTCGCCCTGCCATATGCTTCGCTGCTGCTGGAACAGCGCAGGGGCGCGGTCGGCTTCATCCCCGCCAGCGCCATCGCGCCGGGCGCCGCGCCGATCGATGCCGAACTTCAGGGCTTCTATCGCCGCAACGGCAATCGCTACACCCTGCCCGAACGGCGTGTCGTGCGCTATGCGGTCGTCCGTCCCGAGCAGTTCGCCGAAACAGCCAAGGCCACCGACGCGGAAATCGCCGAAGCCTATCGCAAGAACGCCGCGAACTATGCGGCGGCGACCCGGCGTCAACTGGCGCAGGTGATCGTCGCCGACCAGAATGCCGCCAACGCGCTCGCTGCCAAGGTGAAGGCCGGGACCGGCCTTGCCGCCGCGGCGCAGGCGATCGGCCTCAAGGCGCAGGTGATCGACAATGCCGACAAGGCCGCCTTTGCGCGCGCCAACAACGCCGCCATCGCCGATGCCGCCTTCGCCGCCGCGCCGGGCGCTGTCGTCGGTCCGATCAAGGGTCCGATCGCGTGGCACGTCGTCAAGGTGGAAAAGGTCGAGCAAGTCGCCGGCAAGTCGCTGGAGCAGGTGCGCGGCGAACTGGCCGCCGAGATCACCAAGCGCAAGGAGGCCGAACTGATGGCCAATCTGCGCAGCCGCATCGACACGGGCCTCGCCGACAATGCGACGTTCGACGAAGCGGTTGCCGACGCCAAGCTGACGGCCACCACCTCCGCGCCGCTGTTCGCCGACGGGCGCACGACGCAGGATGCCGCCGCTCAGCCCGATCCGCTGCTGGCGCAGATCGCGCAGGGCGGCTTCGCACTGGAGCAAGGCCAGGATCCGCAGCTGATCCCGCTGGGTGAGGATGGCAGCTTTGCGTTGATCAAGACCGAGCGCGTCTTCACTGCCGCCCCGCGCCCGATCGCCGAGGTGCGCGATTCTGTGACGAAGGACTTCATCGCCGACCGCCAGCAGCAGGGCGCGCGCAAGGTTGCGGCTGCCGTGCTGGCGGACGTGAACAAGGGCGTGCCGATCGCCGATGCGCTGAAGAAGACCGGGCTGGCGCTTCCGCCGGTCCAGCCGCTCGACGCCCGGCGCGGCCAGCTGGCGCAGATGGGCGCGCAGCTGCCGGCCCCGGTGCGGCTGATGTTCAGCATGGCGGCCAAGAAGGCCACGCTGACCGAATCGCCCAATGGCGAGGGCTATTGGGTGGTCTGGCTGGACGAGATCAAGTCGGGCAACGCCGCCGGCAATGCACAGCTGATCGCACAGACTCGCGGCCAGCTCGGCCAGAGCCTGGGTGCCGAATATGTCGAGCAGTTCGCCGCCGCGGTGCGCAGGGCGGTGAAGGTCAAGCGCGACGAAGCGGCGATCGCGCGGCTCAAGGCCACGCTGAGCGGCCAGGCCGGTAACTGATCCGATGGGCCACGCTGGCGACGTGCAGGGGGCCGAGGCAGCGCGTGCCGCGCTGGCGCAGGGCCGACCCGCGCTCGTGTGGCGGCGCGAGCTTGCCGACACCGACACGCCGGTGGGCGCGGCGCTCAAGCTGATCGAGCCGGGACGCGGCGACTTCCTGCTCGAATCGGTCGAGGGCGGCGCGGTGCGCGGGCGGCACAGCCTGATCGGCCTTGCCCCCGATCTCGTCTTTCGCGCGCATGGCGAGGCGGCCGAGATCAATCGCCACTGGCTGACCGATCGCGCCGCGTTCGAGCCCGCCGGCGCGCCGACGCTGCAGGCGATGCGCGAGCTGGTGCAGGCGTGCCGCATGGACGTGCCGGCCGAACTGCCGCGCGCATTGGCGTGCCTGGTCGGCTATTTCGGCTATGAGACGATCGGGCTGGTCGAAAAGCTGCCGCGTGCCGCCAACGACGTGCTGGGCGTGCCCGACATGATCTTCGTCCGCCCGACGGTCGTGCTGATCTTCGACCGGCTGACCGACGCGCTGTTCGTGGTTGCCCCCGTGTGGCCGGACGCGACGCAGGATGCCGACGCGCTGATCGCCGCCGCCGCCGAGCGGATCGACGCGACCGCCGCCCGCCTCGCCACCGCGCCGCTGCCGCCCCGCGCGACGAGCGACGTGCTGGCGATCGAGCCCACGCCGGCGCTCGACCCTGCCGACTATGCCGCGATGGTTGGCCGCGCGAAGGACTATATCGCGGCGGGCGACATCTTTCAGGTCGTGCTGGCGCAGCGGTTCAGCGCCCCCTTCCCGCTCCCGCCGATCGAGCTTTATCGCGCGCTGCGGCGTGTGAACCCCTCGCCATTTCTCTACTTCCTCGACCTGCCGGGCTTCGCGCTCACTGGATCGAGTCCCGAGATCCTGGTCCGAGTCCGCGATGGCGAGGTGACCATCCGCCCGATCGCCGGCACCCGTCCGCGTGGCAAGACCGCAGACGAGGATGCGGCGAACAAGGCCAGCCTGCTCGCCGATGCCAAGGAGCGGGCCGAACATCTGATGCTGCTCGACCTCGGCCGCAACGACACCGGCCGCGTGGCGGCAGCAGGGTCGGTCAAGGTGACCGACAGCTATACGGTCGAATTCTACAGCCACGTTATGCACATCGTCTCGAACGTGGTCGGCCGGCTGCGGCCCGACGCCGATGCGCTAGACGCGCTGTTCGCCGGCTTCCCCGCGGGTACGGTCAGCGGCGCGCCCAAGGTGCGCGCGTGCGAGATCATCGCCGAACTGGAGCGCGACGCGCGCGGACCCTATGCCGGCGGCGTCGGCTATTTCTCGCCCGACGGGTCGATGGACAGCTGCATCGTGCTGCGCACCGGCATCGTCAAGGACGGCACGCTGCACGTGTCGGCTGGTGCCGGGATCGTCGCCGACAGCGATCCGGCCTATGAACAGCGCGAGTGCGAGGCAAAGGCCGGCGCGCTCTTCGCCGCCGCCCGCGAGGCCGTGGCACGCGCGAGCACGCCGAGATTTGGGCAGTAGGTCGATCCGTCACCCGGCGAAAGCCGGGGTCTCATGCGGCGAGCGCTTTCCTTGCGGCCTGAGGCCCCGGCTTTCGCCGGGGCGACGATCATTCGTGCTTCTTGTGAAAGAATTTGGTGATGATCAGCGCGATCACCGCGCCCACGATCAGCCCGACGACACCGGAACACAGCGCCGTCACGACCCAGCCTAGAAAGCCACCGCCCGCGCCCTCGGCAAAGTGGTGAATCGTCTCCTCCGGCGCATGCCAGCCAAGCTGCGCCGCGCCATGAACCAGAATGCCACCGCCGACCCAGATCATCGCCGCCGTGCCGATGACCGACAGCGCGCTCATGACCTTCGGCATGCCCTTGACCAGGCCACGCCCGATCGCGCGAACGGCTGACGGCCCGCGCTTTGCAAGGTGCAGGCCGATATCGTCCATCTTCACGATCAGCGCCACCACGCCATAGACGCCGATCGTAATGCCAATGCCCACGATCGCCAGCACCACGCCCCGCTCCCACAGCGGCTTGTCCCCGACATCGGCAAGCGCGATCGCCATGATCTCGGCCGACAGGATGAGGTCGGTGCGGATCGCGCCGCTGACCTTCGTCGCCTCCAGATGCGCCGGGTCGCCGATCGCCTCGGCCTCATGGACTTCGGCGTCATGGCCCCCAAACGCCTCGATCACCTTCTCCGCGCCCTCGAAGCACAGGAATGCGCCGCCCAGCATCAACAGTGGCGTGATCGCCCAGGGCGCGAGCCAGCTGAGCAGCAGGGCGGCGGGCAGCAGGATCAGCAACTTGTTGCGCAGCGATCCGACCGCGATCTTGGCGATGATCGGCAGTTCGCGTTGCGGCGACAGGCCGGTGACATAGCGCGGCGTGACGGCGGTATCGTCGATCACGACGCCGGCAGCCTTGGTACCCGCCTTCCCCGCCGCGGCCCCCACATCGTCGAGCGATGCGGCGGCAAGCTTGGTGATCGCGGCCACATCGTCGAGCAGCGCGGCAAGGCCTGAAGGCATGAACGTCCCCTGATACGATCGTCGAAACTATGTGCGCCCCAGCCCGCCTCGCCGGGGCAAGGATTGGATCGGCACAAACAAACGGGCGCCGGATTGCTCCAGCGCCCGTCGAATGTCTCAACCCTGCAAAAGGTTCAAGCCACAGCGACCATCAGGCCGCGTCGTCGGCCTTTTTCTTCTGCTTCTCGGCATAGACGCGGATCGGCTCCTTCGACCCGGCGACCACGTCCTTGTCGATCATCACCTCGTCGACCCCGTCCATGCTGGGCAGGTCGAACATCGTGTCGAGCAGGATGCCTTCCAGGATCGAGCGAAGGCCGCGCGCACCGGTCTTGCGCTCGATCGCCTTCTTCGAAACCGACACCAGCGCGTCGTCGGTGAAGGAGAGCTTGACGTTCTCCATCTCGAACAACTTCTGATACTGTTTCACCAGCGCGTTCTTCGGCTCGGTCAGGATCTTGACCAGCGCCTCGATGTCGAGATCCTCAAGCGTCGCGACCACCGGCAGACGGCCGACGAATTCGGGGATCAGGCCGAACTTCAGCAGATCTTCCGGCTCGGTCTGGCGCAGCACCTCGCCGGTGCGGCGTTCCTCCGGCGTGGCGACGTAGGCGCCAAAGCCGATCGACTTGCCCTGAAGGCGATCGCCGATGATCCGCTCGAGGCCCGAGAATGCGCCGCCGCAGATGAACAGGATGTTCGTCGTGTCGACCTGCAGGAACTCCTGCTGCGGATGCTTGCGGCCACCCTGCGGCGGCACGCTGGCGGTGGTGCCTTCCATCAGCTTGAGCAGCGCCTGCTGCACGCCTTCGCCCGAAACATCGCGCGTGATCGACGGGTTCTCGGCCTTGCGGCTGATCTTGTCGATCTCGTCGATATAGACGATGCCGCGCTGCGCCCGCTCGACGTTATAGTCGGACGCCTGCAACAGCTTGAGGATGATGTTCTCGACGTCCTCGCCGACATAGCCGGCTTCGGTCAGCGTCGTCGCGTCGGCCATGGTGAACGGCACGTCCAGGATGCGGGCCAGCGTCTGCGCGAGCAGCGTCTTCCCGCAGCCGGTGGGGCCGACCAGCAGGATGTTCGACTTGGCGAGCTCCACCTCGGCGCCCTTCGCGCCATGGTTGAGGCGCTTATAGTGGTTATGCACCGCCACCGAGAGGACGCGCTTCGCCTGCTTCTGGCCGATCACATAATCGTCCAGAACGTCGCAGATTTCCTGCGGGGTCGGCACGCCGCCATCCTTCTTCGAGACGAGCGCCGACTTGGTCTCTTCCCGGATGATGTCGTTGCACAGTTCGACGCATTCATCGCAGATGAACACAGTCGGGCCGGCGATCAGCTTGCGCACCTCGTGCTGCGACTTGCCGCAGAACGAACAGTAAAGCGTGCTCTTCGAATCGCCGCCACTCAGCTTCGTCATTCAGTCTTCCTTCGCGTGCCGGGCCGCACCGCAGCCCGGCATCCTACAGGCCGGATCATCCCCGGCAAATACAAAACACCCTGTAACAGCCCCAAGGTGAGCGCAGGATTAAGCCGCTTCACCGTCCGTGGGCTGCGGGCGCTTGTCGAACACCTGATCGACCAGTCCGAACGCCTTGGCCTCTTCCGCCTCAAGGAACGTGTCGCGATCCATCGCGCGCTCGATCTCTTCCAGCGGCTTGCCGGTGTACTTGACGTACAGCGCGTTCATCCGATCCTTGATGCGCTGGATTTCCTTGGCCTGGATCTGGATATCCGATGCCATGCCCTGCGCGCCGCCCGAAGGCTGGTGGATCATGATGCGCGCGTTGGTCAGCGCCACGCGCATCCCCGGCTCACCCGCGGCCAGCAGGAAGCTGCCCATCGACGCCGCCTGGCCGATGCAAACCGTGCCGACGCGCGGCCGGATATACTGCATGGTATCGTGGATCGCCATGCCGGCGGTCACCACGCCGCCAGGCGAGTTGATGTACATCCAGATGTCCTTCTTCGGATTTTCCGATTCAAGGAACAGTAGCTGCGCGGTGATCAGCGAGGCCATGTGATCCTCGACACCGCCGGTCACGAAGACGATGCGCTCGCGCAGCAGGCGCGAATAGATGTCGAAGCTGCGCTCGCCGCGGCTCGACTGTTCGATGACGATCGGGACCAGCCCGCCTGTGACGGGGTCGCGCGTGAAGCCATCGGGGGTGTGACCGGAAAGGGGATGCATGTGCGGGAAATCTCGTATGTCTGTTTTTGCCCGTCACCTATTTCGGCGCTCGATCCGCCCCGCGCAAGGGGGCAACAGGGTGAACGGGCAATCGGGGTGCTGCGCTCAGCGTAAAGGTCCGGGCTGGGCAAGGTAGGCCAGCCGCCGCATCTCGCGCCGCCCACGCACCACCGTGTCGAGGATCAGCCCGGCAAACAGACTGAGCGCGGAGAGGATTACCAGCCCCGTTGCCAGGATCGCGGTCGGGAAACGCGGCACCAGCCCGGTTTCGGCATAGGTGACGGCAAGCGGCACCGAGAGGATCACCGCCACCGCCGCGAGCAGCGCCGCGATCCAGCCAAAGAACAGGATCGGCTTTTCGATGCGATACAGCGTCAATATCGTGCGCCCGATCCGCGCGCCGTCGCGATAGGTCGACAGCTTCGACGCCGACCCTTCTGGCCGGGCGAGGTAGCGCGTCTCCATCTCCCCCACAGGCATCTTGAGTTCGAGCGCATGGACGCTCATCTCGGTCTCGATCTCGAACCCCGCGGACAGCACGGGAAAGCTTTTCACGAAGCGGCGCGAGAAGACGCGATAGCCCGAGAAGATGTCGGTGAAGCTGCGGCCGAACAGCCGCGCCAGCAGCCCGGTCATCGCCCGATTGCCCAGCACGTGCCCGCGCCGATACGCGTCCGCCGCCTCGTGCACCCGCGTGCCGACCACCATGTCCAGGCCCTCGACCAGGACCCGCGCGATCATCGCCGGCGCGGCGGTCGCGTCATAGGTCGCGTCGCCATCGGCCATGACATAGACGTCGGCGTCCACGTCGGCGAACATGCGGCGCACGACACTGCCCTTGCCCTGCATCCGCTCGGTGCGCACGATCGCGCCGGCGTCGCGCGCCACCTCGACCGTGCGGTCGCGGCTGTTGTTGTCATAGACATAGATCGCCGCATCGGGCAGCGACGCACGAAAGGCCGCGACGGTCTGCCCGATCGCGGCCTCTTCGTTGTAGCAGGGCAGGATCACTGCGATGCGCGGAGCCGTCGTCGCCATTCGTCCCCCAAACCTTCTCCCACAGGGAGAAGGATAGCGAAGCTTGGCAGCGTGCTGCCTAGCGTAGCTTGGATGAGGGTGGGCGGCTTTGCAACCGGCCTGCCCTCACCCTTCCGCCGCTGTGCGGCTCCCTCCCTCTCCCGACGGGAGAGGGATTTAGTCCGCCTTCTTCTTGGCCGGTGCCTTCTTCTTCGGCGCAGCCTCGGCGACATCGCCCTCGGCCGCTTCGGTCTTCGCCGCAGCCTTCTTGGTCGCCGCCTTCTTCACCGGCTCGGCGGCAACGGCTTCCGCGTCCGCAGCAGCCGGCTCGATATCGGCTGCTTCGACCTTCTTGGCCTTGGCCTTCTTCGCCGGCTTCTCGTCCTCAGCGCCCGCATCGACGGCTTCAGCAGGCTCGGCGGCCGCCTCGTCCTTCTTCGCCTTGGCCTTCTTGGCAGGCTTGTGGTCATGATCATGGCCGCAGCCCGGGCCATGCACATGCGGCACCGCGCCTTCTTCGCTCTCGATCGCGGCTTCCAGCTCCTCGCGGGTCACTTCGCGGTCGGTGATCTCGGCCTTCTCGAACAGGAAGTCGACGACCTTGTCCTCGTACAGCGGCGCGCGCAGCTGGGCAGCGGCCATCGGCTCCTGCTGGATATACTGGAAGAAGCGCTGCTGGTCCTCGGGACGATACTGCTGCGCGGCCTGCGCGATCAGGCGGTTCATCTCCGCTTGCGTGACCTCGACGCCGTTCGCCTGGCCGATTTCCGACAGCAGCAGGCCCAGGCGCACGCGGCGCTCGGCGATCGCGCGATAATCGTCGCGATCCTTCTCCAGCTCGGCCTTCGCCGCTTCGGGGTCTTCCTCATGGCCCGCTTCATGCTCAAGCTGAGCCCAGATCTGCTGGAACTCGGCCTCGACCATCGACGGCGGAACCGGGAAGTCATGGCCGGCGGCCAGCTGATCGAGCAGCTTGCGCTTCATGTGCGTACGGGTGAGTCCGCCGGTTTCGTTCTCCAGCTGGCCCTTGAGGATGCCGCGCAGCTGCTCCAGGCTTTCAAGGCCCAGGTTCTTCGCGAAATCCTCGTCGATCTTGGTCTCGCCCGCCGTTTCGATCTTGGTGATCTTGAGGTCGAACGTCGCGGCCTTGCCCGCTAGGTTGTCGGCGCCGTAATCCTCGGGGAAGGTCACGTTGATCTGCTTTTCGTCGCCGGCCTTCACGCCGACCAGCTGATCCTCGAAGCCCGGGATCAGGCGGCCCGATCCGATCTCGATCGCCATGCCCTCGCCCGTGCCGCCGTCAAACGCGACGCCGTCGACCTTGCCGACGAAGTCCATCGTCACCTGGTCGCCATGCGCGGCCGCATGGCCCTCGCCCGCGTCGCTCCACGCCTTTTGCTGGCCGGCAATCTGCGCCAGTTGCGCGTCGATCGCGCTTTCGTCGGTGGGGATCACCAGCCGCTCGAGCTTCAAACCCTCGATCGAGGGCGCCGGTACGTCGGGCAGCACTTCCAGCTCGACCTTCACCTCGGCGTCGCTGCCGGGGGCGAACTCGCCCTCCAGGCTGACCGACGGCTGCATCGCGGGACGCAGCTTGTGATCGGCGATCAGCTTCTGCACGCCTTCCTGGATCGTCGTGTTGAGCGCGTCCTGCGTCAGCGCATCGCCGTGCATCTTGCGCACCAGGTTCGCGGGCACCTTGCCGGGGCGGAAGCCGGGCATGCGGATGGTCGGCGCGACCTTCTTCACTTCGGCATCCACGCGCGCATCGATGTCGCTCGCGGTGATCTTCAGGGTGTAGGCGCGCTTCAGGCCTTCGTTCAACGTCTCAACGGTCTGCATTTGCTTCAGGCTTCCTGCTCTGGAAGTGGAATCGTTTTCGCGGCATCCACCCCGTGCGCCGGGCGGAAACTGGTGCGGGCGAAGGGACTCGAACCCCCACATCTTTCGATACTGGTACCTAAAACCAGCGCGTCTACCAGTTCCGCCACGCCCGCATTCGAAGGACACCGCAGGTCGGGCGCGTCTATAGCAAGCGAGACGCCGGGGGCAAGCGGCGATGATGATCGCGCCGCGCGATGCTCTGCGGCGAGCGATGAACCTGGATCAATCCGGCGCGTTGGACAAGCGCATGGCCGGCCCATGCGCTCCCGCCCGATACGCGTCAATCGACTGAAATCAATCGAAGCCGCGCCTAACCGTTCACGATCGTTCCGCCATTGGGATGCAGCACCTGACCGGACATGTAGCTT
>NZ_MDDS01000080.1 GCF_001721295.1 Sphingomonas turrisvirgatae | reverse complement strand
CCACCATCATCGACACGAGGCCGGATGCGGGCAGGAAGATGATGTAGACCTCCGGATGCCCGCAGAACCAGAACAGACGCTGCCGACGAATAGAGAGGTCTGACAATAGGATGTATGAGAATAAGCAAAAAATTAAATCAGCTTTAAAATTAGTTGCAGAAGCTATCTAAATTTTATATTAACTAAAAATTAACATAATACACCTTATACGAAGCCCAGGTTAATCCTGGGCTTTTTGTTGAATCTGATCATTGGTAGCAAACAGATCAGGATTGGTAATTTTGATGTTTTCCTGACAACTCCTGCAAAGCATCAGCCCAGCAAAAAGTTGTACATGTTCCGTTGATTCACAGAAGGCACATGGCTTAGGAAAAGAGATGATATTGGCTGAATTGACTAATTCTGTTGACATAAGAAGCAACCTTGTATTGTAAATATCTATTTCTATCTCTT
>NZ_MDDS01000079.1 GCF_001721295.1 Sphingomonas turrisvirgatae | reverse complement strand
CCGCCTCAGCCTCCTTCAGGATGCCAATAATCTGCTCTTCCGAAAACTGCTTCCGCTTCATCTGTCCGTCCCTTGTAGGGGCCGGTCTCTAGTTCCAACTGGATGAAGAAACGGGGGTCACGTCACGAGCCTCCTCGCTTGAGATCGCGGCTTTGCTCTGTGGAACCGGATCGCTTTTTAAATGGCCGATGAAGCCGCGCACCGAATCAGGTCGGCCGCGATGCTCGACATCGCCGGTCTAGACGCGTTCGCCCGCTCCGGCCGCGTCGAGAGCGTCGAGAGCTATCCCACCCGGCTTAGCGGGCGTGAGACGGGGATCTGCTCGCCAAGGCACCCGAGTCTATGGGGCAAACGTGCAGAAGCCCCCCGGAGGTCTCTCTCCGGGGGGCTTCTGTAATATTGGTTGCGGGGGTTGGATTTGAACCAACGACCTTCAGGTTATGAGCCTGACGAGCTACCGGGCTGCTCCACCCCGCGCCAAGGATCTGGCGTAGTGCCAGAA
>NZ_MDDS01000078.1 GCF_001721295.1 Sphingomonas turrisvirgatae | reverse complement strand
GCCGATTGCGGAGCGGCGGATGGGGGTGAAGTCGATCTGACGCATGGCGATATTCTCCACTGAGCAATTTCAACGTCTTAGCTGCGCCCGAACCTTCGTGACGCAAGTGTCAGCACGACCCTGACTCTTCTACACATCCGACGCCGCTCGTCCAGCTCGTTTCTTGTGTGTCTCACCCTGCAAAAGGTTTGATTGTGTGGGCGCTGTGCTGACGTCTGAGAATCACACTTTGCCGCTTACTGCTGTCTTATTCGCTCATTTTATCAGGTGCTTGTTATCGTACAGCGAGACGGGGTAGAGCCTAACTCTTTCGCGGTTAAGTTACGTTCCCACCAATTTGCCTGTTTATCCTGCCGGAGTCCGGGGCGTAGACCTGAGCGTCTAAGGTGCAGATATGATTTTAATGTCGTTGAATGGTACTATCTATTCGTCGGCATCGTCGAACACGATACGGCGCGGCCGATAGGGCAGATAGACGCCGGACTGCTCGGCGAGTGGCGCCGGCGTCTCGAGTACCTGGTAGC
>NZ_MDDS01000077.1 GCF_001721295.1 Sphingomonas turrisvirgatae | reverse complement strand
AAATAACCCTTAACCTACGGAGAGCGCCCTACCAAAAATGATGATTTTTTAACCCTTAAATGGTCATACACCTAACGCAGCCGCGATTTTCATCGCAACTACATGAATTAAAAGAAAAAAAAGGAATATTTCGTTTTCACGAGTAATACCCGGGTATTAAAATCCACTGTAATTACATGAAAGGAAAGAAATAAAGAGTAATACCGGGGTATTACTGGCCACGTATAAGTTTCGCCATGTTCATGACTGACTTTTGTTGTTTGTTCACGTTCAGACTCCGTGTGACAGTGCTTATCTCAGCAAGGTAGATATGACGCTTCCTCGCACTGACAGACTCCGCTAGTCAGTACTGCGGCGAGCGTTACTGAATTTCATGTGAAGGAGATGTTTTTGATTCCGGGCCTTTAAATGTACAAAAGCCCCGTGACAGAATCACAGGGCTTCGGTACTCTAATTCTTCGCAGATACCTGCCAGGATCAGACGTGAGAATCTAAATCCTAGCAGGGCTGGCTAGCGATGTCACTACCAGCTTAATACCATTCAACGACATTAAAATCATATC
>NZ_MDDS01000076.1 GCF_001721295.1 Sphingomonas turrisvirgatae | reverse complement strand
CTGTCGGATCATTCACTGTACCAGTGAGTGCTGGTGTGCTGTCGCTAGTGAGTACATCATCAAGTGCTACTGTCGGCGCAACTGCATCAACCACTGCTGTTGCTGGGCCTGATGTATTGCCTGCTGGATCTTCTGTTACTGCTGTTACCGTATCACCATCATTTAAACCAGGGTTTGGCACAGTCCAAGTACCATCCGGTCCTGCTACAACACTTGCCGTACTACCATCTGGATAAGTCACAGTCACTGTTGAACCAGGTTCTGCTGTACCTGTAATTGGATCTGTCCCGTTAACCGGGTCAATCACTGGTGCTGCTGGGGCTGTTGTATCAACTGTCACAACACCTGTATCTGTACCTACATTACCTGCTGCATCTGTTGCAGTCACGGTAATGGTGTGTGGTCCGTCTGCGAGTGTTGGAAGTGTATTGTCTACAAGCGTCCAGGTGCCGTCACCATTGTTCACTGCCGGATAGCCAGTGCCATCCACATTGACAACTACAGTGGCTGTTGGGTCACTTACTGTACCTGTTAATGCCGGTGTGCTGTCGCTAGTGAGTACATCATCAAGT
>NZ_MDDS01000075.1 GCF_001721295.1 Sphingomonas turrisvirgatae | reverse complement strand
GTCCCAGAGATCTCGTGCCTCCGCACATCTCCATCCACCTTAATTATCTGGAGTAGAATCGATGTCCTCATCTCGCAAATCTGCGCCTGCACGCGAACCGCTCGACATAAATCTCGACTGCAAAGAATATATGATCGATTATCTGAAGACTGCCTTCCCGACTCGCATGCTGCGGGTGTTCACGGGCACTGATGGCGAACCCCGCTCGGAACTGATGTGCGATGACGCCGGAAACCCCGTTCATTCGCAGGAAGCGATCCGCGCCCGCGATGACCTGATCGAACGATTGTGCGCGATGCCGGCGATTCCATGCGCGCTCGACGCGCTCATCCGCCATTTTGGTCCCGACGATGTCGCCGAGGTCACCGGCCGCACCCAGCGCTTGCTCACGGATGCCGGTGGCCGACAGCGGGTTGAGCGCCGCAGCCCGCGATCCAATCTTGGCGAAGCCGACGCCTTCATGTCCGGCCGCAAGCAGGTGCTGATATTCTCGGACGCCGGAGGTACCGGCCGCAGCTATCATGCCGACCGTAATTGCGCGTCGGCTAACCGTCGCCGCGTCCATTTCCTGCTTGAGCCCGGCTGGCGCGCATCGAGCGCAATACAGGGGCTCGGACGATCACACCGAACCAATCAGGCCAGCGCCCCGATTTTTCGGCCGGTGACAACCGATTGCCGCGGCGAGCGGCGCTTCATCAGCACGATCGCGCGCCGGCTCGACAGCCTGGGTGCCCTGACCCGCGGTCAGCGCCAGACGGGTGGGCAGAACCTTTTCGATCCGGCGGACAATCTGGAAAGCGACTATGCGCGCGACGCGCTGACGCAGTGGTATCATCTGCTTCACCGCGGCAAGCTGATGAGCACCAGCCTTGCCGAATTCGTCGAGATGACTGGCCTCAAGCTGGTGGAAAGTGAGGGTGGCGCGCTGCTCGATAATCTTCCGCCGATCCAGCGCTGGTTGAACCGTCTGCTGGCGCTCCGAATCAACACGCAGAACGCCATTTTTGAGGAATATCTGGCGCTAATCGAAGCGCGCATCGACGCCGCGCGGGAAGCGGGGACGTTCGATGTCGGTGTCGAGACCATCATCGCCGAGCGGGTCTCCGTCCTCGAAGAGCAGTTGTTGCGGCGCGACCCCGTGACCGGCGCTGAGACCAAGCTGTGCCGGCTCGAGCTTCATCAACGCCGGCGCGCAACGCCGCTCAAGCGAGTCCTTGCCGAGTGCGCGGGCATCGCCAGCATTGCATATCTGCGCAACGAGCGCTCGGGTCGAGTGGCGCTACGCGTGCCGTCCTGGTCGATCCTTGACGACGAGGGGCGGTCAATCCCGGTCTGGCGCCTGGTGAGGCCGAACGGAAGCGAGCGCGTCAGGGATGAACGGCTTGCCGAGTCAAGCTGGCAGGAGGTTGGGGAGGACTTGGCGCAGCAGCTATGGCAGCGCGAATGCGAGGAGATCGTCGCGCATCTGGACGTGCAGACGATCAATATCGCGACCGGACTGCTGCTCCCGGTCTGGAACCGTCTGCCCGATGACGATGTAAGGGTCTGGCGCATTTCCGATATGCAGGGCGCGGCCATTATCGGTCGCATCGTGACGCCCGCTGGGTTCGAGAAGCTGGCGGCAGCCTTTGGCGTGTCGATGGCGATCAAGCTGTCCCCGGCGGAGATCGTCGCCGCCGGCCAGAACCGCGAAGGCGTTGCGATACCTGGCTTGGAACTCGCGCGGCTCGCACGCTCCCATGTGAATGACGATGTGCGATTGGAGATCAGGGACTTTCCGCCCGAGCGCCGGGAATGGCTCAAGTCGCTCGGATGCTTCACCGAGATCATCGCCTACAAGACACGGCTGTTCGTGCCGGCGCAGCGCGCGGAGGCGATCGTTACCGCCATCATGGATGCGCATCCAGCAGTTGGGGCCGCATGATTCTTGTCTGTGTGACAGACCTGGTTATATTGCACACAAAGGAGTCGAATATGGCAGCCCATGCAGCACCCCCCGCAACGGCCCGCAAAGCGTCCAAGGGTCACCCGGCGGCAAGTGGCCACATTTCGAGCGCGTCGGTCATTATGGAAGACGCGCGAAGGGCCGGGCTGCTCGATGGAGATTCGACGGAGCATGTGAGCTTCCGGGCCCCCAAGGCGTTGCTCGAAGCGGCAAAGCGGGAAAGCGGTGCGACCAGGCCAACCGAGCTTGGCCTGCTTGCCCTGGCTATGCTGGCCCAGCCAGATCCGGCGGCGAGCTTCCTGAAGAAGACTCGCGGTAAGCTCGGGGCGGATCATCAGCTTGACTATTGATCTGCGATCGCATCTGCGGCGCATTAAGTCAGAGAAGACGATCCGGCAGTTCTCGCGGCGGCCAGAAGATGAGCTTGTCGCCGCTGCCGACCTTGCTGGTGAAGGCCGTGCGGCGATCATGGCCGATACCAATGTCTATATCCGCTCCGCGGCGGGCACCTTGCCCGCTGCGGCCGAGGCTCTTGTTGAAAGGGGCCTGTTGTTTCACTGCACAGTCTGCGTCGCGGAACTGAGCACCGGCGTAGCAAATGCCGACCCTGAGCATTCTGGATGGAAGACCCTCCGGGATCACTATGCAGGCCTAATCGCCAGTATCCCGGCCACGCGGCTGCTGACGCCCGACCCGGAGATATGGGTCGAAGCTGGACTCATCGCCGGCACGCTAGCGCGGATCCAAAATTACCAGCGGCACCAGCGCAAGGAAGCGTTGAACGATGCGCTCATTTTTCTCACCGCTGCCAAAGCGGGGCTGCCGGTGCTCACTTCGAACCGCGACGAATTCGATCTTATCCAGCAACTCGCTCCCGGCGGCCGGTTCATCCATTTCTAGCACTCATTGTCGCATGCGACTATTCGTTCGCGCTGCCGCATAGAGCACACCCCGCTCACCTGTGGCTCGACTTGAACCATCATTTGGATCAAACTAAATCACATATTGGAGTTCGGGGATGAACGCGTGCAAGTGCCGCTCAGCGATGCCGAGAGCCAGCTAACCGAACTCGTTCGCCGTACCGAGGCGGGTGACGACGTCATCCTCACGCGTCACGGGCAGGCGGTGGTGCAGCTGGTACCGGTTAGCAAGGCCAGGAGCGAAATGGCTCGCCGGGACTTGATTGAAGCGGTTCGTCGGTCGGGTGGGGCAAAGGCGATACCGGGGCCTGACGCCGCCCACAGTCAGGACTTTCTCTATGGCTAGTCATCACTAATGCGCAATCACCCGGCACAAAACGCAGCCAGAAAGAACGGTCGCTTCATTCAGCGCGGGCCGATCCTTGTAAAGCCGGCGGGAGACTCCAAGGTCACCGCAGGAGCCGCCGATGCGGCACTTGAGGCGGTTCGTGAACGTGACGATGAAGGCTGCCGCAGCTCGAAAGCACGGAGCGCTTAAGCTGCGCTACGATGCGTGTGTCGCGCCCACGGAGCCGCTTGCCCCTTCGGAAACACTATCGTTGCGCGAACGCTGTCCGGGCTGAACCGCTTGCCGGCGGAGAACCTGCTTTGTTGCTCAATTCCAGCGCTCGCCGGTGGGTCGCCTGACACAGTCCGGCGGACGACGGCGTTTCCGCTGTCCCTCATCCAGCAGCCATCCAGACCTGTTTCACATCCGGTCACATCGTGATCGAGACGTCGGCAGCACGCTATAGAATGCCTCAGGATGCGTTTCTCGGTGGAACGATCGCCGCCGCCCCCACCATATGTTCGCCGCGACGACCAGAGGGGAGGGGGAAGGAAGGATGCGAGGTCCGGCGTGTGGATCTCATGACATTCAGGAGATCCTTCCATGAACATGCTCGCTCCCGTCGGCCACCCCGCCTCAGCGCCGTACAAGGTCGATATCAGCCGTGGCCACAATGTGAGCCGCGTTTCGTCTGAATGGTTCTCGCGGCCCGATGACGAGCGTTTCCTCTCGCTCGACAGCTTGTACGACCGCGTTCGCGCCCGTGCGGAAAGCGCCACCACGCGCATTGTCGAAAGCCGGGCAGTGCGGGTCGAGGCGCGCAGCGACGACCCCGAGCGGCTGACGCTCCATGTTCCCGACCGGGGCGAACCGATCGCGCCGACCAACTGGTCGTTCGGCCAGCTCTGCAGCCTCGTCGGCGCGCCGGCTTCCTATCTCCGAACGCTCCCTGCCGCGCTCGCCGGCATCAACATGCAGCATGGTCTCATCGCGCATCGCGGCGAGCAGGTGAAGCTGCTCGAGACGAGCGATGGCCGGGCCGAGCTGCGGGCGGTGACTGGGCCCGACTATGGCCGCATCTGGGACCATGAGCTCGTCGCGGCGGTGATGCGCATTGCCGGCAATGGAACGGGCGACACGCGCTGGAAGGTGCCCGGCGTGCTCGACTGGAGCACGATGCACTATAACCCGCATGTCGATGTCTCGCGCGACACCACCACCCTCTATGCATCCGACCGCGACGTGTTTCTGTTCCTCGTCGACGACACGCACCCGATCGAGGCCGGCAAGCTGCCGAATGGCGACCCGGATCTCTACTTCCGCGGTTTCTACTCTTGGAATTCGGAGGTGGGCTCCAAGACGCTTGGCATCGCTACCTTCTATCTCCGCGCGGTCTGCATGAACCGAAATCTGTGGGGCGTCGAGAATTTCGAGGAAATCAACATTCGTCACTCGAAGTTCGCGGCGAACCGCTTCGCCCATCAGGCCGAGCCGGCGCTGGCCCAGTTCGCGGACTCCTCGCCGGCGCGGTTCATCAGCGGGATCAAGACCGCCCGCGAACGCATCGTCGCTCGTACCGACGAGGACCGTTCAGTCTTTTTGCGCAATCGCGGCTTCTCCAAATCAGATGCCGGCAAGGTGATTGCCACAGTGCTGGCCGAGGAGGGTCATCCGCCGGAATCGCTCTACGACTTCGTTCAGGGCATCACGGCCATTGCCCGCGGTAAAGCACATCAAGATGACCGGCTCGATCTTGAAGGCAAGGCCCGCAAGCTGCTCGAGCGCGCCAACTGACGCCTTCGGGCGTGGTGGCTGGCGGCGCGGCACGGCTGAGCTGCCATTATTTCGGGTGCCTGGATCATGGAGAGCGACATGCAGGTCGGCCATTACGTCGTGCTGGGCACCATGCATGTCCGTTGCGCCACGGCTGAGCAACTGAGCGAGTGGGCAGGGTGGCCGGCGGTTGATCAGCCGCTGGCGGTTTCCATAACGCCTTGCGGCTGGTTCCTGCCGACCCGGGTGCCTGGGCGGGGCGACCCGCTGCCGGCCGAGCTTCATGCGATTCTCGCTTTCGGCCGGCGGCACGGCTGCGCCTATGTGCTGCTCGACTGCGACGGACCGCAATCCAGCGCACTTCCGGTCTTTCCGTGGTGACGGCGTCAGCTGGCGGAATGGTGCCGGCAGTCGGCTGATCCGTGCGGCGGTGACCCAGTAATGCCTCGGGCGAGCGCATTGAGTCGAGCCTGGCGCGGCAATCTGCCCCTCCCTTGTGGATAGTGTGATGAACCGTGATGACATTGCGGCGCGCTACCGCGCCGCGTTCCAGGCGTTGCCCGCCCGTACCAGGACGGTGTTCTGGCTTCATTGCATGCTCGGCCGGAAAATCTCTGTCGTGGCGCAGGAATTGACCATCCCTACTGTAGAGGTCGAGGACCACCTGGCTGCGGCCCTGGTGGCGATCGGTAGCGCACTGGACGCTCAGGCTGTTGATGCGCCTGTTGGAGAATAGGGACATGCCCACGTCGTACTTCTCGCCCTTGCGAGCGCGCCTTGCATCTTTCGAGCACGCTTATGCTGTCGCCACACGGCTGCGTCTCGCGACTGGCAAGGACCAGTTTGTTCTTCGGACCGGCGATCCGATACAGCCGGTGCGCGTCTCCGATACGTCACCGATGACGTCAGATGAGCTGATCGCGCGGGTGTTGTGATGGCGGCGCGTGGTGCGGACGGGCTGGACCTTGCGGACTGAGGCGCCGGCGTCGACTCGGCGGTGCTGATCTCGAAATCCTTCGCGAGCTGCTCCAGCGCCTGTTGGTTCCAAGCCACGCCATGCCGTCCTGTCTCAGGTGCGCGCTGGCACTCCGCTCGCGCTTGCGCGTGAGACCGCCGACGGCCCAGATCGCCGCTGCGTCCATCGGGCGGTTATATCGCGCTAAACCGCTCTGCCCGGTTTGGTGCGGGGTGGAGGAAAGGCGGGAAAAAGTGGCGTACCGCCGGGTCGTGCGGCACGGGACCTTTCGTGTTCGCACGCCGGATCTGGTGAAAAGCTGCAGCAGGACGCGCCTGAACGGGAAGGAGGGCGTGCCCCACCATCCGCCGCCGCGCCCCTGGGCGCGGCCGCCCCGGCTTTCACTCGGCGGTACATCGGGCGCGTGGAAGCGTCGCGCTGCAGCCATCGGCGTCGCGGCGCGGGCGAGGGCAGGCAGCAGAGGAGAGAGGAATCTTTGCGGGTGTCGCTTCGGATTGGCCGAGGTGGCGAACGTCAAAGGAACTGAGTCATGAACATCGGTGAGTTCAAGCAGAGCAATGGCCGTTTGATGGGTTCAATCGCGACCCGGACGATCGACCTGCCGCGTCTGGGGCTGCGCCCCGTCGAAAGCAGCAACGAGCGGGCCCCGGTTTTTGAGATCCTCGCGCTCAATGTCGGCAATCGCTGGGTGCAGGTCGGGGCACTGTGGCAGGCGGTGGCGAAGCACACCACTGGCGAGGTCTTCTTTCAGGGCACGATCGACGATCCGAGCCTCTCCGAACCGCTGCCGGTCGCGCTCTTCGGCACGGACGAGGAAGGCTATCGCGTCGCTTGGCGGCGGCCGCAGCGACGTGACGATTTCGGGACGTCGGTCCGGGGCAGCCGGGCAGACGACGCGCCGGATGGCCAGGGCGGGTTCGGCGAAAGCACCGCTGGCGGCGATGGCGGGCTGATGGACGCGGGCCCGGATCTCGACGACCACGTGCCCTATTGAACTGGGCTTGCCGGGCCGGGGGCGCTTGCCGTCCCCGGCCCATTTTTCGTCCATCGCGTTCGAGGAGCAGGATCATGTCCCGCCAGACCAGCAGCGTCGGCCGCTTCGCCGATTTGAAAGCGCTTTACGCCGAAGCCATCGCCACCCCCGAATTCCAGGCCGCCTTTGGCGAGCCCTTGCCCTTGTCGATCGTCGAGCCGGGCGAGGCGCCTGGCGAGCATGAAATGCCCGAGCCGATCGCCGCCCAGGCTGATTGTGCCGGGATCGTCGCGACGATCTTCGACCTGTTCACCGGCACGCGGCTGGAGCCGCTCGCCGCCGAGATCGCTTGGGGGTTCGTCAACTCCTTCCACTTCGTCGCGGGCAAGCTCGAGCGCCGTGAAGACGTGGTCGCGCAGGAACTTGGCGAGCTGGCGCGCGCGCCCGATCTCAGCGAAATCTACACACTCGAGGTCGAGGAGAAGCAGCTGCTCTGTCAGTCGTTCGCCGAGCAGCGCGAGGCGATCGAGTGCATGCGTGACTATGCCGCTGAAATGTACCGCGCCTGTTCCGGCTGGCCCTGGTCGCCGGCGCGGGGCACGCGAGCGTCCTCGGCCTCGTCGGCGAGCCAGATCGCAGCGCAGGATTTCCTGCGCGCCCGTGCCCTGGCCCAGCGCGAGCGGCACTTGCCGCAGGCTCCCATCGTGGTCGTGTCGGGACCGGCGCAATGGCATGACTGGGAGGCGATCTGGGCGCGGCTCGACCAGATCAAGGCACGGGTGCCGCATATGACGCTGGTCACCACAGGGCAGCGCAAGGGAGTCGATGCGATTGCCGCCGCCTGGGCGGCGAGGCCGGGCACCCATGTGCCGGTGGTCGCCTATGGGCTCTATGGGACGGGCAAGAAGGTCGCATTCACGCGTAACCGCAAGCTCGCCGAGCTCAAGCCGGTCGAGGCGCTGTTGTGCGAAGGATCGGGCCTGCAGGCCAATCTTTACCAGCTGCTGCGCCAGGTCGGCGTACCGATCCACGCCTTCAAGAAGGCCGATCAGGCGCAAGCGCCCGCAGCTGTGCTGCCGCGCTCGCGCAACGCGGCCTGATGGGAGACATGAGATGGCGATTCCCGAAGCCTATATCCGCAACTTCCGGACCATGATGCGTGCCGCCGCGAATGGCGACCTGTCGCTGATGGAGTGCACCGATGCCGCTACCGGCGTGCCGCGCTATGTGCTGTGCGCCGTGTCGCTGCAGGGCAATGATTATGTGATGACCCCGTTCGGGCATCTCCACGACGGCAACCCGTATGAGGCCTATGTGCCACCGGGCGGATCGCGGCTGGAGGCGCCGGCGCTGCCGGGCGGGTGATATGATCGGACGAGAAGCGCCGACTTGCCTGACGTGCAGCAATGAGCGACAGGATGGGCGGGCCCAAGGTCGGATTGTATGGCGAGCATCACCATCCGCGAAATCGATGACGCGCTAAAATCCCGTCTGCATCTCCAGGCCGCTCGGCACGGACGCTCGATGGAAGACGAAGCGCGCGATATTCTTCGTTCGGCGCTGTCGTCGGGATCAGGTCAAGGATCTCATCTTGTGGATCGGATTCGGGCGCGGGTCACGCGCATTGCCGGTGTCGATCTCGAGGAAGTTCCGCGCCAGCCGATTCGGGGACCCGTCGATTTATCGTGATTGTGCTCGACGCCAGCGGCGTCGGAACAGCTGACTATTCGGTGAGGAGCGCCAGTTTGCGCAGCGAGCTCGCCATGCCCGCCTCGTGATCGGCCTGCTCGATCCCCGGCGGGACATGGTCGGCAACCATCGTCACCCTGGTGCCATCCGCGACAGGGGCGAAGGTGGTGGTGAGGCGCATCTCACGGTCGAAGGCGGGATCGTCGCTGCGGAACTTGACAAGCTCGACGATTCGCTCCTCGGCAACCAGTTCGGCGAACCGGACTTCAACCGAATCGCTGTCGGGCGCAGTCTTGCCTCGGCCCGGCTCGGGGTAGCGCAGCACCATGCGATAACCGCCACCAGCACGCGGATCGAAGGCCGAGAGCGTCGCGCTCATGCCTTGCGGTGCCCGCCAGGAGGCGAGCATTTCGGGATCGATGAACGCCCGGAACAGGTTCCGCGGCGAGGCGAGGATCACGCGCGAGGCGCTATGCGCCTGCGCTTCGACTTCGATGGTCACGCAAACACCCCTGTTACGCGTGCGGCGGTCTGGCCGTCCCCTTCAGCTTCTGAGAGAACATCGCCTTCGCGGCAATGTGATTCGCGGGGGAGGGCAACGGTTCGTCGCAACAGGCTTCTCGCGCGAGCGAGGAGCCTGTTGTTATGTGGTCGAGAAGCAGGCGCGTGCGTCGCCTGGAACGATGGGCTGACGGGGGCATCGAGCCCCCGCCAGCCCAGCCTCTTCTCTTCTCTCAAGTCTTCTAAGGGTGGCACGGGGACGCGGCGGCCTCAAGGACGGCGGGGCCCCACCATTTTCCCTGGCGGATCGGGCGGCTGGACAGAGACCGCGAGCAATGTAGCCGCCAGAGAAAATCGTGACCCCCACCGCCGCTGCGCGGTCGGGCTGCGCCCGATCCTTGACCCCGCCGCTCGGCGCCCGTGCCGGGAAAATGACCTCTTATGAAAAGGAGGTTCAAATGACCAAGCTTGCACGATCCATCCGCTCTTTCACGGAGATTGCCGACCTTATCATCGCCGAGACAGCAGCGCCCAGCGACGGCTTCGCGACAGCCTTCACAGAAACCATCGACGGGTTCCGGATCGATGCCGGAACCGACGTGACTGATGCCGGTATGCCCGACGCGCGAGAGGTTGAACTGGCGACCGAGATGCTGGTCCGCACGCTGTTCGACGTGCTGCGCGACTCGCGGCTGGAAAGCCTTGCCGACCGGTTCGCCTGGGGGATCGTCCACAGCTTCCACCGGGTGTCCGGACAGCTCGACGGTGAGGCCGACAAGGCGGCCACCCGGATCAAGGCGCTGATCCGCGATGCCGATGGTAGCGAGGTGATGATGGCCGAGCTCGAGGAAGCGCAATTGCACTGTCAATCGCTCGACGAGGCCCGTGACGCGGCGGCCTGCATGCGGGATCATGCCGCGGCGACCTACCATGCCGAAACCGGACGCCCCTGGTCTTCGCCACGGGGGTCGCTGGTATCGAGCAAGCGTACCGCCTCGGTGGTGGCGGCAGCTGACTTCCTGGCCGCGCGACGCCAACGCAAAAACGAGGCACACGCTCCGCAAGGGCCGGTGGTGATCTTCTCTGGCGGACAGGCCTGGGAGGATTGCGGCCAACTCATCGACGCCCTGGATCAGGTGAGGGCGCGCATCCCGTCGATGGTCCTTGCGACGACCGCGCAGGACAAGGGCTGCGATGCGATTGCTGCGGCCTGGGCTGCACGGACGGGGACGCCGCTGATCGCGTTCACGCTCAACCGCAAGCTTGGACAACGAGCCGGGTTCGCGCGCAACGAACAGCTGCTGGCACTCAAGCCAGTGGAAGCGCTGGTCTGCGAGGGGTCGGGGTTGCAGTCGCATTTGGCGCGACTGGTGCGGGCCGCAGGGGTTCCGGCGCGATTCTTCCGGCTGGCGGGGCAGCGGCGCCACGCAGGATGATGGCGGGGACCGGTTCGGGATTTTCCGGACCGGTCCCCCATTTTTTGTGAGCGGTGGAGGTCGCTTCGCTCAGGGACCCCTGGCGGGGTCCGTCGCGGAGCGATGCTGCATCCCCTGTCGGGGATGCAGGCCTCCTGCGCGCGGCTCCGCCGTGCTCGTCGCAGGGACGCCCCTTCGGGGCGGCGAACGTTCAAATAGGCGCTGCGGGCAGCGCCTTAAGGGCGGCGATGGCGGGGCTGCCGCCAGCACGAATCGCATGGGTGAGGAGGTCGCGAAACTCCTTCTCGCTGATCCGTTCGACGGGGATGTCCGTAAGCATTGCGCCATAGCGGGCGCGAAGGCTTCGGCGCACTGACTCGGCCTCCTCGGACAGCGCGCGCTGGCGCTTGTCGAGTTCGGCCAGCTTTTCGCGGTCGGTCAGTTTGGGCATTGCGATCTCCTTCTGGATCGTCTGCCCGCCAGCGTCAGTCTCGCATCGCCTGGTGGAGTCTGCAATGGGCGCGATAGAAGGCCGGCTGTCGCCGGCGTCCCCTAAAAGAATCCCCTTGCGGGGAGCCCCGCGCCTTCCGGCACGAGGCTGCGCAGCGCAGCAAGGCGCTGCGAAGGCAGGACGCACGCCGCAAGGGCGTTTGTAATGCACCGTACGCACGGGTGCTGCGCAATATTTCGCAGTCATTGCAGCTCGTTATCGGAGACTACATGTCATCGGTTATGAAGTGAAAAGCGACTACACATCGTCTGCTCTCCAGCTCGTCCTGCGTAAACAGTTCTCGGGAAGGGATATTTGACCGACGACACGTCGTCGGCGCGAGCGCGCCTCGCACAGACCACGCCGTCTGTGTGCGTTGTATGCGCCGAACCGGCACTTCAGCGCCCCGACCCGTGCACCGCCATCGACGGGCGGCTAATACGGTCTTCGCCATGGCGGGCAGCTGAGACGGAGAGTTGCATGCCCGTGGTCTCGATCCGAATGGATGACGAGCTTTATCGACGGCTGAGGCTGCGCGCATATGGCGGCAATCTCAGCTTGTCCAAGTTTCTGCAACCGGTTCTCGAAGAAGCCGCTACCCCGGGCGGCAGATATCCGTTCACTGCGAACGACGAGATCCTCGGAATTGCCATCCAGATCTTCGCGCTGCTCTCCGAGGTCGCGCTCCACCAGTCGCCAGACCTCTGCAACAAGGCGCTCGATCGAGCCCGTGTGTTGCTGGCTGAGCGCGGCCTGCTTGATGAGATCGGCCGATGAGCATCTTCCGCAACGATACGCTCGGTTCCTGGACGAGGGGCGGGCAGGCGATCGTCCACAATGTCCGCATGACCACTCAGGTCTTCTATCAGACGATGCTGGCCGGGCTGGTTATCTGGGTGATTGGCACCGGCTGGTATGCGTTCGAGCAATCGTCGCCCTATGAGCGGTTCGTCCTCGCCAAGCTTGGCCAGGCCGCGGTGATGGGGGACGCGGTACCAGGCAACGCCACGCCGATCTTGTTCGAGACCCCGACCGGCCAACGCTACTGGACCAACCCGGAACTGTTGCTCAAATCGAGCCTTGCTCGCACGACGCTGCGGCGGTTGGAAAGAAACCTCCTGCGCGGCGCGCTGATCGCGGGCCTGTTCACCCTCGCGATGCTTGCCTGGGCTTGGTTCTACTTTACTCAGATGGGTCGCGGGCTCGGGTCCAACCAGTTCCTCCGAGGCGCCCGGTTCGGCAGCGCGCGGCAGGTTAGGCGGGCGCTTTGGCGGCATGCGCGCGGCAGCTTCGCGATCGGTGGCGTGGCAGTGCCCGAGAGCTTCGAGCCGGAACATATCCTGATCTGCGGCGCCCCCGGAACGGGCAAGACCAACATCATCGTCAAGATGCTGGCCGGCATCCGCGAGAAGCGCCGTCGAGCGATCGTCTATGACACCGCCGGGACCTTCGTCGAAAAATTCTACCGCCCCGGGATCGACGTGATGCTTAACCCGCTCGACGTGCGGTCCGACCGCTGGAGCCCCTGGGTCGATGTCCCCCGGGAATATCACTACGACCAGATCGCGGAATCGACGATCCCGGACAAGTCGGGAGACCCGTTCTGGGCGAAGTCTGCCCGCGGCACCTTGGTCGCGGTGCTGCGCA
Organism: Sphingomonas turrisvirgatae; assembly: GCF_001721295.1. Taxonomy (GTDB): domain Bacteria; phylum Pseudomonadota; class Alphaproteobacteria; order Sphingomonadales; family Sphingomonadaceae; genus Sphingomonas; species Sphingomonas turrisvirgatae. Next base: position 149,602 of record NZ_MDDS01000075.1, on the reverse strand, counting down.
AGCTCGCTCGGCAGGAACGCATGCTGGTATCGCAGCTGCTCGACACACTGGTGCGTTCAAAGCTCAAGGACCTCGCCGCTTTTGCGCAGGGGACAGAGGCTGCTGCGTTCATCAGCATGGAAGGGGAGCGGACCTCGGCCGGCATCCAGGCTGAACTGGCTTCGGTGATGCGCAGCTTCTCCTATCTGGACGACACCAAGGACGGGTTCTCGATCCGCGACTGGGTCGCGAATGAGAAGGACGACAGCTGGCTGTTCGTGACCGTGAAGGCCGACCAGCTGCCCTCCCTGCGGCCGCTGATCACCGTCTGGCTCGATATCGCGATCAGTGCGATCATGAGCCTCTCTGCCGACCGCAACCGGCGTCTCTATTGCGTGATCGACGAGCTGCCGAGCTTGCAGAAGCTGCCGTCGCTCTCGGACTTTCTCGCCCGCGCCCGCAAATATGGTGGCTGTGGTATTCTCGGCTTCCAGAGCTATCCCCAGCTTGAAGCCACCTACGGCATTCAGGATGCCGCGGCAATCACCGGCTATTGCTCCACCTGGGTGGCGCTGCGCGCGAACGACACGCCGACCGCCAAGCATGTCAGCGAGAATCTGGGCCAGGTCGAGCAGATCGAAGCCAATGAGGGCATGTCCTATGGCGTGAACGACATGCGCGACGGGGTGAACCTGTCGCGGATGCAGGTGACGCGGCCGCTCGTGCTCCACACCGAGGTCACCAACCTCCCTAATCTCACCGGCTACCTCCGGTTCGGGCGCAATCTCCCGGTGGTCCGGTTCCAGGATATCTATCATGCCATGCCGTCGATCGCGGCGGCGTTTCAGGAGCGGACCGACCCGCCGCATCGGGTTGATCTGGCAGACGAACGACTCGCTTCCGCTTCAGTCCCGGCTCCATCCGGCAAATCCCGGCGCCGGGCTCCTCGCCCTCGCAGCGAAAACGTGAGCCCCGAACTTCCGCTGGAATGGGATGCGCCGACCGGGGATACCCCGCCTCAAGGCCCAGCTGAAGACGAGATCACCGAACCCTCTGAGGTGCCTGCCGCAGTGCAAACCGATTCAGCATCGGTGCCGCTGCTCATGCTCCATGGCAATCCCAACGGGTTCCGGCTGCGGCAGCATGGGCGCCAGGACGGCGCGCGTGGCCCGGCGAGGCCGGCATGATCCATCCGCGCCGCCTCAAGGGCACCGCCGCCAATATCGCCCGCTATTATTCGGTTGGGGACTATTACACCAAAGGCGCTGACGAGGGGTCGGCCTGGGGCGGTGCGCTCGCGGCCGATCTCGGGCTCGAGGGAACCGTCGATCCGGCGCTGTTCCAGCAATTGCTGGCTGGCAAGATTGGCGACCAGCAGCTCGGCCGGCACGGCAAGGCTGGCGTGATCGAGCATCATCCCGGCTGGGACTTCGCGGTCAGCGCACCCAAATCAGTGTCGGTCATGGCGCTGGTCATGGGCGACGACCGCATCGCTCAGGCCCACGAACGCGCTGTCAGCACCGCGCTCGGCTATCTTGAAGAGCATGCGATGCTGCGCCACCGGATGGCTGGCGAGATCGTCCATGAGACGACCGGCCGCCTCCTGTTCGCGCGCTTCACCGAGCATGCGTCGCGCGAGCTCGATCCGCATCTCCACACCCATGTGGTCGTGTTGAACATGACCAATCGGGAAGCTGACGCGCCCATGGCGAGCCTCGAAACGCGCGCGATGTACGCCGAGCAGATGACCGCGGGGCAGGTCTACCGCAACGAGCTGGCACACGGACTGCGGGAATTGGGCTATGGCATCGACCGCGATCCGCGGACCGGGCTGTTCGAGATTTCAGGTGTCCCTCAAGACTTGATCACGACGATGTCGCAACGCGCAGAGCAGATCGATGCGCATGCGGCGGAGAACGGCCTTACCGGGCAGGCAGCGCGGCGCATTTCATTTTACGAGACCCGAGGCGCGAAGGAGAAGCTCGGCCACGAATCGCTGCAAGCGCGATGGGCCGCTCGCTCGGCAAATCACCGCGAGGCACTGGATGTCGTTCGCACCGAGGCTTCGAGTCGGGAAGACGAAATGGTGGTGCCACACCGCGCGACTTCAGCTCGGGCGATGCTGTTTGGACTTCGTCAGGCGGAAGGGCGCGAAGCGGTCAGCAATCTTGGGCAGATGCTGCGCCTCGCCCTGTCATCGCACTTAGGAGAGGTCCGTCTTGCGGATATCCGCCCTTTGGCGGACGTTCACCTCGCGCGCCGCAAGCTTCTGGAGACACACGAGCAGACCGGTGACGCCGTGCTCACGCGCGGCCGGACCACGCGACGGGCAGCGCGTCTCGAACTCGCGCTTTCCGAGCATCTCGCCTTGGCCATCGATGACGCCAGGCCATTGGCGTCGCGCGAGCGGCTGCAGGAGGTGAGCGCGGATGCCGGCCTCACGCCGGCTCAGCGAGGCGCGCTGGTCCATCTCGGCTTGTCCAGCGACAGAGTGCTAGGGGTTCATGGGGTGGCAGGGGCGGGGAAGTCCACGCTGATCCGAGCGCTCCGCGAAGCGGCCGGTGAAGATACCGAATTGATCGCGCTGGCTCCGACCTCTTCTGCATCCGCCAATCTCGGCGCCACCGCGGGTATCCCATCACGCACCGTCGCAAGCCTTCTCGCGACCGGCGGACGAGGCATCGACGATCGCCACGTACTCGTGCTCGACGAGGCCGGACAGCTCGGCAATCGCCAAGCGCAGCGCATGCTGGAGATCAGCCGGATGACGGGCGCGCGTCTGGTCCTGCTCGGCGACAACAAGCAGACCGGCGCGATCGAGCAAGGCAAGCCATTCTGGCTGATGCAAGAGCTTGGGCTTTCGAAGGCAACACTCACCGAGTCAGTTCGTCAGGAAACGCGAGCGATGAAGGCGGCGGTGACCCAGGCGCGGGCCGGCGAATATGCCGCCTCGCTTGCCAGCCTGGATCGTGTCGTCAGTGGCAGCACCGCGGGTGACCTCGCCAAGGCGCTGGTTCACGAATGGACGCGGCTCAAACCCGAAAATCGGGCCAATACCAACATCCTTGTTCTCGAGAACGCGACTCGCCTGATCGTGAACGTTGAAGTGCGTAAGGCGCTAAAGGCGGAGGGTGCGGTCGCCGCGGAAGACAGCCGACTCGAGGTGCTGACGCCGGCGGGCATGACCGCGCAGGAGAAGTATTTCGCGCGCTTCTACTCCGGCGGCCAAGTAATTACTTTTTCCCGTGACAATGCCGGTCTCGGACTCACCCGAGATGCCGAATATCGTGTGCTCGGGATTGGAAAAGGACCCGGCGGGCGGCAGCTTGTCCAGCTCATCGACGAGCGTGGTCGGACAATCCGTTGGGATCCGCGGCTCGGGCGAGCGTCGCAGGTCAATGTCTTCCGGACCGAGCAGCGCGATCTTTCACAAGGCGATCGCATTCAGTGGCGTCTGGTAAGTCACGAGCTCGGCGTCAGGAATGCCGAGCGGGGGACGGTCGAGGCACTGCGCGGCCCCGTCGCGACGATCCGCTGGGACAGCGACGGAAGGGTCCAGCAAGTCGATCTCAGCCAGCACAAAAGCTGGGATCATGGCTATGCGGAGACCGTCTACTCGGCTCAATCCAAGACCTACGATCGCGTCTACGTGCTCGCGCCTGTTAACTCGCCGCTGGTGACCGGACAGAACTACTACACTGCGATCACGCGCGCCCGGTTCGGCGTCAAGCTGTGGACCGAGGACGAGAAGCGCCTCGTCGACAAACTGGAGCGGCGAACCGGCGAGAAGACCTCGGCGCTCGAAGGCTTGGGTCGCCTCGATCGCAGTTCGGTGCGTCAGCGCGAAGCACACCATGGTGACCGCTGGAACCGAATTCGCAGCGAGGACCGGGCGGCCCGCAAGGCCCGGAAGGCGGAGCTCGCAGCGATCCGCGAGGCCGAAGAGCGCGGAGACCAGTCGCTTGCCACGGTATTGGCAGGTCGAGCGGCAACTGTGGTCGGCGCTCTGGACCGATGGCTGACCTCACTCGCGGAACGGTCGCGGCTCGCTGGTCATCGCGAAGGCCAACAGTCCGCTCAACCTCATTCGGCCAACCCTGAACGAACGAACGGAGTTGGTGATCATGATCGCTAGGTTTCGCACCCTCGGCGCTGTGGCTGCCCTCGTAACGAGTACGGCTGCTGGCGCTGAGAAAAGCCAAATGTCCAAACATCGTGCGGCGCAAGAGCAATTGATCGGCCAGTGCATCAAAGCAGCGTCTGGTCATCATGGCTGGCTCGAGAAAACCCTGTGGGGACTACGTGATCAGGAAGGCGGCTGGATCGGGGCGAAAATCGCGAACCGTGACGGCAGTCACGACCTGGGACCCTTGCAAATCAACAGCTGGTGGATCTCGAAGTTCGCCGCCGCAACAGGGAAGCCGGCGCCGAGCATCCGTTGGTGGTTAACTCACGACGCCTGTTTCAATGTCAGTGCGGCACGTTGGATATTTCTGTCGGGCCTCGCCCTGACGAGCGACTATTGGAAGGCCGTCGGAACCTATCATAGCCCAACGGCCTGGCGGCAGCGGCGTTACGCCCTGAGCGTCGCTGCCAGACTCCGCAAACGATTCGGGCTGGATGTTTTCAAGCCTCGGCAAACGATACGAATCAAAGAAAGGACTGAGCTGTGAGGGCGCGGATCGTCGATGCCAGAGTAGAGCCGCTAGCCGTGCGGATCCCCCAAGCGGCCCAGATGCTCGGGATTGGAAAGTCAAAGCTCTACCAGTTCATCGCGGCCGGCGAGATCGAGACGGTTAAGGTTGGGCGCTCGACGCTTGTCCCGACCGATAGCTTGAAAGCATTCATTTCGAGCCGCCGGCGATCCACATAGCTGGTCAATGTGCTGAGGTGGGCTCTCCAGGTCCACGTTCAGCCGAGCGACTGACTATTCTCTCGCAAATCTCCCAAACGGCCCGATGCCAGCAAGGTCTCGCTTGCTGCATCGTGTCGCCGTGTTGACCCGGCCATCACGGATCTGTCGGTCGCTCCGACCAAATTAGCCGGAGAGAGGGGGGGGGGGCGGCTTAGTGGATCCTATAGGGAACCTATAGCAATTTCTAGGTTCCAGCCTCTTCCAGAGAAGGTTGCTTAGTCACCTATGCCATTGAATTTACTAAGGATTTTGGTGGACGCACTTGGGCTCGAACCAAGGACCCGCTGATTAAGAGTCAGCTGCTCTACCAACTGAGCTATGCGTCCATTCCGGAGCTTCGAGAAGTGCCGAGTGGCGCTTCCCGTCGTCGGGAGCGGCGCGCCTAGCACCCGGTTTTTGCGATTGCAACACCCTTCGCGCGGAAAATGCATTACCAGCCAGATGCGCTGGTCGCCTGGCGGTTGCGGCGGTCGATCGCCATGACGATGCCGAGCGCGATCATCACCGTCATCATCGACGATCCGCCATGGCTGATTAGGGGCAAGGGGATGCCCGTGACCGGCGCCAAACCCATCACCATCAGCAAGTTGATCGCGATGTAGAGGAAGATCATCGCGCCAATGCCTGCTGCCGTCAGTCGTTCGAACTTGCTCCGCGCGGCGACGCCGACGCTGATCGCCCACAGGCACAGCGCGATCAGGCCGGCAATCAGCGCCACCCCGCCGACCAGGCCAAACTCCTCTGCCACCAGCGCGAAGACGAAGTCGGTATGGCCTTCGGGCAGATAATCCAGATGCACCTGCGTGCCGTTGAGCAAGCCCTTGCCGAAGGGGCCGCCCGAACCGATCGCAATCTTTGACTGGGTGATGTGATAGCCGGCGCCGAGCGGGTCGTCTTCGGGGTTGAGGAAGATCAGCACGCGTTTGCGCTGATATTCCTGCATGCCGAAATTGACGGCGAGCGGGATCGCGATCGCGGCGGCAAAGCCCGCGCCGATGAACAGGCGCAGCGGCAGTCCCGCCAGGAACAGGAGGATGCCGCCGCCGGCGATGATCATCATCGCTGTGCCGAGGTCGGGCTGGACCAGCACCAGCGCGGCTGGGAGCAGGATGATGATTCCGGCCGGCCAGATCGCAGCGAACTTGCGAAGCTCGCCCGAGGGCAGCAGTTCGTAGAAGCGGGCAAGTGCGAGCACCAAGGTCAGTTTGGCCAGCTCGGACGGCTGGAGCCGGATAAAGCCGAGGTCCAGCCAGCTTTGCGCGCCGCCCGCGACGTGGCCGATCGCCTCGACCAGCAAGATCAGGGCAAGGGTGACCACATAGGCGGGAAAGGCCGCGATGCGGTACCAGTCCATCGGGATGCGCGACATGGCGAGCGCGACGGTGAAGAATGCGCCGAAGCGGATGCCGTGGCTCAACGACCAGGGCTGGAGCTTTCCGCCTGCGGCTGAATAGAGCATCAGCGCGCCGAACCCGCCAAGTGCGAGGATCAGCAGCATTGCTGGCCATGGCAGGCGCAGGACAGGCGCGGGGACCACGCCGGGGCTGATGCGGTTCATGCTGGGATTCCCGGCGATGGAGACGGCGATGGCGTCGCGGTGGGCGCTGGTGCGGGCGTTGCGGCGGGTGAGGGCGCTAGCGTCGGTGTCGCACTTGCGCCTGGCGTGGCTGAAGGTGCGATCGGTGCGAGGCCGTTCGAAGCGCGGAAGGCGGCTTCCTTTGCCGCCATGCGCGTGCGGATGTCACCGCCCCAGGCCCGTTCAAAGGCAGCGAGCGAATCGAGTGCCTTCTGCTTGTCGAACAGCCAGGTCAGCACATCCTTGGCGACCGGTGCCGCCGCGCGTGCGCCGCCCATGCCGTGTTCGATCACCACCGAAGCGGCGTAGCGCGGATTGTCGACCGGGGCGAAGCAGACGAACAGGCCATGGTCGCGATACTTCCAGTCGCCGCCCTGGCCGCGGTTGCGGTCCATGATGCGGCGGACCTGCGCGGTGCCGGTCTTGCCCCCCATGCGGATACCGTCGAGCTGAAGCTTCGAGGCGCCGGCCGTGCCGCGGCCGTTGACCACTTCGTCCATGCCGCCGCGGACGATCGCGAGATGCTCGTCCGGAAAGGCGAGATGCGGCGCCTGGGGGCGCTTGCCGGCGATCAGCGCGGGCAGCAGCGCCCGGCCGGAGGCGAGGCGAGCCGCGGAGAGCGCCAGCTGAAACGGACTGACCAGCACATAGCCCTGGCCGATCGACGCGTTGAGCGTGTCGGCCTGAGTCCAATCCTGTTTGTACCGTCGCATCTTCCAGGCCGTATCGGGAATGGTGCCATAGCGTTGCGAGGGCAGGGGCAGGTCGAACTCGGCACCGAAGCCGAGTTTGCGCGCGGCGGCCGCAATCGGTTCGATCCCGATCTCGCGCCCCAGCGTGTAGAAATAGGTGTTGCAGCTGCGCGCGATCGCGGTGTGCATGGTCATCGGCCCGTGCCGACCAAGGCAACCGAAGCGGCGGTTCCCAAGCGTATAACCGCCATTGCAATTGACGGTACGCCTGGGATCGATGCCGGCACCCAGGATCGCCAGCGCGGTCGCCGGCTTGAACGTCGAGCCGGGTGGATAGAGGCCCTGCAGCGTCTTGTTCATCAGCGGCAGATGGTCGTCCTGCGACAGCATCTTCCACTCGCTGCGGCTGATACCGTCGGAAAACGCATTGGGGTCGTAGGACGGCATCGACACCATCGCCAGGATGTCACCGGTCAGCACGTCAAAGACGGTGCACGAACCCGATTCGTTGCCGAGCCGTCGCGCGGTAAACTCCTGAAGCCCGGCGTCGACGGTCAGGCGTACCGTCTGTCCCGGCTCGTCGGGCCGCGTGGCAAGTTCGCGCACCAGCTTGCCGCGCGCGGTCACCTCTACGCGCTTGGCCCCGGCCTTGCCGCGCAGCTGGTCCTCCAGCATCTTCTCGAGCCCGTCCTTGCCGAGCTTGAAGCCGGGCGTTAGCAGTAGCGTGTCTTTTGTCGCCTTGAACTGTTCGGCCGTCGCCGTGCCGACATAGCCGACCAGATGGCCGACGGCAGCGCCCGCCGGATAGCTGCGGGCGAAGCCGCGCGTGGGCGCCACGCCGGGCAGTTCGGGAAGACGAACGCTAACGGCGGCGAACCGCTCCCAATCGAGGTTCTCGGCGACGGCAACCGGCTGGAAGCCTGACGCGCCCTTGAGATCATCCTCGATCCGCGCGACGTCCTCAGCCGTCAGCTTGAGCAGCTGGCTGAGCTGCGCAAGGACACGGCCCTTGTCCTCGAGCCGGTCGGGGATGATGTCGACGCGAAAGTCGGTGCGGTTGTTGGCGATCGGCGCGCCATGGCGATCGACGAGCCACCCGCGGCGCGGCGGGATCAGCGTCAGGTTGACGCGATTGCTCTCGGCCAGCAGGCGATATTTGTCATTCTCGTACACGGACAGATAGGTCATCCGCGCGGCGAGGATCGCGCCGAGGCCTGCCATGCTGCCGCCCAGCACGAAGGCGCGGCGCGAAAAGCTGAAGCCCTGTTGCGGTTCGGTGATCAGGCGGATCGGACCGCTCACCGTGCGCGCCCTTTGCCGTCGAGCCGCGCGACAAGACGCGAGAGCACTGGGAACAGCGCGATCGAGATCAGCACCTGCACCAGCAGCACAGTGTCGACGTGCGCGGTCAAGGGCGCCGCGACCAGCCGTCCGCCGATCAGGCAGAAGCCAATCGCGCCGCCCGCCAACAGCCAGTCCTGGAAAAAGTCACGCCACACGATGCGATTGTCTAGCACATCGATGAGGATGCACGACACCGTCCAGAACAGCATCCCGCTGCCGAGTGGCTGGCCGCTGACCAGATCGTCGGCAAGGCCCAGCAGCACCGGCGCCCATGGCTTGAGCAGATCGGGGCGGTGCAGCCGCCAGGCAAGCAGCATCATCAGCCCGAATGGCGGCAGGATCGGGAAGGACATCTTGAACGGCACCAACGTGACCAGCGAACCGATCACGATGCTCAACGGCGCGAGCCAGTTGGCGCGGGCCGAGACATCGGGCTTGCCCAACCCGGCAAAGGGCGATCCGCTCACCGTGGCGCCGCTTCCGGCGCGCGGACCTGGCCTGCTTCAGGCAGGAACATCTGCTGCACCAGCGCGAAGTCGAGCGTATCGGGGCTGGCGAGCGGCGCAGCCTCTGCCAAGTCGCGCGCGCGCCTACTGACGCGGCCGACCGCGATGTTGGGTGGGAAGACGCCGCCGACGCCTGAAGTGACGAAGGCGTCGCCCGCCTCGAACTGCGCCTGTGCCGCGCTGGCCGAGCGGATTTCGAGCAGCCCGTCGCCACGCCCGGCGGCGATGGCGGGCAGACCGTCGCGGACGCGACGAACCGGCACGATGCTTTCAGGATCGAGGATCAGCAGGACTCGCGCCGTGTTCGGGCTGACCTCGACCACCCGGCCGATCAGGCCGTTGGGGCCGCGCACCGGCATGCCGGTGCGCACGCCTTGCCACGAGCCGGCATTCAGGACCGCAAAGCGCCGCGTGCTGGAGGCCGAGGAGTAGACCAGCCGCGCCGCGACGACCGGTTCGGCGGTGCGATCGCGCAGCCGCAGCATCGCGCGCAAACGGCGATTTTCGTTGGTGATGGCGCGCGCCTGGTCGACCAGTGCGCGATCACGTTCGACCTGCGCCCGCAATGCGGCATTCTCGCTGCGAACGCCGAAATAGCTGGCGATGCCGCCGGGTATGCCGGAGACGCCCCGTCGCGTCCAATCCAGCCCCGAGGCGATCGGCGTGACGATCTCGGAAAAGAAGCCACGCACGGCGGCGAAGGCGGGCGGGTTGAACGTCGAGAGCAGCAACAGGCAGGCGCCGACCAGCGCGCCGCCGACCGCGACGACATAGCTGATGAACAGCCCATATTGCGCCCGCCGCGAAAATCCGGGGCGCCGATTGGGTGGCGGCGCCATCGTCCCGTCGCCTCAGACCGCGAGGAGAACGCCGGCGAAAATCGGATCCTCGAGCGCGCGACCGGTGCCGAGCGCCACGCAGGTCAGCGGATCCTCGGCGACCGTCACCGGAAGGCCGGTCTCGTCGCGCAGCACTTCGTCGATCCCCTCGAGCAGCGCGCCGCCGCCGGTGAGCACGATGCCCTGATCGACGATGTCGGCGGCGAGTTCGGGCGCGGTATTCTCGAGCGCGATGCGCACGCCCTCGACGATCGTGCCGACCGGTTCGCTCAGCGCCTCGGCGATCTGGCCCTGGTTGATCTGGATTTCCTTGGGCACGCCGTTGACGAGGTCGCGGCCCTTGATGTGGATCGTCTGGCCGATGCCGTCCGCCGGCGGCTTGGCGATGCCGACTTCCTGCTTGATCCGCTCGGCCGTGCTTTCGCCGATCAGCAGGTTATGGTTGCGACGGACATAGGAGACGATCGCTTCGTCCATCTTGTCGCCACCGACGCGCACGCTGGTGGAATAGGCGAGGCCACGCAGCGACAGGACGGCGACCTCGGTCGTGCCGCCGCCGATATCGACGACCATGCTGCCGATCGGTTCGGTCACCGGCATGTCGGCACCGATTGCAGCCGCCATCGGCTCTTCGATCAGCATGACCTGCGACGCGCCCGCATTCGACGCAGCGTCGCGGATCGCGCGGCGCTCGACACTGGTCGAGCCCGATGGCACGCAAATCACGATCTGCACCCCGAACACGCGGCGGCGGCCGCCATGCACCTTGCGAATGAAGTGCTTGATCATCTCTTCGGCGACGTCGATGTCCGCGATCACGCCATCGCGCAGCGGGCGAATCGCCTCGATGCTGCCTGGCGTTTTGCCCATCATCAGCTTGGCGTCGTCGCCGACCGCCTTTACCTTCTTGATCCCGTTCAGCGTTTCGACCGCGACGACTGACGGCTCGTTCAGCACCACGCCGCGCCCGCGCAGGTAAACGACCGTGTTCGCGGTGCCCAGATCGATTGCAAGATCATGGGACATGAACTTGAAGAGGCGGGAGAAAACCATTGTGTCGCACCGTCCTGTCGCGGCAGGGCCCTGGCCGCGGTTCGCACTAAAAAATAAAATCCAGACCCGCCCTGGACGGATCGACTCCGGCCTGGAGAAAATGGCGGATACGGGTCGCGGAATGCCGCCGATTGGGCTAGGCTGACGGCCATGTCAATACGCCGCTTGCCGGAGCATCTTGTCAACCGGATCGCCGCCGGAGAAGTGGTGGAACGCCCTGCCAGCGCGCTCAAAGAACTGGTCGAAAACGCGATCGATTCCGGTGCCAGCCGAGTCGCCGTCCGGCTGGGCGGCGGTGGGGTCGAGTTGATCGAGGTCACCGACGATGGCTGCGGCATGGACCGGGGTGAAATGGCGCTGGCGCTGGAGCGGCATGCGACGTCGAAGCTGCCCGATGACGCTATCGAAGCGGTCGTCACGCTGGGCTTTCGCGGCGAGGCGCTGCCTTCGATTGCAAGCGTCGCGCGGCTGACGATCGAGAGCCGGGTGCGCGGGGCCGAAGGCTGGTCGCGCGCCGTGGACAATGGCGCCGTCGTCGCTGAAGGGCTGGTCGCGCTTCCGCCGGGCACCCGTGTGCGCGTCGAGGGCCTGTTCGAGAAGGTGCCCGCGCGGCGCAAGTTCCTGCGCTCGACCCGCGCCGAATATGCCGCGTGCCTCGACGTCGTGAAGCGGCTGGCGATGGCGCGCAGCGATGTGGGCTTTTCGGTCGAGCATGACGGTCGGCGGGTGCTGCAGGTGCAGGAAGGCATGGGCCGGCCCGAGCGGGTCGCGGCGCTGACCGATCGCGACCTGGCGGCGAACAGCGTCGGCGTGGATTTCGAGCGGGAAGGGATCGTGTTGGGCGGCGTGGCGGGGCTGCCGACGTTCAACCGCGGGGTGGCGGGTCACCAGTATCTGTTCGTCAACGGACGGCCGGTGAAGGACCGGCTGCTGAATGGCGCGGTGCGCGGCGCTTATGCCGAGATGCTGGCGCGCGACCGGCATCCGGTCGTCGCGCTGTTCCTTGACGTGCCGCCGGACCAGGTCGACGTGAACGTGCATCCTGCGAAGACCGAGGTTCGGTTCCGCGACCCGCAGCTGGCGCGGGGACTGATCGTCAGCGGCCTGAGGCGAGCGCTGGACGAGGCCGGGCATCGCAGTGTGCAGCGGGCGGATGCGGCCGTGATGGGGCTGTGGCAGTCAGAGGCGGATCAACTCGGCCGTCATCCCGGCCAAGGCGGGAATCTTGGGCTGTATCCGCCCTCGACTGAGATCCCGGCGTTCGCCGGGATGGCGAATTGGGCGGGAAGCAGCCATTCGGTGCAGGAGCGCCGACCGACCTTCTTCGCGCCGCCGCCGCAAGCGCGGGCGGAACCGGCCGCCGCGCCGGTGCCGGGCGTCACCAGCTTTCCGCTGGGCGTGGCGCGGGGGCAGGTGGCCAAGACCTATATCGTCGCGGAAGCGGAGGACGGGCTGGTACTGGTCGACCAGCATGCCGCGCATGAGCGGCTGGTGCTGGAGCGGATGCGGCGGGCGATGAGCGATGGCGGCGTCGCGTCGCAGGCGCTGTTGCTGCCGCAGGTGGTCGAGCTGGACGAGCCGGCGTGCGACCGATTGGAGGCGCGAGGGGCGGAGCTGGCCGAGTTCGGGCTGGAGCTGGAGCGGTTCGGGCCGCGCGCGATGCTGGTGCGCGCAACGCCGGCAATGCTGGGCGGGGGCGACGTGACCGCTTTGGTCACCGACATCGCCGACGAGCTGGCGGCGTTCGACGAGGCGCTATCGCTGAAGGAGCGGCTCGACCATGTTGCGGCGACGATGGCGTGCCACGGATCGGTCCGCGCCGGCCGCGTGCTGTCGGTCGCCGAGATGAACGCCCTGCTGCGCGAAATGGAAGTGACGCCGCATTCGGGGCAGTGCAACCATGGCCGGCCGACCTGGGTGAAGCTGGCGCATGGCGATATCGAGAAGCTTTTTGGAAGAAAATGAGCGGCTTAAATGCGCGATGCGGCTGCGTTGCAGCTAAACCGCCCAAAAGTGATTGAATGACGGCTCACGACGCCATCGCTGTCGTTCAGCGCTCAGGTCTGACGGTAGATGGCACATAGCTTGTGCCCATCAGGGTCCCGCACATAGCTTAGATGCATAGGCCCCATTCCACCCTCGCGCACGCCTGGCGGGTCTTCGATAGAGGTGCCGCCATGGGCCACGGCAACGTCGTGAAAGTCCCTGACTTGCTCCGGACTGTCACAGGCAAAGCCGATCGTCGCCCCGTTTGCTGAGGTTGCAGGCTGTCCATCGATCGGTTGCGTAATCGCGAGCAAGCCGCCGCCATGGCGATAGTAGAGCCGCTGATGACCGCTTTCCGCAGTGTACGGAATAGCTTCCTTCGTCATCCCGAGGACGCCCAACACCTGGTCGTAAAAGCGTTTGGACCGCTGAAGATCATTCGATCCGATCATGATGTGGTTAAAGATGTCCGTCTCCTTCGCCTCAAGCTTGCCGCTTCTCAATATCAGTGTGCCGTTGCATCCGGATCAGTGCAACGTCTTCTTTCCACCCATTCCGGCTGTTCATTTCTATGGGTTGACCTTCGTGAAGCTGGCGCATGGCGATTTACGGAAGCTGTTCGGGCGGAAGTGAGGGGTAGGGTTTTGGTTGCCCTCACTCTTCTGCCGACTTCGTCGGCTGCCTCCCTCACTCGGTAGGAGAGGGATTGGCTTACCGCGCGCCGGTCTCGTTTCGCGCGAAGGTGACGACGCACATGATCTTGTAGCGTTTGTGCGGGCCGCAGGCGGCGCCGGCGTGAGTCCATTGCGGGTCGTAGAGGGTGCGGCGATGGCCACGCGTCGGCACGGCGTCGTCGACGATGAACTGGCGGACGACTTCGGTCGCGCTGGGCGGGCCGTAGGTGATGACTTCGGCAACATAATCGCCGCCGCCGCGCCGGACGAGGCGCTGGCGCGCGCGGTCGCCATTGGCCGAGGCGTGGCCTGTTGCGCCGCGTGGCCCCTGTTCAGTGACGTGATCGCGCGCGGCCCGGGCGAGGAGCGGGGCAGGGGCAAGCCCGGCGAGCGGGGCCTTTTGCCGGAGGCCCGCGATGGCTTCATCGACCGCCGCTACCCCCTCGGCGGTGCGCAAGCCGTCCGGGTTGCCGGGATAGCGCACGATCTTGCCGCTGAACTGGCCGCGATAGGTGACGAGGCCAGCCGCGTAGCGGGCCGGATCGGCGCGCGCGCGGTTGATCTCGGCGATGATGGCGCGTTCGAGCGTTGGGTTGGCCTGCGCCGGGACGGCGGGGGTGAGGACGGCGGCCGCGAGGGCGATTGCATCGCGGATCGGGTGCTGGCGTTTTTCATGTCGTTTTTCGATGTGCGGCATAGTGTTCTTATAACCATATCGGTTCGTGTAGGAAAGTTTGGTCATAAAGCGGTTTGTTATCAGTGCGTTGGGTAACGGCGATCGGGCGGGGCCGTGGCTTAAGGCCGGTACTGCGCGCAGGATCGGAATCCAACGAAGGGCGACCATGCCGACCAACTTCGTACGGTGGAGCGATGCGACGGTGTCGCGATTGCGTGGGCAGATGTCCACGATCGACACGGTCGTGTGCGACAAGCCGGCATCGACCGGCGCAACCATCGGCAGCGCGGCGCATTGTTAGCGATGAATGGAATTTTTTAAGTGAGGTCATGATGAGCAAGGTTGTGCCAGTGGTCCTGGCGGCTGCGCCATTGCTCGTGTTGCTGACGGCGATGGTTTCCGGTTAGATCGATCCCCCTTCGCGAGGGATGAAAGGCCGTCCGGCGCGATCCGGGCGGCCTTTTCTTGTGGCGGATGCGAGGGGATGGCGATGGCTTGCGCGTTCGCCCGGTGAACGTCGCTGGCATTGCTCGCCGCTCGGTGGACCCCGGTACAAGGGCGGGGTGACGGATGAAGGGCGGGGAGCGGGTCGAGGCCGGGTCGGGCCGACGACGCGCGATGCCGTCCGTGATCCCGCGGGGCCGGCGCCTTTCGTCAGGCTGCGCAATGTCGCCACCGTGGCAGGGCGGCATAGAAAAGGCCGCCCGCGGTTGCCCGGGGCGGCCTGTTCTGGTTGCCGGAACGGCGTAGGGGTTTAGCCCTGCGCTTCGTCCTGGGCGGGTTCGTCGCGGACTTCCGCGCTGGCACCCGGTTCGGCATTGGGATCGTAATCCTCGGTGAAGCCGGCTTCGTCCTTTTCGAACATCGCCTCCATCACGTTGACGCCCTGCGCCTGCATCTCGGCCTCTTCCGGCGAGCGTGCGACGTTGACCTTGACGGTCACGGCGACTTCGGCGTGGAGCGCGACGCGAACTTCGTAGAGGCCGATCGCCTTGATCGGCTTGTCGAGGACGACCTGCGCCTTGTTGACCTTGTGGCCATCGGCGTTGAGCGCTTCGACGACATCGCGCACCGCGACCGAGCCGTACAGCTGGCCGGTGTTCGACGCCTGACGGATCAGGGTGACCGAAACGCCGTCAAGGCCCTTCGACTCCTTCTCGGCGTCCGCGCGCTTGGCGGCGTTCTCGGCGACCAGGCGTTCCTTGTTCGCTTCGAAGACCTTGCGGTTGGCTTCGTTCGAACGAAGCGCCTTCTTGTTCGGCAGCAGGAAGTTACGGGCAAAGCCGTCCTTCACACGCACCACGTCGCCGATATGGCCGAGCTTTTCGACCCGTTCGAGCAGAATGACTTCCATGGGTTCCGCTCCTTACTTAACGATGAAGGGCAGCAGGCCCAGGTGACGGGCGCGCTTGATGGCGACGGCCAGCTCGCGCTGCTTCTTGGCGCTCACCGAGGTGATGCGCGACGGGACGATCTTGCCGCGTTCGGACACGAAGCCCTGAAGCAGACGAACGTCCTTGTAATCGATCCGGGGCGCGTCCTTCGCGGAGAAGGGGCAGCTCTTGCGGCGGCGGAAAAAGGGTCGTGCCATGATACTTTCTCCTTACTCGCCCTGCGCGCCGAAGCCGGTGCTGGTGTTGCCACCTTCTTCGCGGTCGCGACGCGGGCCACGGCCACGCTCACGCTCTGCACCCTTGCGCATCATCACGGTCGGGCCCTGCTCGAGCGCGTCGACACGGACGGTCATGTAGCGGATCACGTCTTCGTTGATCTGCGTCTGACGCTCCAGCTCGGCGACGACGCCGGCGGGCGCATCGATTTCGAGCATGACGTAGTGCGCCTTGCGGTTCTTCGCGATCTTGTAGGCGAGCGAACGAAGACCCCAGGTTTCGGTCTTCACGACCTTGCCATTGTTGTCCTCGACGATCTTGGTGGCGGTTTCCGCCAGCGTGTCCACTTGCGCCTGTGCCAGGTCCTGGCGCGCAAGGAACACATGCTCGTACAGAGCCATGCGTCTTTTCTCACTGTTGGCCGATCGCTGACGCCCGCACCATGCGAGACGCCCCTCCGGCTGTCGTTCATGCACTTGATCGCGGCAGGCGGACCTGTCGCGAAGCGGGGGCCATTACGCGGGATCGACCCGAAAGGCAAGCGGCGGCGCATCGCTGCGCCGCCGCCCGGAGGAAGCCTCTGGAAGGCTTAGCGGATCACGTTGGCGAGGACTGCCGCGATGATGCCGCTGGTGATGCCGACCAGCACCGCATCATTGCCCGACTGGACGTAGCGGTAGCCACGCGGCGGAGCCTTGAGCCCGCGATACTGGCGGTAGTCGATCTGCCGGTAGTTGCGGGCATAGCGGCTGTCGAAACGCTCACCGCGCTTCCAGTTGCGATGCTGATAGCGAACCGGGGTCTGCCGGACCGTCTTCTGCTTGATGACCGTGCGGCCGTTCGGCTTGTGCTTGACCACCGTGGTGGTGTGGCGCTGAGCCGCCGCGGCGGGGGCTGCGGCCAGGATCGGGCTGGCGACCAGCGTGGTGGCGAGCGCGGCTGCGATGAACTTCTTCATGGACTGTCTCCTCGTTGAACTGCTGCCCTGTGACTGGGCGACGAGTGCAATTTGGGGGCGGGGTGTCGCGAAGGTTTCCCAACGATACGGCAGAATGGTCGCGCTTTGTCGCAAGCCGTTCAGCTTCGTTCAGCTTGCGAGCGGCAAATCCCGGTCCTAGTGCGGCTGCCTGATTTCACGGGAGCCGAGTTCATGCGTGCATTCATCTTTCCAGGGCAGGGGAGCCAGTCGGTCGGCATGGGCCTGACCCTGAGCCAGGCGAGCGCGACGGCGCGCGAGGTGTTCCAGGAAGTGGACGAAGCGCTGGGCCAGAACCTGTTCAAGCTGATGAGCGAGGGGCCGGAGGATCAGCTGTTGCTGACCGAGAATGCGCAACCGGCGATCATGGCGCACGCCATCGCGGTGCTGCGCGTGCTGGAGCAGGAAGGCGGCGTGCGGCTGGCGGACAAGGCGGACTTCGTCGCCGGGCATTCGCTGGGCGAGTATACCGCCTTGTGCGCGGCGGGGGCGCTGGACCTGTCGACCACGGCGCGGCTGTTGAAGCTGCGCGGGCAGGCGATGCAGGCGGCGGTGCCGGTGGGCGAGGGCGCGATGGCCGCGCTGTTGGGCGCGGACCTCACCAAGGCGCAGGCAATTGCCGACGCGGCGGCGGAGGGCGAGGTGTGTTCGGTCGCGAACGACAACGATCCATCACAGGTTGTGATTTCGGGCGCGAAGGCGGCGATCGATCGTGCGGTCGGGCTGGCCAAGGACCATGGCGCCAAGCGTGCGGTGCTGCTGCCGGTGTCGGCGCCGTTCCACTGCCCGCTGATGCAGCCGGCGGCGGAGGCGATGGAGGCCGCGCTGGCGGATGTGGCGCTGCGCGCGCCGCTGGTGCCGGTATATGCCAATGTGACGGCGGCGCCGGTGAGCGATCCCGACACGATCCGCACGCTGCTGGTCGAGCAGGTCACGGGCATGGTGCGGTGGCGCGAGTCGGTGAGTGCGATGTTCGAGGCAGGCGTGGGCGAGTTCGTCGAACTGGGCGGCAAGGTGCTGGGCGCGATGGTCAAGCGCATCGCGCCGGACGCGGGCGTGACGAGCGTGGTGACGATGGATGACATCGAGGCGCTGGAGAAGGCGCTATAGAAAGCGAAGGTAAATGGTTCACGCAAAGGCGCAAAGGCGCGAAGATGGACGAGCTTGAGGCAGCGGCGGCCGATGTCATCGATGCAGCGCTTTTGCTGCATCGGCAACTTGGGCCGGGTCTGCTTGAGAGCGTCTACGAAGCGGTGCTCGCCGCCGAACTGCGTCGCCGTGGCCATTCTGTCATTCGGCAACAGCCGATCGACTTTACCTTCAACGGCATGCAGTTCGACGGAGCTTTCAAGGTAGATCTGATTGTTGGACCCGGATTGATCGTCGAGATCAAGTCGGTCGAGCGAGTGGGCGGCGTTCACGTCAAGCAGCTGTTGACCTATCTGCGTCTGATGGAGCAGCCCCTTGGGCTGCTCGTTAATTTCGGCGGCGAAACCCTGAAGGAAGGCGTGCGCCGCGTCATCAACAGCCACAACGGCTTTGCGTCTTAGCGCCTTTGCGCGAACCATTTTCTTCTTTCTCTATTTCGGAGTGTTTCAATGTTCGACCTTACAGGCATGACCGCGCTGGTGACGGGGGCTTCGGGGGGGATTGGGTCCTCGATTGCGAAGGCGCTGGCAGGGCAGGGGGCTCGGCTGGCGGTTTCGGGATCGAATGCCGAGAAGCTGGAGGCGTTTCGCGCGGAACTGGGCGGGGAGCATGTCGCGCTTGCCTGCAACCTGTCAGACGGGGCGGCGGTCGATGCGCTGGTGCCTTCGGCCGTGGAAGCGCTGGGGAAGATCGACATCCTGGTCAACAATGCCGGCGTGACGCGCGACAACCTTGCCATGCGGATGAAGGACGAGGAGTGGGATCAGGTGATCCGCGTGAACCTGGAGGCCGCGTTCCGCCTGATCCGCGCGGCCGCCAAGCCGATGATGAAGGCGCGCTATGGCCGGATCGTCTCGATCACCTCGGTCGTCGGCGCGACCGGCAATCCGGGGCAGGCCAATTATGCCGCGTCCAAGGCAGGGCTGGTCGGCATGTCGAAGGCGCTGGCGCAAGAGCTGGCGAGCCGCAACATCACGGTGAACTGCGTCGCGCCGGGCTTTATCCGGTCGGCCATGACCGACGTGCTGCCCGAGGCGCAGAAGACCGCGTTGCTCACCAAGATTCCGGCCGGCGATCTGGGGTCGGGCGAGGATATTGGGGCGGCGGTGGTGTATCTGGCCAGCAAGGAAGCAGGCTATGTCACCGGACAAACGCTGCACGTGAACGGCGGGATGGCCATGATCTGAGCGAATTTCTTCTCCCTGTGGGAGAGGGAGGAAGCGCCGCAGGCGCGGAAGGGTGAGGGTGATCGAGAGGCCGGTCGCCCTCACCCCTCCCACTCGCTGCGCGAGCGGGTCCCTCCCCTCTCCCGATGGGAGAGGGGGATTCCGCCTCTTGCGCAGGGCCGATTGCCGTTCTACCTGCGTTCAGGAAATTCCAAAAACGTCTCAATCTAGAAGGAACAGGGTATGAGCGAGACCGCCGATCGCGTGAAGAAGATCGTCGTCGAGCATCTCGGCGTCGAAGCCGAGAAGGTGACCGAGGACGCGAGCTTCATCGACGACCTGGGCGCGGACAGCCTCGACATCGTCGAGCTGGTGATGGCGTTCGAAGAGGAATTCGGCGTCGAGATCCCCGACGATGCCGCCGAGAAGATCACGACCGTCAAGGACGCGATCACCTATATCGACGAGAATCAGGGCTAAGCGGCCTCGCCGCCATGCCGGCCCGGCTGGGCAGGATTTGACGAACGGCTTCCGGTCCCGGAAAGGGGTTGGGAGCCGTTTCGTTGTGCAGAAGAGTTCGGAGAGAAGATATGCGCCGCGTCGTCGTGACTGGCCTTGGCCTCGTGACCCCGCTGGGTGCGGAGGTCGAAACCGCGTGGAAGAACATCATCGCGTCGAAATCCGGCGCGGGTACGATCACGCGATTCGATGCGACCGATTTCCAGAGCAACTATGCCTGCGAAGTGAAGCCGGCCGACCACGAATATGGCTTTGACGCGGGCAAGCGGGTGGATCACAAGATCCAGCGCCAGGTCGATCCGTTCATCGTCTATGGCATCGATGCCGCAGGTCAGGCGATCGAGGACGCGGGCCTCGTTGACATGACCGAGGAACAGCGGCTGCGCGCCGGTTGCTCGATCGGATCGGGCATCGGCGGACTGCCGGGGATCGAGAGCGAATCGCTGGTGCTGGCCGAGAAGGGGCCGAAGCGGGTTTCGCCGCACTTCGTCCACGGGCGCCTCATCAACCTGATCTCAGGCCAGGTTTCGATCAAGTACGGCCTGATGGGGCCGAACCACGCGGTGGTGACGGCATGCTCGACCGGCGCGCATTCGATCGGCGACGCCGCGCGGATGATCGCGATGGACGACGCCGACGTGATGCTGGCGGGCGGCGCGGAAAGCACGATCTGTCCGATCGGCATCGCGGGCTTCGGTCAGGCGCGCGCGTTGTCGACGGGGTTCCGCGACGAACCGTGGCGCGCGAGCCGGCCGTGGGACCAGGGCCGCGACGGCTTCGTCATGGGCGAAGGCGCGGGCATCGTGGTGCTCGAGGAATATGAGCACGCCAAGGCGCGCGGCGCGAAGATCTATGCCGAGGTCGTCGGCTATGGCCTGTCGGGCGACGCCTATCACGTGACCGCACCGCATCCGGAAGGGTCGGGCGCGTTCCGTTCGATGCAGATGGCGATGAAGAAGTCCGGCCTGGCGCTGAGCGACATCGATTACATCAACGCGCACGGCACCTCGACCCCGCTGGGCGACGAGTTGGAGCTGGGCGCGGTGCGCCGCCTGTTCGGCGACGCGATCGGCGGGCTGTCGATGAGCTCGACCAAGTCGGCGATCGGCCACCTGCTGGGCGGCGCGGGCGCGGTGGAGAGCATCTTCTGCATCCTGGCGATGCGCGACGGGATCGTGCCGCCGACGCTGAACCTGGACGATCCGAGCGAGAATTGCGCGGGCGTGGACCTGGTGCCGCACACCGCCAAGGAGCGGAAGGTGAAGGCCGTGCTGAACAATTCGTTCGGCTTTGGCGGGACCAACGCGTCGCTGGTCATGAAGGCGGTCGACTGACCCGATCGGGAGGGCCGGAGCAGTGGTGCGTAAACTCGGCTGCTTCGGTGTCCTCGTCATGCTCGCGCTGGCGGGTGCGGCGTTCTGGGCGGTCAGCCAATGGGGCGGAGCGGGGCCGGCAAAGGCGAATGTGACGGTCGAAGTGCCGGCCGGTGCGACGCTGTCGGCCGCGGCGCAGGCGATGGAAAAGGCCGGCGCGATCGGCGATGCCACCACCTTCCTGTGGATGGCGCGCATCTTTGGCGACGATGCGCCGATCCAGGCCGGCGAGTACCGCGTTCCGGCGGGGATCAGCCAGTCGGACGTGCTCAAGATGATGCAGGGCGGCAAGACGCTGCAACGCTTCGTCATGGTGCCCGAAGGGATGCCATCGATCATGGTGCACGAGCGGCTGATGGCCGCGCCGCACCTGGACGGGTCGGTCGCGGTGCCGGCAGAGGGATCGGTGCTGCCCGACAGCTATGCCTATGCGCGCGGCGACACGCGGGCGAAGGTGCTGGCGAGCATGCAGGCGGCGATGACGAAATATCTCGCGGCGGCGTGGGCGAAGCGGAAGCCAGGGATCGCGGTGAACACGCCGGAGGAGGCGATCATCCTTGCCTCGATCGTCGAGAAGGAAACGGGCAAGCCCGAGGAGCGGCGGATGGTCGCGGGCGTCTATTCCAACCGGTTGAAGCGCGGGATGCCGCTGCAGGCCGATCCGACGGTGATCTATCCGGTGACCAAGGGCAAGCCGCTGGGGCGCCGCATCCTGCGGTCGGAACTTCAGGCGAAGAACGGGTATAATACCTATGCCAGCGCCGGATTGCCGATCGGGCCGATCGCCAACCCGGGCCGGGCGAGCATCGACGCGGTGCTGGACCCCGAGCAGACGAACGCGCTGTATTTCGTGGCGGACGGCAGCGGCGGGCATATCTTTGCCGACACGCTGGAGCAGCATAATGCCAATGTGCAGAAATGGTATGCGCTGCGGCGAGCGCGGGGGGAGATGTAGGGTTTTGGTTCGCGGCGCTGGGTGTTCGGGATGGAGCCGCATGAGATCGCGGCTTTCGCCGGGATGACGAACAAGGGCCGAGTCCGTCATCCCGGCGAAAGCCGGGATCTCGGGCCACGAGCGCGACGGTAGGGACGACGGATGGCGCGCGGCGGTTGGGTGTATATCATGACCAACAAGCCGCGTGGGGTGCTTTACACCGGCGTCTGCGCCGATCTGGCAGCGCGAGTGACGCAGCATTGCGCGGGCGAGGGATCGAACTTCTGCAAGCGGTACAATCTGACGCGCTTGTGTTCGCGGAGCCGGCTGAGCTGATCGTCGATGCGATCGCTCGCTAGAAGATGATCAAGGAGTGGAAGCGGGATTGGAAGATCGCGTTGGTCGAACAGATCATCCCATCCCGGGTTGATCTGTTCGAGCGGATCAATGGGTAGCCGGCGAGGGCGGGTGTTGGCGGCCTGAGATCCCGGCTTCCGCCGGGATGACGGCTGGCTGGGATGGAGCCGCCTGAGATCCCGGCTTTCGCCGGGATGCCGGCTTACCTGAGTGCTGCGGCCGCGCGCGCCAGCTGCTCGACTTCCTCGTAGCTCGCGCCCTTTGGCGTGACCCAGCTGCCGCCGACGCACAGGACGGGGTCGAAGGCGAGCCAGTCGAGGGCGGTGGTCGGTGATACGCCGCCGGTGGGGCAGAATTTCGCTTCGTAGAAGGGTGCTGCGAGCGCCTTCAGCGATTTGAGGCCGCCGCTGGTCTCGGCGGGGAAGAATTTGAAGTGGCGCAAGCCCATGTCATAGCCGCGCATGATGTCGCCGGCGTTCGCGATGCCGGGGAGGAAGGGGACGCCGCTTTCGACGATCACGCTGCCCAGGCGTTCGGTGAGGCCGGGCGAGACGATGAATTCGGCGCCGGCGTCCATCACCTGCGCGAACTGGTCGGTGTTCACGACCGTGCCGGCGCCGACGATGGCACCGGTTACCTGCTTCATTTCGCGGATCGCATCGAGCGCGGCGGGCGTGCGCAGGGTGACTTCGAGCACCTTGAGGCCGCCGGCAACCAGCGCTTCGGCGAGGGGGCGCGCCGTGGCGACGTTGTCGATCACCAGAACCGGTATGACCGCGCTGGTCCGCATGATGGTTTCGATGTTCATTGTACATGCTCCTGCGCGAAAGCGGCCGCGGCGCCGTAAAGGCCTGGTTGCGGATGCGTGATGAGTTTGACCGGAATGCCGGCCATTAGCGACTGGAAGCGGCCCTTGGCAATGAAGCGCTGACCGAAGCCCGAGTCGAGCAAGCGATCCTTGAGCCGCAGGCCGAGGCCACCGGCAATGACCACGCCGGTCGGACCGTGTGCGAGTGCGAGATCGCCCGCGACCGAGCCGAGGGCGAGGCAGAAGCGGTCGAGCGCGGCGGCGGCGAGCGCGTCCTTGCCCTCCAGCGCCAGGGTCCAGATCGCCCTGTCGTCGAGGCGGGCAACCGAGCGCCCCTCGATCTCGGCAAGCGTTTCGTAGATGCCGACGATGCCGGGTCCGGCGACGATGCGCTCGGCCGAGACGCGGGTGTAGCTGGGGCGAAGGTGGCGGACCAGGCGATCCTCGATCTCGTCATGCGGGGCGAAGTCGATATGCCCGCCCTCGGTCTGGATGACGTGATAGCCGGCGCCCGGGCCGGGGCGGAACACCTGCGCGACGCCGAGGCCCGTGCCGGGGCCGCAGACGGTGATCGAGCCTTTTTGCGGGAAGGGCGTGTCGGGGCCGCAGAGATGGACGAAGTCGCTGTCGGGCAATTGGCCGACGGCATGGCCGACCGCGCCGAAATCGTTGACGATGGTGAAGGCGTCGACTTGCAGCCGCTCCTTCACCAGCAGCGGGCGGATGATCCAGGGATTGTTGGTGAGCTTGATCAGCTCGTCATTCACCGGCGAAGCGACGGCGATGGCGGCGGCACGAGGCAGGGGACGGTCGGCGATTTCCGCAAAGGCCTGCCATGCCAGTTGCAGGCTGGAGTGTTCGGCGGTCTTTTGCGTGACCGGCTCGCCGAGCGCGACGACGCGGCCAGCCTCGACCGTGGCGATGGCGAAGCGGGCGTGCGTGCCCCCGATATCGACTGCGACGACTTCCATTCGACCTCTAGCCCGTCATCCGGCGAACGCCGCGATCTGGTGCCGCAAGCGCGACGATGGAGCCGCCCGAGATCCCGGCTTTCGCCGGGATGACGGCTGTTGGGCGCGGCCGTTCACAGCCCCGCAGCGGCGAGCATGGCCGACGCGCCGGCTTCGGCCTCGCTGGCGGTGTGGCGCATGAGGGCGAACAGCTCGCGGCCGATGCCATGGTGCGCCGGGGGGGCCACGGCCTGCTCACGCGCGGCCCACTCGACCGGATCGACCAGCGCTTCGAGCACGCCCGCTTCGGCATCAAGTCGGACGAGGTCGCCGTTACGCAGCTTGCCGATCGGACCGCCGCCCAGTGCCTCGGGCGAGAGGTGGATCGCGGCCGGGACCTTGCCCGAGGCGCCCGACATGCGCCCGTCGGTGACGAGCGCGACCCGGAACCCCTTGTTCTGAAGCACGCCGAGCGGCGGGGTGAGCTTGTGCAGTTCGGGCATGCCGTTGGCGCGGGGGCCCTGGAAGCGGACGACGACCACGACGTCGCGATCGAGTTCGCCGGCCTTAAACGCGTCCTGCACGCCCTGTTGGTCATCGAACACGCGGCAGGGGGCTTCGATGATCCAGCGGTCGCGCTGCACGGCGCTGACCTTGATGCAGGCGCGGCCGAGATTGCCGGCGAGGATGCGGAAGCCGCCTTCGGGCGAGAAGGGCGCGTCGATGGTGCGCAGGATGCTGTCGTCGCCGCTGGTCTCGCCATGGTCGCGCCAGACCAGACGGTCGCCGTCGAGATCCGGCTTGCGCGTGTAGTCGGCGAGGCTGTCGCCGGCGACCGGGACGATATCGCGATGCAGGAGACCTTCCTTGAGCAGCTCCCGGATCACGAAGGTGGGGCCACCGGCATCCTCGAACCCGTTCACATCGGCCGAGCCGTTGGGATAGACGCGGGCGAGCAGGGGCACGGTGCGCGAGAGGCGGTCGAAATCCTCCCAGTCGATCAGGATTCCGGCGCAACGCGCGATGGCGGGCAGGTGGATCAGGTGGTTGGTCGAGCCGCCGGTGGCGAGCAGGACGACCGCGGCATTGACGATCGCACGTTCATCCACGGTGCGAGCAATCGGGCGGTAGTCATTGGTATTCCAGCCGATTTCCGGCAGGCGCTGAACCGCGGCGCGGGTAAGTTCCTGACGCAGCTTCGTGCCCGGATTGACGAAGGAGGCACCCGGCATGTGCAGGCCCATCGCCTCCATCATCATCTGATTGGAGTTGGCGGTGCCGTAGAAGGTGCAGGTCCCCTTGCCATGATAGGCCGCGATTTCGCTGTCGAGCAGTTGGTCGCGCGTCGCCTTCCCCTCTGCGAACAGCTCACGCACGCGTGCCTTGTCGCTGTTGGCGATGCCGGTGCGCATCGGTCCGCCGGGGATCATCACCATCGGCAGATGACCGAAGCGCAGCGCGCCCATCAGCAAGCCTGGCACGATCTTGTCGCAGATGCCGAGCAGGGCGGCGCCCTCGAACACATTGTGGCTGAGCGCCACGGCCGTGGAGAGCGCGATGGTGTCGCGGCTGAACAGCGAGAGTTCCATGCCGGCATAGCCCTGCGTCACGCCGTCGCACATCGCGGGCACGCCGCCTGCAACCTGCGCGGTGGCGCCTGCCTCCAGCGCCCAGACCTTCATCTGTTCGGGATAGCGATAATAGGGCGCATGGGCCGAGAGCATGTCGTTGTACGCGGTGACGATGCCGATGTTCATGCTGCGGCCGTCCTTCAGCCGCTCGCGCTGCTCGTTGGTGCCGGCAAAGGCGTGGGCAAGGTTGGCGCAGCCGAGGCCCGGCCGGCCGATGCCATGCTCGCGCTGTTCGTCCATGAGCGCGATATAGGCGGCACGGCCCGGGCGCGAGCGTTCGATGATGCGATCGGTGACGGCGGCGATTTCGGGATGGAGTGTCATACGCGGCCCTGCATTCTCATGTTGTCGCCCTCACCCTTCCGCCGCTGCGCGGCTCCCTCCCTCTCCCGGTGGGAGAGGGAAAGAAGGTTGGTCATTCGTGCCAGTGGATATCGACCGGCAGGTCGGTCTCGGCCAGTACGCGGCCGATCGGGTGGCTGGACGAGGGGCCTTGTTCGGCGGCCTTTTCCAGCACCTTGCGCTTTTCCGCGCCGGTGATCGCGATCATCAGCGACTTGGCGTTCGCTATGGCGGCGGCGGAGAGGGTCACGCGGGCGAGGGGTGCTTCCTTGGGCAGGGGATCGGGCATGACGCCGAGCGCGCGGCGCTCCTTGGGGCCGGCGAGCGCCTCGTCATAATCGGGGCCGGGGAAGATCGAGGCGGTGTGGCCGTCCGCGCCCATGCCGAGCAGGACGAGGTCGAGCGGCCAGTGCAGGTCCTGAAGCCGTGCGTCCGCGGCGCGGCCGGCGGCCTTATAGTCCTCCGCCTTGTCGCTGATCAGCGGGATGACGCGCGCGCCCTTGGGAATGAAGGTCTTGCCCAGCGCGGTGACGTTGGACAGCGGGTCGCCGAGCGGGACCAGCCGGTCATCGGTCGGGACGATCGTCACGCGCTTCCAGTCCAACTTGGCACTGGCGAGCTTGGCATAGATCGGCGCCGGCGTGGTGCCGCCGGGCAGCGCGATCACCGCGCCGCCACGCGCGTCGATCGCGCTTTCGATGATGAAGCCGATGTCGCCGGCGAGCGCTTCGGCCCATTCCTCGGCGTCTTCATAGTCCCACCATTCGATTTCTTCGGCCATCATTCACTCGCTTGTCTTGGGATATCGGTCAGCGCCCGAGCGCGCTTACTCGTTCCACGTTACACCGTCGCGTTCGGTCAGTCCGGCGGCAGCGGACGGGCCCCAGGTGCCCGCGGCATAGGGCTTTGGCTTGACGTCCGCGGCGTCCCAGCCGGCGCGGATTGCGTCGATCCAGTGCCATTGCGCCTCCACCTCGTCACGCCGCACGAACAAGGTAGGATCGCCCTCCAGCAAATCCAGCAACAGGCGTTCATAGGCGATGCGCCGGCGAGTGCTGGCAAATTCATGGTCGAGGCTCAAGTTCAGCGGCACTTCGCGCAGCCGCACGCCTTCCCGGTCGAGGCCCGGCTCCTTGGCCATCACTAGCAGGCGGACATATTCCTCAGGCTGGATGCGGATGATGAGGGTGTTGGATTGCAGCACCCCGCCGCGCTCGGCGAAGATCGAATGCGGCACCGGCTTGAACTGAACGACGATCTCGGACCGGCGCTCGGTCATGCGCTTGCCGGTGCGCAGATAGAAGGGGATGCCCTGCCAGCGCCAATTGTCGACATGCGCCTTGATCGCGACGAAGGTTTCGGTGCGCGAGGGCTTTTCCAGCTCCTCGGCATAGCCCGCCACGATCTTTCCGCTCGACGCGCCGCCGGTATATTGGCCCGTAACGGTGAGGTTGGCGGCGTCCTTCCCGACGATGGGCCGCAGCGAGCGCAGCACCTTCACCTTTTCGTCGCGGATCGACGTGCCGTCGAAGCGGGCGGGCGGCTCCATCGCGATCAGCGCGAGCAGCTGGAGGATATGGTTCTGCACCATGTCGCGCAGCGCGCCGACATCGTCATAATAGCCGGCGCGGCCTTCCAGCCCGACGGTTTCGCTGACCGTGATCTGGACATGATCGATGCCGGTCGCGTTCCACACCGGCTCGAACAGCGAATTGCCGAAGCGCAGCGCGAGGATGTTCTGGACGGTTTCCTTGCCCAGATAGTGATCGATGCGGAAGGTGCGGTTTTCGGGGAAGACGGCGGCGACGGCGTCGTTGATCTCGCAGCTTGAGGCAAGGTCGAAGCCGAGTGGCTTTTCAAGGCCGATGCGGACATTGTCGCCGGCAAGGCCAGCCGAGGCGAGACCCTGAATGGTCGGTTCGAACAGGCTGGGCGCGGTCGAGAGGAAGATGGCGAGGCCATCGGAAATGTCGCCGAGCTTTTCCGCGAGCGCACCAAAGCCGTCGGTCTTCGACGCATCGAGCGGCTGATATTGCAGACGATCGAGAAAGCTCGCAATCCTCGCCTCGTCCTTGCGATCTTCGGGCAGGTGCGTGGCCAGCGCCTTTGCGGCAAAGTCGCGATATTCGGCATCGGACAAGCTTGACCGCGCCGTGCCAGTGATCGTCAGACCCGGCGACAAAAGCGCATCGGCGTGCAGGCCGTAGAGCGAGGGCAGCAACATGCGCTGCGCCAGGTCGCCGGTCGCGCCGAAAAGCAGCAATTTGCCGAATGGATCCCGCATCGTGCCTCCGTTGAACGTGGCCGATCCCTAGCGGCCGATCGTCGCAGGGCAAGCGCGCTTTGGCTTTTCGAGCCTAAAGCACCAGGCCTGCGGTCTGGTCGAGCCCGGCCATGATGTTGAGGTTCTGCACCGCCGCGCCGCCGGCGCCCTTGCCCAGATTGTCGAGCGTCGCGACGAGGCGGGCGTGGCCGCGTTCCGGGTTGCCGAACACGCGCAGGTGCATGCGATCGGTGCCGGCGACTTCCTCGACGGTCAGCGCCGCCACGCCTTCTGTGGGCAGGACATAGACCACGGGAGAATCGCGATAGGCGTCGGCCAGCGCTGCCTCGATCGCCTGGACCGACGGCTTGCGCGGTAGGGCGTGGAGCGCGAGCGGCACTTCGATCAGCATGCCGCGATAAGCGCGTGCGACGGCGGGTTGGAAGATCGGCGCGTGTTCGATGCGCGCGTGCTTCTGCATTTCGGGCAGATGCTTGTGTTCAAGGCCAAGGCCATAGGCGCGGAAGGCGGTGTCGGTGCCACCGGCGTCGCTGGCGTTTTCGAACTCGGAGATCATCGCCTTGCCCCCGCCCGAATATCCCGACGCGCCGCTGGCCGATAGCGGCCAGTCGGGCGGGATAAGGCCCGCGCGGACCAGCGGGCGGACGAGCGCGAGGAATCCGGTCGGCCAGCAGCCGGGGTTGCTGACCAGCCGTGCGTCGTGGATCGCCGCAGCCTGCGATGGCTCAAGCTCGGCAAAGCCATAGGTCCAGCCGTCGGCAATGCGATGCGCCGTCGAGGCGTCGATGATGCGAGTGGCGGGGTTGGTGGTCAGCTCGACCGCCTCGCGCGCGGCGTCGTCGGGCAAGCAGAGGATCACGAAATCGGCAGCGTTGAGCGCTTGAGCGCGCTTCTTCGCGTTCTTGCGATCCTCGTCGGCGAGCGCGATCAGCTCGATCTCGGCCCGCCCGGCGAGCCGGTCGGCGATTTCGAGGCCAGTCGTCCCGGCGGCGCCGTCGATGAAAACGGTGATGGTCATGACAGCGGCTTCAACCGATCCGCCGCGACATAGCCCACCAGACCAAGCGCGGGCGCCCGGCCCCAGGCGATGCCTGCGGACAGTTCGAGCACTTCGAAGCGATCGCCCGTGTCAAGCTGGGCCAATGGTGCGGCGTCGGTCCCACGGCTTTCAAGCAGCGGGGCGGGGGCGGCCAGAACATAATCGACCGGCGCGGCATAATGCGGCGCGAACACGCGGTCGGCGAGGCGGACATCGGCCAGGTCGCGACGGGCCGCATCGTTGCGCGGATCGATCCGCACCGATCGCCCGGTCAGCGCGAATCGGCTACGCGGCGCCCCGGACCGCGTGGCCTGCGCCGAGTTCGCCGGTGACGAATTGTCCGAATTCTGCAAGAAACTCCGCCCCTTCCGATGTGCGCGCGACGAAGATGTTGCGTTTGTCGGTGTCGTCGCGCTGGCGGCGCAGATAGCCGAGGCTGCCCAATCTGTTCAAGGCGCGCGTCACGACCGGTTTCGAGACATTCAGCGCCTTCGCCAGCCCGCGTACCGTGTGCGGTCCCGAATCGAGATAGACCAGCAGCATGAGCGCCATCTGGCGGTTGGTAAGGTCCGGCTCGCCCGACCGGACATAGTCGATCAGCGTCGACTTCCAGTTGTACAGCGAATGGTCGCTCATCGCGTTCATCGCACGGCACTCGCGTTTTTGGTTGCAGTTCCGCAAGAAGCGGGGCTTTCGGGGACATTAACGTCCCGATAGGCAACGAGTTTCAGGCGCTTGGCGAAATGTTGCGCCAAGGTGACGATGCAGGCCCGAGCCGGTTCAGGCCCGCGCGGCGACGGACGGCGCATCGGACGCAGGGCGGCGTGATGCAGCATCACCCGGTTGATCCTTGCGCGCCGCTCCCCTATGTCGCCGCTTTCCCGCGAAAGACCGACATGCTGTTCACCTTCCTCCTCGTCGTCCATGCCATCATCGCCGCGCTGCTGGTGACGGTGATCCTGATGCAGAAGTCGGAAGGCGGCGGCCTGACCACCGGGGGCAGCCCGTCGGGGTTGATGTCGGCGCGCGGCGCGGCGAATCTGCTGACGCGTGCGACCGCCGTGCTGGCCGGCCTGTTCATCGCGATGAGCATCACGCTGGCCGTGATCGCGGCGACGCGCGGCGGTGACGAGATCGACACCAGCCGCGCGACCACGCCGACGCAGAGCGTGCCGGCGAGCGGCCCGCTGCCGGCCACGCAGCCGACCGGCGTTCCGGCAGCGCCGGCCGACAACAGCGCCGTCCCGCTCGCCAACTAACGGCGACACCGATCATTTAATTTGGCGGCGTCCGGAGTCGGGCGCTTGCCCCAACTTGTGCATAGAGGATAAGCGGTGACTCCCATGACGCGGTATATTTTCATCACCGGCGGCGTGGTCTCCTCGCTTGGCAAGGGCCTGATGGCCGCCAGCCTCGCCGCGCTGTTGCAGGCGCGCGGGTACAAGGTGCGCATCCGCAAGTTCGACCCCTATCTGAACGTCGATCCGGGCACGATGAGCCCGTATCAGCATGGCGAAGTCTATGTGACCGACGACGGGGCGGAGACGGACCTGGATCTGGGCCATTACGAACGCTTTACCGGCGTCGCGTCGCGCCAGTCGGACAACATCACGTCCGGCCGCATCTACAAGACGATCATCGAGCGCGAGCGGCGTGGCGATTATCTGGGCGCGACGGTTCAGGTCATCCCGCACGTGACCGACGCGATCAAGGATTTCGCGCAGGCCGAGACCGAGGGTCTGGATTTCGTGCTGTGCGAGATCGGCGGGACGGTGGGCGACATCGAATCGCTGCCGTTCATCGAGGCGATCCGCCAGTTGAAGAACGAGTTGGGCCGGGGCCGGTCGATCAGCGTGCACGTGACGCTGGTGCCGTACATCGCCGCGGCAGGCGAATTGAAGACCAAGCCGACTCAGCACAGCGTGCGCGAACTGGCCTCGCTGGGCGTGGCGCCGGACGTGCTGGTGTGCCGCGCGGAAAAGCCGCTGCCGGCCGGCGAGCGAGCCAAGATCGCGCAATTCTGTAACGTGCCGGCGAGCGCGGTGATTCCGGCGCTGGATGCCCGGAGCATCTATGCCGTGCCGATGCAATATCATGCCGAGGGGCTGGACCGCGAAGTGCTGCGCGCGTTCGGGATCGAGCCGGGCGCGGACCCCGACCTTAGCCGCTGGAGCGAGATTACCGAGCGGCTGTTCAACCCGGAGGGCGAGGTGACGATCGGCGTGGTCGGCAAATATGTCGGCCTGCCGGACGCGTACAAGTCGCTGCAGGAAGCGCTGGTGCATGGCGGCATCGCCAACAAGGTGAAGGTCAACCTCGAATGGCTGGACGCCGAATTGTTCGAGAAGGACGAGGCGGAGATCGCCGCGACGCTCGAGCCGATGCACGGCATTCTGGTGCCGGGCGGGTTCGGCGAGCGCGGCAGCGAGGGCAAGATCGCGTCGGTGCGCTTTGCCCGCGAGCGGAATGTGCCGTTCTTCGGCATCTGCCTTGGCATGCAGATGGCGTGCATCGAGGGCGCGCGGAACACGGCTGGGATCGGTGAGGCGTCCTCTACCGAATTCGGGCCGACGAGCGAGCCGGTGGTCGGCATCATCACCGAATGGATGAGCGAAGAGGGCATCCAGACGCGCGAGGAAGGCGGCGACCTGGGCGGCACGATGCGGCTGGGCGCCTATGACGCGAGGCTGGCCGGGAACAGCCAGGTTTCGGCGATCTATGGCTCGGGCGAGATCAGCGAACGGCACCGTCATCGTTACGAGGTGAACGGGTCGTATCGCGAGGCGCTGGAGCAGGGCGGCCTCATGTTCACCGGCATGTCGCCCGACGGGCTGCTGCCCGAGATCGTCGAACGGCCGGACCATCCGTGGTTCATCGGCGTGCAGTTCCATCCGGAGCTGAAGTCCAAGCCGTTCGACCCGCACCCGCTGTTCGCGAGCTTCATCGAGGCGGCGGTGAAGCATTCGCGGCTGGTGTGAGGTTTTGCGCCCGGCGTGAAGAAGAAATGGTTCGCGCAAAGGCGCTAAGGCGCGAAGAAGAAAGAAGTAGCTGGTTCACGCAGAGACGCGGAGGACGCAGAGATGCTGTATCCGGTGCGCAACGCTCACTCTTTTAACTAGCGTCGCGACAAGCTTAGCCGTTGCATGAATGGATGCCGCTAACGCGGCGGGCCACATCTCTGCGCTCTCCGCGTCTCTGCGTGAAAATCTCTTACTTCTTTGCGCCCTTCGCGCCTTTGCGTGAAACGACCTTCTTCTAAACGCTCTCCAACGCCCGCGCCTTCGCCTTCAACCGCCAGGCGTGCAGCAGCGGTTCGGTGTAGCCGTTCGGCTGCTCAAGCCCTTCGAACACCAGTGCGCGGGCGGCTTGATAGGCGAGGCTGTCGGGGTTGCCGGCCATCGGCTGGTAGAGCAAATCGCCTGCGTTCTGCGCATCGACCTTGGCCGCCATGCGCTCGAACGCCGCGTCGATCTCTTGCGCCGTGGTGACGCCGTGGAGCAGCCAGTTGGCCATGTGCTGCGAACTGATGCGCAGCGTCGCACGGTCTTCCATGAGGCCGATATCGTGGATGTCGGGCACTTTCGAGCAGCCGACGCCCTGGTCGATCCAGCGCACGACATAGCCGAGGATCCCCTGGGCATTGTTGTCGAGTTCGTCGCGGATCTCCTGCGCGCTCCAGTTCCGGCCGTTCGCCAGCGGGATGCTGAGCAGCGCGTCGAGCGAGGCGGCGTTGGCGGGTGCGACGTCCTGACGGCGGGCAAAGGCGTCGACGCCGTGATAGTGGGTGGCGTGCAGCACGGCGGCGGTGGGTGAGGGGACCCAGGCGGTGTTGGCACCGGTCTGCACATGGCCGACCTTCTGTTCCAGCATGTCGGCCATGCGATCCGGGGCGGCCCACATACCCTTGCCGATCTGCGCCTTGCCATCCAGGCCGCAGGCGAGGCCGATGGCGACGTTGCGCGCCTCGTACGACTTGATCCAGTCGGCGTTTTTCATGTCGCCCTTGCGCAGCATCGCGCCGGCGCGCATCGCCGTGTGCATCTCGTCCCCGGTGCGATCGAGGAAGCCGGTGTTGATGAACATCACGCGGTGGCGCACGGCGTGGATGCAGGCGGCGAGGTTGGCCGAGGTGCGGCGCTCCTCGTCCATCACGCCGACCTTCAGCGTATGGCGATCGAGGGCGAGCAGATCCTCGATGGCGTCGAACAGGTCGTTAGTGAAGGCGGCTTCGTCGGGGCCGTGCATCTTGGGCTTGACGATATAGACCGAGCCGGTGCGGCTGTTGCTGAAGCGGCCGTTGCCCCGGAGGTCGTGAAGCGCGATCAAGCTGGTGACGATGCCGTCCATTATGCCTTCGGGGGCCTCGGCGCCGTCAGGCAGGCGGATCGCGGGTGTGGTCATCAGGTGGCCGACATTGCGTACCATCAACACGCTTCGGCCGGGCAAGGTGAAGGGGGTGCCGTCTGTGGCGGTGTAGTGGCGGTCTTCCTCCAACGCGCGGGTGAGCGTCCTGCCGCGCTTGTCGAAGCTGGCGGTGAGGTCGCCCTTCATTAGCCCGAGCCAGTTGGCATAGGCGGCAACCTTGTCATCGGCGTCGACCGCCGCGAGCGAATCCTCAAGGTCGACGATGGTCGAGAGCGCCGCTTCGAGGATCACGTCGGCCAGGCCGATCGAGTCGCTGCTGCCGATCGGGTGCGCCCGGTCGATGACGAGTTCGATGTGCAGGCCGTTATGGCGCAGCAGGAGGTTGTCGCCGTTGCGGGCGACGAGTTGCGACGGGTCGGCGAGGGTGGGTTCGCTGGTCAATTCGGCCCAGCTGCCGCTGGCGAGCGGGGCGGCGCGGTCGAGGAACGCCTTGGCCCAGGCGATGACCTGCGCGCCGCGCGCGGGGTCATAGCCGTTGCCAGTCGGGGCGCCCGGGATGGCGTCGGTGCCGTAGAGCGCGTCGTACAGGCTGCCCCAGCGCGCATTGGCGGCGTTCAGGAGGAAGCGAGCATTGAGGACCGGGACGACGAGCTGCGGCCCGGCGGTGGTGGCGATTTCCGGGTCGACATTGGCGGAGGTCACTTCGAACGGCGCGGGTTCGGGGACGAGATAGCCGATGTCCCGCAGGAACGCCTGATACTCGCCCGCGTCGATGGGCTGGCCGGCGCGGGCCTGGTGCCAGGCGTCGATCCGCGCCTGAAGATCGTCGCGCGTGGCGAGAAGCTGTGCGTTGCGGGGGGCGAAGCGGGCGAAGATGTCGGCCGCGCCGCGCCAGAAGGCGGCGGGATCGATGCCAGTGCCGGGCAGCGCCTGCGTTTCGATGAAGTCGGCGAGATTGTCCGCGACCTGAAGCCCAGCCTTGTCGATCATGTGTCACCTGTCCGTTTGGACCGAGTGTAGCGATTGCGCGGCTGTGCGGTAGCGGATAAAGAGGCAAAACTCTTTTGCCGAAAAGGAACAATTGGTGGACCCCGACTATGCGCTGTTCGCAAGCGTGGTGGAGGCGGGGAACCTGTCGGCGGCCGGGCGCATGCTGGGCATGTCGCCGGGGCAAGTGTCGAAGCGGCTGGCAAGGCTGGAGGCGCGGCTGGGCGTTCGGCTGGCGCATCGCACCACGCGCGCGCTGACGCTGACCGAGCAGGGCGCAGCATTTCATGCCGAGATCGCCGATGTGCTGGCGCGGCTGCGCGCGGCGGAGGCGCGGCTGATGGGATCGCGCGACGTGCCGGCGGGGCGGCTGAAGGGGACCGCGCCGACATCGTTCGGGCGGCTGCATGTCGCGCCGCATCTCGACGCCTTCCTGCGCGCCTGGCCTGAGGTGCAGCTGGAGATCGAGCTGTCGGATGGCTTTGCCGACATCATCGCCGCCCGCATCGACGTCGCGATCCGCATCACCGCGACGCCCGACCCGCGACTGGCGGCGCAGCGGCTGGCGACGAGCGCCCGCATCCTGTGTGCCGCGCCCGACTATCTCAGCGCATGGGGCGAGCCGCGATCGGTGAACGAACTCGCCAGGCATCGGCTGCTGGCGGCAGACGGGCAGTTGCCGTGGCTGTTGAGCGCCGGTGGCCGCCGCGTGACGGTGGCGGGGACGAGCCATGTCCGCACCAATTCGAGCGAGCTGGTGCGCGAGCTGGCGGTGAGCGGGGTGGGGATCGCGCTGCGGTCGCTATGGGACGTGGCCGAGTTGATCCGGGACGGGCGGTTGGTGCGCGTGTTGCCGCAGCTGGCCGGATCGGACGACGTCGCAATCTATGCGATGCATGCCCCGGCACCCGCGCTGACAGCCGCGGCGGCACGGTTCGTCGAGCATATGCAGGTGGCGCTGGCGCGACCTGCCTGGGGCTAGAAGCTGGCGGTCAGGTTGAACGAGTGATAGCGCGTCGTGCCGCCGCCAGGCGCGTTGGGCGCGTCGCGCAGGAAGCGCCCCTTGGCGAGGATGAGACCGTCATATTCGAAGCGCAGTCGCGTGGGGATGAGCCAGTAGCGCAGCCGCCCCTCGATCTGATGGCCGGCAAAGTCGCCCGCTTGGCCCGATGCGTCGCGCACGCCGGTGGTCGAGAAGCTGTCGCGCCGATCCGCCAGCCAGAGCGCGCGATAGGCGGCGAAGAGGTCGAGGCGCTTGCCCGGCGTCGCTTCGAAGCGAAGGCCGGCGGCGGCGATGTTGGCGCGGCCGACCGCATTGTAGAGGCCGGATGGCGCCAGTTCGGCGCGGCGCATACCGAACAGCGGGTCGAAACGGCCGTAGCGACCGCCGGGGCGATCGCCGCTGGCGCGGTCGAACTCGGCGGAGAGACGCGGCTGCCAGGATGAGGCAAAGGTGTAGCCGAGATCGGCGTGGACGAAGCTGGCGCTGACGCGTTGGCGCGCGGCGGTGGGCGCAAGCGAGGCGCTG
The DNA here is from genome assembly GCF_001721295.1 of Sphingomonas turrisvirgatae. GTDB lineage: Bacteria > Pseudomonadota > Alphaproteobacteria > Sphingomonadales > Sphingomonadaceae > Sphingomonas > Sphingomonas turrisvirgatae. Next base: position 113,344 of record NZ_MDDS01000075.1, on the reverse strand, counting down.
ATGCTGCCGGCCTGATAGAGCGCTTCGACCTCGACATCGAACTTGCCGGGGCGCGGATCGGCGAGGATGCGGCCGCCGAACGTGTCGAGCGAACGGTCGCGCGTCGGCCGGCCGGGCGCGTCGCGCTCGCCAAGGTGGAAGTAGGTCGCCTCGAGCATCGCAGGGCCGATCGTCTTCGCGCGGGTGATCTGGCCGCCCCACAGGACGAGATCGAAGCTTTCACGGTCGAGGCGCAGCCTTGCGTCGCGCACCGCGGCGGGATCGTCGGGCCGGCGCTGTTGCGGGAGCATGTAGATGAGGGTCGCCTTCCAGCCCATGGGAGCCGATAGGTCGGTGCGCAGACCGGTATAGCTGTTGGTGGTGTTGCGATAATCGTCGGCCGCGACCAGGCGGCGCGAGCCGAGATTGAGCATCATGCGCCCGGCGGTGAGCGTCAATTTCGTCCTGGGCCCGAACGCATTGCCGAAATCTGCGGCGGCATAGGCCTGAACGGGTTCGAGCGCGTTGACTTCGTTGGTGGTGATCGGCGTGCCTGCGTCACCGCCCCACACGCGGCTGTCGTACAGCTCGACGGCGACGCGCAGGTCGACCTTCCGATATTCGGCAAGGAACGTGGTGCGCAGATTGAGCAGGTCGTCGCTGCGGTTGAACCCGACGCGCGGCTGGTTCTCGATCACTTCGTAGCGCAGTCGGCTGGAGCCGGTGAGCGTCAGGCCATCGACTTGTGCGCAGGCGAGGGTCGGGGTGACTGCGCCGAGCACGATGGCGATGAAGGCAGCGCGAGTCATGATACAGCTGTTCCAAACGTTCAAATCGTATGATACATATGAATCATGAAACCGGCAAGCACTGAACCTTGGCTGGCGTTGCTGCACCAGCTGCCGGCCAAGCCGCCCTATTTGCGCGTGAAGATCTGGCGGCGGTTGCAGGCGATCGGGGCGGTGCCGCTGAAAAATGCGGTGCATGTGCTGCCAGCGAGCGAGACGAGTGAAGCAGCTTTGCGCGAGGTGATGGACGAGATCGTCGATGGCGGAGGCGAGGCGACGCTGATCCGCGCCGCGCTGATCGCGGGCCAGTCCGATCGCGAGGTGCGCGCGCTGTTCGATGCGGCACGCGACGCGGATTATGCGGAGATCAGCGATACGGCGCGGCGGCTGTTGGCCAGCGGCCCGGCGAGCGGGGGCGAGATCGCGCGGCTGTATCGACGGTTGGAAGACACTGGCCGGATCGATTTTTTCGGCGCGTCGGGACGGCAGATCGCCGAGGCTGCGCTCACCGAACTGGTGCGCCTGCGGCACGTGCATCCGGACGTGGCGCGGAACGAGCCGGGACCGCTGCTGACGCGCGAGGCGCTGACCGGACGCGTGTGGGTGACGCGGGCGGGGGTGCATGTCGACCGCATCGCCAGCGCGTGGCTGATCCGCCGCTTCGTCGATCCGCGCGCGCGGTTCCGCTTCGTCGATGCACGCACCCATGAACCGGTCGCCGGCGAGCTCCGCTTCGACATGGCGGACGGGGAGTTCACGCACGAGGACGATCGCTGCAGCTTCGAGACGATCGTGCTCCGCGCCGGGCTGAGCGACGATGCAGCGCTGACCGCCATCGGCGAGATCATCCATGAGCTGGACATTGGCGACGGCAAGTTCGCGCGGCCCGAGGCGCCCGGCGTGGCCGCGATGCTGGCGGGGGTGTGCGCGTCGAGCGAGGACGATCTGGAGCGGATCGAGCGCGCCGGTGGGGCGCTGGACCAATTCTACAGTTTCTTTGCCAGCAGGAAGCAGGGCGGATGAGCGTTCCGGATCATGGCGTCAGCTTTGGCGACGCGGTGAAGGTGTGGGCACGGATCGCCGCGCTCTCGTTCGGCGGGCCGGCGGGGCAGATCGCCGTGATGCATCGCATCCTGGTGGACGAGAAGCGCTGGATCGGCGAGGCGCGGTTCCTGCACGCGCTCAATTACTGCATGTTGTTGCCCGGACCCGAGGCGCAGCAGCTGGCGGCCTATATCGGCTGGCTGCTGCACAGGACCAAGGGCGGGCTGGTGGCGGGCGCGCTGTTCGTGCTGCCGGGGTTCCTGGCGATCCTGGGGCTGAGCTATGTCTATGTGCTGCTGGGCAAGGTGCCGCTGGTCGAGGGAATGTTCTTCGGCCTCAAGGCCGCGGTGCTGGCGGTGGTCGTGCAGGCCGTCGTGCGGGTCGGATCGCGCGCGCTCAGGAACCACGTCATGCGTGGTATCGCGGCGGCGGCGTTCGTGGCGATCTTCTTCCTCGATGCGCCCTTTCCGTTGATCGTGCTGACGGCGGGCGCGATCGGCTTTGTCGGCGGGCGCCGCGGCATTGCGGCGTTCCTTGGCGGAGGCGGACACGGCTCGGCCGGCGGCGCGGTGGTGCAGGATCGAGACACGGCGCTGGGCGAGGGGTTGCCGGCGCACGCCTCGCCCGGGCTGGGCTGGTCGCTGCGGATCAGCGCGCTGTTCCTCGTCTTGTGGCTGGCGCCGGTGTTCGCGCTGCTCGCGCTTCTGGGGCCGGACCATGTGTTCACGCAGATCGCGAGCTTCTTCAGCCAGATGGCGGTCGTGACGTTCGGCGGCGCCTATGCCGTGCTGGCCTATGTCGCGCAGGCGGCGGTCGGAACCTATGGCTGGGTGACGCCGGGCGAGATGCTGGACGGACTGGGGCTGGCCGAGAGCACGCCGGGGCCGCTGATCATGGTGACTCAGTTCGTCGGGTTCCTGGCGGCGCTGCGCGAGGCGGGGGGCATGAACCCGCTGGTGGCGGCGACGCTGGGCGCGGTGCTGACGACATGGGTCACGTTCATGCCGTGCTTCCTGTGGATCTTTGCCGGGGCGCCGTACGTCGAGCGGCTGCGCGGCAATCGCGCGCTGTCGGCGGCGCTGGGCGCGATCACCGCGGCGGTGGTGGGCGTGATCCTCAACCTGGCGCTGTGGTTCGCGATCCATACGCTGTTCGGCGAGGTGCGGGCGGTGGCAATGCCAACGGGGTCGTTCGAGGTGCCGGTGCTGGCGTCGGTGAACTGGCCGGCGCTGGCACTGGCAGTCGGCGCGGGAATCGCGGTGTTCCGGCTGAAGATCAGGATGATCCCGGTGCTGCTCGGTTCGGCGGCGCTTGGCGCGATCTATGTCGTGGCCGGCTGACGGGCGAGCTGAGCGAGCGCGGCGCGTAGATCGGCCTGGCGGAACGGCTTGGCGAGTTGCGGCAAGCCGATGTCGAGGTCGCCGCCGGCATAGCCAGTCACGACGAGCACCGGCAGCGCGGGATGGCGTTCGCGGACATGCGCGGCGAGTGCGGCGCCGTCCATGCGCGGCATCATATAGTCGGTGACCACGATGTCGAAGGTTGCATCGTCGGCCAGCCGGGCAAGCGCTTCGCCGCCGCCGCTGGCCTGCGTGACGCGGTGGCCCATGTCGCGCAGCATTTCGGCCGTGCCGGCGCGGACCAGTTCCTCGTCATCCACCAGCAGGATGGACAGCGCCCGGAAGGATTCGTCCGTTGCGGTGACAGCGCGACGATCGGTGGCGTCGGCGGCCGCATCGGCGACAGGCAGCGCCAGATCGGCGCGCGTGCCGTGGCCGGGCGTGCTTTGCAGATCGAACGTGCCGCCCAGCTGCGCGGCGAGGCCATGCACCATCGAGAGGCCGAGGCCGGTGCCCTTGCCCAGTTCCTTGGTCGAATAGAAGGGCTCTACCGCGCGGGCGAGCGTCGCGGCGTCCATGCCGATGCCGGTGTCGATCACCGAGAGGCGCACGAAGCCGTCGGCCTGGTCCAGCGCCAGCGTCAGCGTCCCGCCATTCGGCATGGCATCGCGCGCATTGACGCACAGGTTGAGTATCGCGAGTTCGAGCTGGTTGGGGTCGGCGAGCGCGGCGGGCAGACCGGCAGGCGCGTCGATCACGAGCTCGATCGCCGGGCCGATCGAACTGGTGATGAGGTCGCGCATGTCGCCGATCAGCGCGGCAAGATCGACGGGACGGGTTTCGAGCGCCTGACGCCGGGCGAAGCCGAGCAGGCGCTGGACCAGCGTCTTGGCGCGTTCGGCCGATTGCAGCGCGCCATCGAGCAGCCGGGCCGAGCGCGGATCGTCGGCATAGCGGCGCCCGAGCAGGTCGAGCGCCCCGGTGATCGGGGTGAGGAGGTTGTTGAAATCATGCGCGACGCCGCCGGTCAGCTGGCCGATCGTCTCGAGCTTTTGCGCCTCGTGCAGCTGGGCCAGCGCGTTCTCGCGCTCGCTGACGGCGGCGGCAACGCGACGTTCGAGGCTTTCGTTGAGTTCGCGCAACGCGATCTCGGCCCGCTTGCGCTCGGTCACGTCCTGAAAGATGACGGCGACCTCGCGCCGCTCCGGCGGCTCGACGCGAAAGGCGGCGAGGTCCAGATGGCGGCCCGTCGCCTCGAGTTCGCGGCTGAAGCGGATCGGCTCGCCGGTCAGCAAAACCTTACGATAGAATTCGACCCAGGCGTCCGCTTCGTCGGGCACCATCTCCTGCACCTTTTGCCCGACGACGAAGGGAATGCCGGTATGGCGTTCATAGGCGGGGTTTGCCTGGACATGGATATAGTCGGTCAGCGGCCCCTTCGAGCTGTCGAGGAACTCGATGACGCAGAACCCCTCGTCCATCGTGTCGAACAGCGTGCGGAAGCGCGTTTCACTGTCATGCAGCGCGGCGAGTCGGGCGCGCGCATCATATTGCCGCCGCCGCGCGCGCAGGGCGGAGCGGGCGAGGCTGACGAGCGTGGTCGGGTGAAACGGCCGTTCGAGGAAGGTGACGTTGCCCAGCACTTCGAGATGGCGGGCGGCGGTCGGGTTGCGCTCAAGCCCGCCACCGCGCGTGGTGAGCAGGATAAACGGCATGTCGGACCATTCCTCCTGATCCGCAAGCCATCGCGCGAGCGGCTGCAGGTCCGCGCCCAGGATCGCCTCTTCGGTCACGATGATGAAGGCCGCGCCGCGGTCGAGCTCGGCCAGGATCGCCGGGAGCGAGGCGCATGGTTCGGCCTCCAATCCCGCTTCGCGAAGCATGGCGACGGCGATCGCCGCGTCGCGGCCGCGCGGCGCGAGGATCAAGGCGCGTTCGGAAACCGTGGTACGCTTCACGCGTCCTCGCGGCTGAGCAGATCGGCATCGCCGACAATCGTCGGCACGCCCCGCAGAATGCCCTGGAACCGGTCGAGCGGAGGCCCCAGCGTCACGCCGCGTGTGCCGATCTGATACTCGCGGATCGAATGCTCGTGTGCGCCGGTCCGCTTCTTGATGACTGAGACGGCGCGGCGGACGCGGCCGAGCGCCTCGAAATAGCGCAGCAGGATCACCGTATCGGCGAGGTAGGTGAGATCGACCGGTGACTTCATGTCACCGACCAGGCCGTGTTGCGCGACGTTGAGGATCGTCGTCGCGCCCTTGCGATTCAGATATTGCAGCAGTTCGTGCATGTGCAGCACCAGTGCGTGCTCGCCAGGCATTGCCGCCTGATAGCCGTTCAGGCTGTCGATCACCACGGTCCGGGCGCTGTTCACCTCGACACAGTGGCGCACGCGTTCGGAGAATTCGCCCGGAGTCAGTTCGGCGGCATCGACCTGTTCGAGGATCAAGTGATCGGCATCGATCATGGCCTGCAGATCGATGTCCAGCGCACGGGCGCGCTGGATCAGCAACTGTCGCTCTTCATCGAAGATGAACATCGCGGCGCGTTCGCCGCGCTGGATCGCCGTCTTGATAAAGGTGAGCGCGAGGATCGACTTGCCGGTACCGGCCGGACCCAGGACCAGCAGGCTGGATCCGCGGTCGATACCGCCCCCGAGCAAGGCATCGAGTTCCGGCGAGTCGGTCGTCAGCAGCGTTCGATCGAACGATGTCCTGTGCTCGGCGGCGATAAGGCGGGGGAACACGCGCACGCCGCCGGTATGGATCGCGAAATCGTGATAGCCGCCGCGATAGCGACGGCCGCGATACTTGATCACCCGCAGGCGGCGACGTTTGGCGCCATATTCGGGTGCGAGTTCTTCCAGCCGCAGCACGCCATGCGCCACCGAATGAACGGTCCGGTCGTTCACTTCAGTGGTGAGATCGTCGAGCATCAGGACCGTCGCGCCGCTGGTCGCGAAAAAATGCTTCAGCGCCAGGATCTGACGGCGATAGCGCAGCGAGTTTTGCGCAAGCAGGCGGATTTCGGAAAGGCTGTCGAGCACCACGCGATCGGGCTTGACCCGCTCGAACGCCTCGAAGATGCGGCGCGTGGTTTCCCCAAGCTCGAGGTCGGACGAATAGAGCAGGCTCTGCTGCTGTTCGTCGTCCAGCAGGTTTTCGGGCGGGATCAACTCATAGAGTTCGATCCCGTCGAGGGAGATGTCGTGCGAGGCGGCCGAGGCGCGCAGCTCCGCAGCGGTTTCGGACAGGGTGACATAAAGGCATCGCTCGCCAGCCTGTGCCCCGGCGACGAGGAACTGCATGGCCATGGTCGTCTTGCCGGTCCCCGGACTGCCTTCCAGCAGGAAGGTGCGGCTGCGTTCGAGGCCGCCCCCAAGGACTTCATCCAGGCCGGTTATCCCAAATCGGGCATCATGGGGCGTGGATTGCGTCATCGGGATGCTTTCGGGGTTCGAGTTCGGGCCGCGTTATAGCAGGTTGCGCGGCGTCGTCAGCCAATTCCGCGCGTGCCCATCGGGGCAACTGGCGGGGGGGGGGGCAAGGGCGTGCCGGGATCGATGGCGAGCGACCAGGGCGCGGGCAGGTAATCGAGCGACATGTAGAAATAGAAGGCGCACGAGCCGTCGCGCCGGAAGGTCGCCCCCTTGACGATGCCGAAGGCGGTCGTGCCGCTGAACACCGGGCCGCCGCTGTCGCCACCCTTGCAGGTCGGTCCGGCGACGGCGATCCACGTCGGCAGGCAATAGCCGCCGCACAGCTGGCCAGCCGGCGCGAAGTCGAGCAGTTCGACCTCCGCGCAGCTATAGCCGGTGCTTTCGCCGCGATGGCACACGAAGTCGCCGGCGCGCGTGCTCGCCTTCGTGCGCTGCGCTTGGACGGGACGAAGGCGTGAGCGATCCTTGTCGGCGTAGAACAGCGCACGATCCGGGGTCGGGCCGGTATGGATCTGGACGTCGTGATAGCCCCAGCCCCATTGGCCGACAAATGCGAGCGGTGTGGCCTGGCGATCGGGTCCGATATCGCTCAGCTGATCGAGGCAGTGGGCGGCGGTGGCGATGCCGTGCCGCACCCCGTCGGTAACGGCAAAGCCACCGGTGCAGCGATAGCGCTTGCGGCTTTCCGGATCGACGCCATCGAGACGCCCGCCGCCGGGCACCGACAGGTTGCGATCGACGCGATCGAATACGCGGATCTGCACCGGCACGCCGGTCAGCGCCTCGATCCGGGCGTCGAGCGTATCGGCGCCGCCCGCAGCCCTTGCCGCCGCATTGCCGACCACCACGACGAGTTCGCCGGTACGCGGATCGATGCCCAGCGACGGCTCGATCCCGCTGGCCTCGCGGATCGCGGCCTGATGATTGGTGAGGGCCCAGAGCACGCGTTCGCGCGTCGCCGTCGCGCCACTGCGAAAGGTGACCGGCACCAGCGATGCGCCGGCGCGGATCAGCGTGGGGGCCGGCGTCGTGGTGCCGGTGAGGACGATGACGAAGCGATAATCCGGGCGATGCTGGACGAAGATGCCGGCGAGGCGCGCGCGATAACGCGCCGCAAGTGCGTCGATCGCGGGCACGCTGTCGCCTTGCGCGGCGAGGCGGCGGACCGCTTCGGCAAGGGGAACGTCATAGCTGCGGGCATATTCGCCGGCGTCCTGCAGCAGCGCCGCCTCGCGGGTCTGGATGCCCGGTTCGTCCCGCGCGAACGCCGCCGGTGCGGAGAGCAGCAGGCCGATCAGAACGGAAAGCATCCAGCGCAACATTGCGAACGATCTAGGGGCGCAGGCCGCCGCCGCAAAGGCCCGGCGCAAACGCCCTCAGCCGGACAGGTCGCCGAGCGCCATGAGGCGCGCGAAATCCCCCTCGATCCAGCCCATCGGGTCGCTGCCGGTCCCGGGCAGCACATCGTCGACCGTGCCGATCAGCAGGTCGTGCGTACCGAACGGCTGGGTGTGAGCGATGGTGCAAAGGATGCTGACGAGTGCGCCGGGCAGATAGGGCAGCCCGTCAGTTTCGGCCCAGCGCGCGTCTTCGAACCGGGCGCCGCGCCGCGCCGGATCGGAGAACAGCGCGACGAGATCGGCCTGGCTGTTGCAGAGCAGGTTGATGCAGTAGCGGCCCGCGCGCACGATCGTGGCATGTGCGCTGGCGTTACGGTTGACCGCGACGAGCATGGAGGGCGGGTCCATCGACACCGGGATGACCGCGGAAGCGGCGAGGCCGGCACGGGCGCCGGTTTCCGGATCGGTGCTGGTGATGAGCGCGACCGGCCCCGGCATGCGGCGCATGGCTGCCTTTAGCTTCGTTGCGATCGCTTCCTGGTTCATTGCCACGCTCCGTCGCTGCAGCCCTTAAAGGGCAGCGACGCGGGTGCAAGCCCCGTGCGCGCCGCGGACGGTTGGCGGGACCGGGTGCGGGAGGTCGATAGACAAGCAAAATAGAAGATCGATCGGCTGATTCGGGAGATCACGGAAAGTTCCATCGAGTTTGACGAATGTCGGCTGTGATCTCAATCGAGTATGTTCGATCAACAATCGTTGAACAGGCTGGGGAAGCGCGGCGTATCTGACTTGTCCATTACATCGGTTATGATTGAAAAATCTTGTTTGAGCGCGTGGCCGGGCACCATGACGCGGCCGGCCAGTTGGTGCCGGGATTGGAGGTGCCGACATGTTCATGCACAACAAGCGTTTGCAATATACCGTCCGTGTGGCCGAGCCTAATCCCAAGCTCGCCTGCATGCTGCTCGAGCAATTCGGCGGGGCCGATGGCGAACTCGCCGCGGCGATGCGCTATTTCACGCAGGGGCTGGGCGAAGAGGATCCGGGCCGCAAGGACATGCTGCTCGACATCGCGACCGAGGAGTTGAGCCATCTCGAAGTGATCGGATCGATTGTCGCGATGCTCAACAAGGGCGCGCGGGCGCAATTGTCCGAGGCGCAGCAGGCCGAGGCCGAGCTGTTCGCGATGGTCGGGCAGACGGGCACGAGCGCCAAGGAGTCGATCCTGTTCGGCGGGGGACCCGCGCTGATCGACAGCGCCGGCGTGCCGTGGACTGCCGCCTATGTCGATACGCGTGCCGAGCCGACCGTCGATCTGCGGTCGAACATCGCCGCCGAGAGCCGCGCCAAGATCGTGTACGAGCGGCTGATCAACATCACCGACGATCCCGGCATCAAGGACGCGCTGGGATTCCTGATGACGCGCGAGGTGGCGCACCAGAAATCGTTCGAGAAGGCGCTGTATTCCATCGAGAACAATTTCCCGCCGGGCAAACTGCCGGGGATCGAGGAATATGCCAATGTCTATGTCAACGCCTCGCAGGGCGAGGGTGACATGCAGGGGCCGTGGAACTCGGGCGAGCAATGGGACCGCATCGACGATCTGGAGCAGGCCATGCCGATCGACGGAAGCACCGGCAATGCCAGCGTCGACCTTCCCGAAGCCGATGCGCAGGCATTGTCGCAGATGATGGCGCGCAATGCGTCCGATCCGACGCAGGACCCGACCACGGGCGCCGAATTAGGCGCTGGTCCGGGTGCGGGGCGGATCAAGGATATCGCGATGAAGGAATTGTGAGGACCACTGCCGCTGCGGGAGCGGGTCGCGGCCGTTGAGCGTTCGGCGCTGAATGGACCCGATCGTTTCCGCCGGGCTGCTGGGCAGCCTGCTTGCGGGGATGGCGACCGGCATCGGCGCCATCCCCGTCCTGTTCATGCCCAAACCAAGCGACGGGCAACAGAATCTGCTGCTTGGCTTTGCCGCCGGGGTCATGCTGGCCGCGTCGTTCTTTTCGCTGATCCTGCCAGGGATCGAGTTCGCGCGTGAGGCCGGCGCGTCACGCTTCATGGCCTCGGCACAGATCGTCGCCGCAGTGCTGCTGGGCGGGCTCGCGATCGCCAAGCTCAACGACTGGCTTCCGCCGCTCGACCGCATCGGCGTGGGGCCGCCGGGCATTGCGAGCGCGTCGGTGCGGCGCATCTGGCTGTTCGTCGCTGCGATCACCCTGCATAATTTTCCCGAAGGCATGGCGGTGGGCGTCAGCTTTGGCAGCGGCGACATGGATCAGGGGCGGGTGACCGCGCTGGGCATCGGGCTGCAGAATATTCCCGAGGGGCTGGCAGTCGCCGTCGCGCTGGGCAGTATCGGCTATCGGCGCGCGCATGCGGTGGCGATCGCGGCACTGTCAGGTCTGGTCGAGCCGCTTGCCGGGGCGATCGGCGTCACGCTGGTGAGCGTCGCCCATGCCTTTCTGCCATGGGGCCTGGGCCTTGCGGCCGGCGCGATGATCCATGTCGTGGCGAGCGACATCATTCCCGATGCGCACCACCGCATCAAGGGCGGGGGTCGCGTGACCACCGGGCTGATGATCGGGCTGGGTGCGATGATGTTCCTCGACACGACGCTGGGGTGACGGGCGAGCGGCGGGAAGGGCGTATCGCGGGCGATCAGCTTCCCTTGAGCTTCGCCGCCAGGAACGAGAGCACATCGACCTCGGTCGCTGCTTTTGCCGCGGCATTGGCGGCGACCGACTGGCGTGACCTGGTCGGCGTGTCGTAGCTGTGCGTCGCGCCGTCGAACATGCGCAGGTCGATGTCGCCGCCCATGCCCTTACTGCGCCCGATCAGCGTCTGGCACAATTTGGGCGAGACTTCCTCGTCCGCGGTGCCCATGAACACGCGAACGGGGTGATAGGGTTTGTAGCCGACCTTCTCGAACCGCTTCTGCATGCCGCAGCCGGGATAGAGCGAGACGCCGGCGGCAAAGCCGATCTTGCGCATGTCGCCGGGCTTGTCGTCGGCCATCGCCGCCAGCGTCGTGCTGCCCCCGTTCGACCAGCCGAGCAGCGCGACGCGCGTCGGTACGACGTCCGCGCGCGACTGAAGGAAACGCAGCGCGCCATAGGCATGGAGCGGGCGGTACTTCACCTCGTCCACCGTCTCGGGCCGGTCCTTGTAGGTGCCTGCCGCAAAGCCGGTGGGATAGCCCACCGCGCCAAAATCATCGACCATCAGCGCGGCATAGCCGTTGCGCGCCAGCAGCTGGCCCCACGCCTTGTGCCGGCTCGACAGGGTGGCCGCGTCGTACTTGCCCTTGGCAAGCGTGGAGTAGGCGCCACCCCGGCCGTGCATCATCACGACGGCGGGGACGCGGCCGGCCGCGTTCGCCGGCTTGAACAGATAGCCCTTTACCTCGGTCTTGCCATCGCGGCTGAGGAAGCTGACCGCCTCGACCTGTACCTCCTGCGCGGTAGCGGGGGTGGCGACGACAAAGGCGGTGGCGATGGCTGTGGCAAGGCGGTAGCGCATCTCAGTTCCTTGCCGGCAGGGTGATCGTGCGGGCGACGCCGTCGCGACGCGGATCCGCGCCGCCATCAAAGCCGCCGTTGCGGAGCATCACCCCGTGAAGCCCGGAATTCTCGCCCGATCCGCCGCGCACGGTGACGCCGCGCGCGCTCATCGCTGCGGCGAGCGGCGGCGCGAACTTGCTCGCTTCGCCATTGAACGCGGTGCCACGCGCGACGAGGTTGGGCAGTGCGAGGGCATCGGCGACGGGCATGTTCCATCCGACGATGCCGACCAGCGTCTTGGACACATAGGCGAGAATGGCGTTGCCGCCCGGCGAGCCGATCGCCCCGGCGAGGGTGCGGTCCGGATTGAGGATGATCGTCGGCACCATCGAGGATCGCGGCCGCTTGCCCGGTGCGATCGCGTTCGGCCCATCGGGAACGAACGAGAAGTCGGTCATCTGGTTGTTGAGGAAAAAGCCGTCGACCATCCGGCCGCTGCCGAACAGGCTCTCGACCGTAGTGGTCATCGACACCGCATTGCCATCGCCGTCGACGATGACGAAGTGCGAGGTGCCGGCGACTTCCTGCGTCGCGTCGATCCGGGCGGTGACAGCACCGGGCGGTGTGCCCGGTTGCGGCGCGGCACCGGCGCGCTCGCCGACCAGCGCGGCGCGGCTGGCGACATAAGCGGGATCGAGCATCCCCTTGACCGGCACCGTGGGCACGTCGCCGACATACGCGTCGCGGTCGGCGTACATGACGCGGCTCGCCTCGGCATATTTGACCCAGGCGACTGGATCGTTGGGGCCGCGCTTCGCGATGTCGGTCCGCTCGATCATCGCCATCAGCTGAAGCAGGCCGACGCCCGACGAGGGCGGGGGCGGGGCGCACAGGATATAGACGCGGAATGGATTGCAGACCGGCTGGCGCACGATCGGGCGATAGGCGGCGATGTCCGCTTCCGTCATGCTGCCGGCAAGGTCGCCCTGGCGCACGCGCGCGACGATGCGCCGGGCAGTTTCGCCCTTGTACATCGCATCCGGCCCCTCGCTCGCCAGTCGGCGGACGAAGGCGGCGTAAGCGGGATTGCGCAGCGTGTCGCCGGCCTTGATCTGCTGCCCCTGCGCATTGCGGAAATAGGCGACGGCATCGGCACCGCGCGCCTGGGGCGCCCGGCTGTCGATCAGCTGGGCGAGCCGATCGGTGACGGTGAAGCCCTGATCGGCGGTGCGCACGACGTCACCGAACAGATCGCGCCAGGCAAGCTTGCCCGCGTTGCGATGCGCTAGGCCAAGCATGGCGACGACGCCGGGAACGCCGGTCGCACGTCCCGAGACAACCGCCGTGCCAAAGGGCAACGGCTTCCCATCGGGGCCGAGCAGCATGTCGGGCGTTGCGCCGGCGGGGGCGACCCCACGCCCGTCATAGACGGTGATGCCCTGGGTCGCGCGATCGTAATGGACCAGGAACGCGCCGCCGCCGAGCCCGCTGCTCTGCGGCTCGACCAGGCTCAGCATCGCCTGCACCGTCACCGCGGCATCGACGGCCGAACCGCCGCGGCGCAGCACGTCCAGCCCAGCCTCGACCGCGATCGGGTGCGCGGCGGCGATGAACGCCTGACGCGGCGTGGCGCTTGAGTCCGGCGCGGGCGCGACCGGCGCCGGCGCGGCGGCGGGCAGGGTGGCGCGCGGCGCGCAGGCGGCGAGTGCGGCGAGGGCGACGGCCGCGACGAGCGGCTTGAACACCGGCTTCATGGCTCGACCGCCCGGGCGCCGGGACGGCGCGGATCGGCCGCGCCGAGGAACAGCTTGTCGGTAATCATGATCGACTGCGCACTTCCCATCGTTTCGTCCATGTCGATGCGATGCCCCTTTGCCTTCAGCGCGGCGACCGTATCGGGGTTGAAGTTCGGTTCGACGCGAAGCGCGGCGGTCGTGCCCTGATAGATGCGCGGCTGATGAGTCGCTTCCTCGACGTTCAACCCGAAATCGACCGTGTTCACGACCAGCTGCAACATGGTGGTGATGATCGTGCTGCCGCCCGGCGTGCCGATGATGAGCCATGGCTTGCCGTCCTTGAACACCATCGTCGGCATCATGGTGGACAGCATGCGCTTGCCGGGCGCCATCGCATTCAGCGGGGGTGGGGTGCCCTTACGCCGCGCCTGCCATGCCTGTTCATGGCTGAAGTTGTTCATCTGGTTGTTGAGCAGGATGCCCGTGCCGGCGATCATCACGCCTGAGCCGAAGTCCGATCCGAGCGTATAGGTGGTCGATACCGCATTGCCCTCGCTGTCGGCGACCGAGAAGTGCGTGGTCGAGGGGCTTTCGAACTTGAGCGGATCGCCGGGCTTCAGGTCGCGCACCGGCGTCGCCTTGCTGGGATCAATCAGCTTCACGCGCTGGGCGGCATACGCCTTGGACGTGAAGCCGCGCACGGGCGCGGTGACGAATGCCGGGTCGCCGAGTGACTGGTAGCGATCGAGATAGGCGAGCTTCATCGCCTCGGCCATCACGTGGAGCGACGCGGCGGACCCTGCCCCCATCCCCTTCAGGTCGAAATGCTCGAGCATGTTGAGCATGTTGATGAGCGTCGCGCCGCCCGCGCTGGCCGGCGGGGTCGTATAGACTTGCAGCCCGCGATAGGTGCCGACGAGCGGGTCGCGCTCGACCGGGGCGTAGCTGGCGAGATCCGCGCGGGTGATGAGGCCGCCATTGGCCTTCATGTCGGCCTCGATCCGGCGCGCGATCTCGCCGGTATAAAAGGCCTTGGCGCCGCCCTTGGCGATCTGTTCCAGCGTCCAGGCAAGGTCCGGCTGCCTGAGCAGTTCGTCCTTGGCATAAAGCGAGCCGTCGGGCTTGTAGAAGACCGCCTTGCCCGACGCGCTGCGGGCGAGGCGTTGGCGGCCCCAGCCGAACACGAAGGCTTCGTCGGCGGTCAGCTTCACGCCATCGCGGGCAAGGCGGATCGCCGGCTCGACAAGCTTCGCCCAAGGCAGCTTGCCCCATTTGCGGTGTGCCTGCTCCAGCCCCGCGACGGTACCCGGCACTGCGGGTGCGAGATAGCCATAGGAGGCGATGCCGCGCTCCTCGCCCTTTTCATCGACGAACATCGCCGGCGTCGCGGCACGCGGCGCGATACCGCGGAAATCGAGCACGCGAACCTGTTTGGACTTCGCGTCATAGACGGTCATGAACCCGTCGCCGCCGATATTGCCCGCGCGCGGCAGCGTGACGGCGAGCGCGAAGCCGACGGCCACCGCGGCATCGACCGCGTTGCCGCCCGCACGCAGGATCTGCGCGCCGACATCGCTGGCGATGGCGTTCTGGCTGACCACCATGCCGCGCGTGCCGACAGTGGGCGAGTGGATCGACGGGTATTCGAGCAGGTGCCGGCTCTGCGCCGCGACCGGCATTGGCAGGGCAAGGGCGAGCGCCGACAGCGCGAGGGTAAACTTACGGAACATCATGGTGCTCACACGTCCTTGGCGGAATGATAGACATCGACGTCCATCTCCTTCTCCCAGCGCGCCACGGCAGTGGCGATGGCGAGGTCGGAGGTGACGTTGGGAATCGTGCGGGTCATATCGAGGATGCGGTCGAACGGCAGCACGAAGCCGACCACCAGCGCGGTCTGTTCCGGCGTGATGCCGATCGCGTGCAGCACCGCCGCCAGCACGAACAGCGAGCCGGACGGGACGGGGGCCACGCCCATCGCCACGATCGTGGTCGTTGCGGCGATGATGGCGTAGTCGGCCCAGCTCAGGTCGACGCCGAACGCCTGCGCCGCGAACAGCGTGAGCATCGCGACGTACATGGCGGCACCATCCATGCCGATCGTCGCGCCCAGCGGCAGCACGGTCGAGGCGACCGGTTTGGACACACCCAGATTGCGTTCGGCCACGCGGATCGCGACGGGCAGCGTCGCCGAGCTGGACGAGGTCGAGAAGCCGACCATGATCGCGTCCGCAATGCCGCGGAAGAAGGGCAGCGGGGAAAGCCAGGCCATCAGCCGCACGACGATGAGACCGTGGATCAGCAGCGTGACGATCGCCGACCCGATAACGACGCAGATCGCGAGCTTGAGCACGGCAATGAAGCTGGACGGGCCGCTCGTGCCCATGACCACGGCGATCAGCGCGAAGACGCCGAACGGCGCGGTTTCCATGACGAAGCCGACGATGCGCAGCATGACTTCGGAGCCGGCGCTGAGTAGCTGGCGCACCGGCTCTGCACCCTTGCCCGCCGCGATCACGCCGGCGCCGACCAGCACGGCAAAGAAGATCACCGCAAGCGTCTTGCCCTCGGCCATCGCGCCGACCGGGTTGTCAGGAATGATCTCAAGGAACATGCGCGCGGTGTCGGGCGGCGTGCCCATCGCCTTGGGCACCGCATCGGCAAAGGACGCGCCGACGCCCGGGCCGATCAGCGTCGCGACGGCAAGGCCGGTGGTCACCGCCAGCGCGGTGGTGAAGACATACATCGCCAGCGTCTTGACGCCGATGCTGCCCAGCCGCTTGGGATCGGCCAGGGCGGCAACGCCCGAAGCGATGGTCAGGAACACCAGCGGCACGACCAACATGCGGATCAGCCGCACGAACACGTCGCCAATCCAAGCGATCGAGGTCGCGCCCTCACCCCAGGCAAGGCCGACGACCGCGCCGATCACCAGCGCCAGGAGGATGCGCTTCCACAGCGCGATGCGGAACCAGGCACCGAGCGTTCGGCGGATCGCTCCCGGTCGGCGCGCCGGGCTTTCCGGCGAGGACGAAGTCATGTCGGTCATCGCGGGCAATTCCAGTGCGGTTGGCGCGGCTTGGGCAAGGGGCGACCGGCGAATGCGCCGGTCAGCTGCCCATTGTCGACCGCGAGCGTGCCGTTGACCAGCACATATCGCACGCCGGCGGCGGGACGGTCGGGGGCGTCATAGGTTGCCTGCTCGCGATAGGCGGCGGGGTGGAACAGCGCGATGTCGGCGAAACTGCCGGGCGCGAGGGTGCCGCGATCGCGCAGGCCGAGCAGCTGTGCGGTCTGCGCTGACGAGCGCTGAACGAAGCGGGCTGGGGTCATAAGCCGCTGTTCGCGGACGAACAGGCGCCAGGCACGCGCGAAACTGCCCATCCGGCGGGGATGACCGTCGGTGGCGTCGGATGACCCGACGACCCAGGGCTGCCGGGCAAACGCATCGATGTCGCGCGCGATCATGTTGAAGCTGGCGATCTTGGCACCGGGCTCGGCGATCAGCAGGCGGATCGCGGCGTCGAGCGGCGAGATCCGCCAGGCGGCGGCGATGGCGTCGAGCCGCTGGCCCTTGTGTGCGCCGCTGACCAGCAGGATGGCGTTGGCGCCGCCACGAATGCGCAACTGCTCGGTCATTTGCTCGCGCAGCTTCGCGTCGGCGGCCTTGAGCTTGGCGACCATCGCGGCGTTGCCGCCATCCTGCGCGTGGCGCGGGACCAATGCGGCCGACAGCCCGGTGCTCGACGCCTCCCACGGATATTGATCAGCGGTGATTTGCATACCGCTCGCCCGAGCCCTGGCGATGCGAGCGATGGCTTGCGGCGCCATGCCCTGCGCATCGACGCCCAGCGCCTTGATATGCGCGACGTGCAGCGGAAGCTGACCCTGGCGGGCGATGTCGATGGCCTCGTCGATCGCTGCCATCAGGCCGATCGACGCGCTGCCCTCGTCGCGCAGGTGCGTTTCGTAAAGCCCGCCATAACGTCCGGCGACGCGGGCCAGTCCGGCGACCTCACCCGCCTTGGCGAAGCTTTGCGGCGCATAATAAAGGCCTGCGGAAAGGCCGAGCGCGCCGTCGCACATCGCCTGTGCCACGAGCCGCGCCATGCGCGCCTGTTCGGGGCCGGTCGGGACGCGATCGCGCTGGCCGACGACGGTGCCTCGCACCTCGCCGAAGCCGACGAAGCTCGCGACGTTGACGCCGGCCGGCTGCGTGGCGAGCCGGTCGAACAGCGCCTTGCTGTCGACGTCGCCGCCACCGTCATTGCCGATGACGATGCTGGTGACGCCTTGCAGGAGATGGTTGGCGAGGATGCGGCGCGCAGGCGCAGCGGCCAGCGCGTCGCCGCGGCTATGGGTATGCGGATCGATCAGGCCCGGCGCGACGATCAGGCCGCTGGCGTCCATCGTGCGGCGCGCAACCACGCCGGGCGACTTGCCGATGAAGATGATGCGGTCGCCGCGGACACCGATATCGGCGATCCGCGGCGCACCGCCGGTGCCGTCGATCACTTGCCCTTTCGCGATGAGCAGATCGACGGCGATGGGACGCTGCTCCTGCGCCGCCGTCGCAGGCAGGAGCAGGAGGGACGCCGCAATGAGGGGTGCGGCGTACCGCATCAGAAGCGCTTGTTGACCGAGAAATAGATCTGGCGGCCGCGATTGCTGTACAGATCGCCGATATAGCCGTTCGAACCATCGGCGATCGGTGCCAGCTGGTTGAACAGGTTGCGCGCCCCGACGCGCAGACGAAGATCGTCCATCGGCCCGCCATCGACCGTATATTGGGCGTAGAGGCTGTGCGACAGATAATCGTCGACCCGGAAGCGCGTGCCGTCGGCCAGCAGCGCCGACGTATCGTCGACCTCACCCACATAGCTTGCGAAATAGCCCAGGCCGAAGCCGTTGTAGCGCCACGTCACGCTGGCGCTGCCGCGCCACTTGGGACGACCGTTTTCCTCGACAATGCTTTGCGCGCCGGTGACGTTGATCGTGCGATCGATCGTTCCGGCCGCCTGCGCATCGATCAACGCCTGAGCCGCGGCCCCTGGCACCTGATAGAATTCGAGCAGCCGCGCGGCGTTCAGCCGGACGCTGAAGTCGCCGATGCCGGTATTCTTGACCTGATAATATACGCCCAGATCATAGCCGCGCACGTTGCGGGGCGAGAGATTGGTGTAATTGTCGATCACCTGAATGACGCGGCCGACCGGCGCGATGCCCGTGCCGGCAAAGTTGGCGATTTCGTCCGCGGTCGGATCCGCGCGCTGCACATTGGGGTTCGACGAACCGTTGAGGCGCAGCAGATAGTCGAGCACCAGCGCATTCGCGTCGCCGAACAGGCCGATGACGTTCTTTTGCCGGATTTCCCAATAGTCCGCGGTGAACGTGAGGCGCCCCGCATTGCCCATGTTGAGCTGATAGGTCGCGCCGACCGAGAGATTTTCCGATTCCTCAGGCGTCAGATCCTGGCTGCCCGAACGGTTGCTGACCACGCCCTGGCTGCGGGTGCAGTCGTCGAAGGCGACGAGCCGGCCTGCACGGCGATCGGCTTCGCACTTGACCCAGTCGGTGCGTGTGTTCGACCGCTGGATGCCGTTTTCGAACAGCTGCGGCAGGTTGGGCGCGCGGAAGCCCTGCGACCAGCTGCCGCGCAGCTGGAAGCCGGCGACCGGGAACCACGATAGCGCGACCTTCGGCTTTGCGACGGTGCTGAAGCCCTGATAGGATTCGACGCGACCGGCCAGCTGCAGATCGAGCGAGTGGATCAGCGGCACGTTCATGTCGCGATCGACCAGCGGCACTGCAAATTCCAGGAAGCCGGAAATGGTATTGCGCGCGCCGCCGCTGTCGGGAGTGGGGCTGGCGCCCATGGTGTCGCTGCCGTTGGACGAACCGTCGAGCGCCACGAAGCGGAGCGTGCCGTCGAGCCGTGCATCGCGGTCGTCGAAGAAGGTCTCGCGCCGCGCCTCGACGCCGGCCGCCATGCCGACCCGGCCCGCGGGCAGGGTGAACAGGTCGTTCTTGCTGAGCTTGAAGTCGGCCATCATCAGCTCGGTCGTGCTGATGCGGCCGATGTTCACCATGAACGTGTCGATGATGCTCTGGGCATTCGGGGTGCTGTCATAGCGGCTGGGGTTGAGCGGATCGCCGCCGTTGAACGGATTATAGGCGCTGGCATCGGTGCGCGAGAGCGCTTCCTGGAACTTGGTCAGGCTGACCGTGCGCATGCTGTCACGCGTGCGGGCCCGAGAATAAAGTGCCGCGCTGTCGAAATCGAAGCCGAGCAGCTTGCCGCGCAAGCCGCCCAGGAAACGCATCGTGTCGTTGCGCACGTTGACGACCAGGGGGCCGGCATCGACCGGGCGGTAGTCGATAAGCTCGATCGGCACGCCGGTGGTTGCGACGCCGGTAAGCCCGGGGATGCGGTAAGCGCTGCCGACCGGTCCGAACGGGTTGTAATAGCCATTCGCCGGGATGATCACGCGCTGGCTGGCGAGCGGGGTGTCCTGCTCACGCTGCGACTGATAGTCCGCGCGATACCAGCCTGCCTCGGCAACGAATTCCAACCCGCTGTCGAATTCATGGTTGAAGAAGCCGAACAGGTTGAGGCGATCGTTGCGGCCCTGGATAGTGCGGACGTCGTTCAGGTCGTAGCGCAGGTTGTTGTCGGTCGATGCGGTCGACAGCGAGCTGTTGTCGAAGCAGGTGCCGGCATAGCCGCTGGCGACGATGCAGCCCTCGTTGGTGTTGGGCTGAATGTGGAAGATGCCGCTGCTGGTGAGCGTGGTGCCGTTGACCGACGCCGCAGTGGTCGATGCGGCGTAACTGTTGGTGAGCCGCTGGAATTCGCCCCAGATCGTATCGTTGGTCCGATTGTCGAAATCGGTGTCGTTGGCAAAAGGCGTGCCGGCGACCAGCGGGCGCATGTCGGCCGAGCGCGAATTGCGCCGTTCGCGCGCCCACAGCGCATCACGATGGTTGTACGATCCGAACAGCGAGATGTTCGACTTGCCGCCGTTGAAGCGGTGGCCGGCCTCGAACGCGAATTCCGCTTCGACCTGGCCGCTATTCTCGGTGAAGCCGATCTCGGCGGTGGTGCGCAGGCCCTGGAAGTTGTCGCGAAGAACGGTGTTGATCACGCCGGCGACGGCGTCCGAGCCGTAGATGGCGGCCGCGCCGTCAAGCAGTACCTCGACGCGGCGGACGCCCAGCACGGGGATCGTGTTGGTGTTGACGCTTTGCACCGGAACCAGGTTTTCCGACTGTGTGCCAGGGTGCAGGACCATGCGGCGCCCGTTGAGCAGGACCAGGGTGTTGCCGGTGCCCAGTGCGCGCAAATTGATCGAGGCGGTATCGCCGCGCGCGTCGTTGATGCCGCCGGCATCGCGGCTTTCGTTGAACGCCACGTCGCCCGCCTGGGGGATCGCGCGGAACAGTTCATCGCCGGTGGTCGCGGCGGTGGCGGCGATGTCATCCTCGTTCAGCACGGTGACCGGCAGCGATCCCGCGACATCGGCGCCACGGATCTGCGATCCGATGACGACGATCTCGTCGCCGCCCTGCGCGGCGACGTCGGCCCCGGTCTGTGGTTGTTGGGCGGCCTGTTCCTGCGCCAGCGCGGCGCTGGCCGTGGCCAGCAGCGAGATGCCCGTCAACAGTGTGGCCGAGCGAAAAACGGTCTTCATCGGTCGTAAACCCCCTTTAAAACCCCTGATCCCAATGCTGCGGGCTGGTTTCCCGTCAGCCGTCCCTCTCCATCAATTGCGCCACGCGCCTTGCCGATCCGGCGGCATAGGTCCAGCCCAGCCCGCCATGTCCGGTATTGGCGATCACCCCCTGCGCGATGACGCGCGTGATGGGCAGCGAATCCGGCGTCATCGGGCGCAGCCCGGCCCAGCTGGTCTCGATCCGGCCGTAGTCGGCCGCGCCCGGCAATGCGTCGCGCGCGCTGGAGACCAGCGTGGCGAGGCGCGCCGGATCAACCGTGCGGTCGCGATTGCCGAGCTCAGCCAGGCCCGCGATGCGCATCCGATCGCCCAGTCGGCAGAAGACGACGCGATTGGCCACGTCAGTGATGCTGACCGTTGGCGCGGCGGTGCCGGGCGGTGCGGTGATCGAATAGCCCTTCACTGGCTGGATCGGCAGCGATGTGCCGAGCGCGCGCGCCAGGCGGGGCGATTGCGCGCCGGCGCACAGCACGATGCAGTCCGCGCGCCAGGTCTGGCCGGAGGGTGCGATGGCGCGCGGGTCGCCATCCGCCTCGATCCGGTCGATCGCGATATTGCCGATGACTTCCTGTCCGGCGCGCACCAGCGCGTCGCGGGCGGCAAGGCAGAACAGCTGTGGATCGCCGGATTCTTCGTCCGGCGTATGCAGCGCGCCGATGATCCTGTCGCCGATCGGGGCCAGCGCAGGCTCGACCGCCAGCGCCTCGTCAGGGGTCAGTGCCTGCTGAACGACCGAGACCGCCGCCGCCTTTGCCGCCGCGAGCGACCGGGCGGCAGCGAAGCTTTGCGGCGTCCGGTAAAGATGCAGCTTGCCCGGCGTGGCATGATCGAAGCGCAGGCCATGGCGCGCGATCAGCGCGTGCAGCGCGTCGCGCGACTCGCTGGCCAGCGTCAGCCCGGCCACGGTATTGCGCATGAACGCGTCGCTGCTGGTGTTGCGCAGGAAGGCGAGGCCCCAGCGGATGAAGTCGGCGTCGATCTGTGGCTTGAGCCGAAACGCCGGGTCCAGCGCCAGCAGCAGCTGCGGCAATTGCCGCCGCACGCCGGGGCTGGCCAGCGCGTCGGTATAGGCATAGCTCAGCTGCGCGCCGTTGGCGAAGGAGGTGCCGCGGCCCGGGGCCGGTTCGGCATCGAGCACGGTGACGCGGTGGCCGCGATCGAACAGCGTGAGCGCAGTGGCCATGCCGACCACGCCCGCCCCGATCACGATAATGTCCTGCCCGCCCATATGGACAAGCTATCGGCCGGCTACGTCACGAACACTATGGAATGCTTTGTTGCTCCATAGACGGAGGTTATATCCTTCCTTCTTCGATCGTGGCGTCGAGCGTGCGCAGGAACTGACGCATCGCGCGCGAGGGATGACGGTTTTCGAGCGTCACGTGCGACAGGGTGAAGCGCAGCGCTGGCTCGACCGGAAACCAGCTGAAGCCGGGCGCGGCGAAGGCGCGCGCGGTGAATTCGTCCACGACGGTAATGCCCCGTTCCAGCTGCGCCAGCCGCGCCGCGATGAAGAACGTCTGCACCGCGATGCTTTCGCGATAGGCAATGCCGCAGGCTTTGGCAGCTTCGATGAAGATGTCGCCAATCGGGCCGGTGGCGGAAACGCCGATGACGTCGCAATCGGCCAGCGCCGTGATCGGCAGCCGTCCCGCGACCGGCCCGAAATGTCCGGTGGGGGCCAGCACAACCAGCTCGCCCTTGGTCAGCAACTCGTTCTGAAGGCGGGGATGGGGCGGGGGCGTGAAGGCGATGGCGAGATCGGTCTCCCGCTCGATCAGCGAGCGGGAGAGATCGTCATGCTGGTTGATATGAACCTCGAACGTCACGCGCGGCCACTCGCGTCGGAATCGCGCCAGCGCGCGTGGCACCACGTCGAGCGCCAGACTGGGCACCGTGCCGAGCCGGATGTGACCGCCGCCGGCCTGGCCGAGATTGCGCGCGGTGTGCTGAAGCGACTCCAGCCGTTCGAATACGTCGCCCGCCTCGCGCATCAGCACATGCGCTTCGTCGGTCGGTACCAGGCGCCCGCGCGCCAGCTGGAACAGGGGCAGGCCCAACTGGTCCTCGGCATGCCGCAGCATCTTGGAGACCGACGGTTGCGATACCCCGAGCGCCCGGGCGGCCGCGCTAATCGAGCCGTGCGTGTAGACGGCGTGGATGATTTCAAGCTGGCGAAAGCGCATGATCGCTTCCCCTAACCGATTGCGGCGCACCCGGCGACATGGCTGTTCGCGTGGGGGCGCCGCGCCGGGGCGGCAGGTGCCGCCAGCGGTGAGCAGGGCGGGCGGCTCAGTCGCCCTTCGAGAGCTCTTCCCAATCTTCGTTGGTGCGGCGGATCAGATAGGCATGGACCGCATCGGTATCCCCCTCTGACAGCACATCGGCGAAGCTGACCATGCCCTTTTCCATCCGGGTGCCCTTGAGCACGATGTCCTTGAACTCGGCATGGGTCGCGCGGCTCATCCGGCGAAGATCCTTGACGCCGCCACGCGCGCGCTCAGCGTGGCAGCTGGCGCAATTCTGCGCGTAAAGCTGCTCGCCGCGTGCGATCACGGCCGCGTCTGCCGTGGTGTCGGCCGGCCGCTCAAGCTCGACTGCGGCGTTCGCCATGGCGGGCAGCTTGGCCGTCCCGCCAAGCTTGAAAACCAGCAGGCGTGGGGAGGCCAGTGCGAAGCTGAACGCCTTTGCACTGGCGGCGTGCCCCAGGCCGCCGCCCCATCCAGCATTGACGGCGATATATTGCACGCCGTCGATCATGTAGCTGATCGGAGCGGCGATCGGCACCTGGTTGACGGGCATGTCCCAAACCTTTGCGCCTGTGTCCGCGCGGTAGGCGGCCAAAGTGCCGTGGATCGTGCCCTGAAAGACGAGGTTGCCGGCCGTCGCCAGGATGCCGCCGCTGCCGCGCAGCGGATAGGGGACGCGCCAGCGTTCCTTTTGCGCGACCGGATCCCAGGCCGTCAGCCAGTATCGATTGTTCTTTGCGGCGTAATCGGCAGCAGCCTTTCGGGTGAGGTCGTACCCCGTGGTCGAGATACCGAGCTGGCTCATATTGCCGGGCGTCTGCTTGAACGCCGGGTTGATCGAGAACGCCATGTACATTTCGCTGACCGGAAAATAGGCAAGGCCGGTCTGCGGGCTATAGGCCATCGGATGCCAGTTGTGGCCGCCGCCCGGACCCGGGGTGATCAGCACCGGCACCTCGCCATAGCGCGCTTCGGGGTTCTCGATCGGGCGACCCGTCGCCTTGTCGATGCCGGACGCCCAATTCATCGTGACATAGGGTTCGGCCGAGATCAGCTTACCCGTCGCGCGATCGAGGACATAGAAGAAGCCGTTCTTCGGCGCCTGCATCAGCACCTTGCGCTTGCGACCTTCGATCGTGAGGTCGGCAAGGATCATCGACTGGGTGGCGGTATAGTCCCATTGTTCGCCCGGCGTGGTCTGATAGTGCCAGACATATTCCCCCGTCTTGGCGCGCAATGCGACGATCGAGGAGAGGAACAGATTGTCGCCGCCGCCCGGGCTGCGATACGCCTGCGGCCAGGGACCGCCATTGCCGACGCCGATATAGACCAGGTCGAGTTCGGGATCGTAGACGATCGAGTCCCAGACGGTGCCGCCGCCGCCGCGCCTCCACCACTCCCCAGTCCAAGTTTTGGCCGCCATGTCCATCGCCTTGTCGGCCTGCGGCTTGGCCGGGTCGCCCGGTACGGTATAGAAGCGCCACAGCTGCTTGCCGGTTTCGGCGTCATAGGTCGTGACATAGCCCCGCGCCGCGCCCTCTGCGCCGGCATTGCCGATGATGACCTTGCCATCGAACACGCGCGGCGCGCCGGTGATGGTATAGGGCCAAACCGGTTCGAGCGTGTCGACGCTCCAGGCCTGTTTCCCGGACTTGGCGTCGATCGCGATCAGCCGCCCGTCGAGCGTCGCGATGATCACCTTGTCGCGCCATGCCGCAAGGCCCCGCGTGACGATGTCGCAACAGGCGAGGCGCCCCTTTTCGCGATCCACCTTGGGATCGAACCGCCACAGCTCCCGCCCGGTCGTCGCGTCATAGGCGACCGTCACGTTCCATGGTTCGATGTTGTAGAGCACGCCGTCGATCATCAGCGGCGAGGCTTCGACTCCGCGATCGACCTTGATGTCCGCGAACCAGGCAAGGCCGAGCTTCGCGGCATTGTCGGCGTTGATCTGGTCGAGCGGACTGAAGCGCTGTTCGCCATAGGTGCGCCCCGGCGCCATCCACTCGCCGGGCGTCCGGTCCGCCGACTTGAGCCGCGCATGATCGACACCGCGCGCCGGCTTCGGCGCGGTCTGGCTTACGCCTTGAGCGGCGAGCGGCAGGCACGCCAACAACATCAGGAAGCGACGCACGCTGCTCATTCATCCACTCCAGGCTACCGCATCAATTGCATGTCGAATCGCGTTCCCCAGGGCCGCTCACCAGGCGCTGGCGCAAGACCTTGAGGTCGCGTTGGGAAGTCACCCCCAGTTTTTGATATGCCCTGCGCCGATAGGTGACCACCGTCGAAACGGACAGTTGCTTTGCCGCGGCGATGTCCGCTTGCGTTTCGTCCATCATCAGCGCGGCGACGACCTCCGCCTCGCGCATGCTGAGGCCGTAATCCAGCGCGACCAGCCGAGCCGCCAGCGTGGTCTCGTCCCGCGGGCAATCCATGGTGAGCGTTACCCACAGATGCTGGCGGAGCGCAGCAAGGAGCACGGGCGCGCATCGCTCAAGCTGCGTGACGTCGTCAGCGGAGAACGGCGCGCGGCCGGCGCTGCGGTAACCGTTGATGATGAAGCAGGGCCGTCCCGGCGACAGGATCGACACGCGACCGACGACGCCGGCCTGGTCGTAGCAGGCCGTGCGGTAGGCGGGATCGGCGATGTCGCTGGCGCGGCGTCGGACGACCACCGGCGTTCCGGGCAGGGTCCGACTGAGTTGGGCCAGCTGACGATCCGACTGCCAGTAGGTGCGGAGATAGGCCAGCGAAGCCTGCTGCGCGAAGCCGGGCCTGGCCGGCAGTTCGCCATGCGAGAAGATAAGCTCGATCCGCTGACCATTATGTCGCGCGAAGACCGAGCAGAGTTCGACATCCGCGAGGAATGACAGCGCGTCGAGCAGACAGCCCGGAAACGCAGCCGTGCCAATCGCGCTCACCAGATCGCCGAGCAGGCGGCCCGTCAGGGCATCCATTTCGCCGCCAAAGCCGCCCTGAACGGGCGGGCGTCGGTCGCGATGATCAGCGGATGCCAAGCTGAACCTCATGGGGAAAGCAGCCCCTTGCGTTTGCTCCAGTCGATGACAGACCCGATGCAGCGGGCGAGCAGCTCGGGTTGGCCGAGATAATAATGCGTCGCGCCTTCCAGCCGGACATATTCCTTGTCAGGCGTGGCAAGGGCGCCGAAGATCGCCGGGTTGTGGGTCGAGGGAACCGCTTCGTCGGCCGTGTTCTCGATCAGCAGCACGGGGCTCTTGTGAATTTTGGCGGCGTTCAATGGCCCCTTGGCATTGGATTCGTCATAGCTCCACTGGCTCAGCCACGATCGCAGCGTGGTGTAGCGCGCGAGGCCGACCGGCCCGACATTCACCGCGCGTGGATCGCCCATATAGGACCAGCCGACCCGCCGATCGGAAGGATCGACCGCAGGATCGAACCAGCGCACGTCGCACATCGTGCGGTGCACGACGAAGGCGCGCTCCTGCTCGACCCCGCCGGCGGCCTTCAGTTCGGCCAGCTTGGCATGAGCCCAGCGGGTGATGCGGCGATTGCGCTCCACTTGCGCCGCCCGAAACCGCGCCACGAATTCGGGTGAATAGGGCGGCTGGTTGGGGCAATCGGGTGAATAGATATCGAGTTCGGGATCGCGATTGTCAGGGTCCAACTCGTCGATGACCGACGGATCGAGCCATTCGGTCAGCGTTTCCGCGCGCGACAGATGCGCGGCGATGAAGATGACGCCGTCGGCCGGCTGAAGCCCGGCATTGACCAGATCGGCCGGATCGCCCGCCGGGGTATGCGTGATCGTCGGGGTCTCCGCCTGCGCTTGATAGAATAGCGACAGCGAGCCGCCGCCGGACCAGCCGAGCAGCACGACCTTTTCATAACCCAGCGCCTCGCGCGCATGTGCGATCCACTTCCCAAGGTCTATCGCGACCTTTTCCTGGATCAGCGCGGCGTCGTTACGCGGATAGCGGCTCGCGGCGCACAGCACGTCGAGCCCGGCATCGGCGAGCGCGACCGGCATCGGCAGCAGATGCAGCACCGAAGTCGGATGCATGAAGATATAGACGGTGCGTGACGTGGAGTCCGGGCTGCGCATCAGCTGGCCCTCCAGATTCACATGACCGGAGTTGCCGGCAAATCCATAGGTTTCGGTGAACTTGGGATTGTCGGGAAAGGAGAGGATCAGCGGCGTGCGCGTCCACTGCGTCTTGGTTTGGGTAGCGGTCATGCGTCTATCTCGAAACGGGGTCAGGCCGGCATCGCGAGCGGCACTCGCGTCGGATCATATTCGAACAGCCATTCATAGCGTTCGACCACCTTGTCGTGGGCCCATTGTTCGCGGACATAGATCTGCGCGCCCGCCGGGTCGGCAAGGGTGGGGTTGTGGAAGCGCTCGGCATTGGCGTTCGCACCTTCGACCGCGCGCGTGGTACGCGGGATGCGCAGGCGCTGATAGCTGTCGAGCGCTTCCTCGATCGTGTCGAACGCCTCGAACGTCCGCGCCAGAATGCATGCATCCTCCAGCGCCTGGGTGGCGCCCTGCGCGAGGAACGGCAGCGAGGGATGGCAGGCGTCGCCGAGCAGCGCGACACGTCCGTTGACCCATTCCGTCATCGGCGGCCGCGCGATCAGTGCCCATTTGAACGGCTGAGGGATCGCTTCGATATAGGCGTGAACATCCTCGTGCCAGCCGGGATAATCGTCGTGATATTCCTGATTGGTGCCCGCCGAAGTCCAGGATTCAGTCTTCCAGTCCTGCCGCTCGATCACGCTGGTGAAGTTGATCAGCTCGCCGCGGCGGATCGGGTAGTGGATCACATGCCCGCCCGGCCCGATCCAGTTGGTGCCGATCGGGCGAACCAGCCTTTCGGGCAGCAGCTCGGCCGGGATGACGCCGCGCCACGCCACGATGCCGGTGAACTTGGCCGGACCGGCGCCGAACAGCAGCTCGCGCATCTTGGAATGGACGCCGTCCGCGCCGATCACGGCGTCGAACGTCGCGTCCGGCTTGTCATGGAACGACAGCACGACCTTGCCCGCGCGTTGTTCGACCGCGGTGAACCGATGGTCGAGCCGGATCGCGCCGTGCGAAGCGGCTTCGACCGCCTTGACCAGCAACTGGTGAAGGTCGTTGCGGTGCACCGTAATGTAGGGAACGCCATAGCGTGCCTGCGATTCAACGCCGAGGTCGAAGAGCTTCCAGGTGTCGCCGGTGTTCCACAGCCGGATTTCCTTGCCCTCCGGCTCGAAGCAGATGCCGCGCACGGCCGTTTCCAGGCCGAGATCGAACAGCACGCGCATGCCGTTGGGACTGATCTGTAGCCCGGCGCCGACTTCCTGAAGCTGCGCGGCCTGCTCGAACACGGTCACTTCGTGCCCCTTGCGCAGCAGCGCCAGCGCAGCGGTCAATCCCCCGATGCCACCGCCGACGATGCCGATCCCCGGATTTTGCCTCAACTCCGATCCTCTCCATCAATGTCATCATGACGAACGGCATTTGTTATGTTCGTATAAGCCAGGCTGATGCTTTGTCTACCGATTTTGCGACCGGTGCCTGTTGCTTCGGCTCAGATCGCGATCGCGACCGACTTCGTCTCGGTATAAGCCTCGATGCCCTCGCGGCCGTTCTCGCGGCCCCAACCGGATTGCTTGAAGCCGCCGAACGGCAGGGCAGGGTCGAGGCCGCCGCCATTGACCCGCACCGTGCCCGCCTTGAGCTTGCGCGCCAGGCGATGGGCTGCCGAGAGATTGTTGGTCCACAGCACCGCGCCGAGGCCGTAAGCGGTGTCGTTCGCTTCGGCGGCGATGCGCTCGAGATCCGCGTCGGCGAACGACATGGCACAGAGCACCGGGCCGAAGATTTCCTCACGGCGGACGGCCATGTCGGCGCTCGTCCCCGTCAGCACGGCGGGGGATACGAAATAGCCGTCCCCGTCGATCGAGCTGCCACCCGCGCGCAGTGCGGCGCCTGCCTCGACACCCTGTGCGACATAGCCGCGCACGCGGTCGCGCTGCTGCGCCGAGATGACGGGGCCCATCTGGGTTTCGGCGTCGAGGCCGGAGCCGAGCTTGATCGATTCGGCGATGCGCCCGACGCCTTCGACCACTTCGTCGAACAACTGGTCGTGGATGAACAGGCGCGAGCCGGCGTTGCAGACCTGACCGGCATTGGTGAAGATCGCGCGGGCGGCACCTTCGATCGCGCGCGGGACGTCGGCATCGGGCAGGACGATGACCGGCGTCTTTCCGCCGAGTTCCAGCGTCACACGCTTGAAGTTGCCGGCCGCCGCGCGGAGGATCAGCCGGCCGACCTCGGTCGATCCGGTAAAGGTCACCTTGTCCACCCCGGGATGCGCGGTCAGCGCCGCGCCGGCGCTTTCGCCAAAGCCGGTGAGCAAGTTGAAGGCGCCGTCCGGGAAACCGACTTCCGCGATCAGATGGGCGAGCCGCAGCGCGGTGAGCGGGGTTTCCTCGGCTGGCTTCAGGATCACGGCGCAGCCGGCGGCGAGCGCCGGCGCGATCTTTGCCGCCGCCATAGCCATCGGCGCGTTCCACGGCACGATCTGTGCCACCACGCCGACCGGCTCGCGCAGCGTATAGGCGTGCCAGTCGCCCATGCCCGACAGGGCGATCGTCTCACCGGTCAGCTTGGTCGCCCAGCCGGCATTGTAGCGGATCGTCTCGATCGCATGCGCCAGATGGAAATGCCTTGCGTCGCGCAGCGGCATGCCGTTGTCGAGCGTCTCGAGCGCGGCAAGCTCGTCCGCATTCGCCTCCAGCGCATCGGCGAGGCGAAAGAGCAGGCGCGCGCGCGCCGCCGGCTTCATGCCCGCCCAGTCGCTGCTTTCCATCGCGCGCCGCGCCGCCGCGACGGCGAGGTCCACATCGGCTTCGCGCGCTTCGGCCACTTCGGCCAGTTGGTCGCCGGTCGCCGGATTGTGGGTTGCGAAGCGCCGCCCGTCCTGCGGTTCGACCCACTGGCCGCCGATGAACAGCTGATGCCGGCTTGCTGCAAAGGCCAATGCCTTGTCGAGCGATGCGATCCGGGGCCGCTCAAGCGTCGCCGCGTCGTTCATCTTCCTGTTCCTCTCGATCGTCTTCGTTCATTCGTGGACCGGCCACGCTGCCGCGACATGCATCATAACCAACGGCATTATATCTTGTCGAATGATATTTGACATGTCACAACGTGGTTGCCGGATCGCGGGAGCAACAATGCGGAATTCAGGAGAGGGGCCGCTGGTATCGCGCGGCGGGGCGAGGCGGCGCTGATGCAGGACGAGTTCGACTATATCGTCGTCGGCGGCGGATCGGCCGGCTGCGTCTTGGCCAACCGGCTGAGCGAGAGCGGCGCGGACTCGGTTTTGCTGGTCGAAGCCGGGGGACCGGACGATAACTGGCTGTTCCGCATGCCGCTGGGTTTCATGATGAACGCGGCCAACCCGGCCTATGACTGGGGCTATGCCAGCGAGCCGGACGACAAGCTTGCCGGCCGGTCGCTGCCAGTGCCGCGCGGACGCGTGCTGGGCGGCTCGTCGTCGGTCAACGGCATGATCTATATGCGCGGCCATTCGGGCGATTACGACGAATGGCGTCAGCTCGGCGCGGCCGGCTGGAGCTATGCCGACGTCCTTCCCTATTTCCGCCGTATGGAGTCGAGCTGGCGTGGCGGCGACCGCTTCCACGGCGATCAAGGACCGCTTGCCGTCACGCGCGTGCCGGGCGAGCATCTGCTTTCCGATCCCATCCGTCGGTCCGTTCTGGCCGCCGGGTTCGCGGAAAGCGCCGATCTGAGCGGCGAAGCGCAGGAAGGCTTTTCCGAGTGCGAAGTGACCGTCGACTCGCGCGGGCGTCGATCGAGTACGGCGGCGGCCTATCTGCGTCCGGCCATGAAGCGACCGAACCTGACCGTCTGGTCGCATACCCATGTCGGGCGTGTGGCGATCGCCGACGGGCGTGCGACGGGCATCGAATATCGGCGGGACGGCCGCGACGGGACTGCCCACGCGCGCAGGGAAGTGATCCTGAGCGGCGGCGCCTATAATTCGCCGCAGCTGCTGATGCTGTCGGGCATCGGGCCGGGCGATCAGCTGGCGGCGCACGGCATTCCGGTGATTCGCGACGTGCCGGCGGTGGGCCGCAACCTCGCCGAACATCCGCTAGTCTATATGAGCTATGCCGCGCGGGAGCCGACCACCTTCCTGCGCGCCCTGCGGTCGGACCGTGCCGCCTTGTCGGTGCTGCGCTGGGCGCTGACCGGCAAGGGTGCGTTCGCCAGCCAGATCACCAGCGGCGTGCTGATGCTGCGGACCCGGCCCGAACTCGAGCGCCCGGATATCCAGCTGGTCTTCCTGCCGGTCCGGCTGGACGCCAAGATGTGGCATCCCTTTGGACCACAGCAATCGCATGTCCTCTCGGTCATGGTCATGCAGCTTCATCCCGAAAGCCGCGGGCACGTCGCGCTGCGCTCGGCCGATCCGATGGCCGCGCCGCGCATCGACCTCAACCTGCTTTCGACCCCACGCGATTTCGCCGACATTCGCGGCGGGATCGAGGCGGTTCGCAGCATCTTTGCGCAATCGCCACTACGCGACATGGTGACGGACGAACTGGCGCCGGGCGAGGGCGCGGATCTCGACGACTTCATCCGCCGCAATCTGAAGATCACGCAGCATCCGGCCGGGACCTGCCGGATGGGCGACGACGCGGCAGCCGTGGTCGACAGCATGTTGCGCGTGAAAGGCGTCGCGGGGCTGCGCGTTGTCGACGCCTCGGTGATGCCGAGCGTGCCGGGCGCCAACATCAACGCCGCGGTCATCATGGTGGCAGAGCGCGCCTCCGACCTGATCCGCGGGATCGCGCCGCTGCCACGGGACGACTGATGGAACTGCGCTTCACGCAGGAAGAGCGGCTATTCCGAGACGAAGTGCGCGACTATCTGCGCGCGCATATGCCGGAACGCATCCGGCAGGCGGTGCAGGATGAATTGCCGTTGCCGCGCGCGTGGATGGTCGAGGCTCAGCAAATCCTCAATCGCGCCGGCTATGCCGTGCCGCACTGGCCGGTGGAATGGGGCGGCCGCGACTGGACGCCGGTACAGCGCGCGATCCTGACCGAGGAGATCGATCGGAACGCCTGCCCCAAGCCGCTGGCGTTCAACACCGCGCTGGTCGGGCCGGTCATCGCCGCGTTCGGGGACGACGCACAGCGGCGGCGATTCCTGCCGGCGATCGCGAACCTCGACATCTGGTTCTGCCAGGGCTTTTCCGAACCGGGGTCGGGATCGGATCTGGCCAGCCTCAAGACCGCGGCCGTCCGCGAGGGCGACAGCTATCGCATCAACGGCCAGAAAATCTGGACCACCTATGCCCAGCATGCCGACTGGATCTTCTGCCTCGTCCGCACCGATGGCAGCGGCCGCAAGCAGCAGGGAATTTCGTTCGTGCTGATCGACATGGCGACCCCGGGCATTTCGGTTCGCCCGATCCACACCATCGACGGCTATCATCACGTGAACGAGGTGTTCTTCGACGACGTGCGCATCCCGATCGAGAACCTTGTGGGCGAGGAGGGGCGCGGCTGGGACTATGCCAAATATCTGCTGGGCCAGGAACGGACATCGATGGGCAATGTCGGCTTCGTCCGCCGCCGGCTGGATCGCGTTCGCGCGATGGCGACCCAGTCCGGGCTGATCGCTAATCCCGCATTCCGCCGCCGACTGACGCTGGCCGAGGTCGAGCTGAAGGCGCTGGAGGTTACCCAGATGCGGGTCGCGACGGCGGATCGCGGACCGGGGGCAGGCGTGGATCCCACCGTGTCCGTGTTGAAGATCAAGGGTGCCGAACTGCTTCAGGCCGCGGCGGCACTGCTGCTCGAAACCTTGGGACCCGAGGCGCTGACTGCCGGATTCGACGAAGCGCCGGATGCGGCGTTCGACGGGCTGGACCCCCATTCAGCGATGCTGTCGGCCTATTTCAGTTCCCGCAAATATTCGATCTTCGGCGGTTCGGACGAGGTGCAGCGCAACATCCTGGCCAAGGCCGTGCTGGGGCTGGGGGGCGCGGCATGAACTTCGAGTTGGACGAGGGGCAGGCGCTGTTGCGCGAGAGCGTCACGCGCCAGTTCGAGGCGCTGGGACAAGCTCCAGCCGACGCGCAGACATGGCGCGCCTTTCACGATCTGGGCCTGCTTGCGCTGCCATTTGCCGAAGTATGCGGCGGTCTGGAACTGGGCAGCGAAGCGTTGATGCTGGTGATGGAGGCATTTGGCCGAACGCTCGGCCAGGCACCTTATCTTCAAGCGGTTGTTCTTGCCGGCGGCGTGCTCGCCGCGTGTGAAGGCGAGGCGGCAGAGGACGCGCTGGCCAGGTTGATCGCGGGCCAGTCGTGTCCCGCCTTATGCCTGTACGAGCCCGGCAGTCGCTATCGTTGGGACACGCCGAGCACGCGTGCGACGCGCACCGCTAACGGGTGGCGGCTGTCGGGCAGGAAGCTCGCCGTGCCCGATGGCGGCGAGGCCGACCTGCTGATCTGCCCCGCCGCGAGCGAGGACGGCCTGACCCTGTTGCTGGTGCCGGCGGATGCAGCGGGCGTGACGCGGCACATCCGACCCACGCCGGACGGGCGAACCGCCGCAGACATCATGTTCGCCGATGTCGAGTTGACCGTCGCACAGGCGATCGGCGACGTCAGGCGCAACCACGCGGTGCTGGCGGCAGCCATCGATCACGCGATCGTCGCAAGCTGTGCCGAGGCGGTGGGCGCTATGGCGCGGTTGATCGAGATCACCAGGGACTATCTTGCCGGCCGGTCGCAGTTCGGCGTGCCGTTGGGGTCGTTCCAGGCGTTGCAGCACCGCGCTGCCGACATGCTGGTCGCGATGGAGCAGGCCCGCTCGATCACCTTTCATGCCGTTGCGACGCTCGATGCGCCGGCTGCCGAACGGACCTGCGCCGCAGCTGCGGCAAAGGCGCTGGTCAACCGCGCCGCGCGCTTCGTCGGCACGCAGGCGGTGCAACTACACGGCGGCATGGGGCTGGCGAGCGAGTATCCCGCCGGGCGCTATTTCCAGCGTTTGACGGTGATCGAGACGCTGTTCGGCGATACCGATCACATGCTCGCGCTTGTCGAGGCGGGCGGCGACTGGCGCAAGTGAGTGGCGCGGGGGACGATGCCCCCGCGCGCTTAGTCGGCGGCGTCGCGCTGGCGGTTCACCACGTCGAGCAACATGCGCGATGCGGTCACCGATGCCGGCCATGACGCATAGAAGGCGAGGTGAAGCAGCGCCTCGCCCAGTTCCTCCTGCGTCACGCCGTTCTTGAGCGCGAGGGCGAGGTGCGCCTCAAGCTGCTGGTGCCGGTTGGCTGTCATCAGCGCCGCGACCGTCAGCAACGAGCGGTCGCGCTTGGACAAGCCGTCGCGCTCCCACACTTCGCCATAGAGAACGCGGTCGGTCATTTCGACAAAGGCGGGAACGACGCTGGCCAGTTCGTCGCCCTTCGCGGCGCTGGGACGCTTCATGCTTATTCGCTCCCGCGCTTGTAGGTGCCGTGGCCGGGCTTGTAGGTCTTTTCGTCGAGGAACTGGACCATGCCCTTTTCGCGGCCCTTCTCCTTGTCGACGAAGGTCGTCTGGTCGCCCTTGGCCGTCAGATATTCGGCCGCCAGCTCCCAGTTCATCTCGCGCGCATATTTATAGGCCATGCGGGCCTGACGCAGCGTGGTGGGGTTCTTTTCGAGCAGTATCTTCGCCAGCTCGCGCGTGCGGTCCTTCAGCCGGTCGGCCGGCACCGCTTCGTTGACCAGGCCCAGTTCCTTGGCGCGTTTGCCGTCGAACTTCTCGCCGGTCATGACGTAATAGAGCGCCTCACGATCGCCCATCAGCGTCGAGATCGCCTTCGACACCACGCCACCCGGGATGATGCCCCAGTTGATTTCGCTCAGGCCGAACGTCGCAGCCTCGTCGGTGACCGCAAGATCGCAGCAGATCAGCGGGGTGAAGGCGCCGCCGAAGCACCAGCCATTGACCATCGCGATCGTCGGCTTGGCGTAATACATCAGCGTGCGCCACTGCCACGCGCGGGTTTCGCGATAGGCGCGGTGACGCTCGAC
Source organism: Sphingomonas turrisvirgatae (assembly GCF_001721295.1). GTDB lineage: Bacteria > Pseudomonadota > Alphaproteobacteria > Sphingomonadales > Sphingomonadaceae > Sphingomonas > Sphingomonas turrisvirgatae. Next base: position 78,084 of record NZ_MDDS01000075.1, on the reverse strand, counting down.
GTCGCTGACTGCATCGGATGCGCGGAAAAAGCCCTGAAGGTCCATGCCGGCCGAGAACGCCTCGCCCTTGCCCGTCAGCACGATGACGCCGCAGCGATCATCCAGCTCGAGCGCGTCGAGCACCTGGTTCATCTCGCGCGCGAGCTCGATGCTCATGGCATTGCGCTTTTCAGGCCGGTTGAGGTGCACCCAGGCGATGCCATCCTCGAATTCGACCAGCACATTGTTGCCGCCCGGAACGGGCTTGCTCTGCGTTGCTTCCATCGTCTGTTCCATTTCCTGTCCTTGGATCATGCGGCAGTGACGATCAGGGCGTCGAGCGCGATCGCGCCTTCGCCCACGGCCATCACCATCAGCGGGTTGATGTCGATTTCCTCGATGCCGATGCCGGCGCGCATGGCAGCGCCGACCTTGACCACCACGTCGGCCACGGCATCCACGTCGCGCGCCGGCCGGCCGCGGAATTCGCCGAGCAGCTTTGCCCCGCGCAGGTTGCGGATGCGTTCGACCGCGCGGGCGTGTGAGATGTCGGCGGGCAGCAGTTCGGCGGCGTCCAGCGCCTCGATCAGCACGCCGCCCAAGCCGACCATGACCGATGCGCCCCATTCGGGATGGTGCCGGGCGCCGACCACCATCTCCAAGCCCGGCGCCGACATCTGTTCGACCAGCACGCCGTCGATCGGTGCATCGCCGATGTTGCGCATCAGCGAATCCCATCCGGCACGCACCGCCGCCTCGTCGCGCAGGTTCAGCATGACGCCGCCGATGTCGCTCTTGTGGCTGAGCTGCTCGGCCTGCACCTTGAGAACGACGGGGAAGCCGATTTCGGCGGCGGCGGCGACGGCCGCATCGGCGCTGACCACCAATTCGCCATGCGGCACGCGCACGCCGATCTCGCGCAGGAACTGCTTGCCGACATATTCCGGTTTGACGCCCGCCGTCGCCCAGCCGGACAGGGAGCCGGCAGCAGGCGCGCGATCGGCGACGCTGGCCAGCGCGCGGGCATAACGCCGCGCGGCGCCGAACGCGCGCATCGCTCGCTCGGGCGAACGGAACAGCGGGGTTTCGCTGTCGCGCATCGCCGCCAGGAAATCGGGATCGAGCGTCGAGCTATCCCCGGTGATCGCCACGACCACCGGCTTGTCCGAGGCGAGCGCTTCGGGAATGATCGCCTCGGCCTTGGCGCGCTGTTGCGACGGGCCGCCGCCCGCCATCGGCAGCAGCACGCCGCCGACGGCCGGATCGGCGAGCATGGCGGCGGTCGACAGGCCGAAAATGTCCGCCTTGGCAAAGCCGGTGGTGCCGACATCCAGCGGGTTGTCGATCTCCATGCCGGCGGGCAGCAGCGCGGCGAGGCGCTCGAGCGTCTGGGGGCTCACCTGAGCGATCGGCAGGCCGATATCCTCGGCAAAGTCGAACGCCGTGCCGCGCAGCGCGCCCGAGTTCGTGACAACCCCGAGTTCGCCCGTCACCGGCCGCGGAAAACGGTGGAGGATCGCAACGGTGTCGAACAATTCGTCCATTGTGTCGACCATCACGACCGCTTCATTCTCGACCGCGACGCGCATCAACGCATAGTCGCCGACCATCGCGCCGGTGTGCGACTGCGCCGCTTCCTGGCCGCGCTTGCTGCGCCCCGGGTGCAGCACGACGACCGGGATGCCGGCTTCCCGCGCGCGGCGGGCGGCGGCGAGAAAGGCGAGGGGGTCGCGGATCTGTTCGATATACAGGGCGATGGCGGCCGCCTGACCGTCGGTCACGATCTGGTCGATCATGTCGGCGGCGCGGACCACGGCTTCGTTCCCGGTTGCCGCCTGCAACGCGACGGCGATACCGCGCCCCTGCATCGCCGCGCGGATGCTGGAGGCCATCGCGCCGCTCTGCGCGACCACTGCGACGCTGCGGCGGGTGCCGAGCGGCTGAGGGTGCGCCGGTTCGAACGTCAGCGCCATGCCGCCGGCATAGTTGACATAGCCCATGCAGTTCGGGCCCATCAGCGCCATGCCTGCCGCGCGGCAGATGGCGGCGATTTCATCCTGGTCGCGGCGGCCTTCATCCCCCGCTTCGGCAAAGCCCGAGGCGAAGACAATGATGCCGCCCACGCCCTTGCGCGCTGCCGCCTGGACGGCCGGCAGGATCGCCGCGCGCGGCACGTTGAGGACCAGCGCATCGACGCCGTCCGGCAAGGCATCGACCGAGGTGACGCAAGGCCGCCCGCCAATCTCGCTGCGCGTCGGGCTGATGAGGTGCAGATCGCCGGCAAAGCCGAATCGCTCGCAATTGGCGAGGATGACGCCGCCCATCGTTGCACCGTCCGGAGACGCGCCGGCAATCGCGATCGAGCGCGGCTGAAGCAGCCGTGACAAGCCGAGCCGCGGCGTTTCAGCCCGTTCGCGCCCACCCTCGTCCAGGCGTACCTCGATGCTCTGCGACAACGTCACCCTCCCGCTCGACCTATATCAGCTTGCCTGCTATCTTGGCGCGGTTCGGCAATGGGTCCAATGCTTATTTTGGGGTCTTACGATAGGATCACGATATGGGTTCGTTACGCGCCGATCGATGCCGTCGCGGCATCATTGGTTCGATGACAAGGAATTAGACGCGAGCTTTGCCGGGCAATTAAGTTGGACGAAATGCCGCAACTGTTCCGCGGCCGAGGGAGGGCCGATGTACGGGCGCAACGATCTCAGGGCGACGCTCGCCCCCAAGTCCGGCAAGCCGGCGCCGACCGCGTTCAAGCGGGCGAGCTATGCGGCCTTTTACGACACGCCGCCGCAGCAGGAGACGGCGTCGGCGCGAACCTGGCTGGCGCGAGGGCAGACGCTGATCGTCGCCTATAGCGAGGTCCAGCCGGGTGCCGTGTTCGAGCGGCGCGGGCAGGTCGACGAATATGCGGTCGTGCTGACCGAAGACGGCGTCGAGGTCGAGATCGAAATCCCCGAAGGCACGGTGACGGCTAGCGACAAGAGCATCGCCTTTGTGCCGCCCGGCGACAGCAAGGTCACGGTGGTTAAGGGCGGCCGTATCCTGCGGCTGTTCACGGTCCGCTCGGAAGACCTGGCGGCGCAATGCAGCAACGCGGACGCCTATGCCGAACCGGACCCCAATGTCGCGCCGTTCGAAGCGTGGCCCGATCCGGTGGGCGAGCGAAAGGTGCGGGTCTATTCCGGCAATGTCGCACCCGAGCAGGGACGGTTCGGCCGCATCTACCGCGGTTCGACGATCATGGTGAATTTCGGCGATGGCCGGGTCGGTCCCCGCGCCGCCGACAACCTGTCGCCGCATCATCACGACGATTTCGAACAATATTCGATCGCGCTCGACGGCGATTATATCCACCATCTGCGCTGGCCGTGGATCAGCGACTCCACGCAGTGGATCGACGACGATCACGAACGGATCGCTGCCCCTTCGCTTGCCGTGATCCCGCCGCCGTCGACGCATACGTCGCAAGGCGTGTCGGAGGGGCTCAATCGCCTGCTCGACACCTTTTGCCCGCCGCGTTTCGATTTTTCGGCCAAGCCCGGCTGGGTGCTGAACGCGGACGATTACCCGATGCCTCAACCCAAGGATGAAGCGCAATGAGCGACCGGATCACTGATCTGCTGAAAGGCGCGATCGACCTGCATTGCCACAGCGGCCCATCGGTCATGCCGCGCCGGCTGAACCATGTCGAGGCGATCAAGGAAGGCGAGGCAGCGGGGCTGCGCGCGATCCTGTTCAAGGATCATTATTATTCGGTCACGCCCGTCGCGGCGCTGCTGGACGAGATCATGCCCGGGCAGATCAAGCTGCTGACCGGCGTTCCGTGCAACAATACGACGGGGGGGATCAATCCTTATGCCGTCGAGCATGGCTTCAAGCTGGGTGCGCGGCTGGTGTGGATGCCCACCTTCTCGGCCGCCAACCATATCCGCCATTCGCATCGCCAGCAGTTCCTGCCGACCAAGGACAAGATGCTTGCACCCACGATGCTGACCGTCGTCGACGAACGCGGGCGCATCAGGGACGAGGTGCTGCCGGTCCTCGACCTGATCGCGGAATATGATGCGGTGCTGTCGGCCGGTCATCTCCACATCAGCGAGATCTGGCCCTTGTTCACCGAGGCCAAGAAGCGCGGTATCACGCGGTTGCTGGTCAACCACCCCACCTTCCTGATCGGCTGCACGCCGCCCGACATGGCCGAGCTTGCCAAGATGGGCGCCTATCTGGAGCATAGCTGCTGCATGTGGGCGGGCGTGCAGGGGCGCAATTACAGCCACGACAGCCTGAAAATGTGCATCGAGGCCGGCGGCGTGCCCAACACCATCATCGGATCGGACCTGGGCCAGGTCGGCAACCCGACGCCGGTCGAGGGACTGCGCTATGTCATCCAGATGCTGATCGACCTCGACTATGGCGACGACGATATCCGCGCGATGATCGGCGGCAATGCGAGCAAGCTGATGGGGCTGGACCAGCCAGGCGCCATCGTCGCGCCGGAATTGCAGGCGATTGCATGAGCGAGGCGCGCGGCTTCCACCTGCTGATCGACGGCGTGTTGCGTCCCGGTGTGTCGACCTTCCCGGTCATCAACCCGGCAACCGCGCAGCCCTTTGCCGATTGTCCGAAAGCTGACGAAACGCTGCTGGATCAGGCCGTCGCAGCAGCGGGGCGTGCCTTTCCGGCCTGGGCGGCCACGCCGGCCGGGGAGCGCGCTACGCTGGTCGCGCAAATCGCCGACGCGCTCGAGGCGCGAGTCGATGAATTCGCCGCGCTGCTGACCGCCGAACAGGGCAAGCCGCTGGATCAGGCCGCGCGCGAAATCCGAGGTTCCGCATTCGTGCTGCGCGCTTTTTCCACCATGACGATCGAACCCAAGGTGCTGCGGGACGATGGCACGAACCGCGTCATCGAACATCGCGTGCCATTGGGTGTGGTCGCTGCGATCACCGCGTGGAACTTCCCGCTCGTCCTGCTCGTCAACAAGGTCGGGCCGGCGCTGGTCGCGGGCAACACGATGGTGTGCAAGCCCGCGCCGACAACGCCGCTCACCACCTGTCTGTTCGGCGAATTGTGCCAGAAAATCCTGCCGCCCGGGGTGCTCAACGTCATCTGCGACGAGAACGAGCTGGGACCCATCCTGACCGGGCATCCCGACGTGGCGAAGATCGCCTTCACCGGATCGACCGCCACGGGCAAGCGCGTGATGGCGACCGCAGCGCAGACGCTGAAGCGCGTCACGCTGGAGCTGGGCGGCAACGACGCCGCGATCGTGCTGGACGACGTCGAACCCGCATCGGTCGCGGCAAAGATATTCGACGGGGCGATGCGCAACGCCGGCCAGATCTGCTTTGCGGTCAAACGGACCTATGTGCCTTCGGCGATCTACGACGAATTCTGCGACGAGCTGGCTCGACTGGCGGAAGCGATGGTGATCGATGATGGCGCGAACCAGGGCGCACAGATCGGCCCCGTGCAGAATCGTCAGCAGTTCGACAAGGTCGCGGCGCTGATCGAGGCAAGCGGTGGCGAGGGGCGGATCATCGCGGGCGGTCCGCCGCTCGACCGGCCGGGATACTTCATCCCGCCGACGATCGTGCGCGATATTCCGGACGAGGCGGAGTTGGTGCGGGAGGAGCAGTTCGGGCCGGTCCTGCCGGTTCTGAAATACGACGACATCGACGAGTTGATCGATCGCGTGAATGCGACCGACTATGGCCTGGCCGGCAGCGTGTGGGGCCGCGACGTGGCAAGGGCGACGGCGGTTGCCAAGCGAGTCGCCAGCGGCACCGTTTGGGTCAACCAGTTGACCTCGCTCGATCCGCGCATTCCGTTTCGTGGCTGGCGTCAGTCGGGCATGGGGACCGAGATGGGGCAGGAGGGGCTGGAGGAATATACCCAGGCCCAGGTCATCAACGCCGTCCCGCTGGATTGAGCAAGCGCCGCCGACGGGCGGCGCCGCGTACGGCCCTGGCCTAGAAGAAGTAGAAGCGCAGCGCCGCGTCGGACATCCGCCGGCGCACGCGTGCGTCGGGAATGATGCGGTAGAGCGTCTGGAGCGTGTCGGCATAGGACACGCGGTCCTCCGCCCCGACATAGGGCGCGTCGCTGCCCCAGAAGAGCCGCTCCGCACCCGCTTCGGCCAGCAAGCGCGCGGCATAGCTTTCCAGGCGATCGGCGGGCAGGCGGAACCCGGCCGAGATCTTGACGAAGGTGCGACCGAGCGCGATCGAGCGCAACATCGCCGTAAAGCCGGCGCCCGCCATCTCGCCCTCGCTGCGCAGCAGGCCGAAGTGATCGACCACCACCGGAATGGGGTGGTCTGCCAGTGCGGGCAACATCTGCGCCAGCTGCGGCCCGCTGAGGTTGAGCTCAAGATGCATGCCGGCATCGGCCAGGCGGGTCACGAACCGGCGGAAGCGATAGCCGGTCAGATCCGGCAGCGCAGCCGTCAGCGGGATCTGGAAGCGAACGCCGCACACGCCCTGCGCGCGCAGCGAAGCCAGTTCCGACGCGCTCGTATCGGGGTCGAGCATCACCGTCGCGCGCAGCCGCTTGTGCTGCGCCAATGCCGCCAGCGTATAGTCGTTATACTCGCCGAACAGGCTCGCCGCCGTCACCACGCCGAAGCTGACACCATGCACATCCAGGTCGGCCAGATAAGCTTCGACCGGATAGTCGTAATCCGGCCGGGTCCAGGCCGTGTCGGTAAACGGCATGGCGCGCGTGAAGATATGCGCGTGCGCGTCGACCACCGGCGCTTGCGGCATGTCGGTCATCCGCGCTTGCCTCCGAACAGTCGGGCGCCATTGTCGTGCAGCACGGCCGCGCGATCGGCATCGTCCAGCAGCGCCGTCGCCGCAATCGCCTGCTCAACCATTTCGGCATAGCTGTTTTGCGTGTTGCCGTAATCGGACCCCCACATCACGCGCGCCGCGCCGTACGTGTCGACCAGGCGCTTCACGAACGCCGCGGCATCGATCCCCGTTTCGGCGAAGCGGTTGAAATTGATCTGCGTGAACTTGAAGTGGATGTTGGGCACATCGACCAGTTCGAGATGTTCGGCGCCGATCGTGCCAGCATCGCCCTGTTCCACCCCGGGCCAGCCGCAATGATCGAGCGCGATCACCGTCTGCGGGTAGCGGCGGGCGAGCGCGATGATGCGGCGCAGTGCCGCGTGCGACGGCTTGCCGGGCGCGTACATCACGACCATGGCCAGTCCATGCGCGGCGGCGACATCCCATGTCGCAAGCGCCGCCGGCGAATCCAGCCACGGGTAATTGCCGTCGGCATCCGGATAGCCGAACAGCCGCAGTCCGCTCACGTTGCGCGATCCGGCAAGCGTGTCGAGCAGCGCGGGCGCGCCTGCCTCGTTCGCGCGCAGGATGAGGACGGCTGCTACGCGATCGGGATGCGCGTCCGCGACATCCAGCGTGTAGCTGTTATCGGTCTTGTACACCGTATTGTACTGTACCGCCGCCCCGCCGGTGACGCCGCATTCGTCCCATAGCGACAGCACGCGCGCCGCCGTCGAAGGATCGCGGTTCAGCCGTTCCATCAATGCTTCGGGCGTCTCGCGCGCGCCGGTCACATCGACCGGATAACGTTCGATGTCATTGGTAAAAAAATGGGCATGAGCGTCGAAAAGCTGGATCGATGACGGCGGCATCCCATTCTCCTGAAGCTGGCCGGTGGGTGATCGCATGGATAGAACCAGCCGGCACGGACGTATGTTGATATCTAATAAGGTTCGTCAATATGCGATTTTTCGCTTGTCTGCCAGGTTGGAGCGTCGCACACTCTGTTCCATCCAATTCGGGAGAGGCATGTGTTGCGTATCGTCATCGCCACAGCAATCGCGGCAGGGTTGCCGCTTATCGGGATTGCCGCGCCGGCGACCGGCAACGCGCCTGAGCCGGCGGCCGCCGCTCAGCCACCCGCTTTCGCTCAGTGCAAGGCGTGCCACAGCGTTGATCCGGCGGGGAAGTCGGGCATCGGGCCCAATCTCTATGGCATCGCCGGCAAGGTCGCCGGTGCCAAGCCGGACTACAGCTATTCCCCGGCGATGAAGGCTGCGCGCAAGAAATGGGATCGGGCTGGTCTCGATGCGTTCATCAAGGATCCCAAGGCAGTCGTGCCTGGTACCAAGATGATGGCGCCGCCCGTCGCCGATGCACAGAAGCGCAAGCAGATCGTCGATTACCTGCTCGCGTTGAACTAGGCCGACCGGCGTGGCCAGCATGCGGAGATATTCGATGAACCATGTGATCGCGGCGACCTTGGCGCTTGTTCTGGCGCAGCCGGTGCAGGCGCAGACCGCGCGACCGGCGCTGGATTATGCCAGCGCCGCGACGATCCGCGACACCTGCGTCAAATGGGCGCAGGCGCGGGGCATGAAGATGACGCTGGTGGTGCTGGACGCGCGCGCCATGCCGGTGACGCTGGCGCATATGGACGGCGTGTCGATGGCCGGCGGCGAGATCGCGCAGTGGAAGGCGAACGCCGCCGCCAAGTTCGGGCGGGCGACGGCCGATTTCGCGGCCACCCCGCCGCCGCCCGGCGTGCCCAATGTCGCGGCCATGCAGGGCGGGGTGCCGATCTATACGACCGCCGGCGTGCTGCTGGGTGGTGTGGGGGTTTCGGGTGGCAAGCCGACGGATGACGCCGCCTGCGCGGCAGCCGGTATCGAGGCGGCGGGCCTCACGCCCGCACGCCCCGTGCAGCCAGCTCAATAGGCATCGATTTCCTTCAAAGCCTCGGCTGCCAGCGCCCAGCTTTCGACGCCGCCGGCAACGCCGATATACATGGTCGTCTGTAACAGCGTCTCGCGGATATCCTCCTTGGTCGCGCCGTTCTGCACCGCGCACTTCACCAGCCGCTTGAGCGGGGTGTGGCGATTGAGGGCAGCGCAGATCGCCATCGTGATCAGGCTGCGCTCACGCACCGTCAGGCCGGGCCGCGTCCAGGTTTCGCCGAAGCAGGCCGAGGTCACGTAGTTTTCCAGCGGCTCGTGGAAATCGTCGGTCGTCTCCAGCCGCTCGACGCTCGCCGGGCCGAAAAGCTGCTTGCGCATGTCGCGTCCCGCCTCGAATGCCGGATCGCCGTTCTTGAGTGCCATGGTCAGTTCCTTGTTGATCGGTCGTGGTTGCGGAATGCCTCGCCAAGCCAGCGCATCTCGTCCCGCGCGGGTTGCGACATGCCGACAGCGCGCAGGAAGCCGTGGCACATCGCCGGGGCGATGCGAGTTTCGACGGATATGCCCGCCGTTCGCAGCCGGGCAGCATAGTCGACACCCTCGGCGAGCACGGCATCATGTTCGGCGCCCAGCATAATGGCGGGCGGCATGGCGGACAGGTCGGCGATCTCGATCGGCGGTGGCAACGGCTCCGCGTCGCGTGCCTGGCAGCTGTGATAAGTCGTGATCATCGCGCCGATGATCGGGCGGGTCAGCAGCGGGTCACGTGCGCTGAGATATGCCGCCCGCGCGCCGTTGAGGTCGTAGACGCCATAAAGCAGCAGCTGGCAGATCAGTGGGGGATGACCGGTGCGGGTGGCGCGCGCGGCAAGATGCGTGGCGATGAATGCCCCCGCGCTGCCGCCCGCCACCGCGATCCGCGCCGGATCGATGGCCAGTGCGCCCGCCATGGCATGAAGCCAGTCGAGCACGTCGAAAGCTTCGCGCACCATGCCCTGCGGCGTGGCTTCGGGCAGTCGCATATAATCGACGCTCACCACCACCGCGCCGCTCGCCTCGGCCAATGCCGTCGCCAGCCCGTCATAGCTTTCGACGCTGCCCTGGGTGAAGCCGCCGCCATGGAAGTAGAGGATCGCGGCCTGCGCGTCTGCAACGGGCCGATAGAGCCGCACGCGCGTTTCGCGCCCCTCGCTTACCACGTAGCTGTCGCAGACCGTCATGCCGGCTGGGCGCGGATAGGCGATGCGGTGCGCGTCGCGATCGGCCATCAGCCTTGCCGTTTCGAGCGACGGGGCAGGGCCGGGGGGCCTGCGCACCGTTGCCAGATATTGGGTCAGTCCATCGGCCAACTGTAGCGGTTCGGTCGGGAGCGGGATCGGCCCGTGGGTCACTGACGCTCCTATCGTGGCAGTCGGCTGACATGCTATCAACGCTTGGCTTATATCAATTGTGGTGCCATGTTGAACGGCATTTGTAAATAGCAACTGGATTGGAGAGGGCATGTTCAACTCGGCGGTGAAGCGGAAGCTGACGGCGGGGGAAACGGTGTTCGGCAGTTTCTTCAAAGTGGATTCGCCGGCGATTGCCGAGCTATATGGGCTGGCCGGATTCGATTTCCTGATCCTCGACGCCGAACATGGCTGCCTCAGCCATGCACAGATCGAAAATCTCGTGCGGACCTGCGAGCTGATGGGGATGAGCAGCGTGGTGCGCACGCCCGATGCGGAGGAGGCAAATATCCTCCACGTGCTCGACAGCGGCGCGAGCGGCATTCAGGTTCCGTCGCTGAAAAGCGCGACGGAGGTGCGGGAGGTCATCCGCAAGGCCAAATACTGGCCGCTGGGCGAGCGCGGATCGGCGCGCGCCTGCCGCGCGGCCGGCTATGGCACGATGGATGATTATGAGCAGCGAGCGAATGCCGAGACGTTGGTCAGCGTGCATGTCGAGAACAAGGAGATGGTGGAGGATATCGAGGCGCTGTGCGCGATCGATGAGCTCGACGTGCTGTTCATCGGCCCGGGCGACTTGAGCGCCTCGCTCGGCCACCCCGGCAACGCCAGCCATCCCGATGTCGTCGCGGCGATCGATCGGGTGATCGAAGTCGCCGCGGGGCGCAAGCATCTTGGCACCGTAGTCGGCAATGCCAAGGCGCTGGAAACCTATGTCGCGCGCGGGGTGCACTATATCGCCTGGCTTTCCGACCTGGGGCTGATGCGCGGCGCACTGGCGGGCGCGGCGGCGAACTTCACCACCTATCGCGGCGACAAGGCATGAAGCGCCCCGCCGGCGGCAAGGGCCGCGAACTCGCCAGCGTCGCGCCGCTGCTCGACCAGCTGACGCAAGAGGTGCTGTACGATCGCGTGTGGGAGCGCAGCGAGCTGTCGCCGCGCGACCGCAGCCTCATCACCATCACCTGCCTGATCGCGCTCAATCGCGACCAGACGCAGGGGCATATGGAACTGGGCCTGGAAAACGGACTGACGGTCGAGGAACTGGGCGAGGCGATCGCGCAGATCGCCTTCTACGCCGGCTGGCCGGCCGCGGTCAGCGCCGCGCGCAAGCTCAAGAACCTGGTGGATGCGCAACCGGCACAGGAATAGGCGAGGGGGCGTTTACCCCCGCCCGAGGAACGGAATCTTGTTCTGCACGACCAGCGCCTCATAGAAATTGAGGTGGTCGGGCAGGTCCGCCATGTGCACGATGACGTCGGCGGCATCTTCGGGCTGCGCCACCAGATCATCGGGCAGGCTGCTCAAGCCCCCGCCCAATTCCGTCGCGACGATGCCGGGATGGAACACCGAAACCGCGATATTGTCGGCGCGGCAGTCGATCGCCAGCGCGCGGGTCAAGCCGTCCAGCCCCCATTTGCTCGCGGTGTAGGCCGGGCTGTTGGCGCGCGGCACCTTGGCCGAGATCGACCCGACATTGATGATCCGGCCATGCCCCTGCCGCTTCATGATCGGGATCGCGGCGCGCGCGCAAAGAAAGGCGGAGGTGAGGTTCGTGTCGATTACCTTGCGCCACAGATCGAGCGGCATGGCGTCGGCCGGCGTGCTGTCGGCGATGCCGGCATTGTTGACCAGCACGTCGACAGTATCGAACCGGGTTTGCGCCGCATCGAACAGCGCGGCGACCGCCGCTTCGTCGGTCACGTCGGTCGAAACGGCGAGGGCCTGACCGCCGCCGCTTTCGATCCGCTCGACAAGCTGCGTCAGCCGCTCGGCGCGTCGCGCAGCCAGCACGACGCGCGCGCCCTTTGCCGAAAAGGCCAGCGCACAGGCCGCGCCGATGCCCGAGCTTGCGCCCGTGATGACGGCGACGCGGCCGGCCAGGATGCTCATCGTGCGGCGCGCTCCGCCTGGTTCGACACCAGCGCCAGCGGATCGTCGGCCACCACCGCGAGGCCGCCGCCACGATCCGAGCGGACATTCTCGAATGTCCCGGCCTGCTTTTTGCGAAGACCATAGGATTGGGTGGGCGCGATATCCTCCTTCGCGATCGGCGCCATGCGCGGCTTGCGCGCCAGTGCCGCCTCGATGAAGGGTGCGAGCTCGGCCTGCTTCTTCGCCAGCCGCTCGTCCTCGCCTTCCTTGAGGCGCGGCATCACCTTGTCCGCGAACAGGTTCAACGACTCGCAGATATGCTCGTGGTTCGCGGGGCCGGTCTGTTGCACGAAGATGATCTGGTCGACCCCGACATCGGCATAGGCCTTGCAATGTTCATAGACCTGATCGGGCGTGCCGATCCCGCCATTGCCGTGATTGTCCTCGATCCCCGCTTCGGCCTTCTTGAAGCCTTCCCAGATAGTCGAGTGGCCGGGCGTATGCGCGCCGAACGAAGCGTAGAAGCCGAGCGAGTAACCGAAATATTTGAACCCTTCGGTGCCGCGTGCGATCGCTTCCTGCTCATCCTCGTTCACCGACAGGGCGGTGACGATCGCGAAATTGGCGTTCACCGCATGGCCGATCGGCACGCATTCTTCCGACCGGATGATGTCGTAATATTCCTGCACCCATTTGCCCGCCTGTTCCGGCGCGGCAAAGCCGAACACCAGCGCGCCCATGCCGTTGCGCGCCGCGTGGAGGATCGTGTCGCGGCGCGAACAGGCGACCCATAGCGGCGGGTGCGGACCCTGGAGCGGCTTGGGCACGATGTTGCGCGTGGGCATCGAGAAATGCTCGCCCTCGAAACCGGGATAAGGCGTCATGGCCAGCATGTTGGCGGTCTGCTCGGTCGCTTCGCGCCACATGCCCTTCTTGTCGTCGGGATGGACGCCGAACCCTTCCAGTTCGATCGCGGTGCCGCTTTCCCCGGTGCCCCATTCGACGCGTCCGTTCGACAGGAGGTCGAGCGTCGCGATGCGTTCTGCGACTCGTGCGGGATGGTTGATCTTGGGCGGCATCACGCAGATGCCGTGGCCAAGGCGCATCCGCTTGGTGCGCTGGCTGAGCGCGCCGAGAAACACTTCGGGCGCGGAGCTGTGCGAATATTCCTCGAGGAAGTGATGTTCGACCAGCCAGGCGTAATCATAGCCCAGCCGGTCCGCCAGCTCGAGCTCGTCCAGCGCGTTGTGGAAGATCTGCCGATCCTTTTCCGCTGTGAACGGGGCGGGCGACTGGTGTTCGTAGAACAGGCCGAACTGCATGGGATTACCTCCGCTTCCTCTCCCGCCGCCCGACTTGTCGATGGGCCGGCGACAATGACAGCCTGGCTTATATCAGGGTCGCGCCGCCGTTCAAGGAAAAGCAGCCAGGCTGATAATATCGTGGCTCAGCGTGCCGCCTGGGCGAGGCGAAGCGCACGCGAATAGCCGCCGTCGAGGTAGATCAGCGGATCGGGGTCGCCCTCGATCACGACATGGCGGACGTTGCCGATGATCACGGCATGCGTGCCATGTTCGACATAGGTCGCATGGGTGCAGAAGAAGCTCGCCTGCGCGCCCTGCAGATAGGGGACGCCATCCGCGTCGGCCGACCAGCGCCCGGTCGCGAAGCGGTCTTCGCCCTTTGCGCTGGCGCAGGCGAGGGAGATGTCCAGCTGGTCGCGGTGCAGAATGTTGATACAGAACGCGGCGCCTGCGGTCAGCGGTTCGTACAGGCTCGCGCTGCGGTTAACGCAGGCAAGCAGCGAGGGCGGATCCATGCTCAGTTCGCTGACTGCCGTCGCGACCATGGCCCAGCGGCGATCCTCGTGCCACGCCGTGATCACGACCACCGCCTTGCCAAGCCGGCGCAGGCCCAGCTTCAGCTGGTCGGCGACGCTGGATTCGGCCGCCTTCAGTTCAGTCGTCATGGTCCAGCCCCTCTCGGCCGATAATGCGCAGGCCATAGCCTTCGATACCCGACAGCCGCGCTTCGCTGTCGGTGAGCAGCACCAGATCGCGAACGCCGAGATCGAGCAGGATCTGCGCGCCCACACCATAATCGCGGATCCGCTGTTCGCTGGTAGGCGTCAGGCCGTTGCTGCGCCGTTCGGAAATCGCCGTCACGGACGGGTCGCGGATGAACACGATGACGCCGGCACCATCATGCTGCCCAATCTTTGCCAGCGCGCGTTGGACGTAATGCCGGCGTTCGGTCCGCGGCCCCAGCATGTCGGACACGAAGTCGAGGCGGTGCATCCGCACGAGGGTCGGCTGATCGGGTTCGATCCGCCCGCGCCACAGGGCAACATGCTCGACATCGTCGATCGTGCTGCGAAAGACCGACAGGCGAAATCCGTCGCCATGCACACTGTCGAACGCTTCTTCGTGCACCCGCGCAACGCACCGTTCGGTGCGGCGGCGATATGCGATCAAGTCTGCGATCGTGCCGATCTTCAGCCCATGCAGCTGCGCGAAGGCAACCAGTTCGGGAAGGCGGGCCATCGTCCCGTCGTCGTTCATCACCTCGCAGATGACGCCGGCCGGGATCAACCCGGCAAGCCGCGAGATATCGACCGCTGCCTCGGTATGGCCGGCGCGGACCAGCACGCCGCCCGGCCGCGCGACCAGCGGGAACACATGGCCGGGCGAGACCACGTCCTCGCAATCCTTGGTCGGGTCGATCGCGACCGCCACGGTATGCGCGCGGTCCTGTGCCGAAATGCCGGTGCTCACCCCCTCGCGCGCCTCGATCGAGATCGTGAAGGCGGTGCCGTGGCCGCTGTTGTTCTCGGCCACCATCGGCGGCAGGCGCAGCTTGCGCGCGCGCTCGTCCGTCATGGCGAGGCAGATCAGCCCGCGGGCATGGCGCGCCATGAAGTTGATCTGCGCCGGCGTAGCGAACTGCGCCGGGATGATGACGTCGCCCTCATTCTCCCGCGCTTCGGCATCAATCAGGATATAGGGTCGGCCCTCTCGCGCCGCGTCGATGATGTCCTCGATCGACGAGATCGCGCCGTGCAGGGGCTCGTCGAACGCGGCGTTGTTCGGCTCAATATGCACCGGCGGCCTGCAAGGCTTCGCGGGCGTGGCGCCAGCTGTCGGAACCGGCGGGCAAGCCGACATAGATCGTCGCGTGCAGCAAGATCTCGCGGATCTCGTCCTTTGTCACGCCGTTGGCCAGCGCGCCGTTGATGTGGTTCTTGAGCTGATCGGGCCGCGACTGACCGATCAGCAGCGCGATCGTGAGCATCGAGCGCGTCTTGCGATCGAGTTCCGGCCGGCTCCACACATCGCCAAAGCACATGCGGGTGACCAGGTCCTGCAACGGTTCGTTGAAGTCGTCGGTCTTGTCCAGTGTTGCGACGCCCGGCTCGCCGAACATCTCGAGCCGCATCGCGCGGCCGCGGTCGTAGCTGTCGTCTTTCTTCATGGTTCGTTTCCTTTGAGGATGGCTTGCAGTGCGCCGGCCGCTTGACTGAGTTCGATGCGCGCCGCGTCGGACACGGCGAGCGCGCGCAGGAAGCCGTGGATCATGCCCGGCGCGACGCGGAGGGTGGCCGGCACGCCCCCCGCCTTCAGCGCCGCAACCAGCGCCTCTGCCTCGTCGCACAAGGGGTCGAGTTCCGCAGCGACGACGTGGGTCGGCGGCAATCCGCCAAGATCGGGGCGATCGACGGGCGCGGGATGCGCGACCAGGCCGCCCTTGTCGCGAAACAACGCGATGTACTGCCGCACGCGCTCGCCGGTGAGCAGCGGGTCGTGGCTGCGCGCATAAGCCGCGCGGGCGGGGTCCATCGCGAACGTTCCATAGAACAGCAGTTGGAAGGCGGGCATCGCGTGCCTCGCGTCGCGCTGATTGGCGGCGCAGCACAGCGCGAGCAGCGCACCGGCACTGTCGCCGGCGACACCGGTGCGGGCAGGGTCGATGTCCAGCACCTCGGCCTGCCGGATGGTCCATGCGAAGGCCGCATCGCAATCCGACTGGGCGGCGGCATAGTCCGCTTCGGGCAAGCGGCGATATTGCACGCTGACGACGACAGCGCCGCACTGTTCGGCAAGCGCCGCGCCGACCACGTCCAAACTCTCGATGCTGCCCATCGAGAAGCCGCCGCCATGAAAGTAGCAGATCGCCGGCCGGGCACCGGAATCGCCGGGATCGTAAACGCGCACGGGAATGCTGCGGCCACCGGCAGCGATGGTGGTGTCGAAACGCCGCGCTGTGGATGGCGCAGCGAATCGCCAGGCGCCAAGGTCGCCGTTCAGCCGCAGCGTCGCCAGATCGGACGCAGGCGGCGTGCGGCGGAACAGTTCGATATAGTGCGAGATGCCGCTGGCCAGCGGCGGCGCATGGCGGTCCGCCCCGCCGTCCGCTTCAGCCGACGGCCTCATACCGGATCTCGAACGGGATTTCGGGCAGGTCGGCGAGGCGTGGCGCGACTTCGCGCGCGACTAGGGTCAGGTTGTCGGCCGTATCGGCATGATCCAGTTCGCCGGCCTGACCCATCATCAGCAGGTTGCCGAACCCACCGGTCTCGCCATGGAACTGCGCGAGCTGTTCGTACACGTCGTCGGGCGTGCCGACGAAGAACAGCCCGGCATCCATATACTGCTCGATCGTACCATCGACTGGAAGCGGCTGGCCGTTGCGCATGCGCGGGCGCATCGCCGACGGGCCGGCCTGCAGCATCCGTACATTGGCCTCAACCGCGTTGAAGCCCCATGGATTGCGGAATTGCGGATCGAGCCGCGCCGCCGTCGTAAAATAGCTCTTCATCTGCTCGGCGCGGCGGAACGCGGTCGCGCGGTCGTTCGCGCAGGCGACGAGCGCCAGATAGGCGAGCTTATCCTGCGAGGCCTGGCGGCCATGCGCCTCCAGATAGGCTTCGCGGTAGCCGGTGAAGACGGACCGCGCGACGGCGCCGGACAGGAAGGTCGCACAGGTATAATCGCGCCGGCCATATTCGCGCGCGCTCGACGCGCTGGACGCCGTGCCCCACATCGGCGGGCGCGGCTGCTGGATCGGGCGCGGCCAAAGGCTGGCGGTGCGATAGTGGAAATGTTCGCCCTCCCAAGCGAAATTGTCGCCAGTATTACCCAGCGCATCGAGGATGAGGTCGTGCGCTTCCCAGAACCGGTCCATGAACCCGGTCGGCTGGCGGTTGGACATGAACAGCTCATACGCCGCGCCCTTGACCAGCCCGACCTCGAGCCGCCCGCCCGACAGGCAATCGACCATCGCGATCTCTTCCGCGACGCGCAGCGGGTTGGAACGGTTGGCGAGCGGAATGCCGAGCGCGAGAAGCCGCGCCTTGCTGGTCTGCCGCGCCAGAATGGCCAGCGTCGTCATGCACGAGGTCGACATGCAGGTTGCGGCGGCATGGTGTTCGTTCACCATGATGTTGAGGCCGAGTTCGTCGGCGAGAAGATATTCGTCCAGGTAGCGGTTGAGCAGTTGCCCCGCCTCGGCCGGATCGCAATGGTGCTGAGGCAGCGTCACGCGCATCGCCCCCGGCACCTGAAAGGCGGGGTGATATGCCTGTTCGCTGAACTGCCAGATCTTCATATCGTCTCTCCCGGAGGGGTCAGCGCGCGGCGAACTGTGCGACGCGATTGGCAAATGCGCCCGGCTGATCGGCGTGCAGCCGGTGGCCGGCATCGGGCATCGTCTCGACCGCCGCCTGCGGCATCGCATCCGCCCACGCCGCGCGATATTCGGCGCTGACGATGGCGTCGTCGCTGCCCCAGAGGATCAAGGCGGGCGGGGCGATGCGGTGCAGCCGGTCGCCCAGCTTGGGGTTGGCCATATAGGGCGTCCAGCCATACAGGCTCGCCGCCTCGTCATTGCGCATCAGGCGGCGGATGCGTTCTTCCGGCAGTCGCGTCAGCACGGCCATGTCGCTGCCGGGCGTCGGGTCGCCGAGCTGCATCCGCGCGCCCAGCTCCTGGCGGGAAAGCATAAAGATGTCGGCGACATGCTGTTCGCGCCGGTTCGCTGTCGGAAGGCCGAGCGGGGAGGCGAGCACGAGGTGCGCGGCGCGGCCCGGCTCCTTGGTGAGCATCTCGGCCGCGGCCCAGGCGCCGAACGAGACGCCGGCGATGACTGGCCGGTCGAGCGCAAGCAACGTCAGCAGGTCGAGATAGAAATAGCCGAGATCGTCGACCCGATCGAGCCGCGCGGGACGTTCCGACCCGCCAAAACCGGGATGTGACGGTGCATAGACGGTGAAATGCCGTGCCAGTTCGCGCAGTACGCCGGCCGATCCCTCAAGCCCGTCCAGGCCGTGCAGGAACAGGAGCGGCGCGCCGCTTCCAGCGGTCAGCATCTCGATCGCCGTGCCACGCACGCTGACTGTGGAGAGAGTGCCGAAATCAAGCTCGTCCAGGCCGCCGGTATCCATCATGCTCCACTCGTCTTGGGTCGTCCTGTCGACAGTGTTTCCGCACGACTGATAGGTCCAATTCTTTGTTCTTGAGCGATCGATGCCTGCCAAGTATGGGTTGGGCATGGAGCTCAGACATTTGCGGTATTTTCGGGCGATCGGCCGCGAGGAGCATTTCGGGCGCGCCGCCATTGCGCTGCGCATCGCGCAACCTGCGCTGACGCGGCAGATCCGCGATCTCGAGGCCGAACTGGACGTCGAACTGTTCGAACGCCTGCCGCGCGGGGTGCGCCTGTCCAACGCGGGCGGGGCGTTCCTGGAAGATGTCGAGGAGATCCTGCGTCAGGTCGATCGGGCAGTCGATCGCGCGCGGCGCATGGGCAGTGGGCATCTTGGCACGATCCGCGTCGGGTTGAGCGAGATCATGGCGACCTATGACTTCATCTCGCGCGGGCTGTTCGATTTCCGCGCCAACGAGCCCTCAGTCGAACTCGATTTGCGCTCGACCGGCTCACTTGCTCAGATTGCCGCGCTCAAGGATGGCGCGCTCGATGTGGGGATCGTCTACGACGCGCATCTGGAAGAACGCGATCGCGAGGCGCTGAGTTCGACAGCGATCGGCGCGGGCGAAACCATGCTGGCGGTCCATGAGAGCCATCGCTTCGCCCAGCGCGAGTCGGTCACGCTGGCGGAGATCGCCGACGAACCGGTACTTGGGCCGGCGCGCACATTGGCCGCGGGCTATTACGACCGGGTGGTCGGCGCGCTCATCCGCAACGGCAACGCGCCGCGGTTCGTTCAGGAGTGCACGACGAACTCGATCCTGTTCAGCCTGGTATCGGTGGGCATGGGCGTCGGTATCGTGACGACGGCGGGACCACATACGCCGGGCCACAATATACGACTGGTGCCGATCGCCGACCTGGGCCTCACGTTTGAGGTCATGCTGGTCTGGCGGACGCGGGACCGGTCGGCCGCGCTGCAACGCTTTCTCGACAAGATGCTGGAACACGCGTCCTTGTCATCCCGGCGGGAGGACAAGGACGACTGAACGCCGTGCTATAGGCTGGGCCGAAAGGAATTGCGCATGACCGATCCGCGACCGCTGAAGGGGCTTTACCATTTCGCCTATCCGTGTCGCGATGCGGAGGAAACGCGGCATTTCTACGAGGATATTCTCGGCCTTCCGCTCGTCAATTGCATGCTGTCGGAGCGTGTGCCGAGCACGGGCGAAGAGACGCCGTACGTCCATTTCTTTTTCGAGATGAGTGACGGCTCATACATCGCCTTTTTCGATCTGGGCGGGGACGAATTGCCCGCGCCGTCGCCGAACACGCCGGACTGGGTGCAACATTTTGCCATCGAGACCGACTCGGTGGAGAGCGTCGAGGCGATGCGGCAGCGGCTGGCAGCACATGGCGTGAAGACGACGCCGCTGGTCGATCACGAATTCGTCCGCTCGATCTATTTCTTCGATCCCAATGGCTTGCGCCTGGAAATTGCGGCCCGGACTGAAGCGCCCGGCTTCCTGGAACAGGCCGCTAGCGAGGCGCATCAGACCCTTGCGACGTGGAACCGGCGCAAGCACGGCTGAGTTTGGTCCAAACTCGCGTGGACAGCGCGAGCGCCGCTTGGCAGGAAGATCGCTGGATCAACGGCGGTCGAGGACCCAATGGCAGATACTGAGCAATCCAAGCGACGGGTTCAGTCGATCGAGGTCGGCTTTCGCGTGCTGCGCGTGCTGCGGATGGCAGAGGGGCCGCTGCCCCTGCGCGAGATTGCCGCGCGCGCCGCGATGCCGCCCAGCAAGGTGCATCTGTACCTCGTCAGCTTCGTGCGCGAGAACATGGCCTATCAGGATCCCCAGAACGGCCATTACGGCCTGGGGTCGTTCGCGATCCAGCTGGGCCTAGCCGCGGTTCGGCAGCTCGACGTCGTCTCGCTCTCGGCCGAAGCGCTGACCAGCTTGCGCGACAGCACCGACTGTGCCGTTTACCTGTCCCTGTGGGGTGATCGCGGGCCGTGCATCGTCGCCAAGGCGGACGGCACGCTGCAAGGCGCATTCTCGCTGCGACTTGGCTATATCCTGCCACTTACCACCAGCGCGACCGGCCTGGTGTTCCTGGCCCATCTCCCAAGTTACGAGTCCGATCTCGCCCGCGCGGCGCTTGCCGCGTACGAGGCCGATCGCGTCCCCAACGGCCCGGCAGCCGACGATGTCGCCGCCAGCGTGGATAAGGTGCGCAAGCTGGGATACGCCTCCACGGTGGGCAGCCTCAACCGCAACTTCGCGGGCATCGCCGCGCCGATCTTCGATTACAGCAACCGCATCGCGGCGACGCTGACCATTTTAGGTCCCAGCGATTATATGAGCCGCGGGCGGCACAAGGAGTTCGCCAAGCTGCTGCTGAAGGCTGCGCAGGACGTGTCGGAGAGGATGGGCGCGCTCGGCACGCAGGCTAGCTGAGGCGCTGGACCCCGGCGCGACGATATTCGGGCGCCAGCTCCTCGATTTCCCGGCCCTCGCTCGCTTCGTCGGTCTGATCGAGCGACACCAGCAGACGATGGAGATGGTCGCGCAAGACGTCCTGTTCGCCCTCATCCAGCGCGCTCAGCAATTGCCGCTCGAGCGCCCGCGAATCCTTTTGCACCTGCTTGAGCGTAGTGGCGCCGCGTTCGGTCAGCCGCACCTCCAGCAGGCGCTTGTTCGAATCGCTGACCCGCCGCTCGATCAGCCCCTTCGCCTCGAGGAGCGCGATCTGCTTGATCATGGTCTGCGGCTTCACGTCATATAGCCGCGCAAGCTCAGCGGACGACAAGTCGGGCCGCGTCGACAATGTCGTGAGAATCCGGAACTGGACGGCCGTCACGTCGAACGGGCTCAGCACCGTTTCGAGCCGTACATAGGCCTTGTACTGCACCTGCTTGACGAGGTGCAGGATGGATTGCGCATTCGTCCTTTTGGTCCCCATCCGTCCTTAGTGTCGCATCCCCAGGCATGTGTCCAGCGACGCCGGTTCGGTGAAATGCATACTGGACGACCGCGCCTATCTAAGCCAAGCTGACAAAATACTGGCGTTCGATGATAACGAATGTCATGTGATATGAACACTGGAATGCGTCGCTGCGACGCGTTGGGAGAGGGCAGGCGGATGGCAAGCAAGAGCCAGGCAATTGCGATTGACAGCTTCCTCGACGGACTGAAGTTCAATCGCTTCCATCTGACCGTGCTCATCCTGTGTACGATCCTGACGGCGATCGATGGGTACGAGCTGTACATCGTCGGCTGGGTGCTGCCCGACCTGGCGCGCGATTTCGGCGTTTCGCGCACTGCCATCACCTCGGCAATGGTCGCACAGCAGACCGGCATGTTGCTTGGCGCGTTCGTCATTCCGCCGCTGGCGGATCGGATCGGGCGCCCGCGACTGCTGTTCTTCTGCTATGCCGGCATGGCGCTGAGTGCATTCGCGATCCTTTTCACCCATTCGCTGGTGCCGTTCGCGGTCTGCCGCTTCGTCGCCGGATTCTGTGGCACCGCCATGATCCCGATCCTGGTTTCGCTGGCGTCGGAAACTGCCCCGCAACGGCTGCGCTCCACGATGAGCACAATCACGGTCAGCGGCACGATGATCGGCGCGCTGCTCGGCGCGTTGATGCAGGGTTTCGTGCTCGAGCCGTTCGGCTGGCGCGGCGGATTCTGGATCGCGGTGGCGCTGCCGACGATCATGTTGCCCTTTGTCTATTTCATGCTGCCTGAATCGCTGCGCTCGCTCGCGGCGCGAAATCCGGACGATCCCAAGATCCAGACGCTGGCGCGCAAGATGGATCCGTCGCGCGAGGAGCCGGTCCTGCTGCACGTGCCGCCAAAGCCGGAGCGCGCGGCCGGCGCCATCCTGCTCGGCGACGTGTTCGGGCCGGGTCAGCGCGGCAAGACCTTCCTCATGTGGGCGATCACGATCTCCAGCTTCGTGTTCATCACGGCCGGGGTGTGGAAGACGACGATCTTCAAGGATGTGGTTGGCCTGCCTTGGCCGCAAGTGGCGCTGATCAACGGCGTGAACACGGTCGCCGGATTCATCGGCATGCTCACCATTGGGTTTTTCATCGACCGATTCGGCTTCAAGCGGGTGATGGCTTCGACGTTCATGCTGGCGGCGTTGTTCTCGCTGCTGATCGGCCTGACCGCGCCGACGATCCTGATGTTCTTCGCAGTCGGATTGATGGCGGTGTTCCAGCATGGCGGCCAAGCCAGCATCCCGGCGCTGGCGGCCGCGCTCTATCCGCCGCGCAGCCGTGCGACCGGCATCGGCTGGGCCTATGGCGCGGCCCGGGTGGCGTCGATCTTTGCGCCGCTGTTCGGGGCGTTCGTCCTCGGCGAGGGATTCAGCCCGGTCACGATCTTCGCATTGCTGGGCGTGCCCCTCGCTTCGGCAGGGATCTTCACCTATTGGCTGATGAGCCTGAAGGGCGCGCCGCAGCCGGTCCGCGCGGGCCATGGTCACTGACGATCGATCGCCCCGCGTCGACGCGCATGCGCATGTCTTCACCAGGGACATGCCATTCGCGGCCGACGCGCATTCGCGCCCGGATTACGATTATAGCGTGGAATCATGGCTGGCGGACATGGACGCGCATGGCATCACGCATGGCGTGATCGCAGCGGCCAGCCTGTTCGATGATGCCAATGCTTATACATTGTCGGCGCTCGCCGCGCATCGCGACCGGCTGCGCGGCACGGTGATCGTTCCGCCCGAGACGGATGCGGGAATGCTTTTCCGCTTAGCCGCGCAGGGCGTGGTTGGCGTGCGGCTGATGTGGCGGCGCGTCGATGAACTTCCCGACCTGTCGATTGACCCGTGGCGCGGCTTCTTGCATCGCATCGCCGATGCCGGGCTGCATGTCGAGCTATTGAGCCGCAGCGCCAGCCTGCCGACACTGCTGCCCGCGCTGGTCGCCGCCGGGGTGCCGGTCGTTGTCGATCATCTGGGCGTGCCGTCGCGCGATGCGGCGGAACGGCGTGTGGGGACCGATGCGCTGGTGCGCGCAGTCGAAACCGGGCGATGCTGGGTGAAGCTGTCCGCCGGCTTTCGCATGCCGTTCGACACCGCTGCCGAAGTGGCCCGCGACTCGCTCGAACGGGCCGGACCTGCGCGGCTACTGTGGGGTAGTGACGCGCCGTTCGTGAACCACGAAAGCGAACTTGGGTACGGCGACGCGATCGATCTCTATCGCCGTCTTGTCCCGGATCCTGCCGTCCGGGCAGCGATCGACCGCACGGCGTTCGACTTGTTCTTCAATCAGGGATGCTGAAATGACCGCGACCATGAGCCGCCGCGAACGCGCGATCGCCACTGCCGAACTCGAACTGGGGCTGGCCGATTTCTGGCACGACGTGGACACCAATTGGGGACGCAATGCCGGCGATTATTATGCGCCCGAGGCCGTCTATGCGTCGGGCCGGCTGCTGCTGGAGGGCCGGGAAGCCATCCAGGGTTTCTACAGCTGGCGCGAGGGGCGGGGCGAGCGTGTCGCGGTCCATGCGTTCAGCAACTTTCGCGCCGAGTTCGACGGGCAGGGGAGCGCGACCGCCAACTGGTACATGTTGCTATGGGCGGCCGACGGCGAAGCGCCGCGCGAGAGCGAAGCGCCGACCCGCATCAGCCGTGCGACCGAGACCTTTCGCTGGGACGAAGCCGAGCAGCGCTGGCTGTGCACGCGGCGCGAACTGGTCAATTTGTTCAAGGGCGGGGCGCAGCTGAATTTCAGCTGACTTCAGCAGTGCCGCCAACGAAAAAGGGCTGTTCCGGTACCATCGAAGATCGCGCCGCGCTGGAACGGGGGACTGAACGACCGAGCCGAACGTCCTGATGGCCAGGCCGGGAGTGTTGCTGACGGATGATACTGGCGATCGTGCGACGGTCCGCCGGCTGCAATCAGCGCCGCGTGCGGCCGCGTGCTTCGCGCAAGATGCTGGCATCGATGAGACTGGCCAGGCGATCACGTCCGCGCGGCGCACGCCGTTCCTGCTGCGCCAGCCATTGCTCTTCGAGCACCAGTACGTCCAGCAGATCGGCGGGCAGATCGGCCGGGAAGGCGAGCGTCGGCCACGATGCCGTCAGCTCGTCGCGCGTGAAGCCGCCAGTCGTGGCGAGCAACTGTTGCGCAACGCGCGGGTCGCGTCGGATTGCGCGCGAAGCGTCGATGACCGCGCGCACGAACGCCACGATGCGGGGTCGCAGCACCGGATCGGCGAGGTTGGCGGCAGTGCTGTTGAGATTGAACAATTCGCGGTAGACACCATCGCCGGAAAAGGTGATCGCATCCTTGCCGATCAGACGCGCGGCATTGGCAGCGTGCGGTTCCCAGATCGCCACCGCGTCCACCTCGTGTCGGGCGAGGGCGGCCGCCATGCCTGACAGCGGCGATACCCGTGCGATCGCGACGTCGTCGAGGCGAAGCCCTGCTTGCTCCAGCATCCGGGCGAGGAAAAAGCCGGCGGAGGTCGTAGGAATCGTGGCGATGCGCTTTCCCCTGAGATCGCGCAGCGCCGCGACGCCTGCCGACCGGCGCGCGACGATGCGGTAGCTGCCTTCTGTCACGGTCAGGATGATGCGGAGGTCGGGACGGTCCACCGAATAACGCAGCGCCTGCGTTTCGGCATGGGTCGCAATGTCGGCGCGCCCTTCGTCTCCCAGGCTGGCCACGCGCGGTGCACCGACCAGATTGCCGATCCCGCCGTTGCGCACGTCGGCGCCGCCAGGAAAGAAATGGCGTGCAGCCAGCAGGACGGGTGCGATCTCCAGCGTCTCAAGGCTGCCGCGTACCTGCAGTGCGGGGCCGTCGGTCACGTGTCGTCCACGCGCTGCGCAGGCGCCAATCCCCAGCGCGGGCAGGGTGGCGAGTGCGTGAATTAGATGCCGCCGCTGGATCAAGCCACTCTCCTCGTCTGTCTCGCGCCCGATCTACATCGTTCCGCGCCCGGCCAGAACCATAACCGCTGGTTATCCGACCATGCCCCAATAGGCATTAGATTGTTCGCTATGGACGAATATAATTCATTAATATCTAACAACACAACCGGCAAACTACCTGCACGGCATCGTGCGGGAGGGGGAGAGTGAATAATGAAGGCCTTGGCAAACCGCGAGTACAGGTCGAGCGTGCCGACCGGCCTGACCAGCATGACGGCGCTCGCTGCCATGCTGACGATGGCAAGCGTTCAGCCGGCAATGGCAGCGATGCAGCAGGCCGACGTTCCGGCGTCGGCCAGCCCCGATACGTCGCCTGAGCCGGCCGGCGACAGCGCTGAGATCACGGTCACTGGCACTCGCATTTCCGGCTTCACCGCGCCCACGCCCGTGACCACGGTTGGCGAGGAGCAACTGCAGGACCGCGGCGTCCGCAATATCGCCGACCTGCTGACCGACGTGCCGGCGCTCAAGGCGAACCAGAACACCGGCACGTCGAGCCAGCCGATCGGCGCGAGCAACCTCGACCTACGTGGTCTTGGCGCCAACCGCACCTTGTTGCTGGTCGATGGCCGGCGGTTTGCGGCCACCGATCCGTCGGGCGGCGTCGATATCAACGTCATACCGGTCGGGCTGATCCGCCGTATCGACATCGTCACCGGCGGCGCATCGGCAGCCTACGGCTCGGACGCAGTGTCGGGCGTGGTCAACATCGTGCTCGACAACCGCTTCGAAGGGCTGAAGGGCGATGTCCAATACGGCATCTCCACCTATGGCGATGTGGCGACGCCTGGGGCGTCGTTGACCGCGGGTCGTGCTTTTGCGGACGGGCGGCTCCATGTCGTGGCGTCGGCGGATTACTTCCGCAACGGTGGCCAGTTGTGGCAAAGTTCACGCCCTTGGGCGCGCGGCGGCTATGCGATCCTGACCAATCCGGCCTATCCCGGCACACCTGGCGCGCCGCGGCAGCTGATCCTGCCCGATGCGCGCTTCACGCAGATGACGCTGGGCGGGGTAACTGCGCGCAACAGCCCGGCGGCGTTGAGGGGGCTTCAGTTCGGCCCGGGCGGCACGGTGCTGCCGTTCAACTACGGCACCTCGATCGGCAGTGTCTATATGGCGGGCGGGGACGGCGCCTCACTCTCGGACACGTCGAACATCCTGCCCGTGCTGGAACGCGTTTCCGGCTATGGCCGGATCACGTTCGACGTCAGCGACGAGATCAGCGTCTATGCCGACGCGCTGGTCTCACGCGCCGACATCTTCTCGGACGGCACGACGGCGACCGACAATGGCAATTTGGTCATTCGCCGGGACAATGCGTTCCTGCCGTCGCAAGTTCGCAACATCCTGCTGGCGAACAACCTCACCCAGTTCAGTATGGGACGCGTGGCGGGCGAGGATGGTCCGTTCACCAACACCGTCGACAATACCGTGCAGCGCTATGGCTTCGGCATCGATGGAAAGATCGGCGCGAGCTGGAAGTGGAACGCCTTTGTCCAGTTGAGCCGTAACGATTATTATCGCGAGGACGGCAACAACCGCAACGATCCGCGCTTCCTGCTCGGCCTCGACAGCGTGATCAACCCGGCGACGAACCAGCCGATCTGCCGCGCGCTGCTCAACAATCCGAACCCGACCGCCGCGCAGGATCCCTATGGCGACATTCGCGCCTGCGTGCCGATCAACCCGTTCGGCGCCGGGTCGATCAGCCGGCAGGCCCTAGATTACTACAAGGGCACGGCGGTGATGATGGCCCGTCAACAGCAGGATGTCTATTCGCTCGGCCTGGAAGGGACGGTGTTCGACACCTGGGCAGGGCCGGTTTCGCTTGCTGTCGGCGGCGAATATCGCACGGAACGCGTGCGCGCTGATGTGGACGAAATTTCGGTGCTGCGGCGCTGGAAGACGGTCAATCCACAGCCGCTGAGCGGTAAGCTGAACGTCAAGGAGGCCTTTGCCGAGGTGGTTGTGCCCTTGCTGCGCGAATCCGCGCTCGGCAAGCATCTGGACGTCAATGGCGCGGTGCGCGTGACCGACTATTCGACCAGCGGCAGCGTGACGACTTGGAAAATAGGGGGCAACTACACCCCGTTCGACGACCTGCGGCTGCGCGCCACCTATTCCCGCGATATCCGCGCTGCGAACATCAACGAACTGTTCTCCGGCCAGTCGCAGTTCTTCAATAACATCACCAATCCCGTCACCAACGTTCAGCTCAACACCCTCCAGCTGACCGGCGGCAATCCCGCGCTGACGCCGGAGCGGGCACGGGCACTGACGGCGGGCCTCGTCTATCAGCCTTCCTGGGTGCCGGGCCTGCGTTTGTCGGTCGATTATTATTCGATCGACATCAGCAACGCGATCGCCTCGCTGACCGGGCAGCAGATCGTCGATGGCTGCCTGGTCCGGCAGCAGGCCGATCTGTGTCCGGCGATCACGTTCAACGGCAACGTGATCACCGCGGTCCAGGCGACGCTGATCAACGCCGCAGGCGCCAAGACCAGCGGCGTGGATTTCGAGGCGAGCTATTCCATGCCGGTCGGCGCCGGGCGGATCGAGACGCGCGCGCTGGTCAACTATGTCGCGGAGCTTACCACCACGCTGAATGGCGTCACGGTTGATTATGCTGGGCAGACCGGCAGCACCGGCACGGTTGGGCCGGCGGGAGGCATTCCCAAGTGGCGCGGCGTGCTGTCGGCCAACTATCGCGACGAGCGCACCGCGATCGGCGCGCAGTTGCGCTATGTCGATGGCGGCACGTTGAACGTCAGCTTCGTGGAGGGCGTGGACATCGACGACAACAGCGTCCCGGCGCGGACCTATCTGGATCTCAACGCGTCCTATCGCGTCACGCCCAACGTCCAGTTCTTTGCCAGCATCGATAATGTCCTGAACACCGCGCCGCCGCTGACGCCCAATGCGATCACTGCACCGAGCTATGCCTCGTCCGCCTTCTATGATCGCATCGGCCGGTTCATGACGATCGGCGCGCGGTTCAAATTCTGATACCGGCCTCGACTAGAAGCGACCGGTCGATCAGGCGATCGAGTTCGGGACGGCTGCGCGGAGCGCGGCCGTCCTGGACCGCGAGCCAACGCTCTTCCGCGACCATGGTATCGAGCAGGGCAGGGGACAGGCTGGCCGGAAAACGGTGGTGCGGCCAGGCCGCGGCGATCAGATTCTCCGCAAATCCGCTGCTCGCCGCGAGCAGTGGCCATATCTTCTCCGGGCGATCGGCGGCGGTGCGGCAAGCGCCGACCAGCGCGCGCATGAACGCAACCAGCGCCGCCCGCTTCGTCGCATCGCCCAGCACGGCGGTGGTCGTATTCAGGTTGTAGAATTCGCGATAGGCGGTGGGATCGGCAAAGGTGATCGCGTCCTGGCCGATGGCGCGCATGGCCCGCTCGCCTTCCGGCTCCCAGATTGCCATCGCATCGATCCGCCGCTCAGTCAGGGCCTGCGCCATTTCGCTCGGACGAAGTGCGACGCGAACGATGTCGCCGTCGTTCAGCCCGGCTTTGCCAAGCAGACGGTGAAGGAAGAAGGCTGCCGACGTCCTCTCGAACACGCCGACGCGCTTGCCGGCAAGGTCGGCGACGCTTGAAATCCCGGCCGAGCGGCGCGCCACCACGCGGTAGAGGCCCTCCGTCACCGTCATGACGATGCGCAGGTCGGGATTGGCGACCGAGAGTCGCAACAACTGCGTCTCCGCCTGCGCCGCGGCGTCTGCAGCGCCTGGAAAGCGGTCGAGCGCGCCCGCCACTTGCCCCTCGAAGAGATTGGGGATGCCGCCGGGCAGGATCGAAGCCGACCCGCCGCCAGGTGCCGCTGCGAGCAAGACCGGGCCTACCTCAAGTACATCGGGCCGCGCGGCGACACGCAGGGGCGCCAGCGGCGGCGAAGCGGGCGGTCGCATGCCGGCCGAACAGCCCGCCACCAATGAGCCGGCCGCCGCCAGCACGCCGGTGGCGAACTGACGGCGGCCGATCGTCCCCGCGTCAACCGGTCCCCACCGGCTATCGGGAGCGATGCCGGTCAAAGCCGAAGCCGCCCGCCGACGGCGATGAAGGTGCCGCGCCGGTCAAAGAATTGCGAGCTGGCGATCGTCGGCTGCGTGATCCCATTCGGCGCAATCGGCGGATAGACGTTGAACAGGTTTTCGACGCGGCCGTAGAGTTCGATTGCCGTATTCAGCTTGTACGAGGCCGAGAGGTCGACATAGCTGCGCCCCGAGATGTTGTTGTCAGCAATGTCCAGCGTCGTGATGTTGAACCGCGTGTCGAACTTGCCACCGTCGATATAGCGATAGCCGATGCCGAACCGCCAAGTATCGGTCGAATAGGTCGCGTCGAGGTTGACGCGCCATTCCGGCACCCCCTGCGGCGGGGGCGCGACTCCCGCCAGGCCGACATAATCGTTGGTCACGCCATTCGACGTGGTCGATAGTTCGGCGACATAGTTGGCGAGGCCGCGCAGATTGAGTTCGCCGCCGCCCAGTGCGAAGCGATATTGCAGTTCGACGTCCACGCCGCTGGTCTTGAGCGAGTCGGCGTTGAACGGGATGACGTTGACCTGGCTGATGATCTGCGTGGCCGGATCGCGGACCACGCCGGCGCAGAATTCAGTGCGCCCCTCCTCGCAGAAATTGACGATGCTCTGCGCTGCGATGACCGATACCGCGTCGTTGATCTTGATCCGGTAGTAATCGACCGACGCTCGCAAGCCGGGCAGGAAGCTGGGCGTGAAGATCACGCCGCCCGTGAAGGTATCCGCCTTTTCCGGCTGCAGCGCGATGTTGCCGCTGGTGATCTGGACCGTCTGGCGCGAGATGTTGGTGCGCGGATCGACGATCGCGTTGATGACCTGATTGCCGCGCGAAAACAGCTCGAAGTTGTTAGGCGCGCGGATGTCACGCGACAAGGTGGCGCGCAGACGCAGGTCGGCAAAGGGCGAATAGTTGGCGCCAACCTTCCAGGTCGTGACGCCGCCGCTCAACTCGTAATCGGTATAGCGGATCGCCCCGTTGATATCGAGATTCTCGGCAAATCGGCTGCCGCGGGCCAGCGGCACGACCACTTCGGCGTACCCTTCCTTGACGTCGAATTCGCCATCGAACGGCTGGGCGTTGACCGAGCGCCAGCGACGGGCGGCCGAGTCCGGATCGGAGCGCAATGAGGTCTGCTCGCGCCGATACTCGGCACCCAGCGCGACCTTCACCTCGCCGGCCCAGGTAGAAAACGGGCTGCCCGACAGATTGACGGCGAACACATCCTGCTCCTGCCGCGACCGCAGATACGAGGTGCCGCGGTAGTAGCCTAGCGCCGCCTGGCTGATCGAACCCGCGCCGAACGGATTGATCGGAACACAGCCGCGAAGGTCGCCATAAGGATCCTGCGCCGCTGACGGATTGGGGTTGTTCAACAGGGCGCGGCAGACCGGTTGGCCGGTGGCGGGGTTCACCACCGTGTCGAGTCCGAGCGTGAAGCGGTTGTTGATGCGGTTGTTGAAGCTTAGCTGGTCATAGTCATTGCGGCTGATCTGTCCCGAGACGTCCCAGGTCCAGCTGCCGCCGAAACGCCCCTCAAGCCCGAAGGTGAACCGGCGGCTCACCGTGGTGCTTTCGAAGCGCGACAATTCGTCCTCGAAATGGATCCGGCCCATGGTGATGCTGGTCAGCCCGGCGGCGGCCATCGCCGATCGCAGCGCGAGGGGGAGGAACGCATTGTCGTTCCGGATCGTGAGGTTGCCGTTGTCGGGATTGGGCGTGAGGTCAGACAGCGAGTCGACCTTGGCATAGATGAAGTCGCTGAAGAACTTCAGATTCTCAGACAGTTCGATGCGGATGCCGCCAAAGGCAGTGAAGCGTTCGATTTCGGGCAGAATATTGCCTTCATCGGTCACTTGAGCGCCGTCGCCGCCGGTCATGAACGTGCCGCCGATATTGGTGCCGTAGACGAACGGGATGGGCTGTCCATTGGGGCCGAACTGTACGCCGGTGCCGGTCGGGAAACCGAGCCGCTGGGCAAGGGCTAGGCCGTTCGCGCGGGTCAGGACGCCGCCCGCGGTCATCTGGCTGAAGCGCGCATTGTCGGAAATGATCAGGCGCGGCTGGCCATTGGTCGGGGTGTAGGCAGGGTTGGTCAGCAACGCGGTCTGCCTGTTGCCCCATGGGCGTTCGGCTTGCGAAGTCTGGCCGCTGTTGCGCAGATAGTCGCCGGCGACGGTCAGCTGGACCTTACCGTCCGCGAACGAGGTGCCATAAGCGCCGCTGATCGACGGCCGACGGTGATCGTCATAGATCGTCTGCCCATAGGACGCGTCGAGCCGCAGGCCCTGTAGGTTCTTGTTCAGCACGAAATTGACCACACCGGCCACTGCATCCGAACCATAGGCCGCTGACGCGCCGCCCGTGACGATCTCCACGCTGCTGATCAGCGCCACCGGCACGATGTTGGTGTCGATCGTTCCTGCCGGATCGGTAAAGCCGACCCGGCGCCCGTCGATGAGCACCAGCGTGCGCTGTGTACCCAGCCCGCGCAGATCGGCGTTCGAGGCGCCGATCGGCTCGCTGGATTTGCCGATATTCTGGTTGATGCGCAGCTGTGGCACGTCGTCCAGCAGTTCCGACACGGTGCTGACCGCCTTGGATTCAAGTTCTGCCTGGCCGACGGTGGTGAGCGGGGTCGGAGCGGTGAAGCCGCTGATGCGCGTGCCGGTGACGGTGATCGCATCGTTCTCGCCCGTCACTTCGGCTGCCGGGTCCGACGGAGCCTCGGGCGGCGCTGCGGTCTGCGCGAACGCCGCCATCGGCGACAGCAGGGGAATGCCCGCCATCAGGGCGAACAAGGCAGTCTGGTGGAACGGGCGAGTGAGCGCGCGGGTGCGCCGCGACAGGCATTTGGCGGCGGCGAACGGCGTCCGTCCAGCAAGATCCTCGACCACGATATCCTCCCGATCTTCAATTTGGTATGAACGCATTATGTTCAATATAAGCAGATGATCCAATCGCCATTGGGTTGCGACCGATACCGGTGTGGCATCGGAGAAGGGGAAATTGAACACTAGGCAATTGATAATATCCGGTATAAGCAAATGACATTGCATATAAGCATATCGGAGAGCGAACGTGGCGGCAGCGATGAAGGGTAGGATTCTGGCGCCTCCATCGCGGATGGGCGCTTACCAGCTGATCGTTGTGGTGTTGTGCTGCCTGATCAACATCGCCGACGGCTTCGATGTCGTTTCACTTGCCGTTGCCGCGCCTGCTCTGACGCGCGAATGGGGGATCGACCCTGCGCTGCTCGGCGGGATGTTCAGCGCGGGTGCCTGCGGCCTGGTGATCGGCGCGTTCGTCATCGGCCCGATGGCGGACAAGGTCGGTCGCCGACCGATCATGCTGGCAGCGCTCGGCACGCTCGCGACGATGCTGTTGCTGAGCGGGATGGCGGCCAACATCTGGCAGTTGTTTGTCTGCCGCACCATCACCGGCATCGGACTTGGCACACTGGTCGTGTGCCTCAACACGACGGTCGCCGAATATGCGAGCGACAAGTCGCGCAACATGGCGCTGGCGATCCTGCATATCGGGTTCAGCACGGGATCGATGCTGGGCAGCGCGATCGCGGCAGTCGCGCTGGATCAAGGCAGCTGGCGGATGATCTTCTTTGCCGCGGGCGCCCTGAACGTCGTCACATTCGTGTTCAGCATCTTCCTGTTGGGCGAGTCGCGCGAATTCCTGGCGCGCCGCCAAGCGCCAGGCGATCTGGACCGGATCAACCGCCTGAACCGCCGCATGGGTATACCCGAGTTGACGGCGCTGCCCGTCCTGCCGCCCCAGGCCGCCGAGCGCACCGGTACGTTCCGCCTCATGCTGGCGCCCGATATCCGTGCGCAGACGTTGCTGATCTGGGTGGCGTCCGTCACCTATGCGCTGGTCGGCTATTTCATCATGAACTGGAAGCCGACCATCTTCGCCAATGCCGGACTGACGCCATCGATGGCGGCGGCGGCCGGCGTGGTGACGGGCGCGTTCGGGACGGCAGGCCATCTCAGCTTCGGATTGCTCGGCCGGCGTATCGGCGAGGTCCGGCTGACCATGTGGTGCCTGGTCGGCGCGGCGATCACGCTGGTCGTGTTCGGCTCGATGCCGCCCGCACACTTGCCGCTGGTGCTGGTCGCCGGGCTGACCAGCTTCTTCATCGTCGGCGCCTATACCGGCTTCTTCCTGATCGCAGTGGTGATGTACCCGCCCGCGATCCAGAATGCCGGCGTGGGCTTCATCGTCGGCTTTGGCCGCGTGGGGGCGGTGATCGGTCCTGCGATTGGCGGCTTCCTGCTAAGCGCGGGGCTTAGCCGGATGGACACCTATTATGTGTTCGCCGCCATCGCGGTCATCCCGGCCGTGACCATGTATGTCGCCTATCGTCTGGCGCTGCGCACCTCGTTCAGCAGCGAGACGCCCGAGCCGCAAGCGCTGATTGCCGAACCGGCGCGATAAGCGCCGACGCCATGGCTTCCCGCCAAAAGTAGAACAGGAGAATGAGGATGGTCCCTGAAGGTGAGACGGTTGAAGGCGGATGTCTGTGCGGCGCGATCCGCTACAAGCTGACCGGTCCGACATTGTACTGCACGCAGTGCTGCTGCATCGATTGCCAGAAGGCGACCGGCACCGGGCACACCACGATCATCGGCATCCATCGCGACCAGCTGGATGTCGCGGGTTCGCCCAAAATATACACGACGCACGGTGATACGGGCGGCCGGGTCAATCGGCACTTTTGTGGCGAGTGCGGCGGGCGGCTCTATACCTCGGGCGATCTGCCGGGCCCCATCGTGATGGTACAGGCCGGATCGCTCGACGATCCCAATGTCGTAACGCCGTCGACCGTCATCTACACGAAGGATGCGACCCAGTGGGACCGGTTCGATCCCGCGCTTCCGGCCTTTCCGGCGATGGGCAAGCGGTCGCCCGAAGCGCAGGCGGCGCTTGACGAAATCAAGCGGCGGCCCGTGACTACTGCCGTGATGTAGCTGATTGATCCCGAGGGTGCGGCGGACCTCCACCAGCGATGATCCCTCGCCCTCTCGCTGCCGGAGTGTCTGGGTGAGCTGCGCTCCGGCGATAAAACGGGATGATTGAACGGGCCGCGTTCGGAGGTCCGGCTTTTCTGCGTTTTGTATAATCAGAACGGATGAGCACCATGAGGAACCCAGCTTGCGACGAGAACGTCGCCTTCCTCGCCCTGCGCTACAAGCGGGCGGTGCATGCCTATTTCCTCCGCCGGGTCGCCGATCGCGCCGAGGCGGACGACCTGACGCAGGAAGTCTATGCCGCGCTGGCGCGCCGGGGGCAGGGGGACGAGGTCGAGAACCTCGAGGGCTATGTCTTTCGCGTGGCGACCAACCTGTTGCGGGATCGCGCCCGTCGCAAGCGGACCCAGCCCGAGCTTGAGAGCACCGGTTCCGCCGATCCGTTCGCGCGACTGATCGATCCCATATCGCCCGAACGACAGGCGATCGGGCGCGATGATTATCAGCGGTTCATCGAAGCGCTGGAAACGCTGCCCGAGCGACCGCGGATGGTGTTCGTCCTCAACCGTTTCGAAGAAATGAGCGGCCGGGAAATCGCGGCTTTGCTGGGACTGTCGCAACGGCAGATCGAGAAGGATATCAGCCGCGTGCTCACGCTGCTACGGACGCGGCTGTCATGATGGATCTGCGCTCCCAATTGCCGCCCGACGCGCCCGACGAGGCGGCGGTGTGGTGGGCAACGCGGCGCCAGCTCGACCCGGAGCGATTCGCGTCGGACAGCACGTTCGCGGACTGGCTGGCCGACCCTGCGAACGCCGCGGGCTGGCATGCGATCGACGAGCGGATCGAGCGGATCGGCAGCTATGCGTCGATGCCCGAGATCCGGGAGATGCGTCGTGCTGCCCTGGAACTGGCGCGGGCCAAACGTCGCCCGGTTCGCCAACGTTGGGTGCTCGGGACGGCGCTTGCCGCCAGCCTGGTCGGCGCGATCGGCGGCGGCATGTTGCTGTGGCCAGCGCCACGAACGGCGATTTCGTCAGGAGAGCAGGTCCAGCGTTACGCTACCGCGATTGGACAGCGTCGCGACGTCGTGTTGGGCGACGGATCGAAGGTAACGCTGAACACCGACTCGCTGGTCGAAGTGCGTTATTCAGACGATCGCCGCGACGTGCGCCTGCTGCAGGGGCAAGCGATGTTCCACGTTGCCAAAAACGCGCGGCGTCCGTTCGTCGTGGCGGCCGGCAACCGTCAGATTACCGCACTCGGCACCGCCTTCGACGTCCAGGTCAAACGCGAGGGGCAAGTGCAGGTCTTGCTGGTAGAGGGCAGTGTGCGGGTGGATTCGGTGCGTCGCACGGGGTTGGCCAGGCTTATCCCTGCGCTGGACCGAACCGATTTGAGCCCGGGGCAGCAACTGGTCAGCGACGGGGCCGACCTGGTCGATGTCAGCGCCGCCGATGTCGAACGCGCCACAGCCTGGAACCGGGGCACGCTGATCTTTCGATCCGACAGCCTCGCCGATGCGATCAAGGAAGTGAACCGATATTCCGCCGTGCCGCTGGTCGTCGACGATCCCGCCATCGCGCGGCTCAAGGTGAGCGGAATCTTTCCGGCAGCCGATCGCGACGATTTTCTCGCCGCGCTGGAGGCGCTCTATCCGCTCGGCGCCCAGAACGAGCCCGGCGGTACGATACGCCTCGTCTGGCGCAAGCAGCGCGCTAATCAGCCTGACTGATAATTTTTTACGGTTTGGCGTTCGGACCCCCGATCGGACTGCGTCTTTACTAGCATAAGCCGCGAAGACGCGCGGAAGGCAAAAATGGGGGTGAGGATGCGTGATCGCGCTTGCGGCCGACTATGGGCTATTGCGCTTGCCGGCGTAGCGCTGGGGGCGCTGCCTGGCATGCCCGCGGCAGCTGCCGCTGCAACCGAACGTCGAAGCTATGACATTCCCGCGCAGGAACTTGCGCGAGCGCTCGAAGCTTTCGGGCGGCAGAGCGGCAAGGCGGTGATGTTCGATCCGGCACGGATGGTGGGCGTGCGATCGCAGGCGCTGCGCGGGAGCCTTTCGGCGGACGAGGCGCTGCGCCGCATGCTCGCGGGTACCGGTCTGTCCGCGCGCAAGGCGAATGCCAACGCCTATGTCGTGGATGCCGTCGCCCCCGCCCGGCGCGAGCCGCAGCCGGCCGCGCGCCCGAGCCGCACCGAAGCCGAGCCGCAGGAACCAGGACCCGCGCCCGCCGCGTCGGCTGACGAGGCCGCCGAAGAACAGCAGGCAATTACCGTCACCGGCACACGCATCAGCGGCTTTACCGCGCCGACGCCGGTGACGAGTTTGAACCAGGCAGACCTGCAGGCAAAGGCCGCCAGCACGGTCGCCGACCTGCTGGATGATGTGCCGCAGCTGCGCATCAACCAGAATATCGGCAAGTCGAGCGAGCCCGTGGGCGCGTCCAATGCCGATCTGCGCGGCCTCGGCACGCAGCGCACGTTGCTGTTGATCGACGGGCGGCGGGTCGCGTTCACCGATCCGGCCGGAACGATCGACACCAACATCGTGCCCGTCGCGCTCATCAGCAGTATCGAGATCGTCACGGGCGGCGCGTCTGCGGCCTATGGCTCTGATGCCGTGGCTGGCGTGGTCAACTTCATGCTCGACAAGAACCTGAAGGGGCTCAAGCTGGACCTTTCCTATGGTGAGTCGGTCTATGACGACCACCATCGGCCCGCGATCAGCGCAGCCTATGGCATCGGTTTGCTGGACGACCGGCTGCACCTGACCGTCGCTGCCGATTACATGCACAATGACGGGCAGACGGCGCAGGGAACGCGGCCCTGGGGCGATGACAAGACCGCGCTGCTCACCAACCCGGCATATACGGCCACCAACGGTCAGCCGCGGCTGCTGATCGCCAACAATTCGCGCTTTACCCAGATGACGGCAGGCGGGGTGCTGACGCGCGCGATCGGCCTGCAGATCGCGCAACGGTTGGGCTTTCCGGCCGGGACCGGCGTGCAGTTCGGTCCAGGCGGAACCGTGATCCCGTTCAACTACGGTACCAATATCGGTGGCACGTACATGACCGGCGGCGATGGCGCGACGCTGGTCGACGAAGGCAATATCCTGCCCGAGATCGAGCGGATCACCGGCTATGCCGGCATGCGCTACGAGCTGAGCGACAAGGTCACGATGTTCGCCGATTTCCTCTACTCCCGCGTCAACGTCCTCTCCGATCTATCGCCCAATCGCGATGATGCCGGCTTCACCGTCCGCAACGACAATGCCTATCTGCCGTCGGCCGTGCGCATCGCGATGGCGGCGCAGGGCGTGTCGAGCATCACCGTCGGCCGCATGAACTTTGAGGACCAGACGTCGCTCTTCGACAACGCGACCGATGTGAAGCGATTGACCTTCGGCCTTGAGGGCAGCTTCGGCAATGGCTGGCGCTGGGACGTATCGGCGCAGATCAGCCGCAACAGCTATGAATCGATCAGCTATTACAATCGCATCGCCAATCGCTGGACGCTGGGGCTGGACGCGGTAACCAATCCCGCGACTGGCCAGCCTATCTGCCGCGCGTTGCTCAACAATCCTAATCCAACGGCAGCGCAGGACCCCTATGGCGACATCCGCAACTGCGTGCCGATCAACCCGTTCGGCGCCGGATCGATCAACCAAGCGGCGTTGAACTATTATCGCGGTACGTCCTGGACACGGTCGCGGCAGGAACAGGATGTGTTCGCGGCGAACCTGTCGGGCAGTCCGTTTCGCACCTGGGCTGGGGACGTCAAGTTCGCGGTCGGCGCCGAATATCGTCGCGAGAAGACCAGCCTGACTTCGGACGCGGATTCAGCGTTGCGGCGCTGGCGATCGATCAACTCGCAGCCTTTCGCCGGCGAGTTCACGGTCAAGGAAGGCTATGCCGAGGTCGTCGTGCCGCTCGCCAATGGTGTGGCGTGGGCCGATAATCTTGATCTCAACGGCGCGATCCGCTATACCGATTACGAGCTGAGCGGGGGCGTGACGACCTGGAAGGTCGGTGCGAGCTATTCACCTGTTCCCGACCTTCGGTTCCGCGCCACGCTGTCGCGCGATATTCGCGCGCCGAATAATTACGAGCTGTTCCAGCGTGGTAATCAGGTAATCAGCGCGATCGTCGATCCGCGCACCAATATCTCGCGACCGACATTGCAGATCACCAGCGGCAATACCGCGCTGGTTCCCGAACGCGCCGACACATTGACCGCCGGCGTCATCTTCCAGCCCGGCTTTCTGCCGGGGCTGCGGGCCTCGATCGACTATTATCGAATCGCCATCAAACAGGCGATTTCGACCATCGCGCCGCAAAGCATCGTCGATTATTGCAACCAGGGCCGCACCGAATTCTGTTCGGGCGTCGTCCGCGATCCGGCGACGCAAAATATCACGCAGATCAACGTCATCCCCTTCAACGCGGATTCGCTGAAGACCAGCGGCGTGGACGTTGAACTGCAATATCGCTTTCAGCTGTTCGGCGGACAACTCAGCCTGCGCGGCCTGGCGAACTATGTCGCCGAAATCTCGACGACATCCAACGGGATCACCAACGATTTCGTCGGTCTGGTAGGCCTGGCGCCGCCGCCCGTCGGATTGCCTGAGTGGCGCTTCAACCTCGACGCGAACTACGCGGTCGGACCCTGGAAGCTGGGTGTGGGCTATCGCTACGTTGACGGCGGCAAGTTCGACACGCGCTTCAACATCACGACCCTCGATCTGATCGACAATACGGTTCCGGGTCGCGGCTATGTCGATCTTAACGCGTCGTACAAACTCAATTCGGCGGTCGAGCTTTATGGGCGCGTCGAAAACCTGTTCAACGTCGATCCGCCGATCACGCCCAATTCGATCGCAACCCCCACCGTGGCCAACTCGCCATTCTATGACCGGCGCGGCGCCTATTTTGTCATTGGCGGGAGGATTCGGCTGTGATCCGCGCGAAACGGACCCTGGCGCTGCTGCTGGCAGCCACGCTGCTGGGCGGGGCGCATGATCAACCCGCCACGCTGAGCACGCTGCCGCCGCCGACGGCGGCCGACCGGGCGCTGCTCCGCGGTGCCATCGACATTCACACGCATCTCGATCCCGACAGCTTCGGCCCGCACAGTGCGCAGGCGCGCCGCGCGCTCGACGTAATCGAGATGGCGAACCGCGCGAAGAAGGCCGGGATGCGCGGCTTCGTCATCAAGCAGCATTACGACCAGTCGGCGCAGCTCGCCTATCTGGCGTCGAAATTGGTGCCGGGCGTCGAAGTGTTCGGCCAGCTGTGCCTCAACCACACCGTCGGCGGGCTCAATCCCGCAGCGGTCCATCATTTCGGCGAGGTGAAGGGCGGTCGCGCCCGGATCGTCAGTATGCCAACCTGGGACAGCGAAGCCAACGTCAAGTCGCGCGACCAGGACCGGCCGTTTGTCCGTGTGTCGCGCAATGGCGAGTTGCTGGCCGAAACCAAGGCAGTGATCGCCGCCATCGCCACGGCAAAGGTGCGCGACAGCGAGATCAAGCTGGCCTTGGCAACCGGGCATGTCAGTCCGGCCGAAGCACTGCTGGTGATCCGCGAGGCGCGGCGGCAGGGCATCGAGCGGATCGTCGTCACGCACGCGATCGGCCATCCGATCGACATGACCATCGCGCAGATGCAGGAAGCGATCGCGCTGGGCGCCAGGATCGAGTTCGTTGCCGGGTTCCTGATCGGGCGGCGGGCAAGTTTCACCTTCGACCAATATGCACAGGCGATCCGCACGCTTGGCCCCGACCATGTGATCCTGAGCAGCGATGGCGGGCAATTGGGCCAAGTCATGCCGGACGACATGATCGCGATGGTTGCCGGCCTGCTGCGCAAGCGCGGGTTCACCGCGGCAGAGGTGCGCCGAATGACCGTCGATAACCCGGCGGCGTTGCTGGGATTGCCGCCGGCACCGGCGCGGCGCTGATCAAAGGGGGACACCATGAAACTCACTTTGCTGACGGCTTGCAGCGGGCTTGCGCTGCTAACGTCGCCGGCGGCGGCGCAGGACAGCGCCGAACCGGCCGATGCCGATACCATCGTCGTCACTGCCTCCCGCACGGCCCAGAACGGGCTGGACGCGCCGACACCGACGCAAGTCATCGGCGATGAGGTGCTCGATCGCCAGGGATCGGAAACGATCATGGAGGTGCTGAACCAGAATCCGGCATTCAAGGCGACGCGCTCGCCCAACGCCAACGCGACCAACCTGTCGAGCCCGGGCCAGGCGACCGCCGATCTCCGCGGGCTGGGCGGGCAGCGGACGCTGGTGCTGGTCAACGGCTCGCGCGTGGTGCCGTTCGCGCCCGCTGCGAACCAGAGCGTGCCGACCACGACCGACCTCAACCTCATCCCGACGATCATGATCGACCGGATCGATGTGGTGACCGGCGGGGCTTCGGCGCTGTACGGGTCCGACGCGGTGTCAGGCGTCGTCAACCTGATCATGAAGACCAAATATGACGGCATCGACGCGCGCGTGCAGACCGGCATTTCCGAGCAGGGCGACGATCGCCGCTTTCGCGTCGGGTTCCTCGCGGGGACCGGCTTTGCGGGCGGGCGCGGCAATGCGCTGCTGAGCGTCGATTATTCTGACGTCGAGGGAGTCGGCAGCTTCTACACCCGCGACTGGGGGCGGCGGGGCCAGTTGATCGTCACCAATCGCAACGGCCCGACCAACCTGCTGCTGGCCGAGAATGTCGTGAACTCGCTGGGTGCCGGCGGCGTGATCGTTACCGGGCCGGCCGCGCTGGTCGGGCAGACGTTCAATCCGGACGGATCGTTGCGGCGGTTCAACTATGGCAGCCCGATCGACGGGCGGGTCATGGTCGGCGGGGAAGGGATTTCGGTCAACGCACAGACCACCACGGTACCGGGCGTCGAGCGGCTTACCGCCTATGGCAGCGTGTATTTCGATTTCTCGGACAGGCTGACCGCCTATGTCGAGGGTGGCTGGTCGAAGGCGCAAGGCGACATTCAAAGCGCGGTGCTGAGGCTCGATCGGCAAGCGATCCGGGGCGACAACGCCTTTCTCCCCGCCGCCGTTCGTGCGCTGGTAGCTCCCACCGGCAGCATCAACATCAGCCGCATCGGCTTTGACATCGGCAACAATCAGTTCCGCATCACGAACGAGACACCGCATGCCACGATCGGCGTAAAGGGCAAGCTGGGCGGCAGCTGGAGCTGGGACGCCCATGCAAGCTATGGCGAGAATTACTACCGCCAACGCGCGTCCAAGGTGCTGATTACCAGCAACCTCAACTTTGCCATCGATGCCGTCGATCAGGGAAGATTCCTGACCGGTACGCCCAACGGCGCGATCGTCTGTCGCGCGGTGGCGCAGAACAATCCGGCCGCCGCCGGTTGCCAGCCGCTGAACCTGTTCGGGGAAGGGAATACCAGCGCGGCAGCGCGTGACTATATCTGGGGGGAGCCGGCCAGCGACGTCGATTATACTCAATTGACGGTCGCGGCGAACATCGTGGGTGACCTGTTCGACCTGCCGGCCGGCCCGGTTCGCGTGGCCGTGGGCGGTGAGTATCGACGCGAGACCGAGGATCTCACGGCCGATCCGATCGCAGCCGCGAATGGCTATCTGGGCGCAGGCAATGCAGTGCCCTGGTCGGGCGACTTCAACGTCAAGGAAGCCTATCTCGAAGGTACCGTGCCGCTGTTCACGGGGTTCAGCGCCAATGGCGCGGTTCGCTATGCCGATTACAGCACGGCCGGCGGTCAGGTCGCGTGGAAAGGCGGCGCGGTGTGGTCGCCGCTGGAAGGCCTTAACCTGCGTGTCTCGCGCTCGCGCGATATCCGCGCGCCTGCGCTCAACGAATTGTTCAGCCCGGGCAGCGTGCTGACCAACCCGCTGACGCTGATCGTCGACGGGGTGAGCAAGACTAACAACATTCCGCAGAACGCGACTGCCGGGAACGTCAACGTGCGCCCGGAACTTGCCGACACCTGGACGGCGGGCATCGCCTATCGCGGGACGGGCGGGCTGCGCGGGCTGGGCCTATCGCTCGACTGGTACCGGATCGAGATCAACGATGCGATTTCCAACCCGACCAGCGCGCAGATCGCCGCGCTGTGCAACGGCGGCGATCAGGCCTTCTGCTCGGCCTTCACCTATGGGCCAGATCCGGCCAATCCCGGGCAGCGCATCCATACCGCGTTCCTGTCGGGCACGATCAACCTGGGATCGTTCCTGCAGGAAGGGATCGACGCGACGCTGCAATATGACACGGCGGCGGCGTTCCTGGGGTCGGGCGGGCGCTATGCCATGTCGGCAAGCGGCACCTATGTGCTTCATTCGGTCGTCGACACGGGCACCCTGGGTTCGGTGCCGATCGATCATGTCGGTGCCATGAACCCCTATACGCTGGGCGCGATCCCGACCTTTCGCGGCGACCTGACGCAGACGTTCAGCGCCGATCATTGGGAAGTATCGCTCCAGACGATGTTCATCAGCGCCGGGGTGCAGGACGTCACGTTCAACGTGCCCGGCGGCCAGACGATCAACGATAATCGAGTGCCCGCGACCTGGTACTTCAACCTCAACGGCAAGTTCTGGGCGGGCGCGGACAAGCGCTACGAGTTGTTCTGGGCGATCAACAATCTGCTCGACCAGGACCCGCGCGCAACGCCTTATTTCGTGCTCAACGCGCCAGTGAACGGCCAGTATTACGACAAGATCGGCCGGCGCTACACGGCGGGCGTGCGCGTCAGACTGTGATTTCAGCCCTCTCCCCCTCGGGCGTCCTGCGGGGCGCCCGATTTTTAATCCCGGCGCGATTTGCAGCGGCAGGATCGCTGCGCTCATCGCTATGGCCGCTCCTCGCCTCGGCGCTCCTGATGCCGGGGCCGGCGGCAAAGGCCCGCACGGCAGAGGATGAACTCGCCGCTCGAGCGGCCATCGAGCGGCTGACGATCGAATATGCCTATCTGCTCGATCATGGAGAGGCCACCCGGCTGGCAGACCTGTTCACGCCCGACGGCGTGCTCGAGACAGACAGCGCCCGCCTGATCGGGCGCGCTGCGATCGCCAGCTATTACGCCAAGCGCGCCAAACAACCTTGGACCACGCGCCATATCTCCACCAACCTGCGCGTGATGTTCGAAGCGCCCGACCGGGCGAGCGGCACCCGATTGATCCTGTACTTTCGAGGTGAGGGGACGACTCCGCCATTTGCAGCCGGGCCCGGCTCAGTGGGCGAGTATCGCGAAATCTATGTCAGGGGGCATGACGGCAGATGGCGGTTCGCTTCGCGCGTGAACCAGATCCTGTTCAGAGCGAGAAGATAATGCCGGGGACGCCATTCCACGGATGAAGCTTTGATGCGCTGAGGGTTGGTGGAACCACGCGATAAAGGCGCATCCGCATGCAGCAATTCGCAGAACAGCCAATTCGGCCCGCTTAGACCCGAATGGTGACCCCTACGGGACTCGAACCCGTGTTTTCGCCGTGAGAGGGCGACGTCCTAGACCGCTAGACGAAGGGGCCGTGATAGCGCGAAGCGGGGCCTCTACAAGGGGGCGGGGGAGGCGTCAAGCGGCGCTTTGGGGTGTCGCGGCGCTGGTATTTGGCGGGGCGCGGGCCTATTTGCTTCCAATGGCGCGTTCGACACGATCGGTGGATTGGGGCTTTCCCCGCTGGCGGCCCTATGGGGCCGAGCGCGAGGCAGTGAAGGTGCGGCTGTGCGACCGCGAAGGGTGTGACAAGCCCGGCGACCGGCCAGCGCCCAAATCGCCCAATAGCCCCGAGCGCTGGTATTTCTGCGAGGAACATGCCGGCGAATATAATCGCAACTGGAATTATTTCGAAGGGCTGACCGCAGAGGAAGCAGCCAAGCGCGAGGCGGATGAGCGGCGCACTGCGTCCGGCTATGCCGAGAGCAAGCACAATGGCTGGGC
Source organism: Sphingomonas turrisvirgatae (assembly GCF_001721295.1). GTDB lineage: Bacteria > Pseudomonadota > Alphaproteobacteria > Sphingomonadales > Sphingomonadaceae > Sphingomonas > Sphingomonas turrisvirgatae. The sequence continues at coordinate 33,709 of NZ_MDDS01000075.1, read as the reverse complement.
CGGGCCGGGCGACGGCAGCCGTTCGCGTGACGAGATGCGCGCGCTGGACGTGCTGGGCCTTGATCCTGATGCTGAGTTCGAACTGGTGAAGACGACCTGGCGCAAACTCGCCAAGGAAAACCATCCCGATATTCGCCCCAACGATGCCGAGGCGGCGGAGCGATTTCAGGCGGTCCAGGCTGCTTATGACGTGCTGCGTGCCGGCGAGGAGCGGCGGCAATGGCGGCCCGATGTCGAGCCGACCGATTGAAAAATCGCGTTCGTTCGAACTGGGCCCACGTCGTCCTAGTTTGCGCCAAATGCTCCCGAAAGCTGGATGGCGGCTTCGGCAAACACGGTAAGCAGCCGCTCGGCAAGGCGCTGCGCAGACGTCTTGCGCTGAAGAAGGGGCGCAAGGCTGCCGCTGGCGTGATTGACGTCAAATGCCTGGGCGTCTGCCCACGTGGCGCGGTTACGGTGGTCAATGCCGCTGCCGCCGGTGAGTGGCTGATCGTGCCTGCCGGTGCTGATCTCGATGCGGTCGCGCGCGACGTGGGGCTTGCCGCGACCGTCGATCAGTTGGCGTAACGCGCTGCCGTCTCGCGGATCAGCGCGATCATATTGGGGATACCTTGGGTCCGGTTCGAACTGAGCTGATTGCGCAGGTCGAATGGGGCAAGCGTGCCTTCAACATCGGCGGCAAGGATCTCGTCGGCGGCGCGGTCCTGCACCGTCAACAGCACAAGCGCGATGATCCCCTTGGTGATCGCAGCGTTGCTGTCGGCCAGGAAATGCAGCGTCCCGCCTTCACGCAGGGTTGGATATACCCACACCGCCGCCGAACAGCCGCGCACCAGCGTCGCATCGGTCTTCAATGCATCGGGCATCGGCTCTAACGCCTTGCCCAAGTCGATCAGCAGGCGGTAGCGGTCGTCCGCGTCGAGGAACGCATATTCTTCGCGAATGTCCGGAAGGGTTGCCATGAGAGCGGCCTGTAGCGAGCGGCGTAGGTTCCGTCACCTCATCCTTGCGTCGCGCCGCATGCGCGGGCACGCCCTGGCGAAAGGGAGGCGGGACATGCGGATGAGACGAGTGATATGGGGCATGGCGGCGGCACTGCTGCTCGGGACGCCCCTCGCCGGGCGCGAAGCCGTGGCTCAACCCCAAGTGACGAGCCAGCGCGATATCGTCTACGCCGACTATCCGACGGGCCCGCTCCATCTCGACCTGCATCGCGCGCCGGGGACCAAGGCTGCGCCCGTGCTGGTCGTCATCCATGGCGGCGCCTGGGCGCGGGGCCAGCGGCCGGCGAACTGGACCGGCTATCGCCGCTTCGTCCAGGCCGGCTTCGCCGTTCTCAGCGTCCAGTATCGGCTTTCATGGGCGGCGCGGGCGCCCGCCGCTGTCGAGGATATTCGGTGCGTTATGGGCTGGATCGCGCGCGTCGCGCCGCGCGAGCGGCTGGATCCGTCGCGTATCGTGCTGATGGGGACGTCGGCGGGTGCGCACCTTGCGCTGATGGCAGGGTTCATCCGGCCGGACGACGGGCTCGACCCGGCATCGTGCGGGCCGGTGCCGCGTGCGGCGGCGATCCTGGATTTTTATGGCCCGAGCGACTTACGTGCGGAATCCCTCGGCGCCTGGGCCAGCCCGTCAATCGGGAAATGGGTGGGCACGGGCGACGCCGGCGCAGCCATGGCTGCGCGAATGTCGCCGATCATGCTGGTCCGGCGCGGCCAGCCTCCGGTTTTTATCGCGCATGGCGACGCCGATCCGGTGGTGCCGCTCGTCGCTTCCACCACGCTCAAGGCAGCGCTGGATCAGGCTGGCGTTCCGGCGGCGCTGCACGTCGTGCCGGGCGGCGGCCATGGGCGGTCCGATCCGCAGGCGCAGGATCGCCTGCTCGCCGAGGCGGTCGCGTTCCTAGAGCAGCACCGCGTCATTCGCTGACGGGGCGGGTCCGCTACCGCGCGGCATTTGCTACAGGTCCACGCCCGCCGCGATCGCCTCAAGCTTGCGGATCCGTTCTTTAAGATCCGCGATCTCGATCCGCGCACCGGCGGTACTGGGCGCGCTCGACACTGCATCCAGGCCTTGGCCGGCATGCAGTTCCTGCCGCTTGAGCTGAAGCCAGCCGCGCCAGCCGGCAAGTCCCGCGGCGGTCACCATGCCGAGGCCGGCAAGTCCGGCGGCCGACATGACAAGGTAGAAATTGGGGTCTGTCATCACACCCTCCATTCCCTTTGAACTTACTTGCGCTCGTCGCGCAGCCGTTCGATCTCCCGATCGAGGCTCGACGAACTGTGATTGTCGGTGATGACGCGCTCGAGCACCTGGATTCGGTCCTTGAGCGTGCGCACTTCCTCCTGAAGCCGGCGAGCCTCGGCCGCGCTGGCGCCGTTATTGGCGAAATGCTCGTTGCCATGACGGTCGCGGCGCACGCCCAGCTTGGCGCGGATGATGCTGCCGACCGTGACGATCAAAACGATGCCGATCACCATTTCGAACGGGTTCATGGGTGAACTCCTGCTGTTATGTTGTTGTTATTCGGCCGGCTGCACGGCGGCGCTGCGGGCTTCCCGCTCCGCGCGACGCACCGGGCGGTCGCGCATTTCGGAGAGGGTGACGCCGACGGCGCCGATCACGCCGAGCACCACGAAAAATCCGATCAACATGGGTTCTGCTCCCTTAATTCCGCGCCACGCGCAAAGCTTCGATCTCACGGTCGAGAGCGAGGCTGCCATCGGTGACGATGCGTTCGACATTGGCCAGCCGATCCTTCATCGAGCCGACCTCGGCCCGCAGCTGGGCGTTTTCCTGGCTGAGCAGCTTGACGCGCTCGACCATCTCTTCATTCTTTTGCGGATAGACCGCTTTGCCCCAGCTGTTTTCCAGCGGATAACCGTTCTTGACCCGCAGCCAGGTGGTGAACACCCACCCTGCGACACCGGCCAGGCCGACGATTGCGGCGACGGGAGCGAAGCTGGCGAAAAAATGCATGTTCATCGTTGAATCCCCCGGGTTCAGCGCAGGCGCTCGATCTCGTCGGCCAGTTGGGTGTTGCGGCTGGTGTAGAAGGTTTCGATATCGGCCATGCGGCGGTCGATCTCGCGCAGCTTGCTGCGAACCTCTGCGGTCGAGCGGCGCGGGTTGGCGCGCACACCCTGCCAGAATTTGGCGTCCTCGTTGCTGCTGTAGAGATCGCGCGGCTGTTGCGAGGTGACCATGGCCAGACCGATGTAGATGAAGAACATCATCGGGAAGGTGAAAAGGAACAGGCCAAGGAAGCCCAGGCGGATCCACAGCGGGTCGACCCCAGTATAGTTGCCCAGGCCTTCGCAGACGCCGAGCCACTTGCCATTGGCCTTGTCGCGGTAAAGCTGTGTGCGGCTGACGGACATTTCAGTTCCTCCGTGCGCGGTCATAGTCGGGGAGTTCGCGAACCGGCGCGCTGTCGCTGCGCAGGCGGAACTCGGGATTGTCGGCGGCGACGATGCGTTCGATCGTCATCAGGCGATCCTCCAGCCGGCGAGCGGTATAGTGCAGCTCGTCCAGCAGGTTCTCGTCCTCGCCGGTCAGCGTCTTGGCCTGTTTCCACTTGGTGACATAGTGCAGCACCACCCAGGGCAGGCCGATGAACAGCATCGCCACGATGACGATGGGCAGGAAAACTTCTTCCATGGGATCAGCCTTCCTTGTTCAGGCGCGCCTTGAGCGCGGCGAGTTCGGCGTCGACCTTATCGGCCGACTGGAGCTCGGCGATTTCCTCCTCAAGCGTCTTCTTCGGTCCGCCCAGGCTCAGCGCGTCGGCGCGGCCTTCGGCGAAGTCGACGCGGCGCTCGAGCAGGTCGAAGCGGCTGAACGCCTCGCTGACCTTCGACCCGTGGGTCATCTCACGCAGCTTGACGCGGTTGTTGGCGCTTTCGAGGCGAGTCATGATCGCGTTCTGGCGAGCACGGGCGTCGCGCAGCTTGTTCTGCAGCTTCGAGATATCCTCTTCAGAAGCGCGCAAAGCATCGTCCAGCACAGCGATCTCGGCATTCAGCTGATCGCACATGTCCGCAGCCTTCTGGCGCTCGACCAGCGCGGCCTTGGCCAGGTCCTCGCGATTCTTGCTCAGCGCCAGCTCGGCCTTTTCGGTCCAGCTCAGCTGAAGGTTCTCCAGCTTGGCGATATGGCGGCGCATTTCCTTCTGGTCGGCAATGGTGCGCGCGGCGGAGGCGCGAACCTCGACCAGCGTTTCCTCCATTTCGAGGATGATCATACGGATCATCTTCGCCGGGTCTTCAGACTTGTCGAGCAAGTCGGTGAAGTTGGCGGCGATGATGTCGCGGGTGCGAGAGAAAATGCCCATCTAAACTTGCTCCTGGTAATTTCGTGCCGCCGACGGGGTGATAGGGGACACCCCGCCGGCGGGACCGCTCAGATCGACTGAGCGGTAGTCACAGCGGCACCACGTGCGACTGCCGGAGCGGTCTGGCCCAGGCCGCCGACGAGGACGGTCGTGCTGACCGCCAGCGTGCAGGCGATCGCTGCGAACGTGGTGCGAAAACTGTCGTTGCCCTTGTACTTCACGGGTCCGTCCCTTTTGGATCTTGTCGTCTGTCCGCCGCGGTTACGGCTTGCCAACTTCATTGCAGAAGGCGTGCCAGTTTCAAAAGTGACGGAAATTCGTGGTTTTTGGAGACTTACATTTGCAACACAGTTCAGGTAAGTTTGCGAAGGGTTGGGAAAATACACCAAGGGTTCGGAATGGAGCGGACGACGCAAGTCATCGGGCAATCGGGCGCGTTCCTCGACGCTCTGGAACGCGCTTCACGAGCGGCCGCGCTCGATCGCCCGGTGCTGGTGATCGGCGAGCGTGGCACCGGCAAGGAGCTGGTCGCCGAGCGCCTGCACCGCCTGTCCCCACGCTGGGACCAGCCACTCGTCGTGATGAACTGCGCCGCACTGCCCGAGACGCTGATCGAGGCCGAACTGTTCGGGCATGAGGCGGGGGCCTTCACCGGCGCCACGAAGGCTCGCCACGGCCGGTTCGAAGAGGCCGATGGCGGCACGCTGTTCCTAGATGAGCTGGGCACGCTCAGCATGGCGGCACAGGACCGGCTGCTGCGCGCAGTCGAATATGGCGAGATCACCCGGATTGGCGCGTCAAAGCCGATCCGGGTCGACGTGCGTATCGTCGCCGCGACCAACGAGCACTTGCCCGACCGGGTCGAGCGGGGGACATTCCGCCCCGACCTGCTTGACCGTCTAAGTTTTGAAGTGGTTACGCTGCCGCCGCTGCGCGCGCGCGCCGGGGACATCCTCGTGCTCGCCGAATTCTTTGGCCGGCGCATGGCGGCGGAGATCGGCAATCCGTGGGAAGGGTTCGGCCCGACCGCGCTCGACGCGCTGACCGCCTATCATTGGCCGGGTAATGTCCGTGAATTGCGCAACGTGGTCGAGCGCGCCGTGTACCGTTGGGAACGCGGTGGCCCGGTCGATGCGGTGCAGGTCGATCCCTTCGCCTCGCCCTATCAACCGGCGCCGATGCCGCACGGCATCCCTGGCAACGCCGCGCCCGTGCAACTGACCACCGAAGAGCCGGGGCCGCTGCCCCGCGACGAGGATGCGCCGGGCGCCGATTTCAAAAGCCGCGTCAATCGCTTCGAGCGCGAGCTGCTGAGCCGCGCGCTGTCGGAAAATCGGTTCAATCAACGCGCAACGGCCGAGGCGCTGGGCTTGAGCTATGACCAGCTGCGCCACGCGCTCAAGCGGCACGAGCTGCTGGGCGCGGGCGGCTGATCGCCCATTTCGATTGCGTCACGAGAAAAATTTGTGCGGCGCGACGCGGTGCGATGCGTTAGGTCGGCGCGACACCAGAACAAGGAGGGTCATCCATGTCATTCGAACTTCCCCCGCTGCCCTATGCGAAGGACGCGCTGGCGCCGACAATCTCGGCCGAAACGCTCGAATTCCACCACGGCAAGCATCACAAGGCCTATGTCGACAAGACCAACGGCTTCGTCACGGAGAAGGGCCTTGAGGGCAAGTCGCTGCTCGAAGTGATCCGTCATGCCAAGGAAGCCGGCGACAAGGGTCTGTTCAACAATTCGGCACAGATTTGGAACCACAGCTTCTATTGGCAGTGCCTGGCACCGTCGCCTGCTGCACCCTCGGGCGCGCTGGCCGAAAAGATCAACGCCACCTTCGGCTCGACCGAGGAACTGGTGAAGAAGCTGGTCGCTGAGTCGACCGCGCACTTCTCGAACGGCTGGGGCTGGCTGGTGCTGGACGGCGACGAGATCAAGGTGACGTCGCTGCACGACGCCGACACGCCGGTCGTCTATGACTACAAGCCGCTGCTGACGATCGATGTGTGGGAACACGCCTATTACATCGATTATCGCAATGCGCGTCCGGCCTATCTCGACGCGATCCAGAAGATCATCAACTGGGACTTCGTCGCGCAAAACCTGGATGGTCAGGGCGAAACGCGGGCCGACCAGCAGGGCTGAGCCCGGCAGGAAGGAACATGCAGCCGGGCCGGGTGCAACCCCGGCCCGTCTTGCGTCAGCCTTCGGGCGGAAGCGCCTTGTCGACAATCTCGGCGTCGGTCGTAAGGCCATGGCGCAAGAGCATGGGAACATTGCCCATCGCGAAGATCAGGGTCAGCGGAATCATCCCCCACACCTTGAACCCGGTCCATACCGACAGATCCTCGCCCGGCGACCAGATGCGCCAGACGATCTCGTTCAGCATCGCCGCCGCGACGAAGAACACCGCCCAGTTGACCGTCAGCAAGCGCCAGCCGCGTTCGGTGAGCCCCGGATAAGCGGTGCCCAGCAACGTCTGCAGCAGCGGCTTGCGGGTGACGAGGCCATAGCTGAGCACGGCGCTGAACAGCAGGTACACGACCGTCGGCTTCATCTTGATGAACGTCGCGTTCTGGAACCAGAGCGTGAGCCCGCCGAACACCAGCACGAAGAAGGCCGAAATCCACAGCATCGGCGAGATGTGGCGCGTCTTGAGCCACGACAGGCCGATCGCAGCCACGATCGCGACCATGAACGCGGCCGTACCGGCAAGCATGCGGAAGGTTGCCGGGCCGGGCGCGAAGGTGCTGACCGCGAAGAATACCGCCAGCGGACCGAAATCGATCAGCATGCGCAGCGCGGGCGAGGGGGCAGGGGCGTTCGGTTGCGTGGACATATTACCTCTGGAACGTTTCGACCCCGGCGATGATCCGCGCCACTTCATTGGCGTCGAAACCGCGCAGGTCGTCCACCGTCTCGCCCACGCCAATGGCGTGGATCGGCAGGCCGTATTTTTCCGCCGCAGCGACCAGCACGCCGCCGCGCGCGGTGCCGTCAAGCTTGGTCATGACGAGGCCGGTGACGCCGGCGACCTCCTTGAACACTTCGATCTGACTGAGCGCATTCTGGCCGGTGGTGGCGTCGAGCACGAGCAGGACATTGTGCGGCGCGCCCGGATCGATCCGGCCGAGCACGCGGCGGATCTTGGCCAGCTCGTCCATCAACTCGCGCTTGTTCTGCAACCGGCCGGCAGTGTCGACGACCAGCACGTCCATGCGCTGGTCGGTCGCCTGCTTCAACGCCTCGAACGCAATGCCGGCCGCGTCGCCGCCTTCGGCCCCTGAAACGATCGGTACACCGACGCGGTCGGCCCATGTCCTGAGCTGACCGATCGCGGCGGCGCGGAAGGTGTCCCCAGCGGCGAGTATGACCTTGAGCCCGTCAGCCTTGAGGATCGCGGCAAGCTTGGCGATCGTCGTGGTCTTGCCCGACCCGTTGACGCCGATGACCAGGATCACCTGCGGCCGGGCAGCGTCCGTCGCGAGCGGCTTGGCGACCCTCTCCAGCACCTTCTCGATCTCTTCGGAGACGATCAGGCGAATGCCGAGATCCTCCATTCCGCGCTCGAACGAACCTTCGGCCAGGCGATCGCGAATGCGCGCTGCGGTGGCCGGGCCGAGGTCGGAGGCAATCAGCGCTTCCTCGATCTCGTCCAGCGTCGCTTCGTCGAGCCGCCCTGTGCCGAGGCCGGCAAGATTGCCGACCAGCCGGTCCGACGTCTTCTTGAACCCGCCAAGCAGGCGGTCGCGCCAGGAGGGGGGGCTCATGCTGGCATTCCGATCAGCTTGCCGTCCTGCGCTCGTTCGATCTTCACGGTCGCTATCGTCCCGACTTCATGTGGCGGAAGCCGAACTTCCGCGAAATTGCCTGCATGGCCCCGATCGCCGGGGCGCTCCACCAGCACCCGTTGCACCGTCCCGCGCTGCGCGTCCAGCCACGCCGCGCGCCGCCTGGCCGCGCTCGCCCGCAGCGCGGCGGCGCGAGCGGTGATAGTGGCGGGCGGCAGCTGCGGCATGCGCGCGGCCGGGGTGCCGGCCCGGGGGCTGTAGGGGAAAATGTGGGCATGGACGATGTCGCAGTCGTCGATCAGCGCGCGCGTGTTGGCGGCGTGCGCCTCGGCCTCGGTCGGGAAGCCGGCGATGATGTCCGCGCCGATTGCGATCTCCGGCCGTGCGCGCTTCAGCCGTTCGACAAGTGCAACGCTCTGCCCGCGGCTGTGGCGGCGCTTCATGCGCTTGAGGATCAGATCATCGCCCGCTTGAAGCGAGAGGTGGACGTGCGGGAGCATACGCTGCTCCTGCGTCAACAGCGCGAATAGCCGGTCGTCGATCTCGATCCCGTCGAGCGACGAGAGGCGCAGCCGCTCGACCTTCGTGCGCGTCAGAATACGCTCGATCAGCAGGCCGAGAGTCGGTGCGCCGGGCAGGTCGGGTCCATAGCTGGTGAGATCGACCCCGGTCAGCACGATCTCGCGGTGGCCGGCATCGACCAGTGCGGCGATGCGATCGACCACAGCGCCGGCGGGCACCGACCGGCTGTTGCCGCGCCCAAATGGGATGGCGCAGAAGGTGCAGCGATGGTCGCAGCCATTCTGCACCTCGACGAACGCGCGGGCATGGGCGGAAAAGCTGGCGGCCAGGTGCGGCGCGGTCTGGCGCACGGCCATGATGTCCTGCACCAGCGCCGGCGCGTGCGAGGTCCAGCTGGCGGGCAGCAGCTTCTCTGCATTGCCAACGACGCGATCGACTTCCGGCATCGCGGTGAAACCGGCCGGGTCCATCTGCGCCGCGCAGCCCGTGACCACCAGTTGCGCCGCAGGACGCTCACGCCGCGCGCGGCGGATCGCCTTGCGCGTCTGGCGCACCGCTTCGTTGGTGACGGCGCAGCTGTTGATCACTACGACATCGTTCGAAGCGATCAACGTGCGGATCGTTTCGCTTTCCGCTAGGTTGAGCCTGCAGCCGAGGCTGATCACATGACCGACAGCAGAGGATGACATGACGGGCGATCTAGTGGCGGGAACCCGCGAAGTCCACGACGAGGCGCGCGACGTGCTGCGCTTCTGGTTCGAGGAGCTCAAACCGGAACAGCAGTTCGCCAAGGACGAGGTGGTGGACCGGGAAATTGCAGAACGTTTCGGCAAGTGCCGCGACTTCCTGCTCGCGACGGGCGCAGCCGGGTGGCGAGAACCGTGCGACAATCTGCTGGCGGCGGTGATCGTGCTCGACCAGTTCAGTCGCAACATCCATCGCGGATCGGCGCAGGCCTTCGCTGCCGACGACCTCGCGCTATCGCTGACGCTGGAGGCGATCGGCAAGGGTTGGGACACGCAGCTGGCGCCCGAACGCGCGGCGTTCCTGTACATGCCGCTGATGCACGCCGAGAATGTCGAGGCGCAGCGGCTGTCGCTTCAAAAGTTCACAGCCCTTGGGCGGGCAGAGAATCTGCGCTTCGCGATGGAGCATGCGGTGGTGATCGAGCAGTTCGGGCGGTTCCCGTCCCGCAATGCAGCGCTCGGCCGCGCGTCGACGGCAGAGGAAGCTGAATATCTGAAGCGCCCGGACGCCGGCTGGTAATCAGCCGGCCAGCCGATCGCCTGCCAGTGCATTGCCGGGCGCCGAGCCGACGTGCTGAACGAGCAGCCGACGCTCGGCCAGGAATTTGCGCACCGCAGCGGGTGACAGCGGCTTGCCATAGTGCCAGCCCTGCGCTTTCGCACAGCCCAGCGCCTTGAGACGAGCTTCTATCGCCGCATCCTCCACGCCCTCGGCCGTGATGGGGAGGTTCAGGCTCTCGCCCAGGCTGACGATCGCGTTGACGATCGCCGCCGAATCCGCGCTCTCGTTCAACGAGATGACGAAGCTCTTGTCGATCTTGATACGGTCGAACGGCAGTGCGCGCAGGTGGGCCAGCGAGGAATAGCCGGTACCGAAATCGTCGAGCGCCAGACGAGCACCCTGGTTCTTGAGGCGGCCGACGATCGACTGGGCAAGCGCGAGATTGTCGAACAAAGCGCTTTCGGTGATCTCGATCTCGAGCCGGCTTGCGGGGAAGCCTGTCTCTGTCAGCACCTTGATGATCTTTTGCGCCAGCCATGCGTCACGCAGCTGCCAGGGCGAGATGTTGACCGACAGGTTGAGCGAGGGGTGCCAGTCACGCGCGGCGGAGAACGCCTGGTGCATGATCGACAACGACATTTCCGCGATCATGCCGGTTTCTTCGGCGATCGGGATGAACAGTTCCGGGCTGATCAGCCCGCGCGTGGGATGGTCCCAGCGCGCCAGCACCTCGAACCCGTGCAGCCTGCCGGACTGAAGGTCGATCTGCTGTTCGAAATACGGGACGATTTCCCCGCGCGGGATCGCGGATCGCAGGCCCGACTCCAACTCGTTGCGCGTCTGAAGCTCGCGCTCCATCGAGTGATCGAACCAGGCGTGGCGGTTCCGCCCCGATTTCTTCGCCGAATACATCGCGATATCGGCCGACCGCATCAGCGCGTCGATATTGCTGCAGTCGAAGTCGGACCGGGCGATCCCGATCGAACAGCTGATATGCAGGCGAAATCCCTCTGCATCGAATGGCTGGGCCATGCGCGCGACCAGCTTGTCGGCGATCCGCCCGATCACCTCTGGCTGGTTGGAGTCGAACAGGAAGCCGCAGGCGAATTCATCGCCGCCCAGGCGGGCGGTGAGTGCGATCGGCGGCATCGCGGCCGCAATCTCGCTCGCGACGGCGCGCAGCAGCGCATCGCCGACGGCATGGCCGTGCATGTCATTGACCGTCTTGAAGTGATCGAGATCGATGACCATCAGCGCCATTGCCTTGCGCCGGCGCTGCGCGCGCACGAACATCGCTGCGCCTTCTTCGGCCAGGCTGCGGCGATTGAGGAAGCCGGTGAGCGGGTCGCGGCTGGCGAGCAGATGCGCGCGTTCTTCCGCTGCGGCGCGAACGCGGACTTCATTGGTCAGGAACCGGTGGCGGCGCCAACCGAACAGGATCAGCGCGACGTTGAGCAATAATGCGATCACCAGCGTGCGGTCGGCCGGTTCGCCGCCCTCGAAATAATGCTGGAGCGTTTTGGACAGCACGGCGCTGCCGGTGCCCACGAACATGAGGATCGCCGCGACGCTGATCGCGCCGGTGATGAGGTCGCTACCAGCCTGGCCGATCTCGCTCGTGTTCGAGTCTTCACTGTCCAGCAACATGCCGGAGACGCTCCCCATTTCTGCCCAGCGACCGGATATGGCAGGGGATGGGTGTAGAGGGAGTTAAGACCGGATCATGTCGATCCGGGGGGGGCGGCCGCTTAAGGCGAATGTGCAACCTTCGGTTTACAGAACCGCTGCTCTACCAGTCGAACCACGCTGCGCCCCGGAAAGGCCAGGCTGCGAAGCTGACCACTTCGCGCCTCGCCCTTCTGAGCAAGCTCAAATTGGGACGGCGAGGGGCTGAACCGCTCGTGTTTTCAGGCTTTCACCGAAAAGCTACAAATCGGGATTGTCAGCCTGGCTTATGTGTCATAAACAACTGGTGTTTGTTAATCCGTAATGAGCGGAGCAGACAAGCCCAACCGGAACGCTGATCGTCGCGGTGTTCGCGGCGACTGAGCACGAAAACGAAGGCGGGGGGCAGCGCCTGACGTGCCGGTGCCAACGCGTGTCGAGATAGGAGAGGCCGACATGTTTTCATCAAAGACTAGCCGAGTGTTGCGGTTACGGTATTCGCTGCAGGTCACTGCGGCATTTACAGCCGCCTGTTTTGGCGGCTCCGCCCTTGCGCAGGAGGTCCCGGCAGGAACCACTCCCGCCACGGAAGCATCCGATGAGCGGGATCCTCGTGGTGAGATCGTCGTCACGGCTTCGCGCACCGCGACCAACGGGTTGCAGGCGCCGACGCCGACTCAGGTCGTTGGCGCCGAGGTGATCGAAAAGCAGGGCGCCACCACGGTGATGGAGGTGCTCAACCTGAACCCCGCATTCAAGGCCACCCGGTCGCCGGGGGCAAATGCCACCAACACATCGAGCCCCGCTCAGGCGACCGCGGACCTTCGAGCGCTCGGTGGCCAGCGTACGCTGGTGCTGGTCAATCAGTCTCGCGTCGTGCCCTTTGCTCCGGCGAGCAATCTGGGCGTACCGACCACGACCGATCTTAATCTGTTCCCGACGCTGATGATCGAACGTGTCGATGTGGTCACCGGCGGTGCCTCGGCACTCTATGGCTCGGACGCCGTTTCGGGCGTCGTCAACATCATCATGAAGAAGGAATATGACGGGCTGCAGGTCACGGCCCAGGCCGGCGCATCGCAGTCGGGCGATTACGGCAATTACCGGGTCGGCTTCGTCGGCGGAACCAGCTTCAACGAAGGCCGTGGCAATATCGTGCTGAGCGGCGACTATTCGTACAATGACGGCGTGAGCGACATCTACAACCGCGACTGGGGTCGCGAGGAGTGGATGATCGTCACCAACTCTCAGCGGACCGTCGCGGGAACGGCCGGCTTTGGCCAGCCCAACTTCATCCTCGCGCGAAATGTCCATAACAGCCTGGGCGAGGATGGCGTGATCCTCAACGGCGCCACGACGACCGGCGGCAACATTGCAAACATTCCCGGGCTGACCGGCATGGCCTTCACCGCCAACGGGGGGCTGCGTCCGTACAACAAGGGGGCGATCTTCGGCGGTCAGACGATGATCGGTGGCGAGGGCGCATCGATCATCAAGGGGACGGACCTGATTCCGTCGGTCGAGCGCATGACCCTCTATGGCAGTCTGTACTACGAGTTCTCCGATTCGCTGACCGCCTATGTCGAGGGTGGCTATTCGACCTCGACGGGCATTCTGGATGGCGTGCCGATGCGCCTGGCAAGTCAGCGCATATTGCGCGACAACGCCTATATCTCGCCGCAGGTGCGTGCGTTGCTGCCAGCCAACCTCGCCAGCTTCAACATTAGCCGCATCGCCTATGACATTCCGAACAACGTCTACGAGATTACCAACGAGACCCCGCACGGCGTCGTCGGTTTTGAAGGCAAGTTCGGCGGAAGCTGGAAATGGGACGCCCACGTCTCTTACGGGGTCAACAACTATTCCTCGGCAACCTTCCTGAACCCGGTCACCGCAAAGCTCAATTTTGCGATTGATGCGGTGGATCAGGGCCAATTCCAGACCGGCGTGGCCAATGGCAATATCGTCTGCCGCGCGACGTTGCCTGGCGCAGCCTTCAACGCCGCAGCGACGGGCTGCGTCCCGATCAACCTGTTCGGCGCAGGCAACCCATCGCAAGCAGCTCGCGACTACATCCTCGGCAGCGGTCTGGCAGAGGTCAAATACGACCAGCTGGCTGCCGGCGTTAACCTGGTTGGCGAACCGTTCGCCACCTGGGCAGGGCCTGTCGTGATCGCCGTGGGTGCCGAATATCGCCGGGAAACACAGGCGCTGACCGCCGATGCGGTCGGTTCGGCCAACGGCTTCCTCACGGCAGGAAATGCGGTGCCTTATTCAGGCGAATTCGATGTGCGCGAGGGGTATTTCGAAGCGACCGTCCCACTGGCGCGCGACACGCCTTTCCTGCGAACGCTCGATCTCAATGGCGCGGTCCGGTATGCCGATTACAGCACCGTCGGGGGGCAGACCGCCTGGAAGCTGGGCGGCGTCTGGGAGCCGGTCACCGGCCTCAACATTCGCGTGTCGCGGTCGCGAGACATTCGGGCGCCTGCGATCAACGAACTGGCTAGCCCAGGCAGCAATGTGACCAACAGCGTCGTGCTGGTCGTCGACGGGGTCAGCAAGACTGCGACGATCCCCCAGAACACCAGTGCCGGCAACCCGAATGCCGGCGCTGAATATGCCAATACCTGGACCGCAGGCTTTGCCTACAGGGGGAGCGGCGCGCTGCGCGGGTTCGGGCTGTCGGTCGATTATTACAACATCAAGATCGAGGACGCGATCACCAACCTTACCACGGTGAACATCGCTTCGCTGTGCAGTTCGGGCGACACCTATTTTTGCGGCCTGTTCAGCTATGGGCCGGACATTTCCACGGCCGACCCCAACGACCGGATCCATACCGGCCTTATCGCCGGATCGCTCAACGTGGGCGCGTTCCAGCAGGAAGGCGTCGATATGACGCTGACCTATGGCACCAGCGTCGGCTTCCTGGGTGACGGCGGGCGCTATAGCCTCGCGGCCAGCGGGACCTATATCTTCAATGCGCTGGTCGATACCGGGACGGGAGCCGCCAATGCGGTGATCGACCGGGCGGGCGAGAATGGTTGGGCCAATCTGAGTTCTATCCCCACCTTCCGCGGCAATCTCTCGCAGACGATCGGTGCCGATGGGTGGGAACTGACCTTGCAAACGATCTTCATCAGCAAGGGCACGCAGGACAACACCTACAACACGCTGCCCACGAACACGATCAACGACAACACCGTGCCGGCGGTCGCCTACTTCAACCTATTCGGTAAGCTTTTCGCTGGTGGGAACAAGAAGTTCGAACTGTTCTGGGCAGTGAACAACCTGTTCGACAAGGATCCGCCGCCAACGCCTTATGCAATCCTCAATGGGCCGGTGAACGGCCAATATTATGACAAGGTGGGCCGCAATTTCACATTGGGTGCCCGGGTGCGCTTCTGATCCCGATGGTGCTGGCGAAGGGCGCACAGGATGCGCCCTTCGTCTTCGGCTGGCACCGTCTAACGATGTGGCCCGGCTGGCCGCGCCTACCGGGGCTGCCATTATACCATATGACGTTTGCTATAAACGAATGATCATGCCACAGTTGAAGCTGTCGGCAGTGAAGGGAGGCGAGGATTGGAACGCGACGGTCAGCCAGGCCCTCATGCTGCAGCGCCGCTGTTCGACGCCATCGCGGACTGGGAGCGGTTGCCGCCGGCCGTTGCGCATCGCGATGTGACTGGCGTTGCGGTCGATTCACTCGACCGCGTCTATCTGTTTACTCGCTACCCGCACCAGATTCTGGTGTACGAACGAGACGGCAGCTTCGTGCGAAGCTGGGGCGACGATGTTTTCACCATGCCGCATGGCATCACCATCGGGCCCGACGACCGCGTCTATTGCGTGGACAATGGCGATCACAGCATCCGCGTCTTCTCGCTTGAGGGGGATCTGCTGATGACCCTTGGCGTGCCCGGACAGGCATCCGACACCGGCTATGATCCAAAGCCCCCTTACCAGGTGCATATGTGCGAGTGCATCGCCTATCCCGGCGGGCCGTTCAACCGCTGCACCAACCTGGCGGTGGCGCCAAACGGCGACTTGTATGTCGCCGATGGGTACGGGAATTGCCGTGTTCACCGTTTTACCGCGGATGGCGAACTGGTTCAGTCGTGGGGCGAGATCGGCACGGGACCTGGTGAGTTCCATCTGCCGCACGGCATCGCGTGCGACGCGGCCGGCCGGGTGCTGGTGTGCGATCGGGAGAATGACCGCATCCAGATCTTTTCGCCCGGCGGCGACTATCTCGGGCAATGGACCGACATTCAGCGCCCTTGCGATCTGGCGATCGATGCGGCTGGCCTGATCTATGTCGCCGAATTGTGGCGACCAAAGGGGAAGCGCAGCTTCGTCCATGGTGAGATGCACGAGGACAGGCCCGGTCGGGTCAGCGTCCTTGCGCCCGATGGCCGCGTGCTCGCCCGATGGGGCGGATTATCCGATGCGCGCCATTTGCCCGGCAACTTCATCGCCCCGCACAGCATCGCCGTCGATCGTCATGGCGACGTCTATGTGGCCGAAGTGCCTTACAGCTTCGCCATCCGCCCCGGCTGGATTCCCGAGGCGCATGGCGACCACCAGATCCAGAAATTCGTCCGCCGGCGCTGACGTCGCCAGGCCCCCCAAACGGAGAGAGAAAAAATGCGCCGTTCCACCGACCATATCCTGACCACGCACGGGGGCAATCTGCCGCGACCGGCCGACCTCGACGCCCTGCTCGCCAAGGCCGACGAGAACGGCCCCGCGATCCAGGAGCGGTTGCCCCTGGCGGTCAAGGAAGTGGTGGAAAAGCAGATCGAGTGCGGCGTGGATATCATCAACGACGGCGAATATGTGAAGGCGGCCAACATGGGCAGTTATACTAGCTATATCGCTCAGCGCGTGACCGGGTGGGAGACGCTGCCGCGTGACCCTGATGCCGCACCCAAACGCGCCGGGCCTGGCGAGCGCGACCGTCGCGACTTTCCCGGCTTTTACGAGTCCGGCCTGTGGTTCGCAGGCGCCGGCGGTCCGGTTCGGCCCGGCTTCATGACCCCCGGCAACAAGCCTCAAAAGCCCACCAAGGAGAAGGTTTGCACCGGGCCGCTGACCTATATCGGTCACGCCGAGATTGCCAAGGACGTCGCCGCCCTCAAGAAGGGGCTGGAGGGCAAGAGCGATGTGGACGGCTTCATCGCCGCGCTCGGCCCGCTGAGCGCCGGGGCCGGTGCGCGCAACGCCTATTATCGCGACGAGCGCGACTATATGATGGCCGTCGCCTCCGCGATGCGTGAGGAATACAAGGCCATCACCGATGCCGGGCTGATCGTCCAGATCGACGAACCGGAGTTCGCGACCAGTTGGATGTTCTATCCCGACTGGTCGGTCGATCAGTATCGTGACTATCTCGAATTCGCGGTCGAGGTCATCAACCATGCGGTCGAAGGACTGCCCGAGGAGCAGATCCGCTTTCACATGTGCTGGGGCAGCGGGCATCGCCCGCACGTCCATGACATCGAATTCAAGAACATCATCGACCTGATGCTGAAGGTCAACGCGCAATGCTATACTTATGAAGCGAGCAATGTGCGTCACGCGCATGAGTGGCGGGTCTGGGAAGAGGTCAAGCTTCCCGCCGGCAAGATCATCTGCCCGGGGGTCGTCGGCCATATGACCGACCTGGTCGAGCATCCCGAACTCGTTGCCGAGCGGCTGGTCAATGTCGGCAAGCTGGTCGGCATGGAAAATCTGCAGGGCGGCACCGATTGCGGCATCGGTTCGCGCGTCGGCCATCCCGAAGTGGTGTGGGCCAAGCTGTCGGCGATGGCCGAAGGCGCGGCGATCGCCAGCAAGCGGCTGAAGGGATAACGCCGGGACTGGTAGCGCTCGCTGATTGGGCAGGCAAAGTCTTCCCGGGATTGTCTTTGGTTCGGCCATGCTTGTCCGTGTTCGCAGCAGGCGTTGCCACGATGTCGGTGCGCCGCAGGCCAGCACGCCGGCGCGCCACCGCCGGCGTGACGGGCACCGTCCGCGCCGACGCGGCGTCGGCAGCAACTGGCGAAAAGGGTAGGGGGCGCCTTCGTCGCTCACCCATATTTTTCAGGCATCATTCTCCCAAAAACAAAGAATTGGACGCATCAGTTCGGCGAAATCAGTCTGCGTTAGAACGGGAGACGATAGGAGTGCGATGCAGACCGTCAGCCTAGCGGAACTGAACCCAGGTGCCTGCCGCCTTGAGCGATTTTCCCGCATCGCTTGCAGCAAGGGGGCGGCCGCGATCCCCCTGAAACAAGGCTGCGCGACATGCAGGCGTTGAAGGTTGCGCAAGGTGCTGCGTCACAGACAAGTGTCGACCGAGCAGCGATGAATGCAATGGCCGCGCCGAGTATTGCTGCGCAAGTGGAGCTGGGCCTGCGCCGGCTCTGCAAGACGGTGGTCGTGATCACCTCCTGGCATGACGGCAAACGCTGGGCGATGACCGCCACCAGTTTGAGCGAATTCAGCAAGGATCCGCCTTCACTGCTGATTTGCGTGGACAAGGCCGATAGCCTCCACACGCCGCTGTCTGCCGGCGCCAATTTCTGCATCAACATCCTGAGCGCGGACCAGCGCGCCGTATCCCGGCGCTGTGATGAAGGGATCAGGCGCAGCGCGCGGTTTGCAGAAGGGCGCTGGGGCTCGGGCGCATGCGGTTCACCCTATCTGTGCGATGGGCAGGCCAGCTTCTTTTGCGATTACGAAACACATTTCGAACATGGCAGCCACCTGATCCTGATCGGCGCAGTTAAGGAAGTGCAGATATCCGGCGGGATCGATCCGCTGGTCTGCCTGGATGGCGCCTATGGTCGCGCGACGCGAATGCCGGACTGAACGATGGACGATACTCAAGCTTTACTCGAGCAGATCGAACATAGCTGCCGTCGGCTGAAAATGGCGCAGTCCACATTCGGGCGGCTTGCCGTGAACGACGGAAAGCTGGTGCAGCGCCTTCAGCAGGGCGGCCGAGTGACCGTCCAGACGGTCGAGCGCGTCCATCGGTTCATCGAAGAGCAGGACGGGACGTCTGCAAGTGCGCTCAGATCAGGCATCAAAGGGCTTCGCGCCGAATTGCGACCCGAGCATAACTTCCGCTTTTACGATAACCGTCAGAAATATCTGATGTTCGTCAACACGACGACCGAGAAGCAGATCATTGCCGATCGCGCCGTGCAGGAAATGTCCGATACGCAGCCCGTGCCGCCGGCCATCCGCCTGTTCGACGGCGGCGCCGGCGACGGCACCGCGTTGGCGCGGATGCTGCGCGGCTTGCACCGCCGCCACCCTTGGGTCCCCTTTTATGTCGTGGTCAAGGAGATCAGCATGGAGAATATCCGGCTGACCCTCGAGAAGATGCCGGACCGGCTGAAAGAACATCCGGCCACCGTGCTCGTGCTGACCAACCTCAAATATGCAGAGGCGCCTAATCTTCAGCCCGACACGCCAGCGGGTGCCAGCGCGATGGTGTGGCACGAAGTGGGTCTGGAAGGCACATCCGCTGGTCAGTTCGAAGAGCAGATCCAGCAGCTCGACCCCTTCCTTGCGAAGAATTGGCAGGCGAGCATCGCACCGAGCGGCAATCCGATGTACAGGACCCCGACGGTGCTGGTCCTCTATCGCAAGGACCATCATTTCACGCTGGATCCAATCATCCCGCGGCGCGGATATGCGCATGCGGACTTCGATTTCGCGCTCCTCTCGCAGCCCTATCGCGCCAACGCACCGCTTGCGTTCAAAACCTCGAAGGTCATTACGCCCCTAGTCCGGGCATTGCGGCCCAATGGTAAGGTGATGGGCGTTCACAGCCATGGAAACGACCCAGGCCTCGAAATCATCCGCAAGATCTGGCCCAACGAAAGTCCGTTCCAAACCGGCCGTGCAGCGATCATGCAAGCAGTCAGCGATGAACTTGGATCGGCGGCACGCGATTATCATTTCCATTCGCTGTCGGACGAGCAGGCGCTGTTCCGCTATGACATCCGGACGTTGCCGACCGAGATCAACGAACATACCCCGATCGGGAGTTCGACCCTGTTCGCGGCCTGGAATGCGGCGAGCTATGTCGCGCAGATAGAAGACGGGCGGTTGGCAAAGGCGTTGTCGAACGACCGGTATCTGGAAGCGACACGCGAAGTGCTTCAGCGCCACCAGGGGCTGTGGTTCAACGACGAGATCTACCTGATCTCCAGAAGGTCGCGCCTGAACTAGAAGCGCCAACGTGACGCGTTCGGCCAGGGCAAGGCTGACTAGCCCGCGAGGCTCAGTTTGAGATCGGCCTGTGGTCGGGCGCCGAAATGGCCGATGACTTCCCCGGCTGCCGCGCATCCCAGACGGCCGCATTCGGCGAGTGGTAAGCCGCGGCTGAGCCCGTACAGCACGCCAGCCGCGTAAAGATCGCCGGCCCCGGTTGTATCAACCACAGTCGCCACCCTTGCCGCTGGCACCTCGATAACCTCATCACCCTTGACCAGCAGGGCGCCCGCCGCCCCGCGAGTCACCGTCACCAGTTCGGCATGCCTGGCCCCGATCTTTGCGGCTTCAACGACGTCGTCGACCCCATAGAGCGCGAGGATTTCCTCTTCGTTGGCGAAGAGGATGTCGACGTGATGCCCGACCAACTGGAGGAATTCGTCGCGATGACGATGGACGCAAAAACTGTCAGACATCGTCAGCGCAACCTTGCGGCCTGCCTCTCGCGCGAGCGAGGCCGCCTTGCGGAATGCCGCTTTGGCGGGGGGCTGGTCGAACAGATAGCCTTCGAGATAGGTGATCTGTGCCGAAGCCACGAGCTCCGGATTGATGTCCCCTTCGTCCAGTCCGGTGCAGGCACCCAGAAACGTGTTCATCGTCCGCTCTGCATCGGGGGTAACCAATGCCAGGCAGCGCGCGGTGGCCGGCCCCTCAGTTGTCGCCGGCGTGTCGAAGTGCACGCCGATCGCGCTAAGATCGTGCCGGTAGATTTCGCCGAGCACGTCGTTCCGAACCTTGCCGATGAACGCGCCGCTGCCGCCGAACGCTGCGACACCGGCGATGGTGTTGCCGGCCGAGCCGCCAGACACCTCGACGCCGGGACCCATCGCTTCATAGAGCCGCTGGGCGCTGCCCTCGTCGATCAGCATCATGCCGCCTTTCGTCATGCCCTCCTGGGACAGAAACGCCTCGCTGGCATGAGCGATCACATCGACAATCGCGTTGCCGATAGCGAGGACATCAAAGCGGGCTGCCTGCATGTCGGCGATCTCCATGACGAAAATGGATATGCAATTATTCTGGATATGCTTCACTTCATTATATAAAGACGAACGACATTCAACAACAGGCTGGCGGGGATGATGATGAGCGATGGTGGCGGAGCAACCTGCCCGTTTTGCGGTGCAGCGTGGAGCGCAGCCATGCTGGCACAGCTGGACCAGTTCACCCTGCCTTCAAGCTGTGCATGCTGCGGCGCCGATCCTTCGCAACACGCGCCAGCCGCGCCGCTCCCGACGCAGGATATTGCCTGTGCATCATGCGGGCGTGCGATCTATCGCGGTTTTGCAGCAGCACATGAGGCGCGATCGTGAAGAGCATCGATTTCGACATCATCGACGCCCAGATCCACCAGCCGGCACCCGGCGTGTCGTTCGGTGAGGATCTGCCGGAAGATGTAAAGCTGGCGATCAACGTCGAACTGGCCCGAGAGGCGATGGATAGCGTGGGCGTGGATGCCACGCTCGTCGTTGCGGCCTTGCCCTATATCGACGCTTGCGTGACCCGCTATCCGGATCGGTTTATCGGCGTCGAGACCTTCATGCTGGGGGGCGATGAGCTGGCGCGCGCTGTCGAACGTGCGCGCGGCGACCGGCGACTGGCGGCAGGCCGGCTGCTCGTCACTGATTTTCGCACGACCGAATTGTCGGAATCCTTTCGCAGCGGCGCCATGGATGCCGGCTTCGAAGCCGCCGCGAGGGTAGGGCTGCCGCTGTTCCTGTCGACGCACGGCCAGGCTGCGGCGATGCAGCCCATAATCGAACGCCACCCGGACCTGACCATAATCATCGACCATGTCGGCCTTAGCCAGCATCCCGTATCGCCGTCTCGCGACGATCCATGGGACCGGCTGGAGGGCCTTTTGTCGCTGGGCGCATTCGACAATGTCGCCGTGAAGCTGTGTGGCGTTCCGTTGCTGTCCGGTGAAGCCTATCCCTTTGCCGATGTCTGGCGCAATCTCGACCCCGTCATCTCCGCCTTCGGGCCTGAGCGCCTGATGTGGGCGAGCGACTATACCCGGTTGCGCATGGCCCAGGCCGGCGGACCCATGCGCAACCGGGGCTGCCTATATAGCGAGAGCCGCGATATGCTGCTCTACAGTGACGAGATTGATCGCGATGCCAAGGCGGCGATCTTCGGCGGCACGGTCAAACGACTGCTGGGCTGGCCGCTGCGCGCCGGCTGATTGGTACGGGGGAGGTATGGACGGGGATCGCGATCAAAATGCTATTCCCTGCGACGGCTGCATCGAGTGTTGCAAATCCGAGCAGGTGATCCTTCGCCCCGAGGCGGGCGATGATCTATCCACCTTCGACTTCGAATATATCGAGAGCGCGCTCTACCCCGGCCGAAAGGTGCCGGCGCTCAAGCGTGACCCACAGACCGGAAACTGCGTCTATCTCATGGCCGATGGCTGCGCGATCCATGGCCGCGCGCCGGCGATCTGCCGCCGATTCCATTGTGCGCGGACCTTCAAGGCATTGGGGCGCCTCTCGCGCGCGCAGCGCGATCGGTTATGGGCGCGCGGCGACGTGCTAGAGGAAGCCATTGTCGAGCGCGGCCGCGACCGCCACCGTCTGGCCAAGGCGCTCGGGCTGGACAATGTACTCGACACGGACATGCAGGTCGCAGCGTTCGAGGCGCTCGCTGCAGCCCCCCGCCGCCGGTAAACGAACAAGGTCAGTGGGCGGCGACCCTGCCCGCTGTGGTGAGCGGCTTGAGCGTCAGAAGGACCAGTACCATGACCCCGGCCAGCGCCAACGGCCCGGCAAGAAGGAAGAAATAGCCGATCGCGCCCATGTCGTTCTTCAACGCCATCGCGCCGTACCATGGTCCAACGATCGAGGTCATCCGTCCGGCGCCATAGGCCCAGCCCACGCCGGTCGCACGGCTGCGGGTCGGATACATGGTCGAGGCGATCGAAGCGAGGCCGGCATGCGCGGCATGCTGCAGCATCGCATTGACGGCCAGCGCAACATACATGCCCCAGCCAGGTGCGAGCAGGCCCATGCAAACAGCGCCGACCGATGCCACGATGAAATAGGCCGGAACGATCGCCTTGAAGCCGAACCGGTCGATCATCATGCCGATCGTGACCATGCCGATGAAGCCGAACACGGTGCCAAGGCCAGTCGCCAGACCGACCTGGCTCCAGTTGAGTCCGATCATGTCATGAAACACCGTCGTCTTCCACAAAGCGGCGCTGATAAAACCGAAGCTGCCGACGAAGCCGAGCCACAGCAGCAAGGTCGGTAGTGCGAGCCCGCCCCGGAACAGGTCGCCGACCAGTGTCAGCCCCGCGCGCTTCTGCTGCTCCTTCTCGCTGGGCGGCAGAATGTCGATCTCTTCCCCGGCAGGGAGCAAGGCGCGCACGATCCGGTAAATCCGCGGATCGGACGGATCGCGGGAAGCAAGAAATTTCGGCGATTCAGGGAGGAATCTCCAGATGAAGGGAAGCAGCAGGAGCGGCATCGCCGTGCCGATCCAGAAAGCGGCCTTCCAGCCATAGGGGTCAAGCAGGTACGACTGCATCAATGACCCCAGCAGCGCACCCGGCATCGCGCCAGCCAGGACGATGGTGACCATTGTGGACCGCTGTCTGGCGGGGGCCAGTTCCGACGTCAGTGCCACCAGATTGGCGATCACGGCGCTGGCGAACATGCCGGTCAGCAATCTGCATCCTGCCAGCGCCACGATGCTGGTCGTGAAGATCGTGAGAAAGCAACTGACGGACACCACGGAAACACAGGCCATCACCAGTCGCTTACGGCCGATCCGATCGGCTAGCGGCGCAATGAAATAGGCGCCCAGCACCATCCCGACCTGTTGGGCGGATAGCACCCAGGTCAGCGAGGTTCGCGGCACGCCGAAATCGTCCGACAACTTGGGCAGAACCCAAGAGAGCAAGGCCAGGTCGAAGCCGTCGACCATCATCGTCAATGCGCCGATCAGCACGATACGGGCATGAAACGAGCTGAACTTCACGGAATCGAGAAATGCGTCGATTTCGATCGCACGTGCGCCCACGGCTTGATCCTCTCAAAACCACCAGCGCACTGTTCAGCCAGGCGCCGTCAGCGTCATAAAATGTTAAGTCGGTACGTATGTCAATGTCACATGACCTTTAATAATGACGAAAAGGTGGTATTGATCGGTTGCAATCAATTTGGCGCGATCGCTTCGGCGCGCGGCTTCGGAGGGGAACTCGACTATGCCTATTGAACGACTCGATCCGCGACTTGACGCTATTGTCGAGGCGGACGCGGACTGGGAGGAACTTGGCAGCGGCTTCGGCGGCCCGACGGGCCCGGCCGAGGGGCCGGTATGGATTGCTGAGGCAGGGCACCTGCTGTTCAGCGATATCCACAACAGTCTGCGGATGCGCTGGCATCCGGACGAGGGCATCACGGTCGACAAGACCGGTACCAAGAACGGTAACGGCCAGACGCGCGACCGCGAAGGGCGGCTGGTCGTGTGCCATCATTTCAGCCGTTGCGTCGATCGGGAGGAAGCCGACGGCAGCGTCACCGTGATCGCCGACAAGTATCGCGGCATGAAACTCAACCGCCCCAATGATGTGGTGGTTAAGTCCGATGGCGCCGTCTACTTCACCGATCCGCCGCCCAAGGTGCCGTTCACGCCGCCCGAGCATGCGCCCGAGATCGATTGCGCTGGCGTCTACCGTGTTTCGCCGGACGGTAACCGGATCAATATGGTCGTGCGCGATCTCATCAATCCCAACGGCCTGTGCTTCTCGCCGGACGAGAAAATCCTCTACGTCAACGACAGCAATCAATATCGTAAGCTGATCATGGCCTATAATGTCGAGGCCGACGGCATGCTCGACCTGGGTAGCGCCCGCTTGTTCTGCGACATGCGGGGCGATCCGCGCATGGGCGGCCCGGACGGCATGAAGGTCGATGTCGAGGGTAACGTCTATTGCACCGGCCCCGGGGGCATCTGGATCCTGACGCCGAATGGCGAACACCTCGGTACGATCCTGATGGAGGGGCGCACCTCCAACATGAACTGGGGCGACAGCGACTGGCGAACCCTCTATTTCACGGGCGCACGCTCGCTCAATCGAATTCGCCTGAAAATTCCCGGCTTCCCCGTGCCGCGCGGCGCATTGGCACCATCCGCATCCAGCTAAAGGCGAAAACGGTCCGGTCAGGCCGTGTCTTCGGACATGGCCTGAGCGAACGTCGCGCCAGCAACCAGGCATGACACGGCACTTGCTATTTACAAACGCCATTCAACATGAAACAATTTGCAGGTAATCCTAGCCCGTGGTCCGGCTTCAATTCACAACCGCGCGCAGCGGACACCTACAGGAGACGATATGAAACGCAGCACTGACCGCATTTTGACGACCCATGTAGGTAGTCTGATCCGTCCGCTCGACGTGCTTGAGGACATGATGGCCAAGGTCCTTGGCGAGCCGGTCGACGAAGCCGAGTTTCAGCGCAAGGTCAGGCAGGGCGTTGCCGATGTCGTGGCCAAACAGGCCGAAATCGGCATTGACATCCCGAGCGACGGCGAAATCTCGAAGCCGAGCTTCCACAATTATGTCGTCGAGCGGCTTGGTGGCCTGGAGAAGGTCCCGCCTGCAGAGCGTGGCGCTTATTACGCTGCACTGACCGAGGATTTCCCGGGCTTCATGAAGCAGTACAATGCGATGTACAAAACCATGTGGATGCCCGCCGAGCTCGATGGCGAGAAGGTGCGGAAGGCGGCGAACACGCCGCCGGCGCGCGTCCGTGTCGCCGCGCCGATCACTTATGTCGGGCAGGATGCCCTCCAGACCGATCTCGACAATTACCAGGCCGCATTGGAAGGCAAGGAGTTCGTCGAGGCGTTCATGCCTTCGGCAACGCCGGCCCGCGACGATGCGGATGCCGGTACCGTGTATAGCAGCGAGTCCGAGTATCTCTACGCGCTCGCCGATGCGATGCATGTCGAATACAAGGCGATCGTCGATGCTGGCTTTATCGTCCAGCTTGATCTTGGCTTGCCGGCGCGCAACCAGGTGCTGCCAGGCAATCCCAATCCCACGCCCGAAGATCTGCGGCGCGCCTCCGAAATGCAGGTCGAGGCATATAATCACGCGCTGCGCGGTATCCCCGAGGATCGCGTGCGCTATCACATGTGCTGGGGCAGCATGAACACGCCGCACACGACGGACGTTCCGCTGCGGGAAGTCATCGACATCATCCTGAAGATCAAGGCTCAAGCCTATGTGATCGAGGGTGCCAATCCGCGGCACGAACATGAATGGATGGTGTGGAAGGACGTCAAGCTGCCCGAGGGCAAGATACTCGTCCCCGGCGTGATCAGCCACCAGACCAACGTCGTGGAGCATCCCGAACTCGTCGCATGGCGCATCGAGAACTATGCGAGCGTGGTGGGCCGGGAGAATGTCATCGCCGGCACCGATTGCGGCTTCTCGCAGGGCTGGAACATGGCGCGTGTTCATCCCGAAGTACAATGGGCGAAGCTCTCGGCGCTGGTCGAGGGGGCTGCGCTCGCATCGCAGCGACTGTGGAGCTGACGGCTTCCACCCATAATCGGATGGTTGCAACGAAGGAGCGCTCCGCGAGGAGCGCTCCTTTTTTGCGTCGGATAAGTGGAGCTTGCAAGCACGAGCCGTCCGCTCGCCCGCAGCGCACGGCATGGCATTCTGCCTTCATAAGCTTGAACCCAGCGGCACTCGGATTTCTGGGTGCGGGTCAGTAACCGGCAACGGTAGGGCACGCGCGCCTCACCCCGCCGATGAGGCACCCGGCGCCATCGCTTAGACCAGGCTATCCCCAAGCAGGCGCCGACGCTCGGCGGGCTGCTGCGGGCGACCGCCAAGGGGCACCTTTCGACATATGACTTCGACGGGGGGAGGTGCAGGGCGGCGGGCCGATCTGTCCGCAAGGCGGGTCGCGCTTGGTCACGATGCGCGACGTCGCTCCCCCCTTGCGCCTGTCCGTGCGGTCAGATCGGCTGCGTTAGACCACCACTGGTGATGGGTCTCGGCCCCGGATCAATTCAGTCGGGCATGTCTGCCGGGCGCTTCGCACGTGCGACGATCAGCGCGACGATCGCGATCGCAAGAATGGAGGCAAACAGGAACATGACCCAGAACCGGCCCATGCCAGACCCGATGGCATAGCCACCGAGCAAGGGTCCGATGATCCCGCCGACCCGTGAACAGCCCAGCATGACCCCGAGGCCGGTACTGCGCACGTTCGCATCGTAATAGTTGAGGGTCACGAGAACCAGCGCCGTGTAGGCACCGACATTGAAGAACCCCGACATGGTGGATGTGAGGATCAGCGCCCAGGTCATGCCGTTGGGCACGGCGCCCAGCATACTGAACGAGATGGCGGTGAGCGTGAGAAAGATCACCGCGATCTTCACCTCGCTGCCGCGTTTGGCGATGATACCAACGAGCGCGTGCGCTATGACTCCTGCGCCATAGGTGGTGACGCCGGCAATGCCGTTCCAAGTCATGTTGAGACCGGCATCGGCGAGAATTTGCGGCCGCCATGCCGACCGGAAGCCGCCGCTCACGGTAAAGATGAAACCCGCTATGCACAGCAATATCGTCCCGATCATCAGGCTGCGCGGGATAACGGACAGGCCGCTGCGCTTCTTTGCCTGGGTCGCGGGCACCGGCGGCGGGCGATCATATTCGGGCATGTGCATTTTGCGCATCAGCGCATTGAGCCGCCCCAGCGCCGCTGGCCGCGTTTGCGCCCGCGCCGCGAGGAATGCGGGGGACTCCGCAAGGATGAAGAAGGCCAGAATGAAACTGATGGCGTTAAGTGCAGTGGCGGCGACGAAGATGGATTGCCAGCCATAAGGTTCGATCAGAATGGCGGCGAGGCCGCCGCAAAGCATTCCGCCCGCCGAATAGCCCGTGTGAAGGATTCCAATGAAGAAGTTGGAACGGGCGGTGTTGCTGAATTCGCTGACCGTGACGTTGAGGCACACGACCAGCGCGCCAAGACAAACGCCGGTCGACAAACGCAAGATCAGCAACTCGACGATATGGCTGACGACCGACGTCAACCCGAGCAGTATGACCAGGATGCCGAGCAGCCACAGGACGAGCGGCCGCCGGCCGATGCGGTCGGCCAGCGGCGAGATGAAGATCGATCCGAATGCGATGCCGAACGGCGTCGCGCTGGAAGCGGCGCCGAACGCCTCTGGGGAAATTCCCCATTCCTTGATCATCACCGGCGCCGCATAGGACAAGGTGACGACGTCGAGCCCGTCGGCGGCATAGCTCAGCACGCAGATCGCGATGATGGCATATTGGTACCAGCTCATCGCGGTCTGCTTGATGAGGTCCCCCGGCGAGATCGGACCTGGCGGTCCGCCCGCCTGCTCGACGGGACCCGGCGTGACATTTGCGGTCATAGGGGCTCCTGTCCCGCCGGGTTGCTTGGATCGTCAGTACCGGCTGTCACTTGCATCGCTTATCCCGGAAGGCGGGGGGTCAGAACTTCAACCGGACGCCTGCTACATAATAGCGACCGACCTTGTCATACATTTGCGAGTTCGAAACGGTCGGCACGAAGATCGCGTTCGGGATGACGGGCGGTGCATTGTTCAACAGATTATCGACCTTGCCGTAAAGCTCGATATGCTCGTTGAGCTTGTACGCTGCCGACAGATCGACATAGGCCCGACCCTTCACGTCGTTCTGGTCGGCCGGAAGGTCGACATCATCGACGAACGTCGTCCGGAACTTGCCGCCACCGATATAACGGACATACGCACCAAGCCTGAGCGGCCCACCGGCATAGGTCAGGTCGAAATTGGCCTTCCAGCGCGGCTGGCCGCCCGGATCGGCCGCGATATCGCCGAGCAAGATCGTCGTCACGCCCGATGCGGTGACCGCCAGCTTGTCCATATAGTTGACGAGCAGCCGCGTGCCGATCGTTCCGGTGGACCCGAACCATTCGACCGGGCGTCGGTACGACAGTTCCATGTCGAGGCCTGCCGCCTCGATCGTCTGCGCGTTGATCAGCGTGGCCTGGATCGACGCAATCTGGTTCACCGAGTTCAACGTGATCAGGCTGCAGAATGAACTGATGTTGGCCGGACCGAAGCAGTTGTTGACGATGGTCTGGGGCGGGATGGCGGTAATCGCGTCGTTGATCTTGATCGAGTAATAGTCGATCGACGCGTTGAGCCCGGGAATGAAGCTCGGCTGGAACACCACCCCGACCGCCTTGGTATCCGCCTTTTCGGGCTTGAGCGCGCTATTGCCGCCGCTGAACGACAAGGTTGGCGTCGTGACGTTGTTGCGCGGGTCGGTGACCGAGTTGATCACCTGATTGCGGCCGGAGAACAGTTCGTTGATATTGGCTGCACGGATGTCGCGAGAGATCGTGCCGCGGAACCGGACATCCGCGATCGGCGCGTAGTTGATCCCCACCTTCCACGTCGTCACGCCGCCGCTGGAACTGTAATCGGTATAGCGGATTGCGCCGTTCACATCGAGGTTCTTGGCGAAGGCGGTGTCCTTGGCCAGTGGAACGGCGGCCTCGAGATACCCTTCCCACACGGTGAGCTTGCCCGAAAATGGCTGCTGGTTGATCGAGCGCCAGCCCCCGACGCCGGTGGCCGGATTGGCGATCGAGATGGGGTCGGACACGCTGTCGATCTGCTCGTGGCGGTATTCGCCGCCCACCGCCAGCTTGACGTCGCCTGCCCAGGTCTGGAAGGGCGAGCCAGCGACGTTCGCTCCGATCGAGTCCTGGTTCATCCTCGCATCATAGAACGAGGTGCCGCGGTACCAGGCCAATGCCGCGGGACTGATCGATCCGGGACCGAACACATTGATCGGAACGCAAGCCGGGTTGTCGTCGGCCGTGCTGGCGTTGGCGTTGATCCGGCAGGCGGGCAGGCCCGTCACGGGGCTGATCACCGAATCGACACCCTGAAGCCAACGGCTCTGGATGCGGTTGTTGCGAGCTTCCTGTCGGAAGGTGTTTTCCGAGCGCTGGATGTGCAGATCCCACTCCCAGCCGCCGCCAAGCCTGCCCTCAAGACCGGCCGCATACCGCAGGGCGCGCGCATCGCTGTTATTCTGCGACATGCCATCTTCCAGATTGACCCGGCCGAATGCGAAGCTGCCGATGTTGTTCGCCAGCATCGTCGCGCGGATCGACGAAGGCAGGTAGGCATTGTCACGCTGGATCGTGAGCGTCCCATTGTCATAGTTCGGCGGCAGGTCCGACCTGACTTCGACATGCGACCACAGGACTTCGGCCCAAGCCGTCAGGCTGTCCGACACCTCGAAATTGACGCGGCCAAAGCCTGAATATCGGGTAATTGGCGACAGCAGGTTGCCTTCGCCGATCAGCGACACGCCGCTCCCCCCAAGCATGAAAATGGTGTTGGCGGGATTGCCATAGGTGAAGGGTGTCGGGTTACCATTGGTGCCGAACTGGATTCCGTAGAGCGGGCTGGTCGCGGGCACTACGGTGACGCCGCCGAACGTCATGCGCGAATAGAGCGCGTTATAGGCGATGTAGTTGCGGGTCTGACCGTTTGTCGCCGTGTAGTTGGGGTTGCTGAAAAGCACGGGATCGCCACGGCCCCACGGCCGGCTATCCACCCGGGTCTGACCGGTGTTGCGATAGAAATCGCCGGCAACGGTGAGGTTCAGTCGCCCATCCAGGAATGAGTGGCCTGCCGCCGCGGACACGACCGGGCGATAATGGTCGGCATAGTCGGAAAGCCCGTATGAGGCATCGATCTTCACCCCCTCGAACTTTTTCAGGATCGAGAAGTTGACCACGCCGGCGACAGCGTCCGATCCATAGGCCGCCGAAGCACCGCCCGTGACGACTTCGACGCCGCTGATCAGCGAGACCGGGAAGATATTGGTGTCGATACCCCCGAACGGGCTGGTCGCAGCAAGGCGGCGGCCATCGAGCAGCAGCAGCGTCCGCGCGCCGCCCAGCGCTCGCAAATCGGCGACGCTCTGGCCGACCGGCTCGCTCGACTTGCCGACATTCTGGTTGATGCGCAGCTGGGGGATTTCATAGGCGAGCTCGGCGACGCTTGCGATCGCCTGATCCTGAATCTGAGCTTCGCCGATGACGGTGACCGGTGTGGGTGCGGTAAAGCCGGAGCCGAGGCGCGAACCCGTCACCACGAGTTCCATATTCTCTCCGCCGGTCTGGGCGTTGGCTGCTGCGTTCGGCGCGCTCTCTGACTGCGTGGCACCGTTGGCATCCTGCGCCTGCCGCGCCCAGGCTGGCGCAGCATTGGTTAGCAGCATGAGCGCAATCGCCCCGAGGCTCGGACCCTTGAGACGTGCAGACAGCGGCGAACGGTATGTAGCCGAAAGTGCCTTTCGCATTGCTTCCTCCCTAAACGATGCGGCTTTGGAGCCGTTCATCTTGTAACCGCCGAAGACCCCCTCTGACGCCAGGACAGTTACGATCGCAACTGGCGTGAGATTCCAGAATAACGGATGGCGATTGTCTATGACATACCACCGCCGGACCGACAAACGAAAATCGGCATCGACGGACGGCATTCGTTAATTTGCTCGCTGCCCCGGTCAGCGGGTGGTGCATTGTTCGATGTGAAGGGAGACGCGCTGTGCTCGCTCGACCGGATGCAGACAAGCCCGCCCGCTTCGATCTTTCGATTGACATATACTTGGTTTGCCAAGTCCTTTCCGACCAGCACCACCGCCAGGCCGGACGCTTCCCCGTCGCGCGCGTGGATAGCCTGGACCTCGGCCGCGGTCTGTCGATCCAGCCCCGTGGCGATCGCGTAACCGCCGATACGCTGTGCTTCTTTCGGGCGAGCAATCGACAGCGTCATGTCACATCCGTGGGATTGGCGCCGGCCCCCTGGGCAATGGCCAGGGGCATCGCGTGCTCGATCAACCGGCCGGAATGCAGCATCACAGCCTCCTAATCCCGGAACACGACGGTCTTGGCGCCGTTCAGCAGCACGCGATCTTCCAGGTGAAGCTGCACCGCTTTCGCCAGCACGCGCCGTTCGATGTCGCGGCCCTTTATGATCAGCGCGTCCGGCCGATCGGCATGGGTGATGCCTTCGACATCCTGCGCGATGATCGGCCCCTCATCGAGGTCGGAGGTGACATAATGCGCGGTCGCTCCGATCATCTTGACGCCGCGCGCATGCGCCTGATGGTAGGGCTTGGCACCCTTGAAGCCGGGCAGGAAGCTGTGGTGGATATTGATGCACCGGCCCGACAGATAGGCCGCAAGGGCATCCGACAGAATCTGCATGTAGCGAGCCAGGATGATCAGTTCGGCGCCGGTCTCTTCGATCAGCGCCTTGATCCGAGCTTCCTGTTCATTCCTGGTGTCGGGTGTCACCGGCAGATAGTGAAAAGGCACGTCATCGATCAGCGGCGTCATCAGCGCCTGGCGAGGGTGGTTGGAGACGATACCGACCACATCCATCTCAAGTTCGCCGATGCGCAGCCGGTAGAGGAGGTCGACCAGGCAATGGTCGAATTTGGAAACCAGGATCAGCGTGCGTTGGCGCTCGGCCCGCGGCCGCATCCGCCATGTGATCGCGAACTGTTCGGCTAGTGCGTCGAAACCGCGGCGTACGTCCGGGTAGCGGGCGCTATCCTGCAATGCGAATTCGACACGCATGAAGAAGCGCCCGGTCTCCGCGTCATCGAACTGCTGCGCTTCAAGGATATTGCCGCCGAAGCTGGCAATATAGCTCGATATCGCCGCGACGATGCCGGGCCGATCCAGGCAGGACAGGGTGAGAAGATAACTGTCGATCCTGGTCATTCGAGCACCTGAAAGCCCGAGGCCGAGCTATGCAGTTTGAAACGGCCTGCTGCGACCACTTCCATCCACCGCACGGTTCGATCCAGTCCGCCGAACGGAAAGAGGTGGAATCCTACCGGCTGGAGTTCGCCATAGGTGGGCGTTTCGGCGAGATCGCGAATGACGGGATCGGGCGCCGCTTCGCTGAGCAGTCGCGCGATCGACGCGCCCCGCGTGATCAAGGCCTTTGCCGACGCGCCGACGCCGCAAATCGCCGCATAACGCAACAGCGTTCGGATACCGGCCGGCCCGGCAAGGCCGACGCGCACCGCCACGCCATCGTGCCGCTCGCGAAAGGCTTTCATCCACTGCAGGATTGGCTCGGCATCGAAGCAGAATTGCGTGATCACACCGGGTGTCATGCCCAACTCGCCGATGGTCGCAATTTTCCGGTCTAGAACGGCGCGCAATGTTTCGTCATCAATCGTCGGATGGCCTTCGGGATAACCCCCGACCCAGATCGTGTGCAGCATCGGCTTGCGGAATGCGGAACTGGCAATCAGGTCGCTGCTGCTCTCGAACGGTCCGACTGCCTGCTTCACGTCGCCGCTGATCACCAGCAATTGGCCGACGCCGGCTTCGGCGCTCAGGCGACCCAGCAATCTGTCTAGGTGATGCTCATCCTTTAGCATACGTGCCGCGATATGCGGTACGGGCTCAAGGCCGGCGTCGCGCAGTTGTCGCGCGGCGCTGACGCGATCATCGTCATTGTCGGCCGGCATCCATGTCACCGAGATACGCGTGCCGGGGGTTAGACGAGCACCCGCCTTTTTGATCGCCTCGCCATCGCGAGCGGAAACCTCGTACGAAGCTTCCCTCGCAAGTTCGACGATGCGGGCAGGGACGGTGGTGGTCGGGTCGGCACCGGGCGGCGCCGCCGCGAGCGGGCGTGTCATGGTCATCGCCTCAATAGCGATAGTGGTCGGGTTTGAAGGGGCCTTCGACGGGGACGCCGATATAGTCGGCCTGGCGCTGGGTGAGTTTGGACAGCTTGACGCCGAGCTTGTCGAGGTGGAGCGCGGCGACCTTTTCG
>NZ_MDDS01000074.1 GCF_001721295.1 Sphingomonas turrisvirgatae | reverse complement strand
GGTCTATTAGCACGCGGCCTCAGTCCCAGATAGCGCAGCAGCCGGATCATCAACGCTCCCGTCGAATAGAAATGCTATATAAAAAGAAAAAAGAGAAATCTGAACAATCTTGATCAAGCTATCTTCTTCTAAAATAGTATCAATGTTATGAGTTGTATTATTCATAGACATCATTTCAATATAATGGGTGTCTATGACTCACACATATAACCCCCATATGTTAATTAAACGAACTATTTACCACCTTTACCAAAAGTAGTTATACGATTTTCTTTTTTAACTATTGTAATTCTACTATCTCGATGAATCATTCTTTGATGACAATCCAGACATAAGCTAATCATACCTTCTAGTGTAGATGGCCCCCCTTTTCCATATTCAAAAATATGATGTGCTTGTACATTCTTATCTGAGCCACATAGCTGACACATGTAAAAGTCTTGTATTTTTCGCTTTTTCTGAGCAGTTCTATGGTCATTTGGTCTATTCATCATCTTCTTCTGTAGGAGATTGTTTTACATCCAAAGCTAAACGCCACGCTCATCGCGGCAGCAAGCAGCCGAGAGGGGCAGAAGG
>NZ_MDDS01000073.1 GCF_001721295.1 Sphingomonas turrisvirgatae | reverse complement strand
ACCTCCAGGTCCAGGCTCCAGAAGCCCTGGTGGCCAAGTATGTAGGCCACCGGCTCGCCGTTGCGCCGACGGGCGATCCAGTCGTCGAACAGCTCGTTGGCCTCGCGCGGCACGATGCGCTCCGGCCAGGTACGCAGGAAGCTGCGCGGCTTGCCCATCGCCGCCGCCAGCAGCAACTCGGTGTCGAGCCGGGCGCTGGGCGAATCGGGCAGTTGGGAATCCTTGAGAAGGGTACAGATAGTGGTCATGTCAGTCGCCCAGGGCCGCCAGTTGATCGGCCTGGTATTCCTGCAGCAGCGGCTCGATCACCTGTTCCACCGCGCCCTCCATCACCTCGCCCAGGGAGTACAGGGTGAGGTTGATGCGATGGTCGGTGACCCGCCCTTGCGGGAAGTTGTAGGTACGGATGCGCTCCGAGCGGTCGC
>NZ_MDDS01000072.1 GCF_001721295.1 Sphingomonas turrisvirgatae | reverse complement strand
GTGCTGGTGTGCTGTCATTCGTCAACACGTCATCCAGCGCAACCACAGGTGCTGTGATGTCTGCTGAAACTGTGCCTGTACCTGGCAATGAAGTGTTGCCTGCAGGGTCAGTCGCTGTTGCAGTCACTGTATCGCCATCCACCAGGTTACCTGGGTTTGGTACTGACCAGCTACCATCTGTGCCTGCTACCACGGTTGCAGTGGTGCCATCAGGATAAGTCACAGTCACTGTTGAACCAGGCTCTGCCTGACCGCTCACTGGGTCTGTTGCATTGATCGGATCAAGCACCGGTGCATTTGGTGCAACCGTATCAATGGTCACCACTGCAGTATCGTTACCTACGTTACCTGCTGCATCTGTTGCAGTCACGGTAATGGTGTGTGGTCCGTCTGCGAGTGTTGGAAGTGTATTGTCTGCAAGCGTCCAGGTGCCGTCACCATTGTTCACTGCCGGATAGTCAACGCCATCCACATTGACAACTACAGTTGCTGTCGGATCATTCACTGTACCAGTAAGTGCTGGTGTGCTGTCATTCGTCAACACGTCATCCAGCGCAACCACAGGTGCTGTGATGTCTGCTGAAACTGTGCCTGTACCTGGCAATGAAGTGTTGCCTGCAGGGTCAGTCGCTGTTGCAGTCAC
>NZ_MDDS01000071.1 GCF_001721295.1 Sphingomonas turrisvirgatae | reverse complement strand
TGACGTGACCCCCGCCTTTCATCCAGCGGCAACCAGAGACCGACCGGTGTTGTCGCGCATGAGCGCAGGTGAAGCAACGGGCGGGGTTAACCCCGCCCGTTGCTGTTCAAGTTCGGCGGCGAACGCCGCCGGTGTGGCGTAGCCGAGCGAGGAGTGCGGCCGCTCGGTGTTATAATCATCGACCCAGCGCGCGAGGATCACGCGGGCCTGACCGATCGTGAAGAATAATGTCTCGTTGAGCAGCTCGTCGCGCATGCGACCGTTGAAGCTCTCGACAAACCCGTTCTGCGTCGGCTTGCCTGGCGCGATATAGTGCCACTCGACGCCGACATCGCCGGACCAGGCGAGCACTGCGTTCGAGGTGAGCTCGGTCCCGTTGTCGCTGACGATCATCTTGGGCGCACCGCGCCTGGCGATCAGATCGCCCAGTTCGCGAACAACCCGCCGGCCCGAGATCGACGTGTCGAGCACCGCCGCCAGGCACTCGCGCGTGACGTCGTCGACGATGTTGAGGATGCGGAACCGCCGGCCCGTTGCGAGCTGATCGTGGACGAAGTCCAGGCTCCAACGCTGGTTTGGCAACGCCAACACCGGCGCAGGCGCCCGCGCACCAACCGCACGCTTCCGTCCCTTCCTGCGCCGCACCGTCAGACCCTCTTCGCGATACAGCCGCTGGGTCTTCTTGCGGTTGACGGTAATGCCGTCCCGGCGAAGCAGGATGTGCAGCCGCCGGTAGCCAAACCGCCGGCGCTGCTGCGCCAACTCACATAATCTCGACCGCAGGTCGCCATCATCCGCTCGGCACGAGCGATACCGCATGCTCGTGCGATCCGCCCCGACGACAGCACACGCCCGCCGCTCGCTCATCCCCAACGTCGCCTGGAGATGCGCGACTGCTTGCCGCTTCGCGGCGGGCGCTACCATTTTTTTGACAGCAGATCCTTCAGACCCGCATTGTCGAGCATCGTGTCCGCGAGCAGCCGCTTGAGCCGTGCGTTC
>NZ_MDDS01000070.1 GCF_001721295.1 Sphingomonas turrisvirgatae | reverse complement strand
GCACCTTTCGGTGAATGGCGGCGACCGGGGGTCGCGGGCGCTTGGTGGCGAGAGTGCGGGTCAGTTCGACCAGATGTTCCGGCAGGTGCAGCCTGCCCCGATCGTTGCGCGGCAGACGCGCGAGACCGGCAAGTCCTTCGGCACGGTAGCGCCCGAGCCAGCGCTGCAACGTCCGCTCGCTCAGCGTGCCGGTGCGGGCGAGGTCCGCGAGCGGGATGCCATCGGCGAGGTGCGGTTCAAGGACGCGGTAGCGCTCGATCGCCAGCGGCGGGACAAGCGCCGGATGCGTCACCGCCGACGGTCCGTGTCGCAGGTAAGGAAAACGGAGATTTGCCTGCCCATCGCCATGCGAGTCCGCTCGCGTTGCCAAACCGGCCTGTTCGACGTAAATCTACCCGGTAAAGAAAACTAGGGCAACTTAGACCTGCCGATGACGACTTTCTTCCCAAACCGCGCCCGATCGGGGCATCACCGGCCCTACGCATGAAAATCGGTTACGCCCGCGTATCGACCGCCGAGCAGAACCTGGACCTCCAGCGTGATGCGCTGAAGGCTGCCGGCTGCGAGAAGGTCATCACCGACAAGGCCTCCGGGGCGACTGCCGCTCGCCCTGGATTGGAAAAGGTGAAGGAGCTGCTTCGCGCCGGCGACACACTGGTGGTCTGGCGCCTCGACAGGCTCGGCCGCTCGCTCCGTGATCTGATCGGATGGATGACCTACCTCGACGAGGAAAAGGTCGGGCTGCTGAGCCTGCACGAGGCGATCGACACGACCACCACGTCGGGCAAGCTTACCTTCCACCTGTTCGGGGCATTGGCGGAGTTCGAGCGCAACCTGATCCGCGAGCGGACCCAGGCCGGTCTCACCGCAGCCCGCGCTCGCGGCAAGAAGGGTGGCCGGCCGGCCGCACCGGCAAGGACAAGCGCGACCTGGCCGTCAGGCTCTACCACGAGAACACGATGCCGATCGCCAAGATTTGCTCGATGCTCGGCATCTCCAAGCCAACACTCTAC
>NZ_MDDS01000069.1 GCF_001721295.1 Sphingomonas turrisvirgatae | reverse complement strand
TGCCGGTCGCGTAATTCTGGTGCGCCGGGATCTCGGCCTGGGGGATTTCGGCCGAGCAGGAGTAAAGCTGCGCCGTGGTATTCATCGACGACTGCTTCTTGCACCACTTGCGATAGGCCTCGACGTTGCCGCCGCCCGCCCCCAGTTCGATCTGCGCATCGCAGATATGCGGCGTGCCCGCCTCGACCCGGCACAGACCGGCGCCGACCTTGGCCTGCATCACGCTGTTGCGCGCGAACCCGCCGCCTTCGTTCTGGTCGCGCACGCCATAATAGAAGTACCTGAGCGTATCGACGATTACCGGGTCCATCCTGCCGGTGCAGGTCGCCGGGGTTTCCTCGAGCTTCGCGCCCTTGTTGCAGGTCGCCTCGTAATAATCGGTGGTGCCATTGGGAGGCAGCGGCTTGCAGCTACCGTCGGCGCCGCCCACCGACTGACCGGCGAGATAGCTGTTCGGGTCCTTCTCGACGTCCTGCGCGCGCGTGAGATCGCCGGCAGGCACGGTCACGACCTTGCGGCCCGGATCGGTGACGAGCTGCCACGCCTCGTTCGCGCCAGCGGCAGACCCGCCCGCCGCGATCAGCGCGTCGGGATCGTCGGCATAGGCTTCGCCGGGCTGGGTGCCGCTGCTGAAGCCCGGGATGGTCGAGGGCAGATCGGTCGAGGAGATGATGCCGCCCGAAGCCTGGCGTGCCGGGGTCGCCAGTGCCTTCGCCGCGGCGCGTGCCGCCGCCATGTCCCCTTTGGGATAGGTGTAGGTCGAACTGCTCGACTGCGCGCTCGGCTCGGCCGCGACCGCATTACTCGCTGCCGCAGGCTGAACCGTGCGGGCCATGCTGGCGGTGGTCCGCGCGGGAGCCGCGCTCGGCTCGGCGACGCTGGTCACCGTCGTCTTTGCGACCGGCG
>NZ_MDDS01000068.1 GCF_001721295.1 Sphingomonas turrisvirgatae | reverse complement strand
CAAAGTCCCGCCAAACGAAGCCCATGGAACGGCTTTTCTTTACCGAGCACCTGGCACCTAGAAGCTGCCAGACCCGGGGCCGCCGCCCACATGTCCCTTCATCAAAATCACTATGTCAAAGAGCGACGCTCAACCCCTCCCGCATTTTACCGCGGAGGGTGCGCAAGGCTGTACAGCAACGCTGTCCATGCCCATCTGCTAAAGAGCGTTCCCGACTGCCTTTTCAAGCCGGTGATGGTCGATCCATCGCCTCGGGAGGGCGCCATCTATGACCCGAATCGCCGGCCGTCAAGCAGCAAATCCAACTTTTTCGCAGCGCATTCAAAAAAGCGGCCATGCCACAGCTTGCCGAAGATGCAGCCGCGACGCGCGCAGACGCGGGCATTGACGCTTGGGCTTTCGGATGGATCGACAGCGCACCTGCAGGTCCGGTCATGC
Organism: Sphingomonas turrisvirgatae; assembly: GCF_001721295.1. Classification (GTDB taxonomy): domain Bacteria; phylum Pseudomonadota; class Alphaproteobacteria; order Sphingomonadales; family Sphingomonadaceae; genus Sphingomonas; species Sphingomonas turrisvirgatae. Next base: position 170,588 of record NZ_MDDS01000068.1, on the reverse strand, counting down.
CCAACAATCTCGATCGCGTTGCGCATCATGCGGAAAGCGATGACCCGCTGCCGCATAGGCTGAGCAAAGCGGGTCGCGGTTTGCGGCTGGCTTAGCCGAAAAAAAAGGGCCGGCATTTGCCGGCCCCGAAAAGTTTTAGGAGAGGATGCCTGAAAGGCCTGACCGTTGTGCACTGCAGCATTGCCCGACGCAAGTGCAACAACTCGGCCGGCATATGCAGTCGGTGCAATCGCTACCTGCCTGTGGGATCGTAGCACGTGTCGGGCACAAGAGCGTGATCGGCGCATGCGCGTTCCGCTGTCCAGCGATAGCCGATCAACCCGCCTTGGCGCCCCGGCAAGGGCCTCGATTTCCAGCGCGCGCCACCATGCTGGCCAATGTCGCAACCAGCAGTCGATCCGCTGCGTGCGGCTCCCGCGCGCCTGCTCTCGTCGTGAGCGAGTCGATGAAGTCGGTGAACGGCCCATCGATTGCGCAGATCACTGCGGTGGGTTCACAATTGATATCGGCAAAGGGCAACAGTGCGTGCGCCAGCTGGGCCCGGGCGGTTCCGTCATGCCTGACCTTGGCATGCCGCTCGGATCGCATGAATTCCGCGACGATCTCGACAAATTCCGGATCATCGACCTCGACGATCGGGTCTTCTTCGCCGGTCATCGGCACGGCGTCGGGCAGTGGTTCGGCAAGCGGCGCGCGCTTGCCATCGCGCATCAGCGGCCCTTGGGCGTCGATAACCTGATGCAGCCGCTCGGCCTCCGGGCGCGAACGTCCGGTGCGTAGATCTGGGGCGGGTCCGAGCAGGCTGGACGCGCGCCGAACCATCGCCTCAAGCTGCGCCTGCGTGCCATCGGGCGCAAAGCCGGCGCACGCTCGCTTCCTGCGGCCTCGCCGCCAAGCCAAGCCCGCCAGACCGCCGGCCAGAAGTGCGAACGTGAGCGACACGCCGGCCGCGCCTCCAAACCGCCAGCGCTGCGTTACCGGCATCCGATGCGTGTCGGTACCGGCGGCGTCGGCTTCGGCTCGCAGCACGGCATTGCGGGTCGATGCGCTCATCGTCCTTGGCCAGCTGACCGAACGCCGCCCAAGTCGCGTCGCAGATATTCCATCAACAGGCTGATCGCCTCCAGCATAGTCGCTCAACGGCAGGATCGATCGCCCGGTTCCGGAATGGTCCCGTTTTGCAGCAGCTTGATCGTCGCCAGACGTCCGTCGCTCAGCGCTGCCGATCGTTGCGGGCGCAGTTGCCGGGCCGAATACGAGGCAATTGCGACTTGCACTGGCGCGCCAGCCATGAAACCGGAGCGAAGATTACCCACTGCCGGGATGTAGAGTAATATGGCGAACCGCTCCGTGAGCGCCCTGCCCCATGCGCGCAACAGGATCGGCCTGGGCACAGCCCTGGGCGTCGGTGGCGCGCTGATCTTTTTTCTGATCACCGGCGCGCTCGCCTATTCAAACATGCTCACGCTGCGCGCCGACACAGCCAAGGTCGTGCATACGCATGAGGTCATCACGGAGTTGAGCAGCCTGTTGTCCGCGGCGCAGGACGCGGAAACCGGGCAGCGCGGTTTTCTGTTGACCGGCAACAATCGCTATCTCGAGCCTTATCAGGACGCGGTGGCGCGCGCGGACGCCAGCGTGACCACCATTCAAGCGCTGGTCGCCGACAATCCCGTTCAACAACTCAACCTGCGCCGGCTGAAGCCGCGTCTCGACGCAAGGTACAACGAACTGCGGCAGACCATCGAGCTGCGGCGGACCCAGGGCACAGCGGCGGCGCTGGAGGTCGTCAACACTGACCGCGGCAAGGTGCAGATGGACGCCGTGCGGGCGCAGATCGATGCCATGCGCAACGAAGAGCGGCGGCTGCGCGGTGTCCGGCTCCAGCAGATGGACAGCGCCTATTCGACCGCGACGTTGAGCGGCATCCTCGCCGCAATCCTCGGCATCGGCCTGACGCTCGCTGTGGGCCTGCTCGTACACCGCAGCACGCTCTCACGGCAGCGCCAAGCCTGGTTGCAGGCGGGTGAAGTCGGCCTTGGCCAGGCGATGCTGGGTGACAAGGGCGTGCAGGAATTGAGCGAGAGCATCCTCGATTTCCTGACGCCCCATCTCGGCGCCCAGGCCAGCGTATTGTTCAAGGGGGAGCATGGTGCTTTCGAGCGCCTTGCGATGCTTGGCGTGCCCGATGGCGCCATCGTGCCCGAACGGTTCGCTCTGCGTGAAGGCATGCTCGGTCGGGTTGCCGCCGATGGCGCGCCGGTGGTGCTGGACGACGTGCCCGATGGCTATCTGACACTCGGCTCGGCATTGGGTCGCGACAAGCCGCGCCACCTGCTTATCGCTCCGCTCAACGCCGATGGCGAAGTGAACGCGGTCATCGAGCTTGGCTTCCTGCACCCGGTGGATGCGGCAACGATCGAGTTTCTTGAGCGAATCGCCCATCCCGCCGGCGTCGCGCTGCGCTCAGCCAAATATCGCACGGAGCTTCAGGCGCTCCTCGAAGAAACGCAGCGCCAGTCCGAAGAGCTTCAAGTGCAGAGCGAGGAGCTGAAGGTCTCGAACGAGGAGCTGGAGGAACAGGGCCGCGCGCTCAAGGAATCCGCCGTGCGGCTGGAGCAGCAGCAGGTCGAGCTCGAGCAGACCAATTCCCAGCTGGAAGAACAGGCACAACTTCTTGAGACGCAACGGGACGACCTTGCCCGCACGAGTGCCGCGGTCGAGCTGAAGGCGCGCGAGCTAGAACAGGCCAGCCAGTACAAGTCCGACTTCCTCTCCAATATGAGCCACGAGCTGCGTACCCCGCTCAACTCGCTGCTGATCCTCTCGAAGCTGCTCGGCGACAATCCGCACGGCAATCTCACCGACGAACAGACGCAATATGCCCGCACCATCCAGGCATCGGGCAACGATCTGCTGAACCTGATCAACGATATTCTCGACCTATCGAAGATCGAGGCCGGGCATATCGAGATCGACGCCCAGGCGGTCACCCTGGCTCGCCTGGCCGCCGATCTGCGCCAGACGTTCGACCCGATCGCCAGGGAACGTGGCCTCGAATTCAAGATCGACATCGCCGATGACTCGGAGCCGACGATCGGCACCGACCGCCAGCGACTTGAACAGATCCTCAAGAATCTGCTCGCCAATGCCTTCAAGTTCACCGAGGCCGGAAGCGTGACGCTAAGCATCGCGCCGGTGCGCGAGGATCGCGTGGCGTTGACCGTGACCGATACCGGAATCGGCATCTCGGCCGAACAGCATCAGGCGATCTTCGAAGCGTTTCGCCAGGCCGATGGCGCGATCAACCGCAAGTTCGGCGGCACGGGCCTTGGTCTGTCGATCTCGCGTGAGCTGGCGCGGTTGCTCGGCGGCACGATTTCGCTGGAAAGCAAGCCAGGCGCGGGCAGCAGCTTCACCCTAATGATCCCGGTCGATTACGATCCGGCGCTGGTCGAACCGCGCGGCGAACCGGCTGCGGCCGCGCCCTCGACGGCACCCCCGTCGACGCCGGCGCCTGCCGTGCCGGCATCGCGACGCGCGCCACGGCTCGCGCCGATCGAGGACGATCGCGAGCGATTGGAGGGGGCTCAACGTGTGCTGCTGGTGGTCGAGGACGATCGCGTCTTTGCCGGCATCGTCCGCGATATCTCGCGCGAAGCGGGGTTCCGCACCATCGTCGCCGGCACCGCCGAAGAAGCACTCGACCTTGCCCGCGAGCACAAGCCGAGTGCGATCGTTCTGGACCTTGGCCTGCCTGACCAGTCGGGTCTTGCCGTGCTCGATCGGCTGAAGCGCGAGGATGCGACACGCCACATCCCGATCCATGTCGTCTCTGCCAGCGATCAGACCCAGACCGCCTTTTCGCTCGGGGCGATGGGCTATCTGGTCAAGCCGGTGAAGCGCGAGGATCTGGCACAAGCGCTGGAAGCGCTGGAGGCGCAGCTCACCCGCACCATGCGCCGTGTGCTGATCGTCGAGGACGATCCGTTGCAGCGCGACGCGGTCGGCAAGCTGCTCGCCGGGCCGGAAGTCGAGACGGTAGGTGCGGGCACCGCCGCCGAATGCCTCGCGCTGCTGCGCGAACAGACGTTCGACTGCATGGTGCTGGACCTGACGCTGCCCGACGCATCGGGCTTCACGCTGCTCGAAACCTTGAGCCAGGACGAGGCGCACGGCTTTCCGCCGGTGATCGTCTATACCGGGCACGATCTCAGCCGGGAGGACGAACAGCAACTGCGCCGCTATTCCAGTTCAATCATCATCAAGGGTGCGAAGTCGCCCGAACGGCTGCTCGACGAAGTCACGCTGTTCTTGCATCAGGTGGTTTCGGAACTGCCGCCCGAGCAGCAAAAGATGATCCAGCAGGCGCGGCACCGCGATGCAGTGCTCGAAGGACGGCGGATCCTGATCGTCGAGGATGATGTCCGAAACGTCTATTCGCTGACCAACATCCTTGAACCGCGCGGCGCCAAAGTGACGATCGCGCGCAACGGGCAGGAGGCACTCGACGCGCTGGATACCGCCGCCGGCACGGCCGACGCGATCGACCTGGTACTGATGGACGTGATGATGCCGGTGATGGACGGGCTGGAAGCCACGCGCCGCCTGCGGCTGGATCGCCGCTGGGGCAAGCTGCCCGTCATCATGCTGACCGCCAAGGCGATGCCGGACGATCAGGCGAATTGCCTGGCTGCCGGCGCCAACGACTATATGGCCAAGCCCCTCGACGTCGATAAGCTGCTCTCGCTCGTGCGGGTCTGGATGCCGCGATGAGCGAAGCCGTGCGGAGCGAATCGGTCGAGGACATCGAGATTCAGCTGCTGCTTGAGGCGCTGTATCGACGCTATCACTACGACTTTCGCCATTATGCCCGCGCATCGATCAAGCGCCGGCTGCGACAAGCGTTGGAACAGCTGGGGTTTAAGAATTTCTCGGCGATGCAACAGGCGCTGCTGCACGGCGACACCCTGGTCACGCGCTTGCTCGATTACCTCACGGTGCAGGTGAGCGAGATGTTTCGCGATCCTGGCTATTTCCGTGCGGTCCGCGAAAAGGTGCTGCCGCATCTGCGCACCTACCCCTCGCTCAAGCTGTGGATCGCGGGGTGCAGCCAGGGCGAGGAACTCTATTCCTTTGCGATCATGCTGCATGAGGAAGGGTTGCTGGACCGCACGCTGATCTATGCGACGGACATCAATCCCGCCGCGCTCGAAGCAGCGCAGGCCGGCGTTTACGCGCTCGACCGGCTGGCGGCGTTCACGCGCAACCACCAGTTGGCAGGCGGCAAGTCGTCGCTATCGGACTATTACACCACGGCCTATGGCCGCGCGGTGTTCGACAAGGCACTGCGCGCGCAGGTCGTCTTTTCCGACCACAGCCTGGTCACCGACGCCGTCTTCGCCGAATGCCAGTTCGTGTCGTGCCGCAACGTCATGATCTATTTCGACCGCCAGCTTCAGGACCGCGCGGTTGGCCTGTTCAGGGATTCGCTCAGCCGGCGCGGGTTTCTCGGCCTTGGCTCCAAGGAGACGCTGCGCTTCTCCGCACATGCCGATGCCTTCAGCGAGTTCGTGCGCGAGGAAAAAATCTATCAGCGGCGGGATGGATGAGCGAAGCCGATCCTCGCGCGGTCGTCATCGGCGCATCGGCGGGCGCGGTGCAGGCGCTGTCGGAAATCCTGCCGCGCCTGCCCGCCGACTATCCGCTGCCGGTGCTGATCGTCGTGCATGTGCCAGATTCACCTTCCGGGCTGGTGACGCTGTTCGCAAGCAAGAGCGCCGTCGCGGTCCGCGAGCCGGAGGACAAGGAGCCGATCGTGCCGGCGACCGTCTATGTCGCGCCCCCCGGTTATCACTTGCTGGTCGAACCCGATCGCAGCATCGCGCTGTCCACCGACGAGCCGGTGCTGTTTTCGCGACCGTCGATCGACGTGTTGTTCGAAAGCGCCGCGGAAAGCTATGGTCGCGGCTTGGTGGCCGTGATCCTCACCGGCGCGAACGAGGATGGCGCGCGAGGAGCGGCTGCCGTGCACGCCGCAGGCGGCACGGTGCTGGTCGAGGACCCGGCACACGCCTATGCCGCCACGATGCCGAGCGCGGCGCTTCTCCGCTGTCCTGACGCCATCGTCCTGTCACTCGACGGCATCGTCGATCATCTGCTGAACCTTGGAACATCATGATCAATCCGCGCGAACCGATCCACTTCCTGCTCGTCGACGACCTCGAGGAGAATTTGCTTGCGCTCGAAGCATTGCTGCGCCGCGAGGGACTCGCGTTTCTGAGGGCGCGGTCGGGGGAAGAGGCGCTGGAGCTGCTCCTGCGCCATGAAGTCGCGCTTGCCCTGCTCGACGTTCAGATGCCGGGCATGGACGGGTTCGAGCTGGCGGAGTTCATGCGCGGCAACGAACGCACCCGGCATGTGCCGATCATCTTCGTCACCGCCGGCAGCGCAGATAGGCAGCGCCGGTTCAGGGGGTATGAAGCGGGCGCCGTCGATTTCATACAAAAGCCGATCGAACCCGACATCCTGCGCGGCAAGGCCGCCGTGTTCCTCGACCTGCATGAACAGCGCCAGGCATTGGCCGGTGCGGCCGAACGCCTGGAGAGCCAGGTCCGCGAGCGGACCGCGGAGCTTGAACACACCCTGGCGCGGCTGCAGTCGGAGATCGCCGAGCGCGAACGCGCCGAGGCTTCGCTGCGCCAAAGCCAGAAGATGGAAGCGGTCGGCCAGCTGACCGGTGGAATCGCGCATGACTTCAACAACATGCTGACCGGTATCATCGGCTCGCTCGATCTGATGCGGCGCAAGATCGCGGCCGGCCGCACCGACGAGATCGACCGCTATATCGATGCGGCCAGCAGCTCGGCCGAGCGCGCGGCGTCACTCACGCACCGGCTGCTCGCCTTCTCGCGACGCCAGTCGCTCGACCCCCGTCCCCTGGACATCAACGATCTGGTCGCATCGATGTCGCCGCTGGTCGAACATGCGCTGCCCGAGCAGATCGAACTGGCGCTCGTCTATGGCGCCGATCTTCCGCACACGCTTGCCGATGCGAACCAGCTGGAAAATGCGATCCTCAACCTGGCGCTGAACGCGCGCGACGCGATGCTCGATGGCGGGCGGCTGACGATCGAGACGCGCCTGGTCGATGTCGACGCTGCGCACAGCGCGACGCGTGCCGGGCTGCCGCTCGGTCAATTCGTGATGGTGTCCGTCTCCGACACCGGGACCGGCATCCCGGCCGATTTGCTCGAAAAGGTTTTCGACCCCTTCTTCACCACCAAGCCGATTGGCCAGGGCACCGGCCTGGGCCTTTCGATGGTCTATGGCTTCGCTCAGCAAAGCGGCGGCGCGGTACGCATCCACAGCGAACCGGGCCTAGGCACAGCGGTGAAACTGTATCTGCCAACCACCACCGCGCAAGCCGCCGCCCCGGCGCAGCGGCAGGCCCCACCCAGGCGTGGCTCCGGCGAGCGCGTGTTGATCGTGGAGGACGACCAGTCGGTCCGCATGCTGGTCCGCGAAGTGCTTCAGGAGCTGCAATATGAGGCCGTCGAGATCGCCGACCCGACTGCCGCGCTGCCACTGCTCGCCTCTGACGAGCGCATCGACCTCATGGTTTCCGACATCGGCATGCCCGGCATCAACGGTCGGGACCTGGCCGACGCCGCACGCCGCCATCGCCCCGATTTACCGGTCCTGTTCATCACCGGCTATGCCGAACAGGCAACCCAACGCGGCGATTTCCTGGGTGAGAATATGTCGATGATCACCAAGCCGTTCTCGCTCGAGCTGCTGGCGACAAAGATCGGCGATCTGATCGGCCGGGACGGGCCGGACGATGGCGGCAACGGCGATCAAGGCGACTAGCTGCCGCTCGCCTGCCCGGCCAAGCTGCCCATCCCGCCGAATGTCGACTGTTCGATCTGCCCGGCCGCGCGCAGCAGCGCTTGCGAATAGCGATCCCGCTCGCGATCCTGCCAGCACGCGCTGCTGCGGCTAATCGATATGGCAGCGACCACCTGCCCCCGAACGCCACGGATCGGAACCGCCATGCAGATCAGCCCCCGGGCGATTTCGGCATCGTCGGTCGCAAAGCCCTGCTGGCGCACTTTCTCCAGCTCTCGCGCAAGGTCGTTCGGGGCGGTCAGGGTCCGGTCGGTCAGCGCCGGAAACGGCCCGGTAGCAAGATAGGCTTGTTGCTCGGCATCGCTCAAACTGGCGAGCAGGACCTTGCCGATCGCCGAGCAATAGGCCTCCAGCTGCATGCCGACCTTCGTGAACAATGCGTTCGCGCCCGATCCCGCCTTCAACCGATAGGTCACCATGTCGTTTTCAAGTGTGCCCAGTTGAGCGATCGTCCCGAGCTCTGCGGCAAGATCGGCGATGAACGGTGCGGCGGCGGTGACCACCAGCTGCTTTTCATCGACCTGATGCAATAGCGTGAGCAGGCGCGGCCCTGCGATGTGCGCGCCGCGCGTCGTACGCGCCAGATAACCTTCGGCCACCAGCGTCGCGACTTGCCGATGAGCGGTTGCGACGGGGACGCCTGTCTGGCGCGCAACCGCCGACACGCTCGATCGGCCGCCATCGGCAATGACCGCTTCGAGCATCGCGAGTACACGCGTGGTGGATTGGATCGCAGGCACACCGCTTCTCATTCTGCGAGAAACTAGCGTCCTGTTCGGCTGGTGCCAACTGCCGCGTGGCCATAGGTTGACTGCAAAGAGGAGCGGGTATGAGCGACATCAACCATGAAGAGGCCGCACGGCGGTTGCGCGACGCCTATTCGAGCGGAGCCATCCCGCCGCTGCGCGATTGGCTCGATCCGACCGATGCCGATGGTGCCTATGCGGTGCAGACCATCAACACGCGTTTCTGGCAAGCGGACGGACGCCGCATCATCGGGCGCAAGGCCGGCCTGACGGCCAAGGCAGTCCAGGCGCAGCTTGGGGTGAATCAGCCCGATTTCGGCGTGCTGTTCGCGGACATGGAGATCGCCGACGGCGGCTCGCTCGATCCCGCGCGCGCACTCCAACCCAAGGCGGAGGCGGAGATCGCCTTCGTGCTCGGCGCGGATCTGCCGAACGCCGACACCACGGCCGAGCAGGTCGCGGCAGCGGTGAAGAGCGTGCATGCCGCGATCGAGATCGTCGACAGCCGCATCGCCGACTGGAAGATCACCTTCGCCGATACCGTGGCCGATAACGGCTCGTCCGCATTCTTTGTGCTTGGCGAAGGCAAGCCGCTCCCAGGCGTGGATCTGGAAGGCGCGGCGATGGAAATGACTTTCGACGGCGCGGTCGTATCGACCGGCGTCGGTGCGGCGGCGCTCGGCAATCCACTGAACGCTGCCGCCTGGCTTGCGCAGACGCTGGCAGCGCGGGGCGAGCCGTTGAAGGCCGGCGATATCCTGCTTGCCGGCGCGCTCGGGCCGATGGTCGCGCTGACCCCGGGCATTCGGGTCCATGCGAGCGTCGCCGGCATCGGCACGGTCGGCTTCACTTACGACAAGGACTGACATCATGGCGAAGACCAAGGTCGCCATCATCGGATCGGGCAATATCGGCACCGACCTGATGATCAAGATTATGCGCCTGTCCGACACGCTCGAGATCGGCGCGTTCGTTGGCATCGATCCCGAGAGCGACGGCTTAAAGCGCGCGCAGCGGCTGGGTGTGCCGATCACCGCAGGCGGCATCGACGGACTGGTGGCGATGCCCGAGTTCGCGCAGATCGACATCGTGTTCGACGCGACCTCTGCCGGGGCGCACAAGCATCATGATGCGGTGCTGCGCCAGCATGGCAAGCGTGTGGTGGACCTCACTCCCGCAGCAATCGGCCCCTATACGATCCCGCCCGTCAACGGCGACGCGAACCTCGACGCCGCCAACGTCAACATGGTGACGTGCGGCGGCCAGGCGACAATCCCGATCGTCGCAGCGGTGAACCGTGTGACGAAGGTACATTATGGCGAGATCGTCGCCTCGATCGCATCGAAGAGCGCCGGGCCGGGCACGCGCGCCAATATCGACGAGTTCACCGAAACGACGAGCCAGGCGATCGTCGAGGTCGGCGGCGCGACGCGGGGTAAGGCGATCATCGTGCTCAATCCGGCCGAGCCGCCGCTGATCATGCGGGACACCGTTTATTGCCTGTGCGACGATGGCGACCGCGACGCGATCCGCCAATCGATCGAGGACATGGTGGGCGAGGTGCAGACCTATGTCCCCGGCTATCGCCTGAAACAGGCGGTGCAGTTCGAGGCGATCGGCGGCAACCAGCCGCTGCGCATTCCGGAAATGGCGGAAACCGGACGCACCGAGTTCACCGGGCTCAAGGTCTCGGTATTCCTCGAGGTCGAGGGCGCGGCGCATTACCTGCCGGCCTATGCCGGCAATCTCGACATCATGACCTCGGCCGCTTTGAAGACGGCGGAAAAGATCGCGCAGAGGATGGCGGCATGAGCTTCGATCCCACCAGCACCAAGCTGTACATTCAGGACGTGACGCTGCGCGACGGCATGCACGCGATCCGGCATCAATATGGCCTGGATCATGTGAAGGCGATCGCCCGTGCGCTCGACCGGGCCAAGGTCGATGCGATCGAAGTATCGCATGGGGATGGGCTGCAGGGCAGCTCGTTCAACTATGGCTTTGGCGCGCATACCGATTGGGACTGGATCGGCGCGGTGGCCGAAGTGCTGGAACATAGCGTGCTGACCACGCTGCTCCTGCCCGGCATTGGGACCGTCCATGACTTGAAGCACGCCTATGAAATGGGCGTGCGTTCGGTGCGCATCGCGACGCATTGCACCGAGGCGGATGTGTCGAAACAGCATATCGAGGCGGCACGCGGCCTGGGCATGGACGTGTCCGGCTTTCTGATGATGAGCCATATGAGCGACCCCGAGTCGCTCGCGCAGCAGGCCAAGCTGATGGAGAGCTATGGCGCGCATTGCGTCTATGTGACCGACAGCGGCGGCGCGATGAACATGGCGGATTACGCCGCGCGATTGCAGGCGTACGACCGCGTGCTCAAGCCCGAGACGCAGCGCGGCGTCCATGCGCACCACAACCTGTCGCTCGGCGTCGCCAATTCGATGGCGGCGGTCGAAAATGGCGCGATCCGGGTCGATGCCTCGCTCGCCGGCATGGGCGCCGGCGCGGGCAATGCGCCGCTCGAAGTGTTCATCGCCGCCGCCGATCGCTGCGGCTGGAACCATGGCTGCGACCTGTACGCGCTGATGGATACGGCGGAGGAGCTGGTACGGCCGCTTCAGGATCGCCCGGTACGCGTCGATCGCGAAACGCTGACGCTGGGCTATGCGGGCGTATATTCCAGCTTCCTGCGCCATGCCGAGAAAGCGGCGAGCGACTATGGCCTCGATACACGAACGATCCTGACCGAGGTGGGCCGTCGCAAGATGGTCGGCGGGCAGGAAGACATGATCGTCGACGTGGCGCTGGACCTGACGCAGCGGTGAGGGGCTGCAGCGGCGCGACGGTCGCGCCGCCGCCCTGACCGATCAGGCGGCCAACGCTTCTTCCTGGCCCGGAACGTCCTCGATCTGCACGCGAAAGCCCGAGCGGACCTGCGGGTAATAATCCCAGATCGCGAGATGCTGGGTGCAGCGATTGTCCCAGAATGCCACCGAATGCTGCTCCCATTTGAAGCGGCATTGGAAATAGGCGTTCTCGACATGGCGATAGAGGAAGTCGAGTACCGCTTGGCTTTCCGCGGGCGGCAGTTCGTTGATGTGGCTGGTGAAGCCCTTGTTGACGAACAGCACCTTCTTGCCCGTCACCGGATGCACGCGGATCACCGGGTGCGTTGCGATCGGATACTGGCCGGTTGGATCGAACCGGCCGAATGCCAGCCGCCCGTCATGCACTGCGGTCAGCCCCTCCAGATACGCTTTCATGCGATCGGACAGCGCATCATATGCGGCGTACATGCTGGAGAATGCGGTGTCCCCGCCCATCGTCGGCAGCGTGTGGAGATAGAGGATGCTGCCCATTGGCGGCTTTTTCGCGCAGGTCATGTCACTGTGCCATTCCTCGCCCGCGACATGCTTCGACGTCTCGTCGGCGTGCAGCTTGCGCACCTCGGGGTGGTCGGGAAGCCCCTTGAGCGCATGCGCCTGAAGGTTGCCGAAATGCTGCCCCAGCCGCTTCAGCGACGCCGGGTCGAGCGGCTGGTTGTGGAAGAAGATCACCTGATGGTCCGCAATCGCCTGATGCAGATCCTCAATTTGTTCAGGATTCAGCGGTGCGGTCAGATCGACCCCGGAAATGATCGCCCCGATGCGCGGCGTCAGCGGGTCGGCGGTAATCGTGCGATAGGCCACGGCATGCTCCACTATAGTGTATACACGGATGTATACACTGCTGCAGTGACTGGCAAGCCTAGGCGAATGCGTGTCACGCGGTTACATCCGGCAGGTATGGGGCAAGCGACGTAAATGGCTGGACGGGCGAGCGATCGCGTCTATGCGCAACTGCGGCAGGCAATTGATCAGGGCATGATCGTGCCGGGCCAGCGCTTGCTGGAGGTCGAGGTGGCGGAGCGCTTCGCGGTGTCGCGGACGCCGGTGCGCGAGGCATTGATCCGCCTGGCGCGGGAGGGCGTGCTGGAAAAAGCCGAGCGCGGCTTCGGCGTGCCGCATGACGATCGCCGCACCTTTTTCGAGCGGATCGATGCGCGGCGGCTGCTGGATGTCGAGATTGCCCGCCTGGCAGCGCTCGCTACTGCGCAGACTGCGCCGCGCGATACGCTCGAGGCCGAACTGGCCGCTGCCGAGGCCGCGCATGCGGATGACGAACCACAAGCCTTTGCGCAGGCGCATTATGCGCTGCGTGACGCCGTTCGCGTGCTCGCGGGAAACCGCCTGCTGGCGCGCTGCGCGGAACTGGTCGACGACAGCTTTCGGGTCGGACGGGAGCGGCTGTACGCGGTCGAGGCTTATCGCGACCTGACGCTGAAGGCAGACCGGCAGCTCGTCGAAGCCATTCGGTCGGGCGATGCCGATGCCGCAGTCTCGGCGACCCACCTCTTCCTTGATGCGATCGAGCAGGTCGGCCAGCGACGGCCCGATTAGTGTATGATTGTCATACAATGAATTGACAGGGGTCGATGCGCGGTTATCGTTAGCGGGAGACCGGCGGAACAGCCGGCAAAAGGGCTCCCGATGATGCAAGCGCGCAATCAAGGTTGGCTGGTCGTCGCGATCAGCCTGTTCGGCATTTCCACCGGCCCGGCCGCGTTCGGGCTCGCCTCGCTAGGCGTCGTAGCCGAGCCGCTCGCCCGCGAATTCGGCTGGACCCGCACCGCGATCAGCGCGGCGGTGTCGTTGATGATGCTGAGCACGGCGGCATGCATGCCGATCGCGGGCAAAGCGATCGACGTGCTGGGCGCGCGACGCGTGCTGATCCCTTCGATCGCGCTGCTCGCCTTGTGCATGGCCGGCCTCTCCTTCGCCACCGCCTATTGGCAGTTCCTGGTCTGCTATATCGCGATGGGGACGATCGCGGTGGGCACCAACAGCACCGCCTATATGCGGATCATCACCGGCTGGTTCGATCATCGCCGCGGGCTGGCGATCGGGATCGCCGGCAGCGGCACGGGCCTTGGCTTCGCCTATGTCCCGGTGTTGACTCAGGCACTGGTGGACTGGGGCGGCTGGCGGGCCGGCTATCTGGGCCTTGCCGGCCTGCTGCTGCTCGGCACGCTGCCGCTCGTCCTCTTTGCGCTGCATGACGCGCCCGAGCATGACGCGCCCCACGACCAGCCGGACGCCAGGCGCGGCACTCTGGGCGACACGATGGGCGAAGCGATGCGCAAGGCCGATTTCTGGGTGCTTGGCGGCATCTTCGTCGTCCTCGCCTTCGTCCTCTATGGGCTGATCCCGCACCTCGTCCCGTTGCTGCAGGACCGCGGCTTGACGGCGGCGGAAGCGGCGGGCATCGCCTCGGTGTTCGGCATGGCGGCATTCGGCGGGCGGCTGCTCATCGGGTTCATGCTCGACAAGTTCGATGCGCGGCGCATCGCGCTCCTGTTCTTTGGCCTGTCGGCGGTGGGTCTGGCGCTGCTGGCCTTTCCGCTCCCGCTCTGGGCATTCCTGCCCGCCGCGCTGCTGCTGGGCGGCAGCCTGGGCGCCGAGGTAGACATGCTGGCCTATCTCACCAGCCGATACTTCGGTTTGCGCTGCTTCGCGCAGATCTTCTCGACGCTGTTCGCGGCGGTGATGGTGGCGATGGGCCTTGGACCGCTGGCGTTCGGCTTCGTGTTCGACGCGACCGGTTCCTACACCGCAATCCTGGCGGTCGGCGTGCCGATCTGCGTGTTGGCGGCCGGCCTCGTGATGCTGCTCAGCCCCTATGATCAGCGCGAGCGCGGCGGGCAGGTCACGACCACCTGACCCTCAATTTCCAACCTGAACGACAAGCGGAGGCGGCATGCGAACCTGGATACTTTGCGGCACAATGATCGCAGCGCTGCTGGGTGCCCCAGCGCTGGCGCAGGATCGCGTGATCCATGCGGGGCGGCTGTTCGATGGCGAACGGCGCGCCATTCAGGGGCCGGCGACGATCGTCATCAAGGACGATCGGATCGTCGCTGTGCGGCCCGGATACGAGACCCCGGCCGATGCCGAAGTGATCGACCTTAAGGACAAGACCGTCCTGCCCGGCCTGATCGATTCGCATACGCACATCACTTCGCTGCCGCGCACCGGCAACGGCATCGCCAAGACGATGACCTATTCGCCGATGGATACCGTGCTGGTCGCCACCGTGAATGCACGCGCGATCCTGCAATCGGGCGTCACGACGATCCGCGATCTTGGCGGGCTGTACGGTGCGGATATCGCGCTCAAGACAGCGATCGACCGCGGATCGGTCGCCGGTCCGCGCATGTGGGTCGCGGGCGAGGCGATCGGACCCACCGGCGGGCATAACGACTGGGCGCGCGGCCTGGCCAGCGATGTTAGCCGCCCCTCGCACGGCGCCGGACTGGCCGACGGACCGGACGCTGTGACGGCGCTCGCCCGCAAGGAACACAAGATGGGCGCGAGCGTAATCAAGATCCTGCCGTCGGGCGGGGTCGTGAGCACCGGCGACGATCCCAAGGCCAAGCTGATGAGCGACGCCGAGATCAAGGCTGCGGTCGATGCCGCGCATGGCATGGGCCTGAAACTCGCCGCGCACGGCCATGGAAAGAGTTCGATCGATGCGGCCGTGCGCCTGGGCGCGGATTCGATCGAGCATGGCACCTATGCCGATGCCGAAAGCTGGGCGCTGATGAAACAGCATGGCACCTATTTCGTCGCGACGCTGCTGACCACGCACAAGCTGCATGAAGCGGCGACGCAGCGGCCGGACTCGATGAGCGCTTCGACCCGCGCGAAAGTGCTGGCGATGGGCACCGGCAGCGCCAAGCTGACCAACGCCTACAAGGCCGGGGTGAAGATCGTGATGGGCAGCGACACCGGGCTGGGCGAAAACCCCAAGGAGGCCGGGCTGATGGTCAAGGCCGGGGTCGCGCCGATCGACGCGCTGATGGCCGCGACGGCCAATGGCGCGGACCTGATCGGATCGGCCGAGATCGGCAAGATCACCCCGGGCCGCTATGCCGACATCATCGCGGTGGCGGGCGATCCGCTGGCGGACATCACCGTGCTGGAACGCGTGGAGTTCGTCATGAAGGGCGGCGTCGTGCACAAGGCGAACGGCGTCGAACTGCCGGCGAAGCTGGTGAACCCATGACCGAGCGGATCGGGCTGATCGGCTATGGCGCGATCGGCGAAGAGATCGCCGCCGCGCTCGACCGTCTGGGCGAGCGCGATAAGCTCGTCGCCACGCTGGTGCGGCCCCGTCGCGCTGCGCCGAACGCCGTCCACGACGCTGCCGCGCTGATCGCCGCGCGTCCCGACGTGGTGATCGAATGCGCCGGGCATCAGGCCGTGCGCGACTATGTACCCGACCTGCTCGCTGCCGGGATCGACTGCATCCTCTCGTCGGTCGGCGTGCTGGCCGATGCAGCGATGGCGGCGCGGTTGGACCAGGCCGAACGGGCGGGCGGCGGGCGCTTGCTGCTGCCGGCCGGGGCGATCGCGGGTCTGGACGGCCTTGTCGCTGCAGCACTCGCCGGGATCGATACGGTGACGTACACCTCGTACAAGCCGCCCCATGCCTGGGCGGGAACCCCGGCGGAACAGTCGATCGATCTGGATTCGCCGATCGCCGAGCAGGTCTTTTTCGAGGGGAGCGCGCGAGAGGCAGCCGCCGCCTATCCCAAGAATGCCAATGTCTCGGTCGCGATCGGGCTGGCCGGCATCGGGATCGATCGCACGCGCGTACGGCTGGTGTCGTCGCGGAAGGTCGACGATCCGCTGGGCGTTATCGAAGCGGCGGGCGCGTTCGGGCGCTTCCGCTTCGATATCCTCGCCCTCGCCTCGCCCGCCAATCCCAAGACATCGGCTCTTACCGGCTACAGCCTGTTGCAGTGCGCGCGGCTCGGCGGGGCGTGGCCGATCGCCAAGCTCGCGCGATAGCGACACGGTTCCCGATATGATCGTCGGACGAATGCTGCTACAGCGCCGGCAACAGCGTACCGCCGACCTGGGAGAGCATGTTTGAATATCGAGGATCTTCGCGTCGTCGCCAATCCCACATTGGTGCGCGAACATGCGCTGGAGAAACTGCGCGGCGCGATCGCCTCGGGCCTCTATCGTCCGGGCACGCGGCTCGTCGAACGCGAACTGTGCGAAGCGCTGGGCGTCAGTCGCACGTCGGTGCGCGAGGCGCTGCGCCAGTTGCAGTCGGAAGGACTGATCGAAGCCGGCCCACGTCGTGCCATCATCGTTTCGGTGCTCAGCCCTGACGACGCCTATGACATCTACACGCTGCGCGAGATGGTCGAGACTCGCGCGATCCGGCAGTTCGTCGCGCACGGTGATCCCAAGGCGCTGAAGCGGTTGCAGACGATCTACAAGGCGATCGAGAAACATGCCGCCAAGGGCGACCTCCCCGCCCTCGCGGAAATGTCCGGCGCCTTTTACGAGGAAATCCTCGAAGGGTCGCGCAGCAAGGTGGTGGGCGAAACCGGGCGCCAGCTGCTCAAGCGCGTGAGTTATCTCCGCCTCGCCTCGATGTCGGCGCCGCAACGCGTCGAGGCGGGCCTTGGCGAATGGCGTGCCATCGTCGATGCGGTGTGCGCAGGCGATGCCGACGCGGCAGCTAAAGCGCTCGGCCAGCATATCCGCACGGCGCGCGACACAATCGTCGCCCGGCTGCGCGACGAGGCTCAAGGCGGCACACTCCGACGTGCCTGAGTTTGTATTAGATTATGATTGTCATACAAAGTTGATGTTGCTAGCCCTAGCGCATGGCAGAACAATCCGTGCGCAACAGGGTCATCATCGTCGGAGCCGGACCGGTCGGCTCGGTCCTCGCACTGGCCCTGCGGCAGCGCGACGTCCCGGTAATCCTGCTCGATCAACTCGCCGCGCCCGAACATGACTGCCGCGCCGCATCGTGCCACCCGCCGACGATCGCGATGCTCGATCAGCTCGGCTTGCTCGAGGAAGGACTGGCGCAGGGGCTGGTCTCGCCAGTTTTCCACTATCTCGATCGCGTGACCGGTGAGCTGGTCGGCCGCTTCGCGCTGCCCGAGATGCAGGCGCCGCCCGAGCACGCCTATGTGCTGCAATGGGAGCAGTACAAGATCGTCGAGACCATCGAAGCGCGGCTGAAGCAGGATGACGGTGCCGAGATCCAGCGCGAGGCACGGCTGGTCGCTGTCGAGCAGGGTGCCGATCAGGTGGCCGCAATCGTCGAGCGTGCCGACGGCTCACACGACCGGGTCGAGGGCGCATATCTGGTCGGTTGCGACGGCGGGCGCAGCACGGTGCGCAAGCTGAGCGATATCGCGTTCGATGGCTTCACCTGGCCGGAGCGATTCATCAAGATCGACACGCGGCACGATTTCACCGCGATCGGCCCGCAGATCAGCAACCGCAACTATTTCTCCGATCCCGACGAGTGGATGAACCTGTTCAAGGCGCGCGGCGAGGATGGGTCGGGCATGTGGCGAGCGGTCAGCCCGACGCTGCCCGAACAGCGCGACGAAGACTTGCTGTCGGAGGCGGCGATCGAGGCACGGCTGCAGAAATTCTGTCCGAAGCCGGGCGCCTATGAGGTCGTGACGGTCGCGCTCTATCATGTGCATCAGCGGATCGCCGCCACCTTCAACCAGGGTCGCGTGCTGCTGGCCGGCGACGCCGCGCATGTAAACAATCCGGTCGGCGGCATGGGGATGAACGGCGGCATCCACGACGCAATGAACCTGGCCGACAAGCTGGAAGCGATCCTCCACTGCGGCGAGGCGGCGCAGCCGCTGCTCGACCGCTACACACGCCAGCGGCGCAAGGCGCAGGTCGATGGCGTGCAAGCGCAGAGCATCGCCAACAAGGAGACGCTGGGCGAAAAGGATCCGGCGATCCGCGCGCAGAAGCTGGCGGCGATTGCGCGCGCATCGGCCTCGCCCGAGTTGCACGACGCCTTCATCCGCCGCAGCTGCATGATCGACAGCTTCGCCGCCGCCCAAGCCACGCTTTAAGAGGAGCCAAGCCATGCAGGTCGCCCGCCACCCCCGCCCGGCCGAGATCGCCGACTGGAGCCTCGAGCAGATCATGGCGCGCTATGTCGCGCGCTTTGGCGACCGGGTCCCTGACTGGAACGCCTTTTCCGATGCCAGCATCGATGGCTATCGCCGCGCCCAGCATCGCTTCATCGGCGCTGGCGCATCAGGCAAGCATGACGACGCGAGCATCGTGCCGGCGGCCAATTTCACGCTCTCGATCATGCTGGTCCCGCCCGGCCAGGGCAACGCGCCGCACACGCATGAGGTCGAGGAGGTGTTCTTCATCCTGCAGGGCAAATGCACCGTGTTCGTCGAGGACGAGGCCGGCAACCGCCTGTCGCGCGAACTCGGCCCGTGGGAGATGATCTCATGCCCCGCCGGCGTCATTCACGGCTATCAGAACGATACCGACGAGCCCTGCTATCTGCAGGTGGTGCTGGGCCGCGGACGCCCTGACGTTGCCGGCTTTACCGACCAGTCGCTGTTCGAGAAGCGGGACGCGCATCTGAGATAGACGCACCGGGCTTTTGCAGAGCGGCGAAACCCGCACGAGCGCGATGCGTTGCAGTGCCAAACCGTCGTGCAGGAGCCGTTATGTCACATGAGCCGCCCGTTCCGCCTGAAGCGACCTCGCCCTATCCCCTGCAGCCGCCGCCCGTGACGCGAAAGGCGAAGCGCAAAGCGTCGGCTCGACCTAGGAAGGGCAAGCGGGACTCGAATGCCGCTGCTGCCACGCCGGGCACGGCACTCGTCGTGGTCGAGACCGAAGGCCAGGACGCAAACCATGAAACTGCGGTCAAGACCACGCCGCTTATCGGGGTCGGCGCGGCAGTTGCGCTGGGTGCGGCGGCAGCGGTGACCGGCCTGTTCTATGCCAAACGACGCTCCGCAGCAGCAGCGAACGGCAAACGGCCGACGCAAGGGACCAAGCGGAAGGGTGGCGACGACAAGACCAAACGCACTGGCGGCGATCGCCGGCGGGTCGCGGCAGGCCAGCCCTATGAAGTCGCTTATTTCGCACGCAAGCACGGCCTGTCGACCGAAGATGCACGCGCCATCATCAAGCAAGCGGGCAATGACCGCACCAAGGCGAACCAGCTTGCCGGCCAGCGCAAGGACGCGCGTGAGTAAGCGACAGACGGCCGACGAAGCGATCGCGCTTTCCGGCCAAGCGGCGGCCGACACGTAGCCTTACGACACGATCGAGCGTTGTCCCCACGAACATCACGATGAAGGAGATCATGCTATGGCGACGACCGCACCGACCACGGAGACTTCGACGACCCCGTCTAACCGCAAGAACGCGCTCGCCGACTCGCTGCGCAAGCATTTCAGCGGCGACACCCCGATCACCGGGAAGGCGAGAAGTTTCGCCAAGGAGCGTCCCTGGGCCACCGCCGCGCTGGCCGGCATGGCGGCTCTCGCGGTCGGCAATCTGCTGCGCGGTCGTATCTAGATCGGACCTACGGCGCGGCCCACCTGGCCGCACCGTTCCCGGCACATCGACTGTCGCATCGTCGCGGCGGCGGCGAACGAGCCGTCTTGCCAGGCGTGGCGCTCTGCCGCTACCGCGGTGAACGCTCCACAGGCCGGAGAAATCGAAGCCGCATGCCCGATCCCGAATGCGTGGCGCCGCCCGCCGCCCTGCTCTCCCTGCATCACCCGCCCGAACTCGCCGTCATCGTCCCGACGTTCAACGAGCGCGACAATGTTCGGGCGCTGACCGAGGCGGTCGCCCACGCGTTGTCGGGCACGAGTTTCGAGATCATCTTCGTCGACGATGATTCGAGCGACGGCACGCGTGAGGTGCTGAGCCAGATCGCGGCCGAACGCGGCAATATCCGCATGATCCACCGCATCGGGCGACGCGGGCTATCGACCGCGGTGACTGAGGGGATGCTGAGCACGACCGCACCCTATGTCGCGGTGATCGACGCCGATATGCAGCATGACGAGCGCATTCTGCCGGACATGTTGCGGCTGTTGCGCGACGGCGAGGCGGATCTGGTGATCGGGTCGCGCTATGTTGAGGGGGGCGGCATCGGTGAGTGGGATGCGAAACGCGCGACGGTCAGCTCGACGGCGACCAAGCTGGCCAAACTCATCACCTCGGCCGACATCACCGATCCAATGAGCGGCTTCTTCGCGATCACGCGACCGGCGCTCAACGGCGCCGTCCGCAGCCTTTCGGGCCAGGGCTACAAGATCCTGCTCGATATTGCCGCTTCGACCCAGGCACCGCTGCGAATTCGCGAACTACCCTATCATTTCCGCACGCGGCAGCATGGGGAAAGCAAGCTCGATGCGCTGATCGTCTGGGAATATCTGCTGCTGCTAGTCGACAAGCTGATCGGCCATATCGTGCCCGCGCGGTTCGTGTCGTTCATGTTTATCGGCGGGCTGGGCGTGTTCGTTCACATGGGCGTGCTGGGCACGATGGGCGCGGTCGGCGCAAGCTTCCTGTGGGCGCAGGCAAGCGCCACGATCATCGCGATGGTCTTCAACTTCTTCGTCAACAACACTCTCACCTATCGAGATCGCCGGCTCAAGGGCTTCGTGCCCGTCACTCGGGGCTTGCTGACCTTCATGCTGGTTTGCGCGGTGGGGGCGTTCGCGAATGTCGGGATCGCCGACTATCTGTTCTCCGACTATCATTATGGGTGGCTGTCGGCTGGCCTTGCCGGCATTCTGGTCGGCGTGGTTTGGAATTACGCGACGTCGTCGGTGGTTACTTGGCGGTCGCGCTGACGGCCCGGAAGCCGCCGACGCGAGCGCAGTCTCAATAGGCGTTGCGGTGAACGATCACGCGGAAGGTATTCATCAGGATGCTGACGTCGCGCCAGATATCCCAGCCCTGGATATATTCCATGTCGGCCTGAAGCCGCGACGTGAGGTCGGACGGTTCATGCGTCGCCCCGCGGAACCCGCGAATCTGCGCCAAGCCGGTGATGCCGGGCTTGAGCTGATGGCGCTGCCAATAGGTGCGGTCGACTTCCCAGAACTTGCGTTCGCCGGCGAGCGAACCGAGCGCATGCGGGCGCGGGCCGACCAGGCTCATATCGCCCAGCAGCACGTTGAACAGCTGCGGCAGCTCGTCCAGGCTGGTGGCGCGGATGAAACGGCCGACACGGGTGACGCGATCATCGTCACGCGATGCCGAGCGCGCACCGGTGGCGTCGAGCTGCTCGACGCACATGCTGCGGAACTTCAGGATCTGGAACAGGCGATTGCCGCGGCCGACGCGCGCCTGCTTGAACAGGACGGGTCCGCGGCTGTCCAGCTTGATCGCCAGTGCGACGACTGCGAGCAGCGGCAGCAGCGCGATTAGCAAGGGGATCGCGACGGCAAGGTCGAGCGCGCGCTTCTGGAACCGGGCCCGCAGGTTCAGGGGCTTACGCGAGATCTGCAGCGTGTCATAGCCGTCGAAATGGCTGAGGCCGATTGCGCCGAGCTTGTTAGACTGCTCGATGATGATTTCGCCATCGACGTCCGCCCCCTTGAGCATAATCGCCCATTCGCCGTGCCGTTCGGGCGCACTGGCGATCAGCACGCGGTCGAACTGTTGCGCGATCAGGCCGAAGCGATGGAGCATGTCGGGGTTGTGCAGATCGGGTTCCAGCTGAAGCTGGCTGGTGCGAACGACCTGCGTATTGCGGGGCATGCGCTTCAGCAGCACACCGTCGATCATTAACAGCTCGTTCCACAGCCGACCGCCCGACCGGCGGCGCACCCGCAGCCCGAACGCCGCGCGCGACAAGGTGAATGCCCCGACTATCGACAGCGCACTGACGCCGAACGACAGGCGCGAAGTATCGTCCGCCGTCTTGATAAAGAACAGGATCGCGACGACGCTGATCTGTGCGATCACCAGCGCGGTAAGCGAGCGCCGTATGCTCTCGATCGTGCGTTCAAGCGCCGGCGCCGAATAGGCACCCCAGTTGAAGGCCAAGACGATATAGATCGGCAGCACGGCGAACGCAGTGGCTAGATCGAAATGGATCCCGACCCGGGGCGCCACTTCCTTTAGGAACAGCATGACCGCCGCGAACATCAGCACGTCGATCAGCACGAGCTCGATGCGGAACATCGCCCGCAGAGACGCCTTCGACATGGTACTCGCAAGAACCAGAGAACGCGGCGACTTGATTTCGGCCTCCGGCAGAGCTTTGTGGACGGTCATCCAGCCCCCCTTCCACTACGTTCGCGACATATGACAGTTTTATGGTGCGCTGCAACATATACAACCGATGACGGGATCAAACTACTGTTAAATTCCGTTTAACGGTCGCAGCCTGGCACAGATTCGGTGCCTTTCGTCCCAGACTCGACTGCGTCTGGCGGCGCGCTGGTTCATCTCAGCGGTCAGATCAGCATAAGCACCACAGTAATGAACGCAGCGCCGAATAGCGCGAGCCCGCCGAGTCGCGACACCGCCTCGACGGCCTGCTCTACGAACGGGACCAAAGAAGGTTGCAGGGGAAATTCCACCCCGCTCGTTTCGCCCAGCCGCTCGATCAGCAGGCGCTGCAGCACGTGCGGCGTCGCCATGTTGCCGGGTATCGTCAGCTCCGAGAAATCGAGGGGCGACGGGTCGCTGACCTGTTCGCTCCGTTTGCGGTTCGTTGCAGCCATGGCTTCCACCCTGTTGAAGCTGGCCTTGTCGAACGAAAACCCCAAGATTTGATTACTTCGCTACAACTATCGTTCGTCTAAGCACCCGCCACGTGGCGCCGATACCAGCGGACGAATTTCGGGATGCCTTGGCCGATCGGCGTGGTCGGCGCATAGCCGAGGTCGCGACGGATCGCGCTGATATCGGCAAAGGTCGTCGGCACGTCACCGGGCTGCATCGGCCGATCCTGACGCACCGCCTGCTTGCCGCAGGCCTGCTCGATCGCGGCGATGAAGTCGTCGAGCCGCTCTGGCTTGCTGTTGCCGATGTTGTAGATCGCGTGCGCATGCCGGCTGCCGCCCGGCTTCGCCTCGCCATCGTCGACGGGCGGCCGGTCGATCGCCGCGACTACGCCGCTGACGATGTCGTCGATATAGGTGAAGTCGCGGCGCATCCTGCCGCCGTTAAAGACATCGATCGGGCGACCATCGAGGATCGCCGAAGTGAACAGCCAAGGCGCCATGTCCGGGCGGCCCCACGGACCATAGACGGTGAAGAAGCGCAGGCCTGTCTGCGGCAGCTTGTAGAGCGAGGCATAGCATTCGCTCATCAGCTCGCACGAGCGTTTCGTCGCCGCATAAAGCGAGACCGGCGCGTTGACGGGATCATCCTCACGGAAGCCGCCGTCGTTCAGCGGGCGATCGCCATAGACCGAGCTTGAGGACGCATAGACGAGGTGCCGGACCGTCGCCGCGTGGCGGCACGCCTCCAGCACCGACAGGTGCCCGGCCAGATTGGAGCGTTCATAGGCGAACGGGTGGTCGATGCTGTGCCGCACGCCCGCCTGCGCAGCCAGGTGGACGACGCATTGCGCCCCATGTTCCTGCACCAGCCGCGCCAACGCCGGCGCATCGGCAATGTCGAGGCGATGAAAGTTGAAGTCGGCCTCGCTCGCAAGGGTCGCCAGCCGGGCCTGTTTGAGCGCGGGGTCGTAATAGGCGTTGAGGCTGTCGATGCCCAGAACGCGGTGGCCGTGGTCGAGCAGGCGGCGCGCAACCGCATGGCCGATAAAGCCCGCAACACCGGTGACGAGGATCGGCACCTCGCGTGCCCGCGCCGACTGTTTATCCATCTCGCCCTTCCCCACGGTCTCGCCAACGCCTTTAGCCAACTCCGCTCAAAAGGCTACTGCCCGCCCCAGCCAGGATCGGCGATCGCCTGCAATTAGAGGAAGCCAAGATCCAGGTTCGAGAAGTTGCCGGCATTGGGCAGCACCGTAGGCAGATCGCTGGCCCCGACGCCGAACCAGCTGGCCAGCGTCGCGGCATATTGATCCACGCCGATCGTCGGCAGTAAGCGGCCCTGCCCCACATCGTCGGGCGTGTTGTGCCCGATCGCCGGCGGCGTGCCATAGATCCGCTGGCCCTTCACCGCCCCCCCGGCGACGAAATGCATGCTGCCCCAGCCATGATCGGAGCCATCGCCATTTTCGGTGAGCGTGCGGCCGAAGTCGGATGCGGTGAACAGCGTGACCTTGTCGCTGAACCCCAGCGAAGCGGTCGTATCGTGGAAGGCGCGCATGGCAGCGGCCACCGCCCCGATCCGCGCGGCGTGGTCGCTCACCAGTCCATCGTGCATGTCGAACCCGCCCATCGACACGAAGAAGACCTGCCGCTTCGCGCCCAGCGCCTGCGATGCGGCGATCAGCCGGGCGACCATCTTGAGCTGGTTGGCCAGTCCGTTGCCGCTGGGGAACAGCGGGAAATCGGCGTCCGGCACGGTGCCGAGCGCGCCATCCACGCGATCGAACAGATCCAGCGCGCGCTTCGACACCGCCGCATGTTCGGCGGCGATCAGATGCGCGGGTGCCTCGCTCATGATCGAGCGCAGCGCGCTGGCTGTGGCGTTGGAGCCATAGATGCTCTTGGCATTATACAGCAGCGGCGTCGGCCCGGTCGGCCCCGCGACATATTGAATGGCGCTGCGACCGGACAGATAGATCGCATTGCCGGCCGCGCTGATGCAGGTCAGCGCCGCATTGCCGTTGCCGCTTTGCAGCAAGTCGCCGATCCGCCCGCCCCATCCCGACGGCGTCCCCTCGACGCCGCACGCCTGCCAGAAACTCTGCTGATCATTGTGGCTGAACAGTTTGGGTGGCACCGCCGTGGCGCTCGACTGATATTCCGCTTTGGTGATCGGCCGGATGAGCGTGCCGACATTGAGCACAACGGCCAGCCTGCCGGCATCGAACATCGGCAGCAGCGGCGCCAGCGCCGGCGAGAGCGCATATTCGCGCCCGCCGAGCGAATTGAGAGGCTTCAGCGCCGTTCCTGCGAGCGCGGTGCGGGCGTGCCCGATCGTCGGGCGTGCCGCGAGATACTTCGCATGGCTCGCCGCGTCATAAGGCGGCAGCGTGTTCGCATAGTCGTTGCCGCCGTGCATGAAGAGGCAGACCATTGCCTTGTAATCATTGGCCACGGCCGCCGACGCCTCGCCGATTGCTGCAAGCTGAGTGACGAACGGCGCGGCACCGCCGGCGATCCCCAGGGCGGCGGTGCGACGCAGGAAGGCGCGGCGGGATTGTCCCTGGCTCATGGCGGCCCTCATCGCTGGGTGATGTATTCGGGTGAGGCCATCAGCAGCAGGATGGCGGTGTGGATACGGATCAGCGGATCCTTCGCGCTGTCGGCGGCGACGCGGATCTTGTTCAGCGTCGCGTGGCCGACTTGCCCCGCCGCGACGAGCAGATTGACGCGATCGATCAGCGCACCCGTATCGGCGATGCCGGTCAGTTCGGCATAGCTGGTGCGCAGGTCGGTCGAGTTGTTCACGACCCAATGCATGTAGTTGACATAGCCGATGACGCTCAGCTCGTTGGTGATCTGCATCTCCGGCACGACAAGTTCGGCCGTGGCGAAGGCGCTGCCCGGCGGCACATAGCCGGGGCGGAAGAAGTTGAAGACCGATGAGGCGCGCCCCATCGCCTGGCCAAGCCGCTTGGACACGTCGGACGTGTCGCCCACGTCCCATTTGCCCGACAGCGAGGTCGCGCCGAACGCGCGCGCCCAGCCGGTCACGCGCAACACCGGTTCGCGAAGCTTGCCCGCGATGACGCCGCTCGGCTCGGCGCGGGCCTCCTCGTCGAGCAGGATCGCGCGGATCACCGCCTGCATGTCGCCGCGGATGCCGGTGCCATTATCGGCAAATTTCATCGCGACGCGATTGACGTAAGCCGGCGAGGGATTGCTGGTCACCAGCCGCTGGATCAGCTGCTTCGAGACGAAGGGCGGCACATTGGGATGGAGGAAGATCGTGTCGAGCGCGATCCTGATCGCCTCGGTGGCGTTCACGCCGGCCGGAACGGTCGCGCCCAGAAAGGTGGAAGGACCGGTTTCGTGCAGGCCGGCATCGACCACCAGCGGGCGGCGCAAGCGATCGGGCGTCGAATTGTCGGTCGAATCGAGCGTCAGGCCCGTAAACACCCGCGCCAGCGCCGAGACGTCGGCCGCGGTGTAGGTTTCGACCGGATGGCCGTTCGACAGCACGCGAGTGCCGTCCATGTTCAGTCGGTGCAGGCCGATCGTGAACAGCTGCATCACCTCACGCGCGAAATTCTCGTCGGGGATCGCGCCGGTGACCGGATTGGCCTTGCGGTTGTTGAGGAAGGTGAGGAACGAGGCCATCGCCGCGTTGGTCACGATCCCGCCGAGCAACGTGCGGAAATTGCCGAACGCATTGTCCATCAGCACATCGACATAGGCGGCCATCGCGAACTGCCGCCATTTAAGGTTCATGCCGTCCGCGCCGACCACCAGGATCTGCAGCAACGCCATGCCAATGCGCTGGCGCAACTGGTCGCCCGCGCCGATCATCTGGCTCCACATGACATTGTCGAAACCCTGGGTGCCGTTCATGTTCGCGGCGTCGCGGAAACCATTGGCCACCAGCCAGTCCCAATGCGTCGTCGCGCGCGGCTTGGCGAATTCGTTCGCGATCCACCCGGCGAAACCACGGGCCTTGAGCTCCGCGATGCCGGCGGAATTCGCACCCATCGTCGCTTGGCCGAGGAAGCGGGTGGCCTGCGCGTCGGTAATGGCGGTGGGCGTGAAGGTGGGGATTGGCGTGGGGGTCGCGGTCGGCGGCGCGACAATCGTGACGATGCCGCCGGAATCGCTGCCCCCGCCCCCGCCGCACGCGGCAAGCGTCAGGCCGAGCGTGCTGGTCGATAGCATGCCGACCGGCCTGGCTGATCGGGCCGCATTCGTCGGCGCATGAGCGCCAACGCCCGGCTGCAGACCCACATCTTCAAAGCCCGACGCGATAGCGTCAGGCCGCTGCAAGCTGTCCATCGTCCTACCCCGGAAAGCATTCATCCGGCGGGCGGCCTACGCCCCTGCCGATCTCAGCGCCGGTATGAAGCGTCCTGGTTAAAACCCGCCTAACGCGGGCTGGGCGAATGACGCTTTTCAAGCATTTACGAGCGCGCAACGATTAACGACGATCCCGGCGCTAGGTGTTTAGTCCCGGCATCTGGTGGATCGGGTCGACGATGAACCGGTCTGGCTCAGACGTCCAGATCTTGGCAATGTATTCGTAGGGGGTGAGGCCGCTGAGGGTCTTGAGCCGGCGAGCGAAATTGTAGGCGGCCATGAAGTCGTCGAGGTGCGTCCTTAGCTGGTCGTGGCTCTCGTAGTGAAAACGTTTGACCGTCGCCTCCTTGATGGTCCGGTTCATCCGCTCGACCTGACCGTTGGTCCATGGGTGGTTCGGTTTGGTGAGCCGGTGCTCGATGTCGTTGGCCTCGCAGATCATGTCGAAGCGCATTTGGCGGGACCAGGCGGTGTTTCGGTTACGGGGCTGCTCGGCGAACTGAATGCCATTGTCCGTCAGAATGGTGTGGATGCGGTAGGGTACGGCTTTCAGCAGGTGCTCGAGGAACTCCCAAGCCGTTCGCCTGTCAGCCTTGTCGACCAGCTGGGTGACCGCGAACTTGCTGGTGCGGTCGATGCCGACGAACAGGTACAGTTTGCCTTCGGCGGTCTGCACCTCGGCGATATCGATGTGAAAGAAGCCGATGGGATAACGCTTGAAGCGCTGGCGCTTCGGTTTTTCGCCCTCGATATCCGGCAGGCGGGAGATGCCGTGCCGCTGGAGGCAACGATGCAGCGCTGACCGGGTCAGATGAGGGATCGATGGCTGCAACGCATAGAGGCAGTCGTCGAGCGGCAGCAGCGTATGCCGTCGGAACGCCACTACCATCGCCTCCTCCGCTTGGGACAAGGTCGTTGAATGAGGGGCCTTCGGCCCGGTCTTTAAATCCTCGACCGTCGCCCTTTTACGCCACTTCGCCACAGTCTTCGGGTTGATCCCCAGCTCACGGCTCAGCGTCGCGAGCGAAGCTTGCGATCGCTGTATTGCTGCTCGGACGGCGTGCGTGGTCGTGGCGCACCCATGACGTACCTGTCCCATACGGCTTCCTTCCATTCCAACGAAAGGATCGCACCATCAAACCCTGGGATCAAACACCTAGGGCATTTCCACAGAGCGCAAATTCGTCTAGCGCTGCGCTGCAACATCAGGAGATGCACGTGCCAAGAAAAGGAATTATTCTCGCAGGCGGCTCTGGCACACGTCTGTATCCCCTGACCAAGGGCGTCTCGAAACAGTTGATGCCCGTCTATGACAAGCCGATGATCTACTATCCGCTGTCGGTGCTGATGATGGCGGGTATTCGCGAAATTATGATCATCACCACGCCGCAGGATCAGGAGGCGTTCCGGCGCGTCCTGGGCGACGGGTCGGATTTCGGCGTTGACCTCGTCTATGCCGTGCAGCCCGAAGCGGCGGGCCTGGCCCAGGCCTATCACATCGCCGCCGATTTCGTCGGCGACCGGCCGTCCGCGCTCGTGCTGGGCGACAACATCTTCTATGGCCACGGCCTGCCCGACCTGTTGGGCAGTGCGGCGGCGCGCACATCCGGCGCGACTGTGTTCGGCTATTACGTCAGCGATCCCAAGGCCTATGGCGTTGTCTCGTTCGATGCGCAGGGCCGCGCCGAGACGATCGAGGAGAAGCCGGCTGAGCCCAAGTCGAACTACGCTGTTACCGGCCTCTATTTTTATGACGGCAAGGCGGTCGAACTGGCGCGCGACCTCAAGCCATCGCCGCGCGGCGAGCTCGAGATTACCGATCTCAACCGGCTGTATCTCGAAGCCGGTGAGCTGTCGGTCGAGCTGATGGGGCGCGGTTTCGCGTGGCTCGACACCGGCACGCACAATTCGCTGCTCGATGCGGCGACCTTCGTGCGCATTACTGAGGAGCGGCAGGGCCTGAAGATCTGCTGCCCCGAGGAAATCGCCTGGCGACAAGGTTTTATCGACGATGCACGGCTCGAGGCGATCGCCGCGCCGCTGCGCAAGAGCGGCTATGGTGGATATCTGCTCGGCCTGCTGGACGGCAAGGTGATCGCGTGAACGTCATCGAGACCGCCATCCCCGGCCCGCTGATCCTCGAACCGCGCGTATTCGGCGACGAGCGCGGTTTCTTCATGGAAAGCTGGAACGCGAAGACGTTCAAGGCGGCGGGCCTCGATCTCGACTTCGTGCAGGACAATCACAGCCGCTCGGCAAAGGGCGTGCTGCGCGGCCTGCATTTTCAGAACCCCAATGCGCAGGGCAAGCTGGTGCGCGTGGCCAACGGCGCGGTGTTCGATGTCGCGGTGGACCTGCGGCGATCCTCGCCGCATTTCGGCAAATGGGTCGGGATCGAGCTGTCGGCGGCGAACAACCGCATGTTCTGGGTGCCGCCGGGCTTTGCGCACGGGTTCGTGACGCTCGAGGACGGGACCGACTTCCTCTACAAGTGCACTGCGCTGTATGATGCGGCGAGCGAGCACTGCCTGATGTGGAACGATCCCGATGTCGGGATCGAATGGCCCGACCATGTCGGCACCTTCCAGCTTTCTGCCAAGGATCAGGACGGAACGTCGCTGCGCGAGATCGAGGGGTTCGCGTGAAGGCATTGATCGTCGGTAGCGGGGGCCAGCTCGGCCGCGCGCTGGCGGCGGTCGCCCCGGCCGGCGCTCAGGTGATCGGCCATGACCGCGCCGCGCTGGATATCGGCGATGCCGCAGCGGTCGATGCGGCTGTCGCGGCGGCCAGGCCCGACCTGCTGTTCAACGCCGCCGCCTACACCGCGGTCGATAAGGCCGAGAGCGAAGAGGCCGAGGCGCTCCGGATCAATGGCACGGCGGTGGCGGTGCTGGCGGGCGCAGCGCGCCGGCATGGCGCGCAACTGGTGCATGTCTCGACCGACTTTGTGTTCGATGGGCGGAGCGGCGTGCCCTATGCGCCCGACGCGCCTACCGCGCCGCTCGGCGCCTATGGCCGCACCAAGCTGGCCGGCGAGCAGGCGGCCGGCGCCGACGCGCTGATCGTGCGCACCGCCTGGGTCTACGGGGCCAGCGGTGGCAATTTCGTCCGCACCATGCTGCGCCTGATGCGCGAGCGAGACGAGGTGCGGGTCGTCGCCGACCAGATCGGCACGCCGACCCGCGTCGATGGTCTCGCCGCCGCGCTTTGGGCGCTTGGGGGACAGGGCGTGCGCGGCACGTTCCAATATACCGACAGCGGCGTCGCCAGCTGGTATGATTTCGCCGTCGCGATCCAGGAAGAAGCGCTGGCGATCGGGCTGCTCGATCGCGCGGTGCCGGTCATCCCCATTCCGACCACGGATTTCCCGACGCCTGCGCGGCGGCCGGCCTTCTCGGTGCTCGACAAACAGAGCAGCTGGGATCGGCTCGGCTGGCAGGCACCGCACTGGCGCGTCGCGCTGCGCACGACCCTTAAGGAACTGAGCGAACATGGCTGAAATTCTCGTCACCGGCGGCGCCGGGTTCATCGGGGCGAACTTCGTCCATTACTGGCGCGCGCGGCATCCGCAGGACGGCATCACCGTGCTGGACGCACTGACCTATGCCGGCAATCGCGCCAATCTTGACGGACTGGAGGGCGTCGATCTGGTCGAAGGCGACATTCGCGACACCGACCTTGCCGAGAAACTGCTCGCCGAGCGCAACATCGACACGATCGTGCATTTCGCGGCCGAAAGCCATGTCGATCGGTCGATCACCGGCCCGGACGCGTTCATCGAGACCAATGTCGTCGGCACGCATTCGATGCTGAAGGCGGGGCGCAAGGTGTGGCTCGACGCCGGCACCGGCAAGCCGCACCGTTTCCACCATGTCTCGACCGATGAAGTCTATGGCTCACTTGGCCCCAGCGATCCAGCCTTTGCCGAGACAACGCAATATGCCCCCAACTCGCCCTATTCGGCGTCGAAAGCGGGGTCGGACCATCTCGTCCGCGCCTATCACCACACTTATGGCCTGCAGACGACGACCAGCAATTGTTCGAACAATTACGGCCCCTTCCAGTTTCCCGAGAAGCTGATCCCGCTGTTCCTGCTGAACGCGCTGCACGGGCGGGCGCTGCCGATCTATGGTGATGGGATGAATGTGCGCGACTGGCTACATGTCGAGGATCATTGCCACGGCATCGAACTGGTGCTGCAGTCGGGGCGGATCGGCGAAACCTATAATGTCGGCGGCGGCCAGGAGCTGCCAAACCTCGAGGTGATCGGCGAAATCTGCCGCACCGTCGATCGTGCCTTTGCCGAGGATGCGAGCCTCGCCGCGCGCTTCCCCGATGCGCCGGCGGCGAAGGGCGAGCCGACAGAGCGCCTCAAGACCTTCGTCACCGACCGCAAGGGGCATGACCGCCGCTATGCGATCGACGAGACGAAGATTCGCGGCGAACTGGGCTACGAACCCACGCGCGATTTCCCGCAGGGGTTCGCCAGCACGCTGCGCTGGTATCTCGATCACGATGCCTGGTGGCGACCGCTGATCGCGCGCTCGGCCCTGATCTGATGGTCGGCCGGCTGCGCATCTGTCTGGCGGGATCGGGCGGCGGTCATGTGCGTCAGCTGCTCGATCTCGAGCCGTTGTGGAGCGAGCATGACCATTATTTCCTGAGTGAAGATACCGCCCTCGGCCGCGCTCTGCGCAAAACGCATGCAGTCGATTTCGTGGCGCATGTCGCGCTGGGACAGGCGAAACTGGGTGCGCCATTCAAGATGGCGGCGGCAGGCCTCGCCAACTTCTTCCAGTCGGCGCGCAGTGTGTTCAGGCGGCGGCCGCAGGTGGTGATCACCACCGGTGCTGGCGCGATGTTCTTCACCGTGCTGTGGGCGCGGCTGCTGGGCGCGAAGATTGTGCTGATCGATTCGATGGCGCGGGTGCACCGCCCGTCGGCCTTCGCGCGGCTCGCCGGACCGTTCGCGCATATCCGCATCTCGCAGTCGCGGGCCGCCGGCCGGGCATGGTGCGATGCGCTGGTGTTCGACTCGCTCAAGCTGCTGCCCGACACGCCGCCGCCCAAGGAGCCGCTGCTGTTCGCCACGGTCGGCGCGACACTGCCGTTCGACCGGCTGATCGAGATGGTCGAGACGGCCAAGCACAAGGGCCTGCTGCCCGAGCGGATCATCGCACAATGCGGCGAGGGCGGCCGAAGGTCCGACACCATCGAAACGGTCGAGTCGCTGGGCTTCGACGAAGTGAAGGACATTCTGCGCCGCGCCGACTTTGTCGTGTGTCACGGTGGGACGGGATCGCTCGTGACCGCGGCGCAGAACGGTTGTCGCACCATCGCCGTTCCGCGGCGTTTCGCGCGCGGCGAACATTATGACGATCACCAGGAGGAAATCGCCGAAGCCTTTCACGAGCGAGGTCTGGCGATCGCGGTGGACGACCAAGACGAGTTCGAGGCCGCCATCGCGGAATGGCGCACGCGCACGCCGCAGGTTGCGACTCGTGATGCTTCGGCAATGATGGCGTATTTGCGCAAGCTACTGACGGATTGGGACAAAAACCGGAGCGCAGGGTGAACACGGCATTCGATTGGCTGAGCGTCGCACTGTTCAGCGCTGTCGCTTTGCTGTTCCTCATCCGGTCGGCGCAGCCCGAACTGCGCGATCGGATGATCGCTTATCTGCCGCCGGCGCTGGGCTGCCTGATCGCCAATCAACTGGGTAATCACGGCCATGAAATATGGGGTGGCGTCCTCCTCGTGCTGACGATCGGCTATGTCGCGCTCGTGTTGAGACCGCGTTTTCCCGACAGCAAAGCGTGAGCGAGTTAACCCCGTTTCGGAACGCTCCGCCTTGCTGAACGGTTACGCTTCCGGTAAGCTTACGCTTCGACGGGAGAAGAATATGGCCGCTTCGGCCAGCGAACATCGCCTTCAGATGCGCATCCTCTTCGTACTCAGTTTGCTGGGTGCGCTGGTGGCGCTGGCGTTCAGCCAGACCGCAGGATTGTTCAACCCGCCATCGATCATCGCCGCTGGCGCGCAGACGCCGGAAGAGCTGGCTTCCATCACTCCGGGCTCGGCGCAGGGCGGCGCCGGCGGCTTCGTCCCCGGCACTCGCCGGCCGTTCGCCGGCAACCGCAATATCACGCCGCGTACGCCGGGCGTGCAGCAGCCCGGCGCGCAGCAACCGGGCGCGATCGACGATGGCCTGGGCGGGCCCGTCGAAACGGCGGACGCCACCGGCGCAGTGCCGCCGTCGATTGCGACAGATCTTGGCACAGTTCCCGCAGGCTTCGCCCCGGGCACGTCCGCCCCGGGCGGCGGTAGCACGGACTTTGGTCCCGGTGCCGGTTTGCCAGGCGGTGGTCCAGCTGGCGCGCCGGGCGCATCCGCCAACCCGCCGACAAACCCCAATGATCCCGGTACGGGTAATCCCGGTACGGGCGATCCAGGCACGGGCAACCCGGGCACGGGGACGCCAGGCGATCCAGGCACGCCGACAAATCCAGGTACACCGACCACGCCGGTACCTGAGCCGGCGACGTGGCTGATCATGATCGTGGGCATCGCGATCATCGGCGGCGCACTGCGGAGGCGCAAGCCGGTTACCGTCGATGGATCACTCGCGCACGCCTGACCGATAGCCTGTCGACGAAAAGCGACCGGGCATCGGCGTACGAAATCGCCTTAGCGAAGGGTGAGTTGATCGCCCTCGATCGACAGCGTGTCGAACTTGGCAAGGGCGTTGTGCCCGAGCAACGAAACGCCGACGCCGTCTTCGACAATGGCCGCTTCCACGCCGTCGAGTTGACGCCCAGCGACCTTGAGTTCGTCGATCGCCACGCGCGCCACACGGGCCTGACCCGCTACCGTCCGCACATGTTCGTCATAGCCAATCCCGCCAGCGGAAATGCCGGCGGCGCGTGCGTCCTTGCTCGACAGGATGACGATACTGGCGCCGGTATCGACCAGGAACCGAATCGGCGTGCCGTTGATCTGCGCGGTTACATAGAACATGCCGTCGCGTGAACGCTGCACTCGATGGCGCCTCCCCGCCGCATCCGTCGTTTGCAGTTCAGGCCGCTCGGCCGCCAACAACGCGTTGGCGGCGGTCGCGTCCCTATGCAGCGCGGGCGGCGTGTCGAGGCGAGCCTGCACCGCGAACGGCAACGCGGCAGCAATCGGCACCATCAGCAGGGAGAGGCTCTCGCGAAGCATGCGCCATGGCTAGCGCCTGCGGTTTAAGATCGACTTTGCCGGTATGCTTGACGCTGCGTAAACCTAAATGCCCGCTTCAGCCGGAGCCCCGACGCGCCTTTTCTCCTTCGCTTCCAGACGCTTGAGATGCCGGTGCTGGATCCAGGCAGCGACGAGGAAGACGAGGGCAATCAACGCGAGTTGAACCGCCGTGATATAATAGGGCAGCTGGATCGAGATCGGCCGGTTCGTCAGCACCTCATAGGGTTTGGCAAGCGTGTAGCCATTGCCGGCATAGAGTGTCGGCATGAACGCGGGCAGCGCGATACGATAGGCGCGAAGCGGCTGCGACATGTCGACTTGCGGCACCGCGCTGCCGTTCCAGCTGCCGTCCGGCACGAATTCGACGAAGCGCCGAATCATGCGCGGCTCCGCTGGATCGATCACCGGCACGAAGAAGGCACTTTCGCGGTACAGCAGGACATCGTTGACGGTCGTCACCATGAGTCGGCCGTCCGGTCGCCCCTGGATGACGCGCGTCGCCGCATTTGGCGCGGTCCCGAAAACAACGGCTTCCGCGCCGCGCGGCAGCAGCAGTGCCCAGACCGCAATCGTTACCGCCATGACCATCACCGTGGCACCGACGATCCGCAGCAGTCGTGCGAACCGTCCCGCCGACAGGATCGCGGACAGCGCCTCCTGCCTTTCCGCGTCGTGCGCCTGAGCCTGTGCCGAAACGGATGCGGTCTTGCGATCGGCATCAGCCTCGCGGCGGATCAGGCGAACCAGCAGGTCGATCAGGATTCCCACCAGGGTCGCCACCGCAACGAAGATCGCGATGTTGAAGATCGGCAGCGACTGACCGAAGCGGCCAAATTGCCAATCCGCGAGCCAAACGGGGACGCCGTCCTGAATGTAGGTCTGGGCCGAGAGAAACCCCATGATCAGGATCAGCGGGAGCGCGACGAGCGAAATGATCAGCCAAGGGCGATTGCCCCCGGACTCTTGCGGCGTCGCCGCCGATTGCGCTTGCTCCGTCATGGAGGCCTCCTCGTACGCATGCACGCGGCTGGCCGCGTATTCTGTTTACCATCTCATGATAGACCGGGTCTGACTTTGCAAATACCCTCAAATCGAATATCGATCCCTGTGTGGCGCCGACCGCATCCCCTTTTGGATCAATGTCCCGATCGCTAACACGCCCGGCGAACATTTCCAGCACGGCGCCGCTCGTACTGGCCGTCCTGCTCTTTGCCGCGCCGGCATTCGCCGCAGTCGCGCACGATGCCTGGACATTCGGCAACGGAGCGCATCTCCTGTTCATCCTCGGCGGCGGATGCTGGCTGTTGTGGGACTCACTTCGGGGTGCCGCGCCGCGGCAGGCGCGGCTCGCCGGGACGCTCGCATTGCTCGTGCCGGTCATCGCGATCTATCTGCTGGGCCGGATCACCGGAATCGCCTGGCTCGGCTGGATCGCGACCTGCGCCGCCGGGCTAGTGCTGGTGCACGAACGCTATGGCACGGCCGGCGTCGCCCGCGCGGCGATCCCGCTGGCGCTGCTGGCGTGCATGGCGCCTCCCCCGCTCGCGCTGGTCGCGCCGATCAGCGATGGCATCATCGCCGGAACAGGACGGCTTGCTGTCGACCTGCTCAGCCTGGGCGGCATGGACGCAGCGATCGCCACGCCGATGTTCTACGTCAACCAATATGAGCTGCAGCTCGCCGAAGCCTGCGCCGGACTGAACACGGTGTTCACCCTGACGATCTGCATGGTGCTCTATGCCTATCTGCGGCATCGCGGCGACTGGCGCCAGATTCTGCAACTGGCGGTGTTCGCGGTGCCCATCGCCCTGCTGGCGAACCTGCTGCGCATTCTGTTGATCGCCGGCGTTATCGTGACGTTCGGCGATGCCTGGGGCCAGGGCGTGGTGCATGATCTGGCGGGCGTCACGCTGTTCGCCATCGCGCTGCTGTCGCTAATCGCCATCGACGAAGTGCTGGGACGGGTTCGGCAATGAGCGACGCCGCCGCCGGGCCCATGCCGCGGCGCGACCTGCTGCTGGGCGGGGTGCTGGTGGGTGCGTCGGCACTCGCCTTTGCGCTACAGCCGCGCGCGCTGCCCGACGACGCATCGATGCCGCTTGGCGATGCGGTGCCGCAGCGCGTGGCGGGTTTCCAGGCGATTGCGGCGAAGGGATTCGTGCTGCCCGACGCCGGGCCATTGTCCGACCGGATCTATGTGGATCTGCTCACGCGGCTGTATGCGGCGGACGGCTCGCCATCTGTAATGCTGCTGATGGCCAAGGGTCGCGTCGACGATCCGGGCATGTCCGTGCATCGGCCCGAGCGCTGCTATCGGTCGGCCGGGTTCAGCATCGAGGACAAGGGGCTGGCACGCCTGCCCGCACCCTTCCCCGCCGATGCCCGCGCCGTCCGAATGACGGCGCGGCGTGAGGACCGCGTGGAACAAGTGCTGTTCTGGACACGCGTCGGATCGCGGTTCCCGGCGTCGGCGCTTGACCAGCGTCTGTTCACCGTGCGCGAGAATCTGGCCGGCATACTGCCTGCCGGCCTCTTGTTCCGCCTCTCCGTGCTGGGCGATGATTCGGCGGCAGCGTTCACGCTGCTCGAGCGGTTCAATCGCGCCGTCGTGGCGGCAAGCGCGCCGGCACGCATGACGTTGCTCGGCCAATGAAACGCAGCGCCATTGCCCTCATGCTGCTGACGGCATGCAGCGCCGCCGCGCCGGAAGGTCAAGTGGCGGCGCGCGTCGATGGAATCGAGATTACCGACCGCGAGCTGCTGAGCGAAGCCGAAGCTTCTGGTGTCGATCTTGCCAATCCTGCCACGCGTGCCGCAGTGCTCGAGCGGGTGATCGACCGCAAGCTGCTCGCCCGCGCGGGTCAGGCGGCGATGACCGACCGGGTGCCGGCGGTGCAGATCGAAACGCGACGAGCGCGGGAAGGCGTGTTGGCGCGCGCCTATGCCCGGCGCGTGACCGCCGATGTTGCGCCGCCGGCCGCTGACGCGATAGATCGCTTCATGCGTGAAAATTCGCACTGGTTCGCCAGGCGTGCCAGCTATGTCGTCGATCGGCTGAGCACCACTGCGGCCATTGCGGAGCCAGCCTCGGCAGCGGCGGCCGCGCAGGCCTTGGACAGAAGCGCACAGACCTATCGCCGGGCGCTCGTGCTGATCGACAGCAGTACTCTGGATACGACCGGCAATGCCCGGCTCGCCGCCCTCGCGCCCGGACAGACCCTGCGCAGCGTCGTGGGCGGCGTCGTCACGATCGACACGCTCCTGCTCACGCAACCGGTCGTCGAAGCGAGCGATGTGCAGCGTGCCCGCGCGCGCACGATCCTCACTCAGTCTCGATCGACCGCCGCCGTGAATACCGCCGTTCGGGGGCTGCGCGCCGAATCCGATATAGCGCTGCGGCAGGCGCGGCGCTAACCGGACGCGCCGTCCTCGGCGCGCGGTTCCACCACTTCGGCCAGCGCGGTCGCCACCGCGTCGCCCCAGGCGGACCAGTTCAGCTGGGCCTCGTATTTCCGGCGGGCGGCCAGACACATTGCCAGATACTGGTCGCGGTTGCCCCACAGCCTCAGGATCCGGTCGGCGTAATCGGCGGGCGAGGCATCGAGCGGCAATAAAAGCCCGGTCTGGTCGTCATCAACCACCCCCCCGACGCCGCCGGTCTGAGCGGCAATCACCGGACGCCCGAAAGCAGCCGCCTCGCAATAGACGATCCCGAACGCTTCTTCCCGGCTCGGCATCGCCATGAAGTTGGATTGGCGATACAGCCCGATCAGCTTTTCATAGCCGGCGCGATCCGACTTATCGATCTTGCCGTGGACCTTAACCCCTGCCAGCCCGCGCGCCGCGCGCGGGCGGGCACCGACGATGTGCAGTTCGGCATTGCCGGTTCGCGCGCGCAATTCGCGCCACACGTCCAGCAGCACCGGCCCGCCCTTGCGCTTCCAGTCATAGCCGACGAACAGGAGCCGCAGCGGACCGTCGATCGTTGGTTGACGAAAGCCCGGATCGATATCGAGATTGGCGCCCATCGGTACCGTGCGGAGCATGGCAGGGTCGAGGCCGTAGGTCTGGCTGGCTGCATCGACCGCCCATTGCGAACAAAGCAGCGCGCGATCGACGCGCTCGAGCAACGCGCGCTGCAAGGCATCGCCCTGGATCCGGGCGCGCTGGTGAAGGACATGATATTTGCGGTAGTGCGCGATCACCGTCGCGTACATCGCGTCCGCGGCATAGACGATCGGCCATTTTGGATCGATGTAGGCGATCTTGTGCGCGGCTGCGACTGCGACGATCGCATCGGGCTGAAGCTTTTCGAGTTGCTGGTCGATTACCTTGCTGTAATGCTGCGCGACGACGTGACGCCGCCGCACCGCGAACCCTGCCCGCTCCAGCAGCGCCGCCTTGGTCGTGACACGATCCAGTGAAGGCGTCTCAAGCACATGCGTGTCGGGAAAGCGGCGCAACACTTCCCGATGGCTGTACCAGGGAATGCCGCTCCACGACCTGCGCGAAAACGGTGTCGCAACGGAGATATAGGCTATTCGCAAAAGACCCTTCCCTGTACCGGCAACCCCGCTGCGCCGGCCATGCGATTTCTTACCAAGCGCCCCCTAAACATCTGCTTGATGCCGGATCATGATTAACACGGTTTCGATCATTATTCCCGCTTTCAATGCAGCGAACTGGGTTCGCAGCACGGTGACGTCTGCCTGTGCGCAGAGTCACCGCGATCTGCAGGTGATCGTGGTGGACGACGGTTCGCAGGACGAAACGGCGGCGATCGTCGCCGACATGGCGCGCGGCGACAGCCGGATCATGCTGATCCGCCAGCCCAATGGCGGCGTCGCGCGCGCGCGCAATGCCGGCATCGACGCTGCGGTGGGGGCGTTCATTGCGCCTCTGGATGCGGACGACCTCTGGGCGCCCCGCAAGATCGAGCTGCAAGTGGCGGCCCTGGCGCGCGCACCTGCGGGAAGCGCGCTGGCTTACAACTGGTATAGGCGCATCGATGCGGCCGACCGCATACTGCCTGTATCGCCATATCCCCTAGTCGAGGGAACGGTCTTTCACCGCCACCTCGAGTGGA
This sequence comes from Sphingomonas turrisvirgatae, assembly GCF_001721295.1. Classification (GTDB taxonomy): domain Bacteria; phylum Pseudomonadota; class Alphaproteobacteria; order Sphingomonadales; family Sphingomonadaceae; genus Sphingomonas; species Sphingomonas turrisvirgatae. The sequence continues at coordinate 130,636 of NZ_MDDS01000068.1, read as the reverse complement.
ATTTCATTTCGAACGGCAGCACGCCGCTGGTACGCGCTGACGTCGCACGCGCAGTCCGCTATGATCCGGCACTGCGCGATGCGGGACGTGAAGGGACTGAGGACTATCTGTTCCAGCTCCAGGTCGCGCGCGCTTATGGCTTCGTCTGCGTACCGGCGTTCCTGACCGGCTATCGCACACTGCCGGCTTCGATGGGCGCAAACCCGCTGCGAATGGCGCAATCGCATCTCGCGATGTTTGCGATCATCGCGCGCGACGCTTCGCCCGAGGCACGTCGGATCATCGCCCGGCGTCAGGCGGAATACAGGCTGACCGTGGCCCGGCTGTTGGCGCGCGCGCGCGATCCGCGCGCGGCGGCCTATCTGGCAGGTGCAGCGCTCGCCCGGCCGCAACTGCTCTGGAAATCAGCGCTGCGACGATCGCGTACGACCGCGCCGCTTGCCGCGACGCTCGACGCGGGAATGCGTTTCGATGACTGCGATATCACGGTACGGGACGGAAATTGGGCGACACGACGGCCGCCAGCGCTGCTCGCCCGGCTGGCCGAACTGGACGCGCGGCCCGCCTAATCCTCGAGCCGCACCGGCGATGGCGCATCCGTTTCGGCGCCATGCTGAATCTGGTCGCGGAACCAGTCCAGCGTGCGCTTCACGCCCTCTTCGTAGGTGATATTGGCCTGCCAGCCGGGCAGCACCTGACGGCAGATCGTAAGATCGGGGCGCCGATTGGTCGGATCCTGCGGGATCGGGGGGCACATCTTGATGCGCGCGCCGGGCACAAGGCTGACGATATAGTTCGCGACCTCGGCCACCGAAATCTCGCGGTCGTTGCCGACATTGAGCGGACCGCCATAAGTTATGCCGCTGTCGAGCCAGAAGAACCGCTCGAGCGCGTCGACGATATCGTCGACATAGCCCCAGCTGCGCGTCTGGTCGCCTTCGCCATACAGCGTCAGTTCGCCATGGGTCAGCGCCTGGCTCAGGAAGTTAGAAACCGCACGACCGTCGTCCGGACGGGTGCGGGGACCATAGACGTTGAACAGGCGAACGACGCGAATTTCGATACCGCGCGTGCGTTGACATTCGAACAGCAGCGCCTCGGTACAGCGCTTGCTCTCGTCGTACGACGAGCGCGGGCCGGTGCAATCGACGAAGCCGCGATAGGATTCGGGCTGCGGGGTGACGAGCGGATCGCCATAGACTTCCGAGGTCGAGGCAAAGCTCATCCGTCCGCCGGGAACCAGCATTTCGACCAGATTGAGCGCGCCCACCAGATTGGCGCGGATCGTCCGGATCGGCTCCCGCATATACCAGGGCGGCGAGGCGGGCGAAGCCAAGTGAATGATTTCATCGAACTTGTCGCCCGTCGCGAAATCCTCGATATTGCTTGTGACCAAATTCAGCCGGGGGTCGCGGATGTGTGCCAGGTTGGTGGCAAGCCCAGTCCAGAAATTGTCAACGACGACCAATGTTTCCAGGTCGTTCCGGCGCAACAGGCGATCGACCATATGCGAGCCGATGAAACCCGCGCCGCCAGAGATCAGCACCTTTTTACCCATTGACCCCCCCTACCGCGACAACAGCCGTGGCCGCTGTGTCGCCCCCTTCCAACTGTTCGGCGGAGAAGCAATCGAGTTGCTCAACCGCAAGTCCCATCCCGGTGCATTTTTTGCAATCATGCACATCCTAACGCAATTACCGCATTCAGCCCGCCAAAAGCGAAAGAATTGGAAAGCGCCGTGTCGAACTGGACCGCCCTCGCATCCCCCGGGATCATATCGATCCCCAGCGTGTGGTCCGGATTGTCGCAATTCGCGGTCGGCGGCACGACCTGCTCCTTCAAGGCCATGATCGTCACGACAGCTTCCAGCGCACCGGCTGCGCCCAACGCGTGCCCCAGCACGCCTTTTGACGAGGATACCGGCGGCAGCGTTCCCGATCCGAACACGGCCTGGATTGCCGCGCTTTCCACCTGATCGTTGAGCAATGTGCCCGTCCCGTGCGCGTTAATGTAACCGACACGATCCGCCGCGAGCCCGGCATCGTCGAGCGCCAGGCGCATGGCCGCCGCCGCCCCATTCACGTCGGGCGACGTGAGGTCCCCCGCGTCCGCGCTGGCGCCAAAGCCCAGCACTTCGCCGAGGATGGGCGCGCCTCTGGCGACGGCATGCTCCCAATCCTCAAGCACCAGCATGCCCGCGCCTTCGCCCAGGACTAGGCCTGAACGATCGCTGGAGAAAGGCCGGCAGGTGTCACGTGCGAGGACGCGCAGCGCCTCCCACCCCAACAAGGTGCCAGGCGTGACGCAGGCTTCGGCCCCCCCGGTCAAAGCGACGGTTACAGCGCCCGACCGCACCAGTTGCGCCGCGGCCCCGATGGCGTGAGTGCCAGATGCGCAGGCGCTGGCGATGACATAGGTGATGCCATGCGTGCCGAGATCCATGGAAACATGGCTCGCGGCCGCATTGCACATCAGCTTGGGAATGGTGAGCGGATGCGCGCGGCGATTGCGTTCGCCATACATGCGGTAAAACGCATTATCGAGCGTCACCAGGCCGCCCACGCCGACCCCGACGATCGCCGCGGCCGATCGCAGGGCGGGACCATCGGACGACAGCCCCGATTGGGCGACGGCCTCACGCGCCGCGACGACGGCCAATTGCGAAACCCGGTCGAGCAGCGCGGCACGTTTCGCGCCGAGATGAAGGTCGGCATCGAAATCGAGCGCCTGCGCCGCGATGCGCGTCGTGATGTATTCCGAGCGGACGCAATCGAGCGGCCCGATCCCGCTGCGCGCGTCGCGCACCGCCGACCATGTCTCCGATGCTGTCAACCCGGCGGCGGAAACAGCCCCGATGCCGGTAACGGCGACCCGTCTCAAACGGCACCCTTGGCCGCGATTGCCTCATCCACCAGGCGGACCACGTCGGCCACCGTTCTGAACTGCTCCATGCTGGCGGTGTTCGCGTTGAAGTTGATGTCGATGTCCCACTGATCCTCGATCTCGAAGACCGTCTCGATCACATCGAGCGATTCAAAGCCCGCTTCCTGCAAATCGAGGTCGAGTGTCACCGACGACGGGTCGCGCTTCAACTGCTTGGCAATGATGGTCATGACCTGATCTGCCGTCGACATCGCATGACTCCCGTTACTTGCTGAGTAGAGCAACCCGCCCCATGTTGCAATGCGGCATCAATCACTCGCGGAACGCGCGATTGAACTGATCCATTAGTGGCTTGAGCAGATAGGACATCAGCGACCGCTTGCCCGTCGCAAAGAACACTTCGGCTGGCATGCCCGATTTCAGCTTTACGCCGCGTACGCGGCTGAGCTCCGCTTCCGAGACACGGACACGTACGGGGAAGAACGACCCGCCCGTCCGCTCGTCCACTTTGGGCTCGGCCGCGATGTAATAGAGCGTGCCCTGCAATTCCGGCGTGGTCTGTCGGTTCAGCGTGGTGAACATCACAGTCGCCGACTGATCGGTCTGGACCTGATCGATGTCGTTCGGGCTGATCGCCGCTTCGATGATCAATGGTTCGCCATCCGGGACCACCTCGGCGATCGTCTGGGCGGGGGGAACCACGCCGCCGATGGTCTTGTAGGCCAGCTTTTCCACGATACCGGAATGCGGCGCGCGCAGCAGCGATCGTTCCGCGGCGTCCGTCGCGGCGATCGACCGGATCTTCTGGTCGCCAAGCTGCGCCGTGATCGCGATCAGCTCCTGCGCCGCCTGGGTCCGCGCCATGCGCTGCGATTCAAGCATCGACACGCGCAGTTCGGCCACGCGCGCATGCAGGCGGGCGATGTTCGAACCCGCCGACGCTGCCGATGCGTTGAGGTCGGCGGCCGTGCGCTCCATCTGATTGAGGCGGGTGATCGTGACCAGCTTGCGCTCATAAAGCGAGCGAACCGAATCCAGTTCCGGACCGATCAGGGCACTTTGCTTGCGGGACGAATCCATCTGTGACCGCGTCGCCGCAATTTCCTGTTCCGTCTGGGCGATCCGTTCGCGAAAGCCGCCCTGTTCAGCCATGCGCAGCTGGGCGCGGACCTGGAATTGGCGAGTGGCCTCCTGCATCGCCGCGACCGCACTGGGCGAGGGATTGTTCCTCAATTCGGGCGGGAAATCGATGCTGGTCGCGCCATCTCGCTCGGCCGTCAGCCGCGCACGCGCAGCCAACAGCTGCTCCAGCGACTGGCCCAGCATTGAGGCGCTGCCCCCGCTGACCGTGCTGTCGAATCGCATGATCGGGTCGCCTTTGCGCACCCGGTCGCCCTCCTTGACATAGAGCGCGGAAATGACGCCGCCGGTCGGGTGCGCCAGCTGCTTGACGCTGGATTCGACCGACAGCTTGCCGGCCCCGATCACCGCGCCGCTCGTCTGAATTACCGATGCCATCAGGATCAGGCCGATCACCAACCCGGCGATGACGATATAGGTGACGCGCAGGCTGCGGCTTAGCTGCGCCTGCGGATCCTCGAATTCGACAAGAGCCGGGCGAAGGGCGACTGCGTTGGACTGAGACGACATGGGTTACTCCGCGAGTGCCGCTGAAATCGCGGCGTCCGGCTTGGGTTGGCTTTTGATCTGCTCTCGGGCCACCATGCGCCCGCGCACCGCTTCCTTCGGACCGAAATCCGCCACGCCGCCCTTGCGCAGTACCAGGACGAGATTGGCGGCGTCGATAATCGCGCGCGATTCGCCGGTGAGCAGCACAATCGCGCCACGCGCGCGGGCCGCCTGCAACGCCGCGCCCAATGCCGCCTGACCGTTGCGATCCTGAAAGCTGTCGGGCGTATCCAACAGCAACAGGAACGGGTCGCCGTAAAACGCGGTGGTGATATTGATCCGCTGCCGTGCGGATTGCGGCAGGCTGCAGTCGGGACCGCCGACAAGCGTGTCATACCCTTGGGGCAACCGGACGATCATGTCATGCGCGCCAGTCGTTTGCGCGGCGCTCACCACGGCATCCGGCTCGACCGCGTCGCTGAAGCCGGCGATATTCTGACTGATCGTGCCGGGCAACAGAACGCAGCTTTGCGAGAGATAGCCGATGTGCCGCGAGCGTCCCGTTTCGCCATACTGGCCAAGCGTCGCGCCATCCAGGCGCACATTGCCGATGGCGTTGGGCGCAAGGCCGGCCAGCGCCTTGAGCAGCATCGACTTGCCGCTGTTCGATGGCCCGACGATGAGCGTGATATCGCCGGCGGTCATCGTGAAGCTGACGCCTTGCAGCACGACGCGGCGTTCGCCGGCCGCTGCGATCGCGATCGCTTCTGCGGCCAGCGTTTCGCGCGGTGTCGGCAGGGGCAGCACATCGTCCTGCAGAACCGGGGTGTCCAACGCGGTCCGCAGGCGCGCCCACGCCGCGCGGCCGCGCAACAGTTCGGCCTGACGCGCCGCGATCTCGCGGAATGGCCAAAGCGCAAACCCGGTCAACAGAAGCGCTGCCGCAATCGTCCCGATCCCGGCGCGGTCATTCGTCGCGCGCCAGACGGTGAGCGTGCCGACGGCGATGATGACGACGGCCGCCAGAGCGGCGACGATAAGGCGGTTGCGGCCAAGGCTGGCATCGAGTGCGTCGGCGGGCGCAAGCGCCGCGCGTTCAGCGGCCTCCTCGCGAGCCTGCATCGGGCGCAGGATGCCCAGCTGTCGAATGAAGGACCGCGACGCTGCATGGGTTTGCAACAGTTCGTCGCGTTCGGCATGCGCCCGATCCGCGGCATCCACGCTGCCGGCCAGGGTCGTGCTCCATACCCGCAGCAGCGCAGCGCCAACGGTACCGCCGATTAGCAAGGTAAGCGCCATCGGCCAGCCGAGCATCAGCAGCACGATGAGATAGAGCGGCACGATTGCAAGATCCGCCAGCGCGGCAATTCCGCCGCCGGTAAGCACGCGGCGCACGTGGTCAATGTCGCGGGTGTCACTCGCGAGGCTGGTCCCCGATTCACCCGTTCCATAGCGATGGGCCGCGATGACCGGCGAGATCGAGAAGGAAAGGATGCGCCCGGCCTGACGGAGCAGACGCTGCCGCAGCGTCAAGCCGCCGATCAACAATGCCAGCGTGCCAATCGCCATGGCGAGCAGCCCCGCAACCGTTTCGCCATTACGGCCGGGCAGGGCGATGTCGAGCATCAGCATCGCCCCGATCGCGAGGGCGATATACGCCAGCCCGCACATGAATGTGAGGGCGACGACCGCGGCACGAACGGACCGCAGCGATCGACGCAATTGTGCGCTGGCATACGGATTGGGTGAGTCGGTTGCGGCCTGCACGTCCATCGTGAATCCTGTTGGCGTAACGGCGACCGCTACACCAATTGCCTTAACGAGTCAGAAATCATCGCCGATCAACAAAAAAGGGCACCGCGAACGGTGCCCTTTTCATCGTGATACGATCGGATCGAAAGATCAGACCGGAACCGGGCCGCCGTCGAGCGCGGACACGAACGCCGAATAGCCGTTGCTGATGCGCAGCGTCTGAGTCTGGCCAGCGCCGTTGTCGAACGTGATGAACAGCAGGTCGAGCGCTGCATTGCCCGAATAGGTGGCACGTGCGCCAGCCGCTTCGAAGGCGTTGGCAAGGCCATCCCAGCTGCTGATGATCGCCGCATCGCCATTGTTGAATGCGTTGACGCCAGCTGCGTCCTCGAACAAGCCACCGAATGCACCGAAGACGAGCGTGTCGCCGTCAGCGAAGTTGAGGTCGTACAGACGATCCGTGTCCGAAGCGCCTTCGATCTGGTTGCCGAAGAAGCGGAACTGGTCACCACCGGCGCCGCCATACAGAGCATCGTCGCCCGCGCCGCCGATCAGGATATCGTCGCCCTTGCCGCCGCGCAGAACGTCGCTGCCAGCGTTACCGGCCAGCATGGTACCGCCCGCAGTTGCACGAATGTCATTCGAACCGGCGCCGCCGCTTACATAGTCCATCAGGATTCCCCTAAAAAGGTCGTTACATAGAGACTCGACTGAGCCCGCACGTAACACGGCCCGTCGCGCTCATAAATACTTTATTAAGCTTTTAGGTCCGTAGCCGACGAAAAAGTTACGTCCCGGTTAGGGACAATGCCCGCAAGGACTAGCTCGCGATGACCGCGTGCCCCTGCGCCGCCTGAAGAATCCGGTCCTTGCGTTCATAGGCTTGGGCGCGACCGGCATTGAGCAGCAGGATATTGTCGATCGCCTGAAGTATCGCCGGGCGGTGGGCGACCGCGATGACGATCGCGCCGCGCGCCTTCGCGGCGCGAATCGCCTCGATCAGTGCCGCTTCGCCGATATCGTCGAGATTGGAGTTGGGTTCGTCCAACAGGATCAGAAAGGGATCACCGAAAAGCGCGCGCGCCAGCGCAATCCGCTGTCGCTGCCCCGCCGAGAAGAACCGGCCATCGGGTCCGACATCGCTGTTATACCCGTCAGGGAAATGCTGGATCATGTCATGCACGCCAGCCTGTTTGGCGGCATGGATCACATCAGCCATGTCGGCGTCGGGCTGAAAGCGTGCGATGTTCTCGGCCACCGTGCCGTGCAGCAGCTCCACATTCTGCGGCAGATAGCCGATGCTCCGTCCCAGAACGTCACGCGGCCACTGGTCGAGTTCCGCCCCGTCAAGGCGCACGCTGCCCGACGCGGCCGGCAGGATGCCCGCCAGCCCACGCATCAGCGTCGATTTACCCGAGCCGCTGGGCCCCATGATGGCGACCGCTTCGCCAGCGAAGATCAGCAGCGATACATTCTGTACGATCGCCACTTTACCGCCGGCCGCCGTCAGCGACAGCACCTCAGCCGACATGGCGGAACGTGGCAGGGGTAGCGGCTGGACCGGCGCGGGCTGCTCGAAATGCGCGAACGCCTGTTTCAGGCGCTCCCAGCTTTTGCGTGCCGAGACATAGCCGCGCCAATTGGCAATCACCAGTTCGATCGGCGCCAGTGCGCGCGAAGAGAGGATCGAGCTGGCAAAGATGACGCCGGCGCTCGCCTTGTTTTCGATCACCAGGACGGCACCGACGCTCAGCACGATCGATTGCAGTAACATCCGCGACACTTTGCCGACGCTGCCCAGGGTCGCGCCGCTGGCGCTGATCCGGGTGTGGACGGCAAGATAGTCGTGATTCGCCCTGCGCCACATGTCGCGCAGGCGATGTTCCATCCCCATCGCGTATAACGCTTCGGCATGCCGGCGGCTCGTATCGACCACCTCCTGCCGAGTCCGCGCGAGGCCCAGCAGCTGCTCCATCCCAGGCCGCGTGATCCGGTCGGTCAGGAAGGTCAGCGCCACCAGCACCGCCGCGCCGACCAGGACGGTGACGCCGATCCACGGATGGAGCAGGAACAGGATCGCGACGAAGAACAACACCCATGGCAGATCGACGAACGCGGTTGGCCCTGCCCCGGCAAGGAAACCGCGGATCTGGTCGAGATCGCGCACCGGCTGATTGGCATCTGCTTCCGGCAAGCGTCGGGCCGCGTTGACGACGGCGCCGTGGACCTGATCCTCAAGCGCGCTGTTCACGCTGCCCGCCATGTGGACGAGCACACGACCGCGAATCACTTCAAGGACGGCCTGAAACGAATAGGCCGCGATGACCAGGAACAGCAGACCAGCCAGCGTTGCCTCACTGCGCCCGGGAATGACCAGATCATAGACCAGCATCATATAGATCGAGCCGGCCAGCAGTAGGATATTGAGCAGCGCGCTGGCTGCGGTCACGCCGATCATGGCTGATTTGATCTGACCGCGAATCATGTCCAGCGGCGACGTTGCGGTATTGCGGTTTGATTTCATGGAGCAGCTTTTCAATGGGTCACGCCAGATCGACCGCCCCTCGATCGCATATCATGGTTAAGACCCTTCTCACACTGGATTGCAGACTTCGCGAGTGAGCGAAAACACTTTCATACACGATAAGAACAAAGATAGAACATTCGAGGCCACATTCCGTGGTTTGAGAGGATGATCCCATGAGTGACCCATTCATCAACAGTGCCGACTCGCCGCTGGCTCCCGGCTCGCCGCTGTTTCGTCGTGACGCCGCACGACACCAATCCTCTCCCCTTCATCACCAAGGCGCTGCGTGCCGGGGCGGATGGCGTCATCCGCTGCGCACGATCGAGGGGAGCATCGATGTCGCGCACCCGGTCAAGGATGGTGAGCGGATCGACGTTCGCGCGACGCATGTCCGCGTGACCGGCACCAACGTTCCCGTGAGCGGTTACGCATGATGCGCGGCTTTTCCTATGGTCAGGGGGCGAGGTCGGCCATCCGCCGGTGCCGTGGCCCCTCCAACACCGGGTCCGGTTCGATCGGCCGCGATATCGCCCGACGGCACGGTGCTGACGCTTCGATTGTCCGGATTCGGCATGGGAAGCTGGTCGGCCTATGGCTTCGATGGGCCGACGACGACGATGTCAGGCGTCCGGTTGACTACCGTCAGTGCCGGCTTCGATCGCCACGGCGGACAGGCTGTCGCCACCCCCTCCCGCGCGCGTCCGATCATTGGTCTGAAACCGTGGCGGACGACGCCGATCGTTCCCAGCAGCACGATCGAACCAACAATATGGTGCTGGACTACACGGACCATGGCGACGGCACCCGTACGGTTCGCCTGCGTCTGTCGCGCAAGGTTTATGTCGGTGACGCCTGCACGCTGTCGCTTGCGGCAGGGTGGCGAACGGGTGCGTCAGCGCAGAGCGGCATCGCGGTGACCAACAACTCCGCGCTCGCTGCCGCTCCGGTAATCGGCGGACGCTGGCTGACGCCGCCCAAGCACCGCGTGACGGGAAGCTTCCGTGTCGATGTGATGGCGGGCAGCATCAATCCGGAGGGCAAGTCGGGCCTCGCGGCGGCGCGGTTTGACGTGACCGCCGGTACCACGACGAAGACGGTATGGGCGACGGGCCTTTCCACCTCGACCGCCTATAGCGACAGCGTGCGGTGCTGGGGCGCGGACATCGATCCATCGGACCTGAATGCGGGGCTGATCACGGTCCACAAGACGCTGGTCCCGTGGGTGGGGCCGTCGCGCACCTCCGGCAGCGGCCAATCCACGGCGGCGGGCAGCTTTGTCAACACCGCCGACGCGCCGCTGGTCATGGCCTATGACCCGGCGGGTACGCGCTATCCCGCCGCCTGGGTGGTTTGCGATCCGGTGAACGGCACCGCTACCGCCAGCGCGGCAATGGTGCAGGGGTAGCTGGCTGCGGCAAAGGCCGTCGCTGCGACAAGCAAGCCGGTCAATGCGGGGGTCGCGGTGCAGGCCTTGTATCTCGCCAATCGGGGCGCCGCCGCAGCGAACGGGCAAGCGGCGCTTACGCGCATGACGGATGGCGCGTTCATCGTCCTTCCGCCGGGAACGACGTCGATGGGCACTGTCGCGCCCACGACGGGGCTCACCGCAACCGAGTGCTGGCCGATCATCCTGGGAGATCCCGACGATCCCAACCCGCGCGCCAACTGTATCCTCGAAACGGCGGCGACCTCGCTCAACGCAGGCGCCAGTCATCTCGCGATCCACAATTGCCGGCTGAACGTCGGCGGCGTGATCCTCTCGAACGCCACCTATTACTGGCTGAACAATGTGCAGGTCGAGGCGAAGTCCGGGCAGGGCGCGTCCGCTGCGTTCCTCAACAGCAGCTCGACCGCCTTCACCTACGCGACGAACAGCGCGATTGGATCGAGCCTCTCGGGCCATTACCTGGAGCCAGTCCGGTTCGAACCAGAAGTTCGCGCTGGTCCGCTCCTGCTCGACACCGCGCGGCATTGTGGCGCTGCCGATCGTCAGCAGCAGCGCCGGGCGGGCCTTTCGCCATTGAACGCCGGCGGGGACGCAAACAGCCAGGCCGATTGGGTCGCGGTCGGTAACCTGGTGCGCAGCGTGACGGCGGGGGCGATCAGCTGGGCGGGCCTAAGTTCTGGCGGCGCGGTGCAGATCGTGCGGCCGATGGTCGTCAACAATGTAATGGAGCGGATCGGAGCCAGCACGGAACCGATGTGGGACATCGCGGAAAACTCGCTGGATCGGATGACGCATGGCCTGATCGAGGGAAACACCTTTATCGGCGAGCGCACCAACACGCTCTACAACGATCCGCCTGACCTCACCTCGCACAACGTTCACAGGGATTGCCGGGTGGCCAACAACTATTTCGACTGATGCCGACCAAGCATGACGCTTTCTTCGACGATACCACCTGTGCGGCGAACGGCGTGCCGAACTACCCAAGCCTGACCGGGGCAGTCGCACCTTATGGCTATGGCCCGTGGCTGACCGACAACCTCTGGTTCGTGGTCGGCTGCAACATGGAAGGGAACGTGCATGGTCGTCGGCTGGACAATGGCAACTTCCAGCCGGATGGCTTTGGCATCGGCGCGGTGATCAACCCCTCGGCCGCGATCAATCAGGGCAATGCCTGGCCCAAATTCACCGACGACCGCAGCCGCATGGGCAGCGACACCGGCGGTGGCGACTATCGCCCGGCCAGCGGTTCACCGCTGATCGGGGTGGCGAGTGTGGCGAACCTGGACACAGATCGTGCCGGCGTGGCGCGCGGTGGGGCGTTCGCGGCCGGGGCGCTGGAGGCGAGTTAGGCGTAAGCTGTGGGTCCGACTCACAGTCGAATCAGTCTGAGCCGGACCCACCCCCTCCTCGGCCAAATGCCAGCTGCTTTCTTCAGACAAGTTGGGACGAGTGCTCCGCCACCTGCAGGTCGGCAAGTTCGTCGCGCGCCCAATATTGCCGTCTTGTCGGTTGCGGCTTAAGGCGTTCGCAGTTGCAGCAGGCGGACGATCCCGATCGCTGCTTGCCGTCTCACGGGGGTCGCGATGATCGGACTTGCAAAACGCCTGATCGAACGCGGCAGGCTCTGGCGCTGGCAACGCGATCAGTTCGAAAATCAGGCCCTGCGCCGATGGTTCAGGGATCGGCACCGTATCGACGTCGGCCTGTACAGCTATGGCTGCTTCGATCAGTGGCGAATGCCCGGGCCGCTGGTGATCGGGCGATACTGCTCGATCGCGAAGACGGTTCGCTCGGCTCCGATCAATCATCCCTTCGACGCGATCTCCACGCATCCCGCATTGTACGAGCGGAAGTTTGGCGTCGTGCCGGCCGATATCCACTATGACGATCCGCAAGTGATCGAGGACGATGTGTGGATTGGCCACAACGCGATCATCGTGCCGTCGTGCCGACGGGTCGGCCGTGGCGCGATCATCGGCGCGGGCGCGATCGTGACCCGCGATGTGCCGCGCTATGCCATCGTGGCCGGCAATCCCGCGAAGGTGCTGCGTCAACGGTTCACGCCCGAATTGCAGGACGCCTTGGAAGCCAGCCGATGGTGGACGCTCGACCTCGCGGGCCTGCGCGAACTGGTGCAGCGCGATCCCGACCTGGTCTTCCACCCGACCGTAGCGCGCGTGCGCGCGGCGCTGGGCGCCCCGAAGACGCTCGCCTGATGCCGCGCATCTCCGTCATCGTTCCGCATTACGACGATCTGAAGCGTCTCGACCGCTGCCTCGCCGCGCTGACGGCGCAAAGCATGCCGGCGTCGGATTTCGAGATCGTCGTCGCCGACAATATGAGCCCGATCGGTCGCGAGGCGGTGGAGCGGGTCATTGCCGGGCGCGCCCGGCTGGTCCTCGCGGCCGACAAGGGTGCCGGCCCCGCGCGCAACGCGGGCGTTGCGGCGTCATCGGGTGCGTTGCTCGCCTTTACCGACGCCGATTGCGTGCCCGAGCGCGACTGGCTGGCCGAGGGCATCCAAGCGCTCGACGACTGCGATTTTGCCGGCGGACGCATGGTGGTGATCGCCGAACATGACGGCCCGCGCAGCGGCGCGGAGGCGTTCGAGACGGTGTTCGCGTTCGACAATGAAAGCTATGTCCGCGACAAGGGCTTCACCGTCACCGCCAACCTGTTCTGCTCCCGCGCCGTGTTCGATCGCGTCGGGCCATTCCAGGTCGGGGTATCGGAAGATTATGACTGGTGCCTGCGCGCGCGCGCAGCGGGCTTTCGCATTGGCTATGCCGAGCGTGCCGTGGCTGGGCATCCGCCCCGTGCCGACTGGGCGGCGCTCCGCAAGAAATGGCAGCGGCTGAACGCCGAGATGTTCGAACTCGCCCTGCAGAAGCGCGGCGGCCGCTTGAAATGGCTCGCGCACACGCTGGCACTGCCGCTCTCGGTTGCGGCGCATGCCCCGTGCGTGCTGCGCAGCCCGGCGCTGGCGGATCGCGGCGAGCGCGCGCGCGGCCTCGCCACGCTGGCGCGGCTGAGGTTCTGGCGGTTCACCGACGGCCTGTCACTGGCGGCCGGCATCCGTCGATGAGTGACGGCGGCAAGCTCGTCAGCGTCATCATCCCGGCCTATAATGCGGCGCGATGGATCAAAGCCACGCTGCGCAGCGTCGCGGCGCAGACGCATCGCGCGCTCGAAGTCATCGTGATCGACGATGGGTCGACCGACGACACCGTCGCGATCGCCGAACGCTTCGCGACAGGTGATCCGCGCTTTCGCGTGATGCGTCAGGCCAATGCCGGTGTGGCGGCGGCACGCAATCACGGCGCCTCGCTCGCGCAGTCCGACTGGCTCGCCTTTGTCGATGCCGACGACTTGTGGACGCCGGACAAGACCGAGCGGCAGATCGCGGCGCTGGCCGCCGCCGGGCCGGACGCCGGCCTGTGCTATAGCTGGTATGTGATGATCGACAGCGCGGACACCGTCATCTACCGCGAACCCGGCCGGGCGATCGAGGGCACGGTCCTGGACACGCTGTTCGTCGAGAATTTCATCGGCAACGGCAGTGCAGCGCTGGTCCGGCGCGACGCGTTCGAGCGGGTCGGTGGCTTCGAACCCGCATTGCGCAACGCCGGCGCGCAGGGCTGCGAGGACATCCTGTTCTATTGCCGGGTCGCCGAGCATTACCGCTTCGCCGTCGCGCCCGGCCACCATATCGGCTATCGCCAGCTGCCCGACAACATGTCGAGCGACCTTACTCGCATGCTGCGATCCTGGTTCATGGTCGTTGATGAAATGGCGGCGCGGCACGCCGACAAGCGCGCGCTGCTGGATATCGGCGTCGCGCGCTATGCCCGCTGGGTCGTGCGGCGCGCGATCCATCGCCGGCGGCCGGGCATGTTGCTCAAGGTGCTGGCGACGCTCGCGAAACGTCATCCGCTGCTGGCCGCGCGCATGGCGTTGATCGAGGCGCCGCGCACGTTGATCGAGCCGTTTCGAACGCAACCCGCCCCGCCCGCTGCCTTGCCGGAGTGGGCGGACGATCCACTCGCCATGGGTCGGCGGTTCAACGGCTGACCGGCCCGCTCAGCGCCCGTGTAACAGCGCGTCGAACTGGGCAAGATCGATCCCGCCCCTCACCTCCCGCCTGAACAGCGCCAGCGGATCGGCGTGGTCGGTGACCAGGCCGTCGAAACAGGTAAAGCCAAAGTCATACCCCACCGCGCCAGCGGCATCCCGCACGGGCTGATCGAACGCGCCATAGGGATAGGCGATGGCGGCGACGGGCTGGCCCAACGCCTGTTCCAGGCGAAAGCGGCTGCTCGCCAGTTCGCGCACCACCGTCTCGGCATCCAGCACGGTGAGCGGTCGGTGCGTCGCGCCATGCGAGGCCACCGTCATATCGCAGTGCTGCAGCGCGCGAAGCTCGTCCCAATCGAGCAGCAGCGCGGGATCGCCATAGGCCGAGTCCCACACAGCAGCGCCACCGACATGATCGGTGGGCACGAACAGGGTCGCGGGAAAGCCGTAGCGATGCAGCAGCGGCACCGCGAAATCCATGAAATCGCGCGTCGCGTCATCGAACGTCAGCATCACGCACTTTTCAGGCAACGACCAGCCAAGATGCACCGCTTCCCGCATCCGGTCGAACGAAACGCCCTTCCAGCCATCATCTCGCAGGTGCCGGAGCTGTGCCTCGAACGCAGCGGGCGACGTGCGCCACTGAGCGAGCGCGGCCGGTCCGTCATCGGCGATGCGATGGTACATCAGGATCGGGAAGTCATGCCACTCGTCGGTGACCGGCGCTTCATGCCCGCCACGCCATTTGACCTGAGCGGCGACTCGCTCCGGCAGGTTGCGTGCCGCGTCGGCGATGATGTGCCGGGGTGGCGGCGCGGTCTCGATCGCGGTCTTGCGAAAGCGCATGATGCGGTACAGCGGCGTCCACAGTTCGGTTTCAAGCGCGAATCCGCCATGCGCGAGGACGATCGAGCCGATTCCCCTCGCGCCGAAATGATGCGGCCAGCCAAAGCCCGTGCGATCGGGCTCGTCGACCAGCAGATTGGCATGCGCGGTCAGGAAGATGCCACCGGGATTGAGGTGCCGCTCCACCTTCTCGACAAATGCCCGCATCGCGGCGGGTTCGAGATAGTAAAGCACTTCACTGGCGACGATCAGGTCATAGCGCCCAGGCGGCGTCTCGGTCAGCAGATCCAGCCGCTGAAACGTGCAGTTGGGCAGGTCGGCACAGGCACGGGCAGCGCGCTCCACCGCCGTCGGCGCGATGTCGGTGGCCAGGACCTGTCCGGCCACGGCAGCCAGCCGCCGGGTGAACTCCCCCTCCGCGCAGGCGATCTCAAGCGCCGTGCCGATCGTGACGTCACGCACCAGGTCCAGCGTCTGTTCGTACTTTACCGTCTCATAATCGTTGCGATATTCCCAGGGATCGGCCTTGGCGAAGATGCCCTCCCAATAATCCTCTCGGCTATAGTCCGGCTCGACCCAGCCCTCGGTCGATGCCCCCTCGCCCGCATCCGACGGCAACGTCAGTCGTGCCCGCTCCTCCGCGACGATCGCCGCAAGTCGATCGTTCGCGGCAATGCCGGCCGCCCCGTCGGGCTCGGCGCGAAGGAGAAGGTCGCGCACGTCCTCATGCGGCAGGCTGGCATGCCGGTGCACGTGCGGCTTTCGCGCCGATCGCACGAGCCGGGCATATTGCTTCAATCCGGCCAGCGGCGGCAGTCCCAATGCGAAGGGGCCACGACGAACCAGCGCGCGGACCGTATCGCCGCGCAGCGTCGCGCTGTCCGGTACGCGCCGCGCCATCGCGAGCTGCGCGCTGGCCGACAGCGCCCCAAAGGCGAGCTGAGTGCCTGTATCGGCAACGGGCGTGCCATCCACGACTAGCGTCGTATGGACTCGATCGACGTCCGGTAGCGGCCGATCCCGCATCACGGTCGACAGATCGACGACGATCCTGGCGAACGTGCCGACCCGCGCTTCCTGCCCGGCTGGGACCGCCTCGACGATCTTGCGCTCCAGCGTGACGCGAATCTGATCGGCCAGGATCGGCGACTCGGCTCGAGCCGCGATCCGATCGCAGATCGCGCCCACCCCACCGGCGAGGCGGGACCAGGCGGCGTGCAACGGGCCGCTGCCGGGGCCTGCGCCGATCGCCAGCCCGTCTTCGATCAACGCCGCAAGTACGGCTGAATCCAGACTGCCCGGTTCAGGAAGGTCCGCCCCGTCGATCAGCGCGACCGGATCGTCGCCACGCCCCAGCGCCGCCGCCGCCATCCAGATCGCGAAATACCAGGCCGCCGAGGGGAAGTCGCGTGCCGGGGCGCCGCCTGCAAAGCTTACATCCGACGAAAGCCGCGGATCGACGCCATAGCCGCGCCGCATGACCGCCAGACCGTCTGACAGATGCCGCGCGCTGTTGCTGGAAAGCGAACCCGGCTCGACATAGACATCGACCAGGACGTCGGGAACCGGCGCGAATGTGACGCCGATCCGTGCCAGCCGTTGCCACAGGTCCCAATCCTCCGCGATGCGCAATGCCGGATCGAACCGGCCTGCCGCCTCGATCCGATCGCGACGAGTCAGCGCCGCGTGGATCGCGAAGGGACAGGTTCTTGCGGTCATCCGCATCGGATCGTCGATCGCCTGCGCCAGATGGACCTCACGCCAGGCTTTCCCCGACTCCACCCGTTGCCAGCTGCAATGCATCAATCCCGCATCCGGCGCAGCCGCCGCCGCATCGAGCATCCGGGCCATGTGATAGGGACGCAGGGCGTCGTCCGAATCCAGGAACAGCACCCATTGGCCAAGCGCCGCGCCCAGCCCGGCATTGCGCGCCGCCGATACGCCGGCCTGCTGCTGGCCGATGACCTGAATGCGCGGGTCCGCATCGGCATGGCGCTGGGCGATTGCGTGGGTACGGTCGGCGGAGCCATCGTCCACGACGATCGCCTGCCAATCGGCGAAAGACTGCGCTCGCACGCTCGCCAGGGTCCGGTCCAGCGTCCGGGCGGCATCGTGCGCGGGAATGATTACCGAAATTACGGCCATGTGCCCAACCTGCTCCGCCCTTGTCCCCGATCGCCTTGGATCGCGATCAACGCACAATTCCTTAATGGCTGATCGGCAAAGCGATGTAACTACGAAATACGTTGCACTGCGGTATGGGTGACGGCATGCAACTTCCAAGGCTATGGGGCTGGCCGGATCGACCACATGCAAGCGGCATTACGATATCAACATTGGCGCGATCTGCTCATCGAGCTCATCGCCCGCGATCTGAAGGTGCGCTACCAGCGTTCGTTCATCGGGATCGGCTGGTCGCTGATGAAGCCGCTGATGCAGCTGGCCGTGTTTTCGCTCGTCTTCGGGCTGATCCTGCCGCTGAATATCGAGCATTACACGACCTTCGTGTTCGCCGGTGTGCTGATCTGGAGCTGGTTCAGCGGCGCGGTCGGCGCGGGCACGAATGCGATTTCGAGCAGCAAGGAACTGGTGCGCCGGCCCGGTTTTCCCGTCATGCTGCTGCCCTTGCTAACCGTCCTGGGGCATGGCGTGCACTTCGTCCTGGCGCTGCCGCTGGTCATCATCTGCGCGATGATCGATGTCGGCCTGCCCGGGGCGCCGCTGCTGGCGCTGCCGGTGATGGTCCTTTTGCAACTGCTGCTGACCGTGGGCCTCGTCTATTTCCTGTCGGCCGCCCATGTCTTCATGCGGGACACCGAACATCTCGTCGCGCTGGCACTGACAGTCGCATTCTATGTGACCCCGGTTTTTTACCGGCCGATCCAGAAGACGCACGACCTGTCCTATCTCAACACCTGGAACCCGATGGCCTGGGTGCTGGAGGGGTATCGCGCGATCCTGGTCTATGGCGAATGGCCCTCGCTCGTGACGATGGGTAAGATCCTGGCGTTCGGCATGGTGACGCTCGCGGCGAGCCTGTGGTGGTTCGCCCGCGTCAGCCCCCGGTTCGACGAGGAATTGTAATGGCCAGCGCGATCGTCGTCCGCGGTCTTGGCAAGACCTATCGCGCGCGCGACCGGGGACGGCCGACGTCTCTCAAGGGGCGCATCCTGTCGGGCTATCGCGCGCCCAAGCGCGAGCCGTTCTGGGCACTGCGCAACATCAGCTTCAGCATTCCGCGCGGCCGCGCAGTGGGCGTGATCGGCCTGAACGGCGCGGGCAAGTCGACGCTGTTGCGGCTGATCGGCGGGGTCGGCACGCCTGACGAGGGATCGATCAAGGTCAACGGCCGGATCGGCGCGCTGCTCGACATCGGCGCGGGTCTGACCGAGGACTTGACGGGCCGTGAGAACCTGTTCCTGCTCGGCGTCATCTCCGGCATGTTGCGCAGCGAGATCAAGGCGAAATTCGACGATATCGTCGAATTTGCCGAACTGGCCGACTTCATCGAGCAACCTGTTCGCACCTACAGCACCGGCATGCGCATGCGCCTCGCCTTTGCCGTGGCGGTGCACATGTCCCCAGACGTGCTGCTGATCGACGAGGCGCTGGCCGTGGGCGATCAGGCGTTCCAGCGCAAATGCCTCAAGCGCGTGAGCGAAATCCGCGAGACCGGCTGCACGATCTTTCTCGTGTCGCATGACGAGGCGCAGATCGAGGCGCTGTGCGACGATGTCGTCCTGCTGGATCACGGGCAGCTGGTCGCCTATGGCCCGCTGTCGGAAACGATGGCGATCTATACCGCATCGGTCGACGCCAAGGTGGCGGAAGTCGAAGCGCGCGACGCGCGGCTGCCGCCCAAGGTGGTCGAGGCCGTGCTCGAGGCCGAGGTCAATCGGTTTGGGTCGGGCGAAATGGCGATCGAACTGGTCACCCTGACCGACAGCGAGGGCAACGGAACCGACACGTTGGTGGCCGGTCAAGGGCTCAACGTCTCATTCCGTTACGACCCGCGCGAACTCGACGTCGCGCCGATCGCGCTCATCGGGATCTATGGGCCGGACGACACGGCACTCTTCGAAACGCACAGCGATCGGGCCGGGCTGACGCTGACGCCGGGCGGCGGGCCCAATGCCGTGACGCTCGAAATCGCGCGGCTCGACCTCGCGCCCGGTGCCTATCGCCTGACCCTGGGCCTGTTTGCGCCCGACTGGCACACCGTTTACGACTATCATGCGGAGGCTTACCCCCTGCAGATCGTCGCGGCGAACGAAGCGGCAGCGCCGAGCAAGGGGTTTCTCAATCCGCCGAACGCCTGGCACAGGGGCGAAACCGTCGGCGACGACCTTGCAAGTGAGAACGCCTGATGCCGCTCGCCGTACTCGACATCGATGTCGATGCGATGCCGGATCGCCTGCCGGATATGGCGGGCCATGACGGCGCGGTGGTGCTGTTGCGCATCGCAGGGTTGCCGGCGGGCCAGGCGGTGCTGCCCGCCCCGGTCGCAACGTCCGGCCCCGCGTTACGCGAACAGCTTTACGATCATGCCGATTCCGCGTTCTGGGAGGCGTTGCTGCGGCACCGGCTGAACGCCCCCGCATTGATCGAAGCGCCCACGACGCTGCCGTCCGCTACGGTCGCAATCTGCACCCGCGACCGGACCGAGGATCTTGAGAACTGCCTGAACGGGCTGCGGCGGATGGATCATCAGGCCCCGATCCTGGTCATCGACAACGCCCCCAGCACCGATGCTACCCGCCAGTTGGTCGAGCGGTATCCGCAGGTTCGCTACGTCCGCGAACCAAAGCCCGGCCTCAACAATGCGCGCAACACCGCGTTGCGGGAGGCGGTCGGCGAGGTGGTCGCCTTTATCGATGACGATGCGACGCCCGACCGCGCCTGGCTGCCAACGCTGCTGCGCAACTTCGCGGACCCGACCATTCTTGCGGTGACCGGGCTGACGATGGCGTTGGAACTCGACAGCGACGCGCAGATCGCGTTTCAGCGGACCGGCGGCTTCGTTCGCGGGTTCAAGCGCGCGGTGCTCGATGCCGGGAATTGCGACCCGTTCCATGCCTGGCGCGCGGGCGCCGGCGTGAACATGGCGATGCGGCGGTCGGTGATCGATCAGGTCGGCTGGTTCGATCCCGCGCTCGACGCCGGAACGCGCTCGCTCGCCGGGGGTGACACTGACTATTTCCGCCGCCTGCTGCTCAATGGCTATCGCATCGTCTATGATCCCCAGGCGCTGAACTGGCACCGCCATCGGCGAAGCATGGCCGAATTGCAGCAGCAGATCTTCGGTTACGAGGCCGCCGCCTTCGCGGTATGGACCAAGGCGCTGCTGTTCGAACGCGATATGCGCGTGCTGCCGGTGTTCGCGCGCTGGCTGCGCGGCCAGATTCCCGAACTGCTGCGCTCCCGCCGCAGCGACCGCAATCCGCTGCCCTTCAACGTCGCCGCGACCCAGGCGCGCGGCGCGATGAGCGGTCCGGGCCGCTATCTGCAAGCTCGCCGGATCGCGCGCCATGGTTGAGGCATTCGATCCGCTCCCGCAAATCACGATCGTCGTGCCAACGCACAATCGTCGCGATCTGATGATCCAGATGCTGGATGCGCTGGAACGACAGGGCGCCGATACGCCGCCTTTCGAACTGATCGCCGTGGCCGATGGGTGCCGCGATGGGACGGCGACAATGCTTGCCGCGCATCCCGCGACGTTTCCGATCCGGGTGATCGAACTGCCCGGCAACGGCCCTGCCCATGCCCGCAACGCCGGGGCCGCCGCCTCACGCGCCGACTTGCTGCTGTTCCTGGATGACGATGTCCTGCCGCTGCCCGGCGCCGTCGCCGCGCATTGGCGCGCACATCGCGATCAGCCGGGCGGCGCGGTGGTCGGCCCCTACCCGCCCGCGCCGCATGCGTCCGAGGACATCTTCCGCTTGCGCATTCGCGGCTGGTGGACCCGTCATTTCGCCGCATTGGCCAGCCCCGGTCATCGCTTCGGCTTTCGCGATCTGCTGAC
Organism: Sphingomonas turrisvirgatae; assembly: GCF_001721295.1. Taxonomy (GTDB): domain Bacteria; phylum Pseudomonadota; class Alphaproteobacteria; order Sphingomonadales; family Sphingomonadaceae; genus Sphingomonas; species Sphingomonas turrisvirgatae. The sequence continues at coordinate 109,450 of NZ_MDDS01000068.1, read as the reverse complement.
CGGCAACCTCTCGATGTCGCGCGCGCTGTGGGATCGGGTCGGCGGCCTTGATCCCCAATTCGCCAGAGCGCGAGAGGATCTGGAGCTGGGTGCCCGCCTGATCGCGCACGGCGTTGCCATCCGCTATGCACCCGATGCGTTCGGCTGGCATCATGAGCATGCTACCTCTTCCCTCGCCAGCGCATGCCGCCGCGCGTTCGAGGAAGGGCGATCGGACGCGCGCATGTTGCTCAAGCATCCGCATCTGCATGGCGCGCTGGACATCGCGCGTTCGGCGGAGCGCCGCCGCCGTCGCTTGGCTCGCTTCATCCTGACCGATCGTCGCGCAACGTTCCTTGAGCGCCTGACCCCGATCGCGCGGGGCGCACTGTCGCTGTGTCGCACCCTGCATTTCGATACGGCCTATGACCGACTGTTCGCCCAGCTTCACCGCTATCTCTACCATCGCGGCGCGGTTGCCGGGGTGGACGGCCGCTGGTGGAAGCTTGCCTCGATTGCCCGTCCCGATCCGGCCGTGCCGCTGGTTCTCGACCTGGGCGAGGGTATCGAGCATGTCGAACAGTCGATCACGGCGGCGCGACCGGCGGCCGTGCGCCTGCTGTTCAACGGCGCGGAGCTTGGGATGCTGCCGGAACAGGCCGGCGCCGAACCCTGGCATGGTCGCCACCTGCGCCCGGCGCTGGTCGAACGCCACGGCCCCGCACTGCTTGAGACACTGTTCGGCGAGCACCTATCGCACGGGCATCGGCCGCAGGGCTGGCAGCATTATGGCGTGCGCGACTTCCACGCCCAGCATATGGAATTTCGCCGCCAATGGGGTCGCGCCGGCGTATGACCGCCGATGGCCAGCGTCAGGCGATCGCGCGAGGTTATCTGCTGATCTGCGTCTTCTATGTGCACGCCCTGTATGGCGTGTTCCAGTCGCTGGGCAGCGATCCTGATCGCGCGATGCTGGCCGGCGTGCAGATCAAGCTGCTCGCGCCGGCCGTTTCTGCCTTCTTCTTTCTGAGCGGCATGAGCGCGCCGTTTTTCTACCGCAAGGGCTGGCTGACCGCGCTGAAGCCGTCGCTCACGCTCATCATGCTCGCCGCGCTGGGCCATGTGATCGCCGTCCTGCTCGACATCGCCATCCACCAACAGTGGTTCGGCATCGCCTGGTTCGCGCGGCGCATGGCCAAGCCGATCCTGTACGGAACGGGCTATGAGAATTTCATCTCATGGTTTCTGGTCGTCCTCGCCTTTGCCCGGATCTTCGCCTACGCCTTCATGCGGTCGTGGCGCGTCTTCCTGCCGGCCGCCGCGCTGGCGATCGCCGCCGTGCTCGCAACCCGCGCGGCCGGCCTGCCCGACAACCTCTATGAATGGCGCAACTGGCCGACCGCATCGCTGTTCTTCCTGTTGGGCATGCGCGTGCCCAATGGCTGGCGGATTCCGGCCTGGGCCGGCCTGCTCGCGCTGCCGATCACGCTCGCCCTCGCCTGGCTCAACCGCCCCGGGGTGCTGACACAGGCGCCGTGCCTCACCTGCGACCTCGGCTTCGTGGCCCAGCCGATGATCGGCCAATATGGCTCGCTCCCAATCTATGTCGTTCAACAGCTGCTGTTCATGCTGTTCCTGTTGTGGGTATCGAGCTGGTCCGTGGGCAAGATGCCGGGCAAGGTTGGGACCTATTTCGGCGCCGATTCCCTATCGATGCTCCTGATGCACGGATGGGTGCTGGTGACGCTTTACCCGATCGCCGCGCAATCATTGCCGCCGCGTGAAAGCGCCTTTCTTTATGCATCGATCCTGTCGGTCGGGATCGTCGTTCACGCACTGCTCTATTTCTATCTTCAGCCCGCGCTGCATTGGCTTAGCGGCATCAGCTTCAAGGCCAGTTCGCTGGTCATCGACATCGCCGAACGTCTTTTCGCAATCGGCGCTCGCCCGCGTCCTTCGACACCCGTGACTCATGCAGCGCAAGGTTCCGACCAACCATGACCCCGATCGCCGTCTGCATCGTTTCCTTTCGCGATCCCGAACAGATCGTCACCTGCCTCGATGCGCTGGGCCAGAGTGACTTTGCCGAGTTCGAGGTCGTAATCTGCGAAAATGGCGGCGAAGCGGCGTTCGATGCCCTGGTGGCGGCACTTCCTCCGACCATGCCGGGCGGACAGCCGATCACCCCGATCAATGCCGGCGCGAACCTTGGCTATGCCGGCGGGGTCAATGTCTGCATGCGCGCGCGGCCCGATGCGCGCGGCTGGTGGGTGCTCAATCCCGATACGATGGTGGAGCGCGCCGCGTTGGGCGCATTGGTGCGCAGGCTCGATCGCGGGGATTGCCACGCCGTGGGCGGCACCCTCTATCATCCGGGCGGCATGGTTCAGGGCTATGGCGGTCAGTGGCGACCGGCGCTCGCGCGCGCGGTATCCATCGGTTACGGCAGCTCGATCGACACGCCGCCGGACGTTGCCGGGGTTGAGCGATCGATGAACTATCTGCTCGGTGCGTCGATGCTGATCGGGCGCGATTTTCTGGCGACGACCGGCCCGATGCGAGAGGATTATTTCCTCTATGCCGAAGAGGTCGAATGGTGTCTTCGCGGCCTGTCGCGCGGCATGCGGCTGGGCCTGGCCCCGGACGCGCGCATCTGTCACGGCCAGGGCGGCACGACGGGGTCGGCCAATGCGGTGCGCGATCGACCGCGCCTGCCGGTCTATATGGATGAGCGCAACAAGCTGCTGGTCGTGCGCGATACGACGCCCGCCTGGCTGCCGATCGCCATTCCGGCCAGCTTCATCATGGCGTTGCTGCGCTTCGCCCGGCGCGGCGCGTGGCGGCAATGGGGGCATGCCATGGCCGGCTGGCGCGATGGCATCCTGGGCAAACGCGGCATGCCCCCGTGGTTGCGTTGAGCCGCCTCAGAGGCGAAGGCTGACCCCCACCGTGGCGCGGAACGCGCTATAGTCGTACACCGCGACGTCGGCGTCGCGATCCTGATAGCCCGCCGCCAGATTGAGCCCGATGCGCCTGCCGATCGTATAGTCCAGCCGCGCGCCGACTTCGGTCGTGCGATCGTCGTTCAGCAGGATGAGCACAGGCAGCAAGGGATCGGTCGCGAAGTCGCGCTCACGCCGCGTCGCGTAAAGCGATCCGCGCAGCAGCGGCGAGAATACATAGTCCAGGGTCGCGCCATAGGTGCTGACTTTCGCCGCGCGCAGGTTGAACGCCGAAGATGCATCGACGATCTTCGCCGCCGACACGGTCAACTGTGCGTTCGCGCCAAGCCGGAGCGAAGCGGCCGCATCCCAGTTCAGGCCATCGAACGAATCGCCCAACCCGCTGGCCGCGTTGACGTTTACATAATAGATCTGACCATTGAACTGGAGCTGGGTGCCAAGACGGCGGTCGAGCCGCAACCCGTACATCATCAGGTCAAAGCCTTGAAGCGCCCCGGCAAATGCGCGACGATCTGGATAGTCGAACTCGGTGCGGCCGACGAAAGCGGTCAGGATGCCGAACGCCGGGCTGCGATAGCTGACGCCGCCACCATAAGTCAGCAGGTTGACGTCAGAGATCTTGCGTTGATCCGCGCTGTTCCGGGTGGTGCGGTAATCGATATAGGCCGTGGGACGGATGATCGACCCGCACGACACCGACCCGCCGATGCGCGCCACGTCCTGGACGTTCACGGCCGAACCCTCGGGATCGCCGGGAATGATCGACAGGTCGCCCAGGTCGTTCTGCCGCCGCGAATAGCCGCCCTGAACACCGACATCGCACATCGCGAACTTCGAGGCGGCACCCGCCTGAAGGTTCAGCCGCTCGCGATCGAGCTGTGAGTTGCGCGCGTGGAAATCATAAGCGACCGTAGCCGCCAGCGTGACGACGGCCGGGCCGGTCGGCAGCGTCAGGTCGGCCTCGATCGATGGCGAGAAGCGAACGTCCTCGCGCTCAAGCCCGCGCGCCGCCGCGCCGGCCGCATTCGACCGCGCGATGTTGCTGTCATACGTCGCTTCCCCGGCCAGCTCGATATTGACTTCGCGCGTCGGCGTGCCGAACGTCGATCCGGCCGCGCTGGCTTCCTGCGCCTGGGCCTGCGTTCCGGACGCCATCACCGTGGCGGCAACCACGCCAAGACATGCCGCTTGCATCTTGAGCTTCGTTTTCATTCTACCCCCTCGCCGTCGCGACGCGGCCAGCGTCGCGGCCGATCAGCGTTTCGCCTTCAATATACGCGAAATCGTGCCAAGGAAATTGCGGAGTCGCATCGCCATCGGCGCCAGTTTCGCGGCCTTTCCCACGTCCAGCCCGGCCATTGCCGGCACTGGTTGAAACATCACGCGGCAAGCGGCGGTGCGCGATGAGACCAACCGTTTGCGATTTGCCTGCGAGGGTTGCATCAGCTCGATCTGATCGACGCCAAGCGGTTCGGCCGAAAGCACGCCCGCCGCAACCGCCGAGCGATAAAGCGCCTCGCCGGCTTCGCTCCGCACCTGGATGAGGCTGCGACCGTCCTGCTCCTCGAAACTGGGATAGCCGCCCTCCCCATACCACGCATCCGCGCACGCGATGTCCGCCACCGCGCCGACCGCGTCGGGACAGATCTTGCAACGGAACTGGACTTCCTTGGACAGGTGCGCGCCCCAGCTGTCGGCATAGCGCATCTCGCCCATATCGCCGCCACGCGTCTCCGCCAGTGTCAGGCCCGGCCAGCCATTGCCGCGATAGCGAAACGCGACGACCTCGTCCGGCTCCAATCCCATCGCCCGGATCACCCGATGCGCGCCCGCGCGGCTGGGCAAGCCACCGCAATAGAAAGACAGCTTGATCGGAATAAGCTGATCGACGCGGGGGTCATGCCGGGCCAGCTGACGCAGCGCCGACACATCGCACGGCTTCCCGATAAACGCGAAACGCTCCCCCTCGCCCAATGCCGCGTCGATGAATTCGAGCGGCGACGAGGCGGCATAGCGTGATCCCGCGCCGGCCAGCACCTCGTCGCGGTTGCGCGACCAGCGCATGCGGTTGCCGGTCGGTTCGCCGGGGTCCGCTTCGACATGCAGCACCCGCGTGACCACGCCGCTTTCCAGCGCGTGGATCGCCAGGACCGACAGGGCCCCGCCCGATGCGCCGGCGTGCCGTGCAGCCGGATCCTGCGCAAAGCCGGTCAGCGTCTCGCGCGCTGGTCCCCAATACGGGTTGCGGTTCGGCCCGTCCGCCCACGGCGCGACGCGCGATCCGGGGCAGCTGTCGGCGATGACGCGCTCGGCTTCTTCGGTGATCGGCGCGGTCTGTTGCGGGCGGGCAAAACCTGGTTCGGCCGAACGCATGGCGATCGCACCATTCGATACGCCCGCGCACAGCCCGCAGCCGCTGCACAATTCCCCCTTCAATACCCGCTCGACGGTGGGCGAGCGGGCGATCACCGGCGGCGCTCCACCGCGTCGCGGAACAATGCGCGCAATTCCTCGCGATAGACGTCAAGCAACGCGTTCACCCGCGCCATCCCCGCCCGCGCCTTGGCTGCCAGGCCGGCACGTTCGGCAATCGCTTGCCGAACGAACGCCAGCGCACCGTCGGTGTCCAGCCCGGTGACCGGGATCATCGCGTCATAGCCCAGCAACCCGAACAGGCCGCTGAACTTGCGGCTATAGGCGACCGGAACGACCGGCGTTCCGGCCGAAAAGGCGCCGATACAGGCATGCATCCGCGCCGCGACCAGGAAGTCGAGGCTGGAGATATAGCTTTTCGCGGCGGGCGGGTCGGCGAAATTGGGCACCCGGATCGCGCCGGGGAATTCCGCTGCCAGCCGATCGGCGGTCGCGCCGTCGTCGTCCGCGATGTCGTTGTTGCTCGTGGCATGCGGCACCAGATGCACTTCGACATCGTCACGGGCCGTCAATTCGGACAGCAACGCGCGGGTGAACTGGGCATAGTCGTACGACAGACCGAAACGGTTTCGGCCGCTTTCCGCCTCGTGCAGCAACAGCCCGGACGCATTGATGCCGACCCGCAGCTTTGGGCCGCCGCGCTGCACCGAACGATCCTCGAACGGCAAGACGAAAGCGACATCGACCGACAGCTTGACGTTGGCGTCCGGCGCCATCCGCATTGCCACGTCGCGCGACTTCTCGTCCCGCGCCAGCACGAGGCGGCTCTTGCGCATCGCCCAGGCGGCGGGCGCTTTATAGGCCGGCTTGGTGAAAGGACCGATCGTCTGCGGCGACAGGATGAGCGGCACGCGGCGCGCGATTGTCATCGCCTTGGTCAGCCACAGAAACGCAAACCGCCGGGGCCCGTAAATGTCGGCGAAACTGTCGCCCGCGCCGATATCCAGCACACAATCGACGTCCCCCACGGTCCGCCAAAAGCCGTCGCGGCGCGTCATCGATTTGCGATCGATCTCGAACACGCGCGTATCGGGGATCGTCATCGCTGGCGTCCCACGGTCGCGCGGGGCCATGACCACGAACTGCGGCTTCAGCCCCATCTCATCGGCTACCTGCCGCGCGATCGACAGGTTCGCGACGGTCAGCGCGCCGACGCCGAGATTACCGGAGTTGAGCGAATGCCACAGCAGTCCGATCGTGATAGGCCGAGCGTCGGACGGTTCGCGCGGCGGCCGGGATACGACAGGACCGGTCTTGCTGTTCATCCGCGAAGTGCTCCATCGATGCGTGAAATCCAGCCTGCGCCGCCGGGCCTCCTAGCGCACTAGCCTTTTGCACCGCAACAATGAAGCGGCCACACACACTGGCGGGTGAGGCCCGAAATGGGAACGGCCGGCATGACGCCGGCCGTTCGGGTTGTTCAAGAACCGCTGTCTGTCAGAGGATGAAGTCCTTTGCGGTCACCGAGCTTACGCCCTGCAGAAAAATCGACAGGTCGGCCACGCCGTCGCCATTCACATCGCCTTCGACCAGGACGCCGCCATCCTTGACGACATAGTGCAATTCGCCGGCCGTCTTGCTGAAGCCCGCCGTGCCGACGAACTTGAACGCCTCGTTGGCAGCGGTGCCAGCGACCGCGTCGATCAGCGACAGGCCAATGCGATCGCCTTGTGCGGTCGAAAAATCGGTGATCTTGTCATAGCCGCCCAGATCGGTCGGACGGAACAGGAACATGTCCTTGCCCGCGCCGCCCGACATCACATCGTTGCCCACGCCGCCTTCCAGCGTATCGTCGCCGTCACCACCGAACAGCCAGTCATCGCCTTCGCCGCCCTGCAACATGTCAGCGCCCACGCCCCCTTCAAGCCAGTCGTCGCCGCTGCCGCCGTTAAGCGTGTCGTCGCCGTCGCCACCGTACAGGAAGTCGTTGCCGCCCTGGCCCATCAGGTTGTCGTTGCCAGCCCCGCCATGGATATGATCGACGCCGTCACTGCCGACTATGCGGTTGTCCAGATCATTGCCATGGACGGTCAGGTTCGTCGCGGCGAGGCGCAGCGTCTCGACATTGTCGACCAGCCGATAGTCGATCGTGGTATAGACCGTATCGTTGCCTTCGCCGGCCCGCTCGATCACCGTGTCGCGATCGGAATTGACGTAATAGACGTCGTCGCCCTTGCCGCCTTCCATTCGCGTATGGCCGGCGCCGCCCGTCAGCGAGTCGTTGCCATTGCCGCCGATCAGCACGCTGTCCCCGACCGCCACGGCCTTGAGCCGATCGACGCCGTCGGTGCCCTGGACGGTCGTGACCGGGACCGGCGGCGGCGGCGCGCTGGCGAGCTGCGCGAGGTCGGCATAGACCCCCTTCAGCACGGCGCTACCCTTCAACAACGCCTGCGCCTCGGGATGAGCATCAAGCCACGTGTTCGCCAAAGCCGAGCCGCCGTCATAGACCGGCAAGGTGATGGCGTTGTTCTTCGGGCTCACCGCCTGCGTCACACCGTCAAGGATATAGACCTGCGCGACATTGCCATCGAGCACGGTGGCGTCATTGACCCGGATCCACGACGCCTGGTCGGTATAGCCGACCACGCTGTTGTTGGTCACCGTCAGCCCATCGGCGCGCTCGACATAGATGCCGTTGAACAGGCCGCCGACGATCAGATTGCCGGAAATCAGAACGTTCTTATAGGGCAGGGTGTCGACCTCGTCGCCCATGAAGATGCCTTGGATCGGGCCGCCATCGCCGCGCAGCACGACGTTGTTTGTGACCGAGATGTTGGACGCGCTGGTCGTCTGGTTGGCGGTCCAGAATTGGATCGCGTCGGCGTGGTCGCCCGGTTGCGGGCGGAAGTTCGTGAACAGGTTCGACGAAATGTCGATGTTCGACAGGCCGCCGCCATGGATGCCGTCGGCGCGGATGTCGTGGAAGTAATTGCCCTTCACCACCACGCCGGTGTTATCGAGCATGTTGATGCCATAGCGAAGGTGCGTGATCTCCGAATTGGTGATCGACACATTCTCGCTGCTGCGCACCATGAACGGGTTCGAATCATAGCCGCTGGCCCCATCCGCGCCTTTGATGACGACATGATCGAACGCAATGTCCTTCGAATTTTTGATTTCGAAGTCATAGGCCGTGGCGGGCGTCTTGTCGGCAAAGGTCAGGTTGGTGAACGTCAGGCCGCTGACGTTGATCGCCTTGAGGCCGGTAAGCTCCGCTGGCTTGGACGGGTCCACCGACGTGATCGTGACGCCGTGAAAGTCCATGTTGCGCAGGTTAATGTTGGTATAGCTGCCGCCTTCCAGCGCGATGGTATCGCCTGGGCGGACCTTTGCCGCCGCGGCCATCAGCTGCGCCGCGGTAGAAACGATGATGGTCGCCATGATCTCAGTCTGCCCCGGTTGTTGTGCCGCGACCGATTGTCGCGCGCCGTTGTCCCGGTCTCGATCTATGGCCCTACCTGTTAATCTGGATTTCCGACCATTGGTTAAGCGGCCAGTCACGATGAAAAGGTAGAAAAACGCGCTGTTGGCGAAATGCTTGCCGGAAAGTTCACCGGTCGCGTTATGGTACATGGGGTAGCGGACAATGATTTGCCCCGGCAGCAATCGCCTTTATATCGATGCGGACTCGTGCGACGTGTTGCGTTGCGGTATGCCGTCGTGCCGCGTTATGGGAATCTCCCTGCAAAGGGTCCTGTCGTCCGATTTGCGAACTTGTCGTGGGAAAGCGAAATTATGGTGAGCCTGTTCAAGCGGTGGATCGCGGCGTGCCTGATGGCGGTGGCGGTCACCACGGTGATGCCGGCGGCGGCCCAGACCCCTGTGGCGCCGCCCGCCAGCGCGACGGCATCGGACCCGGCACGCAATACGGTTGAGCGGGAACGCTATATCCTGGGCCGCGGCGACGTGGTCGAGGTTTCCGTGATCGGGCGTCCCGAATATCTGGCCCGCGTCCAGATTCAGGAGGACGGCACCATCCTGTTACCCTTCATCAACAATGTGCCGGCGGCCGGCCGTAGCGTGCTCGAACTGCGCAATCAGGTTCGTGGAGAACTGGTGAAGGGGCAGTATTTCGCTGATCCCGCCGTCAACGTAACCGTGGTCAGCTTCGCCAGCCGCTACGTCACTGTGCTGGGGCAGGTGCGTCAGCCCGGCGTGGTGCCGATCGATCGGTCCTACCGCGTGTCGGAAATCATCGCGCGCGCCGGCGGCGTGGCGAGCGATACGATCGACACGATCACGCTCACGCGTCCGGACGGCAAATCGGTCGACCTGTCACTGCGGCGGATCGCCACCGCGGGTCCGGAGGGGGATCCGATGGTCGCGGACGGGGACAAGGTCTACGTCGCCCCGGCCAAGGTGTTCTACATCAACGGTCAGGTGAACAAGCCCGGCACCTACCCGATCGTTCAGGGCATGACGGTCCAGATGGCGCTCAGCTATGGTGGCGGCCTGACCGCGATCGGATCGAGCAAGCGGGTCAAGATCACGCGCGGCAGCACGGAACTCGCGCGCGTTAAACCGACTGAAATAGTTCAGCCCGACGATGTGATCGTGGTCGGCGAACGCTTCTTCTAAGGCTGAACTTTATGGGTCCCATGCAGATCTGGCGCATGCTGAAAGCACGGCGCTACGTCATCCTCGCGATGGTCCTGCTCGGGATCGTCGCGGGCGCCATCGTCGCCAAGATGATGCCGAACCAGTATGCGGCGCGCGCGCGTCTGGTCGTCGACATGCTTCGCCCGGACCCCGTCACCGGGGTCGCGACGCCGCCCAAGACGCTGGAAAGCTATGTCACCGCTCAGGTCGAACTGATCCGGGATATCCGCGTTACCGGCCGGGTGGTCGATGCGCTGGGATGGGAAAAGGCCCCCTCGCTCCGCGCGCAATTCCTGCGCAACAACAAGGACGACCAGGTCACGATGCGAAGCTATTTCGCCAGCCAGGTCGCCAATAACACCAACGCCTACCTCATTCGCAACACCCCGATCCTGGAAATCGCATATACCTCGACCACGCCCGACGCCGCCCGGCGCGGGGCCGACGCGCTGCGCGATGCGTTTCTGATGGAGACGCTGGACGGAAAGCGCCAGGAAGCGGCGCGCAACGCGGAATGGTTCTCTCGCCAAGCCACCGAATTGAAGCAGCGGCTGGCCGCTGCGGAGGGGCGCAAGGCGCAGTTCGAAAAGGCCAATAATATCGTCCTTCAGGACGACAATACCGACGCCGAATCGGCCAAGCTGCGCGCGATCGCCGGCACCGCCCCAGCCGCCCCGATGCCGTCGGTATCGGTTGGCGGTGCGGTTTCATCGCCCTCGGCGGCACAACTCGCCCAGGTCGATGCCCAGCTCGCGTCGGCGCGTCGCACGCTCGGCGCAAACCACCCGGACATCATTGCGCTTCAACAGCAGCGTTCGGCGCTCGCCGCAGCTGCCGGGCGTGAGATGGCGGCGTCACGCGCCGCGTCGCGCCCCGTGTCCAGCGGCCCCTCCCTGTCCAGCATGCTCTCGGCGCAAACGCAGAAGGTGCTGGCGCAGCGCGGCCTGGTCGGTGAGGCGCAGCGGCTCGCGGGCGATGTCTCCGTCCTGCGCGACCAGGTGACCAAGACGATGCAGCGTTCGGCTGACTTCCAGTTGCAGGCGCAATCGACCGATACCGGCTTCCAGCGGCTTGGCTCGACGGCAACGCCGCAGGTATCGTCGACGCCGGGGTTGTTCCTGTTCGTGCTGGCGGGCCTTGCCGTTGGTGCCGCGCTCGGCGTCGTGCTGGCGCTGCTGCTTGAAATCCTCTTCCGGCGCGTGCGTGGGGTAGAGGACTTGCAGATCGACGGGCTGCCGGTGATCGGTACGATGTCGCCCAGCGCAGCCGCCACGGAACAATCGGGCCTGCTTGGCTGGCTCGGCCTATCGAACGCGGAAAGTGCGCGGACATGAACGAGACGATCGACATCAATTCGGAAATGGCCCCGGCCGCTGCCGTGCCGACGCCCGAACCCGATGCGCCTGCGGCGGCCACGACGCCGGCACCTGACTATCGCTTCTCGCGCCGGATCGTGACGCTGTCGCGCCCGGACAGTCCCGAGGCGGAGGGCATCCGCTCGCTACATACGCACTTGATGGCGGGCCATGTGCGCGACGGCCGTCGCGGTCTTGCGATCTGTTCCCCCGGCGTGGGGGCCGGGTGCACGACCGTGTCCGTTAATCTCGCGGTCGCCTTTGCTCAGGCCGGCATCAACACGCTGCTGGTCGATGCCAATCTGCATCAGCCGGGCGTTGAACAGATGATCCAGCCGTTCACGCCCGCGACCGGGCTGCAACAGCTGCTGACGTCCGATTCAGAGATGCAGACGGACGAGGTTCGTCATGAGATCCTGCCAAACCTGTCGGTTCTTTACGCTGGCGGTCAGGACGCCCGTGCCTCGCAACTCATCGCCACGCGCCAGTTCAAGCAGGTGATCGACGACTGCATGCGCGACTTTGAATTCACGATCGTGGACACGCCCGCGCATGGCGGCAGCACGGATGCGCGCCGCGTGGCATTGAGCGTGCGCTACGCCCTGATCGTGGCGCGCCGCAACGTCACCTATCTGTCAGAGGTCAAGGACTTCATCGAACAGCTTGAAACGGACCGCATCCGGCTCGTCGGCTCGTTTCTGACCGACTTTTAACGCTGCTCGCGGCCCACCGTCGATTCGACCCGGTTCTTGAGCAGCAGCGGCCGCAGCACATGGTCGTTGGTCAGCCGCATCCACAGGAATAGCGGAACGCCATCATCGACAAAGGTGTAGGCTTCCGAATGATCGTCGGGGATACGCGCGACCAGCCCGTGCTCCGCCGCCCGCGCCTCGAGATAATCCTTGCCGCGCAGGCTGGTCGATACGGCGGCTTCGACCTGCGCGAAGTCCAGCCGCCCGCTGTTGAGCAGCGCCAGTCGCGCGAGCAGGCCAAGGTCCTTCTCCCGCCCAGATGCGAACGCGGTCTGGATGCGATGCCGCATCGCCGGGGCGATACGCAGTTCGATTTCCTCCAGCGCCTGTTCAAGGCCGCGTTCGACATCCTTGCGCCCGACCACCCGGGCATCGCGATCCAGCGCGGCGAGGCAGGCATGCTGGCTCAGCAGACTGGCAAGATAGGGCAGGCCCAGCGCCACGTCGGTGATGACCCGCAGTGCGTCGCCGTCGAATTCGATGCCGCTTGCCGACTGGCCGTTGTTGATCAGTTCGCGGATCTCTTCATCCGTCATGTTCGGAATCTGCACGCCCAAGATGTTGCGGCGGATCGACGGTATATGCTCGATGATCTCGGTCAGGTTCTGCGCGACGCCCGCGATCACCAGCTGGACGCGACTGCCGCGATCCGACAGGTTCTTGATCAGCTCGGCAACCGCACGGCGGAATTCGACGCTGTGCGCGCGATCGAATTCGTCGAGCACGATCAACAATCGCGTGCTGGACACCTTCGCCAGCAAATCGCTCAGGAGCGCGACCGTCAACGGCGTATCGCTGACGAGATCGGCAAAGGAGAGCCCCTCCTCGATCTCCGACGAGGTCGGGTCATAGCTTTCGTGGTACAAAAGCGGGATTTCGGCCAGGATCGTGCGGAACAGCTCGTCGAATTCGGTCCGCTCGCCGCACGGGATATAGCGCACGACATAGCGCGCGTCCTGGGCGATGCTGGACAGCACATGCAGCGTCGACGTCTTGCCGATTCCGCGTGATCCGAACAGCACCAGGTGCAGATGCTGTTCCTCGATCGACCGGATCAGCGTTTCGAGCAGCTTGGTCCGCCCCGCGAACATCGCTTCGTCCATGACCGGTCGCGATGGCGTGAAGGCGGAACGCAGCTTGATGCGGATGCGGTCCTGCATGCGCGTCCCGGATCGAACCTGGTCGCTGGCCGTCCCGCGAAAACGAGGCAGGATCTTGCGCTGGCGCCGTGCTGGACCTTCGCCGCGCAGGACGGACGGCTCGGCATCGCCGTACGCGTCGGCGATATCGTCCTCGTCCTGGCGAAACCAGCGTGAAAACCAGCCCATGTTTACCCCTCGGCTAAAGCGTCGCCCAGCAGTCGATGAAAATCCCCGCCCACGCAACCCCTACCGCCGCCCCTTCATGCCCCGCCATTGAACAGCGCCGATGATGACGAGGCCAGCCATGCCCGTTGCGGTCGGCATGCCGGCCCACCAACCCAAGCTTGGGATCGCGAGAGCACCGACCATCGCGCACAGCGCCAGAGCAGTGCAAATCAGATATTGCCGGCCAGGAACGCGAACATGGCGCCATGCAAGCACACCGGAGGCAATCGCAGCGACGACCTCCCCACCGATGCCGACGCCGAGCATCAATGTCAGGTCGCCAGTCTGCCAAGCCGCGGCAAAGGCAAGCGGAATGGCGCAGGCGCGGATGATGTTGGCATAGAGCGGATTGCGCGTTTCGCCACGCGCCATCGCCGCTATTACGGGTGCAGCTCGGATCAGCCGCACCCCATTCATGCAGGCAACCAGCCCCAGCAATGCCTGCGCAGGCAGATACCGCTCTCCAAACAGGATCAGCAGGACATATTTGCCCAGCAGAACCAGGCCTAGCGTCATGCTCACGCCGACGAGTGCCAGACTGGTCGTCGTCATATTGTACAGCTTGGCGAATTGGCGACCATCGTGCTGGTTTCGCGCCAGCGCGGGGAGCGCCAGCGTCTGGACAGTGCGCGCGACTAGATTTGCGGGCATCATGGTGAGCATCAGCGCAACGCTGAGCCACGCCAGCGTCGCCGCGCCGAAACGGTTCGACACAACCATGCGATCGCCGTTGACCACCCAGAACATGAGAAAGCCGTTCAACGTCAGCGGCCAGGCAAAGGCAAAGGCGCGACGCCAGATGTCGCGATCATAGGCGAGCGCGAAACGTTCGCGGACGGCGACGTGAGTCAGGACGATCGCCGACAGCTGCTGAGCAAAGATCGCCACTAGCGCCGCGCGGTAATCGCCAAACCACCAAAAGCCCGGCCACACGGCGAGCACCCCGATCGGCTGCGAGATGAAGGAGCGCAACGCCTGTGGCGCGAACCGCCCCTCACGCTGCGCGCGGAATGTCTCGAGATGCGTAAAGCCGGTGCACAGTGGGATCACCGCCATCGTCAGATAGGCAACGACCAGCGTGGGCGTATCCATCGCCCATGCAAACGGCCAGGCAAGGATCGCCATCAACACGCCCGCCGCCACGCCGATGACTAGCTGCGTGCCATGCAGGCTCGCCATGAAATGCGGCTGCATCGCCTCCGGATCCTGGACGATCATCCGGTTGAGTCCGGCATTCTGGAACGTCTCGACCAGCGTCATCAGGATGGCAAAGGTCGCCGCGATGCCGAACTGCTCAACCGTGAGCAGACGTGCGAGAATAAGGTTGCGGACCAGGGCGCTAAGCACTTCAGTCAGGTTCGCCGCAAGCACCAGCATGCCCGATCGCAACACGCGCATGGCGTTTAACCCTTGTACGTCGCGGCGATGCCCGCCGCCAAAGCGAGCCCGCTCAAGCGCGCCGACGCGACAGCGCCATCCGCAATTCCCGTGCTGACCGCGCCCTGGGTTCGCTTGCCGGCGCGTGATCGGGGACAAGTTCACTGGTCGCGCTTTCTGGCCGAGCCATCCAACTCACGGCACCCAGCACAAACATGAACCACACATAGACGTTATTCCAGAGGTGGACGCTGACGATCGCGACGATCGTGCCCACCAGCGAAAAGATCGCCCCCCGCCGCATCATATCGACCACCTCGCTCGGGCCGCTCCGGCGTGACATGCGAATGATGATCACCAGCGCAGCGGCCGCGAGAAGGGCTAGGCCCACCAGGCCGTAGCGATAGGCGATGACCAGCCAGAAATTGTCCATGCTGGGGCTCATATAGCTCGGCCGTTCCCAGTCATCCGTGCCATGGCCCAGGATCGGCGCGCCCATCACCGCCGCCGACCCGAACTCCCAGATCAGGATGCGGTTGTAAGAGCTTTGCGAATTGAACGTCGCGTAATCGACGAACACATGGAATGGCGTTCGGTTGGAGAGCAGATCGACCGTCACATAGGCGGCGATCACCAGCCAGATGAGAATCTTCCAACGGTTTTTCACCGACCGGAACAGATAGCCCCACAGCATCAGTCCGAACTGGATGTTCATACTCAGCAACGCGCCGGTCGAGAACGACATGACTCCCGACACCACCGCAGCAGGCGGCCCGACCCAGCGCAATACCCTGTTGCCGTCGCGGCGGAACATATAGCCGCTGATCGAGACGATGCTCGCGCAGAAGACGCCGAGCAAGATGGGATGTTCGAACGCCCCCTGCGCACGCTGCAGCCCCCACCGCGGATCCATATGAGTCGGGGTAAGCGTAGGGCCCAATACGCTTGCGGCGTTGAGCAATAGCTTCGCGCCGGTCACTGATTCAAGAACGAGCGGCAGCGTCATGACGAGGACGCCACCCACCGCCATGCCAAAGGCAAAGCGCGTGCTCGCAACGTCGCGCACCAGTACGCGCCCGAACAGATAACCCGAAGCGGTCTGCAACAGCACCAGGCCGATCGCTTCCAGCGAAGATGCGCCAAGCAGCACAATGCGTGTGCCCACCGCCCAGAACGCAAACCCCAGCACCAGATAATCCGGCAGGAATATCTTGTAGGGCTTGCCGAGCAGGCACATCGCCAGCAACGGGATGAACGCAATGGCGAGCAAGATGAGCGTCGGCGAGAGGTTGATGGGGCCGAGCGAATAGATGTTCGGCAGGAACAGCGTGACGATGAACAGCCCCAGCGCGGCCTTGGCCAGCGGGCTTGCCGGCGGCGCGACGACAAGGGGTGACATGTCTGCAGCGATCTGTGTCCCCGCCAGTGGCGTCTCGCCGATGGCGCCGTCGGCGCGATTGCGCACCAGCCGCCGGTTACGCAGCGCGACCGCGGCGCCCCCTGCCTTTCGCGAAGACGAGCCGATGCTCAACGTCCCCGCCCGTCTCGGCAACGGGCACCGCTGAATGAGGCTACCGCCGGGTCGCCACCGGCCGTCGCACCGCGATCGCCGGCAGGGTCACGCCACGCAACGCACATTATCTGCCGCCTCCAGAAACGCCCGATACGCGTCCCCGATGCCCGCCTTCAGCCCGATTTTCGGCGTCCAGCCAAGCGCGGCGAGGCGCCCGCTGTCCATCAGCTTGCGCGGCGTGCCATCGGGCTTCGACAGGTCGTGCTCGATGCCGCCCATGAACCCGACCACCTCGGCCACGAGCTGGCTCAGTTCGGCGATGGTCACATCCTCGCCGGACCCGATATTGACGTGCGGCGCGTCGGAATAGTGCTTGAGCAGGAAGACGCAGGCATCGGCCAGGTCGTCGACATGCATGAATTCGCGACGCGGCGTGCCCGTGCCCCAGATCTCAATGCTCGGCGCGCCGTTCAGCTTCGCTTCGTGCGCCTTGCGGAGCAGCGCCGGCATCACATGGCTTGAACGCAGGTCGAAATTATCGCCCGGACCATAGAGGTTGGTCGGCATGCCGGAGATGAAATCGCGACCATGCTGCTTGCGATAGGCCTGTGCCAGCTTGATCCCGGCAATCTTGGCGATCGCATACCATTCGTTCGTCGGCTCGAGCGGGCCGGTCAGCAGCGAATCCTCGTGGATCGGCTGCGGTGCCAGCTTGGGATAGATGCACGACGATCCCAGAAACAACAGCTTGGCCGCGTCGAAGCGATGCGCCGCCTCGATCAGGTTCGCCTCGATCATCAGGTTGTCATAGAGGAAATCGGCAGGCAAGCTGTCGTTCGCCAGGATGCCGCCGACCTTTGCCGCCGCGACGATCACCGTGTCCGGCCGCTCCGCCGCGAACCAGTCGCGCACCGCGTGCTGGTCCAGCAAGTCGAGCACGTCACGCCCGGCGGTCAAGACCTCGCAATCCTCGCTCGCCAGCCGGCGGACAAGCGCCGATCCCACCATGCCGCGACTACCGGCGATAAAGACGCGCCGGCCGCGTAGATCATAAAGGAGATCGGTCGCCATCGTCAGGCGCCCTTGCCGATCGGGGCATCCTTCATCACCTGAAGATCGGCCTGCACCATCTCGCGCGCCAAATCGCGCGGGCTGGTCTCATGCACCCAGCCCAGCTTTTCCTTCGCCTTGCTTGAATCGCCGATCAGCAGGTCGACCTCGGTCGGCCGGAAATAGCGCGGATCGACCTCGACCAGGCATTTGCCGGTCTTCTGGCAATAGCCCTTTTCCTCGACGCCCTCACCCTTCCATTCGAGCGGGATGCCGACATCGACGAACGCCCATTCGACGAAGGTGCGCACCGGCGTGGTCACGCCGGTCGCCAGCACGTAATCGTCCGGTTCGTCCTGCTGCATCATCAGCCACATGCCGCGCACATATTCGCGGGCATGGCCCCAGTCGCGCTTGGCGTCGAGATTGCCCAGATACAGCTTGTCCTGACGACCCAGCGAAATCGCAGCCGCCGCCCGCGTGATCTTGCGCGTCACGAACGTCTCGCCGCGCAGCGGGCTTTCATGATTGAACAGGATGCCATTGGAGGCATGCATGCCATAAGCTTCGCGATAATTGACCACGATCCAATAGGCATAGAGCTTGGCCGCCGCGTAGGGCGAGCGCGGATAAAATGGCGTCGTCTCGCGCTGCGGCACTTCCTGAACCAGGCCATACAGTTCGGACGTCGATGCCTGATAAAAGCGCGTCACCGCCTCGCGGCCCAGGATGCGGATCGCCTCAAGCAGGCGCAGCGTGCCGATACCATCGGCATTCGCCGTATATTCCGGCGTTTCGAAGCTGACCGCCACGTGGCTCTGCGCCGCGAGATTATAGATCTCGGTCGGCTGAGTCTCCTGAACAATCCGGATCAGGTTGGTTGAGTCGGTCAGGTCGCCGTAATGGAGGTGAAACCGGGCATCCTCGACATGCGGGTCCTGATAGATATCCTCGATCCGCCCGGTGTTGAAGGACGAAGAGCGCCGCTTGACGCCATGAACCTCATAGCCTTTTTCGAGCAGCAGTTGGGCGAGATAGGCGCCGTCCTGCCCTGTCACACCCGTGATAAGCGCAATCTTACCAGACACGTTCGCCCCCAATTTCCATGAAATGTGGCCTGAGCCTTACCAATATCACCTCATGCTGCAACGCAAAAAACTATCGTGAAATGCGGTTAGATGCCCAACCCGTATCAAATTCTGTCATGCGTATGCCTGAAACCAGCGTTTCACCACGACCTTCGCATTATGGCGGTCGACATCGATCTGCTTCGCCTCCGGAATGCCCCCGATCAGGCTGGCCACCACCGAAAAGGTCGAATGGCGCGAATGGATCAACCAGTCGCTCTGCGCCAGCGCGCACATGTCGATCAGCGCGTTCTGTGCCTCACGCAGGGCATCGGTCATTCCGCCTTGGGAAAAGTGCAATGCCTGGCCGGCAGTGGCCATCTGCTTTTCGATGGCGAAGACGCGATCGAAGCGGGCGAGGATATAGTTCTGTGCCTCGGCACTGTCGGTAGCCAGGAAGATGTCGCTGTTTGGCATGTCGCTACGCAGCTTGCGCAGCGCGGCTTCGATCTTTGGCAAGGGTGCCTTGCGGTCGGTGAAGCGGATATGCACACCGATCACCGGACGCTTGCGACCGGCAAAAATCCGTTCGACCTCCGCGCGCACCTCGGCGTTGGGCGTGAAGTAGCGGGCCAGCAGATCGTGCATGATCGCATCGATCGATTTGCCGCGAAAGCGCGGGTTGCGCTGCAGTTTCGCACGCATGCGCAAAATCTTGGGCAGATAGGACCAGAAGACGCCGATCGGCGGCGCGGGATCGGGGCCGTTGAGATCAATCGACAGCCGGCGATAGATGAACGGGCTGCGATGCTTGGTCGGGAAATTGCGGCTGATGATGTTGACCGGCTGCTCGCTGAGCCGCCCGGACCATAGCGCGGGCGCGACATCCTCGCGCATGTCGAATTGGGCTGGATCGATACCGACCGGATCTTCGAACAGGGCCGGATACAGGTTCTCGCCCACCGGCAGGTACATGCCGTCCCGCCAGTCGATCACCGGTGCCCGCCCGCCCAGCTCGGCCAGCGCAATCCCCGTCACGGCGGACAGCATGCGATTGCCAAGGCCACCCTTCGCCTTGATCAGCAGCACGCGCGCGGCAGATGGAACGGCGCGCGCGGCCCCCGCCGGGTAAACGGTTTCGGCGGCTATATACGTCGCCATGTCATTGCCTCCGCAGCAAGGGGCGGGCCGATGCGTGATAGCGCGCAAGGTCGCGACCGCTGGCCCATGACACCAGGGCCCGCCTGCCCCCGTCGTTCGCCATTTGCGTGATCGCATTGCCGTTACCCACGCGCTTCAGGCGGGCATTGTTCAGCACGAAGATCGGCGCGCGATTGTTCTTCAAGTCGATGTCGCTGCCATTGGCGCGAATCCAGCTTTTCTGGTCGGGAAAGGCAACGACCGTGTTGCCGCTCAGCACCGCGCCCGTCGCATGTGCGAGATTGATGCCGTGAAACATGCCGCCGATGACCAGATTGTCGGCAATCGTCACGTTGCGATAAGGCAGGTTCTTTGCCTCATCGTTCATGAAGATGCCCTGCACCGCCGCCCCCTGCTGGCCGCGCATGATGACGTTGCCGACGATCCGGATGTTGCTCGCGGCAGCGTTTTGTCGGGTGGTCCAGAACTGGATGCCGTCGGGATGATCGGGCAGCGCGGTCTTGAAATCCGCCAGCACATTGTACGCAATCTCGATATCCGAATTGCCTCCGCCGCGCACGCCATCCATGCGCAGACCGTGGAAGTAATTGGACGTCACGCTGACCTGCTGCGTGTCGAGCAGCGACAGCGCAATCCAGGCATGAGTGAACTCGTTGTTCGTGATCGCGATCTGCTGGCTGTTGCGGATGAACATCGACTTGTCGAGATAGCCGTCCGGGCCGTCCTGACCCGTCACCTTCAGCCGCTCGAACCGCAGATTGCGAGTCCCGTTGAACAGGAATGCGTCCTGTTTCGGCGAGCCCGACGACTGAAAGACCAGGTCGGAAAAGGTCAGATTTCCGCTGTCGCGCAGGTTGATCCCGTTCAGGATCGCCGGCTTTGCCGGATCGAGCGAACGCACCGTGACCATCCCCGCCGGTGTGATCCCGCGCAGCGCGACCGGCGCATAGGTGCCGGGCTTGAGCAGGATCGCGCGGCCGGGCGTCGCCGCGCGGAGCGCGGCGGTCAGTTGCGCGGCATCGCCAACCACGGCTTCGCGTCCGCCAGCCCCCAGCTCGCCGGCGACCGCAAACGACCGGCTCACGACCATGGTCAGGCCAAACGTCGCCAATCCAAGCGCAACCGCCGACGCGGCCATCGCCACCGGGCGCGTTCTCGCGCGAATCAACGCGGCCAGAATTATAGCAAGTCTCCCGTGGGCTGTGTCGCGGCGAGTTGCGACGTTTCGCATGCCGCCTGTCCGATGGCAACCGTCGGTTGCACTGCGTCATCGCGCGCTTTACCGACCCGTTGGCCAGATACCAACGGCACCGGGCCAGGGCGAGGGGTAGATCGGATGAGCGGGATGCGTACGGCTTTGCTTGAACGTCTGTATCCCGGACGCGCACATGGCCTGTTCAAGCGGCTTGTCCGACGTTGGGAGGGCGGCGAGATGCGGTCGTCGACCCTGCGTCGTATGCTGTTGAAACATCATGGCGTTGAAGTCGGCGACTATTCCTATGGCCCGATCCTGGATCGTGGCCGCATGCCGCCGGGCACGGTGATCGGACGCTGGTGCTCGGTCGGACAGGAGCTGATCGTCCGCCGCCGCAATCACCCGATCGAGCGCGCGACTCAGCATCCCTTCTTCTACAACGCCAAACTGGGCATGGTGCCAGTCGATACCATCCCGCTCGACCGCGAAAACCCGCTGGTCATCGGCCACGATGTCTGGATTGGTGATCGCGTGACGATCCTCAGCGAATGTCACCGGGTCGGCAATGGCGCAGTGCTGGCCGCCGGCGCGATCGTGACGCGCGATGTGCCGCCCTACACGATCGTCGGCGGCGTCCCGGCCCAGGTGCTACGCAAACGGTTTTCGCCCGAAGTGCAGGCCATTCTGGAAGACTCGCGATGGTGGGAACTCGATCTGGCCGCCCTGTCCACGATCAAGCCGATGCTGCTCGAACCGCTCGATGTCGCGCACGCGACGCAATTCGCTCAGGTGTGCCAGGGCCTGCGCGGCTGAGCGCGACCGTCCCGTTTCGGGCGACCGGCCGTGTTGGTCGCGCGCAACTCGATTGACTCGCCATGCCCCGGTGAATGTGATCGCGGCCAGGGGGGGGTGGGCGGGGACAACGACCGACACGCAGCATCGCTTTCCCGTGCTCGACGGCATGCGCGGCGTCGCCGCGTTGATCGTGATGGCGATGCACGCCGCCTTTCTGTTCCCGCTCGCCGCCGTCGCGGTCGATCTATTCTTCGGACTCAGCGGCTTCGTCCTTGCCTATAGCTATGCCGACCGGCTGGGCAGCTGGACGCAGCGCAAGCAGTTCATGATCGCCCGGCTGATCCGGTTCGAACCGCTATGGCTGGTCGGGTGTGCGATGACGATCCCGGCGGGCATCGGCATGGCATGGTTCGGCTGGTCAGACTGGGGCTGGACGATGCTCGCCATCTCGATCGTCACCGCGCCCCTGTTTCTGATCCTGCCCTATTTCGGCACCTCGATCCCGCTCAACCCGCCGGGCTGGTCGCTGACGTTCTAGCTGATCGCGAATGCCGTGATGACCGTGGTCGGCGCGGGGCCGCGGGTGGCGCTGGCGATGATCGCCATTTCGGGACCGGTCCTGCTCTATGGCATCCGGACCTGGGAAGGGGACATGACCGGGTGGTTCGGCTTCTGGTATTGTTTCCCGCGGGTCTTCTTCTCCTTCTTCCTCGGCGTGCTGCTGCAATGGCTGTGGCGCAACGGCAAGCTGCCCCGCCCCTCGCTCCCCGCGCTGGTCGTGCTGATCGCGACCGCGCTGGTCTGCGGCGCCTATACCGACTGGGCGCGCACCTTCTGCGCCGCCGCCGTCTTCCTGTTCAACCCGCTGCTCCTGTGGTTCGGCGCATCGAGCGTGGCGCGCGGGCGTCTGGCCGCCGCCTGCGAATGGATGGGATCGATCTCCTATGGCGTCTATGTGCTGCACGCGCCGCTGATCTTCTCGTTCGAGGGACTGAACTTCCTGATCAAGGGCGCCGACGCTCGCAACTATCAACAGACCGGCACCGTGGGATGGATCGTCATCCCGCTCACCATCCTGCTGGCGCATATCCTGACCAAGCGGTTCGACATCCCGGCGCGGGCATGGCTGAAGCGGCGGTTCCTGGCTCGACCCGCGCAGCCCGCCCGCGCCAGCCAGCCGGGCCGCTATGCCCGCTGGCCGCAACTGGACGGCCTGCGTGCCTTTGCCGTGTTCGGCGTATTCTACACGCACTTCGTCCAGGACGGCACGATGTGGGGCCATGCCGGGGTGCGACTGTTCTTCGTCCTGTCCGGCTTCCTCATCACCGGCATCCTGCTGCGCGGCCGCGATGCGCGAGACGAGGGCGCGGGGCACCCCATCCGCAATTTCTATATCCGCCGCGCATTAAGGCTGTGGCCGGCCTATTATCTGCTGATCGGCGTCGCGCTGGCCGCCAACTGGCTCGACATGCGCGACTATGCCTGGTGGCATCTGCTCTATCTGTCGAACATCTTGGTCGCGATCAAGAACAGCTGGGAAGTGCCTTGGATCACGGCGCATCTGTGGACGCTGTCGGTCGAAGAGCAATTCTACCTCGTCTGGCCGCTGGTCATGCTGTTGCTGCCGCGCCGCGCGCTTGACTTGGCTTGCGCGGTCGCAATTCTGATCGCGGTGATTGGTCGGGTGGTGATACCCTGGCAGCTGCTGGCCTACACGACCGTGCCGACCAACTCGCTTGACGCGCTCGCAGGCGGTGGGCTGCTCGCCCTCCTGCATCACCGACGCGGCATCCCCGGCTGGTTTCCGGCGATCGGCCTCGCCGCCGGGGCCGGCATCATCGTCGCCCTGGTGACAGGGTCGCTGCTTGGCACTCACGTTGCCGAGGTTCTGACCGTCCCGCTGTTCGCCGCGCTGATCGCGCTGGCAATTCGCAAATATCGCGGCCCGTTGCGCTGGGTGCTCGCGAACCCGATCATCGGCTACCTCGGCCGGGTGAGCTATGGTGCCTATCTCTTTCACCTGTTCGTCATGGGCTTCATGTTCACGGTGCTGGCCCCGCGCTTCGGTCTGTTCCAGTCGCGCGGCTGGCCGCTGTTCATGGCGGGTGCCGCAATCACCTATGCGCTGGCGACCCTGTCCTGGTTCCTGGTCGAGCGGCCGCTCAATCGACTGAAGGACCGCTTCGCCTACCCGTGACGTCCGCAGTTGCGGCGCGGCGTGTTCGCAGGCACAACCGCTGGCACCGGTGCAGGAGGGCGTGAGTTGCGAGGCAAGCTGTCGTCATTGTCCCTCGGCGCGAGCATGATCCTGCTCACGCTCACCGGTTGCGGTGGATCCGGCTCGTCGGACGGCAGTGGCGGCGGCGTGATCGTCGCACCGACACCGACGCCAGCGCCCAGTCCCTCACCCTCGCCATCCCCCTCACCGTCGCCGTCACCCTCGCCCACCCCTTCGGCGATCGGTGGATTCACGCCGACCGCAGCGGTGGAACCCACCACTGGCATCCGGCTTAAGGTTGGCAAGTGCATCAACCTGGGCAATCATCTCGAGACGCCGGACGGCATCGACTGGGGCCGGGCGCTGGTCGCCGCCGATTTCACGATCATCCGGGATGCCGGCTTCCGCACCGTGCGCATCCCCGTGCGATGGTCGGCGCATGCCCAGACCACCGCGCCCTACACGATCGACGCGGCCTGGATGGCAAAGGTTCAGGGGATTATCGGCTGGGCGAATGCAGCGGGGCTCAATGTCATCCTCGACATGCATCATTACGAGGAGCTGAATACCAGCCCCGCGACACAGGCAGCCCGCTTTACCGAAATGTGGCGTCAGATCGGAGCCGCCTTCAGCAGTGCGCCGTCGAGCATCTGGTTCGAGCTGATTAACGAACCCAACCTGTCGTTGAACGACACCAACCTCGTCAGCATCCTGACGCCCGCACTGGCCGCGATCCGCACGACCAACCCGACGCGCCCGGTGATCGTCGCCGGCCAGAACACCAGTGGCGTTAACAGCCTTGCCACGCTGGCGATGCCGAGCGACCCCTATATCGTGCCGACGTTCCACGACTATGATCCGGTCGCTTTCACGCATCAGGGGGCGACCTGGATCGGCACGCTCTGGCCGATCGGCCGCACGTTCGGCAGCGCGACCGACGTCACGCAGATCAGGAGCAATCTCGACAAGGTGCGCGCCTATATCGCCCGCACCGGTCGCGTGCCGTTCATGGGCGAGTATGGCGCGATCGACCTGACCGAAGTGCCGCTGAGCGAGCGCGTCAAATATTATGACACGGTCAGCGCGGCCTATGCCTCTATCGGCATTCAAAGCTGTGCCTGGGCTTATACGAACACCTTCCGCCTGCGCGAAGGCAATGCGTGGCTGCCGGGCATGCTTGAGGCGGTGCGGACCACGACCACGCAGTGAGCGTGTGGCGCGGCCGTCTGGCCACTGCACTGATCGTGGGGCTGACGGCCGGTGCTGCCCGGGCGTTGCTGCCGGACGTGAAGACCCGACTTCAGCTGTTTGTTGCCCTCGCCCTTGCCGCCTTGTTCGAGCTGTTGCTGCGTCGCCTGCTGGGACAGCGTCCCAGCATCGCTGGTTTCCTGCTCAACGTGCTAGCGATCATCATCGCGATGGTGGCCATAAAGATCGCGATCGACGGCCGCCCGCACTATCCGCACTGGCTGCTGCACCTAGCCGGCATGATCGGGATCACGCTCTAGACCGCGCCGCGCACGGATGCGTTTCCGCATCCTGCACGCGTCGCGCCGGCCGGTTCAGAGCCCCGTGCGGCCCTTGCCGATGCCGACCAGTTCGAAGCCCGCGCTGCGCACCTCGTCGCTCGGGTAGATGTTGCGCAGGTCGACCAGCAGCGGCCGATTGAGCAGTCCCTTCATACGGCCAAGGTCGAGCGCGCGGAATTCGTCCCATTCGGTGACGATCACCAGCGCGTCGGCACCCTCCGCTGCAGCATAGGGGTTCTTCGAGAATTCGACATCGCTCAGCATCTTGCTGGCCTGTTCGACGCCTTCAGGGTCATAGGCCTTCACGACCGCGCCGGCATCCTGCAGCGTCTGGATGACCGCGATCGAGGGCGCATCGCGCATGTCGTCGGTATTGGGCTTGAAGGTCAGGCCCAAGATCGCGACGGTCTTGCCACGCACGTCGCCGCCCATCGCCTTGATGACCTTGCGCCCCATCGCGCGCTTGCGGCTGTCGTTCACCTGCACCGTCGCCTCGACGATGCGCAGCGGCGATTCATGGTCGTCGGCGGTCTTCATCAACGCCAGCGTGTCCTTGGGGAAGCACGATCCACCATAGCCGGGGCCCGCGTTCAGGAACTTGCGCCCGATGCGATTGTCCATGCCGATGCCGCGCGACACTTCCTGCACGTCGGCGCCGACCGCTTCGCACAGGTCCGCGATCTCGTTGATGAAAGTGATCTTGACCGCCAGGAAGGCGTTGGCGGCATATTTGATGAGCTCGGCCGTGCGACGGCCGGTGAACATGACCGGCGCCGACTGGTTGAGCGACAGGGGGCGATAAATGCCGCGCAGCACGTCGCTCGCGGCCTCGTCCTCGCTGCCCACCACCACTCGATCGGGCCGCTTGAAATCCTCGATCGCCGCGCCTTCGCGCAGAAATTCGGGATTGGATACGACCTTGATGCCCTTGTCCGGCGCAACGCGCGCAATGATCCGCTCGACCTCGTCGCCGGTGCCGACGGGCACGGTCGACTTGGTGACGATGACGGTCGGGCCCTCGACCGCACCGGCGATCTCTTCGGCCGCGGCGAAGACGTAAGACAGGTCGGCATGTCCGTCACCGCGCCGGCTGGGCGTTCCGACCGCGATGAACACTGCGTCCGCGCCCTTGACGCCTTCGACCAGATCGGTGGTGAACGACAGGCGTCCGGCCTTGACGTTGCTCGACACCAGTTCGGCCAGGCCCGGCTCATAGATCGGCATCACATTCTGATGCAGCAGCTCGATCTTGCGCGCGTCCTTGTCGACGCACACCACGTCATGGCCAAAGTCGGAGAAGCACGCGCCTGATACCAGGCCGACATAACCGGTACCGATCATCGCGATGCGCATTTGGGTTTCTCCTCGGCGTTAACAGTGGCGACGTCTTACAGACACGCGGCCATCGGCTCGATAGGCAAATCATGTTGCGGCGCAACATCTAAATGTGAGACAGGGCGGACGAATTTCACCGTTTTTAATCGCATCGACACGACTAAACGCCTTCCTGGAGGGAGACCATCGTGACCATCAAGCCAGTTCGTAAAGCCGTGTTCCCCGTCGCCGGTCTCGGCACGCGATTCCTGCCGGCGACCAAGTCGATGCCCAAGGAGATGCTGACGGTCGTCGACAAGCCGCTGATTCAATATGCGGTCGAGGAAGCGCTGGAAGCGGGAATCGAACAGATCATCTTCGTCACCGGTCGCGGCAAGGGCGCGCTCGAGGATCATTTCGACATCTCCTACGAACTCGAAGCGACGATGAAGGCGCGCGGCAAGAGCCTGGCGCTGATCGAAGGCATCCGGCAAAAGCCCGGCTCGCCCGTCTATGTCCGCCAGCAGGAACCGCTGGGCCTTGGCCATGCGGTGTGGTGCGCGCGCGAGATCGTGGGCGACGAGCCCTTTGCCGTGCTGCTGCCGGACGAGCTGATGGTCGGCACCCCCAACTTCATGAAGCAGATGGTCCAGGCGTATGAACAGGTCGGCGGCAACGTCATTGGCGCGCTCGAAGTGCCGGACAGCGAAACCGACAAATACGGCATCATCACACCGGGCAAGCGCGACGGCAAGCTGACCGAAGTGACCGCGCTGGTCGAAAAGCCGGCCGCCGGCACCGCGCCGTCGAACCTGATGATCCCCGGCCGCTACATCCTCCAGCCCGAAGTCATGAAGATCCTCGACAATCCGGTGAAGGGTGCGGGCGGCGAAATCCAGTTGACCGACGCGATGGCGCAGCTGATCGGCAATCAGCCGTTCCATGGCTGCACGTTCGAGGGCCAGCGCTACGACTGTGGCGACAAGGCCGGCTACATCCAGGCCAACCTCGCGCTGGCGCTTGCTCGCGACGATATCGGCCCAGCCGTGCGCGAATTCGCACGCGGGCTGATCGGCTGAGTCACCAGCTGTTGCGGTCATCGTCGCTCAGCCGGCCGACCAGCCGGCCGAGCGGCCCGCGCAAATAGGCGAGCGCGCCGTAGAGGCCGAGCGCCAGCCGCGCCCAGCTAAGGTACAGCCTTGGCCAGTGCAATGCGCGCGCCGTCGCGAACAGGCGGTGGCTACCCGAACTGATCCGCCGCCGCGTGCGATAGATCAGCTTGCGGCGCAGCGGCAGCGCCTCGCCGCCCGGCGCCACGCGCTTGCGCAGCGGCAGCCGCGGCGGGGCGAACCGCAGGCGGTAGGCCAGGCCGTCGCGGCGCTGCCGCAAGCCTGCCGCCTGGGTATTCGCAATGAAATCGGCATCGACCGGATCGAGCGTCAGCCGCCGCTCGCCGATCGCTTCGGCGACGATCCGCTGCACTTCGGGCGAGCGCACGATAACGACATTGGTGCCCCGTCCATCCGACGAATAGGGTTCGACCCACGCGTCGCCAAACGCAATATCGGCCGTCTCGCCCATCACATCGTCGCAATAGTTGCACGCGTTGTTCTGGAAAAATCCGGCGCCCCAGTCGCCATCGGCAAGGTGCATCCAGTCCTGCCAGCGCGCGCTGCCATCGGCCAGGGTCAGGTGGGCGGTATACCAGTTGGCCGGCCGGTCGGGGTTCTTCTGCCGGTATTCGACCGCGCGCACCTGATCCATCGGCGCATTCAGCTGCCAGGCAAAGCTCTCGACAAGGCGGGCGCTCTTCATGTGGCCGCAGAACAAGCCCAGCGTGAATGCCACCCGCTCCGCGATCACGCTGTCCACGTCGCGCAGCAGGTTCGTCGCCTTGATGAAGCACGGCACACCGACGATCGCATAGCGGCCCGGCACGGCCCGTATCTCGTCGAACACCGCTGAGAGTTCCACCGGGTAATAGCGCGAGCGTGCCCCCTCGCCGATCTCGTCCACGCTGCGCGAGATACGATAGCGGAAAAAGCGGTCCCCCCGCGTCGGATCGACCGGCACGACATGCGCGACGCCATCGATCAGCCCGCGCCGCAGCAGCTCTGCCGCCACCCAGCTGACCATCCCGCCCGAACTGCCGCCGGCGCGATACTCGCCTTCCGCGACATGGCCGACATAGGCCGCTTCGAAGCTGCCGATACGCTCGTCACGCCTTGCCGGCGCAGGAAACCGTTCGGCGGCGATCGCGTCCTCGTTTCGCGCGTCGGGCGAAAACGGGCAAAACTGGTCGAAGGCGGGCACGGCATTCCCGGCCCAATCGTCCGCAGGCTTGAGCTGCCCGAACCTGTCCCAGGCCAGCGCGCCCTGCCCCGCGCCACAGGCGCCGCAGCCGATGCACAGGCCGGCCTGGGCAACATCGCGCGGCGTGAGCGGTTCAGCCAAGCGCCGTCGCCAGGAACGCGCCGGACTGCTCACGCAATTGAGCGATCCGTCCGGCGATTTCGAGATCGAGCGGCGCGTCGAGCAACGCCGAATAATCCCCCGCTTCCGTCGTTGCATCGACCAGATGTCGCGCCGCGCCAAGCTTGTCGGTCAGGTCGCGCAGCTTGTTGCGGCGATAGTCGGACACGGCGCAGACGAACGGCCGCCCAAAGCGCAGCGCGAACACGCAGCCATGGAAGAAGTTGGTCGTCACCGCCGCCGCTCCGGCGATCTGCGCCGGGAATGCTTCCGGGGCGAGATCGATCACCGACTCGTCTGCCCAATCGTTGCGATAGCCGATGCTCACCAGCCGCAGCCCGCGCTGGCTCGCCCACGCGCGCACATTGCCCACGAACCAATCGGGAAAACCATGGCCATAGACCGCGACATGGCCGCCGCGCGCACCCGCCTCCGGCTCGGCCGGCGGAAATTGCAGCACGGGATCGAGCACCACGGTCGGGTCGCGCCCCGTGCTCGCCTGCACCAGCTCGCGGCTGTTTGCATCGCGGACCGAGATCGCGTCGAACCGGGCAAGCTTCGCCGCCCAATCCGGGTGGATGCCACGCGCCGCATCGTGGCTACCGAAGCTCGCGGCATAGGCGATGCGGCGCCCTGCCGGCAGGAAATCGCCGAAAAAGGCTGGCTTCCATCCGTACCAGGGATGGCTGAAGTTCCACACTTCGTCGCTGCCGATGACGATCGCGTCCTGCGGCTCTGCGCGCCACGGCTCGTTCAGATCAAAGCGTGGGGTTTGCGGCAAGGCGTCGAACGCTGCCAGGAACCGCCTCGCCTTTGCGCCATAACCCGCGATGTCGTTCCGCGTCGTGCGCACCGGCAGGCGCGGCTGAAACGCGTTGCGCCACTCCGCGCGGCGCGCCGTCACGTCATCATGGTCGAGCAACCGCGCGTCATGCCCCATCCCACGCAGCCCCTCGACCAGGCACCGCGCCTGCCAATAGGAGCCGTAGTTGATGCAGCGGTGAAAGGTGAGGACGCCGACCTTCACCCCTCAGCGTCCATAGATGCGGTCCAGCACCTGCGCCGAGCGGACGAATTGCTCGGCCGTGGCATCAAAGCCCGGCGCATGCGCAAGCTGCTGCGCCCAGCCGGCGGCGGCGCGCCCGCCCCATTCGTCGGGCGGGTCGGAAAGGCGCGCCGCTACCGTCCCGTCGAACCGCTCGGCCGTGAAGTCGTAGAAGGAGCCGGCGACATTGCGCAGCGCAGCGCCGCCGCCCGTGCCGTAAAAGGCTGCCTCGATCACCGCCTCGCGCCCGGCATGCAGCCGCCACGAACAGGCCAGCCGCACCTGCACGTCGCCGGCGCTGAACTGCGCGACCGCATAATCCTCGACCTCGCCGGCCCGCAGCGGCGCGCCGCCCTTCAGCAATCGAGCATCGACGTCGTGCACGGCGGGAAAGCCCAGCGTCCACAGCGCGAGGTCCACCAGATGAACGCCCAGATCGACCACGCACCCGCCACCCGACTGGACGGGATCATAGAACCACGGCTTGTCCGGGCCATAAGCGTTGTGAAAGGTCAGATCGATCGCGAACAGCTGCCCCAGCGCACCGCCGTGCACCAGCTCGGCAATCTCGCACATTGCGGCAGTGTGGCGATAGGAGAGATCGACGCCGAGCAGCCGGTCGGCCGCGCGGGCCGCCGCCACCACCGCGCGCGTTTCATCCGCGGTACGGCCGAGCGGCTTCTGGCAGAACACCGCCTTGCCCGCTTCGAACGCCTGGATCGACTGCACGGCATGCAGCGCGCTGGGCGTCGCAATGACGACCCCGTCCAGCTCCAGCGCGAGCAGGTCTTCGAACGTCGCGACCTGCCGCGCACCGGGCGCGAGCTTCAGCGCCTCGGCCGCGCAATCGGGCGAGGGATCGCACACCGCCACCGCTTCGATCGCGCCCGTGTCGATCATCGCCGCCATGCGATGCCGCCCGATCCATCCCGTGCCAAGAAAACCGATGCGAGGCTTCACGAGAACATCACCAGTGCCTTGACGAACCCCTGCGGCTTGTCGCGCGTCGCCGCCAGCGCTTCGCCCAGCTCGTCCAACGCGTACCGGTGCGAATAGAGCGGCGCCGGATCGATCCGGCCACTCGCCACGGCATCCACAGCCTCGCGCAGCCCCCGCATCTGCACGTGCGGATCGCGTTCGTGCGCACTGATCACGTCGATGCCCTTCCAGTTCCAATTCTGCATGTTCACCTGACGCGGCCCGTCCTGATGATAGCCGGCTACGACCAGCCTGCCGCCAAAACCGATCAACTCACCCGCCAGGTCGAGCGGCCATTGCTTGCCGACGCATTCGATCACGCGCTCGCACATCTGCTCGCTGGTCAGCGCCTTTACCGCGTCGATGATCGCCCAATGATCGTCCATCGGGATCGTCTCCGCGGCGCCATAGCGTCGCGCCAGATCGAGCGATTCCTGCCGGCGTGAGATGGCGATGACTCGGGCGCCGGCATCGCTCGCCAGCTTCGTCAGCACTGCGCCAAGAAAGCCGATGCCGATGATCGCCACCGTCTGCCCGGCACGGATGTCACTGCGGCGGAAGATGTTGAAGGCGCAGCCCAGCGGTTCGCCCGGAAAGGGCTGGCCGTCGAGCTGCGGCGGCAACTTGGCGACCCGGCCTGCATCGGCAACGTCATATTGCGCAAAGCTGCGCTCGCTCAGCGCCGCGACGCGATCGCCGGGCGCGATGTCGGCAACGCCCTGCCCCACGGCGTCGACCACGCCCCAGCCTTCATGGCCAAGCCCGCCCGGCGCACCAGGAAAGGTGGACCAGGGCTGCCCCTCCCATGGTTCGACGTTCGACGCGCACACGCCGCATCCTTCCAGCCGGATCCGCACCTGGCCGGGACCCGGCTCGGGCCGCTCCGCCTCGCCGATGTGGATCGCCGCCGGCCCCTCCAATATTGCCGCGCGCATCATTTTCCCCGCAACCATTTGTGCTCCAACGTCTTTTCCTGTTGATCGAGGAGGTTCGCATGGCACCTCAAGCGCCCGCGCAAATGGCTGACACGCTCAAGCAGAACATCGCCGCCCTGGCCGAGCGGGAGCGGATCGAACAAGCCCGCGCGCCGCTCAGCGAACGGATCGCGCGCCGCATCACCGCCTTCACCGGATCGATGACGTTCGTGGTGCTGCACCTCGTGGTCTACAGCCTGTGGATCTTCATCAACCTGGGCTGGTTGCCGATCATCCCCAAATTCGATCCCACCTTCGTCGTGCTGGCGATGGAGGCGTCGGTCGAGGCGATCTTCCTGTCCACCTTCGTCCTCATCACCCAGAACCGCATGGCCGCCGCGGCCGACCGCCGCGCTGCGCTCGACCTGCACGTCAATCTGCTGGCGGAGCATGAGCTCACCAAGGTCGCAGAGCTGGTACAGCGCATCGCCGAGCGGCTCGGCGTTCCCGCCGACGCGCCCGAGCTGCGGGAGGTCACCAAGGACGTGGAGCCGACGCAAGTGCTCGACGCGCTCGACCAGCGCCGGCGTGAAGAGGGGCTGGATCATTAGTTGGGCGCGATAAACGCTTCGAGTGCGGCATGTGCCTCGTCGTCGGTCATCTGCACTGGCGGATGTTTGCAGAACCAGGCGGCAGCCGGTAGCACCGGCCCGGCCAGCTTGCGGTCCTTCGCGATCTTGGCACAGCGGATCATGTCGATCGCGACGCCGGCGCTGTTCGGGCTGTCCTCCACGCTCAGGCGCAGTTCCAGGTTCATCGGCACGCCGCCGAACAGCTGCCCCTCCATGCGCAGGAAACACACCTTGTTGTCGTTCTGCCACGCGACATAGTCGCTGGGCCCGACATGGATGTTCTCGTCTTCGAGCCGCGCCTGCGCGACCGACTGCACGGCTTCGGTCTTCGACTCCTTCTTGGACGCAAGGCGCGTGCGGTTGAGCATGTTGAGGAAGTCGGTATTCCCGCCGGTGTTCAATTGATAAGTGCGGTCGAGCTTCACGCCGCGCTTCTTGAACAGGTCGGTCAGCACGCGGTGGACGATCGTCGCGCCCAGCTGCGCCTTGATATCGTCGCCGATGATCGGGACACCGGCGGCCTCGAACCGCGCCGCCCAGTCGGGGTTGCTGGCGATGAACACCGGAATGTTGTTGACGAAGGCGACCCCCGCCTCCAGCGCGCATTCGGCATAGAATTCGCTCGCTGCCTGGCTGCCGACGGGCAGGTAGTTCATCAGCACGTCTGCCTGACTTTCGCGCAGGACCGCCACCACCTCGTCCTTGCTCGGCTCGGCTTCGTCGGCGAGCAGGAAGGTGCGGTCGTCGGGATAGTCGGCCATGTGATCGGCCACACCGTCCAGCCGCTTGCCCATCCGCACCACTGCGCCCGTTTCTTCGACGCTGTCACAGAACACAGCGGTACAATTGGGCTTGGCGAAGATCGCCTGCGCCACGTCGCGCCCGACCTTGCGCCGGTCGACGTCCCATGCGGCAACCACGCGAATGTCGCTTGGATGATAGCCGCCGACTTCCTCGTGCATCAGGCCGATCGTGTCGTTCGCGCCGGCGCGATAATGCGACAGGCCCTGGACGAGCGAGCTGGCGCAATTGCCGATGCCGGCGATGGCGACGTTGATGCCGCGACGGTCTGGAGAAAGCATCAGGCGGCGCTCCGTTCGGCGGCGAGACGCTCGTCGCGGTTGAGGTACAGCGGGTTGAGTTCGGCAGCAGCGTGCTCGACGGGTGCGGCTGGCCGGACGATCTGCAGGCGGCTGTCGCCGGCCGGCGCATAGCGGTCGATCATCCAGGCACAGAAATCGGCGAACGCCTGCGGATCACGCGCGGGACTGGTGTGGTGCGGCTCGATGCCAAGATGCGCGGGCGTGAAGCAGAAGGTGACCGTGACGTCGAAGTCGGCCAGCGCCTCCATCTGCCGGTCGAACCAGTCGACCGCGCCCTCGCGGAAGCTGTCCGCCCAGCTAAGGCCGGTACGAATGTGTCGCGCGCCCAGGCGCTTCATCCACGCCACCGCCTCATCGAGCCGCGGATCGTGGAAGTGAAACCACTGCATCAGGCCGATCTCGGCGGCGTGCTGCGCATAGGTTTCAAGCGCTGGCTTCGGCGTGCCGTCCTCGCGGATCAGGCCGAGATAGAAGTGGCGGTAATAGGAACTGCCCTCCGCCTCGCGGTGCCGCGTCTCCGCGCCCCAGCTTTGCGGCAGGTCGAACAGCGAATACCAGAAGATGCGCTCGGCCTTGCCCTTCAGCAGCTGCGCCGTCCGGTCGAGACCGAACACCTGCACCTCTTCCGCGCCAAAGCTGCTGACGCCGACTTCGGTGACCCACACCGGCTTGTCGGTGACGGCCTTGATCTCGTCGATCTTGTCCGGCCAGGCGCTGAGCGGCCACAGGTTCCAGTCCAGCGGAAACCCATGCACCGCCACCACATCGACCGCTTCGAGCGCGCCATGGCCTTCGATGCGCTTCAGCCAGGCGGGATCGATGGGCGACATGCCGCCCAGCACGCGTGGCAGCGTCGGGTTGACGTCGCGGATCGCATTGCCGGCAAGCCGCACATGGTCGGCGAACATCGTCCAGTCGGGGTCGATTGCCGGATCCCAATGCGACTTGTTGTTGGGCTCGTTCCAGATCATCGCCGCTTCGATCACGCAGCGTCTCCTTTCGTCGGATAGACAGCGCGCGGGCCGAGCGCGGCATAGGGCACGTCGGCGACGCGGCAGAGATAGACATCGCCCTCGGGGTGCGCCTCAATGGTAAAGCCCGCCGCACGCAGCATGGCCTGGCTGCACGCCGCATTCGGTGCCCACCAATTGGTCCAGTCGCTTGCGAACTCGCGTTCGATGAAGTGCATCTTGGGATAGGCCGGATCGTCGAAATAGGGCGGCGGGGTCGTGGTGCCCGGCATGAAGAAGGGGTGATCGGCCGGCACGTCCATCACCTCGGACGATCCCTGCTGCATCGTCTGGAACAGCATCAGGTCGCCGGCGACATGCTCGCGGATCAGGTCGAGCGCCAGCAACGGGTGCCGCAGATGATAGAGCACGCCCATGAAGATCACGAGGTCGAACCGCTCGCCCAGCGCCGCGAGGTCATAGACCGACAGGTTGCGAAACTCGATGCCGGTGAAGCCCAGCGTTTCGCTCGCCAGCCGCGCCTGGTCGAGATAGCGATCGTCGCTGTCGATGCCGACGACGCGCGCCGCGCCGCGCCGCTTCATCTCGACCGAATAGAAGCCGGCGTTGCAACCGATGTCGAGAACCGACTTGCCGGTCAGATCGTCGGGAATGACATGCGCGAAGGTGGCGAATTTGAAGCTGGGATAGTCACCCAGGAAATGGTCGGGCGCGGTCGTCACGCCGTTGCCCAGATCGATATTGTGGAACCAGGGGCCCAATGCGTCGATCCGTTCTTGCAGCGATGCAGGCGACGGCGCGCGAAGGGGAATTGCGGCAGTTCGGCTCAACAGGCACCCCCTTTGGATGGGATCGCGCGATAGCCGGGGGGACCGACCATCGCATGGCAGACGGAGAAGTTCGTTTCGCCAACGAGCGGAAGGGATTGCTGTTCCCTAGCTTCTACTTAGCAGGTTCAATCCTTGATCCATGTTATACAGTTTCTTTGTTGCTGATAACATGGATCATGTTTGTCACTATTTGATCGGTCCAGTGGAACACAAGTTGCTGGACTCGACTTTACTGAAGCATGAGCGACGCGCTTGAGCAGTGGACGGCGGCGATGCGCAGCGGGCGCTACCACACCGCATGGGCCATTGCCGAAGCATCGCTGCGCGCACGCGATCCGGCGACGCGCGACGACCCCTCATTGCCCTTTCATCAGCGCTGGGTGTGGGACGGCAGCGATCCGCAGGGCCGCGACGTGCTGGTGCGCTGCTATCACGGCCTCGGCGACACGATCCAGTTTGCCCGCTACCTCCCCATCCTGGCACAGCGCGCACGGTCCCTGACGGTCGAGGCACAACCCAGGCTCATCGCGTTGCTGAGCGGCATTGCCGGCATTGATCGGCTGGTGCCGTTCGATCCGGCACGCCCGCTGCCGCCCGCCGAGTGCGATATCGAGATCACCGAACTCGACCTCGTCCTGCGCGTCGCGCCCGACGCAGTCGCCGCGCCCTACCTCAGGGCGTCACGCGCGATCCTGCCGCGTCATACCCTTGCGCTCTGCCATGCGGCCGGCGACTGGGACCCGCAGCGCAACATCCCGGCCGATCTGCTCGAGCCGATCTGCCGGCAGGCGCCGACGCTCACCCTGGTCGCGGATGCTTCCCCGCTGCCGGTGCTGAACCCGGCCGGCTGCCCGTTCGATATGGCCGTGACAGCGGCCTTCGTCGCAACGGCCGAACTCGTCATCACCGTCGACACGATGATCGCGCATCTCGCCGGCGCGATGGGACGCCCAACCTGGCTGCTGCTCAAGCATGAGCCAGACTGGCGCTGGTCGCCGCACAGCCGCACCAGTCCGTGGTACCCGTCGATGCGGCTGTATGCCCAGCCACACCCGGGCGACTGGCAGTCGGTCGCCGATGCCGCGATCGCGGACTTCGCCCAGCGCGCCCTCCTTACAGCCGAAAGCTAAGCCGATGTCCGACGCCGACTGCCCCTCCGTTCCCGTCTCGTGGGGCGAATTGCTCGACAAGCTCACGATCCTTGCGATCAAGCGCGAGCGGATCACGCGCGCCGACGCCCTGCTGCATGTGGAGCAGGAACATGCGCTGCTCAGCGCCGCCGCCGCGCAGGTGATGGATACCGCCGGGCTTGCACCGTTGATGCAGCGCCTGACCCGCATCAACGCGACGCTGTGGGAGGTCGAGGATGCACTGCGTGAACAGGAGGCCGATGCGCAGTTCGGCCCGAGCTTCGTCGCGCTCGCCCGGTCGGTGTACAAGACCAATGACGAGCGCGCCGCGATCAAGCGCGCCATCAACGACCTGCTCGGCTCGGCGCTGGTCGAAGAGAAAAGCTATGCTCAAGCGCCGCCGGTCACGCCGGTGCTGGTCGCACAGCCGGCACATTGAGCGCGGCCAGCCGGGCGTGGCCCTCGCCCAGCACCAACGTCGTCACCGAACCCGGATCACAATCCAGCACGAACATGCGATCGAGGCCGATGCCGAGCAGGTCGGCGACCAGGCCGCGAATGATGTCGCAATGGGTGACGCAGATCGCCGTATCGCCGCCGGGCAGCGACCATAGATACTCGCGCGCGCGCGCGACCGCCTCGGCCATCGTCTCGCCGCCGGGGCAGCGTGCCGTCGCGCGCTCGCGATTCCAGCGTTGCCAGTCCTTATCGCTGTCCAACGCCGCGAAACTGCGTCCAGTGAATGTGCCGAAGTCGATCTCGTCCAGCGCAGCCGCCTCGCGCACCGACAGGTCGAGCCGCGTGGCGATCGGCGCCGCGGTCTGCCGTGCACGGAGTTGCGGGCTGCTGTGCAGCGACGCCGGCCGGCAGCCGTCGAACCATTCCCCCAATGCCACCGCCTGCGCGCGGCCTTGCGCGTTCAGCGGGATTGCCGATCGTCCGCTCAGCACCCGGCCTACTTCGTCATGATCGCCATGCCGCACGAGGTGGATGGTTCGCATCATCGGCGCTTCTTTACATGAATCAGCTATTATCCTTGATCCATGTAAACTTGAATCCCGTATGGCGTTGAGAAGCTTTGTAGATGCTATTGCCGGATGAGCAACAAAGTACATAACCTATGTTTGCATCAACAAACATCAGGGAACTAGATGAAGAAGAAGATGTTCAACCCCGCGACGGAAGCGAACCGTCGGCGTTTTTCAGGCGAGTCTAAATAGATCGCTGGATGCCAGATGTAAATCTGCGGGGAGATACGGCATGGCGGAAAAGGTCCTGATCACTGGCGGCGCCGGCTTCATCGGGCGCCAGGTGACCGCCGAACTGCTTCGCCGCGGCAATCAGGTCCGCATCCTGGATTGCATGCTGCCCCAGGTTCATGGCCAGGCCGATCGCCCGGCCGACCTCGATGACGATGCCGAACTGATCGTCGCCGATATACGGAATGGCGATGCCGTCGCCCGCGCGCTCAACGGTGTCGGCAGCGTCATCCACCTCGCCGCCGAAGTCGGTGTCGGCCAGTCGATGTACGAAGTCGAACGCTACACCTCGACCAACGATGTCGGCACCGCCGTCCTGTTCGAACGGCTGATCGACCATCCTGTCCGCCGCGTCGTCACCGCATCATCGATGAGCATCTATGGCGAGGGGCTGTATCGCGACGTCGCCGGCAACCTGGTCGAGGATGCCGAGCGCGGCATCGTGCGCGACGGGCAGCAGGTGTGGAACCCGGTCGACCTGAACGGCCATCAACTCGCGCCACTGCCCACGCCGGAATGGAAACGGCCCAGCCTTGCCTCGATCTATGCGCTCAACAAATATGTGCAGGAGCGCACCACGCATATCATGGGCGCCCCCTATGGCATCGAGAGCGTGTGCCTGCGCCTGTTCAACGTTTACGGCCCCGGTCAGGCGCTCTCCAATCCCTATACCGGCGTGTTGGCGATCTTCGCCTCGCGCCTGCTCAACGGCCAGCGCCCGATGATCTTCGAGGATGGCGAGCAGCGCCGCGATTTCGTGCATGTGAGCGACGTCGCCCGCGCCTTTGCCGACGCGCTCACCCTGCCCGAAGCGGTCGGGCAGACTTTCAACATCGGATCGGGCCAGGATCGTTCGGTGACTGAAGTCGCCCAGGCGCTAGCCCGCGCAATGGGCAAGAACGACATCGAGCCGGAGATCGTGGGCAAGGCGCGCATCGGGGACATCCGGCACTGTTTTGCCGACACCAGCCTCGCCGAACAGCGTATCGGTTTCCGGGCGCGGCAGGATTTCGAAGAGGGGCTGGCCGAACTGGCCGAATGGGTCGGGCAGCAGACCGCCGAGGACCGCGTCGATGATGCGCGCGCCGAACTCGAAGCGCGGGGCCTCGTCGCATGACCCCCGCCGCCGATCGTCCGATCCTGGTCACCGGCGGCGCTGGCTTCATCGGCTGCAACATTGCCGACCGCCTGGCGGGACAGGGCAACCGCGTCATCGTCTATGACGCACTCTCGCGTCCCGGCGTCGAGCGCAACCTCGCCTGGCTGCAGCGCCGCCATGGCGATCTGATCCAGCCGGTGATCGCCGACATTCGCGACGGCATCCTCGCCGAAACGGTGCGCGACGCGCGCGCCGTGTTCCACATGGCGGCGCAAGTCGCGGTGACGACCAGCCTCGCCGACCCGCGCGAGGATTTCGAGATCAACATCGGCGGCACCTTCGCCGTGCTTGAAGCCGCGCGTCAGGCGTCCACGCCGCCCCCGGTCATCTTCGCCTCGACCAACAAGGTCTATGGCGATCTCGCCGACCTCGAGTTCGTCGCCACCGATCGGGGCTATCTTCCCGCGGACGCGCAGATCCGCCGCAACGGTATCGGGGAACAGCGCCCGCTCGATTTCCACACGCCCTATGGCTGTTCGAAGGGCGCGGCGGACCAGTATGTCCTCGATTATGCGCGCAGCTTCGGGCTGCCTGCCGCCGTGCTGCGGATGAGCTGCATCTATGGCGAACGTCAGATGGGGACCGAGGATCAGGGCTGGGTCGCGCACTTCCTGATCCGCGCGCTTCAGGATCAGCCGATCACGCTCTACGGCGACGGCCAGCAGGTCCGCGACATCCTCGACGTCGGCGACGCCGTCGATGCCTATCTTGCCGCATGGCAGCGGATCGATCGCATCGCGGGGCGCGCCTTCAACCTGGGTGGCGGCGCTGCCAATGCGGTCAGCCTGCGCGTGCTGATCGATCATATCGGGCGGCTGATCGGGCGCGAGCCGACGGTCGGCTTCGACGACTGGCGCGCTGGCGATCAACGCTACTTCGTGGCCGATACCCGCGCCGCCCGCTCCGCACTCGGCCTTGCTGCCCCGTTACCATGGCGCGATGGCGTGGCGCGGCTGGCGACGTGGCTGGCTGGTGAACGCGGCATCGACCTGCCAGCCCACGCGGCGCAGGCACCGGTCCTGCAAGCGATCGCCT
The DNA here is from genome assembly GCF_001721295.1 of Sphingomonas turrisvirgatae. Taxonomy (GTDB): domain Bacteria; phylum Pseudomonadota; class Alphaproteobacteria; order Sphingomonadales; family Sphingomonadaceae; genus Sphingomonas; species Sphingomonas turrisvirgatae. The sequence goes on along the minus strand of NZ_MDDS01000068.1, from coordinate 69,252 downwards.
TGTGACAAGCGCGATGCGCGTCCTCATCACCACCGATGCGGTCGGCGGCGTGTGGCAGTACAGTGTCGACCTGGCGCGCGAACTCGGCGTGCTGGGCGTGGAATGCGTGCTGGCGCTGCTCGGCCCGCCGCCCTCGCCGGCGCAGCGCGCCGAAGCGCAGGCGATCGCCACCGCAACGCTGATCGAAACCGGCCTGCCGCTCGACTGGCTGTGCGATGGTCCCAAGCCTGTGCTGGCCGCCGGCGCGGCGATCGGCGACTTGGCCCGCGCGCAGCGCGTCGATCTGGTGCAACTCAACATGCCGACGCTCGGCGCAGCCTCGCCCATCGGCGTGCCGACCGTCGCGGTGACGCATGGCTGCGTATCGACCTGGTGGCAGGCGGCAAAGCGCGGTCAACCGCTCGATCCGATGTTCGACTGGCACCGCCGGCTGATGGGTGAAGGGCTGCGCGCCGCCGATCGCCTGGTCGCGCCGACCGCCAGCTATGCGCGGGTCGTCGCGCGCCATTACGGCCTGCGCCACGCGCCTGCCGTGGTGCATAACGGGCGCACCGCACTGCCGGCGAGGACGAGTGCGATGCACGACCGCGCGCTGACCGTCGGGCGCCTGTGGGACAAGGTGAAGCGCGCCGCGTTGCTCGACACCGCCGCCGCGCGGCTCACCGTGCCGTTCGATGCCGCCGGCACCGTGACCGGGCCGCATGGCGAGCAAGTCGATCTTGCCAACCTGCACCTGCTCGGCACGCTCGACGGCGCCGCGCTCGGCGACCGGCTCGCATCGCGGCCGGTGTTCGTCTCTGCCGCTTCGTTCGAGCCGTTCGGCCTTGCCGTGCTCGAGGCGGCTCAGGCGGGCTGCGCGCTGGTGCTTTCCGACATTTCCAGCTTCCGCGAGCTGTGGGACGGGGCGGCGCTGTTCGTGGCGGGCGACGATGCCGCCGCCTACGTCCATGCCATCGACACGCTGATCGGCGACAGCGCGCTTCGCCACCGGCTCGGCGAAGCCGCCCGGCAGCGGGCCGCGCGCTACACGCCCCAGGCGATGGCCGCGCGGATGCACGGCATCTATGCCGGACTGCTCGCCGACCACGCTCCACGCGGAAAGGTCGCGGCATGAAGATCGTCTATTTCACCCATTCGCTTGCTTCGTGCTGGAACCATGGCAACGCGCATTTCCTGCGCGGCGTGCTGAGCGAACTGATCGCGCGCGGCCATCAGGTCGAGGTGTGGGAGCCGGAAAACGCCTGGAGCCTTCAAAACCTGCTCGCTGATCATGGCGAAGCCGGGCTCGAACCCTATCGCACCGCCTATCCCGAACTGCGCTCGTCCACCTATACGCCGCTCTGCTTCCCCGAACGGATGGTCGAGGGCGCGGACCTCGTCATCGTGCACGAATGGAACGATCCCAAGCTGGTCGCCCGGCTCGGCCGCGTGCGCAGCTGCGGCGCGCCGTTCACGCTCCTCTTCCACGACACGCATCATCGCGCGGTGAGCGAGCCTGCGGCAATGCGTGCCTATGACCTCTCGGGCTATGACGGCGTGTTGGCGTTCGGCGAGACGCTGTCGGACGTCTATCGCGGCTGGGGCTGGGCGGATCGCGTATGGACGTGGCACGAAGCCGCCGATCTGCGCCGCTTCCACCCGCCCCTCGAAGAAGGCGAGCGCGAAGGTCTCGTGTGGATCGGCAATTGGGGCGATGGCGAGCGGACGCAGGAGCTTGAAACCTTCCTGTTCAGCCCGGCGCAGGATGCCGGGCTGCCGCTCGACATCTACGGCGTGCGCTATCCCGACGAGGCAAAGGCAACGCTTGCCCGCTACGGCGTCAACTATCACGGCTGGGCACCCAACGCCCGCGCGCCGAAACTGTTCGCACGTCACCTCGCAACGGTGCACGTGCCGCGCCGCTACTACAGTACGATCCTGCCCGGCATTCCCACGATCCGCGTGTTCGAGGCGCTTGCCTGCGGCATTCCGCTGGTCTCGGCGCCGTGGGACGATGCCGAGGGGCTGTTCCGCCCGGGGCAGGACTATCTCGTGGCGCGCGATGGCGCTGAAATGACGCGGCACCTCACCGCCCTGAGCAACGATCCAGCGCTGCGGGCCGAATTGGTCCGCAACGGCCTTGAGACGATCCGCGCCCGTCACAGCTGCGCGCACCGCGTTGACGAACTGCTCGCCATCGTCGCCAGCCTCACCACCCTGCCAGCCAAGGACGCCGCATGAAGATCGCTTTCTACGGGTCGAGCCTGCTGTCCTCCTACTGGAACGGGGCGGCGACCTATTATCGCGGGATCCTGAAGGCGCTGGCCAGCCACGGCTACGACATCACCTTCTACGAACCCGATGCGTTCGACCGCCAGCAGCATCGTGACATCGATCCGCCCGAATGGGCGCGATCGGTGGTCTATCCCGCCACCCGAGAAGGGCTGCGCAGCGTGCTGGCACAGGCAGCGGCTGCCGACATCGTGGTCAAGGCGAACGGCGTGGGCGTATTCGACCAGGAATTGCTCGAAGGCGTGATCGCGCAGAGCCGGCCCGACGCGCTCAAGATCTACTGGGACGTTGATGCCGCCGCGACGCTGGACGAGATGCGCGGCGCCCCCTCGCACCCCGTCATCCGCGCGCTACCGGACCTCGACATGGTGCTGACCTATGGCGGCGGACCGCCGGTGGTGAATGCCTATACCGGCTTCGGCGCTGCGGCTTGCGTGCCGATCTACAACGCGCTCGATCCCGAAACGCACCACCCCGCCCCTGCCGACCCGCGCTTTACCGCCGATCTCGGGCTGCTTGCCAACCGCCTGCCGGACCGCGAAACGCGGATCGAGCAATTCTTCCTCGAACCCGCCGCGCAGCTGCCGGACGCAAGCTTCCTGCTTGGCGGCAATGGCTGGCACGACAAGTCCATGCCGGCGAATGTGCGCGCGATCGGCCATGTCGGCACTGCCGATCACAACGCCTTCAACTGCACGCCTCGAGCGGTCCTGAACGTCGCGCGGGATTCGATGGCGCATATCGGCTTCTCCCCCGCCACCCGCGTGTTCGAAGCGGCCGGCGCCGCCGCCTGCCTGATCACCGACGCATGGGAGGGGATCGAGCTGTTCCTGATCCCGAACGCTGAAGTGCTGGTCGCGCGCGACGGGCAGGACGTGGCCGAGCATCTCGAAGCCCTCACGGACGATCGCGCCCGTGCCATCGGTCAGGCGGCGCTCGCCCGCGTTCTGGCCGAACACACCTACGACCTGCGCGGGCAGCAGGTTCACGCGATCTTTCAGCAACACCGCCAGCGCCTGACGGAGGCCGCATGAAACTCGTCGTCCTTGGCCTCAGCCTCGGCTCCTCCTGGGGCAATGGCCATGCCACCACTTTCCGCGCGCTGCTCAAGGCTTATGCCGCGCGCGGGCATGACGTCCTGTTCCTCGAACGCGATGTGCCGTGGTATTCGGGCGATCATCGCGACCTGATCGATCCCGATTTCTGCGACCTCGTCTACTATCCCGACCTGGCCGCGCTGGATGCCTGGCGTGAGACGATCGAGACCGCCGATGCTGTCATCGTCGGCTCCTACGTGCCGGACGGCGTCGATGTTGCTCGGTTCGTCCAGGGTAGCGCGCGCGGCGTTACCGCCTTTTACGACATCGACACGCCGGTCACGCTTGCCAAGCTGGAGCGCGGCGACTTCGAATATCTCTCGCCCGACGTCATCCCCGGCTTTGACGTGTACCTCTCCTTTACGGGCGGTCCGACGCTCGACCGGATCGAACAGCAGTATGGCTCGCCTGCAGCGCGCGCGCTTTACTGCTCGGTGGACGAAAGCGTCTATGTCCCGCTCGGCACCCAGAAACGCTGGGACCTCACCTATCTCGGCACCTACAGCCCGGATCGTCAGCCGACGCTGGAGACGCTGCTGCTTGAGCCCGCGCGCCGCTGCCCCGACCTCCAATTCGCCGTTGCCGGCCCGCAATATCCAGACGACATCGACTGGCCGAGCAATGTCGAGCGGATCGAGCATCTCCCGCCCGCGCAGCATGCCGAATTCTACTCGGCCTCTCGCATGACCTTGAACGTGACACGCGCCGACATGATCGCGGCCGGCTGGTCGCCCTCGGTCAGGCTGTTCGAAGCCGCCGCCTGCGGCACCCCGATCCTGTCGGATCGCTGGGACGGCATCGACAGCCTGTTCGTGCCCGGCGAGGAAATCCTGCTCGCCGCGACGCCCGAAGAGGCAATCGCCGCGATCTGCCGCCCCTCGACCCGCGTCGGCGCGGCGGCGCGCGAGCGCGTGCTGGAAGGGCACACGGCGGCGCATCGCGCCGCGCAACTCGAAGCGCATCTTACCGAAGCCCAGAACAGAAAAATGGCGCCGGCCCCGGCGGCGCTTAGCGAGCGGAGCCTTCAACCGATGACCAACAACCATCCCCTCACCCTCGTCGCCGGCGGCGCCGGGTTCATCGGATCGCATCTGTGCGCGGAGCTGCTATCGCGCGGCCATCGCGTCGTGTGCCTCGACAATCTCCAGACCGCACGCCCGTCGAACCTGCAACTGCTCGAAGGCCACCCCAATTTCGAGTTCGTCGAGGCTGACATCGTCAATCCGCTGCCGCGCGAGATCCTGTATCGCACCGGCCAGTTCGACCGCGTCTACAACCTCGCCTGTGCCGCCTCGCCGCCGCAATATCAGGCCGATCCCGAACACACGATGCTGACCTGCGTCGTCGGCACCAGCAACCTCCTGCACCTAGCCGAGGCCGCTGGCGCGCGTTTCCTGCTCACCTCCACCAGCGAAGTCTATGGCGACCCCGAAGTGCACCCGCAGCGCGAGGACTATCGCGGCTGGGTCAACTGCACCGGCCCGCGCGCCTGCTACGACGAGGGCAAGCGCGCAGCCGAGGCGCTGGCGTTCGACTTCGTGCGGATGAAGCGCGCCGAAGTCCGCGTCGCGCGCATCTTCAACACCTATGGCCCGCACATGCACCCCGATGACGGGCGCGTCGTGTCCAACCTCATCTGTCAGGCGCTGTCGGGCCGCGACGTCACCATCTATGGCGACGGCATGCAGACACGCAGCTTCTGCTATGTCAGCGACATGGTGAACGGCCTGATCGCGCTGATGGAAAGCGACATCGACGGGCTGGAGCCAGTCAATCTCGGCAATCCCGAAGAGCGCACCGTCAACGAGCTGGCGCAGGCGATCTTCGCCCTCATGGATCGACCGGTGACCGTCACGAATTTGCCGCTGCCGGTCGACGATCCCCGGCGCCGCCGGCCTGATATCTCGCGCGCGGAGCGGTTGCTGAACTGGCGCCCGACGATGCCGCTCGTGCAGGGGCTGGCGCGCACGTTCGCCTGGTTCGCCGAGGAGCTGGGCGAAGCGAGCGAGCGCGAGGTGGCGGTCATGCCCGTCGCCGCCGAATAGGTCGGGCATTCGTCGATCGATGGAGCCGCCTCGCCGCGATCGGCAGGCCGGCGCTCTTTCATGCCGCCGCCGCTACCCTAGCTGGACGGTGAAAGGAGGAGCGCATGGCACTGCCCGCGACCACGATCGCACCCGAGGTCATCCACTGTATCGAAGCCGACCGCACCCCGACGCCGGATGAGCTTCAACGCGTGGCCCAGCACATCCGTAGCGACCTGCTGCGCAGCGCCCCGGCCTTCGCATGGGGTCAAGCGAGCACTGAAGACGCCGAACAGCTGCTCCTGCTGCGCGCGGCCGAGGCTGCGACGACCGGCAACTAACGCCCCAGCCGCTGCGCCTTCAGCCCGGCGGCATCCGGCACGATGCGCACTCGCTCGCCTGCGCGCAGATTCAGGTCGAGCACCGCGTCCCCCCGGTGCACGCGCACTTTCCCCGAACTGCCGGCGTTCAGCACCGCCTCGCTAAGCTGTCCGGCGGACCAGGCGAGGTCCACGCCGATATTGCCCCGCGCCCGCATGCCGCGCAGCCGCCCGCTCGGCCAATAGCGCGGCAGGGCGGGCAGCAGGTGGATCCCGCCGCCATAGCTTTGCATCAGCATCTGCCCGATCCCCATCGCGCCGCCCAGATTGCCGTCGATCTGGAACGGGGGATGCGCGTCGAACATGTTGGGATAGGTGCGGCTTGGCCCCAGCAGCATCTTGAGCACCTTGTACGCGCGCTCGCGCTGCTCGAGCCGTGCCCACAAGTTGATCCGCCAGCCGATGCCCCAGCCGGTCGCATCGTCACCGCGGATCTGCAGGCTGCGCTGCGCAGCACGGGCAAGGTCGGGGGTGTCGCGCAGGGTGATCTGCTCGCCGGGATACAGCGCATAGAGGTGGCTGACGTGGCGGTGGTCGATCTCGGGCGCGTCCATGTCCCAATCCTCGAACCACTCCTGCAACTGCCCCGCCTTGCCGATCCGGTCGGGCGGCAGCTTGGCAAGCTTTGCCGCGATCTCGGCCCGCAGCTGCGCATCGCGCGCCAGCAGTTCCCCGGCCTCGATCGTGTGCGCGAACAGGTCGCGCAGCAGCTGGCTGTCCATCGCCGGACCGGCCGCGATCGAAATGCCCGGGCGATGCGAGTTCTCGGGCGAGTTGGACGGCGCCATCACCCATTCGCCGGTGCGCGGATGCGGCACCAGCGCGTCGAGATAGAATTGGCACGACGACGCCATCAGGGGATACAGCTCGGCCAGGAAGGCGCGGTCGCGGCTATAGTCCCAATGGTCCCACAGCGTGTTGAGCAGCCACGCCCCACCCATCGGCCACATGCCGTAAAAGGCCGAGCTATTGACCGTCGCCTGCCGCCACAGGTCGGTGTTGTGATAGGTGACCCAGCCGCGCGCGCCCCAGTCGTTGCGCGCCGTGCGCTGGCCGGTGATCGCCAGATCCTTGACCAGTCGCAGCAGCGGCTCGACCAGCTCGCCCAGGCCCGCCGGATCGGCGAGCCAATAGTTCATCTCGGCGTTGATGTTGAGCGTCCATTTGGACTCCCAGGGCGGGTCCGTCCGCTCGTTCCAGATGCCCTGCAAATTGGCCGGCTGAGTCCCCGGCCGCGACGATGCGATCAGCAGATAGCGGCTGAACTGATAATAGAGCGCCACCAGCGCCGGATCGTCCAGCTCGCCCGACCGCGCGATCCGCTGGTCGGTCGGCAGGTCGGCGGACGGCGTGCGGCCAAGGTCGAGCTCGACCCGGCGGAACAGCTTGCGATGATCGGCCTGATGCGCCGCCAGCAGGGCCGGCCAGCCCTTGGCGCTTGCCGCCGCGATGTCGGCGCGCACGATCGACGACGGGTCGCCGCCGATATCGTCGAAGCGGCGATAGCTGGTGGCGGTCGCGACCAGCAGCACGACTTGCGTCGCACCCTCGATCCGGATGCCGTCGCGCCCGGTAATCTGACGCCCGCCTTCTCGCAGCACCTTGACCCGCGTCTCGAACCGGATGCCGCCCGGTACGCCATGCTGCGCCGGGCCTATGCCGCGCATGACGATCATATCGTCGCCCTCGACCGCGATTTCGCCATCCTGCGGCGTCGACAACCCGACCGTGACGCTGACCGATCCGCTCGGCGCATCGGTCGACAGCCGCACCGCGACGACCCGATCGGGCGCCGATGCGATCACTTCGCGCAGATGCGTCACCTGCCGCACCTTGAACCGGGTGGTGGCGATGGCGCCATCAAGGTCCAGTTCGCGCCGATAGTCGTGCGCGCCTTCGATCCCCGGGAAGATCAGCATGAGGTCGCCGATCGGCTGGTACGACATCTGCCGTGCCGGATTGGCCACGACCGTCTCGTTGGCACGGTCCTGCGCTTCCTTGAACTTGCCCGCGAGCAGCAGCTCGCGCGCCTGGCGCATGCCCGCCCCCGCTTTCGGGTTCGTGCCATCATAGGGCGAACCGGCGTGGAACGTGTCTTCGTTGAGCTGGATACGCTCGCTCGCGATCCCGCCGAACACCATGGCGCCGAGACGCCCGTTGCCCAGCGGCAGCGCCTGTACCCATTCGCTTGCCGGTCGGTCGTACCACAGCCGATTTGGATGATCCGCCGCGTCGCCGTTCGCCCGGACCGGCAGCGCGGAGGCAAGCGCAAGGCCGGCACCGGCCTTCAGCGTGGCACGCCGTGAAACGCTCATCGCCGCGCCACCGTGAAGTCCATGGCAGTTACCGGCGGCACGGTCACCGTGCGCACCGGGCGGCGCTTTCGGCTCGTCAGCGACGTGGCGTCACGCGCCGCCGCGGCAGGACCGGTCAGGATCGTCACGCCTGGCTCGGGCGTCGCGGGCAGTTCCACCGTCACCGGCCCATCGCCCTGATTGACCAGCACGATGTGATCGCGCCCGTCTTTCCGCAGCGCGTAATGGTCGAAATACGGCACCTCGGGCGCACTCGTCGCAAGGAACGTCGCCCCGTCGAAACGCTGGCCGAACTGGGTGCCATAGTAGAGCGGCCGCCTGGTAAAGCCCTTGGTCGGCGTGCCGACGATCGGCGAATAATTGCCATAGCCGCCGCCATGCCAGTTGATCCCGATCCAGCCGCGCCGCGCCCAGTCGAGCATGCGGTTCGCGCCCCATACAGATGCGGCATGGACGTCCGACACCCCGACCTTGCCGCCGTCCCAACAGCTATTTCCTTCGGCCATGCGATAGGGCAGGCCCGACACCTGCCGCGCCGCCGTCACCGCGTCATAGCCGGCCTGCTTGAACGTCGCGGTCTTCGCCTCGGGCACCTTGAGCCGATCGAGCGTCGCTTCGGGCGATCCCGCCGGCCCCATCGCATAATAATGGCCGGTCAGCATGGCGATGTCGGGATAGCGTTTGGCGACGGCGGCGAAGGCGGTGAGATAGTCGAGCTTGTTCGAGATCGCCGGACCAGCAAATCTGGCACCCGGCACGGCCGCGACGATCGCGCTGTGGAACCGGTCCCATTCGGCGAGATAGTCGGCCGGTCCCCAGTTCGCCGGGCGATAGCGGTTGCGGAACGCATCCGGCTCGTTGCCGATCTGCAACGCAACCAACCGTTGACCCAGGATGCGGGTCACGTCCACCGCTTCGCGCGCCGCCTCGTCTGGCGTCGCATGGGCGAGGTTCAGGCCATACAGGCACGTCCAGCCGGTTGCGTCGAGGAAGCCGCGCAGGTTCTGCAGCGCCAGCGTCGAGACGTTCAGCCCCTCGCGGTTCAGCTTGTTGTGTTCCGGTCCATGGATCTCGAACGCCGGTGGGATGATCCGGTCGCCGACATAGCGGGTGTGCTCGCCCGACGACCCGCCGAGCCGGATCACGCCCGACGGCGACAGGCCACGCACCAGGCTCACGAACACACGGCTGGTCGGCGAAAAATAGCCTGGATTGGACAATTGCGCCCGTTCGAATGACAGGCCGACGAAATCACGCGGAATGGTGGGTCCGGTGCGCTTCGGGTCGAACGTCAGCCGGATTGCCGGTGTCCGCGCCATCGCCACGCGAGGCAACAAGAGCCCGCTTCCCGTTACTGCGAGCGTACCCAGCAGGTCGCGACGGTTCATGGTCCTCTCCCTTTCCAGCGCCATTGCGGCCGCCCTGAAGTCATCATATGAATGACGAACCTGTCTGACAAGCAACTAGAGCGGCAAGGATGCAGATGATTGCGCGCATGCTGATACTGGCCTGTCTCACCCTTGCCACGCCAGCGGTTGCACAGCTGGACGGCAATCGTGACGAGGCCAGGGTCGCACCGTACCGCCTGCCCGACCCGCTCACCTTCGCCAATGGACAGCCAGTCCGCTCAGCCGCGCAATGGCGCAAGCGGCGCGCCGAACTGATCGAACTGTTCGAAGCCAATATCTATGGCGTCGCGCCGCGCGCACCGCGGCCGCGCTATCGTATCGACGAACAAAGCGATGTCGCACTGAACGGCCTTGCAGTCCGGCGACAAGTCACGGTGCTGCTGAATGGCCGCGAAGCCGGCCCGCAGCTGCGCGTGCTCCTCTACCTGCCGACCACGGCGCGCGGTCCGGTGCCGGTGTTCGTCGGCCCCAATTTTCACGGCAATCAGGCGATCCATCCCGACCCGGCGATCTTAATCACCCCAGCCTGGGTCACCCCCGCCCCCGGCATTCGCAAGGGCAGCGCGACGCTTCACTCGCGCGGCATCGACGCCGCCGAATGGCCGGTCGAAACAATCCTGCGCGCCGGCTATGGCGTCGCAACCTATTTCACCGGCGATCTGTATCCGGATGGCGACGACAAGGTCGCGACCAGCATCCATCCCGCCTTCGACACCAATGCGTCCGACCCGCAACATTGGGGCGCCATCGCCACCTGGGCGTGGGGACTCAGCCGCGTCTACGACTATCTTGCCACCGTGCCGCAGGTCGATCGCCGCCGCGTCATCGGCGTCGGCCATTCGCGCTATGGAAAGGCGGCGCTGTGGGCCGGCGCGCGCGACGAGCGCTTTGCCATGGTCGTCTCGAACAATTCGGGCGAAGGCGGCGCGGCGCTCTATCGCCGCAACTATGGCGAGACGATCCGCGTGATGAACAACTACTGGTTCGCGCCGCGCTTCAAGACGTTCGCCGAGCGCGAGGCCGAGCTGCCGGTCGACGCGCACCAGCTGATCGCGCTAGTTGCCCCCCGCCCGGTTTATGTCGCAAGCGCCAGCGACGATTGGTGGGCCGACCCGCGCGGCGAATTTCTGGCGGCGAAGGGCGCCGATCCGGTCTATCGGCTGCTGGGCGCCGGCGGACTGGACGCCGCCGACATGCCCGCGCCCGACCATCCGGTGCATTCGCGCATCGGCTATCACCTACGCACCGGCCCGCACGGCATCACCGCCGCCGACTGGGCGAACTATATCGCGTTTGCGGACAAGTGGTTGAAGCCTTAGCTGCTCCGCGCGCCGCCCACATTCACGCCATAACGCGGCCATTCGGGCCGGATCAGATGGTGCCGAACATAGGGCGTGCCCTCGCACGTCAGCTCGATCACGCTCGTCGGATCGTCCGGCGGCACCTCGGGCAGGCCGGTCAGCCGCAGCGCGATGGCATCTTGGGTAAAGGCGACCGGCGCCCCCGTCTTTAGCAGCCGCGCGGACAGCACCTTCGTCCGAACGCCGCCCACCGCCACCACCGTCTCCGGGCGCAACGACGGCAGCACTGCCGCGGCGGGCGAGCGCGACGGCCAGAAATAGACATGGATGTAGAGCTTGTCCCCGGCCTTGGTGAAGTTCGTGTAATTCCCGAACGCCCCTGCCGCGCGCCCATCCGCCGGATAGATCGCAGCGCCATTGGTGCGCAGCCACGCGCCGACCGCCTCCAGCGTCTCGACCGATCCGCGCGGCACGCTGCCGTCCGGTTCCGGCCCGATGTTGAGCAGGTAATTGCCGCCCTGCTGCACGCACAGGGTCAGGTCGTTGACGACCCGCTTGGCCGGCTTCCACTGATCGTCGCTGCGCTGATACCCCCAGCCATAGTTCATCGTGTTGCACGATTCCCAGGCGCGGTCCTCCGCGGTAATGCGGTGCTCGGGCGTTCCGAAATCGCCTTCCAGGCCGTTGCGGTTGTTGACGATGATGTCGGGCTGAAGGTCGAACACCATGCGGTTCATCGCGTCCGCCCGCCACTGCTGCGGGGTCAGCGGCCAGTCGACATCGTACCACAAGATGTCGATCTTGCCGTAGTTGCTCAGCAACTCGCGCACCTGCGCATGGGCATAGCCGACGAACCGCTCACGCGCGTCGGCGTCATCCTTGCACCGCGCGCCGTCGGGATGGTGCCAGTCCATCAGCGAGTAATAGAGGCCGACGCGCAGCCCTTCCGCGCGGGCCGCTTCGACGAACTCGCGCACCAGATCGCGCTTCGCCCCATGCCGGGCTGCGTTATAATCGGTGGTCGCGGTGTCCCACAGGCAAAAGCCCTCGTGGTGCTTGGTCGTCAGCACCATGTATTTCTGCCCCGCCCGTTTCGCCAGCCGCGCCCACTCACGCGCCGCGCCCGGCTTGGGGCGAAATTGCGCCGCGAGCTTTTCATATTCGGGGATCGGAATGCCTTCCGATTCCATCACCCATTCCTGGTGCCCGATGATCGAATACAGGCCGTAATGGACGAACATCCCGAACTTGGCCTCGTGCCACCACTTCATGCGGCGGGCGCGGCTCTCCTCCTGATAGGGTAGCCGGACGCTCGCCTTCGCTGCGCTTGCGTCATCCGCCTCCTGCGCCGCAGCGCCCGACGCCAGCAGCGGCAAGCTGCCCGCCGCGCCCAGAAAGCCGCGCCGGTCGATCGAACCCGTCATGCAAACCTCCAGATACGAAAAGGCCCGACCTGTCGCCAGGCCGGGCCGTTGTTCGTCACACCATCCGCAAGTGTCAGAACTTGAACGCGACGCCGGCCGAGAATTTGCGGCCGGTATAGCCACTGTAGAACGGGTCTTGGCGCACCGAGTCGTAATAATAGTCGATCGACTCGTTGGTCAGGTTCTGCGCCTCCAGGCGGAGCGAGATCTGCGGCGTTACCTGATAGGATGCGACCGCATCGACGAAGATGGTCGAGCTTGCGCCCTGGACGTCGTTGACGACGGCGCCGGTGACCGGATCGGTGCCGATCCGCGACGTCGGCACGCCCAGCAGATACTTGTCGCGATAGGTCGCGCTGCCGCGGATGCTGAACTTGTCATCCTCGTAATACAGCGTGCCGCTGACCGCATGCTTGGACAGGTTCACCAGATCGCGAACGATCGTATCGGTGCCGGTGCAGGTTCCGCCGGACGATCGGCAATAGGTGATCTGCGAATCCACGAACGTATAGTTCGCCAGCATGCCGAAGTTGCGGAAGGTGTCGCCCAGGAAGTCGAACCCGGTCTGGATGTTGACTTCAACCCCCTTCAGCGGCCCGCCCGGCGTGTTGCGGCGTCCACTGACCGTGAACTCGGTCGCTGGCGTGATGCCGCTGGCACCGGCAATCAGCGAGAGCGGAAGGCCTGTCTGGCTGAACGGAATGCGTTCGGACAGCGACTGGATATAGCTGTCGATGTCCTTGTAGAACCCGCCAACCGAGATCAGCCCGCGCCGCCCGAAATAATATTCCAGGCTGACGTCGGCGGTCTTGGCGCGGATCGGGTCGAGGTAGAAGTTCGGACCCGAAATCGTCTGCGTGTTGAGCGCGATGTTCACGCCCGCCGGCAGGATGTGCGTCAGCTCCGGTCGCGCCATCACCTTCGCCGCAGCAAAGCGCAGGATCAGCTTGTCGGTCAGGTCGGCGGTGATCGTCGCGGACGGCAGCCAGTCTTCGTAGGTGCGCTCCAGCACGCGGCTCACGCCGGCGACCGTGCCCTGCCCGCTCTGGTTGGTGCGGACATAACGTACGCCGATATTACCGCGCAGCCGTGGGCCAAGGCCATCGGTATCGAACTCGACCAGGCCATAGGCGCCGGTCACCTTCTCGCTCAGGCGATCGCGGATCGGGATCGGCGCCAGCGCGAATGCGCCCTCATCCGGCACGAAGTTGATCGCGCGATTCAGCGCATCATAGTCCGGCGCGAGCCAGCTGCCGCCGACATTGCCCGGCATCGAGCTGCCAAAGCCGTCGATCAGCATCATGACCGATCCGATCGAGGTGCCCGCCGGCAGCGCGCCAGTGGTCACATTGCCCGCGCGCTGGCGGCCATAGCGATCGAAATTGGCTTCGCGATACTGAACGCCGGCACGGACCTTGAAGCCATCCAACAGCGCATAGCTGGCGTTGAACTCGGCGGTCAGGTTCTCGGTATTCTCTTCGCTGTCACCCTTGTTCAGCAGGTTGCGGAAGATGGTGTAGTTGGTGCCCGCCGCGATCGGCACCACGACGTTCGGGGCGAACACGTAATTGTTCGCGTTGGTCGTGTCGAAGCCCCAGTTGATCGCCGGGACCCTGCCGCCGTTGCGGAAATCGTACGAAAAATTCTGAACGTCGTTGGCGAAAAAGCTGATCTGCGTCGACACGGGGTTCGCCAGCGTCGACAGCGACAGGCCGACAAAGCCGTCGATCGTCAGCTTGCCCAGCTCTTGCGAGGCCGTGAGGTTGATCTGCCGGAACGTCGTCGAATATTCGCGACGAGCGGTATCGTTCGAAATGTCGACGTTGTTGAACTGGCCATATTGGACGCTGCCGAGCGGATCGACCACGATGTCCGTCACCGTCGTCATCGGCTGGCCGAAATTGGCGACGCCGCGTGCGAACGAGTTGGCGGCGAAGCTGTAATCGGTCCGCTTCACGTCATACCAGCTGTACAGGCCGTCCAGCACGATCTTGGTGCCCTCGGCCGGCTCGGCTTCCAGCGTCACGGTGGCGCCCAGTCGCGAATAGTCCTGATCCGACCGCAGCCAGCGCGGGCTGCGATACACGAACGCCTGGCGCGCGGTCTCATAGTTGGCAATATTCTGCGCGGTGCCGGGCAGGCGCGGCAGGCCGGTCGCGCAGTTCAGCGCATCGATACCGGCTGCAGGCGCGTTTGCCGGGTTCTGAGTCGGATAGCCGACCGGCGAGCAGAAGCCGCCCTGCTGCGTGCCGCGATAGACTTCGACCGCCGACCACGCCTCTTCGCGCGTATAGCGCTTGGTATAGGCGATCGAGGCTGCGACGCCGAACGTGCCGTCGAGGAACTTCTTGGAAACCAGGCCGGTCACGCGCGGGCTGAACTTCTCGCGCAGATCGTCATAGGTGCCCTGCGCGCTCGCCGCGAAGGTGAAGTCGTCGACATAGGACAGCGGACGCGGAGTCAGCAGGTCGACCGTCGCGCCGAGCGAGCCTTCCTCGACATCGGCCGAATAAGTCTTGCGCACAGTCAGTTCGCTGAACAGCTCCGACGCGAACACGCTGAAGTCGAACGAGCGCGACGAGTTGAAGCCGGCGCGGATGTCGGACGAGTTGGTCGAGCTCGACCCCTGCATGCCGTTCAGGCGAACGCGCGTGAACTGTGCGCCAAGACCGCGGACCGAGATCGTCTTGCCCTCGCCGCCATCGCCACGCGCCAGCGCCACGCCGGGCAGGCGCTGCATCGATTCAGCAAGGTTGGAATCCGGGAACTTGCCGACGTCCTCGGCCGAAATCGAATCGACCACGCCGGTCTCGTTGCGCTTGGTCTGCAGCGACTTTTCCAGCGATCCGCGGAAGCCCGAGACGATGATCTCGTCCGCGGCGGCCGTGTCATCGGTCTGCGCCGCGGCAGTGGCGTCCTGCGCCGCCGCCGGGCTTGCCCAGCACAGGCCGGCCGTCAAGGCAACGATCGAGGCATTCCACGCGCGATTACGAAACTTCATGGCCATCACGGACCCTCCCCTTTTTGCAAAGGCCGGAACACGCTTCGCGTCGCTTGACCAACCTGTAAGACAGATATACTTGTATGATGAATGATAAGGCAAGCGGTTTCTGCGAGCGCTGGCACCTACTGAAAACCGTGGCTGGAGAGGGAGTTAAGATGGGCTCAAGACGCGAACTGCTGATGCGTGCGCCTGCACTGGCGCTGATCGCCGCGCCGGGTGTCGCCCTCGCCCGCCAGCGAGTCGTCGACATCCGAACGCATGGTGCAAGGGGCGACGGGCGCACACTCAACACCCGCGCGATCCAGGCGGCGATCGATGCGCTGGCAAAGGCGGGCGGCGGCATGATCGCGGTGCCGGCAGGCGTGTTCGTCACGGGATCGATCTGGCTGAAGCCCGGCGTCGGGCTCGAACTTCGCAAGGGCGCGGTGCTGCGCGGCTCGACCGACCTGGCCGACTATCCGCTGGTCATGCGGCGCTTCGTCGAAGCCTATCCCGAACCGCTGCGCCTCGGCCTCATCAATGCAAGCCACAACCATGGCCTCCGCATCGTCGGCCCCGGCACCATCGACGGCGCGGGCGACCCGTTCTGGCGCATGTTCTTCAAGGTGCCCGAGGAAAGCGTCGAGGGTAACAAGGTCGTCTACCACTTCCCGCAACTCTGCTCGATCGAGGATTGCGACGACGTCCTGGTCAGTGGCGTGACGTTCAAGGACGCCGCCTTCTGGAACCTGCACATGTATCGCTGCCGCCGTTCGGTGATCGAGGATTGCAGCTTCGAAGTGCCGCATATCATCCGCGCGCCCAGTTCGGACGCGATCGACCTCGACAGCTGCCAGGACATCGTCGTGCGCCGCTGCCGCTTCTCGGTCGATGACGACTGCATCGCGCTCAAGGGGACGCAGGGGCCGGGCGCGGCAGCTTATAAGGAAGCGCCGCCGGTCGAGCGCATCCATATCCACGATTGTATCTTCGAACATGGCCTGGGCTGCGTCACCTATGGCAGCAACGCGACCATCGTGCGCGACGTGCGGGTCGAGCGGATCACCAATGTCGGCGACATTCCGACGATCCGCTTCAAGGTGCGCCCGGACACGCCGGGTCAGGTCTATGAAGGGCTGCGCGTCAAGGGCGTACGCCTGGCCGAAGCGCCGACACCCTATGGCCCCGACTGGCACAATCGCGAGGTCTTCTACGACTATGGGAAGCCGAACTGGAGCGAGAGCGACCCGGCGGTTGGCCTGATCGTCAACGCCCGCCTGACCCACGGCACCCGCGTCGAGCCGAAGATGCCCGGCGCGATCATCCGCGATGTGGTGATCGAGGATGTGAAGGGCACCACGCGCCGCTTCGGCAACATCTCGGGCAGTCCGACGACCGCGATCAGCGACTTCCTCTTGAAGGATATCGACGTCCGTCTGACCGACAGCGGCGATCGCCAGAAGCTCATCGCCCGGGATACGAAGAACATCCGCTTCGACAATGTTCGCGTGAACGGTGCGCCGGGGGAAATCGTGACGTAAGCGGGCCGGCCACGCCCCACCACCATCACCATCACCCCGGCTTTGTGCCGGGGTCCACCGTGCGGCACGGGAGGGGCAAGCGGCTCGAGTTCAGCCCGCCCGGCTGAGTGGACCCCGGCACAGGGCCGGCGTGACCGATGAGAGAATGGGCGGCGCCACCCGCCCATATTTCACAGCCGATACGCCTCCCGCACCAGATTGTACGCCAGGTCGGTGGCCACGACCTGCGCCTCGTCCATGTCGATGCGATGCTCTGCCACCAGCCGCGCGAGGAACGAACAATCCACCCGCCGGCTCATGTCGTGCCGCGACGGGATCGACAGGAATGCACGCGTGTCGTCGTTGAACCCGACCGTGTTGTAGAAGCCACCGGTCTCGGTCACCTGCTCGCGAAAGCGGCGCATCCCTTCGGGGCTGTCGTGGAACCACCAGGCCGGCCCGATGCGCAGCGCCGGATAATGGCCCGCCAGCGGCGCGATCTCCCGCGCATAGGTGCTTTCGTCCAGCGTGAAGAGGATGATCGTCAGGTCGCGCTCATTGCCGAACGCGTTGAGCAGCGGCTTCAGCGACTTCACATATTCGGTGCGTGATGGCCAATCGTCGCCCTTCGCCTCGCCGAAAGTGTCGGTCACCGCCGGGTTCTGGCTGCGCAGCGCGCCGGGGTGGATTTGCATGACCAGCCCGTCCGCAACGCTCATCCGCGCCATCTCGGTCAGCATCTGGCCGCGGAAGCGCTCGGCATCGTCGGCCGTCCCCTGCCCGCTCGACACGCGCGCGAACAATGCGGCGGCATCTTCCTGAGCCAGATTCTCGGTATGCGCGGTGGGATGGCCATGATCGGTCGAGGTGCAGCCGCCATGCTCGATGAAGTAACGCCGGCGAGCGCGCAGCGCGGCGAGATAGCCTTCCCACGTCCCAACATCCTCGCCGGTGATCCGGCCAAGCTCCCGCAGGTCGCTCGCAAAGCGCGGATGCTCGGGGTCGGTCACATTGTCCGGCCGGAACGCCGTCAGCACCCGCCCATGCCAGCCGCTCGCCCCGATGGCGCGGTGGTGGCGCAGATCGTCCAGCGGGTCTTCCGTGGTCGCCAGCACCTCGATGTTGAACCGCTCGAACAGCGCGCGCGGACGATAGTCGTCCGACTTCAGCTTGGCGTCGATCTGGTCGTAGATCACGTCCGCCGTTTCGACGCTCAGCTTCTGCGGAATGCCCATGATTTCGTGCAGCGCGTGGCCCAGCCACATCCAGCTCGGAGTGCCGCGCAGCAGGTGGAAGTTCTTTGCGAAGCGCCGCCAGATCTTCCGCGGGTCGCTCTCGGTCCATCCCCCGTCGACGCGCGGCACGCCCAGTTCCTCAAGGCGAACGCCGCGCGAATAGAGCATGCGGAAGATATAGTGGTCGGGGATGATGAACAGTGACGCCGGGTCGCGGAACGGCTCGTTGCTTGCGAACCAGCTGGGATCGGTATGGCCGTGCGGGCTGACGATCGGCAGGCTACGCACGCCCTCGTACAGCTCGCGCGCGATGGCGCGGACGCTGGGGTCGGTCGGGAACAGCCGGTCGGGGTGGAGGCGGTAGGGGGTCATGGTCAAAAGCCTTGCGATGCGCCGCCATCGACCGGCAGCAACACGCCGGTCACGAACTTTGCGGCGGGGGAACAGAGATAGACGGCGGCATGGCCGATATCCTCGGGCTCGCCGAACCGCCCCATCGGCGTTCGCTGCAGGATGCGGTTCGAGCGCGCCGGATCGCCGTCCAGCGCCTTGCGCAGCATCGGCGATTCGATCCAGCCGGGCGCGATCGCATTGACACGCACCCCCTGCCCCGCGACCTCGCACGACAGCGCGCGGACCATGCCGACATAGGCGGATTTTGCCGCCGAATAGGCGATGACGCCCGGCATGCCGATCAGCGATGTCATCGACGCGGTGAACAGGATGCTGCCATGCCCCGCCGCGATCATGCCCGGCAGCACCGCCTGGGTCAGCGCATGGGCCGCCAGCACATGCGTGTCGAGCATGCTCGAGAAATCCTCGACCGGCGTGTCGACCGCCAGCTTCTTGAAGTTGATCCCGGCATTGTTGAGCAGGATCGAGACCTTGCCGCACTTGGCGATCACACGCTCGACCAGCGGCGGCAGCGAGGCGAAGTCGGTGACGTCGGCCGCTTCCCAATGCGCGCCCTCGCCCAGTTCCTCGGCCGCGCCGCGCACCAGTTCCTCACGCCGCCCGATCAGCACGACCTGCGCGCCCGCCGCATGCAGCGCGCGGGCCATGCCCAGGCCCAGCCCTGTGCCGCCGCCGGTGATCAGCGCGACTTCGCCGTCGAGGCGGAATGCGGTTGCAGGATCAAGCGGCACTGCGGCACCCCCGATCCAGCTCCGGCGTGTCCTGGTGCTTGTACATCACGAAATACTCCCTGTGCCCCAATGCCTCGGGCTTGCTCTGCGTGCCTGCCGCCACATCCGCCACCATCGCCGCCAGCTCGCCCGCCGCTTCGTCCAGCGACAGCTCGCCCGCCAGCACGCGGCCTGCGTCGAAATCCATGTCTTCCTGCATCCTGGCATAGGTCCGGCTGTTGCCGGTGACCTTGATCAACGGCGCGACCGGCGATCCGATCACGCTGCCGCGCCCGGTGATGAACAGCACGATCTGGCTGCCGCCGGAGATAAGGTCCATGATCCCTTCGGTATCGTTGGGATTGGTATAGCCGAACTGCATGAAGTGCGGGTCGGGCACCGAATCCATCACCCACATGCCGGGCCAGGGCGGGCTCTCGCCGACCTTGATCACGCCCTGGATCGGCCGCGATCCGCTCTTGGCGAACGCGCCCATGCTCTTTTCCTCGATGGTCGTGAGGCCGCCGGCGAAATTGCCCGGGCTGACCGAATATTGCCGAACCTCGCGGCAATAGCGTTCCGCCTTGTCATAGGTGGCCTCCAGCTCGGCCCGTGCGCGTTCATCGGCGGCGCGCGCCAGGATGATGTCCTTGAGGCCGATCATCTCGACGATCTCCTCGCAGATCGCCGATCCGCCCGCGTCCACCACTTGGTCGAACAGCCGCCCGACAACAGGATTGCCGACCAGCCCGCTCGTCCCGTCCGACCCGCCGCATTCCGCCCCCAACGTCAGGTCGGCAAAGCCCATCGCCACGCGCGGCGTCTCTCGCCGGATCCGCTCGCGCAAGGACCGCACGATCGCCTTGCCTTTCTCGGTCGAGGATCGCGTGCCCCCGACATCCTGGATGAAGAAGGCGTCGGCCGGCCGCCCGCTCTTCGCCACCGCCTCGGCAATCCGCGCCGGCTGGGTATATTCGCAGCCCAGCCCGACCGACAGCACCGCCCCGACATTGGGATGCCGCGCCAGCGCCAGCACCAGTCGGATCGCATATTGATTGTCGTAACAGCCGGGGAAGCCGATGACTTGCACGTCCTCCTCGCCCGCCGCGATGGCATGGGCGACATGCGCCGCGCACTGTACGGTATAGATGACGAGGACGAGGTTGCGCACGCCCTTGCGCCCGTCCGGCCGCAGCCAGGCCTGCCACTGCCGCGCCGCGACTTCATTCATAGACCATGTCCTTCGACGCGCCGGTCACTCCGTCGAACCCGCCCGAACGCTCGTCGAAGCGGCTGGCGCAATTGTGCAGATGCACCCAGTCGCCCATGCGGATGCCGACGCTCGCAGTGCCGATGGGGATGCCATATTTCCCCACTGCCGCGCCCGCCGCGATGTCGCTCAGCGCCACCTTGTGCCCCAGCGCGATCGGCTCGTTCAGCGCAACCGTGCCGCCGCCGACGAGCCTCACCTCACGCTCGGCATCGGCCAGCAGGGTCGCGACATTGTCGTCGGCGTGGACTTGAAAGGCGGTGGTCATCGCGCCCTCACAGGATTCCGTACTTCGCGAACGCCGCCGTGCTCGACATGCCGCCCTCGATCTCCTGCCGGACCAGCTTTTCGCCGCGCGCCTTTTCCAGCGCGCGTTCGATCACCTCGGCCTCGACCGCGCGCGGGATCACCACCACGCCGTCCAGATCGCCGAACACCAGATCGCCCGGCTGGACGGTGACCGGCCCGACCTCGATCGGACAGCGATAGTCAATCACCTTGGTGCGCACGCTCGAATCCTGTGCGAAGCGGCCCCGGCTGAATACCGGCCAATCCTGCTCAAGTACCTGTGGCGTGTCGCGATGATAGCCGTTGACCACCGCCCCGTTCGCCCCGCGCGCACGCGCCGTCGCGGTCAGGATCTCGCCCCAATAAGCGCACCGCATCGCCCCGCCGCTGGCAAGGTAGATGTCGCCCGGCTCCAGCTGGTCCAGCGCCTGCGTCAGCTTCCCGAACGGCTCGGCCTGCGGGCCATAGACGTCGATCATCAGCACCGGCATCGCGCGCCCGATCAGCTTCATGCTCGTCAGCATCGGCTGGATCGGCTGCGGCAGGAACTGGTGCACATGGCCCAGCGTATCGAGAATGTCGCCGACCACCGGCGTATAGAGTTCGCTGCGAAACAGGCCAAAGATCGTCTGGTCGTCCATCATGCTTCCATTTTCGAGTGTGCGGGCCGGCGGACGATTGCCGCCATGACGAGGACGGCGAGCGGATAGGCCACCGCCGCGCCGATGAAGAGGAGGGTGTAGTTGCCGCCGGTCGCGTCCAGGATGCGGCCGATCGCCATCGCGACGAACATGCCGACGATCCCCGCTGCAAAGCCGCCCATGCCGATCACCGAACTGACCCCGCGCGACGGAACCGTGTCCGACGCCAGCGTATAAAGGTTCGCCGACATGCCCTGATGCCCCGCCGCCGCCAGCGCGATCATGAACACCGCCGGCCACAGGCCGGAAACGCCGGCGATGAACGCCACGGGCACCGGACACAGCGCCATCACGAACATCGTCGCCAGCCTGGCCGGCACGGGCTGCATCCCGCCCCGGATCAGCCGCGACGAGATCCACCCGCCGGCGATGCTGCCGACATCCGCCACCAGATAGATGACCACCAGCGGCGCGATCGACCCCATCATGTCGATGTCGAAGCGGTCGTGCAGGAAGCCGGGGACCCAGTTGAGATAGAACCACCACACCGGGCTCGTCATCAACATGCCGACGATATATGCCCAGGTGCCGCGATAGTTGAGCAGCGACAGCCAGCGCACCGGCGGCTGCAGCGTGGTATCCTCGCCAGCCTGGATATAGCGCAGTTCCTCGTCTGACAGGCGCTTCTGCCGCTCGGGCCGCTCATAAAAGCGCAGCCACAGCACCAGCCAGATCAACCCCAGGCTGCCGGCGATCAGGAACGCCGCGCGCCAGCCGAATGCCGCGACCATGAACGGCAGCGAGATCGGCGTGACGATCGCGCCGATATTGCTGCCGGCGTTGAAGATGCCGGTCGCGAACGCGCGCTCCTGCGGCGGAAACCATTCGCGCACCGCCTTGATCGATGCGGGGAAGTTGCCGCCTTCGGTAATGCCCAGCGCGGCGCGCGCGACCTTGAACCCCAGCACGCTGGACATCAGGCCATGCGCCGCGGCGGCCAGGCTCCACCCGAACACCGCCAGACCCAGCCCCTTGCGCACCCCGATCCGGTCGATCAGCCGGCCGCCGAGCAGATAGCCCAGGGCGTAAAGCAGCGAGAAGGTCGCGACGATGTCGCCGTAGTCGGTCTCGCTCCACCCCAGTTCGGCGTCGAGCGTGGGTTTGAGCAACCCGAAGATCTGCCGGTCGATGTAGCAGATGGTAGTCGACGTAAAGAGCAGGGCGCAGACGATCCAGCGATAGCGTCCGCGCGGGACGGCCGGCACTGTCGCATCGCTGGTCATGGCTCAAGCACCTCTCGGCCGCGGACCCGCAATCCGCGCTCTTCCTGTCAGACAGGATTGCTTGAACATCATTCGTATGACAAGTCACAATTTGCATATTCGTGCGGCGACAGGTGATAAGCCTGCGCGAACAGTTGCGGAGGATGGGGTGCAGGCGGCCAATGAGGATGACGGCGCGACGCTCAAGTCGACCAGCCTTGTCGATCAGGTAATTGCCTATCTGCGCGATCACGTCGCCGCTGAACGCCTGCGACCCGGCGCGCGCCTGCCCAGCGAAACGACGATCAGCAACACGCTCGGCGTCAGCCGCCCGGTGGTGCGCGAAGCGATGCGCACCCTCGCCGCGACCGGCCTGGTCGAGATGGCAGTGGGCAAGCGCGCGACGATCGTGCCGGTCGACGGCGGCATGGTCTCGCGCGTCATCAGCAACGCCGTGCTGATCGGGCAGGCGGACGAAAAGGATATTCTCGAGCTGCGCCGCGGGGTCGAGATCGCGATGGTGGTGCTCGCCGCGCAGCACCGCAGCGACGAGCAGGCCGCACGGCTGCAGGCGATCGTGACCGAGATGGCCCAGCGCATCGACGATGCTCAGCATTATCTCGACCTCGATTTGAAGCTGCACGTCACGCTGGCCGAAGCGACCGGCAACCCGCTCTACTCGCTGCTGATCGACGCGCTGCGCCAGTTGATCCTCGTCGCGATGACGACGGGCCGCCAGCGCTGGTCGGAAGTCGAAGGGCTCGACCGCGTCCAGGAACTGCACGAAGCGATCGTCGCCGCCGTCGTCGCCGGCGACCCGGCCGCCGCAGCCGCTGCGATGGCGCAGCATTTCGACGACGCGCTCACGGTCATCCTCGCGCCGATCGTCGCGATGCCGGGCATTCGATCAGCGGCGGATTGATCGCCGAACCCGATCCCGCTACAAACCTGTCAGACAAGATTGGGGGCGAGATGCGCATCGAGAAGTTCGAAACCTGGATCTGCAACCGGCCCAAGGGCCTGTTCGACGAAGACCGCGAGGGTGCGGCACCGATGCCATGGAGCTATGGCGTCGGCCGCATCACCACCTCGGACGGGATCGAGGGGATCGCCACCTTCTGGGCGGCGCGCTCGGGCGCGGTGACCGACGCTTATCTCAGCGACGTGATCGCGCCGGTGATCCTCGGCCGCAGCATCCATGATCGTGAGGCGATCTGGCACGATTTCTGGAACATCGACCGCCACGGTGCCTTTTTCCCGGTCTTCCTGCCCGGGCCGATCGACGTCGCGCTGTGGGACGCGGCGGCACGCACCGCCGGGCTTCCCCTGCACCAATATCTCGGCAGCTACCGCACCAAGCTTCCGGTCTATGCCAGCAGCCTGTGGCTTCCCGGCATCGACGATTATGTGCGTGAAGCGCTTCACTACAAGGAACGCGGGTTCAAGGCGTACAAGGTTCATCCCTGCGGACCCAGCGCGCTCGACATGCAGATCCACGCCGCCGTGCGCGAAGCCGTTGGCCCGGACATGGTGCTGATGACCGACCCGGTTGCGGAATATTCGCTGCACGAGGCGATCAAGGTTGCCCGGCACCTGGAGGAACTCGACTATTACTGGTTCGAGGAGCCGTTCCGCGATTACGAGCTCGACAAATATGCCAAGCTCTCGGCCGCCGTGGACATTCCGATCGTGGGCACCGAAACGACACGCGGCGGGCCGTGGGGCGTGGCGCAGGCGATCAAGGCCGATGCGCTCGACATGGTTCGCGCCGACGTGTCGTGGAAGGGCGGCATCACGGGCACGCTCAAGGTCTGCCATCTCGCCGAGGCGCACGGCATGAACTGCGAGCTTCACACGACCACGATGGGGCCGATGGACATCGCCAACATCCATGTCGCCTGCGCGGTGCGCAATTCGGAATATTTCGAGCTGTTCGTGCCCGAAGACACCTTCCAGCTGCCGATGAAGCAGAGCCTGCGCGACTTCATGGACGCCGACGGCAACATCCACGTCCCCGACGGCCCTGGCCTCGGCATCGACATCGACTGGGATCTGGTCGAGGATAACTGCGTGTCGAAACGCGTCTTCACCGCGTGAACAGCGGCATGCCCGTTCGCTCGTCCGCCGCGACGAAGTTCGACACCGTCACGCCGACCAGCCGGATGCCCAGCGCCAGCGGATAGAGCGAACGCACCAGTTCGACGCTGGTCGCGCGCAGGACGTCCGCATCCACGACCGCCTGCGGCAGCGTGCGGCTGCGCGTCACCTGGCGGAAATCGGCGAACTTCGCCTTCACCGTCACGGTGCGCCCGAACATCTGCCGGCTCTCGCACCACCCCGCGACGTCGTCGGCCATGCGCAGCACGCCCGCCTCGATCTCGGCTGGATCGATGAGGTCGCGCTCGAACGTCGTCTCGGACCCCGATGACTTGCGTTCACGATTGGGATTGACCGGCCGCTCGTCGATCCCGCGCGCGATGTCGTGATACCATTGCGCGCTGCTGCCGAAATGCTGCGCCAGCCAGGCGAGCGGCTTGTTCTTCAGGTCAGCGCCGGTCCGGATGCCCAGCGCGTGCATCTTCCTCGCCGTCACCGGCCCCACGCCGTGGAACTTGGCGACCGGCAGCGCCTCTACCCAGCTCGGCCCCATGTCCGGCGTCACCGCGAACTGGCCGTCAGGCTTGCGGTGATCCGACGCCAGCTTCGCCAGGAACTTGTTGTACGACACGCCCGCCGACGCGGTCAGCCCGGTTTCCTGCCTGATCCGCGCGCGGATCGCCTTGGCGGTCGCCCAGGCCGTGGGCAGCCCCGCCTTGTTCGCCGTCACGTCGAGATAAGCCTCGTCGAGCGACAGCGGCTGGATGAGGTCGGTGAACTCGGCAAAGACGACATGCACCTGCGCCGACACCGCGCGATACACCTCGAAGCGCGGCGGCACGAAGATCAGCTCGGGACAGCGGCGCAGTGCGGTCACCGACGGCAGCGCCGAGCGTACGCCGAAGGTCCGCGCCTCGTAACTCGCCGCCGCCACCACCCCGCGCGGCCCGGCATGGCCGACCGCCACCGGCTTGCCGCGCAACGTGGGGTCGTCGCGCTGCTCGACCGACGCGAAAAAGGCGTCCATGTCGATATGGATGATCTTCCGGACCGGCGTGTCGCTCACTTGCCGGTCCTTAGCGAAGATGCGAACAGACTGCGAACGTTTACTCGAACGCGCCGTCCACCAGCCGCGGCAGCCGCTGCGGATTTCCGTCGCGAACCGCTTGCGGCAGCAGCGCCTGCGGCAGGTCCTGATAACAGATCGGGCGCAGATAACGCTCGATCGCCGCCGATCCGACCGAGGTCGAGCGCGGGTCCGACGTGGCCGGATACGGGCCGCCATGCACCATGGCATGGCTCACCTCGACTCCGGTCGGCCAGCCATTGGCCAGGATGCGCCCGGCCTTGCGCTCAAGGATCGGCAGCAGCGGTCGTGCGGCTTCAACGTCGTCCGCGTCGATCTGCAGCGTCGCCGTCAGCTGCCCTTCCAGCGTCTCGAGCAGCGCCGCCACTTCGCCCCAGTCCTTCGCGCGGATCACCACCGACGATGCGCCGAACACCTCGTGCGCCAGCGCCGGGTTCGCGGCCAGCGCCGCCGCGCTCGTGCTGAACAGCGCCGCCTGCCCGCAATTGCATGCCGTCGCCGCCACACCGCGCGCGACCAGTTCGACGCCGTCATGTCCGGCCAGCGTCTCAACCCCGGTCGAATAGGCGCCATGGATGCCGGCGGTCAGCATGACTTGCGGCTGCGCCTGCTCAAGCGCCTGCGCCGCCGCCGCGACAAAGCGGTCGAGGTCCGGCCCGTCGATGCCGATCACCAGCCCCGGGTTGGTGCAGAACTGCCCCGACCCCATGGTCAGCGACGCAACGAACCCAGCGCCCAGCGCCTCGGCGCGGTTGGCCAGCGCTGCCGGGAACAGCAGCACCGGATTGACGCTCGACATCTCGGCATAGACCGGGATCGGCTCGGGCCGCGCCTGCGCCAGGCTGACCAGCGCCAGGCCGCCGGCGCGCGATCCGGTGAAGCCCACCGCTTTGATCGCGGGATGCCGCACCAGCGCCGCGCCAAGTTCATTCGCCGGACCCTGCATCAGGCTGAACACGCCGCGCGGCAGGCCACACTTCGCCACCGCCGCATCGATCGCCTGCGCCGCCAGCAGCGACGTTCCGGGATGCGCCGGGTGTGCCTTCACCACCACCGGGCAGCCGGCGGCGAGCGCCGATGCGGTGTCGCCACCCGCGACTGAAAAGGCGAGCGGAAAGTTCGACGCGCCAAACACTGCCACCGGCCCCACCGCGATGCGGCGCTGGCGCAAATCGCTGCGCGGCAGCGGCTGACGTTCGGGCATCGGGCTGTCCAGCACCACCCCGGCAAAGCGCCCCGCGCGCAGCACCGATGCGAACAGCCGCAGCTGCCCCGTCGTCCGCCCGCGCTCACCGGTCAGCCGCGCCGGCGGCAACCCGCTTTCCAGCACTGCACGCTCGATCAGCGCATCGCCCAGCGCCTCGATCTCGCTGGCGATCGTCTCCAGGAACACCGCGCGATCCTCGGGCGACGTCTCGCGAAACACGTCGAACGCCGCCGCCGCCGCTTCGCACGCCCGCGCCACGTCGGCCTCGCGGCTCACCTCGAACGCGGGCGCGATATTCGCGCCGGCCGCCGGGTCATAGCCCTCGAACGTCTCGCCGGTGGCGATCCGCTCCCCTGCGATCAAAAACCGTCCATCCACCGCGAAATCCTCCGTGCGACTGTCATCTGCGGCGGCATGTAGGCCAGCGCTGGCAATGTTACGACCCGCGATCGGCAAATATGCTGTGGCAAAGGCTTGCCGCATCCACGAAGCTGGGGCAGGCCTGTCGCAACAGCCGGTCGCACCAGCCGGTCGAGACGGGCACAGGAGGGGTATGACTGAACAAGAGACGCTCGATCGCGTGGCGCGCGATCCGCGCTATCAGGCGTTGGTGGCGGAACGGTCCCGCTTCGCCTGGATCCTGTCCTGGATCGTCGTCGGCTTGTTCATGGCGTTCATCCTGACCATCGCGCTCGACAAGGCGGCGCTGGCGGCTCCGATCGGCGATCGTGTCGCAACCTGGGGCATCCCCGCCGGCATCGGCCTGATCCTGCTCGCGATCCTTTCGATCGCCCTGTTCACGCGCCGCGCCAACCGCCGCTGGGACCCCGCCATGGCTGAAATAATGGCCGATGCCGCCGGAAGGGAACGCCAGTGAACCGCGTCTATTTCGGCCTTGCCGCGCTTGGCCTGCTCGTTGCCACGCCGGCGCTTGCCGATGCGCTGAGCGGCGAGACCCAGCAGCAGCCGCTGAACTGGATCGCGATTTTCATGTTCGCGGCCTTCGCGCTGCTCACGATCGGCATCACCCGCTGGGCCGCCACGCGTACCCGCACCGCGTCGGACTTCTACACCGCGGGCGGCGGCATTTCCGGCTTCCAGAACGGCCTGGCCATCGCCGGCGACTTCATGTCCGCCGCATCCTTCCTCGGCATTTCGGCGCAGATCTACACCGATGGCTATGACGGCCTCATCTACTCGGTCGGCTTTCTCATGGGCTGGCCGATCATCTCGTTCCTGATTGCGGAAAAGCTGCGCAACCTCGGCCGCTTCACCTTTGCCGACGTAGCCTCGTTCCGCTTCGAGCAAGCACCGGTCCGCGTGTTCGCCGCGATCTCGACGCTGCTGATCGTCGCCTTCTACCTCATCGCGCAGATGGTCGGGGCGGGTCAGCTCATCAAATTGCTGTTCGGCCTGCCCTATCCCGTCGCGGTGGTGCTCGTCGGCGTGTTGATGATCGTCTACGTGCTCGTCGGCGGCATGACCGCGACGACATGGATCCAGATCAGCAAGGCGGTGATGCTGCTCGCCGGCGCGTCCTTCATCGCGGTCTCGGTCCTCTGGCAATTCGGCTTCTCGCTCGACGCGCTGTTCGCCCGCGCGGTCGAGGTGAAGACGGGCCTCGCCGCCGCCGCCGGCGATCCCGATCCGACTGCGAAGGGCGCATCGATCATGGGCCCGGGCAGCTTCATCAAGGATCCGGTCTCCGCCGTCTCGTTCGGCCTCGCGTTGCTGCTCGGCACCGCCGGGCTGCCGCATATCCTGATGCGCTTCTTCACCGTTCCGGACGCAAAGGAAGCGCGCAAGTCGGTGCTGTGGGCGACCGGCTGGATCGGTTACTTCTATATTCTCACCTTCGTCATCGGCTTCGGCGCGATCGTCATGGTGGCGACCGACGGGCGCTATCAGGACGGGACCGGCGCGCTGCTCGGCGGCGTCAACATGGCCGCGGTGCACCTCTCCCATGCGGTCGGCGGCGACCTGTTCCTCGGCTTCATCTCCGCCGTCGCCTTCGCCACCATCCTTGCCGTCGTCGCCGGTCTGACGCTGTCCGGCGCGTCGGCGGTCAGCCACGATCTCTATTCCTCGGTGTGGAAGCGCGGCGCGGCAAACTCGGCGGACGAACTGCGCGTCTCGCGGATCACAACGCTCACCCTCGGCGTCGTCGCGGTGCTGCTCGGCATCCTGTTCGAAAAGCAGAACGTCGCCTTCATGGTCAGCCTCGCCTTCGCGCTCGCCGCCTCGGGCAACGTCCCTGCGCTGATCCTGTCGCTCTACTGGAAGGACTGCACCGGGCGCGGCGTGATGGTGGGCGGCCTGCTCGGGCTGCTCAGCGCCTTCATCCTCACCTTGCTGTCGCCGGCGGTGTGGACGACGACCTTCGGCCTCGGCGATGCGCCCTTCCCCTACAGCTCGCCGGCGATCTTCTCGGTTCCCATCGGCTTCATCGGCATCTGGCTTGTCTCCATCCTCGACCGCTCGCCCAAGGCCGCAGCCGAGCGCTCACGCTTCCGCGATCAGGCCGTGCGCAGCGAAACGGGGATCGGCGCATTCGGAGCGTCGGGACATTGAATGCCCGCTCATGGCAGTTTCGCTGAACGGCTGAAATTGCGTGGGAAGCGGACGTTTACCCGAAGCTAAGCCGGCGCTGGCAGATGACGCGGCCATTCAGCCGAGAAAGAGATCAGGCGTGCAGTCCCCCGACGATGAGAATGGTGACAAGTTGCGCCGCATGGCCGGTTCCGGCTTCACGCCGGACGGACCCAGTGTACCGGGCACCGGCGCGACGATCACTCGATTGGACACGCCGCTGGGCGACCTTGATGAAGCGGAAAGAAACTTCGTCGACGGCATCCGGCAGCACGGTTGGATGCAGACGCACGCGCTCGATGAGGACGAGAAACCTGGCTTCTGCTTCACCACCGGTTGCGTAGCAACCATCGGCCATCCTGAAATGCTGGTCTTCAAAGTCGACGAACGGGTCGCAAACCAGATTTTCTGGGTGCTCTATCGATGGGCCCGGAACGGAAAGCGGGTGCCGCGTGCCGTTCGGATCGGCGGCATTTTACCCGAAGACGACGCCTATGTTTTCACAGTCGCGACGCGCCACTACGCCAAGTACCTCGGTTGGAGCCGCTGGTTTTATCGCGGCGATGATTTTGTTTGCCTTCAAATCGTCTGGCCCGATGAAGCCGGTGTGTTTCCGTGGGAGGATGGCTTCGACCGCAACTACATCAATGCCCAAGTTGATCTTACGGAGCGGGGCTGGGCCGCAGAGGTAGCCACCTAGGTAAATTCACTTCAAACGTCGCTACTTGAACGCTGGTAATTGGCGGGTCGGAGCCGTCACCGTCGCAGGTCCGTTTCCCGCGATCTTCGCTCCGGAGTCGTCATCCGGCAGCGCCCAGCCACCGCATTTCGTAAGAAGGCGGTCGAATGACCGAGTTGCGGTCGAGCACTGCCGTTCCACAGTGACTGCAAGTGGCTGGAAAGCGGAGGGGTTTGAACCGGCTTGTGATCGACAGTTTACTATGCCCAACAGATGAAGGATCGGGGATGCCGTCAATCGCATCATCGTGGATTTTGCAGTGCCGCATCCCAATCGTTTGTTGATCTCACTAGTCTTCGCCGCGTCGACATCATCAATCGCGCTCTCACATGCCGCGGCGCAGACGGACTTTGTTGAAGGCATCCTCCCGCCGGGTAGTGGCTACCGTTCGGACAGCGAGGGCAGGCTCCGCAACTGCGTGCCACCGGAGGGCGTTTCAGTTGACCGCACGTTCAAAGCACAATGCCGGGCAGCACTGAAAGCCAACGCACTTGCGCGACGCGTGACGCCGATCGATCCTGAAGCGTGGCTAAATGGTGCCTATATCGACCGAGGCATTAAGGGTCGACGTCCAATTGGACGCATGAGGTTCAGGCTTGAAGTCGATGGCAACGGCAAGGTTGCCAGCTGCACTATCCTCAACCCCAGCGGTGACGATCAACTCGACCGCTCCGTGTGCGCTCGCCTCGTAAACGTGGCTCGTTTCGTCCCTGCACGCAACGCAGCAGGCCAACCGATTACGGCTGAATTCATTAGCTGGATCAACTAGAGTCGCTGAGCTCTGATGCGATAAGGCAACTATGGGCTCGTTGGTTGCCGTTCCGCCTTTCCGTCATCCCGGCCTTGTGCCGGGATCCACCGCGCAGTTGAGCCATAGCGCCCAAAACGGCAACTCAACGCTTGCGGCCCATCGGATCCCGGTACTGGGCCAGGCGACAGCGGCATCAACCTGAGCCGGATCACGCCGCGGCATCTCCAACCCTACGCCCCCCGCCGCTTCAACCACACCCCCGCGCGCCAGTAATGGAACAGCGCCCAGGGCGTCGCCGCAGCGAAGGTCAGCATCGCCCAGCGCAGCGACTCAACGCCGAACGTGGGCTTCAGCGCGTCGCTGATCACCCCGATCAGCGTGGGACCCAGCCCAAGGCCAATGAGGTTGATGACCAGCAGCGTCACGGCCGCCCACAACGCTCGCATCCGCAGCGGCGCCAACCCCTGGATCAGCGCGAAGGTCGGGCCGAGATACGAGTTCACCAGGATGATCGACACCCAATAGATCGGCACACCGACCCAAGGATCGCTCGACGCAAAGAACAGGAAGGACAGCGGCAGGCCCACTGCCTTCATCGCCAGCACCAGCCAGGCCTGCGTATGCAGCCCCCAGCGCGCCGCCGCCCAGTTGGCGAGCCACCCGCCGCCCACTGCCGACAGCGTGCCCGCCACCGCACCCACCGGCGCGACGATCGACGCGATCTGCAGCTTGTCGAGGTTCATCGACCGGATCATGAAACTCGGCCCGAAGGCGGTGTGGCCATAGCCGATCAGCGAGGTGATGGTGACGCCCATCACCAGGTGCACCGCCGCGCGATTGGCGAACAGCGACCGGAACCCTTCGCCGAACGCCGGCATATCGCCGTGGCTCGCGGCACTTTGGGTCGGATCGGACAGCCCGCGCCGCGGCTCGACGACGAACAGCTTGATCAGCACGGCCAGCAGAATGCCCGGCACGCCGACCGCGAACATCGCGACGCGCCAGCCATAGAAATGCGCTAACGTGCCGCCGATCATCGTGCCGCCCGCCGCGCCCAGCACAACGCCCAGCGAATAGATGCCCATCGCCCCGGCGCGCTTCTCGGGCGGATAGAGGTCGGCGATGATCGAATGGCTCGGTGGGCTCGACCCCGCTTCGCCAATCCCGACGCCGATCCGCGCCAGCAGCAGCTGCACGAAATTCTGCGCCAGCCCGCACACCGCCGTCATCCCGCTCCACAGCGCCAGCGCGATGGCGATGATGTTGACGCGATTGCCGCGATCCGCCAGCCGCGCCACCGGGAGGCCCAGTGTCGCGTAGAAGATCGCGAAGGCAAAGCCAGCAAGCAGACCCAATTGGGTATCGCTCAGCAACAGATCGCGGCGAATATCCTCCTGCAGGATCGCCAGGATCTGTCGGTCCATATAGCTGAAGAAATAGGCTGCGGTGAGCAGCGCCAGCGTGAACCCGCGCCGTTTGAGCGCCACCTCGTCCGTCGCTGGAACGCTCACCATACGCACCTCGTACTCAGTTGAGTTTGCGGTGCCGGCCCGTTCCCCCACCCGGCGCCCATCCAGAATAGGCTGCCTTGGGTGGCCGGGTGGGAGGAACGGGCCGGTGCCGCCCTTCGGCGCAAACCGAAGCAAAAAGAGGCTCCGCCGCGTTCCCCGCGCGACGGAGCCTCAGCCAGAACAGCTTCAGAACCTGGCGCTCACGCCGATCTTGAAGTTGCGGCCCAGCGGATTGCCCACGAACGGCTCGTAATTATAATCTTCGCGGGCAAAGGGCGGATCCTGGTCGAAGATGTTGTAGACACTGCCCGACAGCGTGAAGCGGTCGGTAAGCGCCCACTGGATCGTGAAATCGGCCGTCGTGAAGCTGCCGATATTGGCGCCGTTGGTCACCCGCGCGCCGCCCAGCGAGGGGTTGGGGCCAAAGATGCCAGCGGTCGTCACATCGGCGCGCTGATCGTACAGCCCATCGATGTAAGTGGCGGTCAGGCGCGCATCGACCGGTCCGAAGCCGAGTTCGAGATACGCCTGCCCCTTCCATTCCGGCACGGGATACAGCGTCGTCTGATAGTTCAGCAGGCCGACACCGTCATAGCCGCGCTGGACCAGCGTTCCCTCGACGAAAATGTCGCTGATCGCATTTTGCAGGGCATAGCTCACATTGGCGCCGATGCCGAACCGGCTGTCGGGACCCAGCAGGTCGTTGCTGCGATAGCCGACGACCGCATCGATCCCCTCGCTGGTGATCGAGGCGCCGTTCTGCCAGCGCGTGCTGACGCGGCTGATCGCGGTTCGCGCGGTCGTGGCGGTGCATGGCCCGGTCGAGAAGGTGAACCGCGCCGCCAGGGCCGTATTCGTGGCGCAGGTGTTGCCGCCGGTGCTCGGGAACAGCGTGTTGACCATCGCGATCAGCGGATCGGCGACCAGCACATCCTCCAGATCGTAGCGGTAATAGTCGAGGCTCGCGGTAAAGCCGCCGGCGTTGAACAGGATGCCTGCGCCATAGTTTTTCGACGATTCCGGCGTCAGGTTCGGATTGCCGAACACATCGACGGGGCGGAATGCGGTGTCGATGATCTGCAGCGACGTGACGGAACCGGCCGCGGTGATGTTGAGCGGCGGCGCGCGGAAGGTGGTGCCGAACCCGCCGCGGATCGCCAGCCAATCGGTGACCTGCCAGCGCGCGCGGATCTGCGGGTCGAAGGTCGATCCGGTTGCCCCGCCGTAATTCTCGTAGCGCGCCGCCAGCTGGACGTTCAGCGTGTCGAGGATCGGCAGCTGCATTTCGCCATACACCGCCCAGACATTGCCGGACAGGTCATAGCTGTTGTTGGTGCCCAGGAAGCCGAGCGCGCCCGTCGCCGGCCGTCCGCCGCTGCACGCCGCAGGATTGGTATTGCCGTTGATCGGCGTCTCACGGCACGGCGTGGTGACCAGATTGTTGTTGGCGTAATAAAGGCCGCGCTGCGACATGTCGCGATACTGCCCGCCGATGCCGAACTGCACCTCGCCGCCCGGCAGGCTGAAGCCGGTGCCGCCGCTCAGCGACACCTCGCCCACGATCAGGTCGGTGGTCACGCCCGTGGCCGATCGCACGAAGAACCAGTCGGTCAGCGCCGCACTGTTCGCCGGGCCGTTATTCTGCGTGTTAGTCTGCCCCGTTGCAGGGTTGCTCGCGATCGCGTTGCCGAACGGGTTGAGCCACAGACAGCCATTGGCGCCCGGCGTGGTTCCCGTGCAGTTCGGCCCGCCAAAGCCCAGCAGCGCGCGCTGCACGCGATCGCCGAAGCTGTCGTACCCGTCGATGTAGCGATAGTAATTGTGATAGGTGAAATTGGCGTTCCAGTTGAGCTCGTCACCCAGCTTGCCGCGCAGTTCGGCGGTGATCCGCGTGCTCTCGCTCTTGCGCATGCCGCGCGCCGACCCCGGCTCTTCGGCATCGTTCAGCGTTGATGGATTGCCGCCCAGCAGATACGGCCGATAGAGCAACGTCGGGAACAATGCGCCCAGCCCGGCCGGCTGCCCCGGATTGGCCGCGCGATAGGCGACCAGGCCCGGATTCTCGTTCGGCACATAGAAGCCGCTGGCCAGGAACCCGGCGAGCGCGGCGTACGGCGTCCCCGCAGCCGAGGCCGGCGATGGCGGCTGGGTCAGCAGGTAGGAGGGCGAGGTCAGGTAATGCGGCACCCGCGTCGCGCCATACAGCGCCGTCACCTGGAAGGTGGTGGAGGGCGACAGATCGACCTCGACATCCATGAATGCCTGCCCGCGCTTCTCCAGCTCGACCAGGTTATCGTACACCGAATAGTTGTTATAGCAGCGGTTGTCCTGGCCGATGAAGCCGCCCAGCGGCACGCACGATGCGTCGGCCGCCGGCGCGGTGATCGCGCCCGGTCCGGTCGGCGTGATGCCAAGGTACAGGAAGTTGCCGGGATTGCCGCCGCCAGTCCACCCGCCCTGCGGGTTCTCGGCATAGGGCTTGACCGCCCAGTCGCGGTCCTTGACCATCAGCTGCCCGCGCTTCTGAAAGCCTGCCGCGACCAGGAACCGGAAATTGTCGCTGGTGTGGCCAAAGCTCAGCGAGATATCGACATCGCCGTCCGACCCATCGACGAATCGGTAATTGGCTCCGCCCTGAAAGCCGTTCTGGTTGGTGCGGGTGATGAAGTTGACCACGCCCGCAATCGCTTCGGAGCCATAGGTGGCGGCAGCGCCATCCTTCAGCACCTCGACCCGCGCCAGCGCCGCCTGCGGCAGCAGGTTGATATCGACCGCCGGCACGCCGTTGCCCGATGTCGCCAGCCGCTTCGAATTGAGCAGCACCAGCGTGCGCTGCGGCGACAGGCCGCGAAGGTTCACCGTCGCGATGCCCTCGGCGCCCTGCGAGCGGCTGTCGAACTGGTTGGCGTCACCCAGCGACGCGCTCGAACTCGGCAGCGCCTTGATCAGCTCCAGCGTGGAAGGATTGCCCTGCTTGGCCAGTTCCTCGGCGCCGATCACATCGACCGGCAGCGCCGCATCCTCGGGCGTTCCGGCGATCAGCGATCCAGTGACCACGATCTCGGTCTCACCACCGGCCTGCGCCCATGCCGGCGTCACACCCGCGATCACCAGCGCCGTGAACCCGCACGCCCCCAAAAGCTGCTTTCTCATCGATCCACTCCCTCTCGGCTGGACCACTTCGCGGGTTCCATACCGTAAACTCGAATAGATCGGGATTCGGGTAGCGGGTCAAGCAGATAAAAGCGTTGCGAATTGCTACTTATACCACCGTACAGCCGCCCACGACGAGCGCCGGCGACGGCCACGGGTATGTTGAACGATAATTCGAAATGAATATCTTTATGACCGTGCGCGCCGGGCCGGAGGGACCACGGCACGACCGCCCCGGCCGCCGCCACCGCGATCTAGCGTGATCGGAAGCGACCGGCCGCTCGCCCTGCGGTTCACGCCTGGGCGATCGCCTTCACCCACGAACCGATCGCCGATTGATCCATGTCGGTGGTGTTGAAGATCACGATGGTCTCGCTGCGACCCAGCCGATGCGCAATATGCGTGCGATAACCGCCGACCTTGCCGGTCTCCCATGCCCAGGGCTCGCCATCGATCGACCGGACACGGCCACCCAGCGCATAGCTCTGGTCCGGCCAGCGCACCTCGACCAGCGCCTTGCGCGACGTCGCGGACAGCAGCGATCCGTGAAAGATGCCGTCGGCCGCGCGCATCGCGTCATCCACGCCGCCAGCGATGTTCCCGGTCGCCGCCACGAAGCCGGGCGCAGCCGAGATCTTGCGCTCGGGCGGCGCGATCGTGCCATAGGCCGCTGCCAGATGTGGCAGCACGGGTTCACCCGGCTGCGCGAACCCGGCCCCCGACATTGCAAGCGGTTCGAAAACCAGCCGCCTGACCACGGCAGGAAAGGCATCGTCTGCAACCCGCTCGACGATCGCGGCCACGATTACCCAGTTCAAGGCGGCATAATCCCATCCCTCGCCCGGCTCGAACGTCAGCGCGCCCCCGGCGAACCGCGCTACCATGGCCTGGGCGCTCGCCGAAGAGGTCCGCAATTGCGGCTCGCTTGCGATCTGGCGGCTCAGCAAGTCCGGGATGCCGCTCGTGTTGGACAGAAGGTGCCGCAGCGTGACCCTGCGACCAGTCCCGTCGGGCAGCTCCGGCAGATAGCGCCCGATCGGCGCATCGAGCGACAGGCGCTTCTGCTCGGTCAGGCGCAGCACCGCCACGCTCGTCAGCCATTTGGACGCCGAACCCCAGCGATATTGGGTTTGCCGCGTGATCGGCCGCCGCGCCTCGACATCGGCAAGGCCGACGCAGCGGATATGCGACACCCGGCCTCGTTGCCCGAATGCCAGCGCGCCGTTGAACCCTGCCGGCAGCGCGACCGCCTCGATCGCAGCGCGTTTCGCATCCACCGCGCGAGTGGCGCTCGCGGCGTTCCACGTCGCCAGGGCGGCGCCGCCGACCATCAACTCGCGTCTATTCAGCACCTTGATCCCCCGATCGGCGCATTGGCCGATAGGCGGGCCCTCGTCGCTGGACAAGCGCCATCCAAAACCGGCCGCATCCGGGCGCGCTACCTCAGAAGCCGCTCAGCCGCGCGAACCGCTCGCGGTGATAGGCCGCGTTGCCCCACATCTGCTCCACAACGCGCATGCGCTTGAGGTAGAAGCCGGCATCATATTCGTCGGTCATGCCGATGCCGCCGTGCAGCTGGATCAGCTCGCGGCTCATCAGATGGCCAACCTCGTTCGCCTTGGCCTTGGCCAGCGAGGCGGCGGCGCGCGTGTCGCCCCCCCGATCGATCGCGGCAAGCCCCGCCTCGACGGCGGAGCGCATCAGTTCGATCTCGCTGAACAGGTTCGCCATGCGATGCTGCAGCGCCTGGAACGTCGCCAGCACCTGCCCGAACTGCACGCGCTGCTTGAGGTAAGCGAGCGTGGTGTCGAACGACTGGCCGGCCATGCCCAGCATTTCGGCAGCGGCCAGCACCGCCGCGCGATCGAGCACCGCGTCGAGCAACCGTTCTCCACCGGCTTCAAGCTTCGCCGCCGGCGCGCCGTCGAACGACACGGCGGCATGGCTGCGAAAATCGGCGAGATGCCGGCGCGATACGCTGACCCCTTCGCCCGCCTCGACCAGATACAGACCGTCGCTAGCGGCCACCACGAACAGCCCGGCGCTGTCGCCCTCGGCCACGAACGCCTTTTCGCCCGACAGCTTGCCGCCCGATACGCTCGCGGCGATCTTGCCCGGATCGTGGCGCCCGCCCTCGTCCACCGCCAGCGTCGCGACCAGCTCTCCGTTCGCGATGCGCGGCAAATAAGCCGATTTCTGCTCGTCGCTTCCGCCCAGCAGGATCGCCGAGGCAGCGACGGCCGATGCGGCGAGCGGGCTCGCCGTCATCGTCTTGCCCAGTTCCTCGATGACCAGGCCCAGGCTCAGCCAGCCGAAGTCGCTGCCGCCATGCGCTTCGGGGATGATGATCCCGGTCCAGCCCATTTCGGCCATCGTCCCGAACGCCGCGGGATCGAATCCCGCCGCCTCGTTCGCATCGCGTACCTTGCGCCACGCAGTCACCGGGCTTTCGTTGCTCGCCCATTCGCGCGCCATGTCGCGCAGCATCGTCTGTTCGTCAGTCAGAACGGCCATTTTCTTCCCCTCGTCATCCCGGCGCGGCCGGGATCTCGTGCGGCGAGCGCACGGTTTGCAGCGCGAGACCCCGGCCTTCGCCGGAGCGGCGGCCGCTATTGATGATCCAGCATCCCCAGGATGCGCTTGGCGATCACGTTGTTCTGCACTTCGGTCGACCCGCCATAGATTGTCGTCGCCTTGCCAAACAGCCACGCGCGCACGCCGGTCAGCTCGGCTTCGCTGAAGCCCTCGCCTTCCCAGCCCAGCCCTTGCAGCCCCTGGATCTCGATCGTCAGTTCGGCGCGTTCCTGCCCCAGCTTGGTGCCCACGGTCTTGAGGATCGACGAGACTTCGGACACGCCGCCCACCGCCTTGCTCTCCGCCATCACGCGCATTGCGGTCAGCTGGAACACGCGCCAGTCCATCTCCCACTTCGCGATCCGCGCGCGCAGGTCGGGGTCGGCGACGCGGCCCTGTTCGTCCACACCGACATACTTCTTCGCGATGTCGGCCAGCGAGACCCCGGCCGTGCGGAACGCCGATCCGCCGCCCGACAGGTTCGTGCGCTCGTGCTGCAGCAGCCGCTTGCCGATCGTCCAGCCCTGCCCCTCCTCGCCGACGCGGTTTTCCTTGGGCACCTTCACATCGGTGAAGAAGGTCTCGCAAAAGGGCGACATGCCGCTGATCATGCGGATCGGCTTCACCTCGACGCCCGGCGCATCCATGTCCATCAGCAGGAAGGTGATGCCGCCCTGCTTCTGCGTCTTGTCGGTGCGCACGAGGCAGAAGCATTTGTCAGCCCACTGCCCGCCCGACGTCCAGGTCTTCTGCCCGTTGACAAGGTAATGGTCGCCGCGATCCTCGGCAAAGGTTTGCAGGTTGGCCAGGTCGCTGCCCGCATTGGGTTCGGAATAGCCTTGGCACCAGCGGATCTCGCCGCGTGCGATCGGCGGAATATGTTCCTGCTTCTGCGCCTCGCTGCCATATTCCAGCAGGGTCGGGCCGAACATCATCACGCCCATGCCGCCGATCGGGTTCCACGCCCCGGCGCGCGCCATCTCTTCGGCCAGCACCTTGGCCTGCTCGCGATTGAGCCCGCCGCCGCCATATTGTTTTGGCCAGGTCGGCACGCCCCAGCCCTTTGCGCCCATCGCCTTGCGCCACGCGGCCTGCTCCGGCGTCTCCTGCGTCGGGCCTTCGACGGCCGACATGGCATTGTCCTTGCCCTTCAGCGATGGCGGGAAATTCTCGGCGAGGAAGGTGCGCACTTCCTCTCGGAAATCATCCAGTTCCGTCGTCGGGCGTTCAGTCGCCAAGGTCGCCATTTTCCCTCCTGAATGTCGAATGCGATCGGTGGTCCGATGCTCGATGTTGGTCGGCATGGTCGCTCGCGCGATTCCGCCCGACCCGCGGCTATTCACTGATTTGAAGATGCGGTATGGAATTAAAAGCGTCAATCCGGATTCTATCGGCTGGGCCCACCCAAGGGAATATTGTCGAGTTCGTTGGCGCGCGCCTGCGCCTCGCGCGCGGCCAGCGCGGCAAGGTTGGCTTCATGTTTGGCGCGGGTGATAGGATAGAAGAACAGGATCAGCGCCCCCAGCGTCCACAGGCTGATCGTGGTCGGCACATAATAGCCGACGACATCATGGATCATCGCGTCGGTCACTTGCCCCGGGGCGGGCTTCTCGGGAAAGTCGGCCCAGACCAGCAGCTTGCCGGCAAGGTAGATGCCGATCGCGGTCGAGCATTGCTGCATGAAGCTGGACGCGGCGAAGAAAGTGCCGGCCTCATGCCGGCCCGTTGCCACCGCGCTGTCCTCGACCACGTCCGCCAGCATGGAACTGGTGTTGATGAGCGAGATCGCGACCATCGCGCCATAGATCGCGCCGACCGCGAACAGCGCCGGCACCAATAGCGGGTTGCCGGGCACGAAGAAGATGCCGTTGATCGACAGCAGCAACGGCGTGAGGCCGATCGCCACCCCCAGCACCGCAAACACCATCGAACTCATCCGCTTGCCCAGCCAGGCCGACATGACCGGCGCAAGCGGCGCGGCCAGCGTCGCGGCGACCAGGCTGTCGACGGTCAGGATGGCAAGCTGCGCGCCGGTCAGCTTGTAGAGGTACGTGTTGAAGAACAGGGTCGTCGCGCTGTACAGCCCGATCGCCGAATATTTGAGCACCCCGAATCCGAAAATCGCCAGGAACGCGCGGTTCCTGAGCGCTGCGCCCATCTCGCGCAGATGCGCGCCGAACGGCATATGCTCGGCCCGCACCTCGGCCTGGCGCAGATAGGGGATGCGCTTGTGCGTGCCGATGCCGCAGATCAGGATCGCAACGATGATCGCCAGCGCGCCGGCGATGGCAAAGCCGGGATATCCCGCGGGATTGAGCTGGCCGCGCGGATATTCGGGCGTCGCGGCGAAGAAGGTCAGCAGGCAGATCGTGGTGAAACCATAGGTGCCGGCATAGCCGAACCACCAGCGCAGCCCGAACAGCCGCGTCCGCTCGCGATAATCCTGTGTCATCTCGGGCGTCATGGCCGAGGTGTTGATCTCGAACGCGCTGATCGACACGCGGGTCAGCGCGGCAGTGACGAAGATCCACGCGCCCATCTGGAACTCGGTAAGGCCCGCGGGCGGGAACCAGGCGAGCAGGAAGAACAGCGCGGTGGGCGCGGCCGAGCCGTAGATGAACGGGTGGCGTCGTCCCCAGCGGCTGCGCGTCACGTCCGACCACCGGCCGATCAGCGGATCGGCGATTGCATCCACGACCAGCGTCAGCGCGACGGCGCTGGCGACGATGCCGGCCGGCACCCCGATGATCTGGGTGTAGAAGAACAGCAGATAGCTGGTGAACGCCGCGTTCTTGATCCCGTTGGCGATCGCGCCGGCGCCATAGCTGACGCGCATGCCACGGCTGATCGGCGGCGCATCCGCCGGAGCAT
The DNA here is from genome assembly GCF_001721295.1 of Sphingomonas turrisvirgatae. Lineage (GTDB taxonomy): Bacteria > Pseudomonadota > Alphaproteobacteria > Sphingomonadales > Sphingomonadaceae > Sphingomonas > Sphingomonas turrisvirgatae. The sequence goes on along the minus strand of NZ_MDDS01000068.1, from coordinate 28,129 downwards.
CGAGTGAGCGCGCTTCCACCCCGCCGGCTTGAGCCACGGTCGCCATCCTCATCCTCCCGCCCGCCTCTCGCGGTGCTTGGTTCGAAGATGCGGTACGGATTACCTTGCGTCAACCCGGAACGTCGCGGATAGACCAGCGCGACCAACATCGAGCGGTGGATGCAAATCGCGATTGGACAAAGCCGGTGGGCAATGTCGAACGAGCGGACGGCGCGCGGAAATAGTCGATCGCCCGGACATCGCCGTACGACGTTCGCGCATTGCCGCTTGCGTGACGAGCGCGTGATCCCATCTGTTGCGCCTGCCCCCAGACCCCAGCCAACGGAGACGCGCATGATCGACCTGCATTACTGGCCGACGCCGAACGGCCACAAGATCACGATGATGCTGGAGGAAACCGGCCATCCCTATACCATCCATGCCGTCAACATCGGCCAGGGCGAGCAGTTCAAGCCGGAGTTCCTGAAGATCGCGCCGAACAACCGCATGCCGGCGATCGTCGATCGCGAGCCGGGTGACGGCGGCGAACCGATCAGCGTGTTCGAGAGCGGGGCGATCCTGATCTATCTCGCCAACAAGACCGGCAAGTTCTTTGGCGAGACGCAGCGCGAGCGTGTCGAGCAACTGCAATGGCTGATGTGGCAGATGGGCGGACTGGGTCCGATGGCGGGGCAGAACCACCACTTCAACATCTATGCGCCCGAGAAGCTGCCCTATGCGCAGAAGCGCTATATCGACGAGACCAACCGCCTCTATGGCGTGCTCGATCGGCAGCTGGCCGGCCGACCGTTCGTCGGCGGCGAGCATTATTCGATCGCCGATATGGCGATCTATCCGTGGATCGTGCCGCATCGGGCACAGGGTCAGGACCTGGCCGACTTCCCGCACATCCAGCGCTGGTTCGAAGCGGTGAAGGCGCGGCCCGCCACGGTGCGTGCCTATGCCAAGGGCGAAGCGATCCGCCCCAGCGACACGCCGATGACCGACGAGCAGAAGAAGATATTGTTCGGGCAGACCGCGGCGGTGACGAAGGAATAGGCACCGATCATGGCGCCGGTGCGGCCCCCTGGCCGCGGCAACGATCCGAGCAATATCTGACCTGATCCCAGTCGCGCGCCCACTTCTTGCGCCACGCGAACGGACGGGCGCAGGCGGCGCAGACCTTGGTCGGCAGGGTCAGTTTCCGGTGGGCCAACCTAGCCGCGCCCCGGCCGGCGGGAGAGGCCGATGTCGAGGTGCGCGCCAGCGTCGAGCAGCGTGACTTCGCCCGTGATCGCACGGCTGGCGGGATCGAGCAGGTTGACGACCGGGCCGGCGATGTCGTCGGCCTGGGCGGCAAGCTGCATCGGCGTCTGACTGGCGATGAAAGCTTCGAATTTGGCGAAAGCTTCCGCCGTCATCCGCTCGCTGAACCAGCCGGTGCCGACATAGCCGGGCGCGACGGCATTGACGCGGATGGCGGGCGCGAGGACGCGCGCCAGGCTTTTCGTCATCGTGATGAGCGCGCCTTTCGATGCGGCATAGGCGACCGACGAACCATTGCCGAACACCCCTGCGACCGAAGCGATGTTGACCACGGCACTTGCCGGCCCCGCGCGCATCGCCGGAGCGCAGGCGCGGATCATCTGGAACGGCGCGACCGTGTTCAGGCGATAGATGTCGAGAAAGTCCTGGGCATCGAGCGCGTCGAGATCCTCGTGATCGGCAAACTTGGTCCTGCCCGAATTGTTGACCAGCAGGTCGATGCGGCCGAATGCGTCGATAGCGGCGGCGGCGAGCGCACGGCACTGCGCATCGTCGGCAATATCGGCCTGCACCGCGATGGAGCCATTGCCGGTCTCGGCGGCAAGCGCCTCGGCCGCGTCGCGGCTCGACGCATAGTTGATGACGCAGCGTACGCCCCGCCCGGCCAGCCGCCGCACGACCGCGGCGCCGATGCCAGTGCCGCCGCCAGTGACGATCGCCGCCATCCCCGCCATCACCACGCTCATGCTGCCGCGCTCGCACGAGCCGACACACGCCGGTGCCAGTCATTGAGGCGCGCCAGGTCATCTGCAATCGCCAGGCCGATAAACGTACCGAAGTCGATCGTGGTGAGCAGCAGAATATCGGCGATGCTGTAATGCTCGCCAGCGATATAGGGCGTTTCGCCAAACGCCTCGTCGAACATGGCGTGGGCGCGCTCAATCGCCGGACGGTTGCTCTCGCCGAAATCCTTGTACTGGTGCGGCACGACCCGCGCGGTGAAGGGGTGGGTGTGGACCCAGATCATGCCGGTCGGCGCCATGAGGCGAAGTTCGATGCGGCGACTCCACATCTCGATCCGCGCCGCGTCGAGCGCGTCGCGGCCGAACAGCGGCGGATCGGGGTGCAGCGCCTCGAGATAGCGGCAGATGGCGACGCTTTCAGTGATGACCGTGCCGTCGTCGAGCTTGAGCGCGGGCGTCTGGCCGAGCGGGTTGATCGCGCGGAAGGCGTCGGACTTGTGCTCCCCCTTCAGGATCGACACCTGTTCGGTCGGCAGTTCGATGCCCTTTTCGGCCGCAAAGATGCGTACCCGCCGCGGGTTCGGCGCAGGGCTCGGCGAATCGTAGAAGATCATGGCGGCGCTCCTTTTTCGAATTTTGCGTATGGCAGCAATGCGCGGCTTCGCCTAGCAATGCAGCTGAATCGAGGAGCGGGAATGCAGACTGCCGCACAAATGCTGGCCGCGCCGTTCGGCACCTTGCCCGACCTGATCGCGGCCCATGCGCGCGAGCGCGGCAGCAAGCAGGCGATCGTCCATGGCGCGCGTGCGATCGACTATGCGACGCTGAACCGGGCGATGGACGCGGTCGCCGTCGCCCTGCAACATGCCGGCGTGACGCAGCGCGAGGCGGTCGCCATCGTCGGGGCGGTCGGCATCGAATATGCCTGCGCGTTCCTGGGCGCGATCCGCGCAGGTTGCGCGCCCACGCCGATCGCGCCGTCCGCGACCGGCGATCAGATTGCGGCGATGATCGCCGATTGCGGGGCGAGCGTCGTCTTCCTCGATGCGGGCGCGGCGGCGTCGCTGGGTGACAGGCCGCTGGCGGCGACCCGCGTGGCGCTCGACGGCAGCGACGCGGGGATCGCCTATGAGGCGTTCGCGATCGAAGGCGCGCAGCCGGACCCGGTCGTCATCGCGCCCGACGATCCGTTCAACATCATCTACTCCAGCGGCACCACCGGCACGCCCAAGGGGATCGTTCAGCCGCATGCGATGCGCTGGGCGCATGTCGCGCGGGGCGATGCGGCGGGATTTAGCGAGGCGGTCACGATGATCGCGACCCCGCTTTATTCGAACACGACGCTGGTGAGCTTCATCCCCACGCTGGCCTGGGGCGGAACGGCGGTGCTGATGGGCAAGTTCGATGCGCGCGGATTTCTGGAAGCGGCGCAGCGCAACCGCGCGACGCATGCGATGCTGGTGCCGGTGCAATATCAGCGGATCATGGCCCTGCCGGACTTCGACGCGTTCGACCTATCCAGCTTTCGCCTCAAGACCTGTACCAGCGCGCCCTTTTCGGCAGCGCTCAAGGCCGATGTGGTGGCGCGCTGGCCCGGGTTGCTGGTCGAATATTACGGCATGACCGAGGGCGGCGGCACGTGCATCCTCAACTGCACCGCGCATCCCGACAAGCTGCACACGGTGGGGCAACCCGCGCCGGGACATGACATTCGCCTGATCGACGATGATGGTTGCGAGGTGGCAGCGGGCGAGATGGGCGAGGTGGTCGGGCGCAGCGGCGCGATGATGTCGGGCTATCATGGGCGTCGAACCGCGACGAGCGAAGCGGAATGGTTCGATGCCGAGGGACGGCGATATATCCGCCATGGCGATGTCGGGCGGTTCGATGAAGACGGGTTCCTGATCCTGATGGACCGCAAGAAGGACCTGATCATCTCGGGCGGGTTCAACATCTATCCGAGCGACCTGGAGGCGGTGCTGGGGCAGCATCGCGCGGTGCGGGACTGCGCGGTCGTCGGCGTCCCCTCGGCACAATGGGGCGAGACGCCGGTCGGCTTCTATGTCGCGGCGGATGCGACGCCGGCGGAGGCGGTGCTGGCGGCAGTAAATGCCGGCCTCGGCAAGACGCAGCGGCTGAGCGCTCTGGTGGTGGTGGACGAGCTGCCGCGCAGCGCGATCGGCAAGGTGCTGAAACGCGAATTGCGCGAACGATATATGGAGGGGGCGGCATGACTTCGCTGACGGCGCTATTGGCGGGTGCGGCGCGGACCGCGACGGGCTTCACGACGCATATCCCATCGAACTGGCTGCAGGGGCGCACAGCCTATGGCGGGCTGTCCTCGGCACTGGCACTGGCGGCGGCAAAGCAGGTGGAAGCGGACCTGCCCCCGCTGCGTTCGGCGCAGATCGCCTTTATCGGGCCGCTGTCGGGGGAAGTGAGCGTGACCGCCACGACGTTGCGACGCGGGCGCAACGCGGCGTTCGTCCAGGCGGATATCGTGTCGCAGGTGGGGCTCGGGTTTCGAGCGACCTTCGTCTTCATGGCTGCGCTCGAATCGTCGGTCGCGCTGGAGCGCACGACGCGGGCCGCTCACACGCCGCCCGCCGCCGATGCGCCGCTCTATACCGGGCCGGCCGAATTCTTCACCGGCAACTTCAACTTCTTCGACCTGAAGGATGCGGCCGGGCCGGTCGAATGGCTGCGCTGGGGACGGTTGATCGAGCGCGACGGGCTGGACCCGGAGATCGAGCTGATGGCGCTGGGCGACGCGTTGCCGCCTGCCGCGTTCAGGCTGTTTCAAAAGATGACGCCGCTGTCGTCGCTGACGTGGCAGGTCAATGTGCTGCAGCCCAAGCCCATGACGCGCGATGGCTGGTGGCTGATTCAGGCGGATACGGACCTGGCGCAGAACGGCTATTCGAGCCAGCGCATGCGGATGTGGGACGCCGACGGCACGCTGGTTGCCGAGGGGATGCAGGGCGTCGCCATCTTTGGCTGAGCGCTGGCGCGCAGCGGTTCCGGCCCGCTCCCCCACCCCCCCACCCATTCAGGATATGCCGCCGATGGGTGGGGGAGCGGGCCGGAAATGCCGCCAGCGACGCGACAATTTGCGACAGCTTTTCCGGGCGGCTGACATAGCGTCTCGACACGCGCGGTCGAAAAGGGCCACCATCAGCTGAGGCGCTTTGCCGGCTGGAGATGGAGCCCGTGATGAAGAAATGGATGATTGCGACCGCGATCGGCGCGCTGGCGACTGCCGGCACCGCCGTCGGGATGCAGGCACAGCCTGCCCCCGCGGCCAAGGCGCCGCTGACCAAGACCGACATGCTGGCCCGTGCCGACGCGCGGTTCACGGCCCTGGATACCAATAAGGACGGACAGTTGAGCGCGCAGGAGCGTCAGGCGGGCATGGAGCGCGCGCGTGCCGCACGGGCCGAGCGTCGTGGCGGCGAGCGGCCCGAGCGCGGTCCGGGTGCCGGCCGCCGCGCAGGTGGCGCGGAGCGGATGCTGGCGCGCATCGACACCAATGGCGACGGCCTGATCAGCCGGGCCGAAAACCGCGCCGCCGCCGAAGCGCGCTTCGACCGCATGGACGCCGACAAGGACGGCAGGATCGAGCGCGGCGAGCGGCGCGGCAAGCATATGGGCATGCGCGGCCATGGCGGCCGTGGCGGCATGATGCGGATGGCCGACACGAACGGGGACGGCGCGATCAGCCGGGCCGAGTTCGACGCGGCGTCGGCCAAGCGCTTTGCCAAGCTCGACACCAACAAGGACGGCAAGCTCGACGCGGCCGACCGTCCGCAACGCCGCATGACGCGGCCTGCGCCGGCATCCACGCCCGGCGCCTGACGCACGAACCGCCGGGCGGGCCGCCCTCCCCCGCGCCCGCCCGGCATCCTCCCCGGCACGGGAAGGATTGAGTGCACATTCATCGGAATGCTAACCCTATGGACATGACCGCCGAGACCCCGCACCTCCTACTCGTCGACGACGAGCGATCGATCCGCGAGCCACTGGCGCAATATCTGACCAAGCAGGGCTTTCGCGTCACGCAAGTCGGCGATGCGGAAGCGGCGCGGACGCGATTGTCGGCCTATTCGATCGACCTGGTCGTGCTCGACATCATGATGCCGGGCGAGGACGGGCTGTCGCTGTGCCGCCATATCCGCGCGACCAGCGACACGCCGGTCATCCTGCTGACCGCACGCAGCGAGGAAACGGACCGCATCGTCGGCCTGGAAATGGGCGCGGACGATTATGTCGTGAAGCCCTTTTCCCCCCGCGAACTGGCAGCGCGGATCAAGGTGGTGCTGCGCCGCATGCAGGCCGGGGGCACGCGCCTCGCCGCGCCGGAAACCGGCAGCTATGCCTTCTCCGGCTGGGTGCTCAAGACCGGCGAGCGCGCGCTGGTCGATCGTGAGGGCGTGTCGGTGCCGCTGTCGACCGGCGAATACAACCTGCTGCTCGCCTTGGTCATGCGCCCGCGCGCGGTGCTGACCCGCGACCAGCTGCTCGACCTGACGCAGGGCCGCGAGGCGGCGGCGTTCGACCGCGCGATCGACAATCAGGTCAGCCGGCTGCGCAAGAAGATCGAGCCCGATCCAAGAAACCCGAGCCTCATCAAGACGGTGTGGGGCGGCGGCTACACGCTCGCGAGCGACGTCACCAAATTGTGAGACGCATCCTCCCCACCAGCCTGACCGGCCAGATCGCGCTGCTCGTCGCGCTGGCGCTGTTCGTCGCACAGGCGATCAACTTCGCGCTGATCCTGCGCGAGCGGCGGCAGAGCCAGTATCTGCAAGTCACCGCGCCGACCATCACGCGCATGGTCGATGCGGCCGAGCGGCTGCGGGACGGCCGGTTTCGCAATCCGCCCGAGGCACGAAACCAGCGCGATGGTGCGCGCGGGCGGCTGCGGCTGGAGCAGGCCAATCCCATTCCTGCGGGTCTGCCGCGACGCAGCGATGTCGAGAATGGCATCCGCCAGGGCCTGCGCGAAGCCAATCTGACCGTCGGCAGCATCGTTACCGGGGTCAAGCGCATCGACCCGAGCGATGCGCGGTTCGCCAGGATGAACGTGTTGCGGGCAGAGCGGATGAAGCGGCTGGGCGCCGAGCTGCTGGTCGCGGTCGAGATCCCCGGCAGGGGCTGGCTGACGCTGACCGCCGGCTGGCCGCGCGGCGACGGCGACCTGATCTGGCGGCTGATCGCGCAGACGCTGATCCTCTATATCGCGGTGCTGATCCCGGTGCTGTGGGTCGGTGCGCGCGTGGGGCGTCCGCTGCGCAAGCTGGCCGGTGCAGCGCGTGATTTCCATCCCTCTACGCCGGCCACGCCGATCGAGGAGCGCGGCCCGGGCGACGTGCGCGCGGTGATCGCAGCCTATAATCTTATGAGCCGGCGCGTCACCGCGATGCTGGACGAGAAGGACCAGATGCTCGGCGCGATCGGCCACGATCTGCGCACCCCGCTCGCCGCGCTACGCGTGCGGATCGAATCGGTCGAAGATGACGAGGACCGTGCCCGCATGGCCGACACGATCGACGAGATGAACAAGACACTCGACGATATTCTCAGCCTCGCCCGGCTGGGCCGCCCGAGCGAGTCGCCGACCGAGACCGACCTGTCGGCGCTGATCGACGCGGTGGTCGCCGACTTCCACGACCTGGGGCAGCCAGTCGATTACGAGGAGGGCGAGCGGCTGATCCTGCGTGTGCGGCCGGCGCTGATGCGGCGCGCGGTGCGCAACCTCATCGAGAATGCCGTCAAATATGGCGGCGGCGCGGAGGTGGCGTTGAAGCAGGACGCAGCCAGCGTGCGGATCGAGGTCGCCGACCGCGGCCCCGGCATCCCGGCCGAGCAGATCGCCGCGGTGTTCGATCCGTTCACCCGCCTGGACGCGTCGCGCAACCGATCGACCGGGGGCGTGGGTCTTGGCCTGACGCTGGCGCGCGCGATCGTGCGCGAGGCGGGCGGCGATATTTCATTGGGCAATCGCGACGGCGGTGGGCTGTGCGCGGTGATCAGCCTGCCGCGGGGGTAGCGGCAATTGGGTGGTTAGCTGCCGTTTAACTATTCCAGTTACCGGCACGCCATCGTTCGGTCGTGCGCCGGGGTGCGCGACGTTTTCTAATCCATTCAAAAACGACTGGCACGAGCAACGTGATCCCCAGCACGATGGCGAGCACACTGATCCCCATCCACGTGAAGGCCACCGCCTCAGACTGCATGAATGGGCGATCACCGAGAGCGAGGCCGCCAGAAGCTCCCGCCCAGCCCACAGGGAATAGGATCGCTCCAGCTATCGCCCTGCGCCTGAAGGACATCCACTTTGGGAAAAGCAACAAACCGGCGATCAACGCGACCGTTGCCGCCCATTCTCCAGCTTCTTTCCAATCCATCGGACCATTCAACACGGTTGCCAGATGATCGCAATGGGGTCGTTAGCCGTCATTCCGCTTTGACCGCCTTGCCCGGGCCGTCCGCGCGATGAGCGATGGCCTACCTGCTTGGGCGGCTTTGCGCGGGGCGGTGTGGATCCCGGTACGAGGCCGGGATGACGGCCGTTGGACAGGGTCAAGTCGAGGCAACAAAAAGGCCCCGCTCCGTTACGGAGCGGGGCCTTTTGTCTCACGCTAACAAGTAGCGCGGCGGCTTTAGCCGACGATTTCTTCCGGCTTGAAGAAGAACGCGATCTCGATCGCGGCATTCTCGTCGCTGTCCGAACCGTGGACCGAATTCGCTTCGATCGATTCGGCCAGTTCCTTGCGGATCGTGCCGGCTTCCGCGTTCGCCGGGTTGGTCGCGCCCATGATGTCGCGGTTGCGCTGCACGGCGTTCTCGCCTTCCAGCACCTGAACGACGACCGGGCCGGAGATCATGAATTCGACCAGCTCGCCGAAGAAGGGGCGCTCCTTGTGCACCGCATAGAAGCCCTCGGCCTGCTCGCGAGTCATCTGGATGCGCTTGGACGCGACGACGCGCAGGCCGGCTTCCTCCAGCATCTTGGTAACCGCGCCGGTCAGGTTGCGGCGGGTGGCATCGGGCTTGATGATCGAAAAGGTCCGGGTCGCGGCCATGGCCGTGCGGCTCCTGTAATTGGATGTTGCGGGAAGTTCGCGGCCCTTTAGTCTTGGGGGCAAGGGGATGCAAGCGGGGGCCTTGTGACGGGGACGAGACGGCACGGCTGGCGCACGCGCATCATGGGCGGCGAACGACGGCAAAAGTTCGTGCGCGAGGTTGGCAGCGTCGTTTTGGGCGTGCTGATCGCGCTCGGCCTGGGCGCGATTGCCACCGAAATCGGCTGGCGGGTCGAAGTGCGCGGCGCGCGCGCAGCGATGAGCGGCGAGCTGGGTGAGCTGATCGGTCAGGGCGAAGAGCGCGTGAAGATCGAAGCCTGTATCGAGCGGCGTCTGGACGATGTGGCACGGGTCGTTCGCGATGCTGAACGGATCGGGCGCCTTGCCCCGCTCGGCGACATCGGACTGCCGCCCTACCGCACCTGGCCCAGGGGCGTGTGGCAAAGCACGCTGGATGCGCAGACCGCGGCGCATCTCGACAGTGAGTTGCTCGACAATTACGCGACCGCCTATGACTTCGCCGATCAGATGGCGACACTACATCGCGGCGAACTCGACATCTGGACGCGTCTCCATACGCTGTCCGGTCCCGGCCGAGCGTTCAGTGCCGAAGAGGCCCGCACGCTAGAACTCGCCATTTCGCAGGCCAGGTTCGCCAACCGGATGATGGCGCTGGCCGGAATCCGGATGAAGCAGGTCACGAGCGCCTACGAACTGGGCTATGACCGGGCCGAGGCCGATCTTTACGCCAAGCAGCCGATCGCCGCATTTATCATCTGTCAGCCGATCGCGACGGAAATACCGACCGGCTACGGCCAGGCACCGATGCGCGGGGTGTCGCAACGTGCACTCGACAATCCGATCACGCGGGCATCGCTTGGTTTGGGTGTTAAACGCCAGTAATCGCTGTTTCAACTAACGGCCGTCGACATAGCCGGAGCAAGCTCAAGCCGCCTGGCCCCAGCGGCCATTCTCATCCTGCTTGAAATAGCGCCGTTCTACGCCCTGGCGGTCGGCAAGCGCTTTCCAGGCGGCGCGCGATTCCGCGATCCGTTCGCCGTCGAAGAAGTGGAAAGCGCGATCGAAGGCAAGCGCTTCGTCGCGCCAGACGCCGTCGATCAGCGCCACGAACCGTGCGCCATTGGCGGGATCGACCGCTTCGCCGATCAGCACCGGCTGCAGGCTGTCGTCCCCGGCCCCGGCCTGCGCATGCGGCAGAAAGCTATCGGCCTGCCACGTCCAGAGCGACGCGTCGATCTGGCGGCGCTGACCCTCGTCGCCTGAAACGACGAGCAGGCGGCCGCCGGATTCCACCACCTTGACCGCGATGCTCGGCAGCGCGCGCTCGACCGGCGTCGTGGTCAGGTGGTAGAAATCGACTTGCATCGCGGCCGCGTCAGCCCTCGAAATTGTCGCGGACGAAGCGGTCGAGCAGGCGCACGCCATAGCCGGTCGCACCCTTGTCATAGGTGCTGCCCGGCTTGTCCGCCCACACCATGCCGGCGATGTCGAGATGCGCCCAGCGCACGCCCGGCTCGACGAAGCGCTGGATGAATTGCGCCGCGGTGATCGAACCCGCGCCGCGCGGCCCGACATTCTTCATGTCGGCGATGGGGCTATCGATCAGCTTGTTGTACGCGTCGCCCAGCGGGAAGCGCCAGAGCAGGTCGCCGGTCGCACGGCCGGCGGCAAGCAGTTCCTCGGCCAGGCCGTCGTCATTGGCGAACAGGCCGCCATGTTCGGACCCCAGGCTGATGATCATCGCGCCGGTCAGCGTCGCCAGATCAACGATCGTCTTTGGCTTGAACGTCGCTTGCGTCCAGGTGATCGCGTCGCACAGGACCAGCCGGCCCTCGGCGTCGGTGTTGATGACTTCGACCGTCTGGCCCGACATGGTCTTCACCACGTCGCCCGGGCGCTGGGCATTGCCGTCGGGCATGTTCTCGACCAGCCCGCACACGCCGACAACGTTGACCTTCGCCTTGCGTGCAGCGAGCGCCTTCATCGTGCCGGCGACCGCGCCGGCGCCGCCCATGTCCCACTTCATGTCTTCCATGCCCGCGGCGGGCTTGATCGAGATGCCGCCGGTGTCGAAGGTCACGCCCTTGCCAACCAAGGCAAGCTCGACGTCGCCCTCCCCCTTGCCGTTCCAGCGCATGGCGAGGATGCGGCCTTCGCGCACGGAACCCTGCGCCACGCCGAGCAGCGCGCCCATGCCCAGTTCTTCCATCTGCGCGCGGTCGAGCACGGTGATCTCGACGCCAAGCTCGGCCAGGTGCCGGCAACGCTCCACGAAGCTGTCGGGGTAGAGGATGTTCGGCGGCTCGCTCACCAGCGTGCGGGTGAGTTCGAGGCCGCCGGTGAGCGCCAGCATCTCGTCCCAAGCCGCCTCGCTGCCCGCCGGCGCATTGGCCAGCACGATCGAGTCGAGCGTCGGCTTCTGCTTGTCGGTCAGCTTGGTGCGATATTCGTCGAAGCGCCAGCCGCGCTGAACCGCCGCCCCGGCGAAGCGCGCGACCGCGCGGCTGCTGGGCTGGGCCGCGAGCGCCGCGAAATCGACCGCGACCGCCGTGATGCCGGAGGTCAGGAACCGCGCGGTCAGCGCGCCGCCGGCCCGCTCGTAATCCGCTTCGCTACCCGCGCCGACACCGAGCAGCACCAGCCGGTTGGCCTCGTCCCCGCCGGGCAGGAAGATCTCGGCCAGCGATCCGGCCTCACCCTCGAACCGGCCGGCCTTGGCCGCCCCGCGCGCGAGCGCCAGCGTCGCCTCGTCCAGCGTCGCCGCGGCGATGCGGCCGACCCCGTCCTTCTCGACCGGCAGCACCAGCACGGGCGTCTCGGCGGGACGCGTGGCGGCAAATGTTACGTTCATGAAACTTCCTGTTCCTGTGGATCGTTGTGTCGCTCGTTACCGCTTATCTAGGCTCGCGCGCGGCGAACGGCAAAGCCCAAAGGCCCCAAGCGATTGCGAAGCAAGGCATGCGGTGCAATAGGGTTGAGGGACAAGGCCGCGCGAGGCGCGAATGCCGGGTCGGCGTAAAAGGGGTTGGTTCTTAGTGACGCGCAAGGCTCTGCTGCTCGCCGGGATGCTGCCGTTCGCGCTGTGCGCCGCACCCGCCGCCTTCGCGACGCCGCAGGACTTGCAGGACCGCGCGACCGAACCGCCCCCGCCGTCCGAAACGCCGCTGCCCGACGATCCCGACCAGATCCAGTTCAGCGCCGACACCGCCGAATACGACACGAACAGCGATGTCGTCACGGTGAAGGGCGACGTGCGCATGTTCCGCGAGGGCAACCGGCTGCGCGCCGACGAGGTGGTGTGGAACCGCAAGACCGGCCAGGTTGTCGCGAGCGGCGGCATTGCCGTCACCAACCCCGAAGGCGATACCGCGTTCGGCGACCGCATCGAACTGACCGATTCGCTCAAGGACGGCGTGATCGAGAACATGCTGGTCGTGCTGGAGCAGGGCGGACGGCTCGCCGCGCAGCGCGGCACGCGCAACCAGGGTGGCGTCATCACCGTCGACCGTGCGGCCTATACGCCCTGCGCGGTGGTCGATTCGGACAATTGCCCCAAGGAGCCGTCGTGGAAGATCACGGCGGTGCGCGTGGTCTATGACCCGGCGCGCGAACGCATCCGCTATACCGGCGCGCGCATCTCGCTTTTCGGCATCGCTTCACTGCCGCTGCCGGTCTTCTCGCATTCGATCGGGGGGGGCAATGCCAGCGGGCTGCTCGCGCCCGATATCCGCTATGACGCGGTCAACGGCTTTGAAGTGGCGCTGCCCTATTTCTTCAACCTGGGTCCCAATCGCGACCTGACGGTCAAGCCGCACCTGTTTTCCGGCGCGCTGCCGATGCTGGAGGGCGAATATCGCCACCTGCTGGACAAGGGCGCTTTCCGCGTGGCCGGCTTTGCGACCTATAGCAGCCGCGCCGACGACTTCCTCGTCGCGCCCAGCGGCGTTGCCGACGAGAACCGCTTTCGCGGCTATGTCGATGCGACCGGCCGCTATCAGTTCGACCCCTATTGGCGGGCGAGCGGATCGATCCGGCTGGCGAGCGACCGCACGTTCCTGCGCCGCTACGACATCACCTCGGAAGATCGGCTGCGCAACAATCTGCGGCTCGAGCGGATCGATCGCGACAGCTATTTCGCGGTCAATGGCTGGGCAGTGCAGACGCTTCGCCTGACCGAGAATCAGGGGCTTCAACCGATCGCGCTGCCCGAGATCGATTACCGCCGCCGGTTCGGCCAGGACCTGCTGCCGGGCGGCCGGTTCGAGCTTCAACTGAACAGTCTGGCGCTGTCCCGCAGCGCGGGGCAGGACACGCAGCGCGCCTTCGCCTCGCTGCGCTACGACCTGCGCAAGCTGACCGCCTGGGGTCAGGAGTTGACGCTGACCGCCTATGCGCGCGGCGACCTCTACAACACGCAGGACACGCTGGCGACGAGCGTGCCGAGCTATCGCGGGCTGGAGGGGTTCCAGGCGCGCGGCATCGGCGCGCTGGCCGTCGACGTCAAATGGCCCCTGATCGGCGAAGCGTTCGGCGGCGTGCAGCGCATCACCCCGCGTTTCCAGATCGTCGCGGCCCCGCGCATCGAAAATCTGGACGTCCCGAACGAGGACGCGCGATCGGTCGACCTTGAGGATTCCAACCTCTTCGCGCTCAACCGCTTCCCGGGATATGACCGGTTCGAGGATTCGACCCGCTTCACCTTTGGCATCGATTATGCGCTGTACCTGCCCGGCTTCTCGATCGAGGCGAATATCGGGCAGAGCTATCGACTGTCCTCCCGCCCCTCGCTGCTCCCTGATGGGACCGGCCTGACCGACCGCGTTTCCGACATCGTCGGGCGCAACGTCGTGCGCTATCGCGACTTCCTGACGTTCAATCACCGTTACCGGCTGGACAAGGACAGCCTGGCGATCCGCCGCAACGAGATCGACGCGGTCGTCGGATCGCGCACCACCTATGCGATGATCGGCTATCTACGGCTCAACCGAAACATCCCCTTCGCGCTCGAGGATCTGCAGGACCGCGAGGAAGCGCGCGTTGGCGGACGCGTGCAGGTCGCGCGCTTCTGGTCGGTGTTCGGATCGGCGGTGATCGACCTCACGGACCGCGAGGAGGACCCCGCCTCGCTCAACAACGGGTTCGAGCCGGTGCGCCACCGCCTGGGCGTGGAGTATGAAGACGACTGCATCCGCTTCGGTCTCACGTGGAAGCGGGATTATCAGACCGTGGGCGACGCCCGGCGCGGGAACAGCTATCTCTTGACGCTGGCGCTCACCAATCTTGGGCGTTAGGGTCCAACCTCAATCAGTGATTGCGTAAGCCCCAGTTCAGGCACAATTGGCGAGTAGATCGCCTCGGCCCTGCTGAGGGTCAAGGATTCAGGTACAGGTGAAGATGACTTCGAAGGTCGTAGGGTTCTGCCGCTCGGCAGTGTTGATCGCTGGAATTTGCCTGAGCGGCGCGATCGCCGCGCAGACGGTGAGCGAAGGGCCGGCCGAGCAGGCGGTGCCCTCCACCGCCAATCTCGACCTGCCGCAAAACCTGCAGATCTTCGGCAAGGCCGACCCGAACGTGCGAAAGCCGACGGCGATCGTGAACGGCTATGTCATCACGCGCACCGAAGTCGATCAGCGTTTCAACCTGATCGTCGGGCTTCAGGGCTTCAACCTGTCGGCCGAGGAAGCCAACCAGCTGCGGCTGCAGATCCTGCGCCAGCTGACCGATGAGACGATCCAGATCCAGGAGGCCAAGGCCAACGACATCTCGATCGGCGCGGACCAGATCGACCGCAGTTTTGTCGGGCTGTCGCAACGGTTCAAGCGCACGCCGGACGAAATGCGCAAATGGCTGCGCGACATCGGCTCGTCGGAGCGGTCGCTGCGCCGCCAGATCGAGGGCGAGCTGGCATGGCAGCGCGTGATTCAGCGCAAGGTGTCGAGCTTCATCAACGTCAGCGACGACGAGATCAACGGCATCATTGCGCGGCTGAAGGCGGCGCAGGGCACCGACGAATTCAATCTGCGTGAAATCTATATCTCGGCGACGCCAGAGCGTTCGGGCGAAGTCTATCGCGCGATGCAGCAGATGATCCAGCAGATGCAGCAGGGTCGCCCGTTCGAATATTTCGCGCGCTTCTCGGAAGCCTCCACCAAGGCGACCGGCGGCGACCTGGGCTGGGTGCGCGCGCCGATGCTGCCGGCGCCGATCGCGGCGGCCGTCGCGCAGATGCAGGTCGGCCAGGTCGCCGGCCCGATCGAGATCCCGGGCGGCTTCTCGGTGCTGTACCTGGTCGACAAGCGCCAGGTGCTGACCGCCGATCCGCGCGACGCGCGCCTCAGCCTGCGGCAGATCACGGTGAAGTTCGCGACCGGCACCACCCAGGCGCAGGCGCAGGCGAGGGCCGGCGAGTTCGCCAAGGTGCTGCAATCGACCAACGGCTGCGGCGCGGTTGGCAAGGCGGCCGAGGCGTTGGGCGCCGAAGTGGTCGACAATGACGCGGTGCGCGTGCGCGACCTGCCGCCGCAGTTGCAGGACATCGTCCTCAACCTGCAGGTCGGTCAGGCAACCCCACCCTTTGGTTCACCCAGCGAAGGCGTGCGTGCGCTCGTGCTGTGCGGGCGCGACGATCCGCGCGAGGCAGGCCTGCCCTCGACGGATCAGATCCGCGAAGGCCTGGAGGAGAGTCGCACCAACCTTCGCGCCCAGCGCCTGCTGCGCGACCTGCGCCGCGACGCGATCATCGAGTATCGGTAAGGTGGCCCCGCCCATCCGCCCGCTCGCGGTCGCGATGGGCGATCCGGCCGGGATCGGGCCCGAGATTATCGCCAAGGCGTGGACCAACCGCGCGCTGCATTCGCTGAGCCCGTTCTTCGCGGTCGGCGACCCGCGCGCGATCGAAGCGGTATGGGATGGCCCGGTCGCCCGGATCGGCGATCCCAGCGCGGCGGCCGGCGCCTTCGCCGACGCGCTGCCGGTGCTTTCGGTCGCCGATGGCGGCACAATCAGGCCTGGTGAACCGGATACCGATGGCGCGCGCTGCGCGCTCGACAGCCTGGAGATGGCGACCGGGCTGGCGCGATCGGGCGCTGCGGGCGCGCTGGTCACCGGACCGGTGTCGAAGGTGCAGCTTTATGGCATCGGCTTTACGCATCCCGGCCAGACCGAGTTCGTTGCCGAACGCTGCGGCGTGTCCAAGGAAAACGCGGTGATGATGCTGGCCGGGCCGACGCTGCGCGTCGTGCCGGTGACGACCCACATCCCCTTTGCCGCCGTGCGCGACGCGCTCTCGGTCGAGCTGATCGTCGCCAAGGCGCGCGCCACTGCGCGCGGCTTGACCCGCAATTTCGGGATCGAGGCGCCGCGCCTGGCCTTTGCCGGGCTGAACCCCCATGCCGGCGAGAGCGGCGCGATGGGGCGCGAGGAGATCGAGATCGTCGAACCGGCGATCGCCCAGCTGCGTGCCGAAGGGATCGACGCGGTCGGGCCGATGGCGGCCGACACGATGTTCCACGCCCGCGCGCGCGCGATGTATGACGCAGCGATCTGCCTTTATCACGACCAGGCGCTGGTGCCCCTGAAAACGCTGCATTTCGACGAGGGCGTCAACATGACGCTGGGGCTGCCGATCGTGCGCACCTCGCCCGATCATGGCACCGCGTTCGGTATCGCCGGCCAGGATCTGGCCGAACCCGGCGCGATGATCGCGGCGATCCGCCTGGCCGCGCAGGCCGCCGAGCGCCGCGCGCTGACCGAGGCCGTGCCTGCGACGTGAGCCAGTCTCCCCCGTTACACCCGGACCTGCCGCCCTTGCGGGACGTCATCAACCGCCACGGCCTTTCCGCCAACAAGGCGCTGGGCCAGAATTTCCTGTTCGATGCGCAGTTGCTCGACCGGATCGCGCGGGTGCCGGGCGATCTGGCGGGACAGGACGTGTTCGAGGTCGGCCCAGGTCCCGGCGGCCTCACGCGCGCGCTGCTGAAAGCCGGGGCGAAGGTGACGGCAGTGGAACGCGACCGGCGCTGCATCCCGGCACTCGCCGAATTGGGCGAGGCTTTTCCGGGCATGTTGCGCGTGATCGAGGGCGACGCGCTGGAAGTGGACGCGCCAGCGCTGTTCGCGCAGCGGCCGCACATCGCCTCCAACCTCCCCTATAATGTCGGGACCGCACTGACCGTCGGCTGGCTGTCGGCCGATTGGGCGCCATGGTGGGCATCGCTGACGCTGATGTTCCAGAAGGAAGTGGCCGAGCGCATCGTCGCCGCGCCGGGGACCGACGCCTATGGCCGGCTCGCCGTGCTGGCGCAGTGGCGCTCCACCGCGCGGATCGCCATGCCGGTCCATCGCAGCGCCTTCACGCCGCCGCCCAAGGTCATGTCGGCGGTCGTGCATATCGTACCCGCCGACGAGCCGCCGGGCGTCAAGTTCAAGGTGCTCGAAAAGCTGACCGCCGCCGCGTTCGGCCAGCGGCGCAAGATGCTGAGGCAAAGCCTGAAAGCGGTGCCCCGCGCGGGCGAAGCGGCGGAAGCGGTCGGCATTGACCCGACGCGGCGCGCCGAGACGGTGAGCGTGGACGAGTTCGTGGAACTCGCCCGAGCGCTGAGTTAGTTCTTCTTCTCGGCCGCGGTCGGCGGGGGCACGACTTGCGCGGTCGCCGTTGCCGGCGGTCCCTTGGCGATCGCGGCGGCCAGCTGGGTCGCATCGGCGCATGGATTGCCGCACAGCGTCTTCACCCGCGCGAGATTTTCCTTGGCCCGCTCGACCGCGCCCTTCTGCACCATCGCCTCGCCCTGTCCACGCAGCGCGGCAATGTCGTTGGGTTCGAGCGTCAGCGCTTCGCGGTACATGCGGATCGCCTTGCCCGGCAGACCCTGCACCCGCGCGATCTCGCCCAGCGCAATATAGGCAGCGCGGTTACGCGGATCGACCGCCAGCGCGCTTTCGATCAGCCCGTTGGCGCCGTCGAGATCGCCCGCCGCCTTTGCCGCCTTGCCGCGTTCGAGCAGCGCGATCGAGCGCGCGTCGATCTGATCGTCCGCACGCTGGCCGTAGAGCGAAGTCGAGACGCTGAGCAGCGCCAGCGCGGCGGCGGCGGAGACGAGGGTGATCCGCATGAACTTCTCCAAACTCAAGGGACGAAGCGCTATCATGCGCGCTTAAGCTTCGCGACAAAAAAGCCATCGGTCGAGTGGGCCAGCGGGGTCAGGCGCACGCCCGGCCCGTGCGGCGTACCGGCCGGCAGCGCAAGCGGGGCGGCCAGCCAGTCCGGATGCCGCGCCAGGAAGCCGCTGGCCTGATCTGCCCCTTCCGCGTCCAGCAGTGAACAGACGATGTGGATGAACGCGCCGCCGGGCTTCACCAGCGTGGCGGCGACGTCGAGCAGCCGGGCCTGCGTCTCGACCAGCTTCGCCAGCCGCATGGGGGTGAGCCGCCAGCGTGCTTCGGGATTGCGGCGCCAGGTGCCGGTGCCCGAACAGGGTGCATCGACCAGCACGATATCGGCGCTGCCCTGCCAATCGGCCAGCGCCTCGGCCTCACGCCCGGGGTTCAGAAGGCGCGTTTCGACGATCGACACGCCGGCGCGCTGTGCGCGGGGAAGCAGGCGCGATAGGCGCGCGCGGTCGCTGTCGGTGGCGAGCAGAGCCCCCTGGTTGGCCATTGCTGCGGCGAGCGCGAGGGTCTTGCCGCCACCGCCGGCGCACAGATCGACGACGCGCATGCCGGGCTGCGCACCGGCGGCGAGCGTCACGATCTGACTGCCGGCGTCCTGCACCTCGAAACCGCCGTCGCCTTGCGCCGCCTCGACCGCCGTGTCGGCGGGCAGGCGCAGCGCATCGGGCAGGCCCGGGATCGGCTGCGCATCGGGCAGCCTGGCCCGGACCTCCGCCACGCTGGATCGAAGCGGATTGACGCGAAGATCGAGCGGCGCTCGATCGAGCAGCGCGGTGGCCTGTGCGGCGTCGATGCCGGAGCCGGCGAGCGCATCCATGAGCCAAGCCGGTGCGATGCCGGCGGTCGCGGCCCGCTCGTCGCTCGCGATCGGCGCGGGACCATAGCTCGAACCGTCGAACGTCGCGGCCAGTGCGGGGTCGCGCGCCGCCAGGGCGAGCAGCGCCGCGCGCCCGCTCTCGGGCCACTCGCCGCACAGCCGGATCGCGTCATAGACCAGGGCGCGGATGGCGCGGCGGTCCTTCGACCCGGCATAGCGTCGCGCGGCAAACCCCCGCGCCAGCAGCACGTCGGCCGACGCGCCGCCATCGCGCGCGGCAAGGATGATCGCATCGAGCAGGTCGATCGCGGCCTGGGTGCGGGCGGCGGGCGTCATGGCTGGGACGGGCGTAAGGTCATCGCTGCCGGCAAAGCAGAAGCGGGGCGGTTTGGAAAGAGCGCGCGCGCGGCGTCATGCACCGGTTCAATCCGCCTGCGCCCGGGTGTCGTAGGTGATGCGGATGCGCACCCATTCGCCCACCTGCGGCACGCCGCCCAGGCGCGGCGGACGCACGCGGAACTGCCATGCCATGGCCAGCACCGCGCGGCCGATGTTCGAACCCTGGGGATATTCGTCGAGCAGCGCGCAATTATCGACGCGATAGTCGGGCACGGTCCGACATGCGATGATGCCCCAGCCCGGCCCGCGCGCAGTGGACAGATAGCCGCGCATCTCGCTGTCATACGGCTCGCGATACCAGGATGCGGCATAGAGCGGCTCACCGCCCGGGCCGCGGCCTTCGACGCGCGGGGTATCGCCGGCGACGCGCGCGAAGCTGCCCGGCGGACCCGCGACCTGACGCGGCGGCGCGGGTGCCGCCGGTCCGCGCGGCAGGGCGCCGATGTCGGGCATGCTGCCGAGCGGGATGTTGAGGAAGGGCGGCGGGGTCGGCTGTGGCTGCGGCTGGATCGAAGGACGCGGGGTCGTCGGATCGTTCTTCGACGGCTCTGGCTGCGGCTGGGCGCGCGCGGCGGGCTGCGGCGCGGCGGCGGCGGCGGGCGGCGCAGGCTGCTGCGCCGAATCCGATTTCCGGTCGGCATCCACGTCGAACACCGCCATCGGCGCGGTCTTGTCGGGCGGAGTCAGGATGCGCGGCGCGAGCGTCAGCACCAGGAGCAGGACCAGCAGCGCTTCGATCGCGAGCGCAAAGGCGATGCCGCCGGCCCGCGGTCCCAGCCGCGCGCGCAATCGCTCGCGCAACGATGATGACTGGGGTTGAGCCAGTTCGGCCAAGGACGAAAACCCTGAAATAGGCGAGCCGGACCCCGCCGCCCGGCCGCGCGGCGATTAAGCGGCCAATACGTCTAAATCATGTCCCGCGACCGCGTCAGCCCGGATCGCGCGAAGCATCCGTCACCGCGCGCTGCAGCGCGGCCTGGGTGAACGGCTTGTTGAGGCGCAGCACGCGCGCGGCATCGACCGCCGGTGTCTCGCCATAGCCGGTGGCCAGAATGATCGGCAGACCCGGACGCAGCGCTCGCACCGCCTCGATCAGCTGGCTGCCCGTCATGCCGGGCATCGCCTGGTCGGTGATCAGCAGCGCGATCTCGGGCCGCTGCGCAAGGCTGTCGAGCGCCCGTCCGCCCGAATCCGCCTCGATCACGACATGCCCCAGATCCTCGAGCAGCGCGGCGGTGTTCATCAGGACCAGCGGATCGTCGTCGACGACCAGGATGACGCGATGCTCCCCGGTTTCGGGTGCGGCATCCTCTGCCGGCATCGGCATGGGCGCCGCTTCCCCGCCGGCAACGGGCAGCCAGATATGCGCCTTCGTCCCCTCGCCGATCGTGCTCTCCAGCTCCAGCGTGCCGCCGATCTGCCGGGCAAAGCCGTGGATCATCGACAGGCCAAGGCCGGTGCCCTTGCCCACCCCTTTGGTCGTGAAGAAGGGTTCGGTCGCGCGTGCCAGTGTCTCGGCGCTCATCCCTTCGCCCCGATCGATCACGCTCAGCCGGACATAGTGTCCCGGATTGAGTTCGCCGCTGTTCGTAAGCAATTCGCGCGGCTCGGCGCGAATGCACACTTCGCCCCCGCCCGGCATCGCATCGCGCGCGTTCACGGCCAGGTTGAGCAGCGCCATTTCGAGCTGATTGACGTCGGCCGACACGGCGGGAAGATGGTCGGGGAAGGCAAGGTCGATCCGCCATTCCGGGCCGATCGATCGCTGCAAGAGCTCACGCATGCCGACCACAAGCTGCGCGACATCGACCCGCTCGGCCTTCAGCTCCTGCCGCCGGGCGAAGGCGAGCATGCGTTGTGTCAGCGCGGCGCCGCGCTCAGCCGCCTGCATCGAATTGTCGATCAACCGGCCGATCTGCGGATCGCCCTCGCCCACGCGTTTGCGCAGCAGCGCCAGGCCGCTCATGATCGCCATCAGCAAATTGTTGAAGTCGTGCGCCACGCCCCCGGTCAGCTGGCCGATCGCCTCGATCTTCTGGCTCTGGAACAGCGCCTCGCGCGCCAGCTCCAGCTCGCGCTGCGCTTCTTCGCGCTCGGTCACGTCCCGGGTGATCTTGGCAAAGCCGATCAGCTTGCCGTCATCGTCATGGATCGCGTCGATCACCACGCTGGCGCGAAAGCGGCTGCCGTCCTTGCGCACGCGCCACCCTTCGGCGGCGAAACGGCCATGTTCGCGCGCCGTCTCCAGCGCCACCACCGGATCGCCGCGCTCGCGATCCTCCGGCGCATAGAAGCTCGAGAAATGCCGCCCCATGATCTCGTCGGGAGTATAGCCCTTGATGCGCTCGGCCCCGGCGTTCCAGCTCGACACGATGCCGGTCGGGTCGAGCATGTAGATCGCGTAGTCGGTGACTCCCTGGACGAGCAGGCGAAACTGGGTGAGGCTGGCCTCGAGCGCGGAAGCGCGCTCGTTCGCCCGGGTCTCCAGCTCGGCATTGAGCGAGCGCAGCTGCTGGGCGGTGTGGCGCAACTCATTCTCGGAAGCCGCGCGCTCGACATACGCCCAGCTGCGTTCGGTCACCTCCAGGATCAGCGCGATCTCGTCGGGTGTCCATTGGTGCGGCTGCGCGAAATGCGCCGCCATCAGCGCGGTCAATCGGCCATCCTTGACCAGCGGCATGCACACTGTGGCGCGGATGCCAATCGCCTGAAAGCT
Source organism: Sphingomonas turrisvirgatae (assembly GCF_001721295.1). Lineage (GTDB taxonomy): Bacteria > Pseudomonadota > Alphaproteobacteria > Sphingomonadales > Sphingomonadaceae > Sphingomonas > Sphingomonas turrisvirgatae. The sequence continues at coordinate 5,935 of NZ_MDDS01000068.1, read as the reverse complement.
CGCCGCCTCGTTCGGCGCGATCTCGGCCGCGTTGTCGTTGATGACGAGCGGCAGTCCGGCACCCAGGTTGCGCACCGCCATTTCGCCGAAATCGGCAAGGCTGTAACGGCCGACGATCGATGGCGACCCCGGGGCCGACCAGTCGCCGCGAATGGTGAAGCCGTCCTGGTCCTCATCCATATCGGCATAGGCGCAGTTGGACGCGCCAAGCGCCGCCGCCAGCATCTTCGTCGTCACGGCAAGGATTTCGGCCGGGTCATTGCTCGATGTCGTCGCCTTGCCCAGCGTGTCGAGGAAGCGCAGCCGTGCCTCGCTCGCCTTCAGCGCGGCCTCGGCTTTCACATTCTCCGTCGTCTCGATTACCACCGCCAGCACGCCCGCCGGCGTACCGTCGTCGCCATAGACCGGCGAGTAGTCGAGGTTCATCCACACATCCTCGAACTTGCCGGTACGGTTGAGCTGAAGCAGATGGTTGCGATAGGCGAGCGTGCCGCCGGCCAGCCCCACCTTCATCACGTTGTGGTTGAAATCGGCGACCTCGGGCCAGCCCTCGCGCACCTTGCTGCCCAGCAGCTGGGGGTGCCGCTCGCCGGCAAAGGCCGAATAGGCGTCGTTGTAGATCATGACGCCGTCCTCGCCCCACAACATCACCAGCGGGACGGGACAGTGGACGACATAGGCGGTGATGGTGCGCAAGCTGGCCGGCCAGTCGGCAATCGGGCCGACCGAGGTTTGTGCCCAATCGAACTCGGCGATGCGACGACCCAACTCGCCGCCGCCCGTCAGAAAGCCCAATGTGTCCGATCGAGGCCGCAACCCAGTGTTCACGCCCGCACCTCACCCCGCCAGACCGGCCGAATGGTGCCGACCCGAAACGATCCAAACGCAGCTGTGTTACAAAGGGTCCCTGGTGATGTCCGCAACCTAGATTACCCGCCGTCAGCGCGTCGGGTAGTTCGGCGCTTCGCGCGTGATCGTCACATCATGCACATGGCTTTCGCGCAAGCCGGCATTGGTGATCCGCACGAACCGGCCCTTTTGCTGAAGATCGGGGATCGTCGCCGATCCGGTATAGCCCATCGCCGCCTTGATCCCGCCGACCAGCTGATGGATCACATCCTTGGCCGGGCCCTTGAATGCCACCTGCCCCTCGATCCCCTCGGGCACCAGCTTCAGCTGGTCCTTGATGTCGCCCTGGAAATAGCGGTCGGCCGAGCCGCGGCCCATCGCGCCGACGCTGCCCATGCCGCGATAGGATTTGTAGGCCCGTCCCTGATAGAGGAACGTTTCGCCCGGCGCTTCCTCGGTGCCCGCCAGCAGCGAGCCGACCATGCAGCTCGAAGCGCCCGCCGCCAGCGCCTTGGCGAGGTCGCCCGACGTGCGCAGGCCGCCATCCGCAATCACCGGCACGCCCGACTTTGCCGCTTCGCTGGCCGCGTCCATCACGGCGGTGAGCTGCGGCACGCCGACGCCCGCGACGACGCGTGTGGTGCAGATCGAACCGGGGCCGATGCCGACCTTCACCCCGTCCGCGCCCGCGCCGATCAGCGCCTTGGTCGCCTCGCCCGTCGCGACATTGCCGGCGACGACCTGTACCCGATTGGACAGCTTCTTCACTCGCTCGACCGCGCGCGCCACGTCCTTGTTATGGCCGTGCGCGGTGTCGATGACGATCAGGTCGACTTCCGCGTCGACCAGCGCCTCCGTCCGCTCGAACCCCTTGTCGCCCACGGTGGTGGCGGCGGCAACGCACAGGCGGCCCGCGCCGTCCTTGGTCGCATTGGGATAGGTGACGGCCTTTTCGATGTCCTTGACGGTGATGAGGCCGACGCAGCGATAATCGGCATCGACCACCAGCAGCTTCTCGATCCGCCGCGCATGCAGCAGGCGGCGCGCCTCGTCCTGCCCGACACCGATCGACACGGTGGCCAGGTTGTCGTGAGTCATCAGCTCGCTGACCGGCTGGTTGGGGTTTTCGGCGAAGCGCACGTCGCGGTTGGTGAGGATACCGACCAGCTTGCCATTTTCCTCGGTTACCGGAATGCCGCTGATGCGGTGACGGCCCATCAGCGCCTGCGCCTCGGCCAGCGTGCCGTTGGCGCGGATCGTGATCGGGTTGACGACCATGCCGCTTTCGAACCGCTTGACCGCGCGCACCGCCTCGGCCTGCTCTTCGATCTCGAGGTTGCGGTGAAGCACGCCGATACCACCCAGCTGTGCCATGACGATCGCCATGTCCGCTTCGGTCACCGTGTCCATCGCCGAGGAAATGATCGGGATGTTGAGCGCCAGCGACTTGGTGACGAAGGTGCGGGTGTCGGCCATGCTCGGCAACACTTCGGACTCGCCCGGAATCAGCAGGACGTCGTCGAAGGTGAGGCCAAGTGGGATGTCCATGGGGTGCGCCAAGTCCTGAGTCGAGAGTTGGCGGCCCATGTAACCGCGCTTTCCTGTGCGCGCTAGTGCGCGGTTGCGGCACCGGCCCGCCCCCTACCCGGCCACCCATTCAGGATACACTCGTGGGTGGCCGGGTGGGGGAGCGGGCCGGTGCCGCAACTCAGCAAAAGATGCGCTAGGGCGCGCGCTTCACCCCCAGCCAGCCGATGCCAAGCCCGATCGCGATCAGCGCCATGCCGGCCGCGTGATAGCCGTGCAGCGGCTCGGCCAGCAGCAGCGCGGCAAGCCCCGCGCCGAACAGCGGCATCAGGCTGATCGCCTGGCCCGCCACGCCCGGACCCACCTCCGCCACGGCGCGGTTATAGAGCAGATAGGCGATCAGCGAGGGGAAGATCGCGACATAGAGGCAGCCGCCGATCACCAGCGGCGTCCAGTGCATCGTCGCCACCTGCGCGCGTTCGGTGAACGCCAGCGGCAGCATGGTGAGCGCGGCAATGGCGAAGGTGACGGCAAGGAAACTCAGCGGATGCACGCCGGGCCGCAGCCGCAACAAGCTGGTGTAGAGCGCCCAGGCGACGACCGCGACCAGGATATAGATGTCGCCGATCCCGAACCGCAGGTCGAGCAGGTGCGCGATGCTGCCCTGGCAGACGATCACCACCACGCCCACCATCGCGGCGATGACGCCGACGACTTGCGCAGGGCGCGAGCGCGCGCCGAACATGATGCGATCGGCAAGCAGCACGAGCGGGGGGATCGCGGCCTGCAGCAGCATGCTGTTCGATGCCGTGGTGTAATGCAGTCCGGTATAGATGAGCGCGTTGAACGAGGCGACGCCGGTCAGGCCGAGCAGCAGCACGATCTTCCAGCTCGCCAGCAGCGCCGCACGATCGCGCACCAGATGCCGGGCCGCAAAGGGCAGCAACAGCGCGAGCGCGCCGGTCCAACGCACCAGCGCGAGGAAGAAGGGCGGAATATCGTCGCGCACGGCGCGCCCGACGATCGCATTGCCCGACCACAGCATGATGACGACGACCAGCCCCGCAAGGGCAATCTGCCGCCGCCGTCCGGCCCGCGCGACCTGGCTCATGCCTGGCCGGCGCGGACCAGCAGCGCGTGCGCCTGCGCAACGTGCATGTCCTCGATCATGCGGTCCCTGTAGCGCTCCGCCCCGCCGGTCGCCGCGGCGATCAGGTCGCGCGCCTCGGCAAGTTCGGCCTCGCTCGGGTCGAACGCGGTGCGCGCGATGTCGATCTGCCCCGGATGGATCAGCGTCTTGCCGTCGAAACCGAGCAGCCGGCCCTCCTGGCACTCGCGCGCCAGCCCCTCGGCGTCGTCGAGCTTGTTGTAGACGCCGTCCAGCGCCCAGATCTCGCGCCCGCGCGCCGCCAGCACGATCAGCTGAAGCGCAGTCTGCATCTGCGCACGGCCCGCGGCGGGCGGCAGCTTGAGCGATGCGGCAAGATCGTTGGGTCCGACGATCAGGCCGGCAAGCTTCGTACCCCACCCGCTCGAGCTCACGCTTGCAATCCCGCCCGCGTTCATCACGCCCGCCGCGGTCTCGATCATCGCCAGCATCGGCTTGGCGCAGCGCCAGCCGGCGCTGACCAGCGTTTCGGGCTTTTCCACCTTGGGAATGACGACATGGGTGCAGCCGGATCGCTTCGCGGCCTTCAGGTCGGCCGCCCAATGCTCGCTGTCCTCGCCATTCACCCGGATCGCCACCGGACGGTCGCCGAACGTGCCGGCCGCTTCCTGCGCGGCGGCGCGGGCGGCCTCCTTGTCCTCGGGCTTCACCGCGTCCTCAAGGTCGAGGATGATCATGTCCGCCGGCAAGGTGCGCGCTTTCTCGATCGCCCGCGGGTTGGAGGCGGGCAGGAACAGCGCGGTGCGCGGCGCGGCGTAAATGGCGTCTTTGCTCATGAACGCGCTATGCTAGGATAATGCAGGTCATGCGAGGGTTTTGAAATGGGTTTCACGGTCGGCGCCTTCTTCATCGGCATGCTGCTGGTGCTGCTATACCTGTTCGCCAGCATCAAGATCGTGCGCCAGGGCTATCATTACACGATCGAGCATTTCGGCCGCTTCACCACCGTCGCCCAGCCTGGGTTCAACCTCTACCCCGCCTTCTTCTATCGCGTCGGCCGCCGCGTGAACATGATGGAGCAGGTGATCGATATTCCGGGACAGGAGATCATCACCAAGGACAACGCCATGATCTCGACCGATGGCGTGGTCTTCTTTCAGGTGCTCGACGCGGCCAAGGCGGCCTATGAAGTGTCCGACCTCTATGTCGCGTTGCTCCAGCTTACTACGACGAACCTGCGAACGGTGATGGGCAGCATGGACCTCGACGAGACGCTGTCGAAGCGTGACGAGATCAACGCCCGCCTGCTGTCGGTCGTCGACCACGCGACCACGCCATGGGGCGTCAAGATCACGCGCGTCGAGATCAAGGACATCCGCCCGCCCGCCGACATCGTCAACGCCATGGGCCGGCAGATGAAGGCCGAGCGTGAGAAGCGCGCCAACATCCTTGAGGCCGAGGGTTCACGCGCATCCGAGATCCTGCGCGCCGAGGGACAGAAACAGGCCCGCATCCTGGAAGCCGAGGGCCGCAAGGAATCCGCCTTCCGCGACGCCGAAGCGCGCGAACGTGCGGCGGAGGCCGAGGCCAAGGCGACCGAGCTGGTCAGCCAGGCGGTCGAGGCCGGATCGGCGCAGTCGCTCAACTATTTCATCGCGCAGAAATATGTCGAAGCAGTGGGCAAGTTCGCCACCAGCCCGAATGCCAAGACGATCCTGTTCCCGGTCGAGGCGACTCAATTGATCGGCACGCTGGGCGGGATCGGTGAACTGGCGAAGGACGCATTGGGGGGCGGCGCTTCCCAGCCCGCCGCGCCCAAGCCGCCGGCAAAGTCGCGTCCGCTGCCGTTCGGCGAGATCAAGGATTCCGAATGAACCTTGAGGAACATGCCGGCTTCATCTGGCTGATCGTCGCGGCGCTGCTGGCGATCACCGAGTTGCTGGTGCCTGGCGTCTATCTGACCTTCGTCGCGCTGGGCTCGGCGGCGACCGGGGTGCTGGCGCTGCTGTTCCCCGAGCTTGGCCTGGTGGGCCAGCTCATCAGCTTCGCCGCCTGGTCGACCGTCGCGGTGCTGATCGGCAAGCGCTGGTACAACACGAACCCCATCCCGAGCGCCGACCCAGACCTCAACAACCGCGCCGCGCGCATGATCGGCCAGAGCGTCACGGTGGTCGAGCCGCTGGTCGGCGGTTCGGGCCGCGTTCGCGTAGGCGACGGAGAATGGCCGGCGCAGGGTCCCGATCTGGCGGCAGGCGAACGCGCGCGCATCGTCGAAGTGCGCGGCGGCGTGGTGATGGTCGAGGCGGTGAAGGCGATCTCGATCGATTGAGCCCTGCTGAACGATGCCGGTCCCTTTCTCTTATATTCTTCTGACCCTTCGGAGCAATCGAAAGTGCTGCATTCTCTATGGACGTCTCTCTTTATCTAAAAAAACACTAGCACAGCGTGCCG
>NZ_MDDS01000067.1 GCF_001721295.1 Sphingomonas turrisvirgatae | reverse complement strand
CTGACCTGCCCCCGTCGAGTGGGCCGTATGGTTTGTTAGTGGATTAAACCCATCGCCGCCATATTCGGGCGGAGGTGGAGCGAAGCGGAACCGGAGGCCGGATATGGCGGTGTCGCCGTTTCTGGGGCCGGAGGTCGATAGCCGAGGCTGCTGTGCGGACGGACGGTGTTGTAGTGCCGCCGCCAGGCTTCGATCAGCACCTTAGCCTCGGCGAGGCTGTAGAAGATCTCGCCGTTGAGCAGTTCGTCGCGAAGCGACCCGTTGAAGCTTTCGTTATAGCCATTCTCCCATGGTGATCCCGGCGTGATGTAGAGCGTCTTCACGCCGATCTGCCCCAGCCATTTCTGGACGGCGGTCGCGATAAATTCGCTGCCATTATCGGACCGTATATGTGCCGGCGGACCGCGCGAGACGAACAGGTCGGCGAGCGCCGCCAGAACATCCTCATGCTTGAGCTGCCGCGCGACGACGAGCGCAAGACATTCCCGGCTCGCCTCGTCGATGATGGTCAGGATGCGGAACTTGCGGCCGTCATGCGTGCGCCCCTCGACGAAGTCGTAAGCCCACACGTGCCCCGGATACTCGGGCCGCAGCCGGATGCACGATCCATCGTTGAGCCAAAGGCGCCCGCGTTTTGGCTGGCGCTGCGGCACCTTCAGCCCCTCGCGCCGCCATATCCGCTCGACACGCTTATGATTCACCGTCCACCCCGCATTGCACAGCAACGCCGTCACCCGGCGATAGCCGTAGCGGCCATATTGCTTTGCCAAGGCGATAACGTCCTCGGTCAGCGCCTGTTCGTCATCCGCCCCGCGTGGCGCTTTACGCTGTGTCGATCGATGCTGCCCCAGCACCCGGCATATCCGTCGCTCGGATACTAGGACTGGAAGCTCGCGTCGCACATGATCGATGCAGCGCCGTCGCCGCGCGGGGCTCAGAAGTTTCCCTTCGCGGCTTCCTGCAAAATCAGCTTGTCCAGCGTCAGGTCGGAGATCGCACGGCGCAGCCGCTGGTTCTCCTTCTCCAGATCCTTCATCCGCCGCGCCTGATCGGTCTTCAGGCCGCCATATTCCTTGCGCCAGCGATAATAGGTCTGCTCGCTGACCGCGATCCGCCGGCACGCCTCGGCTGTGCTCGCGCCCTGCGCCAGCACGATCTCAACTTCACGCAGCTTGCCGATAATCTCTTCCGGCTTGTGCTTCTTGCTCGGCATTCAATGTCCCTTTCGTGGTCCAGACTATCATAGTCTCCGGGCCACTCAGCGGGGGGCAGATCA
>NZ_MDDS01000066.1 GCF_001721295.1 Sphingomonas turrisvirgatae | reverse complement strand
AGTTCGGGGCGTCCAAGCCGCTGAAGGGTGCGCGCATTACCGGTTCGCTGCACATGACGATCCAGACCGCGGTGTTGATCGAGACGCTCAAGGAGCTTGGCGCCGAGCTGCGCTGGGCGACGTGCAACATCTATTCGACGCAGGACCATGCCGCCGCCGCGATCGCCGAGCGGGGCATTCCGGTGTTCGCCGTCAAGGGCGAGACGCTGGAGGAATATTGGGATTACGTCATCCGCATCTTCGATTGGGGGCAGGATCAGACCTGCAACATGATCCTGGACGATGGCGGCGACGCCACGATGTTCGCGCTGTGGGGCGCGCGGGTCGAGGCGGGCGAAGAGCTGTTCGCGCCGTCGAACGAGGAAGAGGAGATCTTCGTCGCCACGCTCAAGCGCTTCCTGGCCGAGCGTCCGGGTTACCTCACCAAGACCGTCCAGAACATCAAGGGCGTGTCGGAAGAGACCACCACCGGCGTGCATCGCCTGTATGAGCTGTCGAAGAAGGGCAAGCTGCCCTTCCCGGCGATCAACGTGAACGACAGCGTCACCAAGTCGAAGTTCGACAACCTCTATGGCTGCAAGGAAAGCCTGGTCGACGCGATCCGTCGCGCGACCGACGTGATGCTGGCCGGCAAGGTCGCCTGCGTCGCCGGCTTTGGTGATGTTGGCAAGGGGTCGGCCGCGTCGCTGCGCAATGGCGGCGCGCGCGTGCTGGTGACCGAGATCGACCCGATCTGCGCGCTGCAGGCGGCGATGGAAGGCTATGAAGTCGTGACGATGGAGGAAGCGGTCACTCGCGCCGACATCTTCGTCACCGCGACCGGCAATGAAGGCGTGCTGACCGTCGATCACATGCGCGCGATGAAGAACATGGCGATCGTGTCGAACATCGGCCATTTCGACAGCGAGATCGAGATCGCCGGCCTCGCCAACATGAAGTGGACCGAGATCAAGCCGCAGGTCGACGAAGTCGAGTTCCCTGACGGCAAGAAGATCATCGTGCTCTCGAAGGGCCGCCTGGTGAATCTGGGCAATGCGACCGGCCACCCCTCGTTCGTGATGAGCTCGTCCTTCACCAACCAGGTGCTGGCGCAGATCGAACTGTGGACCGGTGCGGACAAGTACAAAAACGACGTCTATGTCCTGCCCAAGCACCTCGACGAAAAGGTCGCCGCGCTCCACCTCGACAAGCTCGGCGTCAAGCTGTCCAAACTCACCCAGCGCCAGGCCGACTATATCGGCGTCCCCGTCGAAGGCCCCTTCAAACCCGACCACTATCGCTATTGA
>NZ_MDDS01000065.1 GCF_001721295.1 Sphingomonas turrisvirgatae | reverse complement strand
GAAGCCGGTTGTGGTTTAGCTGAGGTCCTTTCCTTCCCATCCAAGCGGGGCAACGCTGCGCTGTTGCTGCAAGATGAGGAGGACGAGATGGCTAAGAAAATCACCAACCCGGCTTTGTCGGCGATGCGTGAGGCGGCGGAGGTTGAACCGGCGCGCGCTCGGGTTTGGATCGGGCTGGATGTCGGCATGAAGTCGACATCGGTGTGCGTGCTGGATGGCGATGGTCAGATCGTGCACCAGTGTTCGATGAAGACCAGCGCGACCGAGCTGGGCCGGTACCTCGCCAAGAACTTTGCATCGAATGTGGCGCGGATTGGCCTGGAGTCCGGTGCGATGGGCGGTCACCTGGCGGTCGGCCTCAGGCGGCTCGGCTATCAGGTGTCGGTGCTCGATGCGCTGCAGGTGCACCGGGTACTATCGATCCGGCGCAACAAGACCGATACAAACGACGCGCGAGGCATCGCCGAGATCACCCGGTCTGGCCGCGACTACCTGACCGAGGTCTATGTGAAGAGCGCAGCCTGCTTCGAGGTGCGCGCGCAGATCATCCTGCGCCACCGGCTTGTTCAGCAGCGGGTGCAGACTGAGGCGGTGGTCCGCGGCCTGCTTCGTGTCTACGGTGGACGGGTTGAGTCAGGTGCCAAGTCGGCAGCGACGTTCCGTGAGCGCGTCGTCGAGCAACTGCTAATCATCGTCGATAACGAAGGCGTTGATCTGCGGCCGCGCATCATGCCGATCCTGGATCATTGTGCCAGGCTACAAGTCGATGCTGCCAGGATCGACGCCGAGCTGGAGACACTCGCTGGCGAGAACCCCGTATGCCGTCGTTTCATGGCGATCCCCGGCGTCGGTGCGATCACTGCGCTGTCGTTCTTCACCGCGATCGAGGAGCCCTCGCGCTTCCGTCGGATGGACGATGTCGCGGCGTATCTGGGCCTTACGCCGCGGGTATACCAGTCCGGTGAGAGCCTGACCCACGGCTCCATCAGCAAGATGGGCAACCGGCTCACCCGGACGCACCTGGTCAACGCCGCAACTGTGCTGCTGTCCGCGACCAAGACCTTCTCCTCGCTAAAGGACTGGGGCGTCCGACTGGCCAAGAAGGTCGGATTCAACAAGGCCAGGATTGCCGTTGCGCGCAAGCTTGCCACGATCATGTTCGGCATCTGGCGTGACGGCACGCATTTTCAGTTCAAGGCCGAGACTGTCGTCCCGCATCGCCAGATGATGCAGGCGGCGCGCAGCTAACCACGAGATCCGCCCGCTTGCCAAGCGGACGGTACGATC
>NZ_MDDS01000064.1 GCF_001721295.1 Sphingomonas turrisvirgatae | reverse complement strand
CCTATTCCGTTGAAAAAGTCGGCTGCGGCATGGTTCGAGGGTAGCGCGGCGATGGAGGCGAGCGGCATCCATTGGTGATCAGGCCGGTGCTGGCTGTGCCATCGGGATGATCTTGGCCAGCTTGCGGAGGTTCTGGGCGGCCGCGGCGAGGTGGAACTCGTCTCGTGCGCCGTTCGGCCCGCGCAGGCGCAAGCGGTCGAGCTTCAGGATGCGCTTGAGGTGAGCGAACAGCATCTCGACCTTCTTCCGCTGGCGACGTGACACGAGGTACGCGTCGGTGGTGGCGATATCGCGGGCCATGTCGCGCGCGCCTTCGTGGATCGAGCGGGTCACCTTGCGGGCAGGCATGTTCGGGGTACAGCGCTGCCGCAGGTTGCAGCTCTGGCAGTCCTGCAGACGCGCGCGATAGCGGATCGACCCGTCTGCATCGACGCCGGCGCGCGGTGTGCTGAAGTTGCGGTTGGAGCGCCGCAGGCGCTTGCCGCCGGGGCAGATATAGCTGTCGTCCTCATGGTCGTAGATAAAGTCCGCGCGCTCGAAGCTGCCATCGGTGCGAGCTGACTTGTCGAACACCGGGATATGCGGCTCGATGCTCATGTCCTCGACAAGCCAGGCGAGGTTCGGCGCCGAGCCATAGGCGGCGTCGGCCACGAGACGCTCTGGCCAGATGCCGAAGCGGGCTTGCGTTCGCTCGATCATCCGCCGCTGCGCGGTCACCTCGGCCTGCCGCACCGAGGTCGTGGCTTCGACATCGACGATCACCGCATGATCGAGGTCGATCAGATAGTTGGTGCTGTAGGCATAGAAGGCAGCCTCACGCGTGGCGGCGGTCCAGCGTGACGCCGGATCGGTGAGGTTGATGCGCTTGGGCGTGACTGGCGTCGCGGCCCCGAACGCGGCATCGTCCAGCACGTCGAGATACTCGGCAACGGCGCGACCGACCGCTTCGGGTGGCAGGCCTTGCTCGCCCGGCACCGACCGCTGGCGATGGACATCGGCGCGGATGAGGCTGGCATCGACCGCAAAGCCATGACCTCCCACCAGCCTCTCGGCGATGCAACGCGCCACCGTCATCTCGAACAACTCACGCAGCAGGTCGCTGTCGCGGAAGCGGCCGTGCCGGTTCTTCAAGAAGGTCGAGTGATCGGGCACATCGCCCTCCAGACCAAGCCGACAGAACCAGCGATAGGCAGGTTGAGATGCACCTCCTCGCACAGCCGGCGCTCGGAGCGGATGCCCATGCAATAGCCGATGATCAACATCCGGATCAAAAGCTCAGGGTCGATCGAAGGCCGTCCCGTCTCGCTGTAGAATGGCCGCAGGAGCTCGCGGATATCCGACAGGTCCACGAACCGGTCGATCGAGCGCAACAGATGCTCCGCCGGCACATGTCGCTCCAGGCTGAAGCTGTAGAACAGCGCTTCCTGCGCCACCGCCCGCTCACCCATCATCAGCCCGTCTCCGCTCAACCGCGAAAACTGAATCAGACCCTCAGCACGACTTCAAGACCGAGTTTTTCAACGGAATA
>NZ_MDDS01000063.1 GCF_001721295.1 Sphingomonas turrisvirgatae | reverse complement strand
CGGCGAGGGGAAGGGGGTTTGCCTGCGGCGGGGGAGCGTTCGATCAAACCTTCTCCATAGGGAGAAGGATAGCGCAGCTTGGCGCTTCAGTGCCTGGCGAAGCTTGGATGAGGGGATTGGCGCCATCGAGGGGGTGATCCCCTCACCCAGCTCCGACTAGGGCCGCGCTGAAGAAGCGCGGCCAAGTCTACGCAACCCTCTCCCGATGGGAGCGGGACTTGGCGTTCGCAACGGGTATCGGCAGGCGGCCGGTGCGACCGCTGGCCGACGTTACTGCTTCTTGCGCTGCTTTTTCACCGGGGCGCGGCGGCCGGCTTCGCGGCCCAGCGTCGCCTATTCGATCGGGCCGGGATCAGCTGGCGTTTGCGAGAGCCGTCAGCGCTTCGTTCTGCATTCGCCAGCGCTCCCAGCCATCGACATGGGCGGCGCCGATGCTGCGGTAGAAGCCCTTGCCGAGATCGTTCCAGTCGAGGACGTTCCATTCGAGCCGTGCGCCGCCGCGTTCGATGACGAGCGCGGCGAGGCGGGCGAGCAGCGCGCGCCCGAGCCCGCTGCCACGCGCATCTGGCTCGACGAACAGATCCTCGAGCCAGATGCCGGGCCTGCCCTCGAAGGGCGAGAAGGTCTGGAAGCAGAGCGCGAAGCCGCTCGGCACGCCGTCGATTTCGCCGATCAGGACCTCGGCGGCGGGGCGGGGGCCGAACAGGTGCGCGCGCATGACGTCGGGGTCGAAGCAAACTTCGTGGGCGAGCTTTTCATAGTCGGCGAGCTTGCGGATGAAGTCAGCGACGAGGTCGAAATCGGCTTCGGTAGCGTGGCGGATGGTCATCATGGCAGTTGAGCCTCGGTATCGGCGGCGGGGGCGTGATCGCGACGGCGGGCGGCGAGGATGCAGCCACCGACGATCAGCGCTGCGCCGGCCAGCGTGAAGAAGGAGACCCGCTCCGCGAACACGACCCAGCCCCACAGCGTCGCCCAGAGGAAGCCTGTATATTCGGTCGGCGCGAGATAGCTCGCCTCTGCGCGGCGATAGGCCCAACTGAGCAGGAAGAGCGACGCGGTGGCGAGCAACGCGGCGAGAAGGATGGCGGGTGCATGATCGAGCGGGAGCGCGGTCAGGAAGACCGGTGCGAAGCCGAGATAGATCAGCGCGACGATCGCGGACTGGAAGAACGCCACCTCGGTCGCGCTGGCGAGGAGCGATTGCTGGCGCATCAGGATGATGTTCCAGGCATAGCAGACTGCCGAGGCGAGGATGGCGAGCGCGCCGAGGAACGCGTCGTGGCCGAGCCGCGCCTGTGACTGGCCGTAGAGGATGACGAGGACGCCGGCAAAGGCCATGGCGGTGGCGATGATGGTGGCGCGGGTGATCGCTTCCTTGAGGATCGCGGCTGCGAGGAACAGCGCGATGATGGGCGCGATGAACGAGAGCGCGATCGCCTGTGCCATCGGCACGCGGCCGAGGCCCCAGAAGAAGAGGAACGCCATCGCGGCGGAGACGATGCCGCGCACGATGTGGATGCGCAGGACGGTTGGGGCGGGCCAGCGCGGCTTGCTGGCGGCATAGGGAATCGCGCTGATTGCGACGCCCGCCAGCATGCGCCACATGAGCGCGCTGTAGGCGCCGAGCGCGATCACCAGCCCCTTCATTACCGCATCCATCGACGAGAAGATGGCGATGCCGAGCGAGGCTACGGCAAAGGCGGTGAGGGGGGCGGTCAGGGGTTATACAA
>NZ_MDDS01000062.1 GCF_001721295.1 Sphingomonas turrisvirgatae | reverse complement strand
GCGTTCGCCGCCGAACTTGAACAGCAACGGGCGGGGTTAACCCCGCCCGTTGCTTCACCTGCGCTCATGCGCGACAACACCGGTCGGTCTCTGGTTGCCGCTGGATGAAAGGCGGGGGTCACGTCAGTGGCGAGATTTGCCAGTGCAGCGCTCGGGACGCCAGTGTTAATATGACCAGTCAAGACTTGGACGGGTTGACGTTCCCAACTTTCACCAGTTCCGTACGTGCTCGTTGGGCGCCGATTTTTCTATCGCCAATTCGGGGGTCAGAAGAGCGTCTGGTAATCGGAGTCGCGTTGCTCGGCAACGAAGGCTTTCATATTGAGGCGGCTAACGCGCTGTCCCGCCTGCAATGCCTGTACGGGGCACAATCAGACATCATTATACAGGTTGCTGGCGTAGTACTTGACGAACTGAAGCACGACCTTGTCTCACGCTCTCTACAAGCTCTGCTAGATTTCCGTCCTTCGATTACCGGTGTCTCAATCGGACAAGTTCGGGAAGCAGAAGGGACCTCATTGCAGGCTATCGGCCAAGCTTGGATGAGCGCTCTGTCATCTCTGTACGATGCCGATGCTCAAGCTGTCGCATTGGAAGCAGATGATCCTGAAGCAACATATGAAGATCGGTTCGAAGCGTTAGCGAGCGGCGATCGGCTGCCCGTGCTAGTTCTGGACTATGTACTCGAAAATAGAGCGGGGTTAGCGGGCTTCTTTCGCTCTGATTTGGGAAGACGTCCCCGGCGGCGCCGTAGCCATGAGGTGTCCATCGACTTCACCGGCTCGAAACTCGTGGCAAATTTTGGAACTCTGCAGGTCGGTCAGATCACACGATCGGTCGATCTGATTAAGAGGCGACTGTGGGACTTGAAGGTGGATCGCGACGCGGAGGCCACTAATATATTTCGCCGCTCGCATGAAATGTTGGTGCAGGTTCCGGCGGCAAATGATCCCCAGGTCACTGATCGGCAATATGAAAACCTGCAGATCGCACTTCAGGCTCTTGAGGAGCAGGCGGATCAGGAAGAACTTCGACTAGCAGCCTTCAACTCTGTGGCTGCGATTGGAGAGCGCCTTCTGGCCTTCGAGCAAGCCGCTTAAATCCCTAGTAGTTGCTGTTCCCAAAACGTTCTTTCCTACACGCCCTCCGCCCTATAACTGGTCACCCCTCAACGTGACTCACGGGGCAGGGACTCATGCGCAAACCTCAAACGCGCTGGACGGCGGACACTGAAACGGCGTTCCTGCTGGCGCTAAGGCAGACGGGGACGACGCGGGCAGCGGCTGCGCTGATCGGGCGGGAGAAGGCGGGGGCCTATGCCAGGCGGCAGCGCGATCCCGACTTTGCGGCGCGCTGGGACGCGGTGGTGGCCGAATGGCGCGCGGCGGCTGCGGCGAAGGAACTGGGCGGGGATGCGCCGCTGGCGCGCAACGAACGATGGGACGGACTGTCCGAGGTGCGCAAGCGCGCCTTCCTGCGCGCGCTGTCCGAGACGGGCGAGGTGCGCAAAGCCTGTGCGCGAGTGGGCGTGGGCGACATCACCATCCAGAAGCTGCGCCGCAAGTCGCCCGAGTTCGCGGCGGCGTGCGAGAAGGCGCTGCGCATCTCGCTGCCGAACCTGGAGCAGATCGCCTATGAGCGCGCGGTCGAGGGGTGGGACGAGGATATCGTGCTGCGCGGCGAGGTGGTGGGGACGCGGCGGCGCTGGTCGGAGCGGCTGCTGGCGGATTTGTTGAAGGCGGAACTCGCGGCGCGCAAGGCGGAGCGGACCGCCGGGGCCAAGCGGGGCGGGGGGGGCGGGGGGGCATCGCGCCCGGAGGGGCAGGGGGCGGCGGCC
>NZ_MDDS01000061.1 GCF_001721295.1 Sphingomonas turrisvirgatae | reverse complement strand
CTTCTAGCTATCGTTGAAGCAAGGGAATCGGGTAAGGGAATAAATGCTAATGATCCATTAACAGTTCATGCTGAAAGCTACATCAATCAATTTGGTGTACATCGAAACACGGCTTATCAGGCATTAAAAGATGCTTGTGATGATCTATTTGCAAGACAATTCAGTTATCAAAGTCTTAGTGAAAAAGGCAACATTATTAATCACAAGTCAAGATGGGTGAGTGAAGTCGCTTATATTGATAATGAAGCGGTTGTTAGACTTATTTTTGCTCCCGCTATCGTGCCTTTAATTACAAGACTAGAAGAACAATTTACAAAGTATGAAATACAACAAATAAGCAATTTAACAAGTGCTTATGCCGTTCGGTTATATGAGATATTGATTGCATGGCGTAGTACAGGAAAAACGCCTCTTATAACTTTGTCTGATTTCAGACAAAAAATAGGTGTACTCGATACTGAATACAAACGAATGTATGACTTTAAAAAATATGTCTTAGACATTGCATTAAAGCAAGTAAATGAACATACCGACATTACTGTTAAAGTTGAACAGCATAAGACTGGTAGATCAATTACAGGTTTTTCATTTAGCTTTAAACAAAAAAAATCAGTAACGAAGTCAGCTAAAAGTATAGGTGTAAGCGAAGATATAACGATCACTTTAACAGATGCACAACGCTATTCATTTGCGAGTAAATTGTCAGAGCTTCCAGAAATGGGAAAACTTTCACAAGGCACCGAAAGCTATGAACAATTTGCTGTACGGATTGCAGATATGCTAAAACAGCCGGAGAAATTAAAAGAACTTACTCCATTACTTCGAAAAGTTGGCTTTCAATAAATGATGTCAATTGACATTGTAAAGTTGACAGTCAAGTATTAACACAAATTGAAAACTGGTTTACATAATGAAAAAACTGTCAGTTTCAGAGTTGGCTAAGCTTTACGGATATTCACGACAAGCCATATATGCCCATATAAACAAAGGAAATTTATCTAAAGGATCTGATGGATTAATTGACTTCGCAGAAGCCATAAGAGTTTTTGGGGAACCACAAAAGAAAGATACTAATGTCAATCAAAGTCAATCAATTAACAGTCAAAACTTGACAGAAGTTGACCTATTAAAACGTCAAGTTGACATACTGGAAAAACAGTTAAATCAAGCACTGTTTAGAGAAAATCAATCACTAGAACGTGAATCGTTTTATCAAGATCAGATCGAGGCCATGCAGCGCTTACTAGAAGCACCAAAAGCCAATATGACTACGTTTACCGATCAAGAACAGTCGCAAGCGAATGTAGCTCAAGTACAGCCAGAACCTAATATTGATGATCCTAAACATGACGGATTGACTACTCCAGAGAATAAGCGCATTCCTGTTCCAGAGCATGTTGAACCAGAGCCTAAAAAGCGTGGCTTCTGGAGTCGTTTTTTTCTTCCATATGGTTAACTTAGGCTAAATAAAACCGTGGAACATTGCTCAATAAATAAGCGTGGAACGTGAAAAATCATAAAAAAAACCCACCTTGGGGAAGATGGGCTATAAACTAGAAACTACAGCATTGATTTCTAAGGAAAATTATAACACATTTCGTATAAGGCGTATTATGTTAATTTTAGGAAATTTAAACATTTACCTTATAATTTAACTGTAGTTCATCCGCATTTTCCCCTCTAATGCCCCAGTTTTCTTTAGGGGTTTCAAATATAGTTATCTCAACATCATTTGAATCAATACCGCATAGATTGTTTATATTTTCGAATAGAGTCTTAATAAATGCTTTTTTAGTCTCTTTTGTTCGTCCATCGAACATGGAAATTTCAATAATTATATAAGATGTACTGCGGTCTGCTGGATATAGAAAATTATTGGATTCTAGTGGAATAAAACGCTGAAGCGTTTGGCGATCAACCTAGTGATAGGCGATAAC
>NZ_MDDS01000060.1 GCF_001721295.1 Sphingomonas turrisvirgatae | reverse complement strand
GCACGATCTCAACTTCACGCAGCTTGCCGATAATCTCTTCCGGCTTGTGCTTCTTGCTCGGCATTCAATGTCCCTTTCGTGGTCCAGACTATCATAGTCTCCGGGCCACTCAGCGGGGGGCAGATCATGGTGGACGCGCAGCATCGCGCCAGACGCGGGTGCGCTGACGTGTCGTGTCGATGCTGATCATTGATGTGCCGCCCCCTTACGGAGCGACCTTCGGCTCAAGCCATCAGCCGCCCTTCAAGCCGGTTGATCGCCCGCTGAAGCAGGTAGAGCAAGCGAAAATGACACGATTGGTATACAGACCTTAGCCAGTCGACCCGGCCACATCAGCGCATGGATGTGGTGCAACTTCTCGGCGCGAACGTGCGCATGCACCGGAAGCTGAAAGGCCTATCGCAGGAACAGCTTGCGCTCGAAGCCGGGATGGAGCGCAGCTACGTAAGCGACATGGAACGCGGCACACGGAACCCGTCAGTTAGGGCGCTCGGTCGGTTGGCAGAGGCTCTAGCGGTTGAACCAGACGCCTTGCTAAAGCGTCTCTGATCGACGACGCTTCAGGTGAATGCACCCTGCCATTTTCGCGGGAACGCGCATATCTGCGGATCACGTCCGCACAGGTGTTCGTGAAGGTTTGAACCACCTTCATATAAGATGATCAGGTTTGCGCGCCGGCCCTGATGCGCGATGCGACCTCATCGGCCTCCGCAACGAGAGAGAGAACCTGGGCGCGCAGTTCATCCAGTCGAACGTGATCAGGAGTCGGCTCGGCAAGCAGGTCGATCTGCCCGTACGTGTCCAGGTAGCGCTCGATGCATGCGGATCTGCGGCTTCGCTCGACATCGTCCATGGGAAGTGAAGACAAGTGCGCCTGCCAAGCCTTATTGCCTTTCCGCGAATTGCACGACTTGCAGCACGGAAGCAGGTTTCCCAGTCGGTGTCCATGACCGCTGAAACGGCTGTTCTTCACTGTCGCGAACACATGATCCCAAGTTTCGGCCGGCGCTCCGCAGTAGGCGCAAGATAGGTCATCGTCAGGATCGTTGCCCAGCAGGCTCACCGCCTCACGAACGTGCGCTTCATCATACGGGTCGTGCGGCGCTATCGCTGCAGCGAACATGTGATTGATCGTCGTCAGCCGGCTGGCAAGCATGCGATACGGCCGGAGATGAGAGGCGATGCTTTTGAAGCGCATCATGCTCGCTCTGCTGTTGCGCCCACGTCATATGACTTCCGGACAGGCGCCAACTGATAGCCAGTAAGATCTGTTTGGCCCGACGTTCTCTGGAGATGTGCGTCATTGCCCGGCCGAGAAAATCGGAACACCATCATCTCCCATTATCGCAACTTGTATTGGCTTAGCGTAGCCATGACCAACGCTAGCCAGGTCGCCTTCGAACCTGTCGCCCACGATAACCGTGTACACCGGTGTGCCGAGATAGGATAGCAGCCGCATTCTAACGGCTAGATACCTTGAGCCATTCGCGGATTGCATGGTGCCGAGATCAATTTCGTACGCGTAAGGCTGCGCTGGCGGTATCTCGAGTTCTCCGCCTACGAAAATCCTGGGCTTATCGCCCCCATTCCGGATGAAATTAGGCAGGACGGGATGGAA
Source organism: Sphingomonas turrisvirgatae (assembly GCF_001721295.1). Taxonomy (GTDB): domain Bacteria; phylum Pseudomonadota; class Alphaproteobacteria; order Sphingomonadales; family Sphingomonadaceae; genus Sphingomonas; species Sphingomonas turrisvirgatae. Next base: position 781 of record NZ_MDDS01000060.1, on the reverse strand, counting down.
GCCGTCCGCGCCAAGCGCCGCGACCGCAAAAGAGTGGGCGACCTTCGCCAAAAACCTCGCGAAGGTGGCATTGCTGAATTTGGCTTCCGGCAGCGATACCACATGCTTGCCGCCTGCGGCATCCAATGCGGCTTGGGCATCTAGCTGACCAACGACGCAATAAAGAGTGTCGTTCGCACAGACGACTTCATAGGCCTCATGCCATGCCATGCCGGGGAACCCCCACAGCGGCAGTGACCATGAGAAGAACGGTGAGCGCGGGGGATCCAGGGTGATCGGCGTCTTTCGGCCATCGTGTTCATGTTTCAAGATGAGGGGCTTGGGTGGGTTCCGCTTCGTGTTCCTGTTTTGAGATCGGAAACCATACTTTGTCCTCATCAAACCAAGCATGTCTCGAAGAACAAACCGCTCTGCATCACTGGTGATTGCCGCGCACTGTTTGCAGCTGGCGCTTGGAAGGATCAAATCGCCGTGCAGCCCAAACGGCACGATATGCTCCCGCGTAAGCCCTCTCGACTCGCCGCAGTAAATACAACTTCCTGCTGGGGCATATACGATGCCTCCCGATCCAGTGCGGGTTGCTCCCGGAGGGATAGAGGGTGACACGATAAGCTTCCTTCAAAGGTATCCGCGTCCTCAGGGAACGGCAGCCCTTGACGTGACCCCCGCCTTTCATCCAGCGGCAACCAGAGACCGACCGGTGTTGTCGCGCATGAGCGCAGGTGAAGCAACGGGCGGGGTTAACCCCGCCCGTTGCTGTTCAAGTTCGGCGGCGAACGCC
>NZ_MDDS01000059.1 GCF_001721295.1 Sphingomonas turrisvirgatae | reverse complement strand
GTAAGCGTGGCGTGAGGACCGCAGTTTATGCGGCTTGGGCTGTTGGCTGATCTGTCTGGGGCACCCAGTTCCACGGCATCAGCTCGTCCCAGCGGGTGGCGGGCCAGTCGCCGGCGACCCTGGCGATGACATCGGCGATATAGGCCTGCGGGTCGACGCCGTTGGCCTTGCAGGTCTGGATGACGGTGTAGATGGCGGCGGCTCGCTCGCCGCCTGCGCGCGAACCCGCGAACAGCCAGTTGCGCCTTCCCACGGCGACGCCGCGCAGGGCCCGCTCCGCGATGTTGTTGTCGATCTCCAGACGCCCGTCACCCAGGAAGCGGCACAGCGCTGGCCAGCGTTTGGTGCCATAGGCGATGGCTTTGGCCATGTCGGACTTGGGCGACAGGCGGCGAAGGGCAGCGTCGAGCACCTCGCGCAAGGCGTCGACCAGCGACTGGCTTCGTTCCTGTCGCGCTCGACGGCGTACATCCGGCGGCTGACCACGCACCTCCGCCTCGACGGCATAGAGCGCGCCGATGCGCTCCAGGATATCGGTGGTCAGCGGCGTGGAGAGGCGCTCGTGCAGGTCGAACACCTTGCGCCGGAAGTGTGCCCAGCATGCCACCTCTGTGACGCCACCGCGGTACAGGGCGTCATAGCCCGCATAGGCATCGGCCTGGAGAAAGCCGCGAAAGCCGGCGAGATGCGCCTGCGGGTGCGCCGCGGTGCGGTCGGGCGTGAAGCGATACCATGTTGCGGGCGGTGTCGTGCTGCCGGACGCCTGGTCGTCGGCGGCGTACACCCACAGCCGCCCGGTCGCGGTCTTGCCACGGCCGGGGTCGAGCACCGACACCGGCGTGTCGTCGGCGTGGATCTTGTCGGTCTTGAGCACCTCGTCACGGATACGGCTGACCACCGGGTCGAGCAGTGCTGCAGCTTGCCCGGCCCAGCCCGCGAGCGTCGAGCGGTCGATCTCGAGCCCCTGCGCGGCCATCATCTCGGCCTGGCGGTACAACGGCAGATGGTGGTCGAACTTGGAGACGACGACGTGCGCCAGCGTCGCGAAGGTCGCCTTGCCCCGCGCCACAGCGCTGACCGGCGCGGGTGCCTGGACGATCTTCTCGCAAGACCGGCAGCTGTATTTGGGGCGGACGTCGCGCACGACCCGCCAGCGCACCGGCACGATGTCGAGCATCTCGTGCGCGTCCACGCCCAGCCGGCGCAGCGCACCACCGCAGTCCGGGCAGGTGCAGATACCGGACGCCGGCTCGTGGACGACCTCCTCGCGCGGCAGATGCTCCGGCAGACTGCGGACCGGTGCCAGGCGCGGCGCTACTCCAGGCGCCGCAGTCTCGACTTCGGAAACATCCCGCTCCGTTTCCAGCTCTTCCAGCGCCAGCTCGAGCTGTTCGATCTCGCGGCCCAACTTCTCGGAGGAGGCACCGAACTGCATCCGCCGCAGTCGGGCGATCTGCCCGCGCAACGTGTCGATGAGCAGATCGCGGGCGGCGAGCGCGGCATTCGCCCGGGCGAGCGATGCCTCCAGCGCGGCGATCCGCGCGGTGGCATCAGCAGGGGAAACAGGCGCTTCCAGCACCCGCATTTCATAACAGATCACGCATCGACGGGCGAGAAAAAGCGTCGCAAAACCGCCGTTTTCACCCCGCCAGCGTCGGCGTGAACGTCCGCTCTGGGCGACGCCAGTCGATGCCCTCCAGCAGCATCGACAATTGTGCCGGCGTCAGCGTCACCGTGCCCGTCGCGGTCACCGGCCAGACGAACCGACCCCGGTCGAGCCGCTTGGAGAACAGGCACAGGCCTTGCCCATCGAACCACAGCAGCTTGACCAGATGACCCCGCTTGCCCCGGAACGCGAACAACGCGCCCGAGTGCGGGTTCTGGGCCAGCACCTGCTGCACCAGTACCGCCAGACCATCGAACCCTTTGCGCATGTCGGTGACGCCACACGCCAGGAACACCCGCGTCGGCAACGGCGTGGGGCTCAACGCAGCACCGACAACACTCGCGCCAGCGCGCCGGCGTCCACCGACCCGTCCACGCTCACTCGGACGCCACCCGGAAATTCGATGCAGATGAGGCCAGACGTGGATGTCGCCGGCTGCGGCGCAGGTGCGGCTACATCGGCCACGCGCACCTCGGCGAATGCCGGCAGCGCAGGCGCGACCCCGCCCAGCTTGCCCAGCCGCGCCTGCTTGCGCCACGTATAGATCAGGCTGCTCGACACCTCGCGCCGGGCGATGACATCACGGACCCGCACGCCCGGCCGGAACGCCTCGGCCAGGATCTCCAGCTTCTCCGCGTCCGACCAGCTCCGTCGGCCCGATACCCGGCCGACCACCTCCACACGACCAGTCGTACGAGCGCTCGTACGACCAGTCTCAGAACCGAAAACTTCCCGCACCGCCCGCGCCCTCGTCAAAGACGATAAGCATCCCGGCTACGGCCAAACGAGCAAGGCGGCCCTCATGCCACGCTTAC
>NZ_MDDS01000058.1 GCF_001721295.1 Sphingomonas turrisvirgatae | reverse complement strand
CCCCTTCTCTATGCGGCGCCGGCGTCAGAGGTGTAAAAGAGCCGACCACTTGAGTCTGCGCGGTCGAGGTGATGACCGCGATCGGCCGCTCGCCCATCATCGCGCCCAGCACGTCCCAGCTTTCGTTCGGCGCCAGCTGCAACAGCGCCTCGTCCACCGCCACGAACGCCACATCGGCGTCGGGCGCGGCCGATCCGTCCGGGTTCTTCACCTGCAACGCCACCTTCGCGACATCGCGCGCGGCATAGCGGTCGCGATCGGCCTTCACCGACACGCCCATGCGATGCCCTTCCCAGCCGACCTTGATCTTGGCGATGCCCAGGCGAAAGCTCGGCTTGGCCAGGTCCACCGTCGCGGTCGGCGCCGCACCCTCGCGTGAGAAGAACGGCAGGTTCCAGCGCCGCGCCAGATCGGCCCACCACAGCTTCCACCCGCCGATGCGCCCGCGCACCGCCATGACCGAGACATAGACGTCCGGCGCATATACGCCCTTCAACGGCACCTCGACGACCGGATCATCGCCCGACAGCGTGGTGACAAAGCTCGACAGCACGCCTTCGCGCTCCACCGTCACCAGTGCGGTCGCCTCGCGGAACGGCATCCGCACCTGGAATCGCGCCGTGTCGCTCGCGGCATAATCCTGCTTCTCGGGCACCACGTCCATGCGGTCGCCATTGTCGCCGCCGAACCACCAGTCATCCTCGCCCGCCAGCCACACCGATGTGCTGGCCGTGGCCACATTGCCCTGCGCGTCCGCCGTCGTCGCGACGGCATGGACTTCGCCCGACACGCCGGGATCGACCGAACATTGCGCCAGGCCCAGTTCGTCGGTCGTCGCCGAACAGCTGGCCGACAGCTTGGTCGTCCGCATGTTGTTCTCGTACGCGTAGAACCCGCCGATCAGCCGCCGTCGCGCGGTCAGGATCTCGCGGCTGTACACCGCGATGCTGACCTTCTGTCCCCGGATCGGCTTGCCCTGCGTATCCAGCGCGACCAGGCGCAGCCGCAGATCGTCCTGCTTCATCAGCCAGCCGTCGGTCCGAATGCCCAGCTGCACGCCCGAGCCGTACAGCGAGATGCGGCGCGAGGCCGTCAGGATCTCGCCATTGGCGTCCTGATAATCCATCTCGACCCGCATCGAATGGTTGCCGGTCAGCCCCGCCGGCACGTCCACGCTGGTCCGCGCCGTGCCGTCAGCGCCCAGCGTCACGGGGATCGTCTGCATCGGCGGCAGCGCGGCATTCTCCGCCTCGCCCTCGCCGTTCATTGGCTTGACGCCCTCGGTCAGCGGCGCGCCGGTGAAGGTGAAGCCGTCATAGCCGTCCGGCCGCGGCACCGACTCATAATAGCCGATGCGCAGTTCGACCGGCAGGTTCGACGCACCCCCGCCCGACAGATATCCGGCGAACAGGTCCAGCGGCAGCGTCTTCGGCCTGACCGCCGCCTCTTTGGGACCACTCACCGTCGCCTTCATCGTCGGCAGCTTGTATTCGTCCACTTTCACCGACTGGCTGGTGAAGATCGTTTGCTCATCCTCGTCCGGCTTGCTCGCCGGTTTGACGAAGGCCAGGTCGTAGTCGCCCATCGGCGCGCCCTGCGGCACGTTCCACGCGCTCTCGCCGACGCCACTGCCGTCGATCGTCACCGGCAGCTCGAACTTCGTGTCCGATCCGCGATGCGTCAGCCGCAACGTGCCCGAAAAGCCCGCCGGCGTCGCAAAGCCCTGCGCCACCGGGCGACGCAGCACATGCTTCATGTTGACCGCCTCGCCCTGCCGGACCAGCGCGCGGTCGAAGATGGTGTGGACGATATCGCCGGCCGCCTCATAGCCATAGCGCAGGTCGAAGTCGTACGGGCGGATGCCCTCGCCCCATGCGGTGAGCGTGAAGCTCATGTCGTCGCCCTTGCGCGCCGATATCATCAGCGGGCGCGAATCCGATTCATTGTCGCAACTGCCCCAGCTTTGCGGCTCGGGGATCCCGCTGTTCACCGCCAGCCGCCCCTGCGCATCGGTCGTTCCGGTCGCGAGCGCCTGCCCCGTGCAGCTGTCGGTCACCTTGACCGCCGCACCGCCGACCGGCTTGCCGCTGTCGAGCGCGGTCACCCAGGCGAGCGAGCCTTCACGGCCCCATTTGAAATGCACCGCCATGTTGGTGACCAGCGCCCCCGCCGCGACATATCGCGGCGCGTCGCGGCCGAGCAGCGCGCGGCCGAGCTGCGGCGAAGCCAGCTCGACGACATAAAATCCCGGCTTCTTGAGCGGGATGCCGACGACCTCGAAATCCTTGCCCTTGCCCGGCAGGCCGATGTTGAGCGGCGCGCCCAGCTTCGCGGCCAGGATCGGCGTCGCGCCAGTCTGGTTGATCTTGACCGTCTTGCCGCCGCGCTCGACCTCGTCCACCTTATATTCGTCGGCCTTGTCGATCGTGCGCAGCCACTTCGCGATCACGCCGTCCGACGCATCGATGCGCATCTGCTGCCCGGCGACGCTCAGCCTCTTGCCCTGCAATCCGGCTTCGACGTTGCGCACGGTGACGGGCAGGATGCCGCCCTCGCCC
>NZ_MDDS01000057.1 GCF_001721295.1 Sphingomonas turrisvirgatae | reverse complement strand
TCTCTGTGGGATTCATGTGAGAAGTAGTGGAAACCGACTTTGAATTCTTCTTCTTTAAAAGGGCACGCACGCAGACAAGTTCCTGCCCTTCCTTTTCGCCGGCAGTCTGAGAGTTGTAAAGAGGCGCGATCTCGACCAGCCGCTGGCAGCGTTCGACCCGGGCGCCGTACCCGACGTGCCGCTTGCCGCCCCGCGCCCCGTCGCGCCGCTGCAGCCCAAGCCGATCACGCCGTTGTACGAGGTGGGCGAGCGGTTCGAAACCTTTGCGCTTGCGCCCACGCCGGCCGCTGCGCCCCAGACCGCGCCGATCACCGCGCCGGAAACGGTGGCGACGGTCCATTCCCTGCTGGACCGACTGGAGCGGGGCATTGCCCGGCGCAGCCAGGCGGCGGCGCCCGAGGCGGCACCGCCGGCCGATGCGGCGCAGGGGCTTGGCAACACACTCGAAATGCTGCGCCGGATGGCGGTGCGCGCCTGAACCATCGGGTCAGCGCGACTCGACGGTCAACACCTCGATCGTCGCTGTCGTGCGATCGTCCGCGCGATGCGATCGCACGATGGCAAGTTCCGCGACGAGATGGCCGGGCAGGCGGAACTCATGCTCGCCGAGCCGATCCAGCCACGCCGACGTGGCAGCCGAGCTTGGCGCGCTGACCACCAGGTCATGCCGGGCGCCGGTGAAGGTCGCGCTGGCCCAGCGAGTCCAGTCCGTTGCCTCGACGGTCAGCGCCAAGTCGCTGCAGGCTGCAGCCCTGATCAGTGCACGTTCGAGCAGCGTTGCCGCATCGGGACCGCGGCTCATCGCTGGTGCGCACCTGCCATGAACGCCTCGACCCGCTCGCGAGTCGCAGGGCGTAGTTCGCGCCCGTTGCGCAAATCGCCGACCAGCCGCGGATCGCCCACTGCCATTCGACCGAACCTGGTTTGCGCGACCCCGTGCTCGCGCAGATACCGTTCAACCTTCCCGAGAATTGCCATTTCCGCCTCTTCACTTCACGGCGAGTCGCCGCGATGTTCATTGAATGTTCTCATTTCCAACTTGTCTAGGAAAAATCCTACGGCTATGGATAGGAGATGAATTCATCGGCTCAGCGACAGGTCCTGGCGAGGGCAGCGACGGCACGCGGCGAATCGCTGGCCGCGCTGTCACGACTGATCGGCCGGAACCCTGCCTATCTGCAGCAATTCGTCACGCGGGGGACGCCGCGCTGGCTGGCCGAGGCCGATCGGCGCAAGCTCGCGCGCTATCTTGGGATCGCCGACGCAGCATTGGGCGGGCCGGTGGCCGAAGGCATGGTGGCGGTGTTGCGGATAGATGCCGGCGCCTCGGCAGGGCCGGGCAGGGCAGTGGATGCGGAGCGACGCAGCGAGATGCTGCTGGACCCGGGCCTGTTGCGGCGGCTGGGCGTGCGGCCCGACACGGCCTCGACGCTGCGAGTCGAAGGCGCGTCGATGGAGCCGAACCTGTTCGACGGGGACGAGATCCTGGTCGACCGCGCGCGCCGCACGCTGGGCCCGCGCGCTGGCATCTTCGTCTTCCGTCGCGATGGGCTGCTCAGCGTCAAGCGGCTGCGCGCGATCGGTCAGGAGGTTGAGGTCGTCAGCGACAATCCGCGGTTCGAGACGCTGGTCGTGCCGGCCGGTGCGATCGACGTCATCGGCCGCGTGGTCTGGCTGCACCGCGCGCTGGTGTAAGGGCGATGGAGAACTTGCGAGCAAAAGAAAACCGCCGCTCCATCGCTGGAGCGGCGGTCGATCTGACGAGCGTGTCAGGTCAGAAGTTGTAGCTGACGCCGAACTTGAGGCGCCATACCGAGGACGACACGTTGATCTGGTTATCCTCGACAAACGTATTCCCGGTGAAGCCGGAGATGACGTAGCGGCCCTGCGGATCCACGGCGGAGGGCAGGCCGCCAACCGTCGCGGTGCTCAGCTGAGCGATGTCCTGGACGCCATAGAAGTTGCGACGACGCTGGACGTTCCACTTGTTGTCGAGGAAGTTCAGGAAGTTGTCGAACATCGCATAGACGCGGATGCGGTCGTTGCGGCCGAACAGGCGGCCCGGCCCCGGCAGTTCCTGCGAGAAGGTCAGGTCGAGGTCGAAATACCAGTCGTTGGTGCAGCTGTTACGCGTCACCGTACGGCCCGAGAACTTCTTCGCGCAGTCGAGGCCGTTGCTGAAGTCCACCAGCTGCTGGACCGCAGCTGCGTTCGACAGCGGCGAGATGTTCGGATCGTTCACGCCGGTCGGGATGTACACCAGCGCGTTGTCGTTGCCCGACTGCGGCGCGTTGAACTGACCGTTGCCGGCCCAAGTCAGGCTGTACGGACGACCCGAGCGCGCGACGAAGGTGAAGCCGATCGCCGTCGCCAAGTCGCTGACGAACTCGTTCTTGAAGTTCGTCGAGAAGCTGATGTTGTGCTTGCTCTGGTAGAAGCCCGGCGAGGAGTCGGGGTTCTGCCGGTCGAACGCGGCGGTCTGGTCATAGTTGGACCCGGCCGTCGAGTTGTACATGTTCCTGCGATCATGCGAGTTGGTGTACGCATAACCGAGCGAAACCCAGGTCGAACCGCCGCTGGTCACCAGTCCGCCTTCGAAATTCTTCGACAGCAGAACCGATGCGACGTGGCTGCGATAGCCTTCGTCCTGGTTCGTGAACATCAGTTCGTCCACCCGGTTGGACGAGGTGGTGAAGCATGCCGGCGTGACATTCGCGAACACCGGCGGTGCGCCGATGTTGGTCAGGCGTGCCGCGCAACTTGCCTGCAGCGGATCGATCGTCGAATAGATCGGACGGCCGTCGATCGTATAGCCGTTCAGGCCGCGACGAATGTCGATGGTCTGAGCCAGATCGACATAGGTGTAGGGGTTGCGGAACTCCGAATAGATATAGTCGAGGTTCGCCTGCCAGCCGCTGAAGAAGCCGCTGCTCGCGAAGTTCAGCTGCGTCTTGAAGCCGAGGTTCGCGCGAACGACGGTTGCGATCTTCAGGTCCGGATCGATCGACTGGGTCGCGCCTTCGCCGCGTGCCGCGGTCGCGATGGCATTGGTCGAAATGCAGCTCGGCACCCCGGTGAACCGACCACCGCTCAGGACGCTGATCTGGCCCGTGGGACAGCCGGCAGCCTGGGTGTTGCCGACCGAGAAGCCACGACCGTCGTTCTGGAAGGCGTTGCCGAACCACACGAGCGGATCGCCGCCCGAGAAGATGCCGACGCCGCCGACCAGCTGCGACCGGGTGAACAGCCCGTCATTGTCGAAGTCGTAGGTGAAGCCGACGCGCGGGAGGATGACCGGATCGAGCTTGCTGAACCCGTTGTTGTTGCCAAAGCCGTAGCGGCTGGCGAACACGGGGTTGTAGCGCGGCGCGCCGCCATCATACCAGTCGGCGCGCACGCCTGCCGTCACCTTCAGGCGATCGAGCGTCACTTCGTCCTGGGCATAGATCGAATAGATGCTGCGATCGAACTTGGCGGCCGCGTCAGTGATGTTGCCGGTCGACGAGAACGCACCGAACGCACCCTCGGTCGCGCCCGAGACGATGTTGTTCGGCAGCGTGCTCAGCTGGTTGTTGCCGGTGCCCGGCGACAGCAGCCCGGCGCGCAGGTCCGCGACGTTGCGGAAGATCAGCGTGCCGGTCGCGTTCTGGACGAACAGGTTGAACAGGTCCGCCGTATTCAGCTCCGCGCCCACCTTGATCCGATGGTTGCCGAGGCTGAGGTTACCGACCGCGCGATACTGCTGAACCTTCGTGCGCAGGTCGTTCGCTGTACGCGAGTTGCCCGGGCCAGCGGCGACCGTGCCGTTGACGACGCCGGTCCCGGTGTTGTCCACGCCGACGATGATGCGCGGGATCGGGTTGGCGCTCTGTGCCTCGCCGCCGCCGATCGGATCCTGAAGGTCCTGCACTTCCGAACGCGAATAGCGCAGTTCGGTCGAGAAGGCGTCGCTCCACTGCGAGAACAGGCGGCCCGAATAATAGTTCGAGACGGTGCCGCTGCGGTAGAAGGTGTTGCGGCCGACGATGCCCGGCGTGTTCTGGCTGGTGAACAGATCGTCCGCGCGGATCGTCGATTCCTCGAGGCGCTGATAGGTGCCTTCCAGGCGATGGCGATCGGTGATCTGAAGGTCGCCGCGGACGAAATAGCGATCGTTGCTATAGTCGCGGTTGTAGACGAGATCGCCGGTGTCGATGCCATAGGTCTGGTTCAGTACCTGACGGATCTCGTTGAACTGGGCGAGCGTCACGCCGCGCAGTTCGGTCGAGAAGCCGGCACCGGCGGGACCCTCGTCCTGCGACTGCCCGGCTTCCTGATGCTCGTAGCCGCCGAAGATGAACAGCCGATCCTTGATGATCGGGCCGCCCAGCGTCACGCCCCAGCGCTTTTCGGGACGGATCGCGGCGACCGGGCGGTTGCCGTCGATGCGGCTGCCGCGCAGGTCGCTGTTCGAATATTCGAAGAAGGCGCTGGCGGTATATTCGTTGGTGCCCGACTTGGTGATCACATTGATCGCGCAGCCGGTGAACTGGCCATAGTCGACGTCGAACGGCGCAAACTGGACCTGCGTCTCACGGATCGCATCGTACGGCAGCGGGGTCGAGCTGCGCGACGAGAAGCCGGTGTCGTTCAGGCCATAGATGTCGCTCTGCGGAATGCCGTCGACGGTGAAGGTGTTGCCGCGATCGTTGCCGCCCAGGCACGAGATGCGGTCCTGGCCGGAGCCGCCATCGTCACGGTCCAGGCTGACGCGCGGGTCGATGCGGATGATGTCGCGTACGTCGCGGTTGAAGCTCGGCGCTGCGGCCAGCACTTCGGCACCGAACGACGTGCCCGGTCCGACCGCCAGCGTCGTGGCGCGAACGCGGCTGCCGGTCACGACGATCTCGCCCGCGCCGCTCGACAGTGCGAAGGTCAGGCTGGTGTTGCCCTGCAGCGTGGTGTTGATGTTCTCGACCGTCTGCCCTTCGAAACCGGCCGAGGTGACCGCCACGGTGTAGGGGCCGCCGGTGACCAGGCCAGTAGCGCTGAAGCTGCCGGTAGCGGTGGTGGTCAGCGTGCGGGCGGCACCGGTGCGGGTGTCGGTGATGACGACTTCGGCGCCGGCCAGTGGCGAGCCCGCGTCATCGGTAACCGTGCCGACAATGCCCGAGGTGATCTGCTGGGCGCTTGCCGCGGCAGGAATGACCAGCGCGGCAACGGCCGCACCGAAAAGCAGATGGTTACGCATTTTGGTCCCCTTAGGATGGGCTGTCTGTAGCCTGCACAGCGGTGTCATCACCGTCTCGCGCTGCCCCATGGGGAGGTTCCTTTGCGGAATTGTTACAGTTGTTTCAAGTCCATTGTGCGTTGCAAAAACGCATCAGCCGGGAACTAAACGGCCGACTCAACGATTTCCGCCCATTCGGCCTCCGTCAAGACACGGATTCCGAGTGAAGCGGCTTTCGCGATTTTCGATCCGGCATCCGCACCGGCCACCAGAAAGTCGGTTTTTGCGGAGACCGATCCCGCGACTCGGGCCCCTAAGGATTCGGCCTGCGCCTTGGCCTCGTCGCGGCTCAGCGTGGCCAGTTTTCCGGTGAACACCACGGTCTTGCCGTTCACCTGTGACTCGCGCGTTTCCAGCACGAATGGCGGCGGGCTGACTTGGGTCAGCAAGTCGTCCCACAAATGGCGGTTGTGCGGTTCGTGAAAGAAGTCGGCCAGCGCATGGCCGACCGCCGCGCCGACATTCTCGACGCCGATCCGTTCGGCCAGCGCCTTGTCGACGCGTGCGGCATGCTTGGCCCCTGTCTCTCCGAGGGCGGCCGGCATCGCCTCGCGCAGCGCGATCAGCGCGTCGGCCAGGTCGCGGATCGCGGGCAGGGTGGTATAGCATTTCAGCAGGTCGCGAGCGGTGACGATGCCGACATAGCGGATGCCGAGGCCGAACAGCAGTCGCGCTGCGTCGGGCGAGCGCTTCGCTTCGATCGCGGCGAGCAGATTGTCGACCGACTTGTCCTTCCAGCCCTCGCGCCCGATCAGGTCGTCGCGATGCGCGGCCAGCCGGAAGATATCGGCCGGTTCGGCGATCCAGCCCAGGTCCAGAAATTCGACGATCGTCTTTTCGCCCAAGCCTTCGATGTCCAGCGCGCCACGGCTGACGAAATGGCGAAGCCGCTCCAGCCGCTGGGCCGGGCAGATGAGGCCACCGGTACAGCGGATATCGACCTCGCCTTCCTCGGCCACCGCCTCCGATCCGCATTGCGGGCAATGGTCGGGGAAGATCCAGCGTTCACGCACCTGGTCGCGCGTGAGGTTGTCGACGATCTGCGGGATGACGTCGCCCGCGCGCTGCACCACGACCCGGTCGCCGGGCCGCACGCCGAGCCGCGCGATCTCGTCGGCATTGTGCAGCGTTGCGTTGGTGACGGTGACGCCGCCCACCGTTACCGGTTCTAGCCGTGCCACCGGAGTCAGCTTGCCCGTTCGGCCGACCTGAATGTCGATATCGCGCAAGTCCGTCTCGGCGCGTTCGGCCGGAAACTTGTGCGCGATCGCCCAGCGCGGCGCGCGGCCGACAAAGCCGAGCCGCGTCTGCCAGTCGAGCCGATCGACCTTATAGACGACACCGTCAATATCGAATGGAAGATCAGCACGTTGCGCCTCGATCCTGCGATATTGTGCGAGCGCCGGTTCGACCTGGACGCAGTGGACGAACAGCGGATGGACCGGGAAGCCCCAGCGCGCGATCGCCTGCATGATGTCGAACTGGGTCTCGCCCGGCAGCGATTGCGCCTCGCCCCAGCCATGCGCCAGGAAGCGGAGCGGGCGCGACGCGGTGACGCCGGCATCCTTCTGACGAAGCGAACCGGCGGCGGCGTTGCGCGGATTGGCGAACTGCCGAGCTTCCTTGCCCGCCGCTTCCGCCTCGCTCGCAAGGCGGGCGTTGAGCGCGAGGAAGTCGGCCTTGGCCATATAGACCTCGCCGCGCACCTCGAACACGTCGGGCGCATCGTCGGGCAGGGTGGCGGGGACATCGGGGATCGTGCGCACATTGGCGGTGACATTCTCGCCCACCTGGCCGTCGCCGCGCGTCGCCGCCAGCACGAGGCGGCGGTTCTCGTAGCGCAGCGAGCAGGAGAGGCCGTCGATCTTCGGTTCGGCGGTCAGGGCGACCCGGTCGTCCTCGCCCAACGCCAGGAAGCGCCGCACGCGCAGCACGAAATCGATCACGTCGGCATCGCTGAACGCGTTGTCGAGGCTCAGCATCGGGCGAGCATGCGGCACCTTCGCCAGATGCTCGGCGGGGGCCGCGCCGACCGACTTGGACGGCGAATCCGCGCTCACCAGATCGGGGAACGCCGTCTCGATCGCGGCATTGCGGCGCATCAGCGCGTCGTAATCGGCGTCGCTGATCTCCGGCGCGTCCTCGCCATGATAGAGCCGATTGTGGCGGGCGATCTCTGCCGCCAGCTTCTCAAGTTCGGCGGCGGCCTGCGCGGGGCTTGCGGGGAGGTTGTCCATCGCGCTTCGCTACCGTCGCGCGCGGGGCGCATCAACCAGTCGTGCTACGCTGGGGGCGGCGATCATCCCTTGGCGTCGGCGTCCGCCTGCTTCTCTTCCTGCGCCGTGCAATCGCCGATCCGCTTGCCGCTCGACTTGGCCTTGATCTTGATCGCCGGGCCGTTGGGCGCGGCCGATTCCATGTCGTTGTCGATCATGAAGCTGGTTTCGTCGAACGTGCCGGCGACGCGCATCTTCATCGGACCACCCGCTCCTTGTGCCGGACAGACCAGCGTGCCGTCGATGCTGCCGCCGTCGATCTCGAACTTCTCGTACTTGCAGCGGCCCTGGCTGCGCGCGATGACTTCGGCGGGCGGGCTCTTGGCCTGTTCGCTGGTGATGCAGCTGGCGGTGGTCTGTGACTTCTTGAGCATCGTATCGCTCATCTGCTTCTTCGTCGCTGGATCGAGGCCGGGGATATCGACCGCCAGCGTCTGAACGGTGATCTCCCACTTGCCCGGCTTGAAGCGCAGCCCGCCTGCCGCATCGACTTTGCTCGCGACTTCCTGCGGCGAAGCGTTGGTCAGCGAGACGTCGTTGCCGCCACATGCCGCAAGGGCAATCAACGGGATCAGCACGGCATTGCGCATGGCAGGACTCCTTATCGGCTTTCATTGGAACTGTTTCGCCAGCGCAATGCAACCGTCGTTTCGTTCTTGGATTGTTCTGGTGACCATGCGATAGCGGACTGCGATTGCACGATCTGCGAAAGGCACCATATCGCCGCCATGGCCATTCAGATCCGCACCAATCTTGCCGAGCCCGAGACCGGCGAAAACTTCGTGCCGCACCGGCCCAACCGGCCCGAAAAGTCGGAAGGCGGCCGGCCGTTCAAGCTGGTCAGCGACTATACCCCCTCGGGCGATCAGCCGACCGCGATCGCCGAACTGGTCGAGGCGGCGAAGGCCGGCGAGCGCGATCAGGTGCTGCTGGGTGTCACCGGATCGGGCAAGACCTTTACGATGGCCAAGGTGATCGAGGCGATGCAGCGACCCGCGCTGATCCTCGCGCCCAACAAGATCCTCGCCGCGCAGCTTTATGGCGAGTTCAAGTCGTTCTTCCCGGAGAATGCGGTCGAGTATTTCGTCAGCTATTACGACTATTACCAGCCCGAGGCGTATGTGCCCCGGTCCGACACCTATATCGAAAAGGAAAGCTCGGTAAACGAGGCGATCGACCGGATGCGCCATTCGGCCACCCGATCGCTGCTGGAGCGCGACGACGTCATCATCGTCGCCTCGGTCAGCTGCCTTTACGGCATCGGCTCGGTCGAGACCTATTCGGCGATGATCTTCGACTTGAAGAAGGGCCAGGTCGCCGACCAGCGCGAGATCATCCGCAAGCTCGTCGCGTTGCAATACAAGCGCAACGACGCCGCGTTCGCGCGCGGCAATTTCCGGGTGCGCGGCGACAGCCTCGAAATTTTCCCCTCGCACTATGAGGATACCGCCTGGCGGATCAGCTTCTTCGGCGACGATATCGAGGAGATTACCGAGTTCGACCCGCTGACCGGGGCGAAGGTCGCCAACCTCGACTATGTGCGGGTCTATGCCAACTCGCACCATGTGACGCCCGGCCCGACGCTCAAACAGGCGATGGAAGCGATCAAGCATGAGCTGGCCGAGCGGCTGAAGGAATTGCATCTCGAGGGCAAGCTGCTGGAAGCACAGCGGCTGGAGCAGCGCACGAACTTCGACCTCGAGATGATCGCCGCAACGGGCAGCTGCGCGGGGATCGAGAATTACAGCCGCTTCCTGACGGGCCGCCTGCCGGGCGAGCCGCCGCCGACCCTGTTCGAATATCTGCCCGAAAACGCGCTGCTGTTCGTGGACGAAAGCCATCAGACCATTCCGCAGATCGGCGCGATGGCGCGCGGCGACCATCGGCGGAAGATCACGCTGGCCGAATATGGCTTCCGTCTGCCGAGTTGCATCGACAACCGTCCGCTGCGCTTCAACGAATGGGATGCGATGCGCCCGCAGACGGTCAGCGTGTCGGCGACGCCCGGCGGCTGGGAGATGGAGCAGACCGGCGGCGTGTTCAGCGAGCAGGTGATCCGCCCCACCGGCCTGATCGATCCGCCGGTCGAGATCAAGCCGGTCGAGGAACAGGTCCAGGACCTGATCGTCGAGTGCAAGAAGACCGCGCAGCTCGGCTACCGCACCCTCGTCACGACGCTGACCAAGCGCATGGCCGAGGACCTGACCGAATATATGCACGAGGCGGGGATCAAGGTCCGCTATATGCATTCGGACGTCGAGACGCTGGAGCGTATCGAGCTGATCCGCGACCTGCGCATGGGCGTCTATGACGTGCTGATCGGCATCAACCTGCTGCGCGAGGGACTCGATATCCCCGAATGCGGCCTGGTCGCGATTCTGGATGCCGACAAGGAAGGGTTCCTGCGCTCCGAAACCTCGCTGATTCAGACGATCGGCCGCGCCGCGCGCAACGTCGAGGGGCGAGTGATCCTCTATGCCGACCGCATTACCGGCAGCATGGAGCGTGCGCTCAACGAAACCAGCCGGCGGCGTGAGAAGCAGGAAGCGTACAACAAGCTGCACGGCATCACGCCGACCACGATCAAGCGCAACATCGGCGACATCATCGCGCATGTCGCGTCCAAGGATCAGGTCACGGTCGAGATCGAGGACGGCCCGACGCACATGGTCGGCCACAATCTGCGCGCGTATATCGAGGAACTGGAAAAGAAGATGCGCGATGCCGCCGCCAATCTGGAGTTCGAGGAGGCGGGACGCCTGCGCGACGAGATCCGCAGCCTGGAAGCCGAGGAGCTCGGCCTGCCCGCCGGCGAGCACAAGGCGCCGGTCATGGGGCGAAGCAACGAGGGCAAGCCCGGCACGCGCAAGACCCGGTTCGGCAAGACGCAGCGCAAATGGGGCGGGGGCAAGCGATAAGTCGCGCCAGGCGGTTGAGGCTCGGCATCCGCTCGCCCATAAGGGTCGGCATGCGCCATCTCCTCGCTCTCTCGTCGCTCGCCGTCCTTGCCGCCTGCGTCGCGCCGTCAGCGCCGCCGCCTGCGCCGGCACCCCGTCCCGCACCCCCACCAGCGCCTGTGCCGGCTCCAGCGCCGCCTGCGGCAAGCAGCGATTGGCGGGACTGGCCGCTGACGCCGGGCAACTGGTCCTATCGCCGCGAAGGGCAGGGGAGCGTCGCGGTCTATAGCGCGGCTGCGCCCGTCTTCACGATCCGGTGTGAAGCAGGGCGGCTGTCGTTGATCCGCAGTGGTTCGTCCGGCCCGCTCACGCTCCGCACTACGAGCAGCGAGCGTACGGTCACCGGGGCACTACCGGCAAGCGACCGGTTGATCGACGCCATGGGATTTAGTCGCGGGCGGTTCATCGTGGAGACGCCCGGCGCGCCGCCGCTGGTCGTACCAGCCCATGCCGAGGTGCTTCGCGTCGCTGAGGATTGCCGGCGCTAGGACGTGAGCGCCAGAACTTTGAAGTTCGTCGATCCGGCCGATTAAAACAAGACTTGTTCTGCCTTTCGCATTGATTCACACTCGCCTCGTTCCCAAGTCGGGGGCGCAGTGTTCAACAAGCGAAAGGAGGTGATCCGATGTCTCATGGTTCAGCAATGGGGTCGGTTCAGTTCGTTCGGGAGACGCGCCGCTAAGTTCACTTGCTCCCGGTGGAAGCCCTCCACCGGAATGATGCCGGGGGGTATTCTCCCCCAGTCAACGGCATCTGCAAGCGGACAAGCGGCCCGCATGGTCTCCCGGGCTGGAGCTTCCGGCCGCTGACCATGTCGGAGGTCACCGGGTGCCAGGGATGGCCCCGGTGGCCTCTTTCATTTTGGGCAGCAGATAGACCCCAGGTGACGCGCGATCAGCGCGGCCATGAACAGCTGACCGCGCAGGGCCACTCAGCAGCTCGACAATCGACAGGCCGAGCAGCAGCCCGAAAGGCGCGAAGAGGGACTGGAATCGCGACATGGTGTTGCCCGCGGTGCCGATCATGGAAGGCAGCCGGCCCGTGTCGTGAGGAGTATCGCCATGTCGCACCGTATCCTGGTTCTTTACGGCTCCTATCGCGAGGCGCGCATCGGCATCCGGCTCGCGCGCTGGATCGTGGCGCAACTGGCGACACAGGGGCACGACGTCGAACTGATCGACGCGCGCGATATCGGTCTGCCGATGCTCGACAAGCGGTACATGGATTATCCGCAAGGCGAGGCACCGGCAGCGATGGAGTCGCTGGCCAAGAAGCTGCGCGACGCCGACGGGTTCCTGTTTGTCGCCGGCGAATATAATTGGGGGATGCAGCCGGGCCTCAAGAATTTGACCGACCACTATCTTTCCGAATGGGCGCGGCGGCCGGCGGGGATCGTCAGCTATTCGGCCGGACGGCTGGGCGGTGCGCGCAGCAATTCGATATGGCATGCGACGCTCACTGAAATGGGAATGGCCGTGGTGCCCGCGACGGTCACCGTCGCGCAGATTGGCCAGGCGCTGGACGAACGCGATCAGCCCCAGGGCGATGGCGGCGCGGCGCTGGCGCGCGGATTTTCGCGCTTCACCGACGAGTTCATGTGGTGGGTCGACGCGGTCGGGGCGAAGCGGGCGTCAGAGCAGCAGTAGCAGGATCAGCGCGAGCAGCAGCAGCGGCGGGGCGGCGAACGCTGCCATCACCAGCCATGCGCGAGCGGTGCCATAGCCGTCGCGCACCGTCCTGAAAACGATGCTGATGATCCCGACCAGACCGCTCTCGCGCATCAGCTGTCCATCATGGTTTTCAGCCGGTAGAGCGTATCAAGCGCCTCGCGCGGGCTGAGCGCGTCGATGTCGATGCCGGCCAGTTCGGCGCGAAGCGCATCGACCGTCTCTGCCTCTTGCTCCGCCGCCGCAGCGAACAGCGGCAGGTCGTCCAAGCCCGCCGCGATCCCACCTGTCTTCTGCCGACCGGCTTCCAGCTTGGCCAGGACCGCCTTGGCGCGCGCGATGGTCACCGGCGGAAGGCCAGCCAGCCGCGCGACGGCCAGGCCGTAGCTGCGGTCCGCCGGCCCCTCCGCCACCTCGTGCAGCAGCACCAGATCGCCCTTCCACTCGCGCGCACGGACATGGTGGAGCGACAGCGCCTCGCACCGTTCGGCGAGCCGCGTCAGCTCGTGATAGTGAGTCGCGAACAGGCAGCGGCAGCGATTGTCCTCGTGGATCGCCTCGACCACCGCCCAGGCGATGGCAAGCCCGTCATAGGTGGAAGTGCCGCGGCCGACTTCATCCAGTATCACGAAGCTGCGCGGTGTCGCCTGCGCCAGGATCGCGGCGGTTTCGACCATCTCGACCATGAAGGTCGATCGCCCGCGCGCGAGATTGTCCGACGCGCCGACGCGGCTGAACAGGCGATCCACCAGCCCCAGCTTCGCGCGCGCTGCGGGCACATAGGCACCAACCTGCGCCAGCACGGCGATCAACGCATTCTGGCGCAGGAAGGTCGACTTGCCGCCCATGTTGGGACCCGTGACGAGCCACAGTCGGCTGCTTTCCGACAGCACACAGTCGTTGGCGACGAAGCGCTCGCCGCTTTTGGCCAGCGCGGTTTCGACCACCGGATGCCGACCACCCTCGACCTCGAAACATGCGTGATCTACCAGCACGGGCCGAGTCCAGCCGCCTTCCGCCGCGCGTTCCGCCAGCGCGCCAGCGACGTCCAGCCGGGCCAGTGCGTCGGCGGTCGCGGCGATCGCCTCACCCCGGTCGAGCGCGGCGGCGGTCAGCTCTTCCAGATGCGCGGCCTCAGCGGTCAGCGCGTGCGCGCCGGCCTGGGTCACCTTGAGCGCGATCTCGTGCAATTCGGGCGCATTGAAGCGAACCACGCCCGCCAGCGTCTGGCGATGGGTAAAGCCGCTGTCAGGGCGCATCAGCTCGTCGGCGTGTTTGGCCGCCACCTCGATATGATAGCCGAGCACGCCGTTATGCTTGATCTTGAGCGCCTGGATGCCGGTGCGCTGGCGATAGTCGGCCTCGAGCGCGGCGAGCGCGCGGCGACCGCCCGCACCGGCATCGCGCAGATCGTCGAGCGCCGCATCATAGCCTTCGGCGATGTAGCCGCCCTGGCCCGCATCGATCGGCGGGGCGGGCACGAGCGCGCGCTGGAGCAGGTCGATCAGCGCGCCATGCCCCCGCAGATCGGGAATGAGGGCGCCAAGCAATTCGGGCGGTTGCGGCAGCTTGCCGAGCTTCTCGCCCAGCCGCCAGGCCCCGTCCAGACCATCGCGCAACTGGCCGAGATCGCGGGGCGACCCGCGCCCGGCGGCCAGGCGGCCCAGCGCGCGGCCAATATCGGGCAGTGCGCGAAGCGACGCGCGCAGATCGTCGCGCAGATTCTGTTCGTCGTGAAAGCGCTGGACCAGATCGAGCCGCGCCTCGATCGCCGAGCGGTCCATCAGCGGCGCGGCGATGTCGGTGCAAAGCAGCCGCGCGCCGGCGCCGGTAACCGTGCGATCCACCGCATCGAGCAGGCTGCCCTTGCGCGCGCCCGATTGGCTTACCGTCAGTTCCAAGCTCTCGCGCGTCGCCGCGTCGATCGCCATGTGCGCGTCCGAGCGCGTGATGCGCGGCGGGCGCAGGAAGGGAAGCGCGCCCTTGGCGGTATGTTCGAGATACGCGGTCAGCCCGCCGGCAGCCGACAGTGCCGCGCGGCTGAACTGGCCGAAGCCGTCGAGCGTCGCAACGCCGAACAGTCGTTTCAGCCGCGCCTCGCCCGCGCCGCTGTCGAACTCCGCCTTGGGCCGGTAACCGGTGGCGAGGTGGAGATCCGTGGTGTCGGCGGCGATTACCTCGACCGCGTTCAGCCGCGCGAGCGCCGCGCCGACCGCCTCCGCGCTGCACTCTAGGATCTCGAACCGCCCCGTCGAGATATCGGCGGCGGCAATGGCGCATTCGCCGCTCGCTTCGCCAACCGCGGCGCACCAGTTAGCGGTCCGGCTGTCGAGCAGTGCTTCCTCGGTCAGCGTGCCGGCGGTCACCACACGGACGATGGCGCGCGCGACCAGCGCCTTCGAACCGCCGCGCTTCTTCGCTTCCTCTGGCGTTTCAACCTGATCGGCAATGGCGACGCGATGCCCCGCCTTGATCAGCCGCGCGAGATATCCTTCGGCCGAATGCGCCGGCACACCGCACATGGGGATGCGTTCACCGTCATGCTCGCCGCGAGCGGTCAGCGCGATGTCGAGCACCTGCGCCGCGATCTTCGCATCCTCGAAGAACAGCTCGAAAAAATCGCCCATGCGATAGAAGAGCAGGCAGTCGTCGGCCTCCGCCTTGAGCGCAAGATATTGCGCCATCATCGGAGTGGGGGCCGCGCTCATCGGCGATGCGGTTAGCCCAGCGATCTACAAGGGACAATGGCAGCTGGCGGAATCGTGTGGATGGCGGCGTTGCCATTCGGGTTGCCACGCTCCTAAAGGAGATCAACCCGGGAGTGCCGAATGTCCGAAGAAGCCAATGTCCAGTTTTCCGAGCGCGAGGCGCTGTTGTTCCATTCGGAGGGCCGGCCGGGCAAGATCGAGATCGTCGCATCCAAGCCGCTGACCACGCAACGCGACCTGGCGCTGGCCTATTCGCCCGGCGTGGCCGTGCCGGTGCAGGCAATCGCTGACGATCCGGCGACCGCCTATGACTATACCGCCAAAGGCAATCTGGTCGCGGTCGTTTCGAACGGCACCGCGATCCTGGGCATGGGCAATCTGGGCGCGCTGGCTTCGAAACCGGTGATGGAAGGCAAGGCGGTACTGTTCAAGCGCTTCGCCGACGTCGATTCGATCGACATCGAGCTGAAGAGCGAGGACGTCGATCGCATCATCGATGCCGTGGAGCTGATGGAGCCGAGCTTCGGCGGCATCAACCTCGAGGACATCAAGGCGCCGGAATGCTTCATCATCGAGCAGACGCTGCGCGAGCGCATGAACATCCCGGTATTCCATGACGATCAGCACGGCACGGCGATCATCACCGCGGCGGGCCTCATCAACGCCTGCCTGCTGACGGGGCGGAAGCTGGGCGAGATCAAGGTCGTCGTGAACGGCGCGGGGGCCGCCGCCATTGCCTGTACCGAGCTTATCAAGCGCATGGGCGTGCGTAACGATAATGTGCTGATGTGCGACCGCAAGGGCGTGATCACGCCGGACCGGGAAGGCATTAACCAGTGGCAGTCGGCGCATGCCGTGGCCACTGACCGTTCGACGCTGACCGAGGCGCTGGTGGGCGCGGACGTGTTCCTGGGCCTGTCGGCGGCGGGCGCGCTCAAGCCCGAGATGGTCAAGGACATGGCACCAGCGCCGATCATCTTCGCGATGGCCAACCCAGAGCCGGAGATCCGGCCGGAACTGGCCAAGAACGTTCGTCCCGACGCGATCGTCGCGACCGGCCGCTCCGATTACCCCAACCAGGTCAACAACGTCATCGGCTTCCCCTTCATCTTCCGCGGCGCACTCGACGTCCGCGCGACGGGGATCAACGACGAAATGAAGATCGCCGCCGCGCAAGCCATCGCCGAACTCGCGCGCGAGCAGGTGCCCGAGGAAGTCGCGATCGCCTATGGCCGCGCGCACAGCTTCGGCCCCGAATATATCATCCCGGCGCCATTCGATCCGCGGCTGATGGAGAATGTCTCGTCCGCGGTCGCCAAGGCGGCGATGGATTCGGGCGTCGCGACCAAGCCGATCCTGGACATGGCGGGCTATCGCCACGCGCTGCGCGGCCGCCTGAACCCGACGACATCTGTGCTCACGCTCGCCTATGAAGGCGCGCGAGCGCACCCCAAGCGCGTGATCTTTGCCGAGGGCGAGGAAGAAGTGGTGTTGCGGGCGGCGATTGCTTTTCGGGATGGGGGCTATGGTACGCCGGTGCTGGTGGGGCGCGACGACGTGCACGACCGACTTCGTGCGCTGGGCGTCAGCGATCCTGAAAGCTTCGAGGTGCATAACAGTCGGCATTCGCCACTGGTGCCGGCGATGGTCGACTTCCTCTATGCCCGGTTGCAGCGGCGCGGCTATCTGCGCCGCGATGCCGAGCGGATGGTCAACCAGGACCGCAACATCTTCGGCTCGCTGCTGCTCCAGCTGGGCGAGGGCGACGCGATGATCACCGGCATCACGCGGACCTACGCCCAGACCATGCGCGAGGTGCGCAAGGTCATCGACGTGGCGGACGGCCGCACCGCGTTCGGCGTGCATATCATGGTGGGCCAGAGCCACACCGTCTTCATCGCCGACACCACGGTCAACGAGCGGCCGAGCGCCGAGGAACTGGCCGACATCGCCGAGCAGACCGCGCAGGTCGCGCGTCGCATGGGGCATGAGCCGCGCGTCGCGTTTCTCAGCTATTCGACCTTCGGCAATCCCAAGGGCGCGTTCCTGGACAATATCCGCGACGCCGTGAAGGTGCTGGACCAGCGGCAGGTCGGGTTCGAGTACGAAGGCGAGATGGCGCCTGACGTCGCGCTCAACCCGCGCCAGCTGGCCAACTATCCCTTTGCGCGTCTGTCCGGCCCGGCCAACATCCTGATCATGCCCGGGCTTCAGTCCGCGCACATCTCGGCCAAGCTGCTGCGCGAACTGGGCGGCGACAGCATGATCGGGCCGATGCTGGTCGGCATGGAAAAGCCGGTTCAGGTCGCCACGATGACGTCGTCCGCGAGCGAGCTCGTCACGCTCGCGGTGCTGGCGGCCGGCGGGATCGCGCGCTAGGCGTCGATGCTGGTCCCAAGCGAGGCATTGACCAGCCCGCCATCGACCACCAGCGTGTCGCCTACGACATAGTCGGACGCCCGGCTGGCGAGGAAGATCGCGGCACCGGCCATATCCTCCGGCGTGCCGATGCGGCGCATGGGAATTCGCTTGGCCACCTCGTCACCATGGTCGCGCGCGGCGCGGTTCATCTCGCTGGCGAACGCGCCGGGGGCCAGGCTGTTGACGATGATGCCGTCCTGGATGAGCCGCGCGGCCATGCGCTTGGTGAGATAGATCAGCGCCGCCTTTGACGCGTGATAGCTGTAGGTTTCCCACGGGTTGAGGCGCAGCCCGTCGATCGAGGTGATGTTGATGACCTTCGACGGCGCGTCATGGCTCGCCTTCGTTTTCAACAGCCCGTGCAGCGCCTGCGTCAGGAAGAAGGGCGACTTGACGTTGAGGTCCATGACCTTGTCCCAGCCGCTTTCGGGAAAGTCCTCGAACGGCACGCCCCATGCGGCGCCCGCATTGTTGACCAGGATGTCGAGCTGCGGTTCGCGCTCCGCCATCGCGGCGGCGAGCGCCTTGCAACCATCGACGGTCGACACGTCCATCGGGAGGGGGATGCAATTCGGCCCCAGCGCTGCGGCGGTCTCCTCGCACGCGGGCGCCTTGCGCGAGGAAATATAAACCTTTGCCCCCTGCGCGATGAAGCCGGCGGCGATCATCTTGCCGATGCCGCGGCTGCCGCCGGTGACGAGCGCGACCTTGCCGTCGAGGCGGAAGAAGCTACTGGTGTCCATCTCTCTCTCCCCTTGCGTCAGCCGCCGCGTTTCAACGTCTCGCGAGCGATGATCAACTGCTGGATTTGGCTCGTACCCTCATAGATGCGGAACAGGCGCACGTCGCGATAAAGCCGTTCTATCCCGTAATCCGCGATATAGCCGGCCCCGCCGAAGATCTGCACCGCGCGGTCGGCGACGCGGCCGACCATCTCGCTCGCGAAGAGCTTGGCGGCGGCGCTTTCCAGCACCACGTCCTTGCCGGCATCCTTCGCTGCGGCCGTTTCGAGCACCAGCGCGCGGGCGGCGAGTGCTTCGGTCTTGCTGTCGGCGATCATCGCCTGGATCAGTTGATGCTCGGCGATGGCTTTTCCGAACTGGCGGCGCTCGCTGGCATAAGCGACGCAGTCGGCGATCAATCGCTCGGCAACGCCGACGCAGACTGCGCTGATATGCAGCCGCCCACGGTCGAGCACGCGCATCGCGATCTTGAAGCCTTCGCCCTCTTCACCCAGGCGATTGGCGGCTGGCACGGGCACGTCGTCGAAGATCACGTCGGCGACCTTGGCGCCCTTTTGCCCCATCTTCTTTTCGGGCTCGCCCACGGAAATGCCGGGCAGGTCACGCGGGACGAGGAAGGCGGAGACGCCGCGCGCGCCCGGATCATCGGACGTCCGCGCCATGACGGTGAACAGCGACGCCTTGTCGGCATTGGTGATATAGCGCTTCGTGCCGGAGAGGCGGTAGGTGTCACCATCGCGGACCGCGCGAGCCTTTACCGCGCCGCTGTCGCTGCCGACATCGGGTTCGGTAAGCGCGAAGCTGGTAACGATCTCGCCGCTCGCAATTCCCGGCAGCCATTGCGCCTTCTGTTCGGGCGTGCCGGCCATGACCAAACCCTGGCTACCAATTCCGACATTGGTACCGAAGGTCGAGCGAAAGGCAGGGGTCGTCCGACCCATCTCGATCGCCACCCGGGCCTCCTCGGCCATGGTAAGGCCGAGGCCGCCATATTCCTCGGCGATCGACAGGCCGAACAGGCCCAGCTCCTTCATCTCTGCGACCAGCGAGGCGGGGATGGCGTCGGCGGCTTCGACCTCCGCTTCAAGCGGGCGCAGCCGCTCCGCGACGAAGCGGCGCACCGTATCGAGCAGCGCATCGAAGGTTTCCGGGTCTAGGCTCATTCGCGCAGTCCGCTCCATACCTGTTCTTCGAATCGGTTGGTAACAGCGCGATGGGGCGAACGCAAATGCCCGCCGGACTTGCATCCGGCGGGCAATGCTTCAGCAGATGTGCGGCAATTCAGCCCAGGCGGCCGAGGCGATGGTAGAGGTTCGCGAACTGCACCGAGCGCGGATCGTCCGCGATCTTGCGGGTATAGTCGGCGACCGCCTCCTTCAGCAGCGAGAAATCGGCGGTCGAAAAGATGGGGCGAGCGCGAGCGGGTTCGGGGCCGGTCATGATTGATGCTCCTGCTTGTAAATTTAACTGGATTTTGTGTGAACGCCTGAATGACGTTGTGGAACTGCGCACGGAGCGGATGGACGGTCTAGACGTGATGTTGGCGTGACAGGGAGGCGAAATGCTGTAAAGATTTGACAAAGGGGGCGAGCGAAATGGCAGAGCGGAAGTTATTCGCGGGGCATGCGGTACGGCGGCTTCGCCGCGGACTGGCACTCACTCAGGCGGCAATGGCCGAGAGCCTTGGCGTGTCGGCCAGCTACCTCAATCTCGTCGAGCGCAATCAGCGGCCATTGTCCGCCACGCTGATGCTGGCACTGGCGGAAACCTTCGACTTCGATCCGCGCACCCTGTCGGCGGGAGAACCCGGCGGCGGCGAGGAAGCGATGCGCCGCCGGTTGGCCGACCCGCTGTTTGCCGACATCGACATCGATCGCAGCGAGTTGCAGGAATGGCTGGCCGGCGCGCCGGGCGGGGCCGAAGCATTCGCGCGCGCCTTCGATCGGCTGGGTGGCGCGGCGGCCTTGCCCGGTGCGGGAGAGGACCCGGGCACGGCAGTGCGCCGCGAAGTCGAGCGATGGCGCAACCATTTCGCCGATCTCGATGCGGCCGCCGAGACGCTGGCCGACGAGTTGCGCATCGCGTCGAGCGACCTGTTCGGCGCGATGACGGAACGGCTGCGCGTCAAGCACCAGTTAGCGATCCGTGTATTGCCGATCGAAGTGCTGGTGGGGGTGCGCACCCGGCTCGACCTTCATGCGCGGCAGCTGCAATTGTCCGAAGCGCTCGACCCGCCAAGCCGCGTGTTTGCGCTGGCGCGGCAGTTGGGCGGCGAGGCGAGGGCGGAGATCGACGCGCTGGTGCGCGGGGCGGGCTTTGCCGATCGCGTCGCCGAGCGGCTGTATCGGCGGCACCTGACCGGCTATTTCGCCGCGGCGGGGATGATGCCCTATGCCCGCTTTCTGCGCGCGTGCGAGGCAACCGGCTATGACCTGGAACTGCTGCGCCGCCGCTTCGGCGCGAGTGCCGAGCAGGTTGCGCACCGTTTGACCACGCTGCAGCGGGTCGGCGCGCGGGGGCTGCCGTTCTTCATGCTGCGCACCGATCGAGCGGGGCAGGTGTCGAAGCGTTTTGCCGGCGCGAGCGGGTCTCCCCTGGTGGAATCGGCCGTGCCCTGTCCGTTGCTGGACGCCTATGCGGCGTTCGCGCGCCCTGACGAGCGGATCGTGCAGTTGGTCGAACTGGAGGACGGGAGCCGCTGGTTCACCTCGTCGCGCTGCGTCGCGCCGCCGGGCGGATGGGCTGGCGCGGTGCGGGCGCGGTTCGTCGTGACGCTGGGCCTGGCGGCGAGCGCCGCCAAGGGTTTGACCGCGGCGCGGGGGCTGGATTTCGGCGGCGAGGCGGTGCCGGTGGGCCTGGGTTGCCGCGCCTGCACGCGAGCCGATTGCCCGCAGCGCAGCGCGCCGCCGGCGGGACGGGCGATGCTGGTCAACGAGCGCGAGGCGGGCGCCTCGCCATTCGGGTTTGCGGTGGATTAGGGGGGGGGCATGTCATCCGGGCGATGTGCCGGGATCCACCTGGGCGGCGAGCCATGCGCTTTTTTTACGACGAATTTGTGCGCGGAGCGGTGGATCCCGGCACAAGGCCGGGATGGCGCGGAAAGCGGACTGGCGGCTTACGACCCCATTGCTGACTGAAGAAATGCGCTAGACGGATCGGCAGAGGTGTATTAGGCGACCGATACAGCGAGGCCAGAGGGTTCATAATGCACGTTTATGTTTTCAGCGATGGCGATTATTTGCTGTCGTAATGCTCACTGCGCTGGTTGCCGGGACGGTATCTCGCTTTTGGACGTTACGTAGGATTCGCAAGGCAGATCGAAAAGCGGCGCATATCTCCGCGAGCCAAACAGCATCGGTTGAGCATGAAAACGCTGAACTGCGGGCGCTGGTTGAGCGGCAGGAAAGCCGCATCAGATCGCTCGAGACGATAGCGACCGATCCGGCGGAAAGGACAGCACGAGAGATTGAGATGCTTCGAGATCGCTAATCGCTGTTCGCAGCGGGCGTCAGCTAACCACCCAACAGCAGTCTAGCGCCTTAAACCCCGGCGGCGGTCAGGCGATCGAGCTGCTCCGGCGTTAGCGCCAGTTCCCAGCCGGCGATCAGTTCGTCCAATTGCGCCAGGCTTGTCGCGCTGGCGATCGGGGCGGTGACGCCGGGCTGGGCGGCGAGCCAGGCGAGGGCGATTTGCGATAAGGTGGCGCCGGTTTCCTCGGCGACGCCGTCCATCGCTGCCAGCACCGCCGCGCCCTTTCCGGCGAGCAGTTCGCCCATCTGGCGGCCACGCACACTTTTGCCCAGGTCAGCTTCGCTGCGGTACTTGCCCGTGAGGAAGCCCGAGGCGAGGCCGAAATAAGGCAGCACGCCGAGATTGTGCGTGACACACAGATCCTGAAGCTCCCCCTCGAACGGGTGGCGGCTGACCAGATTATATTCGGGCTGAAGCGCGCGATAATGCGGCAGGCCGCTGCGCGCAGCGATGTCGAGCGCGGATTTGAGGCGCAGCGCGGAGAAGTTGGAGGCCGCGATATGGCGGACCTTGCCCGCATCGATCAGCGTCTGGAAGGCGCCCAGCACGTCTTCCTGCGGCACGTCGGGGTCGTCCTGATGCGCGTAATAGAGATCGATCGTCTCGACGCCGAGCCGCTTGAGCGAGGCGTCGCATGCGGCAGCGATGCGGGCGGGAGCGAGTTTCGCTCCACCCTCACCGGGCAGCATGCCGACCTTCGTGGCGACGCCGATGCGCTTGCCTGACGAGCCAAGCCATTCGCCGATCAGCATTTCGGACTCCCCGCCACGATGGCCGGGGACCCAGGCGGAGTAGGCATCGGCGGTGTCGACCAGCGTGCCGCCGGCATCGGCGAAGCGATCGAGCAAGGCAAAGCTGGTATCGCGGTCGGCGGTCCAGCCGAACACGTTGCCGCCCAGCACCATCGGCGGGGTTTCGAGGTCGGTCGCGCCGATCCTGCGCATGATCACTCCTTCGCCGGCGCGTCGGGTTCGGCCGCGTTGAGGTCGAGCGTTTCGGCAGCGGCGTTCAACCGAGCGGCTTCCTCCTGGCTGACGCCGGTGGAATCGTCGGTCGAGTTGCAGGCTGCGATCAGCAGCAGCGGGGTCAGCAGCAGCGGGCGCATCTTGGCTCCAGGTCGCGGGGCCGCCTGTACGGCGGCCCCGTCAACTCACTTCCTGAGTTCGTCGCCGGCCGCGTCGGCGGCGTTGTCCACGCGGTCAGCGCCACGCTCGACCGCTGCGCCGGTGCGGTCGGCCGTGCCTTCGATCGCTGCGCCAGCCCGGTCGGCGGCGTTCTCGGCGGAATCGATGGCGCCTTCCGTGGCGGCGGACACGTCGTCGGCGGCTTCGCTCATCGTCGCGTTCGCATCGGCGGCGATGGCATTGCCGGCCTCGGCCGTCTCGTTCTGCGCGTTGTTGCTGCAGGCGGCGAGGCCGAGCGCTGCGACGGTGGCCAGCGGAAGCAGAAACTTCTTCATTCAATCATCCCCTCTAAAGGTGGCGAACATCGCGCACATTAGTGCCGCAGCGTAACGGTCTCAACGGCAATGGGTTGCGTTGACCTCATATAAAGATATCTTTATATCATTCGCGAAGCTGTTGGATTAGCCGTTCGCCCATGAAGATCGCCCTCGACATTTTCCGCGCCCTGGCGGACTCGACGCGGCTGCGCATCCTGGCGCTGTTGCGGTCGATGGAGCTGTCGGTCGGCGAACTGGCGCAGGTGCTGGGGCAAAGCCAGCCGCGCGTCAGCCGGCACGTCAAGATCCTGTGCGATGCGGGGCTTGCCGAGCGGCGCAAGGAAGGCAGCTGGGTGTTCGTCGCGCTGGGCGAGGCGGGGCGCGTCGCGCCGATCACCGCCGCGCTGGACGCTTGGGGTGGGCAGGGCGATCACTGGACGGTTGCCGACACGGCGCGGCTGGCCGCGGTGCGCGCGGACCGCGCGGCGGCGGCGGCGGAGTGGTTCGAAGGCCATGCCGGCGAATGGGACGCGATCCGTTCGCTCCATGTCGCCGAGGAACAGGTCGAAGCCGCGATCAGCGCGGCATTGGGCGATGCGCCGGTTCGGCGGCTGATCGACATCGGCACCGGCACCGGCCGCATGCTCGAACTGTTCGCGCCGCGCGCCACCAGCGCGCTGGGGATCGACCGGTCGTCCGAGATGCTGCGGCTGGCGCGGGCGAAGCTGTCCGGGCAGGGGCTGGCGAATACCGAACTGCGTCAGGCCGACCTCTATGCGCTGCCGATGGCGGATGGCGATGCGGACGCAGCGATCCTGCATCACGTCCTGCACTTCGCACAGCAACCCGGCGCGGCGATCCGCGAGGCGGCACGCGTGCTGGGCAGTGGCGGGCGGCTGCTGATCGCGGACTTCGCGCTGCACGACCGCGAGGAACTGCGCAGCCGCGAAGGGCATGCGCGCCTTGGTTTTTCGGACGAGCAGATGCTCGGCTGGTTCGAAGCGGCGGGGCTGGCGCCGGTCCAGACCGATACGCTGGAGGGCGGGGCGCTAACGGTGAAATTGTGGCTGGCGCGCAAGGCCGGCGAAGCATTGAGTAAGGTGAAGGCAGCATGAGTATTGTTCTCGACCCGCAGGCGCCGTTGTTCGCGGACGTGGCGGGCGATATCGACGTGTCGTTCGAATTCTTTCCGCCCAAGACGGAAAAGATGGAAGCGACGCTGTGGGAGTCGATCCAGACGCTCTCGCCGCTTGGGCCCCGCTTCGTCAGCGTGACCTATGGCGCGGGCGGCACGACGCGCGAGCGCACGCACAACACGGTTGCCCGCATCGCGCGCGAGACGCCGATCGCCGCCGCCGCGCACCTGACCTGCGTCGAGGCGACGCGCGAGGAGATCGATGCCGTCGCAAATGAATATTGGGCGGCGGGCGTGCGGCATATCGTGGCCCTGCGCGGCGATCCGCCGACGGCAGGCACGAAGTTTCAGTCGCCGGTCGGCGGATACCAGAATGCAGCCGCGCTGGTCGCGGGGCTGCGCCGTCTGCACCCGTTCGAGATTTCGGTCGCCGCCTATCCCGAATGCCACCCGGACTCGCCCGATGCGGCGCACGATCTGGACAATCTGAAGCGCAAGATCGATGCCGGCGCGAACCGGGCGATCACGCAGTTCTTTTTCGAACCCGACACCTTCTTCCGCTTTCGCGACAAGGCGGCGAAGGCGGGCATCGATGCCGAGATCGTACCCGGCATCATGCCGGTGATGAGCTTTGCGGCCGTGCAGAAGATGTCGGCAATGTGCGGGACCGACGTGCCGGCCTGGATGGCGCGATTGTTCGAGGGCCTGGACGATCGGCCCGCCGCGCGGCAGCTGGTCGCTGCGACGCTGGCGGCCGAATTGTGCCGCAAGCTGTATGCCGGCGGGGTGCGCCAGTTCCACTTCTATACGCTGAACCGGGCGGAGTTAAGTTACGCGATCTGCCATTTGCTGGGCGTGCGGCCGACCGGGGCGGCGCGAGTCGTGGCAGCGTGACCGTCATGCCGGCGGTCTGCGGGGATTGCCGCGCCGCCGGGTGATGGTGGTGATGTTCGTGAACAAAGGGCGAGTTCGACGCTCGCTGCACAGTGGACCCCGGCACAGAGCCGGGGTGACGAGGTAGAAATGACACCACGCGAGAAACTGCTGGCCGAGGCGGCCAAGCGCATCCTGATTACCGACGGCGCGTTCGGGACCGAAATCCAGAACTGGAAGCTGGACGAGGCGGACTATGCCGGGTCGTTGGGGCTCAGCCACGACCAGAAGGGCAATAACGACATCCTCGCGCTGACCAGGCCGGAGGTGCCGTCGAGCATCCACCGCGCCTATTTCGAGGCGGGGGCGGATATCGCAGAGACCAACACGTTCAGCGCCAACCGCATCAGCCAGGCGGACTATGGCGCGGAACATCTGGTGCGCGATATCAATGTCGAGAGTGCGAAGATGGCACGCGCCATCGCCGACGAGTTCGAGGCGAAGGATGGTCGCCCCCGCTTCGTCGCGGGCGCGCTGGGGCCGACCAACAAGACGCTGTCATTGTCGCCCGACGTCAACGATCCGGGCTATCGCGAGATCGATTTCGACACGTTGAAGGACGTGTATCGCGAACAGATCGACGCGCTGGTCGAAGGCGGGATCGATTTCGTGTTGATCGAGACGGTGTTCGACACGCTGAACGCCAAGGCGGCGGTGATGGCGTCGATCGAGGCGGGCGAGGCGCTGGGCCGCGACTTGCCGATCATGCTGTCGATGACGCTGACCGACCTGTCGGGGCGCAACCTGTCGGGCCATACGGTCGAGGCGTTCTGGCACGCGATCCGGCACGCCAAGCCAGTGACGATCGGGCTCAACTGCTCGTTCGGAGCCGAGCAGTTGCGGCCGCATGTGAAGACGATGAGCGCGCTCTGCGACACACTCATCATGGTCTATCCCAATGCCGGGCTGCCTAATGAGCTGGGCGCCTATGACGAGGCGCCGGCGACGACCGCTGCGCTGGTCCGGGAATGGGCCGATCAGGGCCAGGTCAATGTGCTGGGCGGGTGCTGCGGTTCGACGCCCGAGCATATCCGCGCGATTGTCGAGGCGGTGAAGGACCTGCCCCCGCGTGCGATCCCGACGCCGGAGGTGCGCACGCGGCTGGCGGGCCTCGAGCCGTTCGTGATGGCGGCATAGCCCTAGCCCCGGCGAACGCCGGGTCTTGCAGTTTCAGAGCGTGCGATTGCGGCACGAGATCCCGGCTGTCGTCGGGATGACGAGGATCAAGATGACGACCACTTCCACCTCCACCGCCTTCGTCAATATCGGCGAGCGCACGAACGTCACCGGGTCGGCGGCGTTCAAGAAGCTGATCATGGCCGGCGACTATGCCAAGGCGGTCGAGGTCGCGCGGCAACAGGTCGAGAATGGCGCGCAGGTGATCGACGTCAACATGGACGAAGGCCTGCTCGACGCGCACGAGGCGATGACCACGTTCCTGAAGCTGATCGCCGCCGAGCCGGACATCGCGCGCGTGCCGGTGATGATCGATTCATCGAAGTGGGATGTCATCGAGGCGGGGCTGAAATGCGTGTCCGGCAAGCCGATCGTCAACTCGATCAGCATGAAGGAGGGCGTGCCGCAGTTCCTGGAGCATGCCAGGAAATGCATGGCCTATGGCGCGGCAGTGGTCGTCATGGCGTTCGACGAGGTCGGGCAGGCTGACACCAAGGAACGCAAGATCGAGATCTGCGAACGCGCCTACAAGGAACTGATGGGCATCGGCTTTCCGCCCGAGGACATCATCTTCGACCCCAATGTCTTTGCCGTCGCGACGGGCATCGAGGAGCATAACAATTACGGCGTCGACTTCATCGAGGCGGTGAAGGTCATCAAGCAGCGCTGCCCGCATGTGCATTTTTCGGGCGGGCTGTCGAACCTGTCGTTCAGCTTTCGCGGGAATGAGCCGGTGCGCCGCGCGATGCATTCGGTGTTCCTCTATCACGCGATCCCCGCCGGGCTCGACATGGCGATCGTCAATGCGGGGCAGCTGGACGTTTACGACACGATCGACCCCGAGCTGCGCACCGCGTGCGAGGACGTGATCCTCAACCGCGATTCCGAGGCCGGCGATCGCCTCGTCGCGCTGGCCGAGAAGTTTCGCGGCACCGACGCGGTGGCGGAAAAGCAGGCGGCGGAGTGGCGCGGCTGGGCGGTCGAGAAGCGGCTGGAACATGCGCTGGTCAAGGGCATCGACCAGCATGTGGTCGAGGACACCGAGGAATGCCGGCTGAAGGCGGACAAGCCGATCGAGGTGATCGAAGGCCCGCTGATGGACGGCATGAACGTGGTCGGCGACCTGTTCGGGTCCGGCAAGATGTTCCTGCCGCAAGTGGTGAAGAGCGCGCGCGTGATGAAGAAGGCCGTCGCGCACCTGCTGCCTTATATCGAAGCGGCCAAGGAGGCCGACGGTCTCTCTGGCGCGAAGGGCAAGGGCAAGATCATCATGGCGACCGTGAAGGGCGACGTGCATGACATCGGCAAGAACATCGTCGGCGTGGTGTTGCAGTGCAACGGGTTCGAGGTGGTCGACCTGGGCGTGATGGTGCCGTGGTCGAAGATACTGGAAGCGGCGAACGAGAATGATGCCGACATGATCGGGCTGTCGGGGCTGATCACGCCGTCGCTGGACGAGATGGTGACGGTCGCCGAAGAGATGAAGCGCGCGAACATGTCGATGCCGCTGCTGATCGGCGGCGCGACGACGAGCAAGGTGCATACCGCGCTGCGCATTGCGCCGGCTTACGATGGACCGGTGGTGCATGTGCTCGACGCCAGCCGCGCCGTCGGAGTGGCGACGACGCTGGTGAGCGACACGATCCGCGACGATTATGTCGCCAAGGTCGCAGCGGAATATGAAGCGGTGCGGGTCGCGCGCGCGAACAAGGGGCAGAGCGAGTTGCTGCCGATCGAGACGGCGCGCGACAATGCGTTCGAGGCGGACATGAGCCTGAAGCCAGGCAAGCCGCGCATGCCGGGGGTCCACACCTTTCCCGACTGGGATCTGAAGGATCTGCGGCAATATATCGACTGGACGCCGTTCTTCCGCGCATGGGAACTAGCCGGCAATTATCCCGCGATTCTGGAGGACAAGGTGGTCGGCGAGAGCGCGACCAGCCTGTTCGCCGACGCGCAGAAGATGCTCGACAAGCTCATCGACGAGAAATGGCTGAAGGCGCGGGGCGTGGTGGGGCTGTGGCCGTGCCGGCGCAAGGGCGACGACATCATCGTGCATGTCGAGGATGAAAAGCACGTCACCCTGCCCATGCTGCGCCAGCAGATCGCCAAGCGGGAAGGGCGCGCGAACATGTGCCTGGCCGATTTCATCGACCGCGATGGCGACTGGATCGGCGGCTTTGCGGTGTCGATCCACGGCATCGAGCCGCATCTGGCGCGGTTCAAGAATGCGATCGACGATTATTCCGACATCCTGCTGAAGGCGCTGGCCGACCGGCTGGCCGAAGCGTTCGCCGAGCGGCTGCACCATTTCGTGCGGACCGCTTTGTGGGGCTATGCCGAGGGCGAGCAGTTGACCAACGAGGCGCTGATCAAGGAACAGTATCGCGGCATCCGCCCGGCGCCGGGCTATCCGGCGTGCCCGGAGCACAGCCTGAAGCCGATCCTGTTCGACATGCTGAATGCGCACAAGAATACCGGCGTGTCGCTGACCGAAAGCTTTGCGATGCTGCCGACCGCGGCGGTCAGCGGCTTTTACTTCGGGCATCCGCAGGCCGAGTATTTCGGTGTCGCGCGGGTGGGGCGCGACCAGCTGGAGGACTATGCGGCGCGGCGCGGGGTGAGCGTTGAGCAGGCGGGGCGGTGGCTGCGGCCCAACCTGGACTGACGAAGCGAGACTGGCGCGCGATGGGCCGTTCTGGACATCGCTGCCGCATTCCCCGATCTCCCCGGCATCTGCTGGACCTTGGGCCGGCGTTTGGAGAGGAGGACGAATGTTCACGGTGTTTGCGGCCGGGTTGGGCCTGATCATGGCGGGTGCTGTAGCGGGCGAAGGGCTGGTCCATGAGGCCGAAGTCGATCATCGCGGCGAAGCGATGACCGTTCGCTATCTCGCTGACCCCGTGGTGACGCTGCGCGACATCGGCGCGCGGACGCCCAACCGCCCCTCGGCAGCGCGCTGCGTGTGGACTGCGCGGCTGGACGTGCGTCGCGAAGTAGCCGGCGCAGCGGGCACGGTCGCGGCATTTGACAAGACGTTCGAGGGCGGCGAGACCCTCGAAGGCTCGCGTCCGGGAAGCTGCATGACGCTGCGCCGCGCGATTACGGCGGATGCGATGACGCGGCTGGATTCGCCGGGCCGGCTGGCGGCTGCGGCTGCGGCCGACAAGACGCGACTGACCGCCGAACTCGACAGCGTGGGATCGCGCTGAGATGCGGGTGGCGATCGCCGCGCTGACGCTGATCGCCGCCACGCCGGCCTGGGCTCAGCTGGGAGTGGAGACCGACGCGAGCGTCGAGCTGACCACCGACTTGCGCGAGCGAGGGCTGAGCCAGAGCGGTGGCGAAGCGAGCGGTGCGGCGTCGCTGACCGTCAATAGTGGTGCGATCGGCGGCGAGCTGCGGGCGACCGCGCTGCGCGGATCGGCGCGGCATGGCGGGGCGGATGCCGGGGCTGCGGCGTCGCTATGGTATCGCATCGGCAGCGGCGGCTGGCAGTTCGAGGCGGGCGGCACGTATCGCGCGTTCATCGATGGCGCGGGCGAGCTGGACTATGCCGAAGTCCATGGCACCGCGAACTATCTGATCGGGCCGCTGGATGTCGGTGTCGGCGCATATTACGCGCCCGACCAGCGCGCGATCGGTGGCGACAATCTGTATCTGCGCGCGCGGGCGCGGGCGAGCCTGCCGGGCATGCCATGGACGCTGGCGGCGCATGTCGGACGGTCGAGCGGCGCGGTGGACGACTTCGCGAAGGCGGCGCGGCTGCGGCCGGCTGGCAACTATACCGACTGGTCGCTGGGCGTCGAATGGGCGCGCGGGCCGCTTTACGCCGCGGTGCGCTATACCGACACCGATATCGCGCGCGGCGTGACGCTGTCGCCCTTTGCCGATCGCTCCAACAGCGGCGCGCGCGTGATCGGCGCAGTCGGGCTCAGCTTCTAGGCACAGGCGCCGACAGGATCCGCGCCGCCACGGCCTCCGCCGCCTCGATCCCGTCGATCGCGGCGGAGAGGATGCCGCCGGCATAGCCTGCGCCTTCGCCCGCCGGGAAGAGGCCGGGCGTGTCGAGGCTCTGGAAATCCTTGCCGCGCGTGATGCGGACGGGGGAGGAGGTGCGAGTCTCGACCCCGGTCATCATCGCATCGGGATGATCGTATCTCGCGATTTTGCGGCCGAAGACGGGCAATGCCTCACGAAACGCCTCGATCACGAAGCCGGGCAGGCAGCGGGAAAGATCGGTGGGCGTGACGCCTGGCTTGTAGCTGGGGATGACTTCGCCGATCGCGGTCGAGGCGCGACCGGCGAGCAGGTCGCCGACGCGTTGGCCCGGGGCGTGATAGTTCGAGCCGCCGGCGACGAAGGCGGCATCTTCCCACTGCCGCTGGAAGGCGATGCCCGCGAGCGGCCCGCCGGGATAGTCGCGCGCCGGGTCGATCGCGACGACGAGGCCGGAATTGGCGTTGAACTCGGCGCGCGAATATTGGCTCATGCCGTTGGTGACGACGCGGCCCTCCTCGCTGGTTGCCGCCACCACCCGGCCGCCGGGGCACATGCAGAAGCTGTAGACGGTGCGCCCGTTCGAGCAATGATGCGCAAGGCTGTACGCCGCCGCGCCGAGATCGGGATGCTTCGCGCAATTGCCGAAGCGCGCCTGGTCGATCCATCCCTGCGGATGTTCGATGCGAACGCCGATCGAGAAGGGCTTGGCCTCCATGTAGACGCCCCGCGCGTGCAGCATCTCGAACGTTGGGCGGGCACTGTGGCCGACCGCGAGAACGACGTGATCGGTTTCAAGGAAGCTGTCGGTGCCGGTCGCGAGGTCGTGAAGGTGCAGTCCGCGAACATTACGATCGGAGTCGAGTTCGACATCGTCGACGCGCGTCTGCCAACGATATTCCCCGCCCAGTTCCTCGATCGTCGCGCGCAGGCTTTCGACCATTGTGACGAGGCGGAAGGTGCCGATATGCGGATGCGCTTCCCACAGGATGTCGTCGGGCGCGCCGGCCTTCACGAACTCCTCCAGCACCTTGCGGCCGAGGAAGCGCGGATCCTTGACCCGGCAATAGAGCTTGCCATCGGAAAAGGTGCCCGCGCCGCCTTCGCCGAACTGGACGTTGCTGTCCGGGTTCAGCTCGGCGCGTCGCCACAAGCCCCAGGTGTCCTTCGTGCGCTGTCGCACCACCTTGCCGCGATCGAGGATGATCGGGCGAAAGCCCATCTGGGCGAGGATCAGGCCGGCAAACAGCCCGCACGGGCCCGCGCCGATCACGACCGGGCGTTTGCCGGCGAACGCCGGCGGCGCCGCGAACGGGGGGCGGTAGGTCATGTCCGGGGTCGGGCGCACGTCCTTGTCGCCGGCGAACCGGTCCCGGACGGCGGCCTCGTCCCGCACCT
This sequence comes from Sphingomonas turrisvirgatae, assembly GCF_001721295.1. Lineage (GTDB taxonomy): Bacteria > Pseudomonadota > Alphaproteobacteria > Sphingomonadales > Sphingomonadaceae > Sphingomonas > Sphingomonas turrisvirgatae. Next base: position 159,354 of record NZ_MDDS01000057.1, on the reverse strand, counting down.
CGACATCGAAGGTATAGACCAGCTGGATCGCGTTGCGGCGGCGCGCATCGTTGCCACGACGATAGAGCGTGTAGCCGATGAGGTCGTGCGGTTCGATCCCGAGCCGGCGGCAGATCGCGGGGGCAATCGCGTCGGCAGGATGGTCGAGCGGAAGGTTGAGGCCGGAGAGGCGGAGCATGGCGCGCGATCTAGTCGCAAACCTGCCGTTTTCCAATCGCCCTCACCCTTCCGGCGCTTCGCGCCTCCCTCCCCTCTCCCGGTGGGAGAGGGAGGGGGGGAAGGGCGTGATCGGCCTATTGCCGGTCGCAGGATTGCCGCTACACCTTCTTCCCGACGGGGTTGGGGGATTCTGGGTGGCAGGCTTAGCGGACGAGACGGGCGCGGTGCGCGAGCCGACCAGGCACGAGATGCGGCAAGTGGTGACCGCTTCGTCGCTGGGTACCATCTTCGAATGGTACGACTTTTTCATCTATGGCACGCTCGCGGCGTCGGGGATCATCGGGCGCACCTTCTTCGCGACCGGCAACCCGGTGATGGAGACGCTTTACGCCTGGGCCGGCTTTGCGGTCGGCTTCGGCTTTCGCCCGCTGGGCGCGGTCCTGTTCGGCTATCTCGGCGACAAGCTTGGGCGCAAATACACGTTCCTGGTCACCATCACGCTGATGGGCGTGGCCACGGCCGGGGTGGGTTTCGTGCCATCCTATGCCTCGATCGGCGCCGCCGCCCCGATCATCGTGATCGGGCTGCGCATCCTTCAAGGCCTGGCGCTGGGCGGCGAATATGGCGGGGCGGCGATCTATGTCGCCGAACATGCGCCCAAGGGGCAGGCCGGCTATCACACCAGCTTCATCCAGGCATCGGTATCGGCCGGATTCATCCTGAGCCTGGCGGTGGTGCTGATCTGCCGCTTTGCCGTGCCTGCCGATGCCTGGGACGAATGGGGCTGGCGCCTGCCGTTCCTGTTCTCGATCGCGCTGCTCGCCATCTCTTTGTGGATGCGCGTCAAACTGTCGGAAAGCCCGGTGTTCAAGGCGATGAAGGCCGCGGGTGAACTGGCGCGCAACCCGCTGAAGGAGACATTCACCTATCCCGGCAATGCACGCCGGCTGTTCGTCGCGCTGTTCGGGATCGCCGCCGGATTGACGGTGATCTGGTACACCGCGACCTTTTCAGTCCTGTCGTTCCTGCAGGGGACAATGCGGGTGGAACCGGTGGCGGCGCAGCTGCTTGCCGCCGGCGGCGCGTTGGCGGGCATCTTCTGGTTCACGCTGTTCGGCAAACTGTCCGACCGCATCGGGCGCAAGAAGCCGGTGGTTCTCGGCTATGCCTTCACCCTGCTGATGCTGTTCCCGCTGTTCTGGGCGATGGGCTTCGCCGCCAATCCGGATCTGGCGCAAGCCGCGCGCAAGGCGCCGGTGGTCGTGTCGGGTCCGGCGTGCAGTTATGACCCTGCGGCCAAGCAGCAGGCCGAAAGCTGCGGCCAGCTGATCGATTACCTGTCCAAGAAGGGCATCCCCTATACCACCGTCGTGACGCCATCGGCGTCGGTTTCGGTGGGCGGCATGCCGGTGGTATCGAACATGCCGGCGGATATCGACCGCGCGCTGTCGGATGCGGGCTACAAGCTCGACAAGGTAGTACCGACGATCGACAACATCGTGCTGATCCTGATCGCGATCGTTGCACTGGCGGCGCTGTCGGGCGCGACGTTCGGACCGGTGGCAGCGCTGCTGACCGAATTGTTTCCGGCGCGCATCCGCTATAGCTCGATGTCGATCCCCTATCATATCGGCACTGGCTATTTCGGCGGATTCCTGCCGCTGATCAGCCAGTATATGGTGGCGACCAGCGGCGACCCCTATGCGGGGCTGTGGTACACCTGGGGCGTGGTGGCGATGGCGCTGGTCGTCACCCTGTTCTTCCTCAAGGAAAGCGACCTGAGGCAGGACGCATGATTGCGGGCGCGGGGGATAGCGCCTAACCGGGCGCGATGATCTCCGCTCCGCTCCGCCTGGCTCTGGATGGCGACGCGCTCGTCGCGAACTGGCGCACGCTCGATGCGATGAGCGGCGCCGCCGCGTGCGGCGCGGCGGTCAAGGCGAACGGCTATGGCCTGGGCGCGCGGGACGTGGCGGCAAGGCTGGCTGCGGCTGGGTGCCGCGACTTCTTCGTCGCGACGTGGGGCGAGGCCGCGGCGCTGAGCGAGCTGGGCGTCAGCGTATCGGTGCTGCACGGCGTGCGCGAAGAGGACCTGCCGTTCGCGTTGTCGGCGGGGTTCGCGCGGCCGGTGCTGAACACGGTGCAGCAGGTGCGGCGCTGGCGCGAGGCGGGCGGCGGCCCGTGCGACGTGATGGTCGATACCGGCATGAACCGGCTGGGCGTGACGCCGGAGGATGTGGCGAGCGGGCTGATCGACGGGCTGAACGTCGATACGCTGATGAGCCATCTGGCCAGCGCGGACGAGGATGTGCCGGCCAATGCCGCGCAGCGCGCGCGGTTCGCGGCGCTGGCGGGGCAAGGCGGGGCGCGGCGGATGAGCCTCGCCAACTCGGCCGGGATCCCGCTGGGGGCGGATTATGCGTTCGACCTGACGCGCCCCGGCATCGCCCTGTATGGCGGGGTGCAGGCGCAGGCCTTTGCCGGGCGCATCCGTCAGGTCGTGACGCCGCAAGCCCAGTTGCTGCAACGGCGGCTGGTGCCGGCGGGACAGGCGGTGGGCTATAACGCGACCTGGACCGCGAGCGTGCCGACCGAGGTGGCGATCATCAATCTGGGCTATGCCGACGGCTATCTGCGCTGCTTTTCCGGGCGTGGCATGGCGCGAGCCGGCGATCTGGCGCTGCCGGTGATCGGGCGGGTGTCTATGGACTTGGTGGCGATCGACGTGAGCGCCGCGCCTGACCTGGCGGAGGGCGACTGGGTGTCGATCGACTATGCCTTGCCGCAAACCGCGGCGCTGAGCGGCCTGTCGCAATATGAGCTGCTCACGGGGCTGGGGGCGCGGTTCGACCGGATTTGGCGTTGATCCGACGGATCGTCCGGGCGTGGTTCAGCATTGCGAAAGGGCGGCGGGCGCACCATCTTCACGATAATCGAACGTGGAGGTTCCCATGCGTGCATTGCTTACCGCAGCGTCGCTCGCACTAGTTGCGCTGCCCGGCGCGGCCCTGGCCGGCGACAAGGGCGCAGGCGACAAGCCCTATGCCAAGGGCGAGGCCGAGCTTGCCAAGATGCTGGAAGGCCGGGTGGCCGGAAAGCCGGTTCGCTGCCTGTCGAGCAGCAACATCCAGAACAGCACGGTGATCGACAAGACTGCGATTGTCTATCGCTCCGGCTCCAAGCTTTACGTCAATCGCCCGCGGACGGGCGCGACTTCGCTGGACGATGACGATATCCTGGTGACGAAGCTGTACGGATCGCAGCTGTGCAACGTCGACAAGGTGGACCTGGTCGACCGCGGCACGCGCAGCTGGAGCGGCTTTGTCGTGCTGGACGATTTCGTGCCGTATGAGCGGGTGAAGACCGCGCGGCGGTAGCGCAAAACGCTTTGAAGGGGGCAGGCGGCCGGCAGGTTGTCTGCCCTTTTTTGTGCCTGCTGCCCGGCGGCCTGACCGGCCGCTCTGACAAAAAAAAGGGCGGAGGTTTCCCCCCGCCCTTAATTCGCTGTGATCCGAAGGATCAGAAGTTCGCGCGGAAGCCTGCGTACATGTAGCGGCCACGGAACTGATAGATCGACGAACCTGCGCCCGTTGCCGTCGTGCCGAGCGGCGGATTGACGCCCGTCACGTTGTCGACGCCGAGATACAGGTTGAACTCACGACCCGTCGAACGCTTATCGCCCACGCGATAGTTGATGCGAACGTCGTGGTAGATCGTGCGCGGGTACTCGAGGATGTCGAACGCGTCCGAGTTCAGCGGCAGGCCGGTCTGGCCCGGGATACCCGCATTGTTCGGGAACAGGTTCTCGTACGTGGTGGTCAGCATCGAGCCGATGATCTGCGCCTGATAACCGAAGGTGAAACGGTCATAGGTCAGGTCAAGGTCGAAGCGAGCCTCGTCCTGCGGATCGCCCAGTTCACGCACCAGGAAGTTTTCCAGGTTGGCAAACGTCGGGTTCTCGAAGTTGCTGTTCTGGAACGTGTGCGTGTAGATCAGGCGAGTGCTGAGCGACAGGTTCTCGTTCAGATTGCCACGATACGCCGCCTCGACGTCCAGACCACGACGCTTGCGGCGTGCGAAGTTCTGCGGACCCGAGACGAGGCTGTAGTTGACGATCTGACCGTCCAGTTCGCCGCGCGTACCTGCACCACCGGCAACGCCCTGACGCGAGAAGAGCCCGCACACCGGGCTGGAGAGGCCCGGCGAGTCATAGCAGGAGTTCACGATCGTCTGCGCCGCCAACGACACGATCACATCGTTGACCGTGATGTTGTAGTAATCGGCGCTGAGCGAGAAGCCGCGCAGGAAGCTGGGTTCGAACACCACACCATAGGTGTAGGAGTCCGACTTCTCCGCGGTCAGGTTGGGGTTGCTGCCCGAGATGATCCCGAGCGAGTAGCCACCCGTCTGAAGGTTCGCACGCTGGGCCGCAGTCAACTGCGTGGTGCAGTTGGTGTTGCGGATCGCGTTGGTGCCGATCAGGTCAGGACGGCACGGGTCGTTGAACGAGTTCGCGAAGTTCTCGACCGAAGGCGAACCCGTTTCCGTGATGTTCGGAGCGCGCACCGCGCGACCATAGTTCGCACGGAAGCGAATGCCGTTGAACGGCGCCCACTGCCCACCGAAGTTGTACGCGTAGGTCGTACCGGTCGAGTTGTTGTATTCCGACACGCGACCTGCCGCGCTCAGCGTCAGGCTCTGAAGCAGGAACACATCCTTCACGAGCGGCACTTCGATTTCGCCGAACGCTTCCTTCACCGTGGTGGGATCAGGATCGAAGTCGCCCAGGAACACCGAGTTCGTCAGGCCGGTATCGGCATCGGAATCGCTGTCGTTGAACACCTTCTCACGACGATACTCGCCGCCGAGCACGAAGCGGATCGGGCCGCCGGGCAGTTCGAACAGCTGGCTCAGGTCACCCGAAACGAATGCCTGGACACCGACCTGCTCAATCCACGCCTTGTTGACGATGTTGGCACGGAAATAGTCGACCGCAGCGCGGTTGTCGGCGGCACCGAACGGGTTGTACGGCACGCAAGCCGCGATGTCCGAAGCGAGCTTTGCAGGGCTTGCTGCATCGCCGCCCAGGCCAGGTGCGCCGACTGCCGAGGCAGCCGCGAACTGCGCGCGGCACTGGATCGCGTTCGTGACCGGGTTGCGACCTGCGTCGAGCGACAGCAGGAAGCGCTGGCGATCAACGAAGCCACGCATGTCGGCGGTCTCTTCGAAGCGACCGTAGTTACCCGAGATTTCGTAGTTCCAGTCGTCGTTGAACGAGCCACGCAGACCACCGACGATGCGGTAGGTTTCACGCGTGAAATACTCGTCGCGATCGCCCGCGTCGGTCAGGGTGCGACCGAACAGGAAGCGATAGCTGCCGTCAGCGATTGCAGCAGCGCGAGTCGCCTGAGCCGCAGCGTCGCCGACCTGACAGGTGGCGGCGGTAACGGCCGTGCCAAGCGCGTACCCGCAGTTCGCAGCGGTGTAAGCAGCAGCGATCGTCGCACGAGCAGCCGGGTTCAGGAACGGGTTGTCGAGGCGCGGGTTGATGCGCGCGTCGTTGCCGAGCGAGCCGGTCGTGTTGTTGAGGAACGTCGGCCCAAGCTGGTTGCCGACCGACTTGGTCCGCACATACTTGGCTTCGACGAACGCTTCGAACGCCGGGCTGAACTCGAAACGAGCGAGCAGGTTGGCGTTGATGCGCTGGTTCGAGGGCAGGATCGAGAGGTTCGAGCCCTCACGGCCGGTGTACAGGTTGCCGCCGATCGGCGTGCCGAGCGGGCCGGTGCCGACGCGCGTCGTGGTCACGGGTGCCAGCGACCCGTCAGCGCCGAAGATGTAGCCGCACGAGAACGGCGTGCCGAGCGTGTTCGGGCCACCGGCAGTCGCCAGCGTTCCGGTGCCGCACCGCGCATTGCTTGCCTGCTGCGGAACGAACAGGATGCCGGTGTAGCTGCTGTTGCTGCGGACATCGCGCAGGAACTGAGCATCCGGCACGCCGTCGCTTGCCTGGGGAAGGCCGCCCGGATCGGTATCGGTGGTCGCGAAACCATCGACGCGACGGAACCACGGCACGTCCGAAGCATAGACGCGCTCTGCGTTGGCGTATTCGACATGCGCCGTGATGTTGCCACGGCCGTCGGCGAAGTTCTTGCCGACCATGCCCGACAGATACTGGTTGCCGCCGAAGCCGGCTTCCGAGGTCGCCGCCGAACCGCGCAGCTGAACGCCGTCGAAGTCGCGCTTCAGGATGAAGTTGACCACGCCTGCGATCGCGTCCGAGCCGTAAACGGCCGAGTTGCCGCCGGTGACGACTTCAACACGCTCGAGCAGGTCGTTCGGAATCGTCGAAACGTCGACCGACGACGCGTTGTTCAGGATGTCAGCCGCGACGTGACGACGGCCGTTGACGAGCACCAGGGTGCGCACGGTGCCGAGGCCGCGAAGATCGAGCAGGTTGAGGCCGGTGATGCCGACGCCCGCGCCCGGGTTCTGCTGCGCGAAGGTGCTGCGCAGCTGAGGCAGGTCGTTCAGCGTGTCGCCGATGTTCGTCTGACCCTGCGCGAACACGTCTTCGGACGAGATCGAGGTGACCGGAACATTCGATTCGACGTTCGGCCGGCGGATACGCGAACCGGTGACGACGATGGTTTCAGCCGTTTCGGTTTCAGCTTGCGTCGTGGGCGGCACTGCGTCCTGAGCGTGCGCAGCTTGAGGGAGGACGAACGTCGCGCTCGCAAGCGCGGTCGCCGTCAATAGGCGGCTGATTTTCATAAGGATCCCCTAAATACACTCCGGACGCAGTCCGGAATGTCGCTATTGAAACCGCCTGTTCATGCTGTGGCAAGCGAAAGGGGAGCGGAGGGGGAACTTAACCGACATGCTGTTGCAACATTGCCACAATTTCGGAGTGCACTGTGGCCGCTGCGACATAATCGGATACAGAACCCCCCGATCGCGTTATTTTCTAAACTCGAGCGTTCACCGCTCCACGCACAGCGCGATTCCCATGCCGCCGCCGATGCACAGCGTTGCCAGGCCCTTCTTCGCGTCGCGGCGCTGCATCTCGTAGAGCAACGTCGTCAGGACGCGCGCGCCGCTGGCGCCGATGGGGTGGCCGATGGCGATCGCGCCGCCGTTGACATTCACCTTGTCGGGATCGAAGCCGAGCTCCTTGCCGACCGACAGCGCCTGCGCGGCGAAGGCCTCGTTCGCTTCGATGAGGTCAAGGTCGCCGACGCTCCACCCGGCCTTTGCGAGCGCCTTCTTCGTTGCCGGGACCGGGCCGATGCCCATGATCGAGGGATCGACCCCGGCCGTCGCCCAGCTGCGGATCGTTGCCAGGATCGGGGCACCGCGCTTCTCTGCCTCCTCGCGGCTCATCACCACCAGCGCGGCGGCGCCGTCGTTGATGCCGCTGGCATTGCCGGCGGTGACGCTGCCGTCCTTTTTGAAGGCGGCACGCAGACCGGCGATGCTGTCGAGCGTGGCGCCGGCGCGGATATATTCGTCCTGGTCGACGATCGTGTCGCCCTTGCGGCCCTTGATCGTCACGGGCGCGATCTCGTCCTTGAACTTGCCATCGGCGCGCGCCTGTTCGGCGAGGTTCTGCGAGCGCACGGCGAATTCGTCCTGCTCGGCGCGGGTCACCTGATATTGTTCGGCGAGATTTTCGGCGGTGATGCCCATGTGATAGCCGTTGAAGACGTCGGTCAGGCCGTCCTTGATCATGGTATCGACCAGGCCGACATCACCCATCTTCGCGCCAGCGCGCAACGACTGGGCGTGCGCCGACAGCGACATCGATTCCTGCCCGCCGGCAACGACGATCGTGGCGTCCCCGGTCTGGATCGCCTGCGCCGCGAGCGCGACTGCGCGCAGCCCGGAGCCGCACACCTGATTGATGCCCCAGGCGGGCACTTCCTTGGGAACGCCGGCCGCCATCGATGCCTGGCGGGCCGGGTTCTGACCCTGTGCGGCGGTGAGCACCTGGCCCAGGATCACCTCGCTTACCTCCTCGCCCTTCACGCCGGCCTGTTCCAGCGCGGCCTCGATCGCCACGCGGCCGAGTTCGTGCGCGGGGGTGGTGGCGAATGCGCCGAGGAAGCTGCCGACGGGGGTACGCTTGGCGGCGGTGATGACGACTTCGGTCATGGGGTCGAACTCCGAGTGAATTTGCCGCTCATCTAATATGCGGCAGCGCAACAAGCCAGTCCGCAAGCGGTTGCCAGAGCGACTGCCGTGCCGACGAGCCGACCACCATGCCGACATGGCCCAGCCGCAGCGCGCGGTGATCCGCGAGGCCGGCGGCGCTTGCCGCAGGGACGATGCGATCGGTCAGCGATACGAATTCGACCGCCGCGCAGGGCAGGGCGGCGGGATCGGCGATCGCTCCCCCGACTTGCCAATGGCCGCGCCCGGGCAGATCGGCGCAGAACAGATCGTCGAACATCTGCCGCCCCGCCGCATAGGTGAGCGGCGCGCCGGCATTGGCCCAATCCTCCATCGCCACGAACTGCCTGGCCTGCGCGCTGTCGGGCGGCAAGCGGCCGAATCGCTCGAACTTGGCGATGGTGCGGCCTGGGTCCAACTGCCAGAACCCGGACTGAAGCACCTCCATCGGCACCAGCCCGAGCCGCTCGCACGTTGGCTGGGCGGCGTGCCAGAGCCGGTCGATCGAGCCGAGCGCTGCCGGCCCGAAGCCCGAGAAGCGCCACGGCGCAGCGATCAGCGCGAGGCCGCGCACACGATGCGCTGCAGCAGCAGCCAGCGCCATCGTGCCGCCCAGGCAATAGCCGACCAGCGCGACCGGTTCGCCGATGCTGCGCAGCAGCGGCAGCAACATCGTTTCGATATGAGCGGTCACGTCCTGGCCGCAATCGTGCGGCGTCGGATCGCCCCAATCGACCAGCAGCGGGCGCAAGCCCTGCCGCGACAACCAGCGCAGCAGCGAGCGGCCATGCGGCATATCCAGCACCACCGGCGGATTGATCAGCGAGGGGACGAACACGACCGGCGGGCCGTCACCGCCATAGTCGCGCAGGACCGCACGGCCCGCGCTCGCAATGACCGGCATGGCGCGGCGCGGGCGGGGCCGGCGGGCATCCTGATAGGCGGCAAGCCCCCTGAGCGCGGCCGCGCGCCGGTCCGGTGATGCTGCGGTTTCGTTGCGCAGCAGTTCAAGGAACAGCGGCAGGGGGCGGGGGCCGTGTTGCGGTGCGGTATCCATTGGTGTTACAGGCATGTCAGACACATCTTCCCGGGGGCCAGCATGAAGAAGACCGCAAATCCGAACGGCCCGGTCATCATCAAGAAATACGCCAACCGCCGCCTCTACAACACTGAAACCTCGTCCTACATCACGCTCGACCACCTGGCCGCGATGACGCGCGAGGGCCGCGACTTCAAGGTCGTCGATGCGAAGACCGAGGAAGACATCACGCACAATGTGCTGACGCAGATCATCATGGAAGAGGAAGCGCGCGGCCAGACGCTGCTGCCGGTCAGCTTCCTGCGCCAGCTGATCGCCCTGTACGGCGATTCGATGCAGGCGATGGTGCCGGGTTATCTGGAAGCGTCGATGGACAGTTTCCGCCGCAACCAGGAGCAGTTCAAATCGGCCGTCGAGGGTGCGTTCGCCAATTCGCCCTTTGCCGAACTGGCCAAGCGCAACATGGCGATGTTCGAGGCGGCGGCCGAAGCGTTCAAGCCGGGCGCGAATGCCGCGGCGCCTGCGCCGGCCCCGGCACCGGAACGCAGCAAGGACGACGAGATTGCGGCATTGAAGGCGCAGCTGTCCGCGCTCAAGGATCAGGTCGACAAGCTCAGTTGAGCGCCATAGTCTCACCCGGAACGAAATCGGGGGACTTATGAAGGCTCTGGCCATTACGGTTGCGCTGCTGATGTCCGGCAGCGCGCTGGCGCAAACCGCTGCACCGGCTGCCGATCACTATATCCACGCCGGCAAGCTGATCGACCGTCCGGGGCAGGCGCCGCGCGGCGCGAGCACCATCGCGATCCGCGGCGGGCGGATCGTCGGCGTGTATGACGGGCATGTCACGCCGCTCGGCGAAGCGCCGGTCATCGACTTGCGCAACAGGACCGTGCTTCCCGGGCTGATCGATGCGCATGTGCATCTGAGTTCGGACCGCGCCGGACAGGAGGGGCTGCTCGCCAGCGTGACCGACAGCGCGCAGCTGGGTGCCTATGAGACGCTGTGGAACGCGCGCAAGACGCTGCTTGCCGGGTTCACCACGGTCCGCAATCTGGGCGACGATGGCGCGACGCTCGCGCTGCGCGACGCGATCGCGCGGGGCTGGGCCGATGGGCCGCGCATCATCGATGCGGGGCGGTCGATCTCGACCACATCGGGCCATATGGATGCGCGGCTGGGCATCGACGACCACTTGCACTCGACCATCGGCACCGAGAATCTGTGCGACGGCCCGGAGGCGTGCCGCAGGGCAGTGCGCCGCCAGATCGGGCGCGGCGTCGACGTCATCAAGATCGCGACCACGGGCGGCGTCAACAGCCGGATCGGCGCCGGACTGGGCAAGCAGATGTTCGACGATGAAGCCAAGGCGATCGTCGAGACCGCGCATCTTTATGGCAAGAAGGTCGCGGTCCATGCGCATGGCGCCGACGGCATCACCCTCGCGCTGCGCGCCGGAGCGGATTCGATCGAGCACGGCACGCTGATGGACGCCGACAGCATTGCCCTGTTCAAGAAGACCGGCGCCTATTACGTCCCCACCTTGTCCACCGTGAACGGCTATCTGGAGCGGATCGCCAAGGACCCGAACGCCTATCCGCCTGAAGTGCGGGCCAAGATCGACTGGCGCATCTCGATCACCGGCAAGGCGCTGGAAAAGGCGGTGCCGGCGGGCGTCAAGGTCGCGTTCGGCACCGATGCCGGCGTGTCGAAGCACGGCCGCAATGCCGACGAGTTCGAACTGCTCGTCAAGCACGGCATGACGCCGATGCAGGCGATCGAGGCGGCGACGACTAATGCCGCGGACCTGCTAGGGCTCGCCAAGGAAGTCGGCAGCATCGAACCGGGCAAGAGCGCCGACATCATCGCGGTGAGCGGCGACCCGCTGGCCGATGTGAAGGTGCTGAAATCGGTGGGGTTCGTGATGCGCGCCGGGGTGGTGCACAAGGATTAAGGGGCCGGGGCCGTGACCGTCACGGCCCCGCCGCCGGTCACTGCTTGGGCTTAACGAACTTCAGCGTCATGCGGTCGCTTTCGCCAATCGCGTCGTACTTCGCGCGGTCGACATCCTTTTCAGCAAAGTTCGGCGGCAACGTCCAGACGCCCTTAGGATAGTCGGCCGTGTCCTTGGGGTTGGCATTGATCTCGCTCTCTCCGGCCAAACGAAAGCCGGCGGCGGCGGCAAGCTGCTTGACGGTCGATACCTTGAGATAGCCGCTGGTCTTTTCGCGCGCACTGTCGGCGCTTTCGGGCAGGCGATGCTCGACGATGCCGAGCGTGCCGCCTGGCTTGAGCATCGCGAAGATCTGTTTGAACGCGGTTGCGGAGACGTCCTGCTGGCCCATCTTCCAGTTGTGGATGTTGCGGAAGGTCAGCACGACATCGGCGCTGTTGTCCGGGACCTTGGCCGCGGCGGGATCCAGCGCGGGAAATGCCGCGAGCTTGACCGCGCCATAGAGTGCGGCGTCCTTCGCCTGAAGCGCCTGCACGCCCTTGACCCCGTTGGGCCGGGGCGCGGCGGCCCAAAGCGCGCCACCGCCCGACTTCGTATAGGGCGCCAGAATTTCAGTGTACCAGCCGCCGCCGGGCCATAGTTCCACCACCGTGTCGCCAGGCTTCACCCCGAAAAAGGCGAGCGTTTCGGCCGGGTGGCGATAGCGGTCGCGCGCGACATTGGCGGGCGTGCGGGTCGATGCGGCGACGGCGGCCTTCAATTCGGCTGAAGGCGCCCCCATCTGGGGCGCGCCGATCGCGGCGGTGGCGATGGCGGCAGTGATGGCGACGACGGACAGGGCGTAGCGCATGGGGGCTCCTCTTGGTTCGTCCACGATGAGTGAAACGGAGCGCGGTGCGATGCAAGGACCGATGTGGATTGGGGTGGGTGCCTGGCTGACACTTGCGGCGGGCAGCGGCATCGCGGACTGGCGGCGCACGCGGCGCAGCGATCCCGATGCGGTCGGGTTCATGCCGTGGACGCTGGTCCAGATCCTGGCGATCCTGGGCGCGGTGGTGACCGCGGCGCTGGCGATCAAGGGTTAGCTTGGCGGGGAAGCGGCCCTAGTAGAAGCGGGCCAGCGTCAGGCTGCGGCGGTTGCCGTCGCACAGGTCGAGCTGCACGACGCGGCCCGGCGTCCCGACCGACCAGCCGGCGACCGCACTGGTCGCATAGGCCGAAGGGATCGCCGCACCGTCGACTGCGCAGATTTCGGCGCCCGCGGTCCAGCCGGTCGCCGCCGCCGGGCTGCCGCGCATGACATGGAGCACTTTGAGCCGTCGTCCGTCCTGAGCGGTCATCAGTCCGCTGGTCGATCGGCTGGGCTGCCATGCCGCGTCGTTCACTGCGAGGATCATCCGCCCGGCGCGTGGATCGAGCAGGACGCGATGACGGCGCAGCAGTCCACCGCCGATCCGCCCGGCGGCTCCCTTGCGCGCGGTAAAGCCGGTGTCACCCTCGATCCGAAGCTCTGCCGTTTGCGGGGGAAGGGTGCCAAGCCGCAGGTCAGGCAGCAGGACGAGATCGGTTTCGACCCGGCCCCCAGCGCCATAGGCGACGGCGCTCGTCACCGGTCCAGCCTGCGCGCCGCTGTTCCGCCAGGTCGAGCGAGTCAGGGTGAGCATGGCACCATCGCCGGTATCCACGATGACCCCGCGCTGGACCCGTACGCCGATGGCAAGTTCGGTCAGATAGAGATTGTTCGATCCGGCAAGGCGCAGCGGCATCGTCACGCCGCGAAACGGCATGCGTCCGGATGGCAGCAGGCGGAAGCGGCGCGCGGCATAGTCGATGTCGAGCGCATGGCCGGCGAGCAGGTCGCCACCCACGAACAGGTCCACCGCATCCGGACCCGTTGCGCGCGGATCTGCGGTGATGATCGCGATGCGGCCGCCGGTGCGAACGAGGCCGCCGATCTCGACGCGGCCAAGGCCCGTCCAGGCGAGCGGGATCGCGCCGCCGATCGCATCGGCATGCGCCTGAACCAGCGGCTTCATCCCCGCCGCGCGCGCGAAGCTGGCGGAGACGGCGGTGTCGCTGAGGCCGGTGTCGAGCATTGCATCGACCCAGCGGCCGTCCATGAGCGCACGGAAGCGGATCTGGTTGCCGGTCGTCAGCTGGAACGGCACCCAGCGCGCCTCGCTGTCCGCCGCCAGCGTATCCGCCGCGGGGCTGGCAGCCAGCGGCATGCTGGCGAACGCGAGCAGCAACAGCAGCAGGATGCGCAGCGGCCTCATGCGGCCATATTAGATGGCCGATCCGGCTGTGCGACCCCTACCAGACGCGGTTAATGTCCGATCGGCGACGGCGCGTCAGAGACACGCCTCGAGCAGCGCCTGGTCGAAGCCGAATGCGCGCGCCTTTTCCAGCGTATAGGGGCGCAGGCCCATCGAGCGATATTCGCCGATGATCTTGCCGTCGGCGGTCTCGTCGAGATATTCGAACTTGAACAGTTCCTGCGTGACGATGACCGGACCTTCCATGCCGATCACTTCGGTGATGTTGGTCACGCGACGGCTGCCGTCGCGCAGGCGCTTGACCTGAACGATCAGGTCGACCGAGTCGGCGATCTGCCGGCTGATGGCTTCCTTCGGGATCTTGATGTCGCCCATCATGACCATGTTCTCCATACGCCCCAGGCATTCGCGCGGGGAGTTGGAGTGAAGCGTACACATGGACCCGTCATGGCCGGTGTTCATCGCGGACAGGAGGTCGAAACACTCGCTGCCACGAATTTCGCCCAGGATGATGCGGTCCGGGCGCATACGTAGCGCGTTCTTGACGAGGTCGCGGATCGTGATCTCGCCTTGCCCCTCCAGGTTCGGCGGGCGCGTTTCCAGCGGCAGCCAGTGCGGCTGTTGCAGGCGCAGTTCGGCCGCGTCCTCGATCGTCAGCACGCGTTCGCCCGGGTCGATCATCTTCGACAGCGCGTTGAGCATCGTCGTCTTGCCCGAGCCGGTACCGCCCGAGATGACGATGTTGAAGCGGCTGGCGCCGGCGACCTTCAGCATCGTGCACATCTGCTGCGACATCGAACCGAAGCCGACATACATGTCGAGCGTGATCGGCTTGTCCGAGAACTTACGGATCGAGATCGCCGTGCCCTTGAGGCTGAGCGGCGGCACGATCACGTTGACGCGGGAGCCGTCCTTGAGGCGCGCGTCGGCGAGCGGGGTGGTCTGGTCGACGCGGCGGCCGACCGAGTTGCAGATGCGCTGGGCGATCTGGAACAGATGTTCTTCGTCGCGGAACTGAATGTTGGCGAGTTCGAGCTTGCCCTTGCGCTCGACGAAGGTCTGATCGGGACCGTTGACCATGATGTCGCTGATCGCGCTGTCGGACAGCAGCTCCTCAAGCGGGCCGAGGCCCAGGAGCTCGTCGACCAGCACCTTTTCGAGCGCGAACTGTTCGCGGCGATTGAGCGTCAACTTCAGTTCGGCGAGCACTTCGCCGATGATCGGGCGGAATTCCTCGGCCAGCTCGTCCTTGTTCAGCGTCGCGGCGGCTTCGGGATCGACTCGCTCGAGCAGGCGAGGGAGCACCTGTTCCTTGATGCGGTGGATCGACGCTTCGAAGCCCTCGACGCGCGAGGACCCGGCGTCGCCGGACTGGTTCTGGCGATCGGTCAGCCGCGCCATCGCCTCGCCGACCGACTGGCTGCCCATGCTGGCGCCCGGATCGGCCGTATCGGCCGACGCCTGGCTGGCGCCGGGCAGCGGCACGTCATGCAGCGGCGGGAACTGGTCGCCGCCCGTCTGGTCGGAGGGGCGGGACGGGCCACCCTGCATCGGCCGCGCGACGCCGAAGGCCGGCCGGCCAGGCGTCGCCCCAGGTCCGCTTCGACGTCCGAATGCGCTCACGCCAACTCCCCGCGTTAATCCAATGCGGAGGGATTAGGGCACAAGGTTTTACAAGTTCCTAACCATGCGGTGCGCCGATGCGCCCAAGGCCTAGCCGGCGCTACGGGCGGGCGGATCGCCCTCACCCTTCCGCCGACTAAGTCGGCTCCCTCCCTCTCCCGGCGGGAGAGGGGTTGGGGCAGTGCCCTGCTCGATGTCATGCAAAAGGCCGCGGAATCGCATCCGCGGCCTTTGTCCCGATCCTTGATCCGGATTTTACTCGGCGCGTTCGGCCAGCACGGTCAGGCCGCGCTCATTCACCTCGGCAAAGCCGCCTTCGATGCGGATCGTTTCCGCCGCGTTGCCGCCGGCGGTCTTGTAGATTTCGAGGTTGCCGTCGCGGATCGTGCTCATGAGCGGGGCATGCCCCTCGAGCACGCCGAAGTCGCCTTCGGTGCCGGGGACGACCACCATGTGCACCTCTTCCGAGCGGACGAGGCGTTCCGGGGTCACGAGTTCGAAATGCAGTGCCATTTTTTTGTCCTTAGTCCCTCCCCATGCGGGGAGGGGCTAGAGTGGAGCTTACGCTTCGTCGGCCATCTTCTTGGCCTTGGCGACCGCGTCGTCGATCCCGCCGACCATGTAGAAGGCCGACTCCGGCAGGTGGTCGTACTCGCCGTTCACGACCGCCTTGAACGACTTGATCGTGTCTTCGATCTGAACGAACGCGCCCGGAATGCCGGTGAACACCTCGGCGACGTGGAACGGCTGGCTGAGGAAGCGCTGGATCTTGCGAGCGCGCGCCACGGTCAGCTTATCTTCTTCGCTCAGTTCGTCCATGCCGAGGATGGCGATGATGTCCTGCAGCGACTTGTACTTCTGCAGGATCGACTGAACCGCGCGAGCCGTTTCGTAGTGCTCCTGACCGACGATGCGCGGCTCAAGCACGCGCGAGGTCGAGTCGAGCGGGTCGACCGCCGGGTAGATGCCCAGTTCCGAGATCGCACGGTTGAGAACCGTGGTCGCGTCGAGGTGGGCGAACGAGGTTGCAGGCGCCGGGTCGGTAAGGTCGTCCGCGGGAACGTAGACGGCCTGAACCGAGGTGATCGAGCCCTTGTTGGTCGAGGTGATGCGTTCCTGCAGCGCGCCCATGTCGGTCGACAGGGTCGGCTGATAGCCCACGGCCGACGGAATACGGCCGAGCAGTGCCGACACTTCTGCGCCCGCCTGGGTGAAGCGGAAGATGTTGTCGACGAAGAACAGCACGTCCTGGCCTTCGACATCGCGGAAATATTCAGCGATCGTCAGACCCGAGAGTGCCACGCGTGCGCGGGCGCCCGGCGGCTCGTTCATCTGGCCATAGACCAGCGCAACCTTCGAACCTTCGCTGATCGCATTGCCATCGGCGTCCTTGGCGATGACGCCGGCATCGAGGAATTCGTGATACAGATCGTTGCCTTCGCGAGTGCGCTCACCCACGCCAGCGAACACCGAGGTGCCGCCATGGCCCTTTGCGATGTTGTTGATCAGTTCCTGGATGAGCACCGTCTTGCCGACGCCTGCGCCGCCGAACAGGCCGATCTTGCCGCCCTTTGCGTAAGGCGCGAGCAGGTCGATGACCTTGATGCCGGTGACGAGGATCGCGCTTTCGGTCGACTGATCGACGAACAGCGGGGCTTCGGCGTGGATCGGCGCGCGCAGGTCGGTCTGCACCGGGCCGCGCTCGTCGATCGGCTCGCCGACGACGTTGAGGATGCGGCCGAGCGTCGCCGGGCCGACCGGAACCTGGATCTGCGCGCCGGTATCGGTCACGGCCTGGCCGCGGGTCAGACCCTCGGTCGAGTCCATCGCGATCGTGCGGACGGTGTTCTCGCCCAGATGCTGCGCCACTTCGAGCACGAGGCGCTGGCCGTTATTGTGGGTTTCGAGCGCCGAGAGGATCTTGGGCAGGTTCCCCTCGAAGCTGACGTCGACGACCGCGCCGATCACCTGGCTGATACGGCCAGTGGCGCCGCCGGTGACCGGAGCTGCCGACGTGCTGCTGGTGACGGCCTTGGGCGCGCGGGGCTTGCGCGCTGGCTTTTCTGCGATGGGGGCTTCGGTTGCCATGATCGGTTCCTTGGGCTTTTAGTTCGTTTGTTTCGTGAAATTGATCGTCGTGCGGGCGTCCTTGCGAAGCACCGCGTAGTTCGCACCGGCAACCTTGCCGGTCGTGGGCGTGGCATCCTTGGCCAGCGCGGCCTTCACGACCGCTTCGCCGTCGAGGCCCGCGACGCGCAGCGCGGTCGAGAGCGAGTCGATCGCCCGCTTGCGCGATGCCTCGCCTTGCGCCTCATCCTCGATCACCACGTCGAACGAGACGCCGCTCAGCTGCCGCGCGTCGCCGCTGGCGTTGAACGTGAGCACGTTCTTCTTGCCTGTCGCCGTGTCGGCCAGGCTGATCGGTGCGCCGTGCGACATCATCATGCCGCCCATTTCCTCGTAAGCGCCGGGACGAAAGCTCAGCTTCTCGAAGATTGCGAGCGCGTCGTTTGCTGGCATGGCGAACAGTTCGGCCCAGCCCTTGGTCTCGGCAGCGGGGGCGGTCGCGTTCTCCACGGCAGCATTGTCCACGCCGGCGGTGTTGCCGGTCGCGGTCCCGCCACAGCCTGCCAGCGCGATGGCGGCAAGAAGGAGAGGGGCGGCGCGCATGGCCTAGAGCGCCTCCGCGCCCGAGATGATCTCGACCAGCTCGGTCGTGATCGCTGCCTGACGCTGACGGTTGTACTGGATGTTAAGCCGCTTGATGAGGTCGCCGGCGTTGCGCGTGGCATTGTCCATCGCGGTCATCTTGCTGCCCTGTTCCGACGCGGCGTTTTCACGCATGGCGCGGAACAGCTGGACCGCGACGTTGCGGCCAAGCAGGTCGTCGAGGATTTCCTCTTCGCTCGGCTCATATTCGGTGACGGCCGACACCGCCGCTTCGCCAGCGGGCACCGCGGGGATCTTGACCGGGATGATCTGCTGCTCGGTCGGCTCCTGCGTCAGGACCGACTTGAACGTGGCATAGAACAGATGCGCGACGTCGAACTCGCCGGCTTCAAACCGGGCGATCAGGTCGTCGGCATAGCCGCGGGCGTCGGCGAAGCGGAGCTTGCCGAGATCACCCGGCTCGATCCCGTGGACCATCGACGAACGGAACTGGCGGTTCAGCACGGCCTGGCCCTTGCGGCCGATCGTGTAGAACTTTACCGTCTTGCCCTGTGCGATCAACTCGTCGGCGCGACGGCGTGCGAGGCGCGCGATGTTGGTGTTGAACGCGCCGGCCAGGCCCTTGTCGCTGGTCGCCACGACGAACAGATGCACCTGGTCCTTGCCGGTGCCGGCGAGCAGCGGCGAGCTGCCCGGACCGATCGCAACCTTCGACGCGAGGCTCGCGACGACTGCTTCCAGCCGCTGGGCATAGGGGCGCCCCGCCTCCGCCGCTTCCTGCGCGCGGCGCAGCTTGGCGGCGGCGACCATCTTCATCGCCTTGGTGATCTTCTGGGTCGACTTGACCGAGTTGATCCGGACTTTGAGGGCTTTGAGACTAGCCATCGTCTTCCTTCTTGTTCCCCCGCGAAGCGGGGGCCCAGGGTATCGAATGAGCCCGCTGGTGGCTCTGGGCCCCTGCTTGCGCAGGGGATCTAGGCGTTACGCGAACGTCTTGCCGAATGCTTCGAGCGCGTCCTTGAGCTTGCCCTTGACCTCGTCGCCCAGATCCTTGGTATCACGGATCGTCGAGAGGATGTCGGCATGCTTGGAACGCATCTCGGCGAGCATCGCGGCTTCGTAGCGTGTCACGTGCTGCACCGGCACGGTGTCGATATAGCCGTTGGTACCGGCGAAGATCGACACGGTCTGCTCTTCGAACGGCAGCGGGTTGAACTGCGGCTGCTTGAGCAGCTCGGTCAGGCGCGCGCCGCGGTTCAGCAGCTTCTGCGTCGAGGCGTCGAGGTCCGAACCGAACTGCGCGAACGCAGCCATTTCGCGATACTGGGCGAGCTCGAGCTTGATCGAGCCGCTGACCTTCTTCATCGCCTTGGTCTGTGCCGAGCTACCCACGCGGCTCACCGAGAGGCCGACGTTGATCGCCGGACGGATGCCCGCGAAGAAGAGGTCGGTTTCAAGGAAGATCTGGCCGTCGGTGATCGAGATCACGTTGGTCGGAATGTAGGCCGACACGTCGCCCGCCTGCGTCTCGATGATCGGCAGCGCGGTAAGCGAGCCGTTGCCGTTCGCGTCGTTGAGCTTCGCGGCGCGCTCCAGCAGGCGGCTGTGCAGATAGAACACGTCGCCCGGATACGCTTCGCGGCCCGGCGGGCGGCGCAGCAGCAGCGACATCTGGCGATAGGCGACCGCTTGCTTTGACAGATCGTCGAACACGATCAGCGCGTGCATGCCGTTGTCGCGGAAATATTCGCCCATCGCGGTGCCGGTATAAGGCGCGAGGAACTGAAGCGGGGCGGGGTCCGACGCGGTCGCGGCGACCACGATCGAATAGTCCATCGCGCCGTTTTCTTCGAGCGTGCGGACGAGCTGCGCGACGGTCGAGCGCTTCTGACCGACTGCGACATAGACGCAGTACAGCTTCTTCGATTCATCGTCGCCGGCGTTGACCGTCTTCTGGTTGATGAAGGCGTCGATCGCGACGGCCGACTTGCCGGTCTGGCGGTCGCCGATGATCAACTCGCGCTGGCCGCGGCCGACGGGAACGAGTGCGTCGATCGCCTTCAGACCCGTTTGAACAGGCTCATGCACCGACTTGCGCGGGATGATGCCGGGCGCCTTCACTTCCACGCGCGAGCGCTGGTCGGAGACGATCGGGCCCTTGCCGTCGATCGGATTGCCGAGGCCATCGACCACGCGGCCGAGCAGACCCTTGCCGACCGGAACGTCCACGATGGTGCCGGTGCGCTTCACCGTGTCGCCCTCGCGGATCTCGGCGTCCGAGCCGAAGATCACGATACCGACATTATCGGCCTCGAGGTTGAGCGCCATGCCCTGCACGCCGTTGACGAACTCGACCATCTCGCCCGCCTGGACGTTGTCGAGGCCGTGGACGCGCGCGATGCCGTCACCGACGCTCAGCACCTGGCCGGTCTCGCTGACCTGGGCCTCGGTGCCGAAATTGGCGATCTGGTCCTTGATGACCTTCGAGATTTCTGCGGCGCGGATATCCATGGTTCTAGCCTTCAGCCTTTCATCGCATGCGCGAGAGAATTGAGACGGGTCTTGATCGAGCTGTCGATCATCTGGCTGCCGATCTTCACGACCAGGCCGCCCAGGAGCGAGGAGTCGACGCTGAGATCGACATTGACGTCGCGGCCGACGCGCTGGCGCAGCTGCGTCTTGAGCGCTTCGACCTGATCGTCCGAAAGCGGGTGCGCCGAAGTGACTTCGGCCGTCACTTCGCCGCGGTGATTGGCGGCCAGCGCCCGGAACGCCCTGCTGATGGCGGGCAGTTCCTTGAGCCGGCGATTTGCGGCGAGCACGCCGAGGAAGTTCGCCGTCAGCGGATCCAGCTGAAGCGCCTTCGCCGCCGCCGCCACGCCGCGCGCGGCGTCGCCCCGTGAAATCAGCGGGCTGTTGGTCAGCGTGGCGAAATCGCCCGACTCGGCCAGCGCCTGGCGGACCGTCGCCAGGCTCGATTCGACAGCGGCAATGGTGCCGCCGTCGCGTGCCAGTTCAAACAGGGCGGTCGCATAACGTCCGCTTAGGCTGGCTTGGATACCGCCGGAATTATCCACGCGATGCTGCTTCCTCTTGGGCTAACCAGAAATGGCCCCATGCAAAACAGGGGCACGCCGGTAAGGCAGCCCCGCTTGGGTTGGCGGGCGCGTAGCAAAGGGGTGCAGAATGCGCAACCCGAGTCACTGCCCGATCCGGCCAGTTCATGCTGCGCCGCATCATGCCAGCGCAGGCAAATGAAAAAGGCCGGCGCGGAGGCCGGCCTTGTACATGTCTGCGGAGCCCGCCGCGGGACCCCGTTCCGCCTTACTTGCTGCGCTCGACCTGGTCGAAGTCGAGCTCGACCGGGGTTGCGCGACCAAAGATCGAGACGCTGACCTTGACCTTCGACTTGTCGAAATCGAGCTCCTCGACCACGCCGTTGAAGCTGGCGAACGGGCCTTCCAGCACCTTGACCGCATCGCCGATCTCGTAATCGACCTTGACCTGGTGCTTGGGCGCGGCGGCAGCTTCCTCCTTGGTGTTGAGGATGCGGGCGGCCTCGGCCTCGCTGATCGGCTGCGGCTTGCCCGAAGAACCCAAGAAGCCCGTCACTTTCGGCGTGTTCTTGACGAGGTGGTAGACATCGTCGTTCATCGACAGCTTCGCGAGCACATAGCCCGGGAAGAACTTGCGTTCCGACTGCACCTTCTTGCCGCGGCGCACTTCGGTCACGGTTTCCACCGGGACTTCGACTTGCTCGACGAGCGCCTCGAGCCCCAGCCGCGTGGCGTCGGCCAGGATCTGATCCCGCACCTTGTTCTCGAAGCCCGAATAGGCGTGAATGATGTACCAGCGCGCCATTGGTGATCCCTGTTCGTTAAGCGGCGAGGCTGAGGAGGAACTTGACGATCGCGTCGAAGGCCCGGTCCACGCCGAAGAAGAAGATGCCCAGCAGCGAAGCCATGATGAAGACCATGACCGCCGTCATGATGGTCTCCTTGCGCGTCGGCCAGACGACCTTCTTGGTCTCGGCCTGAACCTGGCGCATGAACTCGACGGGACTGGTCTTCGCCACGTGATTGCCTCGCAAAAAATTGCCCGTTCGCGGGGCAGGTTTCGCCGCCCGGCTCCGTCAAGGAACCCGGCGAAGCCCATCCACGCTGTCGGATTGGAGGCGGTATCTAGCGACTTGGGCTGAAACGGGCAAGAGGGGCGGGAAGGGCGCCAGTGGTCGCGTCGAACCTGCAGTCCTTTCCCGAACGCAATCGCGGCCGGCCGACGCAAAAATGGCGGCCGAAGCCGCCATTCCAGTCCGATCCGCGTGGGATCGAAGGACTTAGTTGCTGTCCGAATCGTCGCTGGTCAGCTCGACGATGCCCCAGACGACCAGGCCAAGGCCGATCGCGCCCAGCACCCAGGCGGCGGCGCCCAGTTGCTCGTTGCTTTCACCCACGACGGTCGCAGCGCGCGGCGCGTTCTTCAGGCTCAGCGACTGGGCCGAAGTGGCCGACGCGGTGGTGCCGACCAGCATGGTTGCGGCGGCGGCCGCTGCAAGAATCTTCTTCATCAACGTTCTCCCTCAAAAGCGCGCTGAACGGGCCATAACGCAGTACGGCACGCTTCGAGACGACGCCCGGGGCACGCTTAAACGCGCCATTCCCTACAATTTCGTTACGGACAAGCCATTTTCCCGCACGTGGGGGCAATGCTGCGGCCGGCCGAGCCGATCCGACGGATCAGAGCAGTGCGACCGCAGCGAACCCAGCGATCAATGCGGCAAGCACGATCCAGCCGATTAGGTTCAGCCGCTCCTCCAGCACCTTCTGCACCGGCTCGCCAAAGCGCTTGAGCAGATAGGCGACCAGGAAGAAGCGCGCCCCGCGCGTGATAGTGCACAGCAGGATGAACCATCCGACCGGATAGTGGGACAGGCCGCTGGCAATCGTCACCAGCTTGAACGGGATCGGCGTCAGCCCCTTGATCAGGATCAGCGCAGCGCCGTATTGCTGATAGGCGGCGGTAAAATCCTCGAACGCGCCATGGCGAAAGAATTCGAGCACCTGATGCGCGAACGCCGTCAGGAAATACCCGATCGCATAGCCGAACAGCCCGCCCAGAACCGACGCAGCGGTACAGATCGCGGCAATCCGATAAGCCTGATCGCGTTTGGCCAGCACCATCGGCACCAGCATCACGTCGGGCGGGATCGGGAAGAAGCTGCTCTCCGCGAACGACACGGCGGCAAGATAGCGTTCGGAATGGCGATGCCCAGCCAGCCTCAACGTCCAGTCGTACAGGGCGCGGAACATGCGGGAGACGCCTTATGAGCAAGGATGGCAGGGGAGCTCGGATTCGAACCGAGGGCCTTCGGTTTTGGAGACCGACGCTCTAACCAGCTGAGCTACACCCCTGTGCGGTGCAGCGCTTTAGCGGGGGCTTGCCGCGGGGGCAAGTGACTCGCTTCGCTGCCGCCAAATTGACGTCGCCTGCTGTCGCCCCTTGGCGGAGACGAATGGTGTAATGCCGCTGCATCGGTTCGGGGCAGCGAGCATCACGCCGCGACGGTCGTGCCAAAACTGTCGCGCGTCGCCAGGCCGCGCGCTTCAACGACGGGTAGTGGGCGGCCGAAATAATAGCCCTGTACCTTGCTGCAGCCGAGCGCCTGGATCATGCGATGCTCGTCCTCGGTTTCGACGCCCTCGGCCGTCGTGGCCATGCCCAGGCTGTCGGCAAGCGCGACGACCGCGCGGATGATGGCGATCGCTTCCTTGTTTCCCTTGGACGCGCCCTGAACGAAGCTGCGATCGACCTTGATCGAGGAGAAGCGCGTGCGGCTGAGATAACCGAGCGAGGAATAGCCGGTGCCAAAATCGTCGAGGCTGAGCCTGACGCCCAAGTCCAGGATCTTTTCGAGCGTCTGCACGGCTGCGGTACCCTCGCGCATGAACACGCTTTCGGTCACCTCAAGCTCAAGCCGGTCGGGGTGCAGGCCGCTTTCCCGAAGCGCGCTGGCGACGAATGCGGCAAACTCGACATTGTGGAGCTGTTCGGGGCTGACATTCACGGCAATGCGGATCGGATCGTCCCAGCGCGCCGCCTCGATACAGGCGTTGCGAAGCACCCATTCTCCGATCGGCGCGATCAGCCGGGCTTCTTCGGCCAGCGGCACGAACTTGGCCGGGGAAACATTGCCGAATTCGGGATGGGTCCAGCGCAGCAGCGCTTCGAAGCCCATCAGCGCTCCGGTGCCGGCCTGCACGACCGGCTGGTACATCAGATGGAACTCGTCCTTTTCGAGTGCGGCGCGAAGCGCCATTTCGAGCACGCGGCGTTCCTCGGCCTGAACGTGCAGTTCGGGCTCGTAGGCGTGATAGACGCCGCCGCCGGCATCCTTCGAGCGATAGAGCGCAAGATCGGCCGAGCGGATCAGCATTTCGGCGGTGCGCCCGTCGCGCGGTCCCACCGCCACGCCGACGCTCGCGCCGATGTACAAGGTGTGCTGATCGACCTCATAGGGTTGCGAAAGAACGTCGATGATCGTGTGGGCGAGGCGTTCGACCGCGCCCGAATCGGTCGCATCGCGAACCACGACGGCGAATTCGTCGCCGCCCAGCCGACCGATCATCTCCTTTGCGCTCATCAACTGACGCAGCCGTTCCGACACGCGCATCAGCAGCCTGTCGCCGACCGGATGGCCGAGCGTATCGTTGACCGCCTTGAACCGATCGAGGTCGATCATCATGAAGGCGCAGCGCGAGTTCCACTTCGCCGCCTCGCTCATCGCCATGGCCAGCGTTTCGTTGATCAGCAGCCGATTGGGCAGACCCGTGAGCGAATCATAGCGTGCCATGCGGCTGATCTTGCTCTGCGATTCGCGTGCTTCGGTGACGTCGGACATGACGCCGCGAAAACCGCAAAAGCTGCCGTCCTCGCTATAGCGGGGCGATCCGGTCATCTCCCACCAACGCTCGTCTCCGTCGACGATCACCGGCAGCAGCAGATCGCGAAACGGTTCGCGCCGCTTCAGCTTTTCGGCGATGTCGCGCAGTCCCGGCGCGAAATTGCCACTGTCCCAGGCCGGGCCGGCGAGCACCTGAAGGAACGGCATGCCGTTGATGACCATGGGATCGACGCCGAGCGACACGGCAAAGCGCGGGTTGGCGCGGCTGACGCGGCGCTGCGCGTCGATCTCCCACAGCCAGTCCGCGGCCTTGTCCTCGAACTCGCGCAGCAGCAGGCTGACCGTCTCGTCACGCTCGTTGATGGCGATCTCGTTCGCGCGGATGACGACCAGCGCCTTCCCGCGCGAGAAGCAGCCGATGATGAGCAAGGCGGTGAACAGCAGCCAGGCGGCGCCAAGCACCGGCGACAGCTTGAGCGCGCTCAGCGCTGCAGCCGACCCGCCGACCAGGGTCATGAAGATGATCGTCGCAAACGGCAGCGCCGCCATCGCGCCCGCCGAAGCGGCGATCAGCACCGCCAGCACCGCCCATAGCCCCAGCATCGCACCGGCATCGGCCTGGCTGCCGAACAGGAGCGGCGCGATCGACCAGGCGGTCCCCAGCAACACGCCATCCAGCATGGTGTCGCGCACGTCCTTCAGCGTTGCGGTGCGTTCGGTGCGATGCCGGGCGGCCAGCCTGCGAAAGGCGACCATCAGCCCGGCGGCGGCGACCAGCGCGCTCCACCCGGCAAGCTGCCAGTGCGGAACGAGCTGGGCGAAGTTGAGCGTGATCAGTGCCGCGCCCACCAGATTGGCGGCGAGCATGAACATCGCCAGCTGGCTGCCGGCATTCAGCTGCGCGGCGCGAATCGGACCCCAGTCGGTCGTGTCCGCGGGATCGTACAGGCCAAGCAGGGCCCGCACGTCGATGCGCGGCTTCGCGAATTGGGAAGTCGTCTGGCTCGTCACGCCATCTGGTTAGGCGCGGTCAGGTTAGCGAGTAGTTAGAGACGGCCGCGGGACGAACGTTTTTTTCGTCCGGGTCCCGCGACTTGCTGCCCGATCAGGCGGCGATGCTGTAGGGCTTGATCTCGCCGTTCAGATATTGATTGCGCGCCTTGGCCCGGCTGAGCTTGCCCGAACTGGTGCGCGGCAGCGTGCGCGGCGGCACCAGCTCGATCACGCAGTTCATGCCGGTAACGGTGCGGACTCGCTCGCGAATCTCTTCGCGCAGGCGCACCCGCTCTTCCTCGTCCGACGTGCGGCACTGCACCAGCACGGCGGGCGTTTCCTCTCCGCCCGGCGTAGTGATGGCGAAGGCGGCGACGTCGCCCTGCTTGAACGCGGGCAATTGCTCGACCGCCCATTCGATGTCCTGCGGCCAGTGATTCTTGCCGTTGACGATGATCATGTCCTTCGCCCGGCCGACGATGTAGATATAGCCATCGGACATATAGCCCATGTCGCCGGTGTCGAGCCAACCGTCGACCAGGCACGCGGCGGTCGATTCGGGGTCACGGAAATAGCCGACCATGACGCTGGGGCCGCGACACCACACCTTGCCGATCGCGCGTTCGGGCAGCGGGGTGCCGTCCTCCTCGCGGATTTCGATTTCCATGTCGCGCGCAGGCTTTCCGCAGTTGACGATGGCGCGGAAGCGCTGCGGGCGGTCGCGGCCATGCTCACCTCCGGACAACTGCGTCTCCTCGACCAGCTCGACCACGATGCCTTCGCCCGGCGGCATGATCGATACCGCCAGCGTCGCTTCAGCAAGGCCGTAGCTGGGCAGGAAGGCGCTGGCCTTGAACCCGGCATCGGCGAACGCGTCGACGAAGTTCTGCATCACGTCGGGCCGGATCATGTCGGCGCCGTTACCCGCGACGCGCCAGCGCGACAGGTCGAACCGCTCGCTCGCCTTGGTCTGGCTGGACATGCGCCGGGCGCAGATATCGTAGCCGAAGGTCGGCGAATAGGAGAGGGTATTGCCCTGATTGCGGCTGATGAGGTCGAGCCACGCCAGCGGACGCCGCGCGAAATCCTCGGTCTTGAGGTAATCGGTCGACACCTGATTGGCGACGATCGACAGGAAGCAGCCGACCAGCCCCATGTCGTGATACCAAGGCAGCCAGGAAACGCAGCGGTCGCCATCGGTCACGTTCATTCCGTGGCTGTGCGCCGCCAGGTTGTTGAGCAGCGCATGGTGCGTGATCGCCACGCCGTGCGGGAAGCGAGTCGATCCGCTGGAATATTGCAGATAGGCGATGTCGTTGGTGTCAGCCTTGGGCAGCGTGACTTCGGGCGCCGCGCGCGTCTCGAACTCGGCCCAATCGATCCCTTCAACGCCGCGGTTCGCAGCGGCTTCGGCGCACATCGCGCCGATTTCGGGCGGATAGAACAACATCGTCGGGTCACAGCTGGTGAGCTGGACCGTGAGCTGGTCGATATAGCTTTGCGCCCCGCCGAAGCTGGTCGGGAGGGGCAGCGGAACGGGCCAGGCGCCGGCATAGACCACGCCGAAGAACAGCGAGGCGAATTCCGGCCCGGTTTCGGCGATCAGCGCGATTCGATCCTGCGGCTTGACCCCCGCCGCGACCAGGCGGCGCGCCTGAGCGAGCGCATCCTCGCGCAGCTGCGAAAACGGATAAGGCCGAGTGAGCGTGCCGCGCGCGTCATGGAAATTGAGGCCGCGCACACCCTTTGCGGCATAATCCAGCGCATCGCCCAGCGTCGCGAAATCCGCCAGGATACGGGGAAGCGTGTCGTCGGTCGGGGTCGGCTGCAATGCTGCGCCGGTCGCCGCCTGGTTTGCTTCAACCTTGTCGTTCGCCTTCAACACCATTCTCTCAATCCGTGCCCCTGATCGTAGCGGCCCTCAAAAAATCGGCCTCACATCAGAATGCGGGCGGCTCTGCTATGCACTATCGTTCAAAATCGGTTGCAACTGTGGCACGATCAAGGCGCATGAAGCGCACCGGCCGTCCCATCCCCCCACTTGACACCGCCTCGCTCGAACGGCTGGCGCTGCGCTATGTCGAGCGATTTGCGACGACCCGCGGAAAGCTGGCGGCCTATCTTGCGCGCAAGATCAGGGAACGCGGATGGGACGGGGCACCAGCCGACCCTGCTTCCGTGGCCGAGCGATTTGCCGAGCTTGGCTACGTCAACGACCGCCTGTTCGCCGAGGCCAAGGCGTCGTCTATGGCGCGTCGCGGGCTGGGTGCGCGGCGCGTGAATCAGGCGCTGCGCCATGCCGGCGTCATCGGCGAGGATGCAGATGCGGTCGCCCCGCAGGTCGAGGCGCGGCGCGGCGAGACGGCCGTGGCCTTTGCCCGCCGCAGGCGCATAGGCCCCTTTGCCGCCGTCGCCGCCGACCGGCCCAAGCAGGCGAAGCACGTCGCCGCGATGGTCCGGGCCGGCCATTCGCCCGACCTTGCCTGGCGCATCGCCCGCATGGCGCCCGGCGAAAGCACGGCCGCCATTGCCGAAGAGGAACATTATTGCGTTGATCCGTTTCAGGAAAGCGATGGCTAACAAAGGATTCGCCTCGCTGCGAAAGGCTGTGTTAATGCTGAAGATTAGGGGGGAATCTTCATGCGCGTGGAGCCGCAGGGAGTGTCGGATGATGTTAACGCCGTGCCGGCGCACGCGGCGCTGTCGGCGCTGACTGGCGATGAGCGGCGCTATACTGGCGTCGTCAAATGGTTCGACGTCACGCGTGGGTTCGGCTTCATCGTCGCCGACGATGAAAGCGTGGGCGATATTTTGATCCACTTTTCCGTGCTGCAACCGCATGGGCGACGCAGCCTTCCCGAAGGTGCGCGCGTCGAGTGTACCGTGGTGCGGCGTGAGCGGGGATTCCAGGCAAGCGAAATTTTCGACGTCGATCTCACTCATGCGGTCGAGCCGGTAAGGCCGCGTTCCACCGCAGCCGACCGGCCGGACCGCCTGCACCTGATCGAATCGGCGGGGCCTTACGAACCGGTCACGGTCAAGTGGTTCAATCGCCTCAAAGGCTATGGTTTTCTGGTGCGAAACGGCGATGGCGCGGATATCTTCGTGCACATGGAAACACTGCGCCAGGCGGAGATTTATGACGTCGAACCCGATCAGCCGCTTCGCGCCCGCATCGTCGAAGGGGACAAAGGGCCGCTCGCGGTCGTGGTGGAACGGCCCTGATCTGGCGCATGGCGTGGCGCTGGCGCTTGCCGGCGCCTTGCTGTTGCCGGGTTGCCAGTCGAGCGATGCCGGCAATGCCTCGGCCGCGCAGGGGCAGGCGCAG
This sequence comes from Sphingomonas turrisvirgatae, assembly GCF_001721295.1. Classification (GTDB taxonomy): domain Bacteria; phylum Pseudomonadota; class Alphaproteobacteria; order Sphingomonadales; family Sphingomonadaceae; genus Sphingomonas; species Sphingomonas turrisvirgatae. The sequence continues at coordinate 130,239 of NZ_MDDS01000057.1, read as the reverse complement.
GCCGTCGTCACCATCCAAAGCGGCGGCAAGAGCCATGTCTTCAGGGTCGATGTGGCGCGGACGCCCGCGGAGCAGCAGCACGGGCTGATGTTTCGCACCGGCATTCCGGCCGATGGCGGCATGCTGTTTGCGCCTTATCCGGCCGAGGGCGGTGGGCCCAGGGAGGCGAGTTTCTGGATGAAGGATACGCCGAGCCCGCTCGATATCATCTTCATCCGCGGCGACGGCACGATCGCGCATATCGCGGAGAATACCGTGCCGTTCTCGACCGATCAGGTGCGCTCCGGCGAGCCGGTGGCCGCAGTGCTCGAGATCAATGGCGGTCGCTCGGCCGAGCTTGGCATATCGGTCGGCGACAAGGTGAGCTGGAAGTAGCCGCGACATGCCGTTCGAGGCGATCGACTGGGCGCTGGCGGTCTGCCTGCTGATCGGTGCGGCGCTTTATTCGAGCGTCGGTCATGCCGGGGCATCGGCCTATATCGCGCTGATGGCGCTGTTCGGCCTGCCGGCGGCAGTGATGCGGCCGACCGCACTGGTGCTCAACGTTATCGTCGCGTCTTTTGCCTCGTTCCGCTTCTGGCGCGCCGGCATGTTCCGGTGGCGCACGTTATGGCCATTCCTGATCGGCGCGATGCCGTTCGCGTTTCTGGGGGGCGGGATCAAGCTGCCCGGAGACTTCTACCGCCCCATGGTGGGCGGCATCCTGTTCCTGTCCGCCATCCGCCTGCTGTGGCCCACGCCGATCAAGGCGCTGGAGGCATGGCGCGATCCCCCGATCTGGCTGGCGATCCTGCTTGGCATGGGGATCGGCCTGTTGTCGGGGCTTACCGGCACGGGCGGCGGCATCTTCCTCTCGCCGCTGCTGCTGTTCCTCGCCTGGTCCGCGCCCAAGCCCGCATCGGGCGTCGCCGCCATATTCATCCTGTGCAACTCGATTTCCGGTCTGCTCGGCAATTTTTCCGCCATCGGGTCGTTGCCCCCGGCACTGCCGCTGTTCGGTGGCGCAGTACTGATCGGCGGGCTGATCGGCACGACGCTGGGCGTGCGGCTGTCGGCGCCGATCATCCTCAAGGCGCTGGGCGTCGTGCTGCTCGTCGCGAGCGCCAAGCTGGTCGGCGTTTACTGAAGACGCGTCAAACCCGATTGCCGCCGCCGCATGGGTTTCGTAAAGCGCGGGCCATGGGTATCCTCGCGAACATCTTCACCTGGTGGAACGGCGCCACCTTTGGCACCTGGCTCGGCTTGCGCGGCAAGGACGCGGTGGGCGAGGACAGCTTGGGCAACCGCTATTTCCAAGGCGGACGCGACACTGCCGGCAATCCGCGCCGCTGGGTGATCTATAACGGATCGAACGACGCCAGCCGGGTGCCGCCGGAATGGTTCAGCTGGCTGCACCACCAGATCGAGGACGTGCCCTCGCGCGCCTTGCCCCCGGTGCGCCAGTGGGAGCAGCCGCCGCTTGCCAATCTGACGGGCACGCCGGCCGCCTGGAAGCCGTCGGGCGCGCTCGACAAGGGTGGACAGCGGCATGGCGCCGCCGGCGACTATGAAGCGTGGACCCCGGGCGCTTGAGCGAGCGCGCCCGTTTTGCGGCAACGCTGCTGGCCGTGCTGACGCTGGCAGGTTGTGACTGGGTGAAGGGGCCGCCGCCCGCGCCCAAGAAGACGGCGGCCGACAAGGTCGACGTTGCCCCGGCGGGCAAGGCGGGCGAGGAGATCGTGACCGTCGATGCCGGCGGACCGGCGACGGCCGTTGCCGGCACGACGCCGATGGCGGAGCGGGTTGCGACGCTGGGCCTGCTCAACAAGCGCAATGGCGCGACGCGCGACGTTCAGCTGAAACCCGGGCAGGCGATGCGGATCGGTGATGTCATCATCCGCCTGCGCGCATGCGACAAGACCGCGCCGTTCGAGAGCGAGCAATATACCGGCGCCTTCGCCCAGGTGGACGTGCACGGCACGGACGGCAAATGGTCGCGCGCCTTTTCGGGGTGGCTCTACAAGGAACGGCCTGCACTGAACGTGGTGCAGCACCCGATCTATGACGTCTGGGTCAAGAATTGCGCGATGACCTTTCCCGACACCGGCGGTGAAGCGGTTGGCGACGAGGAAGCACCGGCCAGGCGGTCAAGTGCGCCGAAGTCTGCCGCCACGCCCGCGCCGCCGCCGGCAAGCCCCGCCGAACCTTCGCCGAGCGCAACCGACAACAGCGACAGGTAAAGTTCGCGCGCCACTTCAATCGCGCCGAGCGTCGCGAGATGATCGGTCATGAACTGGCAATCGAGCAGTTCGAACCCGCCCGCGCGCAGTCGCGCCACCAGGGTTGCGATCGCCACCTTCGAAGCGTCGCGCGCGCGGCTGACCATCGATTCGCCGAAAAAGGCGCGGCCCAGCGCCAGGCCGTAAAGCCCGCCGACCAGCCGCTCGCCATCCCAGCATTCGACCGAATGCGCCAAGCCGCGCTGGTGCAGTTCAATGAAGACGCGTTCGATCGCGGGGTTGATCCAGGTATCGGGCCGGCCCTCGACCGGCTCGGCACAGAGCGCGATGATCCGGTCGAAGGCAGTGTCTGCCGTGACCCGATAGCGATCCGAAACCAGCGTCTTGCGCAGCGAGCGGGAGAGGTGGAATCCGTTGAGCGGGAGGATTGCACGCTGCCGCGGCTCAACCCAGAAGACGCTGGGATCGTCGCGGTGTTCGGCCATCGGGAACACACCCATGGCATAAGCGCGCAGCACCAGATCGGGGTCGAGATCCTGCGCCCGTGGCGATCGGCGTGTCATGCCATCGCCGCCGCGGGCCATGCGAGCCTGCCAACCGGACTGTAGACCACGATCTTCGCCAACCTTCCGTCTCCAGGATGCAGCGTGACACAAGCCGGCATCCGATGACACTTGTTTCCTGCGGTGGGAAAGATCGGGCTGTCATAGGTCAATGACACACGGGGTTGCCATCCCGGGGTGACAAGGTATCCTTTGCGACCTTCCTCCACCCGCCCGGGAACCCAGATGAAACTCGCTTTCGGCCTGTTGGCCACCACGCTTTTGTCCTCCACCAGCTTTGCCGGCACGATGCAGCAGACCACCCCCGCACCCGCCACGACGAGCGCGCCCGATCCAGCACCGATGGTCGACAAGTGGCCGGGGCCGTATGACGGCGCGCCGCAGTGGGACAAGGTGAGCCCGGCGATGTTCCCGGCCGCGTTCGAGCGGGGCATGGCCGAGGCGCGCGCGCAATTCGCCAAGGTGCGCGACAATCCACAGGCGCCGACCTTTGCCAACACGATCGAGGCGCAACAGAAGGCGACCACTGCGCTCACCCGCATCTTCCCGGTATGGGGCGTCTATACCAGCAACCTCGCCTCGCCCGAGGTGCAGAAGATCGCCGCCGAGTGGAGCCCGAAGCTCAGCGCCTTTTCGACCGAGCTTAGCCTCGACCCCAAGATGTTCCAGCGGGTCAAGACGCTGTACGACAAGCGCCAGACCCTGGGCCTCAATGCGCAGCAGATGCGGCTCCTTGAGCGCAGCTATCGCGACTATGTGACCTCGGGCGCGTTGCTCGACGCTGCGCAGAAGGCGCAGATCAAGCGGATCAACGGTGAACTGGCGGTCGCCTATACCGAGTTCAGCAAGCGCGTGCTGGCGGACGAGGAAACCGCGATCTTCATCGACAAGGAGTCCGATCTCGCCGGGCTGCCCGACAGCTTCAAGGCGAGCCTGGCCGAGGAAGCCCAGGCGCGCGGGCAGGCGGGCAAGTGGGCGGTCAAGAACACCCGATCGTCGATGCAGCCGTTCCTGATGTATGCCAGCAACCGCCCGCTGCGCGAGAAGGTCTACAAGACGTATATCAACCGCGGCGACAATGGCCACGCGAACGATACCAATGCGGTAATCGCGAACATCCTGAAGCTGCGGCAGGAGCGTGCGGCGATCCTCGGCTTCAAGACGCACGCCGACTATCGCATGGACGATACGATGGCGGAAACGCCCGCCAATGCCATGAAGCTGATGATGTCGGTCTGGCCGGCTGCGCGTGCGCGGGTGATCGAGGAAGTCGCCGACATGCAGAAGCTGGCCGACGTGGAGGCCGCAGCCGGCAAGGGCCCCAGGATCAAGATCGAGGGCTGGGACTATCGCTATTACGCCGAGAAGGTGCGCAAGGCGAAGTACGACCTGGATGAGAGCGAGGTGAAGCCGTATCTCGAGCTCAACAACATGGTCGACGCCATGTTCTATGCGGCCGGGCGGCTCTACGACCTTCAGTTCACGGAGAATACGGGCAAGGTGCCGGTGTTCCACCCGGACGTGCGCACGTTCGAGGTCACCCGTAATGGCCAGGTCGCCGGGGTCTTCTACCTCGACAACTTCGCGCGCGCGGGCAAGCGGTCGGGCGCCTGGGCGACCAGCTATCGCAGCCGCTCGGGCCTGCGCGGCGACAACATCGTGCTTGCGTCGAACAACAACAACTTCACCAAGGGCGGTGCGGGTGCGCCGACGCTGATCAGCATCGATGACGCATCGACGCTGTTCCACGAGTTCGGCCACGCGCTGCACAGCCTGCTCGGCAAGCCCTATTATCCGGGCCTCGCCGGCACGCCGCGCGACTTTGTCGAGTATCCGAGCCAGGTGAACGAGAACTGGCTGCTGACCCCCGACGTGCTCAGCCGTTTCGCCAAACATTATCAGACCGGCGCACCGATCCCGGCCGCATTGGTGGCGAAGATCAAGAAGGCGGACACGTTCAACCAGGGCTTTGACACGGTCGAGTACCTGTCGTCGGCGATCGTCGATATGAAGCTGCATGATCGCACGACGCCGGTGACCGACCCGGATGCGTTCGAGCGTCAAGCGCTCGCCGAATTGCAGATGCCGAACGAGATCGTGATGCGGCACCGCCTGCCGCAGTTCAATCACCTGTTCTCGTCCGACGCCTATTCGGCGGGCTATTACAGCTATCTGTGGTCGGAGACGATGGACGCTGACACCTGGGCAGCGTTCGAGGAGACGGGCAATGTCTGGGACAAGGCGACCGCCGACAAGTTCCGCACGATCCTGCTGGAGACCGGCAACGAGACCGACCGCAAGGCGGCCTACAAGGCATTCCGCGGTCGCGATCCGGACGTGAAGGCGCTGTTCAAGCGCCGCGGTTTTCCGAGCCAGTGATACAAAAAGGGCCGGTGGAGCGATCCACCGGCCCTTGTTTTAAGCGGTGACAGGCGAAATCAGCCCTTGCAGGTGAGCTTGCCCTTGCCCGGCAGTTCGACGGTCGCGTTCTTCGAATCGCCGGTGAGCGAATAGCCACCCTCGGCCGTGAACGGCTGGCCAGCCTCGGCTGCCTTGAGGTCGGTTGCCGGGCCGTTCTGTTCGGTGCGCAGCTTGACCAGCTTGTCGCCCTCGAAGAACTCGGCGAAGACGAGCGCGTTACCGGGCTGGCACCGCATCGAGACGCTGGCCTTGATCGCCGGCGGCAGTTCGACCTTCGGCGCGTTCTTCAGCTGTTCGGCCAGCGGATCGGGGGCCTTGTCGCTGACGACTTCGGGTTCTTGGTTACAAGCGGAAAGCGCCAGGAGCGCAACCGCAGCGGCGGGGAAAAGGGGGCGCATGTTCATAGCGAGCGATGCTTTTGCGCACGCAGCATAGACCGTCAAGCGATACGTTATACCGGGCACCAAATGGTTATTGCATTGCAAAACTGAACCCCGCCGTTCACTCGTGAAACTCGTCGAGGTCGGGGATGCGGCCAAAGGCGATCTTGGTCCCGACGCGATCGGTGCGGCTGCCATCCATCGGCCCTACCGAGACGGCGTGGCGGCCGAACTTCTCGTTGATCCGGTCCATCGCCTTGCTGAGCGAGAGCGTCCGCGTCTCGCGCGCCAGTGCATCGTCGGGATCGAGCATCGCGAACAGCGATTGCTGCTCGCCCTGCAATGCCGCGATCTCCGCAAGCGTCACGCCCACCATGCGGATCTGGAACCCGCCGGGCCGGGCGCGGCCTGCTTCTTTCAGGCGCGGGAAGATCGCGTCGAGCGCGGCAAGCACGGTGAAGCTGTCCTGGGTCGAGGGGAGCTTGATCGATGTTCGCCAGACCGACTTGTCGTCCTCGAACCGGGCATGGAGCACCAGCAGGCGGCTGACATAGCCCTTGCGCCGAAGCCGGCTGGCGGCCTTTAGCGCAAGCCGCCGCGCGGTCAGCCGAACGGGTTCGTATCCGCGCTTTCTTGGGCTGAGCACATGGCTGTGCCCGATGGTGCGGCTCTGCGTCGGCTTTTCGGGCAGGTCGAAGCCGTGGAGCAGATACCAGAGCCGGTCGCCATTGACGCCGCCCCAAGCCGATCCGGCATCGCGCGGCCGGCGCGCGCAAAGCTGGCCGATGTCGAGGATGCCCTGCTGTGCAAGCCGCCTCTCCATCTTGGCGCCGATGCCGGTGATGTCACGCAGCGGCATGGGGAACAGGCGGTGCGGCAGTTCGTCCTCGCTCAGCACGACCAGGCCATCGGGCTTCTGCATGTCGCTGGCGAGCTTGGCGAGCAGGCGGTTGGGGGCGATCCCGACAGAGGAGGTGAGGCATTCGCCGACATTGGCGCGGATGCCGGCCTTGATCCGATTGGCCAGTGCGATTGCGGTGTCGCGGTCGTTTTCGCTGTCGAGCAGGCGGCAGGCGACCTCGTCGATCGAACACACCTTGTCGACCGGGATATGCTTCCAGATCTCGGCGACGATCGCCTCATGGAATTCGACATATTTCTGGTGGCTGCCCGGCGCGACGATGATGTCCGGACAACGCTGCTTCGCCTCCCAGACGGGCGTGCCGGTGCGGATGCCGTATTTCTTGGCCTCGACCGAGGCGGCAATGGCGACGGTTGTGTCTGAACTGACCGGCGCGACGATGATCGGACGCCCACGCAGATCGGGGTTCAACTGCTGCTCGACCGAAGCGAAATAGCTGTTGAGGTCCAGATAAAGCCAGCGCAGCGGGCGCGAGGGGAGGTCGAGACTCGCCGTCTGGGGCATGGGTGGAACGTTACAGGAACATCGCGAGGGTGTCACGGGGCGCGGGAGGACCGAATCCCGCTGGGGTCAGCATGGCCACCCGTTTCCGCGGCCGCAGGTGCGACGGAGATGTTTGCAGATGACGCCAGCATCATCGGACTGGCGTCTATACGCCCGTCAGAATAGTCTCGTCAGCATATAGAATAGCGCACCGACCGCTGCCGATGCCGGGATGGTAATCACCCAGGCGGCGATGACGTTCTGTGCCACGCCCCAGCGTACGGCGCTGGCCCGCCGCGCGGTGCCGGCGCCGATGATGCTGCCGGTGATCGTGTGGGTGGTGCTGACCGGGATGCCGAGCAGCGAAGCGGTAAAGACCATGACCGAGCCGCCCGTCGAGGCGCTGAAGCCCTGGTGCTGGGACAGTTTGGTGATGCGCGTGCCCATCGTTTCGATGATCTTCCACCCGCCACTGAGCGTGCCGAGCGCGATCGCGATGTAGCAGGAGATGGCGACCCAGTGCGGCACGTGGAATTCGCCGGAAAGATAGCCGGTCGAGTAGAGCAGCACGGTGATGATGCCCATCGTCTTTTGCGCATCGTTGAGGCCGTGCGCGGTCGAATAGGCGGCGGAGGACAGCAGGTGGAGGTAGCGGAAGCTCTTTTCCGCATTGCGGTTGCTCACGCGATGCAGCGCCCAGCTGGACAACAGCATGACCAGCATCGCGAGCAACATGCCAAGCAGCGGCGAGAGGACGATGGCGATCAGTGTCTTGTTGAGGCCGCTCCACTGAATGCCGGTGAAGCCGGCATGCGCGACCCCCGCGCCGATGATGCCGCCGACCAGCGCGTGGCTGGAAGACGAGGGAATGCCCTTCCACCACGTCACCACGTTCCAGAACATGGCCCCGATCAGAGCGCCGAAAACCACGGACGGCGTAACCAGATCCTTGTCGATCAGGCCCGAGCCGATGGTCTGCGCAACCTTGTGCAGTTCGGGCCATGCCAGGGTGAGAAAATAGGCGGCAAAGTTGAAGAAGGCGGCAAAACCGACCGCCTGGACCGGCCCGAGCAGCCGAGTCGCGACGACCGTGGCGATCGAGTTCGCCGCGTCGTGCAGGCCGTTCAGGAAGTCGAACGCCAGCGCCAGGAGGATCAGGCCGACGAGGAGGGGGAAGGCGAGTTCGTGCATGTCAGCGGCCGGCCTGAGCTTGTTCGGCGCGGTCCCGCATGCCGCTAGCCGTCACCCCCGCCTCGTGCCGGGGGCCACCCTGCCGCACGCGATGCGATCGAGCTTCAACGGCAGCGTTTGCCGCGCGGTGGACCCCGGCACCAGGCCAAGGTGACGGGTTCATATCAAGGGTCACCCGCATCACGCGTGATCGATCACGATGCCGTCGATCTCGTTCGCGACGTCCTCCAGCGCGTCGGTGATGCGCTCGAGATGCTTGTAGATCTCGCGTGCGACGACGAACTTCAGCGTGTCGCTTTCGCCATAGGCCTTGAACGCGCGCTTGATGCCCGCGTCGTGGATCTCGTCGGCATGGCCCTCCATGCGCACGAGGCGCTCGGTTAGCTCGTGCAGGCGCGCGCCGTTCCTGGCGACGTCGCGCAGCAGCGGCATCGCTTCGGCGGTGAGGCGGGCGGCATCGACGATGATCGCGGCCATGTCGCGCATCTCGGGCTCGAACTCGGTCACTTCGTAGAGATCGACCGCGGCTGCGGCGGCCTGCATCTCGTCCACCGCATCGTCCATCGCGCCGATCAGGCTGGTGATCGCGCTGCGGTCAAAGGGGGTGAGGAAGGTTTTCCGCACGGTCTGAAGCACTTCGCGGATGATGTTGTCGGCGTCGTGCTCACGCTCCATGATCTCGCGGATATGATCGGCGGTGGCACCGCCGTTCGCCTGGAACAGCCGGGCGAGCGCATCGGCGGCGGCGGTGATCGTCGCGGCATGCGCCTCGAACAGCTCGAAGAAGTTGCCAGTCTTGGGCAACAGGCGCTGGAACCAGGCGAACATGTGCGGAATCCTTGATTTTTCGGCGACGGCGGCGAGCATGGTGGTGCGGCGCGTCGCGGCCTTGAACGCGGTGGCATCGAACGAGCGGATGAGGTCGCGAAGGTCGGATTCCTCAACCGCGTCGGCGGCCTCGGCCAGCGTGAACCAGCGGCGCTCGCGCTGATGCTGTTCCTTCCACGTGGCCAATTCCGTCGTGACGGCGAGCGGGAACACCTGAACGTCCGCCATCAGTGACGCGCCGTTGCCGCGCCGCTTGCGATAGCGATAGCTGCCGAGCGGAGTGGGGCATGCCGCGCCGATTACGCCCGCCTCTTCCTCCGCCTCGCTCGCGGCGGCATCGTGAAGCGACATGCCGGATGGGACATTGCCCTTGGGTATCACCCAGCGACCGGTCCCGCGGGAGGTGACCAGCAGGACTCGCACGGGCGCATCGATGGCGGAGCCTTCGGTGCGATAGGGCAGGGCGGCAATCTGACGCATGAGCAGGCGCGCGATGCCCGATTGCATCGATTGTTACAATGACATGACGCGAGATTATGGTGGATTAGCGGGCGATGTGATCGCGCAGGGCGAGCCAGGCGGGCAGTTTCGCGACGATGCCGATCGTGTGAAGCGGGCTGCTGGACGGGAGCGAGATCAGCGTTGCCGGGCTGCGATCGAGCTGCCGTGCGCCATGTTTGAACGCGGTGGCGCCATTGAAGGCGACGGCGCGCAGATGGGGAAGCGTGGCCGCAAGTGCGGCAAGGTCGTTGGGCGCGATGTCGGCCAAGGCGGCGTCGGTGCTGCCTTTCCGGCGCGCGGTCGCGACGACATCCCACAAGCCGACGCGCGCCTCCAGCAGTGCGTCCAGGCGATTTGCATAGGGCAGCGGGACGAGGTCGCGCCCGATCACGTTCGAGATCAACGGCCAGAACTGATTTTGCGGATGCGCATAATATTGCCGGTGGGCAAGGCTGCGCTCGCCCGGCAAGCTGCCGCAGATCAGCAGGCGCGTGTCGCCGTTCACGACCGGCGGGAAGCTGGATTTGAGAGGCGTTGATCCCGGCACCGCGACGTCCTAGCATCCTGAAATGGCGCACGCGATCACCCGTTATGCCGACTTCTGGCCGCATTATCTGCGCGAACATGCCAGGCCGCGGACCCGTGCGCTGCACTATGCGGGAACGGCGCTGACCTTCGTCGCCCTCGCCGCCGGGCTGTGGCTGGACAGCCTGTGGTTCCTGGCCATTCCGCTGGCGGGGTACGGCTTTGCGTGGGGCGCGCACTTCCTGGTCGAGAAGAACCGTCCCGCGACCTTCACCTATCCGCTGTGGAGCCTGGTCAGCGACTATCGCATGTTCTTCCTGTGGCTGACCGGACGACTGGGACCGCACCTCAAGGCGGCACGCGTGGCGGCATAGTTTCGCTTGCTTGAAGCGGGCGTGCAGCCGTGCCTATCTGTACGACATGGTAGCAAAAGATACGTTGGCGCTGATCGGCAACACGCCGCTGGTACGCCTGGCCGGTCCGAGCGAGGCTGCGGGCTGCGACATCTTCGCCAAGTGCGAGTTCGCCAATCCGGGCGCAAGCGTGAAGGACCGCGCGGCCCTGTTCATCGTCGAGGATGCCGAGGCCAAGGGGCTGATCCAGCCGGGCGGCACGATCGTCGAGGGCACGGCCGGCAATACCGGCATCGGCCTGGCGCTGGTCGCCAATGCCAAGGGGTACAAGACGATCATCGTCATGCCCGAGACGCAGAGCCGCGAAAAGATGGATACGCTGCGCGCGCTGGGCGCGGAACTGGTGCTGGTACCCGCCGCGGCCTATTCGAACCCAGGCCACTTTGTGCATACCAGCCGCCGCATCGCCGAAGAGACGCCGAACGCGATCTGGGCGAACCAGTTCGACAATATCGCCAACCGCAAGGCGCACATCCAGGGCACGGCCGAAGAGATCTGGGCGCAGATGGACGGGCGGATCGACGGTTTTACCTGCGCAGCCGGAACGGGCGGGACGTTGGCCGGCGTCGGGCTGGGTCTCAAGGAAAAGGACGAACGCGTCACCATCGCGCTGAGCGACCCTCACGGCGCGGCGCTGTACGAATATTATGCGAATGGCGAGCTGAAGGCCGAAGGGTCGTCCGTCGCCGAAGGCATCGGGCAGGGGCGCATCACCGCCAATCTGGAAGGCGCGCCGATCGACGCGCAATATCGAATTGCGGACGAAGAGGGGCTGGAGTGGGTTCGCCGTCTGATGGCCGAGGAGGGGCTGTGCCTGGGCCTTTCGTCCGGCATCAACGTCGCCGGCGCGGTGCGGCTGGGACGCGATTTGGGTCCGGGCAAGCGGGTGGTGACGCTGCTGTGCGACACCGGATTTCGCTATCTGTCGACGCTCTATAATGCCGCGTGGTTGCGGGCGAAGGGACTGCCGGTCTTCCCCTGGCTCGACGACGCCTGACGACGAAGCGACGCAGGGGTTCGACAAACGCCGTTTCAGGCGTTACATTTATATCACATGAAGTCGCTTCCGACCGATCCAAGACAAAGCATGCAGCGGGTGCGCGTGGGCCTGACCGGGCTCGCGACCGTGCTGTTGCTGATCGGTGTCGCAAGTGCGATCTTCTCCTCCGCCGACAAGGAGATGCCGGTCCTGGCCGACGGCGCGTCGCGGCCTGACGTCGTCGCGAACATGACCGACGGCAACAGTTCGGCCGGCAAGGACGAGCCGATCGCCGAGCTTGGCATCGCGCCGCGCACGGCCGAAACGCCGGCCCCGGCGATTAGTCCTTACCCCATTCCAGCGCGCTGATCCCACTAGGCTTATAAGTCTCGGTAGCAATGGCCTGTTCAAGGTCGTGTCGATCTAGAACAAATCAAGAACTAATGGTACGCGATCGCCCGCCTCACCCATGATTGATCCATGCTTTGCCGCCAACTGGGCAAGTTGTGGGGCAATTTACCGTGAAATCCCCGGCTGAGGCATTGAAAGGGGCGGTAAGTTCGGTTACGCCATCAAGTTAACAGGGCAGTCTTATCGTCAGCCGGCAATCGGTCCGGGGCGCGCGAATATGTGCGCTTCGGAAGACGGGAGAGGCTTGTCCGCAACCAGGGGCGGGCGTGGCGCGAAGCGGGTATCGAGGCGTGGGGCTGCAGATGGTGGACGACAAGGGTCGTGTCGCCATCCCCGCAGCGCTGCGCGCGACGCTCGAGAAGAACAGTGGCGCACCCGAGGGCAGCAAGGAGGCGCGGGTCGCCGTCCTGACCAGTCACGAGAAGGATCCGTGCCTGGTCGCTTACGACGCGCCCTATTTCGACAGCCTGATGGAGCGGCTGGAAGCGCGCGAGCAGGCGTTCACGGACGAGCGCGGCGGCGGCGATTCGAACATCTGGCGCGAAGGTGTCGGCGTCAGCGAGGATGTGGCGTTCGACGCGTCGGGCCGCTTCATCGTGCCGGGCGCGCAGGCCGAGCATGCCGAGATCGCAAAGCCGGGCTATGCCTATTTCCTAGGTGTCGGCAAGCAGATCGAAATCTGGAATCCGGCGACGCTGCTGGCGCATCCGACGATGCCCGAGCAGATCAAGAAAGCCTGCCGCTATCACCTTGCCGAAAAGAAGGTGACGCTGTGAGCGGCGCTTCACCCCATGTCCCCGTCCTGCTGAACGAAGTGATCGACGGCCTGGCGCTCCAGCCCGGCGAGCGGCACGTCGATGCGACGTTCGGTGCGGGCGGATATACCCGGGCGTTCCTCGAGCGGGGCGTCGAGGTGGCCGCTTTCGATCGCGATCCTGCCGCGATCGGAGGCGGCCAAGCACTCGTCGCGGCGAGCGACGGCAAGCTGACCCTGATCGAGGCGCCGTTCTCGTCGCTCGACAGCGAACTGGAAACGCGCGGGCTGACGCCGGTCGACGGCGTGACGATGGACATCGGTGTCTCGTCGATGCAGCTCGACCAGGCCGAGCGCGGCTTCAGCTTTCAGGGCGACGGCCCGCTCGACATGCGCATGGCCGGCGAGGGGATGACGGCCGCCGAGTTCGTCAACGAAGCGGACGAGGCCGAGATCGCCGACGTGCTGTTCCATTATGGCGAGGAGCCGCGATCGCGCCGCGTTGCCAGGGCGATCGTCGCGGCGCGGCCGCTGACCCGCACCGGTGAGCTGGCAAACGTCGTGCGCAAGGCGCTGGGCCACAAGCCGCACGACAAGAAGGACCCGGCGACGCGTACCTTCCAGGCGATCCGCATCCATGTGAACCGCGAACTGGACGAGCTGGCGCAGGGGTTGGCCGCGGCGGAACGCGTGCTGAAGCCGGGCGGGCGACTGGCGATCGTGACGTTCCACAGCCTGGAAGACCGGATGGTCAAGAAATTCCTGCGCGAGCGCAGCGGCAGCGAGCCGGCCGGTTCCCGCCATCTGCCTGCCGCCGCTGCGGCCCGAGCACCGAGTTTCGAGAAGCCCGCCAAGGCCGTGCGGCCGAGCGAGGCGGAGATTGCGGCAAATCCGCGCGCCCGGTCCGCGACGCTTCGCGTCGCGCGGCGCAGCGCGGCGGCGGCCTGGTCCGACCGGGCAGGGGACTGAGGAGGGCGGAATGGCGATCAAGGCGTTGAATGGATTCGGGTGGTTTCTGACGGGGGTGGTCGTTGCTCCCGGCTGCTACCTCGTATCCTCGCAGGTCGCGTCCGAGCGCGCGCGGGTCGAGCAGCTTGAGCGCGCGATTGCCAAGGCGCACAAGGATATCCGCGGCCTGGAGACCGAATTCGATACGCGCGCGAACCTGGCTCAGCTCGAACGCTGGAATGGCGACGTGATGCGCTATACCGCGCCGACACCGGCGCAGTTCCTGCCGGGCGATACGGCGCTGGCGCAACTGCGACCGCTGGAGGGCGATGGTCTGGCCCAGCGCTATGCCGCCATGGTGGTGCCGGAAGGCGTGCCCGAGATCGTGGCAGGCGCCAGGACGGCGAGCGACGCGGTACCCGCCGTGGCGGGCAAGCCGGCTGCTGCTGCTGCTGTCAAAGCGATCGCGCCCTCCAAGCCGGTCGCCGTCGCCGCGACGTCGCCGATCAAGCCTGCGACGATCGCCGCAGCCGTGGCCAAGCCGATAAAGGCGGTGCCCGTCAAGGCGAAGGATCAGGCGGTCGCGGCGTTGGACAGCAAGCTGTTGAAGGACAGCTCGTTCGGTGATCTGATGCAGGGCGTTCGTGCGGAGGCGAAGAAAATCCGGTGACCGTCCTTGTCGCCCCCGCGCTGCGCGATCGCCCCCGGTCGGGTTCCCGGCATATGGGGATCGCGGTCGCGCATGTGCGGCTGATGATCCTCGCGCTGCTGTTTGCGGCGGGGATTGCGGTGATCATCGGCCGGCTGGCACTGCTCGCGCTGTTCGCCGAGCCGGCAAGCGCGCCAAGCATCAACGCCATGCTGGTGCCGCTGCGCGGCGATCTGGTCGACCGTAACGGCGCACCGCTTGCCCGGACGATTGATGCATGGTCGATCGGCGTGTTCCCGGGGAAGGTGATCGGCGATAAGAACGAGCTGGCGCGGATGCTGGCGGCGACGCTGCCGGGCAAGAGCGCGAGCGAATATCGCGCGCTGTTGAACAGCGGCTCGAAATTCACCTATCTCAAGCGCCGCGCAGTGCCCGAGCTGGTGGCAGCGGTGCACGCGCTTGGCGAACCGGGGATCGAGTTCGCGCGCGAGCCGCAGCGGCTGTATCCACAGGCGGCGCTGGCCGCCCACACGCTCGGCTATGTCGATTTTGACGGCAAGGGCGCATTCGGCATGGAGCTGGCGCTCGACAAGCAGCTGACCGACCCGGCCGCGCGCGGCAAGCCTGTGGCGCTGTCGCTCGACCTGCGGGCGCAGGCCGCGCTGGAAAGCGAGCTGGGCCAGGCAATGACCAGCTTTCGGGCGCGCGGCGCGGCGGGTCTGATCATGGACGTCGCGACCGGCGAGCTGGTCGCGGTCGCTTCGCTGCCGACGTTCAATCCGAACAACGTCAAGGGATCCAATCCCGAGCATTTCCGCAACAACGTCACGCAGAGCGTCTACGAGCTGGGTTCGACCTTCAAGCCGCTGACCATGGCGGCGGCGATCGAGACCGGCGTCGTGCCGTCGATGGCCAAGCGCTATGACGCGACCGCGCCGCTGCAGGTCGGCCGGTTCCGGATCAAGGACGATCATCCGATGGGCCGGTGGATCAACGTGCCCGAGACGCTGATCCATTCGTCCAACATCGCGACCGCGCGGATCGCGGACGAACTGGGCAAGGAGCGGATGGAGCAGCTGTTCCGCAACTTGGGCTTCGATCACAAGCCGACGGTCGAGTTGGGCGGGCTGGCCGGTCCGCTCTGGCCGAAATTCTGGGCGCGTACGACGGTGATGACGACGGCGTACGGCCATGGCATCGCCGTGACGCCGCTTCATCTGGCCAGCGCCTATGCCGCGCTGGTGAATGGCGGAGTGTGGCACCCAGCGACGCTGCGCAAGATCGAACCGGGCCAGAGTGCGCAGGGCCGTCGCGTGTTTTCCGAAGCGACCAGCGCGCGGATGCGGCAGTTGCTGCGGTTGATCGTGACTCACGGTACGGGCAGCAAGGCCGATGCGCCGGGTTATCGGGTGGGCGGCAAGACCGGCACCGCCGAAGTGCCCGGCGCTGGCGGCTACAAACGCAACCAGAACGTCTCCACCTTCGCGGCGGCTTTCCCCATGGACGCACCGCGCTATGTGGTGCTGGTGATGCTCGATTCTCCCATTGGTAATGCGCAGTCGTTCGGTCTTTCGACAGCGGGATGGACCGCGGCGCCGGTCGTCAATCGCGTGGTCATGCGCACTGGCGCGATGCTGGGCGTGGTGCCCGACGAGACGCGCGACGTGAACGTGTCCGACCTCATCCCGCTGCTGTGGGAGGCCAAGCCTAAGAACGCGACGAAAACCGCCGCCGTCACTGGCCCTGTCGTGGCGCCGGGAGCGGGGGAGTGAGGCTGGGCGAGCTGACCGGCGGCGCCGAAGATACGATCGTCACCGGCTTTGCCATCGATCACCGCAAGGTCGCGCCGGGCACGGTATTTGGCGCTTTCCGCGGCGCCCGCTTCAATGGCGAGGACTTTATTGCGCAAGCGATCGCCAGCGGCGCGGTGGCGGTGGTGGCGCGGCCGGAAGTGAAAGTGGAAGGGGCCGCGCATCTGGCGACGGATCATCCGCGGACCGAGTTCGCGCGGATTGCGGCACGCTTCTTCGCGCCGTTTCCCGAGACGACCGTCGCCGTCACCGGTACCAACGGCAAGACTTCGACGGTCGAGATGGTCCGGCAATTATGGCGGATGGCGGGGCATCATGCCGCGTCGATCGGCACGCTCGGCGTCACGACGGCGGACGAGCGAGTATCGACCGGCCTGACCACGCCGGACGTCGTCACTTTTCTGTCCAACGTGGCGGGACTGGCGCGCGAGGGGGTGACGCATCTGGCGTTCGAAGCGTCGAGCCACGGCCTGTCGCAATATCGCATCGAAGGGCTGCCGGTAAGGGCAGCAGCGTTCACCAACCTGTCGCGCGACCACCTCGACTATCATGCCGACATGGCGGAATATTTCGCGGCCAAGCAGCGGCTGTTCTCCGATGTGCTGAGCGATGACGGCACCGCCGTGGTATGGGCCGACGATCCGCACTCGGAGCGTGTGATCGACATCGCACGGTTCCGCGGCAACCGGATCATGACGGTCGGCGAACATGGCGACACGCTGCGGCTGGTTTCGCGCGAGCCGACGCTGCTCGACCAGAAGCTGGTCGTGGCGTTCGACGGGGCCGAGCATCGCCTCAACCTGCCGCTGATCGGCGCCTATCAGGCGGCAAATGCACTGATCGCGGCGGCGTTGGTGATCGCGACAGGCGGCGATGCGGCCACGACTTTCGCCAACCTGGCGCGGTTGCAGCCGGTGCGGGGGCGTCTGGAGCGCGCGGCGATCAGCCGCAGCGGGGCGCCGGTCTATGTCGATTACGCGCACACGCCCGATGCGATCGAGGCAGCAATCGCGGCGTTGAAGCCGCATGCCGCAGGGCGATTGATCATCGTGGTCGGCGCGGGCGGCGACCGCGATTCAGGCAAGCGCGAACCGATGGGGCAGGCGGCAGCTGCCGGCGCGGACATCGTGATCGTGACCGATGACAATCCGCGCGGCGAGGATGCGGCACTGATCCGTGCCGAGGTTATGAAGGGCTGCCCCGGCGCGACCGAGATCGGCGACCGGCGCGCGGCGATCGCGGCCGCGATCGGACAGGCCGGCGCGCAGGATATCGTGCTGATAGCCGGCAAGGGGCATGAGCAGGGACAGGTGGTCGGCGACCTGGTCCTGCCGTTCGACGATGTCACGGTCGCACGCGAGGTCGCGGCGCAATGAGCGAGCCGCTGTGGACCTCCGATGAACTGGCCGCCGCGATGGGCGGCGCAGCGTCCGAACCGTTCGCCGTCGATGCGGTGGCGTTCGACAGCCGGGAGGTGGGGCCGGGGGCACTGTTCTTCGCGCTGACCGGTGAGCTGACCGATGGCCACAACTTCCTGGATCAGGCGTTCGCCAGCGGCGCGGCAGGCGCGGTCGTGTCGCAGCCGACGGACCATCCCCACATCCTGGTCGGCGACACGACGGTGGCGCTGGAAAACCTCGCCCGGGCCAGCCGCAAGCGCATGGGCGGCGTGGTGATCGGCGTCACCGGATCGGTCGGCAAGACCGGGACGAAGGAAGCATTGTTCGAATGTCTCGACCGCGCCGCGCCGGGGCTGACGCACCGTTCGGTCAAGAGCTATAACAACCATACCGGGGTGCCGCTGAGCCTGTCGCGGATGCCGCGCGAGACGCTGTATGGCGTGTTCGAGATGGGCATGAACCATGCCGGCGAACTTCTGGCGCTGACGCACATGGTTCGTCCGCATATCGCCATCGTGACGACGATCGCGCCCGCACATACCGAATTCTTCGACAGCGTCGAGGCGATCGCCGATGCCAAGGGCGAGATATTCCAGGGGCTGGAGCCGGGCGGGACGGCGATCGTGCCGTTCGACAGCCCGTATCGCGAGCGGCTGATCGGCGCGGCGCAGGGGCATGCGGACAAGATCGTGACGTTCGGGCTGAATGACGGCGCGGACGTTCGCGCGATCGAAGTCCTGCCGGGTCAGCCGGGCGGTACGTTCGTCACCGCGCAGATCGGCGCGGACCGCACGCTGAGCTTCACGCTGTCGCAACCGGGCGATCATTGGGTCGCCAATGCCATGGCAGTGCTGGCAGCAGTCGATGCGGCCGGCGGCGACCTGGAGCAGGCGGGTCTGGCGCTGGCCGAGATGGACGGGCTGGCGGGGCGCGGCGCCCGTTTCAAGACGGCGGTGGACGACGGCACGGCGCTGATCATCGACGAAAGCTATAATGCCAACCCGTCTTCGATGTGCGCGACGCTGGCGGTGCTGGCGGAAACGCGCGCGTCGCGGCGCCTGGCAGTACTGGGCGAAATGCGCGAGCTTGGCGACGAATCCGACGCCTATCATGCCGCTTTGGCCGAGCCGATCCTTGGCGCAAACGTCGAAGCGTTGCTTCTGGTCGGTGAGGGGATGGCGCCACTTGCCGGCGCGCTTGAGGGCCGGGTCGAATTGCGCCATGTGGCCGACGCCGCCGCAGCCCGCGACGCGCTGCACATGATGCTGCGAGCGGGCGACGCGGTTCTCATCAAGGGATCGAACGGGGTCGGGCTGTCGCGGGTCGTCGCGGCGCTGCAGGGAAGGGCGTAGGCGGCATGTTGTACCAGATCGCCGAATGGCTGGGTTTTCCCTCCATCCTCAACCTGATCCGCTACCTGTCGTTCCGCACGGGCGCAGCGGTGGCGACAGCGTTGCTGATCGGCCTGATCATCGGACCGCGCTTCATTGGCTGGCTGCGTGTGCGGCAGGGCAAGGGGCAGCCGATCCGCACCGACGGGCCGCAAAGCCACTTGGCCAAGCGGGGCACGCCGACCATGGGCGGCCTGATGATCCTGACCAGCCTGGCGCTGTCGGTGCTGCTGTGGATGGACCTGGCCAATCCCTATGTCTGGGCGTGCCTGTTCGTGACCATCGGGTTCGGGCTGATCGGTTTCCTCGACGATTACGACAAGGTTCGCAAGGCGAGCACGGCGGGCGTGTCGGGCAAGGTGCGCCTGCTGGGCGAGTTCGTCATTGCCGGCGTGGCCGCCTGGGTCATCACGCAGCAGAACGGAACCATGCTGTATGTGCCGTTCTTCAGCGAATTCAGCGTTGATCTGGGACCGTTCTATGTTCTGTTCGCCGCGTTCACGATCGTCGCGTTCGGCAATGCTGTGAACCTGACCGACGGCCTGGACGGTCTCGCCAGCATGCCGGTGATCATCGCCAGCCTGGCGTTCATGCTGATCGTCTACCTCGCCGGTAACAAGGTGTTTGCCGGCTATCTCGGCATCCCGCATGTGCCGGGAGCAGGCGATCTGGCCATTTTCTGCGGAGCCATCGTCGGCGCGGGCCTTGCCTTCCTGTGGTTCAATGCGCCGCCAGCGGCGGTGTTCATGGGCGATACCGGAAGCCTCGCACTGGGCGGCGCGCTCGGCGCGATCGCGGTGACGGCGCACCATGAACTGGTGCTGGGCATCATCGGCGGGCTGTTCGTGGTCGAGGCGATGAGCGTCATCATCCAGGTGTTCTTCTACAAGCGCACCGGCAAGCGCGTGTTCAAGATGGCGCCGATCCACCATCATTTCGAACAGATGGGGTGGAGCGAGCCGACCGTCGTCATCCGTTTCTGGATCATCGCGTTCGTGCTGGCGCTGGCCGGCCTCTCGACGCTCAAGCTGCGGTGATCGTCAGCGCTGCCTGGCGCGGCAAACGCTATGCGGTGCTGGGGCTGGCAAGGTCCGGGGCCGCGACCGTGCGCGCGCTGGTCGCGGCGGGCGCCGAGGTGACCGCCTGGGATTCAAGCGAGGCGGCCCGCGCGAGCGTTACCGGGGCGGCAGTGGCCGATCCGGTCGAGATCGACCTGACGGGCTTTGACGGCGTGGTGGTTTCGCCGGGGGTGCCGATCAACCGGCATCCGATCGCGGACAAGGCGCGGGACGCCGGCGTGCCGATCATCGGCGACGTCGAGCTGTTCGCGCAGGCGCGGGGCGAGCTGCCGCCGCACAAGGTTGTGGGGATCACCGGGACGAATGGCAAATCCACCACCACGGCGCTGATCCACCATATCCTCGATACGGCAGGCGTTCCGGCGCGGCTGGGCGGCAACATCGGGTTGCCGATTTTGGGGCAGGATCCGCTTCCCGCAGGGGGCGTCTATGTGTTGGAGTTGTCGAGCTATCAGATCGACCTGACGCAGCGCCTGGATTGCGATGTCGCGGTGCTGCTCAACATCACGCCCGACCATCTCGACCGCTATGACGGGTTCGAGGGCTATGCCGCGTCCAAGGCACGGCTGTTCGCGATGCAGTCGAAGGGGCGTGCGGCGATCATCGGGATCGGCGACGAAGCTTCGCAGGCGGTGGCGAAGCAGGTGTCGCGTTCGGGGCGGGCCGAGGATCTGACCAAGATCGCGCCCGGGGTTTGCCTCGACCAGTCGCGCTGGCCCACGCTGCAGGGGCCGCACAATGCGCAGAATGCGCTGGCGGCGATTGCGGCATGCGAGGCGTTGGGGGTGGATCAGGCGAGCATCGATCGCGGACTTGAGACATTTCCGGGCCTGCCGCACCGCATGGAGCGGGTCGCAACCAGGAGCGGCGTCCTGTTCGTTAACGACAGCAAGGCGACCAATCCCACCTCGACCGCGCCGGCGCTGTCGGCGTTCAAGGATATCCACTGGATTCTGGGGGGTCAGGCCAAGACCAATGACCTGGAGGCATGTCGTCCGGGATTCCCTAACGTGCGCCATGCCTATACGATCGGCGCGTCGGCGAGCATGTTCGCCGACTTGCTGAAGGACGAGATGCCGGTCGAGCAAAGCGATACGCTGGAAGCGGCGGTCAGGGCGGCGGCGGCGAAGGCGCGGCCCGGCGAGACGGTGCTGCTGTCGCCTGCCTGCGCGTCGTTCGACCAGTTCAAGGACTATGAGGATCGGGGCGCGCAATTTCGCGCGGCAGTGGGGGCACTGGAATGACCGACGTGCGGCGGAATGTGCCGGCGCTGCGCGGGTGGCGCGCACGGTTCGAGGACAAATTGAGCCGGGGCAGCAATTCGAGCATCGGATTGTGGTTCTGGGAAATCGACCGGGTGCTGTTGCTGCTCGCGCTTTTGCTGGTCGGTATCGGGCTGATCGCCGTCGCGGCGGCATCGCCTGCTTCGGCCGTGCGCTATTCGGGCGAGGCCAAGCAGTTCGCGTCGATGCACTATTTCTGGCGGCAGGCGCTGTGGGTCGGGCTATCGCTACCCGTGCTGTTCGTTGTATCGATGCTGCCCGTCAGCGTGGCGCGCCGCATGTCGATCGTCGGCATGGCGGTGTGCCTGGTGCTCGTCGCCCTGGCCGGGTTCTTCGGCGCCGAAGTGAACGGCGCGCGGCGCTGGATCGGCTTTGGCATTGCAAGCTTCCAGCCGTCCGAGTTCCTCAAGCCTTTCTTCATCGTGACCACCGCCTGGTTCCTGTCGCTGCGTGCGAAGGATGAGAGCCTGCCGGTGATTCCCCTGACCGGGGTGCTGACCGTCTTGGTCGCTGCGCTGCTGATGAAGCAGCCCGATTTCGGACAGACCATGATATTCGGCATGGTGTGGATCGTGCTGTTGATGCTGGCCGGCATTTCGGGCAGGGCGATCGGCTTCCTCGGCGGTCTTGTGGTGGCGGGGGTGATCAGCGCTTACCTCTTCTATGACACGGCGCGCACGCGGATCGACGCGTTCCTGTTTCCCGACCCGGCCAAGGCGGCGGCGGACCATTATCAAACTGATATGTCGCATGCCGTCATCACCGCCGGCGGCGCGACCGGCACGGGTCCGGGCGGCGGCACGGTCAAGTTCAAGCTGCCCGAGGCGCATACCGATTACATCTTCTCGGTCGTAGGCGAGGAATTTGGCCTGATCGCCTGCATGGGTATCGCCATCCTGTATTTGGCCATCGTCATTCGCGTGCTGATCAAGCTGCTGGACGAGGAGGATAATTTCCGCCTGCTCGCCGCCGCGGGACTTGCGGCGCAGTTCGGGCTGCAGGCGCTGATCAACATGGCGGTGAACACGGGGCTCGCGCCTTCCAAGGGAATGACGTTGCCGTTCATCTCATATGGCGGCAGTTCGATGATCGCGCTGTCGATCGGCATGGGGCTTTTGCTCGCGTTCACGCGCCGGAACCCGTATCTGAAGCGCTCGCCCTATACGGTTCGAGGCAATTGATTGATGGGTTCGGGTAAGCATTACGTATTGGCCGCAGGCGGCACCGGCGGGCACATGGTCCCGGCGGCGGCGCTTGCGGCGGAGTTGATGAAGCGCGGGCACAAGGTCGCGCTGGTGAGCGATGCGCGCGGCGTGCGCTTTCCCGACCTGTTCGACGGGATCGAGACGCGGGTGGTGCCGGCATCGCGCCTGTCGGGCGGGCCGATCGGCTGGCTGAAGGCGGCAAATGCGATGCGGCAGGGACGGTCGGCCGCGCTGAAATTATACCGCGAGTTCAAGCCCGCGGCGGTGGTGGCATTTGGCGGCTATGCCTCGCTCCCCGCGCTCCTCGCGGCGTTTGCGGCGAAGGTGCCGACCGTGATCCACGAGCAGAACGCCGTGCTGGGCCGCGTCAACCGGCTGGTCGCGGGCAAGGTCGATGCGATCGCCACGAGCTATGACAAGGTCGAGCGGTTGAAGCCGGGGTATGAGGACCGGGTGCATCTCGTGGGCAATCCGGTGCGCGAGGCAGTGCTGGACCTGCGGCTGAAGCCTTATCCTCCGCTGGACGAAGACGGCATCTTCCGCGTGCTGGTGACTGGTGGAAGCCAGGGCGCATCGATCCTGAGCGAAGTGGTGCCCGACGGCTTGGCGCTGTTGCCGATGCATTTCCGCCGGCGGCTGCAAGTGACGCATCAGGCGCGGATCGAAGACATTGACGAGGTGCGCCGCAAATATCTCGAGCATGGCATCCCGGCCGAGATCGCGACCTATCTCCCTGACCTGCCCGAACGCCTGGCCTGGTCGCACGTCGTGATTGCGCGCGCGGGCGCCTCGACGGTCGCTGAGCTGACCGCAGCCGGACGTCCGGCGATCCTGGTGCCGCTGCCCGGGGCGACCGACGACCACCAGGCCGCGAATGCGCGCGAGATCAGCGCGGCGGGCGGGGCGCGGACGATCCCGCAGCGGGCGTTCACGGCGCAGGAGCTGGCGAAACAGATCCAGAAGCTGGGACTCGAGCCGGTGGCGCTGGCGAATGCCGCGGCATGCGCGCGCAGCGTTGGGCGCCCCGACGCGGTGCGCGATCTGGCCGACCTGGTCGAGTCGATCGACGCCGATTATGCGTCGGCCGGACTGGGGCGTGCTCAGCCGGTGAAGGTCGCTCCGGCCGCGGGCGCCGCCTATGCGAAGGTGTCGGCATGAAGGGCGTGGCCAAGGACATCGGCACGATCCATTTCGTGGGCATCGGCGGCATCGGCATGTCGGGCATCGCCGAGGTGATGCACAACCTTGGCTACAAGGTGCAGGGCAGCGACAGCGCCGAAGGCTATGTGATCGAAGGGCTGCGCAAGCGCGGCATCCCGATCGCGATCGGACAGCGGGCCGACAATCTGGGCGATGCGGCGGTGGTCGTCACTTCGACCGCGATCCGTCGCGACAATCCCGAGGTGCAGGCCGCCTATGCCGCGCGCATCCCGGTCGTGCGGCGCGCGGAGATGCTGGCTGAGCTGATGCGCCTCAAGTCCACGGTCGCGGTGGCGGGCACCCACGGCAAGACGACGACGACCAGCATGATCGCGGCGCTGCTCGATGCTGGCGGGGTCGATCCCACCGTCATCAACGGCGGCATCATCAACCAATATGGCTCCAACGCCCGGCTGGGCGACAGCGAGTGGATGGTGGTCGAGGCCGACGAAAGCGACGGTTCGTTCCTGCGGCTGGACGGCACCATCGCGGTCGTGACCAACATCGATCCCGAACATCTCGATCATTATGGCAGCTTCGACAAGGCCAAGGACGCCTATGTCGAGTTCGTCGAGAACGTGCCTTTCTATGGCGCGGCGCTCTTGTGCCTGGATCATCCCGAGGTGCAGGCGATCATCCCGCGCGTTCGCGATCGCCGCATCGTGACCTATGGCTTCGCGGCGTCGGCAGACGTGCGCGGGGTGAACGTGCAGCCCTATCCCGGCGGGAACCGGTTCGAGGCGATCATTCGCAATCGCGACGGCACGGTTCGGTCGATCGAGGGTATCGACCTGCCGATGCCGGGGCGGCACAATGTCCAGAATGCGCTGGCCGCGATCGGCGTCGCGCTGGAGATGGGCATCGACGATGCGACGATCCAGAACGGCTTCGCGCAGTTCGGCGGGGTCAAGCGCCGTTTCACCAAGGTTGGCCAGATCGGCTTTGCGAGCGGCAAGCCGGCGATCGTGATCGACGATTACGGCCATCATCCGGTCGAGATCCGCGCGGTGCTGGCGGCGGCACGCGAGAGCGCGGAGGGCAGGGTGATCGCCGTCGTCCAGCCGCACCGCTATTCGCGGCTGGGCAATTTGATGGACGACTTTGCGCAGGCGTTCAACGATGCGGACCTGGTCTATGTGACGCCGGTCTATGCCGCGGGCGAGGCGGCGATCGATGGTGTGGATGCGCAGGCGCTGGTGGCGCGAACGCTGGAGCGGGGGCACCGTTCGGCCGCGACGGTCGCGGACGCGGGAGACCTGGCCGATGTGCTGGCGGACGTCGCGCAACCGGGCGACCTGATCGTCTGTCTGGGCGCGGGCGACATCACCAAATGGGCCGCGGGCCTCGCCGAGGCAGTCAATGCGCAGCGAGCGCGGGCAGCATGAGCGACTGGTTCACCCTCGCCACCGACATGCAGCGCGAGATCATTCGCGCGCAGAAGGCGCAGATGGATGCGGCTCAGAAGGCGCTGGGCGCCGGGCAGCGGATGATCGATCTGCAGGAAGCGGGGCAAAAGGTCGCCGAGGCAAACCTGTCCTATTGGAAGCAATGGGCCAAGCTGTGGGGGCTGAAGTGAGTGTCGCGCTTCTCCCCAAGGTGCGGGGGAAGCTGACCCCGGACGCGCCGCTCGCGCCTTTGGTGTGGTTCAAGAGCGGCGGGACGGCGCAGTGGCTGTTCGAGCCGGCGGATGTCGAGGATCTCAGCGCGTTTCTCAGCGGCTTAGACTCGAACATGCCCGTCATGGCGCTGGGCCTGGGGTCGAACCTGATCGTGCGCGATGGTGGCGTGCCGGGCGTGGTGGTGCGATTGGGCAAGTCGTTCGCCAAGGTTTTTGCCGACGGCCTGACGCTGCGTTGCGGCGGCGGGGCGAGCGGCATTCTGGTCTCTTCGATCGCGCGCGATGCGGGCATTGCCGGCGTCGAATTCCTGCGCTCCATCCCCGGCACGGTGGGCGGCTTCGTGCGGATGAACGGCGGGGCCTATGGACGCGAGACGGCGGAGGTGCTGGTCGAGTGCGAGGTCGTGCTGCGGTCGGGCGAGCGGCGCGCGCTGAGCGTCGACGAGCTTGGTTACAGCTATCGCCATTCGACGCTACCTGAGGGCGCAGTGGTGGTGAGCGCGACCTTTCGGGGCGAGGCGGGCGATCCAGCGGCGATCCAGGCGGAAATGGACCGTATCGCGGCAGCGCGCGAAGAGTCCCAACCGCTGCGCAGCAAGACCGGCGGTTCGACCTTCAAGAACCCACCGGGCGAGAAGGCGTGGGCGCTGGTGGATGCCGCCGGATGCCGCGGGATGAAGCGCGGCGGCGCGCAGGTGAGCGAAAAGCACACGAACTTCCTGCTGAACCTGGGCGGTGCGACGAGTGCCGATATCGAAGGGCTGGGCGAGGACGTGCGGGCGAAGGTGAAAGCGCATTCCGGTGTCGAGCTGGAATGGGAAATACAGCGTGTCGGCATGTTCGCCGACGACGCCAGGGAAAGCGTGGGTTCGAGTAAGTGAGTGAGCGTTTGCACATCGCGGTCCTGATGGGCGGCTGGTCGGCGGAGCGGCCGGTGTCGCTGATGTCGGGCGAGGGCGTCGCCGAGGCGCTGGAGTCGCTGGGGCACAAGGTCACCCTGATCGACATGGATCGCGACGTGGCGGCGCGGCTGGCCGCGGCGAAGCCGGACGTGGTGTTCAACGCGCTGCACGGTACGCCAGGCGAGGACGGCACGGTGCAGGGCATGCTCGACCTGATGGGCCTGCGCTACACGCACAGCGGCATGGTCACATCGGTCATCGCGATCGACAAGCAACTGACGAAGCAGGCACTGGTCCCGCACGGCATCCCGATGCCCGGCGGGCATGTCGTATCTACCGCATCGCTGCATGAAGCCGATCCGCTGCCGCGGCCCTATGTGCTGAAGCCGGTCAATGAAGGATCGTCGGTCGGGGTGGCGATCGTCACCGCCGAAGGCAATTATGGTAACCCGATCAGCGCCGAGGCGAAGGGGCCTTGGCAGGAATTCGACGAACTGCTGGCCGAACCCTTCATTCGCGGGCGGGAACTGACCACGGCGGTGCTGGGTGATCGGGCGCTGCTGGTGACTGAACTTCGGCCCAAGAGCGGCTTCTATGATTTCGATGCCAAGTATACCGATGGGCTGACCGAACATGTTTGCCCCGCCGAAATCCCCGACGAGATTGCGCGGGCTTGCCAGCGCATCGCACTCGACGCGCATCGCCTGCTTGGCTGCAAGGGCGCGTCGCGCTCCGATTTCCGGTGGGATGACACGCTGGGTGTCGAAGGACTGTTTCTGCTCGAGGTGAATACGCAGCCCGGGATGACGCCGCTAAGCCTGGTGCCTGAACAGGCGAAGAAGTTGGGCATGACCTATCCGGAGTTGGTGCAGGCGATCGTCGAGGAAGCGCTTAAGGAGGATGCGGGATGAGCCGGAAACCGAGCTCGGCCAAGCGTCAGACGGTGAAGCCCAAGCGTGCGGCGCAACCCTCGCGCGCGGTCGCCAAGCGCAAGGAGCCCAATGTCCTCGATCTTGCGATCTCGGCGCTGCCGCTGAGCGATGCGACGCTGCACCGGGTAACGGTGTGGGGGCTGACGGGAATCGCGGTCGCTTCACTGCTGGGCGTCGCCACGCTGTTCGGGGTGCCGGGCATCATCGGCACCGCGCTGGCCGAGACGGTCGGCCGTGCCGGGTTCCGGGTCGAGCAGGTCGAGGTGACGGGCATCAAGCATGCCGACAAGATGTCGGTCTATAACTACACGCTCGACCAGAAGAGCCAGGCGATGCCGCTGGTCGATCTGGAAGAGGTGCGCGGCAAGCTGATGAGCATTGGCTGGGTTGCGGACGCACGCGTGTCGCGTCGATTGCCCGACACGCTGATGGTCCATATCGTCGAGCGACGGGCGGCGGCGGTCTG
Source organism: Sphingomonas turrisvirgatae (assembly GCF_001721295.1). GTDB lineage: Bacteria > Pseudomonadota > Alphaproteobacteria > Sphingomonadales > Sphingomonadaceae > Sphingomonas > Sphingomonas turrisvirgatae. Next base: position 102,765 of record NZ_MDDS01000057.1, on the reverse strand, counting down.
GCAGCACAAGGGCCAGCTGATGCTGATCGATGCCGAAGGCGTGCTGCTGGAGCCGGTATCGGCCGAGGCGATGCCTGACCTGCCGCTGGTGATCGGCGACGGCGCCTATGCGCAGCAGCCCGCCTATCAGCGGCTGCTGGATGCTGCGCCGGCGCTCAAGCCGCTGGTCAAGGCGGCGACGTGGATCGGTAACCGTCGCTGGGACCTGTCGTTCAACACCGGCGAGCGTCTGGCGTTGCCCGAGGGCGAGGCGGATGCTGCCAAGGCATTGAAGAAGTTCGCCGAACTGGACGGCGCCGATCGGCTGCTGGGACGCGGCTATCTGCGCTTCGATATGCGCGATCCCGCGCGACTGGTCGTGCGGATGCCGGGACAAGTCGAGCGGCGAGAGATTCAAACGGCCAGTGTGAGCGAATAAAGCGCGCGTTTAGGGGGACTTATGGCGAAGACGGCACCTGAGGGACTGATCACCGCGCTCGATATCGGATCGTCGAAGGTTTCGGCATTGATCGCGCAAAAGGGCGATGGCGGCGAACTGGTCGTGCTGGGCACCGGCCAGCGCGAGAGCCGCGGCGTGCAGCGCGGCTATATCGCCGACATGCACGCAACCGAAGTCGCCGTGCGCGAGGCGGTCGAGCAGGCCGAGCGGATCGCCGGCACCAACATCGAGGATGTGTGGGTCAGCTTTTCGGCTGGCGGCATGGAATCGAACATCCTCCGGCTTGAAGTCGATCTGGGCGGACACCGTGTCGAGCAGTCGGACGTGGATGAATTGCTCCAGGCCGGGCGCGAGGCGATCAATCCAGGTGGGCGGATGGTGCTGCACGCGCAACCCACGCGCTACACGCTGGACGGGCTTGCCGGCGTCAAGCAGCCCAAGGGTCTGCATGCCGAGCGGCTGGGCGTCGATATCCATGTCGTGTCGACCGAAGGCGCGCCGGTGCGCAACCTGGACCTGTGCGTCCGCTCGGCGCATCTTGAGGTCAAGTCGATCATCGCCGCGCCGGTCGCGACGGGGCTGGCCTGCCTGTCCGAGGAGGAGCGCGAACTGGGCGTCGCGCTGGTCGAGATCGGGGCGGGGGTGACCAACGTCTCGGTCTACAAGGACGGCGTCCTGACTGGGCTGGCTTCGATCGCCTGCGGATCGGCCGACATCACCGACGACATCGCGAGTGCGTTCGGCACGCGGCGCGGGCAGGCCGAGCGGATGAAGTGCTTCTATGGCTCGGCCAACATGACGCCGCGCGACAATCACGACATGATCGACGTCGCGCCGCTTTCGGCGCACGAGGAGAATGCCGAGGGGACGCGGATCACGCGCGCGCAGCTGATCGCGGTGATCCGCCAACGGCTCGACCGGCTGATGGCGATGATCCGTGAGGAGCTAACCAAGCTGCATTTCGAGGACCCGGTCGGGCGGCAGATCGTCCTGACGGGCGGCGGCGCGGAATTGAAGGGTATTGCCGATTATGCGCAGCAGGCGCTGGGCCGATCGGTTCGCGTGGGGCGGCCGCGCGGCCTGTCGGCGCTGCCCGAGGCGCATGCGGGGCCTGCCTTTGCGACGCTGGCGGGCCTGGCGACCTTCGCGGCGGCCGACCCGGTCGACCTGCGCACGCTGGAGCATCCGGGGCAGCTTGTCGTTCGCGCCAATCCCAAGGCAATGTTCAGCCGCCTGATGGCAGCGTTCAAGGCGAACTACTGAAAATACGGCGCGCCGACTGAAAAATACTGTTGATGACAGGTTAAATGCGCTGGCACCGGCCATCGGCTTGGTGCAGAAACGAAGGTTAAGCAGGCGATGCTCGTGGGGCGCGCCGCCTGATGGAGACAGGTAAGACATGAGCATCGACTTCCTCCCGCCCGATCTTGACGAACTGACCCCCCGGATCACCGTGATCGGTGTCGGCGGCGCAGGCGGCAACGCCATCGCCAACATGATCCGCGCCGAAGTGCAGGGCGTCGAGTTTCTGGTCGCCAATACCGACGCACAGGCGCTGAAGGCGTCCACCGCGGCGCAGCGCATTCAGCTTGGCGCGAAGATCACGCAGGGCCTGGGTGCTGGCAGCCGGCCCGAGATCGGCCGTGCGGCGGCGGAAGAGACGATCGAGCAGGTTCAGGAAGCGCTCAATGGCGCGCATATGTGCTTCATCGCGGCCGGCATGGGCGGCGGCACGGGCACCGGCGCAGCCCCCGTCATCGCCAAGGCGGCGCGCGACATGGGCATCCTGACGGTTGGCGTCGTGACCAAACCGTTCGCGTTCGAGGGCAAGAAGCGCGCGAAGTCTGCCGAGGACGGCATCGAAGAGCTTCAGAAGTTCGTCGATACGCTGATCGTCATCCCCAACCAGAACCTGTTCCTGGTGGCCAATGCGAACACGACCTTCAAGGAAGCGTTCCAGATGGCGGACGAAGTGCTGCAGCAGGGCGTGCGCGGCATTACCGACCTGATGGTCATGCCTGGCCTTATCAACCTCGACTTTGCCGACGTGCGTTCGGTGATGAGCGAGATGGGCAAGGCGATGATGGGCACCGGCGAAGCATCGGGCGACAGCCGTGCGATCGAGGCGGCGCAGCAGGCGATCGCCAACCCGCTGCTGGACGGCGTGTCGCTGGACGGCGCCAAGGGCGTCATCGTTTCGATCACCGGCGGCGACGACATGCGCCTGCTGGAAGTTGACGAAGCCGCGAATCATATTCGCGAACTGGTCGACGACAACGCCAACATCATCTGGGGTTCGGCGTTCAACCCCGAACTGGAAGGCAAGATCCGCGTGTCGGTCGTCGCCACCGGGATCGAGGCTGAGCCAGGCAAGAAGCCGGTTGCCGCAGCACCGGCCGCCGATACCTCGCGCAGCTTCTCGTTCGGCACCGTGCGCCGCCCGCTGGCGCCCGCAACCGAGGCTGAGGCTGCCGCGGCCGAGCCGGCACAGGCTCCTGCCTACGACGCCGAGTCGGTCGCCGAGGTGCCGCAGCCGGGCTTTTCCGAAGCCGCGGGCGGGTCGCCGGACGATGAGCTGACGCTTGAAGCGCCACTGCCGGCCGAAGAGCCGACAGCCGCGCCGAAGCGGTTCGACGATGAACTGGTGCTTGGCAGCGAGGCGATCGCGCCGCAGCCGGCCGCAGAAGCACCGCCGCCCGAGCCGACCATCCGCCGCCGCTGGTTGACCGGCGGCGACGACGATGCGGCGCCGGCACCCGCCGCCGAGACGCCACGTCGTGGCGGCACGCTGTTCGAGCGGATGGCTGCAGCGCGTGGCGGATCGAAGGAAGAAGTCGACAAGGATCCGCTGGATATCCCGCGCTTCCTCAATCGCCAGAACAACCAGTAACGAGTCGCTGGCTGGCGCCCCGTCCGGTACTTGCCGGACCGGGCGCAGCCGCTTCGGCCCGCCGCGTGTGTCGCGCATCTCGCCGCTGGCCGGACGCACTGACATTGGGCGTTCAGCCGCGCAGTGCTTAAGCGGCATCCAAGCATGAACGCCTTGTCCCAATCCCGAACCCTGATGTCGGTGCCGTTGCTGGCACTTGTCGCCGCGCTTTTGCCTGCCGCCCCGACATCGGCGCAGGAGGTCGTGCAGGCGGCGACGCCCAACGCCGATCGGCTGGCAGAGGAAATGCGCGTGCTGGCGCGCGATCCGCGCAACGTGCGCGCACTGTTGTCGGCGGGCGAGCTGAGCGCTCGGCTGAGCGATCCCTCCGCCGCCGCCGGCTTTTTCGCGCGGGCGCAGGCGCTCGATCCGCGCAACCCGCGTCTTCAGGCCGGGCAGGCGATGGTCATGGTGCGCAACGAGCGGCCCGGCGAAGCGCTGCGGCTGTTCGATGCGGCGGCGCGTGCCGGGCTGGCGATGGAGCCCTATGCGTCCGATCGCGGCCTTGCCTATGATCTGATCGGGGCGCAGGGGCATGCCCAGCGCGAGCATCGCGTGGCGATGCGGCTGAACCCGGATGACGAGACTCGTCGGCGCTATGCGCTGTCGCTGGGAATCAGTGGCGATACGGCGCAGGCCATGACGATCCTCGATCCGCTGTTGAAACGAAGCGATCGCGCGGCGTGGCGCGCGCGGGCCTTCATCCTGGCGATGAACGGCGACGCCGCCGGCGCCGACAAGATCGCGGCGAGCATGATGGGCGGGTTCGGGACCGCGCTGTCACCCTTTTTCCGCCGTCTCCCCGCCCTCGCTGCGGCGGACAAGGCATTCGCCGTTCATTTCGGTGAGATCCGCCGCACGCCTGCGCGCATTGCCGATGCGAGCGTCGCGCCGCCGCTGCCGGCGTTGCGACCGGAGCCAGGCGTGGCGCTTGCGGCTGCACAACAAACTCGCGTCCCGCAGCCAGCGGCCAGCCAACCGGCGCGGCAGGAGCGGCGCATGAACGCCTCGCAACGCCGGCAGGCGGCACGTGAGGCGCAGGCGCAGCAAGTACGTGAGGCGGAAGCGCGCGAGACGCAGCGGCTGGCGCAGCAGGAAGCCGATCGGCGCGAAGCGCAGCGGCTGGCCGATATTCGCGCGCAACAGGAACGCGAGGCATTGGCCGCAAGGCAGCGCGAGAGCGAACGGCTTGCGTCCGAACAGGCGGCGCGGGAAGCCGAGGCCCGTCGCGTCGCCGAGTTGCAGGCGCAGCAGCGCGCGGCGGCGGAAGCGGTGCGGCTGGCCGAGGCGCAGCGCGCAGCCGAGGCGCAGCGGCTTGCAGCCGCGCCCGTAGCGACACCGCCGCCGGTTGATCCGGTCGTGCAAGCGCAGCCCGCGCAGGTTGCCGAAGCTGCGTCATCCACACCGGCCGTAAGCCAGCCGGCTGCGCCCGCCGCCCAAGTCGCTGCCGCCATGCCGCCACAGCCCCCGGGGATCGGCAAGGAAGACAGCGTCATCGCGCGGATCATTGCCGGCATCACGATTCCCGCTTCCGAACTGGGCGTCGCGCCGATGCCTGGCGAGCAGCGAGCGGAAGCTGCGGCGCCCGAGCCGACGCCGCAGCCCGATCCTGCACCTGCCGCCGCCGCGCCGGTGCAGGTGACGCGCGTCCAGCCCACGCGACCCGAACCCGCACGAGCGGCAGGCGGGAGCAAGGAGGTCGAATCCAAGGCCAGGCCAGCCGCCAAGGCGGGCGATGCGGCGGCGGCCAAACCGACCCCAGCCAACGCGAAAGGCAAGGCCGCCGAAGCCAAGGGCAAGGCAGCGGACCCGAAGGCGAAGGCCAAGCCCGATCCGGCAAAGGCCGAGCCGGCACGGATCTGGGTGCAGGTAGCGGGCGGCGCGAATGTGAGCGATTTGCCTAAGGCATGGCGCGGACTGGTCGCGAAGGCACCGGCCGAATTTCGTGGCAGACAGCCCTGGACGACGCCGCTGCGCTTTACCAACCGGTTGCTGACCGGGCCGTTCAAGACGGCGGGCGAAGCGCAAGGCTTCGTGAACGCGATCGGGAGAAAGGGCTTGTCGGCATTCACCTTTACCAGCGAGGCCGGGCAGAAGATCGACAAGCTGTCGGCAAATTGATCTATGCCGCGGCGATGCCGATTCGCCTGAACTTCCCCGCGTGAAGCTTGCGCCCTATACCAGTGATCCGGCGCTGAGCCGTGGACGGGCTCATGCCGAAAGGCAGGGGACCACGCGCGGGCCGCGCGACGCGTTCCAGCGCGATCGTGATCGCATCGTCCATTCGATCAGCTTCCGCCGTCTGCGCCACAAGACACAGGTGTTCATGGCGCCCGATGGCGACCATTTTCGCGTCCGCCTGACCCATAGCCTGGAAGTTGCGCAGATCGGACGGACGGTGGCGCGGCAGCTGGGGCTGAACGAGGATTTGACCGAGGCACTGTGCCTGGCGCACGATATCGGCCACCCCCCGTTTGGACATGCCGGCGAGGATGCGTTGAAGGCCGCGCTGCACGCGCAAGGTGGTTTCGACCATAATGGCAACACGCTCCGCGCGCTGATGACGATCGACAGCCCCTATCCCGGCTGGGATGGACTGAACCTGTCGTGGGAGACGCTGGAGGGGCTGGCCAAGCATAACGGACCGGTGCGACATCCTGGCTGGGCGCTGAGGGCGGCGGACCAGGCGTTTCCGCTCGAGCTGGCCAGCCATGCCTCGCTCGAGGCACAGGTCGCGGCGATCGCCGACGATATCGCCTATGACAATCACGACATCGACGACGGCCTGCGCGCCGGATTGCTGACGATCGAACAGCTACTTGAGGTGCCACTGGTCGCGCGGGGGTGGGAAGCGGTGCAAGCGCAGTTTCCGGGCGGCGAGCCCAAGCGGCTGATGCGCGAACTGGTGCGGGCGCAGATCGGCGTGATGGTCAACGACCTGATCGAAGAAACGCGGCGCGGCGTCACGGCGGCGCGGGTCGAAAGCGTGGCGGACGTTCGCGCGGCAGGCATGACGCTGGCTCGTTTTTCCGACGAGATGCGCGAGGCGGAGCGCACGCTCAAGCGCTTCATGTATGCCAATCTTTATCACCACCCACGCCAACTGGCGGCCGCGGACGTGGCCCAAGGCATCGTCAGCGGGCTGTTCGCGGCCTATAGCGCAGACCCGGCGCTGATGCCGGAGGGATGGGGCGATTGCCTGCCGACCGAAGAGCCGTGGCGAAGCCGGCACATCGCCGATTTTATTGCCGGCATGACGGATCGTTACGCAGTCACGCGATATCGCGAGGCAGTCGGGCCGATCGACCTGCCCGAGGGGTTTTAGGTCCGTAATCTTGCAGGACGGAGACAAGGGCCGGCCTGATCCCGCCCGTCCGGGCGAAGCAGGCCGGCCATTTGCGATCAGTCGATGCTGGCCGTCTTAACCGAGCCGGCCAGCGGCTTGGCGATGGTGAAGGCAACGGGCGTGCCACCGACGAGGCCGCTGACGCGCTTGCCACGGACGGTGAGGGTATAGGCCGAACCCTGCGACGTCTTGCCGGTGATGACGGTCCGCTCACCCTGTTTGGCGCTGGTATAGGTGTAGGTCACACCATCGCGGGTGAACGTGCGCTCGGCTGCGGCGGCGGCAGTCGGGACGGCGAAAAGGGCGGCGGCGAGAATGATGATCTTGGTCACGAGCTGTCTCCCGGTGTTAGAGCCAGATCGGCACCTCTCGTTATGTTGTTGAAACGATCGTATGTTGCGCCGCAGCAATTGACGATCGCGAAGCGCGCATATGCGATTGCAGCGCCTGCATTCGTAGCAGGCCTTTGGCGCTGTAAACCCCGAGTCAGGTTTTGCGGAACACCAGCGATGCTAGGCTGAAGCGATGAAACGAGGATTGATCATTCGGCACACGCCCTATGAGGGCATCGCCGGATTTCGCGAGCCTGTCGAAGCTGCCGGCTATCAACTCGATCGCATCGACGTGACCGACCCAGACTTTTCGCGCGTGAACTTCAACACGCCGGACCTGCTGATCCTGATGGGCGGGCCGATGGGCGTGTACGAGCGTGAAGCGCATCCCTGGATCGATTGCGAGGTCGACCGGCTGGCCAGCCGCATCTCGCTCGGCCTGCCGACGTTGGGGGTATGTTTGGGCGCTCAGATGATCGCGCAGGCGATGGGGGTGAAGGTCCATGTCGGTCCTGTACGAGAGGTCGGATTCGCGCCGGTTGAGTTGAACGCGGCTGGGGCGGCGTCACCGTTACGCCATGTTGCGGACGTGCCGGTGCTGCATTGGCATGGCGACACCTTTCCGCTGCCCGACGGCGTCGAACTGCTCGCATCGACACCGGGCTGCGCGCACCAGGCATTCCGGCGCGGGTCGGCCCTGCTCGCGCTGCAATTCCACGCGGAGATGGGGGAGGACCCGCGTTTCGAGGAATGGCTGGACGGTGCGGACGACTATGTCGCGTGTGCCGGGACCAGCGTGGCCGCGCTGCGCGCACAGCATGACCGGCACGGGTCGCGCGCGGTCGCGGCCGGTCGGACGATGATCGCGGAGTGGCTGACGGGGCTGTGACGCGTGCGCTGCGTCGGGGCAGAACAGGCGGGGCGTGGCTAGCTTGGAACTTGATGTCGCGGCCGATCAGCCCAGCTGGCGTTTGATCGCAGCGTCGGTGCGCTTGCCATAGGGCGGCATGAGCCCGCCGAGCTTTGCCACATTGAGCCTCGACTGCTTGAACACGCTTTTGGCATGGCTGAAGGTGCGGAAGCCCGTTTCGCCGTGATAGGCGCCCATGCCCGAGGGCCCGATGCCGCCGAAGGGCAGTTCCTCCATCGAGACGTGGAAGATGGTGTCGTCGAGGCTGACGCCGCCCGAGATGGTGCGATCGAGCACGCGGCGGCGTTCGGCCTCGTCGCTCCCGAAGTAATAGAGCGCGAGTGGACGGTCGCGGCGGTTCACCTCGACGATCGCGCCATCGATCGTGTCGTATTTGCGGACCGGCAGGATGGGGCCGAAAATCTCCTCCTGCATGACCACCATGTCGTCGGTCGGATTGCGCACGATGTGCAGCGGGAGCTTGCGCGCGTTGGACCGGCCGAAGTCCTCGCCGGCCGGGTTTACGGCGATCACTTCGGCCCCCTTCGCACGTGCATCGTCGAGGGCGGCGGTGAGGCGCTCGAAATGGCGGTCGTTGATGATGGCTGTATAGTCCGGGTTGGCGAGCAGCGTCGGGTACATCGCGCTGGCGGCGCGGGTCAGGCCTTCGACCGCGGCGGCTTCCTGTTCGGCGGGGACCATCAGGTAATCGGGCGCGATGCAGATCTGGCCGGCGTTCAGCATCTTGCCCATCGCGACCCGCTCGGTCGCCTGGGCAAGGTCGGCGGAGCGGGCGAGGATCGCGGGCGACTTGCCGCCAAGCTCGAGCGTCACCGGCGTCAGATTGTCCGCCGCCGCGTGCAGGATATGACGGCCGATGCCGGTGGCGCCAGTGAACAGCAGATGATCGAAAGGCAGGGCGGCGAACGCCTGGCCCATTTCCGGACCGCCGCTGACGAAAGCGAGTTCGGTTGCGTCGAAATAGGCCGGGACGAGTTCTTCGAACAGGGCGGCGGTGGCGGGCGTGAACTCGCTTGTCTTGACCATCGCGCGGTTGCCTGCGGCGAACACTCCGGCAAGCGGCGACATCACGAGATTGACCGGAAAATTCCATGGCGAGATGATGCCGACCACGCCTTTTGGCTGATATTCGACCCACGCGCGGGCACCAAGCAGGCCGAGCGGGAACATGACCGGCTTCTTCTCGCGCCGCGCCCAGCGATCGACTTGCTTGATAGCATGTTTCAATGAGGCGACCGAGGCGGCGATGTCGGTAATCATCGATTGGCGCAGGCTGCGGTGGCCGAAATCCTCGCTCAGCGCGTCGCAGAGTCGTACGGCATTTTCCCCGACCATCACGGCGGCGCGCCTCAGGCGATCCTTGCGCACGGAAATCGCGACCGGCAACTCGGCCATGAAAGCTGTGCGTTGAGTGTCGAGCATTGCGCGCAGGTCGGCCACTATTCTCTCCTCGTCCGCGCCCGGATATCGGGCGATTTGGCAGTGCGTGCAATGGCGCGGCGGCGCGATTGAACCTCGATCATTTACATACGTTATACGGGCTCACGCTTACGAAAGCTCCGCATGTTCACGCAGCTCAACCCGCCGATCCCGCTCAACGTGCTCGGCAAGGGCGAAGGCTATGCCATCGGCATGATCGATTACGGGCAGGAGCATAACCTGATCTGGGTGACCGCAATCAGCGAAACGGGCGAAATCTGGTGCGCGCCCAATCCATCGGTCCGGCTGACCAAGAACTGGACGATGGGCCGGCCGGCGCCCAAACTGCCGAGCGGCACAGGTGACCGGATGACGATGTAGGGGCTAGATCGCCACGCCGTAGAGCCAGGCCGGGAACGCGGCGATCGCGAGCAGCGTGCCGAGCGGCAGGCGACTGGTCATCGACATTTCGCGGCCAGAGATACGAGCCGCCGCTGCAAAGGCGAGGCCGATCAGGCTGGCGGCCAGCAATATCGGGGCGAGCATGGAGGCGCCGAGCCAGATGCCGATGCCGGCGAACATCCTGGCGTCGCCGCCGCCCAGCCCCTGTCGCTTGCGGATCAGGCGATAGGTGAAGCGAGCGAGTTCGAGCAGGCAATAGCCGATGACGCCACCGGCGATGCGGTCGAGCCAGTTGGGCGGGAAGAGGAAGCCGTCGACGATGCCGGTGAGCGCCAGTGTCGCGGTGAGCAGGTTCGGCAGCCAGAAGGCGGCGAGGTCGAGCGCCGCGAGCGCGAGCAGGAGCCAGCCGAAGATCGCGCCGGCCACCCCCTCCGGCCCCGGCGCGACGAGACCGGCGGCAACCCCGACGACCAGTCCGGCCAGTTCGGTTCCGGGGTGACCGGGATGGATTGCGCCGCCGCATGCACGGCAGCGCCCGCGCTGCAGCACATAGCTGAGCAGCGGCACGAGTTCATGCGCGCGCAGGGCCTTGTCGCAACTGTCGCATGCCGAGCGGCCGTGCAGCGCGCTTCGACCCTGTGGCCAGCGCATCGCGATCGTCGCGATGAAGCTGCCGAGGACGAGGCCGAGCAGACCGAGGAGGAGCGGGTAGGCGTAGTCGGGCATGCCGCGCTTTTTGCCTCAATTCCGCTCAGGTATCGACTGGCTTCTTGCGGATCAGATAGCGATAGACGCCGAAGAGGTTGATGCCGAACAACACCATGTTCTGGGACAGGAGCGCCGTTTCGCCATCCATGATCGCGCCGCTGATCCAGGCAATACTCGACGCGACGAAGAGCGCAAAGCCGCAGCCGGTGACGCGGCGGCCGTTGTCTAGGCTGACCATGAAAGCGGCGATGATGCCGCTGATCGAGGCGAACCATTTGAGAACATCCATCAATTCCATGCGGCATCCCTGCTTTGCGTTTTGATTCGAGCGAACCTAGATCGCACTGGAAGACAAACTCACAGGAAGCCGATCATGTCCCACGATCCCGTCGTCATCCTTTCCTATGCGCGTACGCCGATGGGCAGCATGCAGGGCGTGTTCAGCGATGTCACCGCGACCGAGCTGGGCGCCACGGCGGTGGGCGCGGCGGTCGAGCGCGCCGGGCTGAAGGGCGAGGCGGTGGACCGCATCTATATGGGCTGCGTGCTGCCTGCAGGGCTTGGCCAGGCACCGGCGCGGCAGGCTGCGCGCAAGGCCGGGCTGCCCGACCATATCGAGGCGACCACGGTCAACAAAATGTGCGGATCGGGCATGCAGGCCGCGATCATGGCGAGCGAGGCGCTGGCCGCCGGGACCGCCGACATGATCATCGGCGGCGGGCTGGAGAGCATGACCAATGCGCCGTACCTGTCGTTGAAGCATCGCAGCGGGGCGCGGATCGGGCATGATCGCCTTTACGATCACATGTTCCTGGACGGGCTTGAGGACGCCTATGAACCCGGCCGTGCGATGGGCACGTTCGCGGAGGAGATCGCCACCGAATATCAGTTCACGCGTGAAGCCCAGGACGCGTTCGCCATCGCCAGCCTGACGCGCGCGCAAAAGGCGGCCACCAGCGGCGGCTTCGACCGGGAGATCGTGCCGGTCGAAGTCAGGACCCGCAAGGGCGTGGTCGTGGTCGATAAGGACGAGCAGCCCAGCAAGGCCGACGCGTCGAAGATCCCGACGCTCAAGCCGGCCTTTGCCAAGGATGGGACGATCACGGCGGCGAACGCCTCGTCGATCTCGGACGGTGCGGCGGCGCTGGTGCTCAGCCGGCTGTCGGTTGCCGAGAAGCTGGGCCTGCAGCCGGTGGCGAAAGTGGTGTCGCACGCCGGGCATGCGCACCTGCCGGCACGTTTCACCACGGCGCCGGTGTTTGCGATGCAAAAGGCGCTGGAGCGGGCGGGGTGGAAGACCGGCGACGTCGATCTGTTCGAGGTGAACGAAGCGTTCGCATGTGTTTCGATGATCGCGATGCGCGACCTGTCGGTGCCGCATGACGTGCTGAACATCAATGGTGGCGCATGCGCGCTGGGCCACCCGATCGGGGCGAGCGGCGCGCGGATTCTGGCGACGCTGCTGGCCGGCCTGCAGAACAACGGCCAGAAGCGGGGCCTGGCGTCGCTGTGCATCGGCGGGGGCGAGGCGACGGCGATGGCGGTCGAGCTGATGTAATCGGCACGCCCTGGCGGGAGTCGGAGCGGCGGCTCAGTCGATCTCTTCGCCCGGGTCGGTGCCCCAGATGCGGTTCTGTTCGACATAGCCGGCGCGGCCCTTGACGTCGAACCAGCACCAGCCGCGCTCACATTTGCTGATCCGGCCGATCACGCCCGGTGCGGCGCGCCAGTTGATGCGAGCGTTGCCGCGCGGCGCGTCGCGCAGCTCGACGATCCCGCCGACGATATAGCCGGTGCGGGTGGGCGACATGAGAGCGACCTGCATCCAGCCCTGTGTGCCGTCCGGATCCTCGACCTTGCGCCAGTCATTATAGACTTCGATCACCTTCACGGGCAGGTCAGCGCGCTGATAGAGCCAGCTGGCGGGATAGTTGCGGCCTGGACCGGTGCGCATCCGCGCCTTCGACGCGGCGATCGAGGCATAATAGGGCGGCTTGCGCTGCTGCGCCCAAGCGTCGGCGATGCTGGCGGACAGCAATCCCAACGCCATCATGGCGACAACCGCTTGAACTCGCACGCGCATTCGATGACCCCTGACTGACCTTGTTCGTCTAACGCCTAGGCACGCGACGCTTCAACCATTGACTGGCACGTGACGTGAGGCCAATCGATCGAACATGGCACAGCAGCGTCCCCGCGTCGTCGTCACTCGTGACCTGCCCGATGCGATCAATGCGCGGATGGCCGAACTGTTCGACGTCGTGGCCAATCCTGGCGACGTCGCGATGGACCGCGCCGCGCTGGCTACTGCGATGGCGGAATGCGACGTGCTGGTGCCGACGGTGACCGACACCATCGACGCCGAACTGATCGCCGGGGCTGGCGAGCGGCTGAAGCTGATCGCGAATTTCGGCGCTGGCGTTAACCATATCGACCTCAAGGCGGCGCGCGCGCGGCGGATCGTCGTCACCAATACCCCGGGTGTGCTGACCGAAGATACGGCCGACATGACGATGGCGCTGATCGTATCGGTGCCGCGCCGGCTGGCCGAGGGAGAAAAGCTGGTGCGATCGGGCCAGTGGAACGGCTGGTCGCCGGGCGGCATGCTGGGCCACCGCATCGGCGGCAAGCGGCTGGGCATCGTCGGCATGGGACGGATCGGCCAGGCGGTCGCGCGGCGCGCGCGGGCGTTCGGGCTTTCGATCCACTATCACAACCGCCATCGCCTGCCCAAGGTGGTGGAGGCCGAGTTCGGCGCGGAATGGCATCCCAATCTGGACGAGATGTTGAGCAACATCGACATCCTGACGATCCACACGCCGCTCAACGACGACAGCCGCGACCTGATCGACGCGCGCCGGATCGGCCTGCTCGGCCCGCAAGTGTACCTCATCAACGCCTCGCGCGGCGGGATCGTGGACGAGGATGCGATGGTCGCCGCGTTGGAAGCGGGGCGGCTGGCCGGGGCGGGGCTCGACGTGTGGCGGTTCGAGCCCGAAATCGATCCGCGGCTGCTCGCGCTGCCCAATGTGGTGATGACGCCGCACATGGGCTCGGCGACGCTGGAGGGGCGGATTGCGACGGGCGAGAAGGTTATCGCGAATATCCGCTTCTGGGCCGATGGGCATAGGCCGCCGGATCAGGTTCTGGAGGGCTGGGCCTAGCCCTTTTCGTCACTCACTCCGGCGGAGGCTGAGGTGTCGTGCAACGCCTGTCCTGCGCTCTCGCCTGAGATCCCGGTTTTAGCCGGGCTGCCGGAATTGGACTGCCGCTTCTTCAGGGCGCGAGCGAGGAGCATGCCGCCCAGGATGAAGCCGCCCGGCGCGAGAAGGATGGTCGCGGCCAGCAGCGTGTTGCGAGTCGCGTTCGACCGCGGCGCTTCGTCAGACAGTGAAGCTCTCGCCGCAGCCGCATGCGCCCTTTGCGTTCGGATTGTTGAACACGAAGCCGGCGGTGAAGTCGTCCTCGACCCAGTCCATGGTCGATCCGATCAGATAGAGGACCGAGCCGCCATCGACGAACAGCGTGCCGCCGGGCGTGTCGATGCGCTCGTCCATCGGATTGGCCGAGGTGACGTAATCGACGGAGTAAGCTAGGCCCGAACAGCCCCGGCGCGGCGTGGAAAGCTTGACGCCGATCGCATCGGCCGGCGCGCTCGCCATCAGCGACGCGATGCGCGCCTCCGAAGCCGGCGTCAGCAGGATCGCGGCCGGGCGGGCGCGGGTCTTTACGTCGCTCATCACAGCATCCCCAATTCGAGCCGGGCTTCGTCGCTCATCTTCTGCGGGTCCCATGGCGGATCCCAGACGAGGTTGACCTCGGCATGGCCTACACCCGGCACCGCCCCGACGCGCAACTCGACCTCGCCCGGCATCGATTCGGCGACCGGGCAATGCGGCGTGGTCAGCGTCATCGTCACGACGGCATGGCCTTCGCTCGTCACCTCGACATTGTAGATGAGGCCGAGGTCATAGATGTTGACCGGGATTTCGGGGTCGTAGATTTCCTTCAGCGCATCGATGATCGCTTCATAGGTCGCGCCGCCGGGTTCGCCCGCAGGCGCGTCGGCCGGCTTTTGCGAGAGGAAGCCGTCGAGATAGTCGCGCTTGCGCTCGAACGTCGCTTTAGGCGTTTCCTCGACGCGCGCGCGGGGTGGTGCCTCGACCGAGGTCACTTCTTCCACCTGGATTTTACCTGCTTCGCTCACCCGAAGATCCTCGTCACTCGTTCGATACCCTTGACCAGCGCGTCGATGTCCGCCGCCCCGTTATACACGCCGAAGCTTGCCCGTGCCGTCGCCGCGACGCCCAAGCTGTCCATCAGCGGCTGTGCGCAGTGATGGCCGGCGCGGATTGCGACATCGCCTTCGTCCAAGATGGTGGCGACATCGTGCGGATGCACCCCCTGAACCTCGAAGCTCACGATGCCCGCGCTGTCGCCGGGGCCGAAGAGGCGAACGCTGTTCAGGCCGGCAAGCGCATCGCGTGTGCGAGTCACCAGCGCCGTCTCGTGCGCATGGATGCGGTCGAGGCCGATGCTGGTCACATAGTCGATCGCGGCGTGAAGGCCGAGCACGCCGGTGATGTGCGGCGTGCCCGCCTCGAACCGGCCCGGCGGGGGCGCGTAGGTGGTCCGATCGAACGTCACGCGGTCGATCATCGAGCCGCCGCCCTGATAGGGGGGCATGGCGTCGAGCAGGTCGTATCGCGCCCACAGCACGCCGATGCCGGTCGGGCCGTAGAGTTTGTGGCCGGAAAAAACGTAGAAGTCGCAGTCGAGGTCGGCGACGTCCACCGCGAGGCGGGGTACCGCCTGGCAGCCATCGATCAGGATCCTGGCGCCGACGGCGTGAGCGAGGTCGGCAGCGCGGCGCGCATCGAGGACGGAGCCGAGGACGTTGGAGACATGGGCGAACGCGACCAGCTTGTGTCGCTCGGTCAGCATGGCCGCCATCGCATCGAGGTCGATGCGGTGGTCGTGCGTCAGCGGGACGACGTCGATCTGCGCGCCGACGCGCTCGGCCGCCATCTGCCACGGCACGATGTTGCTGTGATGCTCAAGCTGGCTGAGCAGGATGCGGTCGCCTGCCTTGAGGTTCGTCTGTGCCCAGCATTGCGCGACGAGATTGATCCCCTCGGTCGCGCCGCGGGTGAAGACGATCTCGTTCTCCTGCCCACCGATGAACTGAGCGACGCGGCAGCGAGCAGCCTCGAACGCCAGCGTCATGTCGGCCGAGCGCTGGTACACGCCCCGATGTACGGTGGCATAGGCGGTGTCGTAGCTGCGCGTGATCGCGTCGATCACTTGAGCTGGCTTTTGCGAGGTCGCAGCGGTGTCGAGATAGGCCCAGCCCGCCGGAATCGCGGGAAAGTCGGCGAGCAGGTCGAGCGGGGCGGTGGCGGTGAGCGTGGTCACAGCGCCGCCTCAAGCCAGCGGTCGGCGTCGGCCTTGAACGCCTCGCCCACCGCCTCGTCCCCGATGCGGTCGAGCGCGTCGGCGACGAAGGCGTGGGTGAGCAGCGCCTTGGCCTGAGCCTCGGGGATCCCGCGCGATTGCATGTAGAACAGCGCCCTGCGATCGAGTTCGCCGACCGTTGCACCATGGGCGCACTTCACGTCGTCGGCAAAGATTTCGAGTTCGGGCTTCAAATTCACCGTCGAGGTGCGCTTCAGGAGCAGGCCGCGCAATGACTGTTCCCCGTCGGTCTTTTGCGCGTGGCGAGCAACCTCGGCACGGGCGGCAAGGCTAACGGTCGATGCGTCGGCCGCGACCGCGCGCCAGACCTGTCGGCTGGTGCCTTCGGGAGCGGCGTGGTGGACGGCGACGGCGCATTCCTGGCGCTGCTCGCCGCGGGTGAGCAATGCGCCGCCCATTTCGGCGAAGGCACCGACCCCGTCGCAGCGCAGGAAGCCGTCGATGCGGCTGCCACTCTGGCCCGCGCCTAGGAAGGTCGCGACATAGCTGGCTGCTTCGCCGATGCTGGCCTCATCACGGATCGAGACGAAGCCCTGGTCCTGAAGCAGGCGGACGGCGCGCATGAGGCGCGCGCCCTTGCCGAGCGAGGCGTGGAGCAGACGGTTGCTCCAACCGCGCCCGGCATAGCTTTCGATGACGGTCGCGACGCCATCTTCGGCAAGGTCGATGCGCGCGGGCAGATGATTTTCGCCGCCGGTGGCGAGGTGGACGATCTGAACCGGATCGGTCGCGGTCCGTGCGTCGAGTTTTAGCACCCAGCCTTCGCCTTGCGCCAGGGCGCCAAGCGGATGCGAGGCGTTCATGTCGAGCCGGGTCAACTGGACCGCGCCGGGGCGGCTATGCGCCGGCTCGAACGCACCGTCGATGAAGGTGAGGCGCGGGCCGGGCAGGTCGAGGAACAAGCTGGCCGGGTCGATGCCGGTCGACTGTTGCGGCGTTTGCGCGGCGGTGCGAAGCGAGTCGAGGTCGGCCCAGCGCCAGGCCTCGTCGCGGGGAGAGGGGAGGGTGGCGAGTGTCATGCTGCGCGGCTCAGGAAGTTATTTGCGCACGAAGGCACGAAGGCACGAAGAGAAGAAGATTGGTTCGAGCGGAGGCGCGGAGGCGCAGAGGCGTTGCGCCCAGCGTGAAGCGCTTCGATCATCGCGATGGTGCGATAGGCCGCGAAGTTCGTAAGATGAGAGCCGCTGGCTCGGCTGGTACCGGATCGCCGCGTCTCCGAGCCTCCGCGTGAAACCACCTTCTTCGTGGCTTCGTGGCTTCGTGCGAGCAAAAGACTCACGCCGCCACCTGCGCATAGCCTTCGCGTTCCAGCTCGAGCGCGAGTTCCGGACCGCCGGTCTTCACGATGCGGCCGTCGGCCAGGACGTGGACGACGTCGGGTTTCACATAGTCGAGCAGGCGCTGATAATGGGTGATCAGCAGCACCGCCTTGTCGGGCGCGCGCATGATGCGGTTGATTCCGTCCCCGACGATCCGCAGCGCGTCGATATCGAGGCCGGAGTCGGTTTCGTCGAGGATCGCGAAGCGGGGGTTCAGGATGCCCATCTGTACCATCTCGTTGCGCTTCTTCTCGCCGCCGGAAAAACCGACGTTGACCGGGCGCTTGAGCATCTCGGCGTCCATCTCCAACGTCGCGGCCTGCGCGCGGGCGAGCTTCAGAAACTCCGCGCCCGACAGCGGGGCTTCGTCGCGTGCGCGGCGCTGGCTGTTGAGGCTCTCGCGCAGGAACTGGACGTTCGAGACGCCGGGGATCTCGACCGGATACTGGAAGCCCAGGAACAGCCCGGCGGCGGCGCGCTCGTGCGGTGCGAGATCGAGCAGGTCCTGGCCAGCGAAGGTGACGCTGCCGCCCGTGACCTCATAGCCCGGCCGCCCGCCAAGAACGTAGCCGAGCGTCGACTTGCCCGCGCCGTTGGGGCCCATGATCGCATGCACCTCGCCCGCATTCACGGTCAGGGTCAGCCCCTTAAGGATCGGCTTGCCGTCGATTTCGGCGTGAAGGTCGTTGATTTGCAGCATGGGACTTTCTGTCACTTGGGATCGTCTAGCTTCGGCCCGCCAAACGTCACGAGCGGGGGGCCGTTATCGGCTTTCGGCGGGGGCGCGAGTTTGCCGAGGCGATTGGGGTCATCGTCTGTCTGCGCGGTGACTGCCGGGCCGACCGCCGGCATTCTCGGCGCTTCCGGCTTGAGCGTGACGCCAAGGCCGAGCGCGGCGGGAGGCTTGGCCTTCGGCTCGACCGCAACAAGTGCAATACCGCCCTTGCCGCAATATTCCTCGCCCTTGTTCGACGTGATGCAATCGGGGAGCGAGTTGCACGCATTGTCGTCGATACGGCGCGTGCCGCTGGAGATGAAGACGCGGCAGTTGATCAGGCGGCCATCGGCTGCCTTGTCGAAGATCAGCGCGACGCGGCCGACGCGGGCCTGGACGACGATCTCGTCATAGTCGGCCTCGGTTGCTTCGGGCGGCGGAGCGTCCTGGGGAACGGCGGCGAGGAGGGCGAGGGCGACGCTCATGCGCGCGCCCCTTCGTCGCCCCGGCCTTGGGCGGAGGTCCACCGTGCAACAACCGATGGCATCGCGGGTGGAGGGGTGGATCCCGGCACAACGCCGGGATGACGATGGGCGGTGTGGCGGATCATCCCACGCTGCCTTCCAGCGAAATCCCCAGCAGCTTCTGCGCCTCGACCGCGAACTCCATCGGCAGCTGTTGCAGCACTTCCTTCGCAAACCCGTTCACGATCAGCGCGACGGCCGCCTCCTGGTCCAGCCCGCGCTGCATCGCATAGAATAGCTGATCCTCACTGATCTTGCTCGTCGTCGCTTCATGCTCGATCTGCGCGGAGGGGTTGCGCACCTCAATATAGGGTACGGTGTGTGCGCCGCATTGGTCGCCGAGCAGCAAGCTGTCGCACTGGGTAAAGTTGCGGACATTCTCGGCTGTCGGACCGACGCGGACGAGGCCGCGATAGGTGTTGTCCGACCGGCCGGCGCTGATCCCCTTCGACACAATGGTCGAGCGGCTGTTCTTGCCGAGATGGATCATCTTTGTGCCGGTGTCGGCTTGCTGGCGGTTGTTGGTGACCGCGACGGAGTAGAATTCGCCGACGCTGTTCTCACCCGCCAGCACGCAGCTGGGATATTTCCAGGTGATCGCGCTGCCGGTTTCGACCTGGGTCCAGCTGACCTTGCTGTTCTTGCCCTGACATAGCGCGCGCTTAGTCACAAAATTGTAGATGCCGCCCTTGCCGTTCTCGTCGCCGGGATACCAGTTCTGGACGGTCGAATATTTGATCTCGGCATCGTCGAGCGCGACCAGTTCGACCACTGCGGCGTGAAGCTGGTTTTCGTCGCGCATCGGCGCGGTGCAGCCTTCGAGGTAGCTGACGTACGACCCCTTGTCGGCGACAATCAGCGTGCGTTCGAACTGGCCGGTATTTTCCGCGTTGATGCGGAAATAGGTGCTGAGCTCCATTGGGCAGCGCACGCCCTCGGGAATGTAGACGAAGGTGCCGTCGCTGAAGACCGCGCAGTTGAGCGCTGCGAAATAATTGTCGTGCATCGGCACGACCTTGCCCAGCCACTTCTTCACCAGATCGGGATATTCGCGGATGGCTTCGCTGATCGAGCGAAAGATGACGCCGGCAGCTTCGAGTTCGGCGCGGAAGGTGGTGGCGACGCTGACGCTGTCGAACACGGCGTCGACCGCGACCTTGCGGCTGCCCTCGACGCCGGCGAGCACCTTCTGCTCCTCGATCGGGATGCCGAGCTTTTCATATACGCGCAGGATTTCGGGATCGACCTGATCCAGGCTGTCGAGCTTCGGCTTCGCCTTGGGCTCGGCGTAGTAATAGGCGTCCTGATAATCGATCGGCGGCACGTTGAGCTTGGCCCAGTCCGGCGGCGTCATCGTCAGCCAGTGGCGATAAGCCTTCAAACGCCAGTCGAGCATCCATTCCGGCTCGTTCTTCTTGGCCGAGATGAAGCGGACGGTGTCTTCCGACAGGCCCTTGGGCGCGAACTCCTGCTCGATATCCGAGCTAAAGCCCCATTCGTATTTCTTGTTGGCGGCGGCGAGCGCCTCGGCATTCTTGGTGGCCATCAGGCGAGTTCCGGTGTCCGTGAGAGCGAGGCGAGGGTGACGCCCGCGAGCGCGCCGCGAACGGCGCCATTGACGTGGTTCCAGTGCGGCTTCACGCGGCAGGTCTGGTCGATGCAGCAATCGCGTTTGCCTGTATCGACGCATTGGGTCAGCGCGATCGGCCCCTCGATCGCTTCGACGATATCGGCCAGCGTGATCGTGGCGGGCGGGCGGGCGAGGCGGAAGCCGCCGCCGGTGCCGCGTGCCGACTCGATAAGACCAGCCGACGCGAGCCGGCTGACGAGCTTTTGCACCGTCGGCAAGGGAAGACCCGTTTCATCGGCCAGTACGGTCGCGTTCAGCCGGCCGCTGATGCCGCAATGACGAGCGGCAGCGGAGAGCATCACGACGGCATAATCTGTCTGAGCCGAAAGGCGCATTTGCGAGTAGTTCTCAAATCGGAAGGTTTCGTTCCGATTGGGCAAATGGGCCTTTGCGTGCTTGGGGTCAACCCGGCCCGGCAGGCGTTGTGCAAAGGATATGTTCCGTTAGGCCGAATGTCATGTTTAAGGGGGCGATGCTGTACGACCTGCTCAAGCCGCTGATTTTCACCCTCGACGCCGAAAGAGCGCATCGGCTGGCGATCCGCACGCTGGCATGGTCGAGTGGCGGTACGCCGCCGCGCGTGCGGCCGGTGACGCTTGCCGGGATCGAATTTCCCAATCCGGTCGGCCTTGCAGCCGGTCTCGACAAGGATGGCGAAGCGATCGACGGGCTGTTCGGGCTGGGCTTTGGCAGCGTCGAAATCGGGTCGCTGACGCCGTGCCCGCAGGCCGGCAATCCCAAGCCGCGGCTGTTCCGTCTGGTCGAGGATCGCGCGGTTATCAACCGCATGGGGTTCAACAATGGCGGGATCGACGCTGCACTGGCCCGCGTGGCGAGCGCGCGGCGGCCCGGCGTGCTGGGCATCAATGTCGGCGCGAACAAGGATAGCGACGACCGGATCGCCGACTACCGCCAAGGCGTCGGCAAGGCGGCCCGTCACGCGGATTATGTGACGATCAACGTCAGCTCGCCCAACACGCCGGGTCTGCGCGACCTGCAATCGCGGCCGGCGCTGGACGAGTTGCTGGCGGCGTGCGACGCGGCGCGGGTGATCGATGGCAAGCGGGTGCCGCTGTTCCTGAAGATTGCGCCCGACCTCGACGCCGCCGGGCTAGACGGCGCGGTGCGAGCAGCGATCGACCAAGGGATCGACGCGCTGATCGTCGGCAACACGACCATATCGCGGCCGGACAGCCTGCGTTCGCCGCAGGCTGCGGAGGCAGGCGGCCTGTCCGGCAAGCCGCTGGCGGCGCTGGCGATGACGAAGCTCAAGGAAGCGTTGGCATTGAGCGGCGGGCAGTTGCCGGTGATCGCCGCCGGCGGGATCGATTCGCCGCAGGAGGCGCTGGCGCGGCTGGAGGCTGGGGCAGCGATGGTGCAGCTTTATTCGGCGCTGGTCCATGAAGGTCCGGGCCTGGTGCGGCGCATCCTCAAAGCCCTTTGACGGATCGGGCGCGCCCGTTACGTTCCGGCGAAACGCCCGGGCACGAACCCCGGCAGGATGAGTTAGGACAGGCATGCGAAAGCTCGAACGGTTCGACAATCTGGTGCAGATGTTCTTCACGCGGGCACGCGAGAAGGGCGATGCCCCGTTTCTGTGGGCCAAGACGGGCGGGAAGTGGGTCTCGACCAGCTGGGCACAGGCGGCGCAGCAGGTTGCGAGCCTGGCCGCAGCACTGAAGGAGCTGGGCCTTCAACCGGGCGGGCGAGTGATGCTGGTCAGCGAGAACCGGCCCGAATGGTGCATCAGCGACCTGGCCATCATGGCGGCGGGCGGGGTCACGGTGCCGACCTATACTACCAACACCGAACGCGACCACCAGCACATCCTCGACAATTCGGGCGCGTGCATGACGATCGTATCGAATGTGAAGCTGGCCAAGACGCTGATCCCGGCGATTCTGCATACAACGGGAAGTTCGGGCCATGTCGTGATCGGGATCGAGGATGTGCGGATCGGCCAGCCCGGCTCGATCGACTTCCACGATTGGGCGCAGCTGATCGCGGACCACCCGGCCGACGTGGCTGCCGCGGGCGAGGCGGCGGATCGGTTCAGGCGCGACGAGCTGGCGTGCATCATCTATACGAGCGGCACCGGCGGATCGCCACGTGGCGTGATGCAGCATCACGGCGCGATCCTGACCAATGTCGAAGGCTGCTGCGTCGTCATCAGCGAGGATTTCGGGTGGGAGGACGAGATTTTCCTGTCGTTCCTGCCGCTCAGCCATGCCTATGAGCATACCGGCGGGCAGCATTTCCCGATCGGGCTTGGCGCGCAGATCTATTATTCCGAAGGGCTCGACAAGCTAGCGTCAAATATCGAGGAGGTGCGCCCCACGCTGATGGTCGTGGTGCCGCGCCTGTTCGAAGTGCTGCGCACGCGTATCAGCAAGCAAGTCGAGAAACAGGGCAAGTTCGCAAGCTACCTGCTCGACCGCGCGGTGACGATCGGCGGCAAGAAGGCGGCGGGCAAGGGGTCGGTGCTTGACCTGCCGATGGAACTGCTACTGAGCCGCACGCTGCGGCCCAAGCTGTCGGCCAAATTCGGCGGACGGATCAAGGCGATGGTGTCGGGCGGCGCGCCGCTCAATCCGGAAGTCGGCGTGTTCTTCGAAAGCCTGGGGATCACTTTTCTGCAAGGCTATGGCCAGACCGAGGCGGCGCCGGTCATCTCGTGCAACCGGCCCAAGGCCGGGTTGAAGCACGATACGGTCGGCCCGCCGCTGGAGGGCGTGGAGGTCCGCATCGCCGAGGATGGTGAAATCCTGGTGCGCGGCGAGCTGGTCATGCACGGCTATTGGCGCAACGAGGCCGAGACCGCGCGCGTGCTGAAAGACGGCTGGCTGCACACCGGCGATATCGGCGTGATCGACGAACGCGGGCGGATCAAGATCACCGATCGCAAGAAGGATATCATCGTCAACGACAAGGGCGACAATGTCGCGCCGCAGAAGGTCGAAGGGATGCTGACGCTGCAGCCCGAGATCATGCAGGCGATGATCGCAGGCGACCGCAAGCCGTATATGACCGCGGTGATCGTGCCCGATCCTGAGTGGACACAGGAATGGTGCGCGAAAAATGCCGCCAAGTGCGATTTGAAGGCGCTGCGCGAGGATCACGATTATCGCGCGGCGGTGGGCCAGGCGGTCGAGCGCGTGAACAAGGACCTGTCGGTGATCGAGCGCATCCGGCGCTTCATCCTCGCCGACGCGCCGTTCACGATCGAGAACGAACAGCTGACGCCCAGCCTGAAGATCCGGCGGCACGTGCTGAAAGAGGTTTATGGCGAGCGGCTGGACGCGCTTTACAAAGGGTAAGCCTCTCTTCCAGCAGGAGCGGGACGGAGCCGCGTAGCGGCGCAAGGGCGAGGGCAGGGCGGACTGCCTTCCTCGCCCTCATCCAAGCTTCGCTAGGGCAGCAAGCTGCGGAACTGCGCCGTTCTTCTCCCGGAGCGAGAAGAACTCAGCGCCCCGGCGCGGCAGCCGCAGCAGGCGCAGCTGCCTTCGCCTCGGGCAGGACGACCATGCTCCAGTCCTTGCCCGGCGCGAGATATTTAATCGCCAGCGCCTGAAGCTCCTGCGGCGTGGTTGCGCCATAGTCGCGGGCGATGCTTGCGATCGCGGCGAGGCGACGCGGGTCGCGGGTGCCGCCTTCGGTCTGCTGCATCCAGAATGGATTGCCGCTCGATCGGCGCACCACCATCTGCGCGGTCGGCACCATCGCGCGGCGCAGTTCGTCGATGTCGATCGGCTTGGCCGCCAGATCGGCGGCAATCTCGCGCGCCACGCGGAAGAACAGGTCGGTACGATCCGGCGGGATCAGAGTCAGTGCCATGATGCGCCCGCCGCCCGGCTGGCCGACTGGCCACTGGCTGAGCACTGTCGGCGAATAGCTTGCCCCCTCCGCCGAGCGGATACGGTCGAGGATTCGGTCGCGCATCACGGCGGCGAGGATCTCGAGCTTGCGGCTTTCGGTGATGTTGTCAGCCCCGCCGCCAGTCTGCCAGGCGATGACCGCTGCGGCCTGATCCGGCTGACCGGTGTGGCTCAGCACGACGGGTGCAGCGCTGTGCATGGGGAAGCGGACGGCGGGCGAGCTCGGTGCGGCTTCCCTGCGCGACTTCATCGCGCCGATGGTCGTGCGCGCGGCCTCGATCGCCTTTTCAACGTCGATGTCGCCGAAAATCTGCACCTCGATCGGCCCGCTGGCGAGCAGCGGTTCCCAGAAGGTACGGAAATCCTGGGCATTCAGCTTCTCGATCTGTGCCAGCGGCGGCGTGCCCCAGCGCGGGTCGTTGCCGCGCAGCAGCCGTTCAAGGTCGCGGCCGATCACCGCGTCGGGCGAGGACGAGGTCGCGGCATAGCCGGTGACCGCGACCGCGCGCGCGCGCGCCACCGGATTGGGATCCCAACCAGGCGATTGCAGCTTTGCCGCGATCAGCTTCAACTGGTCCTGAAGATCGGTCGGCGACGTCTGGGCGGAGAATTGGAAGGCATCGTCGCCGATCCCGAAGCCGAGCTGGATCTGGCGGTCGCCGGTCAACTGATCGATCTCTTCCTGACCGATCAGCCCGCCAGGCGAGGCGATGCCGCTGGCGACGAGCGCCATGTCGCCGGCCCAGGCCGGGGTCTGCTTGCCGGCGGGCAGCGCCTGCATGCCGCGGCCGAAGCGGACATTGACATAAACGCGGCCGACCTCGCCCGGATTCTGGAACAGCAGCAGCGTGCTGCCATTGGCGAAGCGCACGCGCTCGATCTTCGGCTCTGCAACGGCGACGGTCCGCTCGACCACTTTGCCCGGTGCGCCGATCTTGGGCAGCGAAGCGAAGGTTACCGACCGGGTCGCCTTGCGCGCGCCGACCAAGCCGGAGACGTCGGCGGCGAGCACCGCGGCGAGCTTGGTCTGCACGTTGCTGTCCGGCGTGCGCGTGGTGACGAGCGCGCGGGTGGCGGTTCCCTGCAGGATGCGCTGCGTCGCGGCGAGGACTCGGGCTGGCGTGAACAGGCCCTTGCCCTTGGCACCGGTGAAGATGTCGTAGCTCGCCTGCTCGCTCGTCGTCACCTCGTTGATGTCGACTGCCTCGACCAGATTGTCGGCGCGGCGTGAGCCTGCCTGAACCGGGGCAGTAGCGATCGAGTTGCGCATGCTGGAGTCGATCTCGGCCACCTCTCGGTCGATCTCGGCCTGAGTCGGGGCGGTCGCGAGCGCGTCGGCGACGACGGCGCGCACTTCCTTGACCGCGCTTTCCCAATCCTCACCGATCGGCACGACCTGGATCGAGGTGACATTGGCCGAGCGCACCGCGTCGGACAGATCGGCTCCGGCGCCGATGAAGCTGGAACCAGCGCGCGCACGCGATTCGAGGCGGCGGTTGATGATGCGGATCGCGACGAAATCGACCATCCGCTCCTGATTGAAGACGATCGTATCCTCGAACACGGTCCAGGGGCGCAGCACCGCCATGGACACCATCGGTGGCAGCGTCGGCTCGACGAGTGCGGCGCTGGTCGGCTTGGTCGCATCCGGCTTGCCGAAATCGGGATTGTTCGGGTTGGGGCCGACGCCCTTCCAGCCAGCGAAATGCTTGGCGATCATCCGCTCGAACAAGGCGGGATCGAGATCGCCGACGATGACCAGCGTGGCGCGCTCGGGGCGATACCAGCGCTGATGGAACGCCTTCACCGTGGCGGCGGTCGCCCCGTTCAGCGTGGCCGTCGTGCCGATGACCGGGCGCTCGCCGAACAGCTGGCCGGCGAACATCAGCTGACGCTGTGCGTCCGAGACGCGCGCCTGCGGGCCCAGCCGCTCGCGCTGTTCGGCCAGCACGACCGGCCGCTCAAGGTTGAGCATCGCGTCGGTAATGTTGGGCGCCGCCATCATGTCGGCGAGGATCATCATCGACTGGTCCAGGCTCGTCTCGTTCGCATCGGGCAGATCGAGCTTGTAGGTCGTCGAAACCGGCGTGGTGCTGGCGTTGCTGTCCGATCCGAAGGTCACGCCGAGCCGCTGCCACACGCGCTTCGATTCGCCGTCGGGAACCTTGGAGGAGCCGCGGAAGGAGAGATGTTCGAGCAAGTGCGCGAAGCCGAGCTCGCTTGGCCCTTCGTGCAGCGAGCCGACGTCCATGCGCAGCCGCACCGCGACCTGGCCGGGCGGTACGCCGTTTTTTCGTACCGCATAGCGCAGCCCGTTGGGAAGGGTGCCAAAGCGCCACTCCGGGTCGTGCGGAATGTCGCTGCCCTTGTAGAGCCACGGCGTCTTGTCGACCTGAACCGCCGGCGACGCGCTGGGGGCGGGCGTGGCGGTCTGGCTGTGCAGCGGCGCGAAGCCGGACAGGCCGAGCGCGGCGACGAGGAAGGAAAGGGCGAGCGGCTTCACGCGGGGGAACGAGAACATCGCAGCCAGTGTAGCCGGGTTGGCGGGCCGCCGCCAGCCGCGCAATTGTGGCGGGTTTGCAGCCACTTCCCACGCCAGCGCCATCTTTTGGGCCGATCTCGCGGCTAGTCGGCTCGACGAGCGAGAGGTGGAAACGAAATGCGGCGCGGCGTGGCAGTTCGGCGGATGGAGGGCGCGGCGTGGACCGAGCCGGCAGCCCCGTTGCGGCTGGTAGCGCGCGAGCTGTCGCCGCCGACCGTGTCATCGCCCGCCTGGCTGACGCGACAGGTGGACCGCGTGGTCGCGGCAAGCTCGCTGGTGCCGATGACGCCGCTATTGGATATTCGCGCGTTCCCCTGGACTTGCGCGCTGCGCGGCCGGGTGGCCGAGATCGCCCATGAGGCAAGCGCGGGGCGGTCTGTCGAGCCGCGCGCGCACCCGCTGACAGCTGCGCTGCTGGGCGTGATCCCGGGCCTCGTGTCCGCCCGGTTCGTGCCGATCGAGCCAGGCGTGCACGCCATGGCCCGGCCCAAAGCAGGGCGGATGGTGCTGACCTGTCACCTGGGCCTGGTCATCCCGCGTGAAGGCGATCTGCGCTTGCGGGTTGGCAAGCGGACGGTGCGCTGGGCCGAGGGCGAGACGTTGATGTTCGACGAGACGCAGGCCGACGCGTGGTGGAACGACGGCGATCGCGCGGGGCTGGTCCTGGCATTGCGCGTGCGACGGCCGCTGCGTCAGCCGGGGCGCTGGTTGGCGGACCGATTGCTGCGGGCGAACTGAAACGAAAACCCCGCCCGGCGCCAGGCCGGACGGGGTGAAGGTTCATCCAGGCGCTGGTGTCAGCCGCCGGTGCTAGCCAGCGCGGCGAGCAGCAACAGCGCGACGATGTTGGTGATCTTGATCATCGGGTTCACCGCCGGGCCGGCGGTGTCCTTGTAGGGATCGCCCACCGTGTCGCCGGTCACCGCGGCCTTGTGCGCCTCGCTGCCCTTGCCGCCGTGGTTGCCGTCCTCGATATACTTCTTGGCGTTGTCCCACGCGCCGCCGCCCGAAGTCATAGAGATGGCGACGAACAGGCCTGAGACGATCACACCGAGCAGCATGGCACCGACGGAGGCGAACGCCGCCTCGGTGCCGGCAACAGCGCGCATCACGAAGAACAGTACGATCGGTGAGAGCACCGGCAGCAGGCTGGGAACGATCATCTCCTTGATCGCGGCGCGCGTGACGATGTCGACCGTACGGCCGTAAGCGGGGCGGCTGGTGCCCTGCATGATGCCGGGGTTCTCGCGGAACTGGGCGCGCACATCCTCGACCACCGCGCCCGCCGCACGGCCGACCGCGGTCATGCCGAACGCTCCGAACAGATAGGGGAGCAGCGCGCCCAACAGCAGTCCGACGATGACATAGGGGTTCGACAGCGAGAAATCGACGACCGTGCCATCCGCCTTCGGCGTCAGGCCAAGCTCGGTCGCATAGCGTTTGAGATCCTCGGTATAGGCGCCGAACAGCACCAGCGCGGCCAGCGCGGCGGAGCCGATGGCGTAGCCCTTCGTCACCGCTTTGGTCGTATTGCCCACGGCATCGAGTGCATCGGTGCGAGTTCGCACATCGTCGGGCAGGCCGGCCATCTCGGCAATGCCGCCGGCATTGTCGGTGACCGGTCCATAGGCGTCGAGCGCGACGACCATGCCGGCGAGCGCGAGCAGCGAGGTGGCGGCGAAGGCCACGCCGATGATGCCGGCCAGCTGATAGGACGCGATCACCGCGACGACGATCACGATCGTCGGCATGGCCGTCGATTCAAGGCTGATCGCCAGACCCTGAATGACGTTGGTGCCGTGGCCGGTTTCCGACGCCTTCGCGATCGATCTGACCGGCCGATATTGCGTGCCGGTGTAATATTCGGTGATCCATACCAGCAGCCCGGTTACGCCCAGGCCGATCATCATGCACCAGAAGAGGTCCATGCCGGTAAAGCCTTCGCCCACCGCCTGGCGCGCGACGGACGCGGCGACATCGGTGTTGGTCGCATCGGCCGCGCCGCCGATCACGGCGTTGAGGTCGCCCAGCGCATAGCCGGTCGCAAGGTAGATCGCCGGGACCGCCAGGATGGCGGTGGTCCAGAACCCCTTGTAGAGCGCGCCCATGATCGATTGGCCGCTGCCGAGCCGGACCATGTACGTGCCGATGATCGACGTGATGATGCACACACCGCCGACGATCAGCGGAAGGGCCATCAGGCGCAGCAACTGGTCCGACGTGCCGGTCACCAGCAGCGCGATCGACACCATGGTGAGGCCGATCGTGACGACATAGGTCTCGAACAGGTCGGCGGCCATGCCCGCGCAATCGCCGACATTGTCACCCACATTGTCCGCGATGACGGCCGGGTTGCGGGGATCGTCCTCGGGGATGCCGGCCTCGACCTTGCCGACCAGGTCGGCGCCGACATCGGCCGCCTTGGTGAAGATGCCGCCGCCCAGTCGGGCAAAGATCGAGATCAGCGAGGCGCCGAAGGCAAGCGCGGTCAGCGCCTTGATCACTTCCTCCCCATCCGGTTCGCCCCCGGCCGGGCCGACGAGATACCAGAAGAGCAGCGAGATCGAGAGCAGCCCCAGGCCTGCGACGAGCATACCGGTGATCGCGCCCGAGCGGAACGCGAGCGTCAGGCCGCCCTGCAGCGAACTGCGCGCAGCCTCGGCCGTGCGAACATTGGCGCGCACCGAGATGTGCATGCCCACATAGCCCGCAACGCCCGACAGCACCGCGCCGAGCAGGAAGGCGGCGGTGGAAAGCCCGCCGAGCGTCAGGAACAACACGACCGCAACCACCGCGCCGACAATGGCGATGGCGGTGTACTGACGTCCGAGATAAGCCTTTGCCCCCTCCTGAATGGCGGCGGCGATATCCTGCATCTTCTGATCGCCCGCCGGTGCGCGAAGCACCTGCTGCGATGTCACGAGGCCATAGAGTACGGCGAGCACGCCGCACGCGATGGCGATATAGACAATCGTCATTGAGCATCCTTCCCCTGTGTACCCGCTCGCGCCCGGTTCTTTGCCCGGTGCGCTTACGGCAGGAGAGGGAGCGTATAGAGGGGCCTAGGGCTGTCAAGCGCCGTGGCAGTAACCCAGACTGGCGGGAAGCGGCACGGAACGCCTGGCGCGACGCAGGTGCAGGCCGCTGCCGACGCCAACGTCACCCACGCGCGTGGCCGGGGCGGGCGGGTTCGTGCCATTGGGCAGCGTGAAGAGCAGTTCGTAATCATCCCCGGCAGTGGCGGCCGCGATCGGATCCAGATCGGGCAGCGCGAGCGGGATCGCATCGAGATCGATCGCGATCGCGACACCGCTCGTTTCGGCGAGGCGGCGAGCGTCGATGAGCAGGCCGTCGGACACATCCATCATCGCCGTAGCGAACGGAGCGATCGCCTGGCCCTCCGAAAGGCGGGGGGTGGGGCGCAGATAACGGGCAAGGTCATGCGGTTCGCCATCGGGGCTGAAGCCTGCGCCGCCGATGCGGCCGGTGACCCACAAGCCGTCGCCGGGCTGCGCACCACTGCGCAGCGGGGTGCTGGCTTGTCCCCCACCCAGCGCGGTGAGGGTGAAGCTGCGCGCGCTACCTTGCGGCATGGCGACGGTGTCTCCGCCGAGCAGCGGCATTCGATAGTGGACGAGTGCTTCGTTCAGGCCCGCGAGGAAGCTGTGGTCCCAGGCCGCTTCGCCGGACAGCGCATAGTTGAGCAGGCAGCCGATCGGCTTCGCGCCCTTTGCGGCAAGGTCGGAGAGGTTCACGGCGGCAAGCTTCCAGCCGATCGCATCGGGCGGATCGTGCGGGCGAAAATGAACGCCGGCGACCATGGTGTCGCTGGTGAGGATCAGGCGACCCGCGGGAAGATCGAGCTGCGCGGTGTCGTCCGTCAAACCCGCCGCCGCCGGGTGCGTGGCGATGGCGCGCAGGGCGGCGATGAAGGCGAATTCGTCGGGCACAGGCGTGGGTTAGGCTGCGCTTGCGTCACATACAATCGTCATCCCGGCCCTGCGCCGGGATGACGGCGCGGAATGGATCAGACCGCCTTCAACGCTTCCTCGAAATCGGCGATGAGGTCGTCGGCATCCTCGACACCGATCGAGATGCGGACGAGATTGTCGGTGATGCCGAGCGCCTGTTTGCGGGCATTGGGTACCGACAGATGAGTCATCGCGGCCGGTGCGGAGGCGAGTGTCTCGGTGCCGCCGAGGCTGACTGCGAGCTTGGCGATCTTCAAGCTGTCCAGAAACGCAAAGGCTTCGCGTTCGCCGCCCTTAAGATACAGGGAGAAGGTAGAGCCGGCACCGGTGCAATGGCGATCATAGATGTCGCGCTGACGACTGCCTTCTTCCAGGAAGCCAAGATAGCCGACGCTTTCGACCTTGTCGTGCTGTCGCAGATATTCGCAAACCTTTTCAGCGTTTTCACCGGCACGGCTCATACGCAGTTCGAGCGTTTCGAGACTGCGAAGCAGCATCCATGCAGTGTTGGGATCGCAGATCGTGCCGATCGTGTTGCGCATCAGGCGGATGGTGTTGATGAATTCCTTCGATCCCAGCACGCCGCCCGCGACCAGATCGCTGTGTCCGCCGGCATATTTGGTGAGGCTGTAGACGACGAGGTCTGCGCCCTGCTTCAGCGGCTTGGCCCAGAGCGGGCCCAGGAAGGTGTTGTCGATGGCGATCGGCGGCTTGTTCGCCCCCGTGAAGATCGCATCGCGGCTGGCTGCGACAGCTTCGACATCGACCAGCACGTTGGTGGGGTTAGCGGGGCTTTCGAGATAGATGAGGGCGACGTTGCCCGACGATGCCTTCTGCAGCACGGCGTCGATCTCCTCGCGCGTCGCACCGGCGGGGAAATCGACCCAGTGGACCCCGAACTTACCAAGGATGCGGCCGATCAGCGTTTCGGTCGCCGCATAGAGCGGACCGGAATGAACAATGGTATCGCCCGGCTTGACCATCGCCAGGAACAGCGTTGCAATAGCCGACATGCCCGAGGAAAAGGCGAGTGCATCCTCGGCCTCTTCCCAGACGCCCAAGCGATCCTCGAGGATTTCCTGGTTGGGACCGTTGAAGCGGGAATAGACGAGCCCCTCGGCGCCGCCCGGCCGCTGGCCGGTCACGCCTTCGAAATGCCGCTTGCCGGCAGCAGCGTTGGGGAAGACGAAGGTCGAGGTGGCGAAGATCGGCGGCTTCAGCGACCCTTCCGAAAGCATCGGATCATAGCCATGGCCCATCATCATCGTGGCGGGGCTGAGACGGCGGTTGCCGATCGTGTCGGCGGACGGCTTGGGGCGGCGACGCGGTTCGGTACCGGTGAGGTCGGCTTCGGTCGGCTTGCCGGGCTGGTCGGTCATCGTGGCGCTCCGCTATCTCGTAACAAATGAAACTTCTTCGTTGTGCCTTCGCATCAACGCATCAAACGGTCAATCGGCGCATAGGTCAGGACCCGAGGGAGATCAGCGAAATCTGGCGGCCATAATTCGCCTCTGCTCGATGAGTCGCGCGACGGAAGCTGTAGAAGCGGTCAGGCTGACTATATGTATCTTCCCCGAGCATCTCGATACGGACGAGGCCAGCCGCGGCGAGGCGGTGCGCGACATAAGCTTCCAGATCGAACTGATGGTGGCCGGCGCGGCCCGGTGCGAAAAAGCGTTCGTTTGCCGGATCGGCATCGGTGAAGCGGGCGAGGAAGGCATCGTCCACTTCATAGCTGGCGCGCGCGATGCACGGACCGACCGCAGCGGCGATGTTGGCGCGAGTGGCGCCGAGTTGTTCCATTGCGGCGATGGTCGCATCGGTAACGCCGCCAATCGCGCCCTTCCATCCGGCATGTGCGGCACCGACGACGCCCGCTGCGCCATCGGCGAACAGGACGGGCGCACAGTCGGCGGTGAGGATCCCGAGCGTAATACCGGACCGATCGGTCACCAGCGCGTCAGCATGGGGGCGGGCGTCGTCGGGCCACGGTTCGGCGACCACGACTGCTTCGGCCGAATGGATTTGGTAAGCGGTAACAAGCTGCGTGTCCGGCGCGACGGCGGCGAGCGCGCGGCGCTGATTCTCGATCAGTTCGGGCGTGGGCGGCAGGCCGCGGCGGCCCATATCGAGGCCAGCCGTCGGACCGGTCGAGACGCCGCCCGCCCGGCCGAGAAATCCATGTGCGATGCGGGCAAGCGCCGCAGCGCGGACCACCTCGACCGTCATAGCGCGAGCAGCATCAAGCGGTCTTCATCGACATGGTTGCCGACCTTGAAGTCGTAGCGGCCGACATCGGTGAAGCCGTAGCGTTCGTACAATCGCCGCGCGCGATGGTTGTCGACGAATACGCTGAGCGACAGCTGCTGCCCGCCGCGCGCGCGAGCGGATCCGATCGCCCATTCAAGCAGCTGCGTGCCGAGCCCCAGGCCCTGATGGTCGGGCAGGATATAGAGCGTGCGTAGCTCGACCGTGTCGGCGGGCCAGTCGCCCGGTAGCGAGGGCGGGCCGAGCAGCACATAGCCGGCGACAATGCCGCCGACCTGCGCGACGCAGCCGGTAAAACGCTCGTCGGTCAGTCGTTCCTGCCATGACTGCAGGGTAGACCCGGCCATGAATGCGGCCAGGTCGGCCGGGTCGTAGAGGTGGCCGAAGGTCGCCACGAAGCTGACGTCGAACACATGCTTTAGCGCCGCGGCGTCGGCGAGCGTTGCGGGGCGAAGCGTCGTCATGCGAAGCCTGCCGGCACAGGCCAGCCGGGCGCGGCGAGCGCGATGACCTTGAACAGATCGCCCATCGCTTCGTCATGGGTGAGGCGGTGGCGCGCGGTCTCGATCTCCGCTGCGCGCTCGGGCGATCTGGCGGCGAGCAACTGCGCGCGCGGACCGATGCCGAGCGCGGTGAGGAACGCGCCTTGCGTGACGGGGCCGTAAGCCTCCAGCCCTTCGACCCGGGCAGCCTCGATCAGCGTGCCGAAATCGACATGGGCGGTCAGGTCGGCTTCGCCCGGCGCCTCGAACGGGTTGGCGTAGGCGTGGCCACGCACCGCCTGAAGCGTGTCGCCGATCGCCGGCCCCGAATAGCCATAGTCGATGATGAGCGCGGCGCCGCCTTGTGCCAGCAGCTTTGCCGCCAGCGAGCGCAGGATGGCGACGCTGGGCGGCGAAGTTTCGAGGATGGAGCCATCCGGCGCATCGCGAAACTGATGGGGGATGATCGGATCGAACACGGTATTGCCGACCACCGGCAGGAACAGGGTATCCTGGCACGCGACGAGCCGCTCGCGCCAGCCTTGCGGCGTCTTGACCAGCTGGCGGATCGGCAGGGCGTCGAAGAATTCGTTGGCGACGACCAGCAGCGGCGCGTCATCGGGAAGGCCGACCAGATCAAGCGACCATTCGGCCTGTGGCACGGCCTTGGCCTGCTGCGCGCGGAGGGCGGGGCTGTTCTCGACGAAATGGACCGGCGGCTTGAGCCCGGCGCTGGCCATGGCGCGCAGGGCATCGGCGGCGAGAGTGCCGCGGCCCGGACCGAGTTCGACATAATGCGCATCGGGGCGGCCGGCGCGGTCCCAGATGTCGGTAAGCGCCAGGCCGACCAGTTCGCCGAACATCTGGCTGATTTCGGGCGCCGTCGTGAAGTCGCCGCGCGTGCCCAGCGGGTCGCGCGTCGCATAATAATGCGTGTTCGCCGCGCCCATGAACTGCGACAGCGGAATCGGCCCGGCCAGGGTGATGGCGCGGGCAATCCGGTCGGGGAGCGATCCTTCCTCGCTGGACATCAGGCGATGCTGGGGCCGCCTGCGATCGGCTCGACCCGCTCGCGCCGGCGCTTGGCCGTGGCGATGAGGTAGATGCCGCCCAGGATCATCGGAATGGTGAGCAGCTGGCCCATGTGCAGGCCGGGCGTCGCGAAGATCGTGCCCTGGAACTGCGCATCATATTCGCGGAAGAACTCGACGAAGTAACGCGAGAGGCCATAGCCCAGGATGAACGTGCCGACGAGCTTGCCCGGCTGATAGCGGGCGTCGGTCTTCCAGAACAGGAACCACAACACGGCAAAGAGCAGCAGCCCTTCCAGGCCGGCCTCGTAAAGCTGGCTTGGGTGGCGCGCGACGTCCTCGCCGGTCCGATCGAACACGATGCCCCAGGGCATGGCGGTCGGATGGCCCCACAATTCGCCGTTCACGAAGTTGGCGAGGCGTCCGAAGAACAGGCCGAACGGCACCACGCACGCGACATAGTCGTGGACGCGCAGCCAGTTCAGCTTTTCCTTGCGGCAGAGATAAAGGATTCCGAGGCTGGTGCCGATCACGCCGCCGTGGAACGACATGCCGCCCTCCCACAGGCGCAGCAGGCTCAACGGTTCGAGGAACAGCTGCGGCTGGTAGAAGATTGCATAGCCAAGCCGCCCGCCCAGGATGATGCCGAGCGTCGCGTAGAATACCATGTCGTCGGCGTGGCGACGCGCCATCGGGGCGCCGGGCTGGGCCAGCAGCTTCAAGAGATACCACCAGCCGATCAGGATGCCGGCGATATAGGCGAGGCTGTACCATTTCAGCTGGAAGAAGCCGAGGTCGAGCGCCACCGGATCGAGGCCGAGGTCGCTGAAGCGGATGTGAGTCGCAGCGGCTGCGGCGGCGGTCAGGATCACGTATTGGGCCTCCCCGGGGTGAGGCGCCGTCCTATCCGCAGATGACGGCAAACCCAAGTGGCGATTGGCGCGAAGAGCCGCTAGAGCAAGCGCGATGAAGCGAGCAGGCGGCAAGGGCATCGATCGGCGGACGTTGTTGGTTGGCGGCGGCGCGGGGGTCGGGCTGATCGTTGCGTGGGCGGTATGGCCGCGATCCTATCTGTCCAATCTTAGCGTGGGCGAGAACGAAACGGCGTTCGGTGCGTGGCTGAAGATCGCAACGGACGGGCGCGTGACCGTGGCGGTGCCGCAGTGCGAATATGGGCAGGGCGTCTACACCACGCTGCCACAGGTCATCGCCGACGAACTTGGTGCGGACTGGCAGATGGTCGGGGTCGAGGCCGCGCCGCTCAACCCGCTTTACGCCAACGCCCTCGGGTCGTCGGCGTTGTTTCCTGACCTGTTGCCGGAGCGGCTGCGTGAGACGCATGCCGTGCGCAGCGCGTTGATGCTGACCGGCGGATCGACATCCATGCGGCAGTTCGAAGAACCGCTGCGTCAGGCCGGCGCGGCGGCGCGGGCGATGCTGTGCCAGGCGGCGGCGCGCCGCTGGTGCGTGGACTGGCACGCGTGCGACACGGCCAAGGGCTTTGTCGTGCATGGGCAGCAGCGGCTGAAGTTCGGCGAGCTCGCGGCCGATGCGGCGAGCGAGCGCGTACCCGACCCGCTGGACCTGCGCGGAGGCGGCGACAATGCCGGGCGGCTGAGCGGCGAGCCGCTGCCACGGCTGGACGGGCCGGGGAAAGTGTCGGGAAGCGCCAATTTCGCTGCCGACATTCGCCTGCCGAACATGGTTCATGCCGCGATCCGGCAGGGGCCGGTCGGCACCGTCCGGCTGGCATCGATCGACGAAGCCGCGGCGCGCGCGGTGCCTGGCACGCTGCACATCGTGAAGAACGAGCGCTGGGTCGCCGTCGCGGCGAACAACTGGTGGGCGGCGAACCAGGCGCTGGAGGCGATCGACCCGCGCTTCGAGATCGCCGGCCGGATTGAGAGCGAGACGATACAGCAAGCGCTCGACGCCGCGCTGGACGGGCCGGGCGAGCGGATGGAAGCCACGGGCGATCTGTCGGCGACGTTCAAGGGCGCAACGGTCGTAACCGCGGAGTATCGCACGGGCCTGTCACTGCACGCGGCGATCGAGCCGATGACCGCGACCGCGGTGTGGGAGGATGGCCGTGTGCGGATCTGGGTGCCGACCCAGGCCCCGGGGCTGGCGCGTACGGCCGTCGCCGATCTGCTGAGGATCGGGGTGGACGATGTCGTCATCCACTCGATGCTGTCCGGTGGATCGTTCGGCCAGAACCTGGAGTTCCTAGTGGCGCAGCAGGCTGCGCTGATCGCGCGCGAGGTGAGGAAGCCGGTGCAGCTGACCTGGTCGCGCGGCGAGACCTGCTCCCACGATCGTTATCGCGCGCCGTCGGCGGCACGGATGACAGCCCGGCTCGGGGGTAATGGCGCAGTGCTCGGCTGGCTGGCGAAGATCGCGGCACCGCCGAGCGGGCACGAGCTTGCTGATCGGCTGGTCGATGGCGCAGGCTGGGCGGGCCTGGGACGGACGATGCGCGGAACCGGCGATCCGTCGGCAGTCGCCGGCGCGCGCCCGCCCTATCGGATCGGCAATCTGGCGGTGGATCATCATCCGGCTGCGATCGGCGTTCCCACGGGTTATCTGCGCGGCGGCGCACATGGCTACACCGCATTCTTTACCGAGAGCTTCATCGACGAGCTGGCGCATGTCGCCGACATCGAGGCATTCAGCTTTCGCATTGCAATGCTGGGCGGTGAGCCGCGGCTGGCGCGGTGCCTGTCGACTGTCGCATCGCTGGGCGGGTGGCAGGGCGGCATGGCGGGAAGCGGGCAGGGTCTGGCATGCCATGCCTTTGCCGGATCATATATCGCGGTGATGGCGGAGGCATCGGTGGGTGCCGATCAGCGGGTGCAGGTCGACCGTCTCGTCGCCGCAGTCGATTGCGGCCGGGTGATCAATCCGGCGATCGTCGAGCAGCAGATCGAGGGCGGCCTGATTTTCGGCATGGGGGCGGCAATCGGGGCGACGACGGGCTTCAGCGGCAATATCGCCGATGCGCGCAGCTTTCGCGACCTGGACCTGCCCCGGCTGGCGACCGTGCCGGAGATCATGGTGGAACTGATCGCGAGCGACAACGAGCCGGGCGGCGTCAGCGATCTGGCGGTGCCGCCGGTTGCACCCGCAATCGGCAACGCGCTGTATGCGGCAACGGGGGTGCGGCTGCGGCAGCTGCCCCTGATCCCGGGAGGTGAATGATGTTGCCTGAAGGGCATCCGCCAGTGCCATCGCCCAGGATCGGCGTGTTGCTGGTCAATCTGGGCACGCCCGATGCGCCGGACCCGTCGGCGGTGCGCCGCTATCTGGGCGAGTTCCTGTCGGACCGGCGCGTGGTCGAGATCCCGCCGCTGCTGTGGCAGCCGATCCTGCGCGGCATCATCCTGCGCACGCGGCCGAAGAAATCGGCGCACGCCTATGGCCTTGTCTGGACCGAAGACGGCTCGCCGCTGGCCGCCATTACCAAGGCGCAGACAGCGGCTTTGCAGGGCGCCTTTGGCCCGGATGTGCAGGTCGAACATGCCATGCGATACGGCAACCCGTCGATCGGCAACCAGCTTGCCAGGATGAAGGCGCAAGGGTGCGAGCGCATCCTGGTCGCGCCGCTCTATCCGCAATATTGTGCGGCGACGACCGCGACGGTCATCGACAAGGCGTTCGAGACGCTGGCCGGGATGCGCTGGCAACCGGCACTGCGAACCCTCCCGCCTTATCACGACGATGCAGCTTACATCGCTGCGCTGAAGACGTCGGTCGAAACGCAGCTCGCGGCGCTCGACTTCACGCCGGACGCGATCCTGGCGAGCTTCCATGGCATGCCGCAGCGGACGCTCGAGCTTGGCGATCCCTATCACTGCCACTGTCGCAAGACGGCGCGGCTGCTCGGGGAAGCGCTGAGCCGGGAGGTACGGGTGGCGTTCCAGTCGCGTTTCGGCCGGGCCAAGTGGCTTGAACCCGCCACCGACGCGATGCTGGACGACTTGCCGGGGCAGGGCATCAGACGCATCGCGCTGGTTGCGCCGGGTTTTTCTGCCGATTGCCTCGAGACGCTTGAAGAGCTGGCGATCCGCGGGCGTGAGAGTTTCATGGCAGCTGGCGGCGAGCATTTCGCATATCTGTCATGTCTCAACGATAGCGAACCGGGCATGGCGATGTTGCGCAGCATTTTGGCGCGGGAGCTTGCGGGCTGGGTGCAGCCTGACTAGCGTTGGCACTTATCGATTTTGGAGAGGTTCATGGCACGAGTAGCGATCGTAACGGGCGGCACGCGCGGCATCGGCGAGGCGATCAGCGTCGCGCTGAAGGACCTGGGAATGACGGTCGCCGCCAATTACGCCGGCAACGATCAGCGCGCGGCCGAATTCACCGAGCGGACCGGGATCAAGGCATTCAAATGGGACGTTGCCGACTATGATGCCTGCCATGCCGGCGTCGCCGAGGTCGAGGCAGCGCTGGGGCCGGTCGATGTAGTGGTCAATAATGCCGGCATCACGCGCGACGGCACCATCCTGAAGATGACCTACCAGATGTGGAAGGAGGTCATCGACACCAATCTTGGCGGTTGCTTTAACATGGCCAAGGCGACCTTTCCCGGCATGCGTGAGCGCAAATGGGGGCGGATCGTCAATATCGGCTCGATCAACGGCCAGGCGGGCCAGTATGGTCAGGTGAACTATGCGGCGGCGAAGAGCGGCATTCACGGCTTCACCAAGGCGCTGGCTCAGGAAGGCGCGCGCGCCGGCGTGACGGTGAATGCGATCGCCCCCGGCTATATCGACACCGACATGGTGGCAGCGGTGCCGGCGGACGTGCTGGAAAAGATCGTCGCCAAGATCCCGGTCGGGCGGCTGGGCCAGGCCCATGAAATTGCTCGCGGCGTTGCGTTTCTGTGTTCCGAAGAGGGCGGGTTCGTGACCGGGTCGACACTGAGCATCAATGGCGGCCAGCATATGTATTGACGGTCGCAAGGGGGGGCAAGTCCGGAGCGCTGCGCCGCAATGCGCAGCGGCCGGCATGGCCGGCGGGTCGCGTTAGCGATCCTGTCCGACGACGGCGCGGGATTTGCCCGGGCCGCGCCATTGCGATGCCCTGCTTGCGACTTGGGGGGGGGCTTCGCAGGGGAGCGAACTTTACCTAAGCTGGCGCACGGCTCCGCCGCACTGGCTTGTCCGCAAGTTCGACCCAGACCGGGGCGTGGTCGCTGGTCTTTTCCCAGCCGCGCACGAAGCTGTCGACCTCTGCGCGCTTCAGTCGCTTGGCGAGCGCCGGGCTGAGCAGCAGATGGTCGATGCGCAGCCCGGCATCGCGCGCGAACGCGTTCCGGAAATAGTCCCAGAAGGTATAGATCGTCTCGTCCGGGTGCAGCGTGCGCAACGCGTCGGTCCAGCCTTGATCGAGCAAGCGGGAATAGGCGCCGCGGACCTCCGGCGCGAACAATGCGTCGTCCAGCCAGCGTTCGGGTTTATAAACGTCGCGCTCGGTGGGCATGATGTTGAAGTCGCCGGCCAGCATGACCGGCAGATCCGATGCGATCAGCGTCGCCGCATGGTCGATCAGCCGGTCGAACCAGGCCAGCTTGTAATCGAACTTCGGGCCGGGCCGGGGGTTGCCGTTCGGAAGGTAGAGGCCGCCGATCAGGATGCCGTTGATCGCTGCCTCGATATAGCGGCTCTGGCCGCTGTCAGGATCGCCCGGCAGCCCGCGCCGGGTTTCGTGAATGTCGCCGGCGCGACTGAGGATTGCAACGCCGTTCCAGCTTTTCTGCCCGTGCCAGATCGCGGTGTAGCCAGCGTCGCGGATCGCCGCCGCCGGGAATTCCTCGTCCGGCGCCTTCAGCTCCTGCAAGCACACGATATCGGGCGCGGTTTCGGCCAGCCAGCGTAGCAGCACCGGCAGGCGGCCATTCACGCCGTTCACATTATAGGTCGCGATTCTCACGCACGGTCCAATTCGCAGTGGCAGCAACTCGTTCCTTGGCTCAGGGAAACCGGCGAATCGTCGCGCGTTTACTGTGGGTCATCAACGAGGAGGTAAGCGATGGCAGACGACAAGACGCTTCGCAGCCCACAGGATGCCTCGCGCATCGCTTTGGGCGAGGACTATGAGGTGCGCTATTGGACGGGCAAGTTCGGCGTCAGCCGCGCTGAGCTTGAAGCGGCAGTGAAGGCCGTCGGTCATAGTGCGGCCGCCGTGGAGCGGCATCTGGGCGGTTGACGCTGCAGCGACAGGCAAGGGGGGCGGATGTCGGACGATTATCGCAGGGGGCAGCGCGACGGCCTTCGCCTGGCGCTTGCGCTGCTCGCCGCGGAAGAAGCCAAATGGGAAGCGCTGCTCGGCGAAAGTCGCTCCGGGCGCACCAATGCGGTGCGCAAGGTGCGGCACAAGGCACTGCAAGTCGCGCAGACACGCCTACAGACCGCGCTCAACCGCATGACGCCCAAGGACGAGCCGGCGATGAGCGATGAACTGGCGGACGCGCTGGCGCGGGCCGGACTTTAGTTGCAATGGGAACTAGTTGCCCGCTCGACCGCTAAGGTTCGATGCGGAGCGACCGATGAAACTGGATTTCCTGCAACACCTTAGCGGCGGGCTCGATCGGCCTGTGCCGGCGCGGTGGCGCGTGGTGGGCGAAACGAAGCGCCTGACCGACGTGATGCTGAGCAGCCCTTTGCATCTTGCGCCTGTGCCGTGCTGCGCGGCGACAATCGACAGCCTGGCGGGCGGGTTTGAAACCGATATCGGCTTGGCGCTTGACCAGCATCGACGCGTGCGCGGGGCGCTGGAGGCGCTCGGCGTCCGTTGTCACATGCTGCCACCCGTTCCCGGGCTGCCCGACCTGTGCTTTACACGCGACAGCGTCGTGACGACCCCTTGGGGGCCGCTGATCCTCAATCCCGCGCTGCCGCATCGTCAGTCCGAGGCGGATCATGCCGAGCACTTCCTGCGCAGTATCGGGGCATGGCCGGTCGCACGGATTCGCGACGGCACGATCGAAGGCGGCGATGTCTGCATCGCGCGCGAAGGGCTGTTGATCGTCGGTCAATCGGGCGTGCGGACGACGCGCGCAGGCGTCGCAGCGCTTGCCGCGCTGTTTGAGCGGCAGGGCTGGGAGGTGCTGGTCAGCCCGTTCGATCCACAGCACCTGCATCTCGACACCATCTTCTGCATGCTGGACGAGCACCGTGCGCTGGCCTGTATCGACGCGCTTGACCCCGCGTTCGTTGCGCAAGTGCGCGCGCGTGGGATCGAACTGCTCCCGGTCGAACTCGCCGAAGCCAAGGCGCTGGGCTGTAACGTGGTGTCGATCGACGGCACGACCATCTTGATCAGCGACGCACAGCCGCGACTGCGCGTTATGTTGGCCGATGCAGGGTTCGATCCCGTGCCCCTGCCCATCTCGCAGTTTTCGGCATGCGGTGGCGGGCTGCACTGCCTGACCATGCCATTGGCCCGAGCAGGCTAGCTCGCCAAGCTAGGCAGCGCTCGATCCTTCTTGGCGTCAGCGCAGGATCAGCAACCCTTCGTTGAGACTGCCGGGCACCGCCTCGGCATGGCGTGCCGCTCGAGCGAGGAACGCGTGGGTGCGACGAGGGTCGTCGACTGTCGCGGCAAGATCCCGCGCCAGTGCGGCCTTCGCGCGGTGCAGGCGTTCCTGCGCAAAGAACATGGATTGTGCCATAAGAACCTCTCAGGCCTCCCAACGTGCGGCTCGACCAAATGTTCAGGCCGAGCGAGCGCGATTGTTGCATCGGCGACTTGATCGCGCGGCCACTTCGTGGAAGCTGGACGCCAGGAGATTGGAATGAGCGATATGCAGGCTTTCGAGTGGGCCGATCCGTTCGGGTTGGACGCGCAACTGACCGACGAGGAGCGGATGGTGCGGGACAGCGCCGCCGCCTATGCCGCGGAAAAGCTGGCGCCGCGCGTCGTTGCGGCATTCCAGAACGAGGAAACCGATCCGGCCATCTTCCGCGAGATGGGCGAACTGGGGCTGCTCGGCCCGACCGTGCCTGTCGAATATGGCGGGGCGGGGGTGTCCTATGTTGCGTACGGCCTGATCGCGCGCGAAGTCGAGCGGATCGACTCCGGTTATCGATCCATGATGAGCGTTCAGTCGAGCCTCGTGATGTATCCGATCCTGGCTTATGGGTCGGAGGCGCAGAAGCGGAGATATTTGCCGAAGCTGGCAAGCGGCGAATGGATCGGCTGTTTCGGGCTGACCGAGCCGGATGCGGGTTCAGACCCCGGCGGCATGCGCACGCGGGCGGAAAAGACCGACAGCGGGTATCGATTGTCGGGATCGAAGACCTGGATCAGCAACGCCCCGATCGCGGACGTGTTCGTCATCTGGGCCAAGTCGGATGCGCATGGCGGGAAGATCCGAGGCTTCGTGCTGGACAAGGGGACGGCGGGGCTCAGCGCGCCGAAGATCGAGGGCAAGCTGTCGTTGCGCGCATCGATCACCGGCATGGTGATGCTGGATGGCGTGGAAGTGCCCGAAGACGCGCTGCTGCCTGAGGTCGAGGGGCTGAAAGGGCCGTTCGGCTGCCTCAACCGCGCGCGGTATGGCATCAGCTGGGGCGCAATGGGCGCGGCCGAGTTCTGCCTTCACGCCGCGCGGCAATATGGCCTGGACCGCAAGCAGTTCGGCCGGCCGCTCGCGGCGACGCAGCTCTATCAGAAGAAGCTCGCCGACATGATGACCGACATCGCGCTCGGGCTGCAGGCCTCGCTGCGCGTCGGGCGATTGATGGACGAAGGCAAGTTCGCGCCGGAAATAGTGTCGATCGTCAAGCGTAACAATGTCGGGAAGGCGCTGGATATCGCACGCACCAGTCGCGACATGCATGGCGGCAATGGCATTTCGGGCGAGTATCAGGTGATGCGCCATCTGATGAACCTGGAGACGGTGAACACCTATGAAGGTGCTCATGACGTTCATGCACTGATCTTGGGCCGGGCGATCACCGGCATCGCGGCGTTCTAGTGAAGCCGCTCGAAGGTGTGCGGGTAATCGAGCTTGC
The DNA here is from genome assembly GCF_001721295.1 of Sphingomonas turrisvirgatae. Classification (GTDB taxonomy): domain Bacteria; phylum Pseudomonadota; class Alphaproteobacteria; order Sphingomonadales; family Sphingomonadaceae; genus Sphingomonas; species Sphingomonas turrisvirgatae. Next base: position 59,407 of record NZ_MDDS01000057.1, on the reverse strand, counting down.
CCGGATTCTGGCGGGACCCTGGTGCGGGCAATTGCTCGCCGATCTGGGTGCCGAGGTCATCAAGATCGAGCGGCCGGGCAAGGGGGACGACACGCGTCAATGGGGTCCGCCGTTCGTACACGACGCGAATGGTGACAATCTGGGCGCGGCCTATTACCACTCAGCCAATCGCGGCAAGCAGAGCCTCGCCATCGACATTGCGAGCGAGGCGGGACAGGCGGCGGTTCGCGCCCTCGTGGCGGACGCCGACGTGCTGATCGAGAACTACAAGGTCGGCGGGCTCAAACGCTACGGCCTGGACTATGCTAGCCTGGCGGCAATCAACCCCCGGCTGGTCTGCTGTTCCATCACGGGCTTTGGGCAAAACGGCCCCTATGCCGACCGCGCCGGCTATGATTATCTGGCGCAGGGCATGGGCGGATTCATGTCGCTGAACGGCGATCCGTCCACCCCGCCGCAAAAGGCCGGGATCGCCTATGCCGACATCTTCACCGGCGTCTATTCCGGGGTCGCGATTCTGGCTGCGCTGCGACGGCGCGATGCGACGGGCAGCGGCGCGCATATCGACATGGCCCTCCTCGACACACAGGTCGCCGTCCTGGCCAATCAGGCGCTGAACTGGATGGTGTCGGGTGAGGTGCCGCAGCAGCTCGGCAACGCGCACCCCAATCTCGCGCCATATCAGACCTTTGCCGCCGCCAATGGCGACTTGATCATCGCGGTCGGCAATGACGCTCAGTTCGGTCGGCTGTGCGAAGTACTAGGCTTGGCGCTCGCGGACGATGCCCGGTTCGCAACCAATCCCGCACGGGTCGCCAATCGCGAGACGCTGGCCGGTATTGTCGGACAGGCCGTCGCCGGCTGGTCGAAAGGCGCACTGTCCGACGCGCTGGAAGCGGTTGGCGTGCCGGCCGGGCCGATAAACCGGATCAATGAAGCGTTTGCCGACGCTCAAATCGTCCATCGCGGCATGGCGATCGAGCGGGACGGGGTGCCCGGTGTGGCCAGCCCGATCGTTATCGATGGCGAGCGCATGGTATCCGATCGTGGCAGCCCGCCCTTGCCCTGAGCACCGGGCCGTTGGCGCGTGGGCCTCCACCGCCGGCGGATGCCGGGTAGCAGGCGATCATGTGTCGGGTGGACTGAACTGTTCGGAGAGCGCTTTCAGCAATGGGGCGGCCGATGCCCTCAGATGCTGCGCGTTCTCACCCCACACGACGCCGAGCGTGCGGCGGAGATCGAAGCCGATCAGCGCTGGCGTCGCGATGCCCGGTTGAGCGAAGGACGCCGGCACCACGGTGACCCCCAGCTTTGCACGGACCATCTCCATAGCGCGATCGTCGTTCGTGGTGCGCAGCGCGAAAAAGGGTCGGATGCCGCGTTGCGTAAAATGCCGGCTGGTCTCAGGCAGCGCTTCGCAGTGACGACGCACAATCATCGTCTCGCCCACAAGCGCTTCGGCCGGTACGGCGCGTTCATGCGCCAATGCGTGATCGCAGGCCATCGCGAGGGCATAGGCTTCGCAGCGCAGCGGCTCGCCCGCGTCGCTGTGCTCGCCGCGCAGGGTGGTCAGCGCAAGATCAAGCCGGCCGCGCGCGAGATACTGCGCAAGGCCCCGCTCGTTCGCTTCGACCAGTTCCACTTTCGTCGTGGGGGCGCTGATGGCCAAACGACGAACGAGCCCTGAAAGGTCCGCGGTTGCCAGCGTGGTGAGGACCCCAAGGCGCAGGGTCGCGACCGGCTCGACCCCGCTGACGGCTGATTGCGCCAGCTGGAACTCGCGCTCGATCCGCCGCGCATGGCCGACGAAGCGCGCGCCGGCCCCCGTCAGCTCGACACGCTGGCTGTTGCGGCGAAACAGTTTCGCGCCGACTTCGCGCTCTAGCTTGGCGATCCCGGCCGACAATGTCGGTTGGGTCACGTTGACCTGCGCCGCGGCCGCCGTGAACGTTCCGCCATCTACAACGGCCAGGAAATAGCGAAGCAGATACCGGTCGATCATAGATGCGGTCTATAATGTTGAGCCATGCATATCAATTTTCCGCGAGGCGCTCACACTGCTAGTCTGCTTAAAAATCGAGGAGAGCGTATGAGCCTGCCGCAGATGGATTTCGCCCTGAGCGAGACGGCGGAGATGATCCGCGACACGACGCAGCGCTTCGCGCGCGAGCGGATCGAGCCGCTGGCGGCGAAGATCGATGCCGATGACTGGTTTCCGCGCGACGAATTGTGGACGGCAATGGGCGAGCTTGGCCTGCACGGCATCACCGTGCCGGAGGAATTCGGCGGGCTGGGCCTTGGCTATCTGGAGCATGTCATCGCGTGCGAGGAAGTGAGCCGGGCGTCGGCCTCCATCGGGCTGAGCTATGGCGCGCATTCCAATCTGTGCGTCAACCAGATCAGCCGCTGGGCCAGCGCGGAGCAGAAGGCGAAGTATCTGCCCAAGCTGATCAGCGGCGAGCATGTCGGGTCGCTCGCCATGTCGGAGGCCGGGGCGGGATCGGACGTGGTGAGCATGAAGCTGCGCGCCGAGCACAAGAGCGACCGCTATGTGTTGAACGGCACGAAATTCTGGATCACCAACGCGGCCTATGCCGATACGCTGGTTGTCTATGCCAAGACGGGCGAGGGATCGCGCGGCATCACCACCTTCCTGATCGAGAGGGACATGCCCGGCTTCAGCATCGGGCAGAAGATCGACAAGATGGGCATGCGCGGCTCGCCCACGGCCGAACTGGTGTTCGACGATTGCGAGGTGCCCGAGGAGAATGTGATGGGGCCGCTGAACGGCGGCGTCGGGGTGCTGATGAGCGGCCTCGATTATGAGCGAACGGTGCTGGCGGGCATCCAGCTCGGCATCATGCAGGCGTGCCTCGACGTGGTGTTGCCTTACCTTCGCGAGCGCAAGCAGTTTGGTCAGGCGATCGGATCGTTCCAGCTGATGCAAGCCAAGGTCGCGGACATGTATGTCGCGCTCAACTCCGCGCGCGCCTATGTCTATGCGGTGGCGCAGGCATGCGACGCGGGCAAGACCACGCGGTTCGATGCGGCGGGCGCAATCCTGCTGGCGAGCGAGAATGCGTTTCGCGTTGCGGGCGAAGCGGTGCAGGCGCTAGGCGGGGCCGGCTATACCAAGGATTGGCCGGTCGAACGCTTCCTGCGCGACGCCAAGCTGCTCGACATCGGAGCCGGCACGAACGAGATCCGCCGCATGTTGATCGGTCGCGAACTGATCGGGGCGGCTTAATGTTCTCCCTCTCCCACCGGGGGAGGGAGTTTATTTGCCGACGAACAGGAAGGCGACCGCCGCAATGATGCAGCCGAACGCGGCGAGGTGGCGCCAGTGCAGCGCTTCGCCCAGGAATGCGACCATGAAGATACCGAATATAGTCAGCGCGATCGCCTCCTGCGCGATCTTGAGCTGGCCGGGCGTCCAGCCGGCGATGAAGCCGATGCGGTTGGCGGGAACGGCCAGGCAATATTCGACGCCGGCAATGGCCCAGGAGATGAGGATGACGGTCAGCATGGGGTTTTCCAACCCGCCTTTGCCAAGGTGCCAGTACCAGGCGATGGTCATGAACACATTGGATGCGATGAGCAGCAGGATGGTCGCCATGATGTCTCCCTTTATCGCGCTGTGCGCCAGCCCCGCCGGGGTGGCAAGATGAGCGCGCCGGTGCTGAAGTCGGCGGTCGCGCTGCAGGACGAGACGCGGAATGCCAATGCCGCTCACAACCGTGCGCTTGCCGCCGAGCTGCGTCAGCGGGTTGCGGTCGCGGCGCTGGGCGGCACGGAATCGGCGCGGGCCAAGCACGAGGCGCGGGGCAAGCTGTTGCCGCGCGAGCGCGTCGAGCGGCTGCTCGATCCCGGCTCGCCGTTCCTCGAGATCGGGCAGCTCGCCGCCAACGGCATGTATGGCGACGAGGTGCCGGGCGCCGGGCTGATCGCCGGGATCGGCCGCGTGTCGGGCCGGCAGTGCATGATCCTGTGCAACGATGCCACGGTGAAGGGCGGCACCTATTACCCGATGACCGTCAAGAAGCATCTGCGCGCGCAGGAAATCGCCGAGGCGAACCGGCTGCCGTGCATCTATCTGGTCGACAGCGGCGGCGCGAACCTGCCCAACCAGGCCGAAGTATTCCCCGACCGCGAGCATTTCGGTCGCATCTTCTTCAACCAGGCGAACATGAGCGCCAAGGGCATTGCGCAGATCGCCTGCGTGATGGGCAGCTGTACCGCTGGTGGCGCCTATGTCCCCGCAATGAGCGACGAGACGGTGATCGTGCGGGGGCAGGGCACGATCTTCCTTGCCGGCCCGCCGCTGGTGAAGGCTGCGACGGGCGAAGAGATCAGCGCCGAGGATCTGGGCGGGGGCGAACTGCATACGCGCAAGTCGGGCGTCGCCGATCACCTGGCGGAGAATGACGAACATGCGCTGACCATCGTCCGCGACATCGTCAGCCATCTGGGACCGGCACATCGGCACGACCTGCCGCTACGCGAGCCGATATCGCCGAAGTTCGATGCGAGCGAGTTGTACGCGATCGTGCCGCAGGACGTGCGCGCGCCCTATGACGTGCATGAGGTGATCGCGCGTGTCGTCGATGGCAGCGAGTTCCACGAATTCAAGGCGCTGTACGGCAGTACGTTGGTCTGCGGGTTCGCGCACATCTGGGGTATGCCGGTGGCGATCCTGGCGAACAACGGCGTATTGTTCAGCGAGAGCGCGCAAAAGGGCGCGCACTTCATCGAGCTGGCGTGCCAGCGGCGCATTCCACTGCTGTTCCTTCAGAACATTTCCGGCTTCATGGTCGGCGGGAAATACGAGGCCGAGGGCATCGCGAAGCACGGCGCGAAGCTGGTGACAGCGGTGGCGACGGCAAGCGTGCCGAAGGTGACGGTGCTGATCGGCGGCAGCTTCGGTGCAGGCAATTACGGCATGTGCGGGCGCGCTTACTCCCCAAGCTTCCTGTTCAGCTGGCCCAACAGCCGCATCAGCGTGATGGGCGGCGAGCAGGCGGCGAGCGTGCTAGCGACGGTGCATCGCGATGCCGCCAGCTGGACGCCGGAAGAGGCCGAAGCGTTCAAGGCGCCGATCCGCCAGAAATACGAGGACGAGGGCAATCCCTATTACGCGACCGCGCGGCTGTGGGACGATGGCGTGATCGACCCGGTGCAGACGCGCGACGTGCTGGGCCTGGCGTTCGCCGCCTGCCTTGAAGCGCCAATTCCCGAACGCCCGGCGTTCGGCGTGTTCCGGATGTGACGGCCATGATCAAATCCCTTCTCATCGCCAATCGCGGCGAGATCGCGTGTCGGGTCATTCGCACCGCGCGACGCATGGGTATCCGCACTGTGGCGGTCTATTCGGACGCCGACGCCGACGCGCTGCATGTGCGGATGGCGGACGAGGCGGTGCATATCGGGCCGTCGCCAGTGCGTGAAAGCTATCTGGTCGGCGAGAAGATACTGGCGGCGGCGAAGGCAAGCGGGGCGGAGGCGGTCCATCCGGGCTATGGCTTCCTGTCGGAGAATGCGGCCTTCGCTCAAGCCGTGATCGACGCGGGGCTGGTGTGGGTCGGGCCGAGGCCGGCGAGTATTACCGCCATGGGCCTCAAAGACGCGGCCAAGAAGCTGATGCAGGATGCCGGCGTGCCGACCACGCCCGGCTATCTCGGCGAGGATCAGGCGCCCGAGCGACTGAAAGCCGAAGCCGACGCGATCGGCTATCCCGTGCTGATCAAGGCCGTCGCGGGTGGCGGCGGCAAGGGGATGCGACGCGTCGATGCGGCGAACGCGTTTCTCGACGCGCTTCAATCGTGCCAGCGCGAGGCGGCGTCCTCGTTCGGCGACAATCGCGTGCTGATCGAGAAATACATCCTCTCGCCCCGCCATATCGAAGTGCAGGTGTTCGGCGATACGCACGGCAACATCGTGCACCTGTTCGAGCGCGATTGCTCGCTCCAGCGGCGGCACCAGAAGGTGATCGAGGAAGCGCCCGCACCGGGCATGGATGCGACCACGCGCGAGGCGATCTGCGCCGCGGCGGTGCAGGCGGCGCGCGCGGTCGACTATGTCGGCGCGGGCACGATCGAGTTCATCGCCGATGCGAGCGATGGCCTGCGCGCCGATCGCATCTGGTTCATGGAAATGAACACGCGGCTGCAGGTCGAACATCCGGTGACCGAGGCGATCACCGGGCAGGACCTGGTCGAATGGCAGTTGCGGGTGGCGAGCGGGGAACCGCTGCCGAAGCGGCAGGACGAGCTCGCGATCGACGGTTGGGCCATGGAGGCACGGCTGTATGCCGAGGACCCCGCCAAGGGCTTCCTGCCGTCGGTCGGGCGGCTGGACCACTGCCGCTTCCCGCAAGGCGGGATCCGCATCGACACGGGGGTCGAACAGGGTGCGGAAGTTTCTCCTTTCTATGACCCGATGATTGCAAAGCTGATCGTGGCCGCCAGCACGCGTGAAGAGACGATCGCGCTGCTGCGGCAAGGGATGGCCGGCGTTGCGGTCTGGCCGGTCAAGACGAATGCAGGGTTCCTGCATCGTACGCTCGCACACTCGCAATTCATCGCGGGCAACGTCACCACGGGCTTCATCGCCGAGCATCAGGACGAGCTGGTGCCGGCAGACAGGCCGGGCGACCTTCTGCTGAAGCAAGCCGCACGGGCAATCGTGGCGGAGCAGGGGACGGCTGCGCCGCTCACGGGCTTCCGCCTCAACGCCGTGCCACATCGCATGGTCCACCTCGATGTCGATGGCGAGACCTATGTGGTCGAGGCGGATCGCGCGCCCTATGCCAGCGTCCAGATTTCGGCGATGGGATCGAACGGCGCGCTGGTGACCCAAGACGGCATGAGCGTTGCCGCCTTCGTCCGGCGCGGGACTGGCGCTGCCGGCGGGGTGGCGGGCGACGGCGCGGTTCTTGCCCCGATGCCGGGCCGGATCATCTCGGTCGACGTAAGCGAAGGCGATCTCGTGATCGCCGGTCAAAAGCTGCTGACGCTCGAAGCGATGAAGATGGAGCACACGCTTACCGCGCCGTTTGATGGGGTGGTCGCTGAACTTGGTGCCACAGCCGGCGCACAGGTGCAGGTCGAGGCGCTGCTCGCACGGATCGAACAGGCGGAGCGCTGATCGTCGGCGATTTGGTCATGCCCTGCTGAGAGCCTCGTCAGCCGCGCTGCTGTCGAGGTGGCGAGCGGCTGGCGAATATACTTCAAGGGCCAGGTGACGCCCACCGGCCACAAGCCTGAGCCAGCCGGCTGTGCCAACGTTGCCAATGGACCTTCCTGCGTCGAACGATGGCCCGTCAAGAAGGAAGGCTTGGAGCGACGGCCGAGCGCTCGCGCATTCGCACTTGCCCTAGTTTACCGCGCTCTATTTTACCTGAAGGCTCATCACCTCGCTGGTGGATCCGCGGAGTGCCGCGGTTAAGCGGATCTGCACGCTGACCCACCCCCAGGCGAGCGTCTCGATTTTCTTCATCGCCTACGTCCTGGCTTCGTTCCCGCAGCCGCGACCGAGCTGGGCGATGACCATGGCGGCATCGCCCCTGAAAGGGCAGGATCACTGCTAGGCGTGAGAGGAAGTTTTGGTGGACGCACTAGGGCTCGAACCTAGGACCCGCTGATTAAGAGGCGCTCCCAACGGCTTTTCAGCGCGTCTATCAACGTCCGTCATTGTCCACCACTGGCGGTCGATCGTCGTGTAACATGCTGATACCCTTCAATAAAAGCAGAGGGTCTCTTCCGTCAGCTTCCAACTCGATCTATACAGGATCGCGGGCCATCACGCCCGATAAGGATCCTATACGGAACCTATAGCGAGCTCGAAATGACTGGAACCCTCACGAAAGTAGCCCTCGAGGCGCTGGTCGCTAAAGCCAGAAAAGCCAGCACTGGGCAGCTCGAACTACTCGATGATCGGGAGCCCGGGCTGCGCTTCCGGGCAGGACAGCGCACCGCAAGCTGGTCGTTGCTCGTGCGGCTCAAAAATGGGCAGAAGTCCCGCATCAAGCTCGGCACCTGGCCTGCGATGGGACTCGCCGATGCGCGCACCGCTGCCCGGGCAGCGAGACTCGATGTGGAGAAAGGTACTGATCCTAACGAGGAGAAGCGAAAGCAGCGTCGCGCGGCGGCAAGTGAAGCGATGAGCCGGATGACACTTACCAGCGTTCTCGACGACTACCAGACTTCTGTGCTCGATCAGAATCGCACAGGCGCGGCGACTCGCCGTGCCCTCGATGGACCGAAAGGCCTGCTCAAGCCGTTCGCCTCGCGAAAGCCCGTTTCAATAATGAAGGACGAGATTCTTCCGCTTGTGAAGAAGTTGGCGATCAAGTCACCGATCTCAGCTAACCGCAAGCTCGCCTATGCCTCGGCGTTTTTCAACTGGTGTGTGGACGCGGGCTATGTCCCGGCGAACCCCGTGGCGACCATCCGTAAGCCCTCGCGGGAACGTGAGCGCGAGCGCTTTCACACTCTTGAGGAACTGCGGGAGATCTGGGCGGCGGCTGGTACGCTCGGTTACCCATTTGAGCAGCTCTACAAACTGCTGATCGTGCTGCCGAACCGCCGACAGGAGATTGCCAGCATGTCACTTGACGATCTCACGCTGGGCGACCTGTCGTCCGAAGTGGAAGGTGTATGGCTCCTGCCACGCGACAAAACCAAGATGGCCAATGCCCTTCGAATCCCTGTTTCACTTTTGGCGCGAGGTCTGATCATCGAGGCACTTAATGCTGGAGAACGGCCAGCAAAGTCTCGTTACGTATTCACTACAACTGGAGATACTCCGATCTCAGGGTACAACAAGGCAAAAAGACGGCTCGACGCCGCGATAGCCGCAGCTCGGATCAAGCAGTCACCCGGAGATAGCGAATCTTCGATGCCGCATTGGGTGGTCCACGATTTTCGCACGACGTTCAACACGCATGCCTGCGAAATTCTTCAAGTGCCGCCGCATGTAGCGGATCGGATACTGAATCACGTCGCGACGGCGACGAGATCAAAGGTCATGCGAGTCTACAATAAGTCCGAACTCTTCGAACAGCGACGGGAAGCTTTGAACGCTTGGGCTGACTTGGTGACCCGCGAAGTAATCCGCGCGGCTACGAACGTTGAATCGAGCGAAGTTGGTCGTTGCCTCCAAATACCCGCATGACAGTGTTGGCTTTGAAGGGAGGTAAGTGGATCCAACCACTTCGTTTGAGATCAATAGTCCGACCGCAATAGATATTTGATGTTCACGCCGTGGAAGTCTTTCATCCCCGCTGCTCTGAAGGGCTGCACCGGCTCCCCTCCTTTGAGGAGCAAGAACGCGGGCGAATAGATTGTCTGGGAAATGGCTATGAAGCCATAGATGTTGGGGGTGGTCCACCGGGATCTACCAGGCTGCTCAGGATTCCGGAATTCATTAAACCTCACACGGACTTTGTCATGCAAGCCCGAATCGCGGACGCGCGTGCAACGATTGCCCAAGAGTCCGCCGACCTTCCTGGCAGGATGGAGCGCCAGCCATCGGGAATGGTGGGATACTACATGGCACTAGAGACGACCGGTGCTCAGGTGAGGCAACCGGGGCGGTGGATTAAGCTGCCGCTAGCCTTCGCGGCCCTGTCATCTGCGTACATCTAATGCGCCTTGAAGGAAGGCGGCGATATCCGCTTGGCTGAACAAGCTCGCATCGCCCGGCAGCGAGTGTTTGAGACAGGTGAGCGCGAGGCCAGTGGCGACGGTCGCCTCCAGATCCTGACCCGACAGCACACCGTGAAGAATTCCCGCGGCATATGCGTCGCCCCCACCAATTCGGTCTACAATGCCGGCCACAACTACATCTTCGGTCTGATATCCTCGTTCGCGCGTATCGACGCGCGCAGCAATGCGGTGACGGTCAGTGTCATCGATGTGCCGCGCGGTCGAGGCGATTCGCTGTAGGTTGGGGAAGGCGGCAAAGGCGGCTTCAGCGGCCTCGCGCCGACGGTTAGGGCCATCACCCGAGAATTGCTCGCCCAGCAGCAGCGAGATGTCTCGATGGTTGCCGAACATTGTGTCGGTGAGGCTGACCAGTTCCGTCAGGACCGCGCGCGGATCGCTGTCCCAAGTTTCCCACAAGCGCGCGCGGTAGTTGCCGTCGAAGCTCACTTGCACCCCAAGTCCTCTAGCAGCGCGTGCGGCGGAGAGTGCGGCCTGTGCGGTTGCTGGACCGAGCGCGGGGGTGATGCCCGACAGATGCAGCATCGCTGCGCCGTCTAGAATCGCGCGCCAGTCAAATGCGTCTGCGGGCGCGGCCGCGAAACTTGATGCCGCGCGATCATAGACGATGTCCGATGCACGCAGCCCTGCGCCGGCCGAAAGGAAGTACAGCCCCATCCGCCCGTCGCGTAACTGTACATTATGCGTATTGAGGCCCTGTCCTCGCACGAAGCGGATCGCCGCCCGGCCCAGCGGATTGTCGGGTACCGCGCTGACCATCGAAACGGCATGGCCCAGATTGGCGAGGCCGATGCCGACATTTGCCTCAGCGCCGCCAACATGCACATCGAGATTGCCGGTCTGCATCAGGAGCTCGCGTCCAGGGGCAGTGAGACGAAGCAACAATTCCCCGAAACAAACGATATGGCCAGCCATGATGTCTCCTCAGCTATGCCCGGGTCAGCGCGTCAGGCCACTGTCGTCTACCCGAGAAAGCGGCCCTGCACATAGTGTGATGCGCATGAGGCGGACTTCCGCGACAGCAACGGCTGCTCCAACTGATCCGGGATAACGGTGATACGCTGCATCGCTGAAAGATTTGTTCGGCCACCGGGACTAAGGAAGCAACGGCGCATGTCCACTTCATCGTCGCTGCGCGCCTGATCGCGTTCCTGATGGCTATCCCCGCGAAGTGTTAGGTATGACCAAGACGGAGCCGACGGACAGTGTGTGGCAGTCGGATTGGGTAGGGCGGGCGTTCGTCTGCGATGCCGATGCGGTGAACTCATCTGGTGTTGTTGCCGAACTCGACTTTCCCGTGCCGCTCAACCCGAGTTCCTGAGCCCCGTCGCAATTGCGTTGATCGACAGCAAGATGCCCTGCTCGATCTTGGGATCGGACTCGCCCGCGCGATGGCGCTTAAGCAGCTCGACCTGGAGCAGGTTGAGCGGCTCGATATAGGGTAGGCGTAGGCGGATCGAGGATTCGAGCGCCGGGTGCTTTTCGAGCAGCCGGGCCTGGCCCGTGACGTCGAGCAACTGGTCGTGCGTCACGTGCCAGCCGTCGCGAATGCGGAAAAAAATCGAATCGGCTAAGCTGCGGTCCTGGACCAATTCGGCATAGCGTTCGGCGATGCCCATGTCCGACTTGGCGAGCACCATCTCGAGATTGGCGAGAGTCGAGGCAAACAGCGGCCAATCCGACGCCATCTCGCGCAGCAGACCGCGATCGGGAAATGCGGCCAGCGCGTCGCCGACGCCGAACCAGCCGGGTAGCATGACCCGGGCTTGGGCCCAGCTAAATACCCAAGGGATTGCCCGCAAATCCTCGATGGCGTCGGACTTTTTGCGGCTGGCGGGACGGCTTCCGATCTTTAGCCCGGCAATCTCAGCAATTGGCGTCATCTGGCGGAAGAAGCTGCGGAAACCATCGGTGCCGTAGACAAGGTCGCGATAGGCCTTGAATGCGGTGCCGGAGAGCTGTTCCATCGCGGCTTCGAAGCGGTTTGCATCGGCTTCGCTCAGTCGCTGCGGCTCGAGGCTGGCGAGAAGCGTCGCCGAGGCCATCGCCTCGAGATTGGTCGCCGCGCTTTCGCGCGTGCCGTATTTGGCTGCGATCACCTCACCTTGTTCAGTGATGCGGATGCGGCCCTGCACCGTGCCGGCGGGTTGCGCCTGAATTGCCTGGAACGACGAGCCGCCGCCGCGTCCCACCGCGCCGCCGCGGCCGTGGAACAGCTGCATGCCGATCCCAGCTTCTTCGAACACCGGTTTCAGCGCGGTCGAGCCTTTGCTGAGACCCCAGGTCGAGGTGAGATAGCCGCCGTCCTTGTTCGAATCGGAATAGCCGATCATCACTTCCTGGTGGCCGCGCGCCTGGCCGATTGCCGCCACCTCGGACAGCGCGAACCAGGCGCGCATGATCGCTGGCGCGGCGTCGAGGTCGCCGATCGTCTCAAACAGCGGCACTGCCATGATGTGCGCTTGGGGGGCGTCGCCGGGAATGTAGAGCCCGGCCTCCTTAAGCAGCACATGGACTTCGAGCAGATCAGACACCGACTGTGCCATCGACACGATGTACTGGCGGATCGCGGCGACGCCGTAGCGCTGGTGCGCCTCTGCCGCCGCATGGACGATGGCGAGCTCGGAGGCGGTCTCGTCGGAATAGCTCGCATAGCGGCTGGCGAGCGGGCGCGGACTTGCCAGCTCGCGGCGCAGTAAGGCGATACGGGCGTCCTCGTCCAGCGCGGCATAGTCGGCTTCGACTCCCGCGATCTTCAGCAGTTCGGCGATGACGCGTTCGTGCACCGCGCTGTTCTGGCGCAAGTCGAGCGTGGCGAGGTGAAAGCCGAAGATATCTACCGAGCGGATCAGCCGCCCGAGCGCCCCGCTTGAGGCGAGCGATTCGCCACCACGCGCGGCGAGGCCGTGCGCGACGGTGGCAAGATCGGCGCGGAATGCCGCAGGATCGTGATAGGGCTGACCCTTGAGCGCGCCCGGACGCGGCGCCGTTTTGCCGGTTAGGTAGCGGTAGGTCGCGGCGAGCCGCGCATAAATGCCAGAAAGCGCGCGACGATAAGGCTCGTCAGAACGGCTGGCAGCACCGTCCCCGCTCATGTCGGCGAGCGCTGCGACGGCGGCGTCGATCTTGGCGCGATGGTTGGAGATCGACAGCTCGGCGCCGAGCGCATGCACTGCGTCGAGATAGTGGCTGAGCACCGCTTCGGCCGAGCGGGCGAGGGTGAGCCGTAGCGAGTCGGCGGTTACGAACGGGTTGCCGTCGCGGTCGCCACCAATCCAGTTGCCGGGCTTGAGGAAGGGAGGCACGCGGCTGCCCAGCGCGCGGTCCCAGCGAGCATAGAGCGCGGGCAAAGTGGGGAGGAACACGTCGCTCAGATAGCTGAGCGCCGTTTCGACTTCGTCGGCGACATAGAGTCGCTCGAACCGTAGAACTCGGGTCTGCCACAGCAAGGCGACTTGGCGTAGGATCGCTTCCTCGACCAAATCGCCATCGGGCGTTTCGGCGACGCCCTCGTCGCGCAGTCGCATCAGTTCGGCAATGCGGTTGCGGTGGTCGATCATCGACTTGCGGCGCACTTCGGTCGGGTGCGCGGTGAGGACCGGCGCGATCAGCGCATTGTCAAGCAACTGCGCGACCTGATCGGCGCCGATGCCGTGCGCCTTGAGCCTGGCAATGGCGTGTTCGACGTCCGCGCCCGGCTCGGCGGCGATGCCCTGGCGGTCCTCGGCGAGGTTGGCGAGCATCGAAAACAGCATGAAGCTGCGCACGAACTCGAGCGTTTCATCGAGGCTCAGCCGATCGAGGCCGGGGTCGATCTTGTCCGCCCCGGCGACCCCGCGATGGCGATCGACTGAGGCGGCGCGGATATATTCGATCCGCCGGAACAGCGCCTCGCCGCCATAGTCGCGGATGACGTCGCCGAGCACCTTGCCCAAAAAGCGGATGTCGGAATTGTTCGCAATCGGTGTGCTGGCCATGCGCCGTTGCTGCACCGCGGCATAGCGCGGGTCAACCGCTTCATTGCTTCGCGAAGCACTCACTTAAAAATGTCGACTGTCGACAAATGCCGAATTATAACGACCTTGATGCTATCGGTATGGAGAGAGCCAATGGTGCGCTTCTGGATCACGCCCCTGGCCTTGAGTCAGGCCCTGCTTCTAGCTGGATGTTATGAGGAGTCCGGTAGCGGCGAGACCAGGACGGCAGATGTTATGACCATGGTCGCGGCTCCGCCTCAGGCCGCGCCACTTGCGGTGAACGTATCGATAAACGTCAATGCCGACGTTCGCCACGTCGTCGGCGGCGTCAGCAGCTTTTCACGCGAGAAGTTCATAAACATTCACGCGATCAATTCTGACCTGGAGTGGTGGGGCGGCAATGCTCAAAGCCTCAACCAACCCCAGGAAGTTCCGGATCTGCTGAACGGGTTCGTGAAAAACTTGGATGTCTATTTCGGCCGTGATTCAGGGTCGATGGCGTATGAACTCACTCGGGTGCCGCAGGGCTCTCAACCTGGTTATGCTGATGCGAATGCGATGGCATCCTTGTCGGCGCTGCCGCGCACCTATGGTTATCACACAGCTGCGCAACGCACCGTGGTCGGTAGCGCTGAATTCGAAAAGCGCATGGCGAGCTGGGTTCTGGTCGCTCAAGAACGGCCGTTCTTTCCGAACGGATATCCCATCGCCAATCAGGGTTGGGCCTTTTCCCGCACCGATACGCAGGCTGCACCGTTTGGTTCATCCACTGGCCATTTCATCGGCAACTATCTCGCCCGCTACTTCAATCAGAGCGGATCGGTTGGAGCTGGCGCCGGCATCATCAAGCCCAAGTTCGTGGAAGCAATCAACGAGCCGCTATACACCTTGATCGACGATCCGGCTCCCCATCTCGCGGGATACCCGCGCCCGACCTACAATGATGTTTTTCGCTATCATGACGGCGTCCGAAACCAGGTTCGGCCTTTGAATACGGCCCGCCAGGTTCAGGTTGGCGGCTATACGCCCGCCTTTCCGGACTTCGAAGAAGCCGAACCCTCCAATGCCGCATTGTTTGCGCGCTGGAACGCGCGCGATGGCGCCTGGCTCGGTGGGGCTGGCCGAAACATGGATTTCGTATCCCTGCATCTGTATGATTTCGAGGGAATTCCAAAGAACGGAAACGTCTACAAACAGTACCGAAAGGGCAGCAACGTCGAGGCCACCTTCGACATGCTCGATTACGCCATGAACTGGGCATATGGAGGACAGCTAAAGCCCTTGGTGATCTCGGAATATGGTGCCCGAGCACATCAGGTGGAGCCGAATGCATGGACCCCGCAACGCGACTGGTTCTATCTGAAAGCGATGAATTCGCTGATGCTTCAATTCATGGAGCGGCCGGACCGAATTGCCAAGGCTATACCCTTTGTAGTCCTTAAAGGGGAGTGGGGGAGGACCAGCGTACCCTATAACTGGCGCCTGCTGCGCCAGGCATTCGAGGACGGTACCCCGGCAAACGCCGGCAATGGCACTTGGGTGTACACCGAGATGGTCAATTTTTACCGGCTATGGAACGGCGTAAAAGGTACGCGGCTGGAGAGTTGGGCAGCGGATCGAGACTTCCTCGTCGATGCTTATGTCGATGGAGCGGCGAAGGATCTGTACGTTATCATCAACAGCCTTGAGTCCACCCCCCGCACGGTCGATCTCAAGCTTCTTGGCATCCCAGCCGGGAGCACCGTTACCCAAGTCGAGCAACGGCATCTATACCCGGACGCAAACGGTCGCCCGATATTGAGTACGAGCACGTCTGCTTCCGTTCCTGGTTCCGTCGTGCTTGGGTCCGAAGCGACGATGGTCTTGCGAATTCGCTACAGCACCGCGCCGGCGCAGCCGCATACGCTGTCTCAATCCAGGCATTACGCGACGGTAGGTTCGTCAACGGTGTTGACGAATATCGTCGCCGGATCAACGCATAATTTCACGGTTCCCAACGTTACTCCGGGCGCGAATGGGGAGGCCGTTCTTCGGCTGGGCGTCGGTCGCGAGCATGGCAAGTCGCTACAGCCGGTCATCACATTCAACGGAGTGACGCTAAGCGTACCCACGGACTATCGTGGATACGATCAGTATAATGGCGGAAAGGGGCGGTCTCGTTTTTTTGGAGTGCTGGAAATACCGGTGCCCCTCAGCGCCTTGAGAGCAAGCAACAATATCGGAGTTCGATTCCCAGACTCAGGAGGCGCCATTTCCTCCGTTGTTCTCGACAACTCAGTTTCCACCCGGTCATTGGCAAGACAATAGCGTCGCTTAAGGCAGGGTTGGACGAACTAGCGGATGTTGCCCTCCATGGCGGCTATGGCTGCCTTGGCATCACCTGTCTGGATGGCATGGATTATCGCTTCATGCTCAGCGATCGCCTGTTCCGGCGTGCTGATGCGCTGATAGTTCATTCGCATGCGCAAGATGACAGGCTGCCAGAGATTGACCAGGTCCTCGCCGCCGGCGGCGAGGAGGATCACCCGATGAAACGCAATGTCCGCCTTAGTGACCTCGGCAAAATCATGCTCGCGCAAGCGCTTGGTCAATTCCTGAAATGCCGCCTGAAGCTGATCAAACAATCCTTCTGGCCGATCCTTGATCACTCGCTTGATGGCAAAGATCTCGATCTGCCGTCGCAATTTGATCATCAGCGCCTGAAGGTCGGGCGCTGGGATATCATTGACCATCGTTCCCCGATGGGCTCGGGTAATGAGAAGCCCTTCCTTGGAAAGCTCCAGCAATACGTCGCGGATGCGGCCGCGGGAGACACCAAACCGCTGAGCCAACGCCTCCTCGGTAAGCTTCTGGTTGGGAGCGAGTGCGCCTGAAATGATATCTGATCGGAGCCGATCCGCGATTTGCTCCCGTACCGCGATGATCATGTTGTCGCCATCGGCCATTGTCGATTGTCCATAATTTGTTCGCGAACCATCGTTGGCTTGAGCGATAGACAACGTCAAGAGCGGGGTGCCACAGGCTTCAAGGCCGAAATGACGGTAGCGATGCCTTGGGAGCGAGCCTTAGCTGAGGATCAGTTTCAACCAGGGTTTGGTGCGAGAGACGAGCCCATCGCGGCGCTGATACGGGCGGCAGTGTCCCTGATCGCTTCGATGGCGTCCTTGAGCGGCATCGAGTCGCCCGCCTGATTGACATATCCCATGCTGAGCGCGGCGAGAATGCCCCCCCGCCCGAATACCGGGACGCTGCTGTTGATGACGCCGTTCACCAGGACGCTCTCAATTGTCTCGAAGCCGAGCCTTCTTGCGGCAGCAACGCGCGCGATGAAGCTTGCGGCTTCATTGGACGGCGCTGGATTGACGAGGAGGTCCAGACGGTCTTGGGGCAGAAATGCCGCAATCACGACGCCAGAACTGGTAGCAAGTGCGGGAAATATGGCGCCCGTTCGAACTGAATACCCCGCAGGTCGGGGACTTGGCACCGAAGCGAGGACCAGGATCGAGTCACCGTTCAAAACTGCCAGGTGACACGACTGTTCGGCGCGGCGAGAAAGGCTCTCCATCAGTGGCAGGGCCAGTGAAATCAGCCGTTCGGTCGGTTCGAACCTATGTGACAACTCGAACAATCTGAGCGTGAGGCCATATCGACCCGCCACATCCTGCTGAACGTAGCCACGATCGGCGAGGTAGAGCACGATGCGGTAGATCTCGCCCATGGTGCGACCGAGACGGTCGGCGATTTCATTCATGGCCAGTCCATCGGGCGAACTCGCCAGCAACTCGACGACATCGAGTCCTTTGCCGAGCGCGGGTACCTGCGCCGGACCTGCCTCGCCCCGGGGGCGGTGCACGCGTGCGCGGCGTGCGGCGGCGGGAACAGCTTTGTCGTTCATTCGCCAGCTTCTTGCGGGCCTCCAAACAAATTGGAAGCGGGATCCTTTGCGGCCATGGCGAAGCAGATCGTCATCAGCTCGTTTTCGATCCTGAGGCCGTGGTCGACCGGATGATCCATCGCGCTACGAACGGCCGCCTTCACCGATTGCGTGGCGATCGACGAATGACCGGCGATGGCGGCTGCAATGCGCCGCGCTGTTTCAAGCTCTTCCCCTGGCTCGACCAGCCATTCGATCATCCCCATGTCAAATGCCTCCTGCGCCGAAAAACGGTCGCCGGTGAGGAGATAGCGCATGGCCCTGCCATACCCTGCCAACCGGGTAAGATGCTGCGCCGCCCCGCCGGCACCGGTCCAGCCGAGCTGGACTTCCGGCGCGCCAAATGTGGCTGAACGCGCCGCAACGCGCAGGTCGCAGGCGAGTGCGATCTCAAGTCCGCCACCCAATGCCCAGCCCTTTACCGCGGCGATGCATGGTTTGCGCAAACTGCGGATGCTCGCGATATAGTCGTTGCGGTTGCGCCACGCCCAGGGGTCTCGATAGGTGGCCAGCCCGCCAATATCCGATCCTGCGCAGAACGCACGCTCGCCGGCCCCGCAGATGATCGCGACGTGCACCGCATCGTCGCGATTCACAGTCGCGCAATGCGCCGCGATCTGCTCGTACATCGCTGGCGTCAGCGCGTTGTGCTTGGCGGGGCGGTTCAGAGCGATCTCTGCGACGCGCCCGCTGATCCGAAGATCGACGGTTTCTTCCATATCACAAACCTATCCATAATTTCGGCATTTGCAAATAACTTCGACCTATGCAAATTGACGAGGGCCGGGTGTCTGAGTCCCGACGGGAGGAGCGGATGATGAGCGAAGCGGATCTGCCGCTGGGCGGGCTTTTGGTCGTGGACCTCAGCCAGTTTCTGGCCGGCCCTTATGCGGCGTTGAGACTGCTCGACCTGGGTGCGCGGGTGATCAAAGTGGAGCGCCCCGACGGAGGTGACCCATGTCGCGATCTGTACAAGACGCGAGACCAGCGCATTTCGACCCTTTTCCAGGCGATCAATCGCGGCAAGGAAA
Source organism: Sphingomonas turrisvirgatae (assembly GCF_001721295.1). Classification (GTDB taxonomy): domain Bacteria; phylum Pseudomonadota; class Alphaproteobacteria; order Sphingomonadales; family Sphingomonadaceae; genus Sphingomonas; species Sphingomonas turrisvirgatae. The sequence goes on along the minus strand of NZ_MDDS01000057.1, from coordinate 40,743 downwards.
GCCTCGCGCTCGATCTGAAGCTGGCTGATGATCTTGCGGTCCTGCGTCAGGCGCTGGAGCGCGCGGATGTCGTGATCCAGAACTATCGCCCGGGTATCGCTGAGCGGCTGGGCATCGGCTATGAGGCGGTGCGCGCGATCAATCCCCGTGTCATTTATGCCAGCATATCGGGCTATGGCAGGGACGGTCCCTGGGCCAAGCTGCCAGGGCAGGATCTGCTCGCCCAAGCGCGGTCCGGTATCATGTGGCTAAGCGGGGATCAGGCGTCGCCGCCGACGCCGGTCGGCTTGGCGGTTGGGGACATCTATACGGGCGCGATGGCTGTGCAAGGTATTCTCGCGGCGCTGGTGCGGCGTGGCGTGACCGGTCGGGGCGCGCTGGTCGAAACCAGCCTGCTCGAAAGCCTGGTCGACCTTCAGTTCGAGATGATCACCGAATATTTCGCCAACCAGAACACCATGCGTTTCCGATCCGAAGCCTCGAACGGCAATATCAACGCGCCACCGCCTTATGGCGTTTATCGTACTAGCGACGGCTATCTCGCACTGGCGATGACGCCCCTCCAGCGGCTTGCCCCACTGCTGGATCTCGATCCTGATCCGGCCTGGGAAGGCGACCATCTCTCGCTGCTGGTCGAGCGAGACCAGATCAAGCGACGGATCGCCGAGCGAATCGTGATGCGCAGCACGGCGCACTGGCTTGCCGCGCTGCAGCCGCATGATATCTGGTGCGCCGAGGTCATGGACTGGACCGCACTCCTGCGAACGGAGCAGTTTGCGGCACTCGATATGCTTCAGGATCTGCCAAGCGTGGACGCAGCCTCGGTCCGGACGACCCGCATGCCGATCTCGATTGACGGAGTCCGACCGCGAGGACATGCGCCGGCGCCGGCGCTTGGCGCGCACAGCGAGGCGCTACGTCGCGAACTCGCGGGCAATGATGCGCCGCTGGTGTCAGCCGTGAAACCCGCGCTATGACCACGCTTCGAGGCATCACCTGGGATCATCCCCGCGGATATGATCCGCTGGTGGTGATCTCGACAGACTATCTGCGGGAGCACGGCACGACGATCCAATGGGACCGGCGCTCGCTTCAGGATTTCGCGGACTATCCGATCCGCCGGTTGGCGGAGCGCTACGACCTGATCGTTCTTGATCATCCCCATATCGGCGCGGTGGCGGCCGAACGCTGCCTGTTGCCGCTGCCTGAAACCGAGCCGGATTCGACCGCGTCGATCGGCGGATCGGCGGAGAGTTATGTCTGGGAAGGTTTGCGCTGGGCCTATGCGATCGATGCCGCCTGTCAAATGGCGGTGCGCATCGAGCATGCCACTGCGCCGCTGCCGCGATACTGGCACGAGTTCTTGGCCGACGATGCAGCCAGGCTGCGCGCCGTGACGCCGCTCAAGCCTGTCGATGCGTTCGACATGTGGCTGACGTTGCTGGCGAGCCTGGGATGCGCCTTGCCGGCTACCGGCCAGACATTCGCCACCTCGCGCGCTGGCGAACGCGCCTTTGCGATCTTGCATGCGCTTTATCGGCTTGGACCGGAGGAGGCGCTGAACTGGAACCCGATCCACATACTTGAGCTGCTTTCGGACGGGGACGGTGAGTTTGAACAGTCGCCCTGTCTATTCGGCTATGTAAACTACGCCGTGCCTGGCGTGCGGCGGCGTCGGCTGGCGTATTACGACCTGCCGATCTTCGAACCGGGCGACGTGCGACGCGCGATCCTGGGCGGAGCGGGGCTGGCCGTCTCCGCCCATTGCCGCGATCCTGAGGCGGCGATTGCCTTTGCCAAATGGGCCGCATCGCTGCCGGTGCAGAACGGGCTGTATCTCGCCGGCAATGGTCAGCCTGCGCATCGGCATTGCTGGGAACATCGTCGCGACGACGCGCGCACCGGAGGATTTTTCGGCGGCGGCTTCGCAACGATTGACGCCGCCTGGACACGCCCGCGCGAGTCGTGGTTCCCGGACTTCGTCGATACCGTCTGCGAGAATATCTCACCGCTTATCGTCAGCGGCGACGGCGTTGCTTTCTGCGCCATGGTCGACCGTGCTTATCGGCATCATTCAGGAGTGCGGGCATGAGCCGCGTTGCAGTTATTACCGGAGGCAATCGCGGGCTGGGGCTGGCGCAGACGCGCCGGTTCCTGGCGGGCGGATATCGGGTCCATGTCGTGGCCCGTTCGCGCGGCGATCTGGATAGAATGGATTCCGGCGAGGGTCTGTCATTCGTGGCCGCCGATTTGGCGGAGTGGCGCAACGCCGACTTTCTCGACCGGATCGCCGATGATGCCGGCGGGATCGACGTGCTGATCAACAATGCCGGCGTGCATCTCAAGAAGCCCGTTGAACAGGTCGAGCCCGATGAACTGGAGACGGTGATTGCCATCAATTTGATGGCGCCGTTCGCGGCGAGCGCGAGGTTCGTCGAGCTGAACCGGAAACGAGGAGGGGCGATCGTCAACATCTCGTCGATGGCCGGACTGATCGCATTGCCAAGCGCTGCCGCGTACGTCACTTCAAAGACCGCAGTGATCGGCCTGACGCGCAGTATCGCCGTGGATGCGGCGCAGCATGGCATCCGCTGCAACGCGGTTTGCCCGGGCTTCATCGAAACCGACATGACGCGCGCCGTACTCGCCAAAGACCCAGCGCGCCGTGCAAAGATCGAAGGACGTATCCCGACGGGCCGCTTCGGATCGGCCGAGGATGTCGCCAATGCCTGCTTCTTCCTGGCGAGCGACGAGGCAGTTTATATCAATGGCGTGGCACTGCCCGTGGACGCCGGATTCTCAATCGGATTTTGAAACGGAGCAACATGGAAAACCAAGTCACCCAGTTGGTCGCCGCCGGCGAAGTCACCGTCATGCCGGGTGAGCCGGCCATGCCCCCGCCGCCTGGCTGGGTGCGGCTGAAGCTCGCACGCGCCGGCATCTGCGGCACCGACATGCATTATTTCCGGCATTTCGGAAATGCCGGATTTCCACTGCGAAACCCGGTCACGCTCGGTCATGAAGCCAGCGCCCATGTCGTCGATCCGAATGGGAGCGACCTAGCCAGCGGCGCGCTGGTAGCGCTTAACCCCATTATTGCCTGCCACCAATGTGATGCGTGTCGTCGCGGGCACGAAAATCTTTGTACCGCAAAGCGCTTTCCCGGCTCCGCGCTGACCTATCCACATGTCGATGGATTCTTCCGCAGCGTAATCGACTTTCCGGCGGAATGTTGCATCCCGGTTTCGTCGCCAGTGGCGGCTGAGCATCTCTCCTTTGCCGAACCGCTGGCCTGCTCGCTCCACGCCGCCACGCTGGGTGAAGTGGGTGAGGGGTCACGCGTGCTCGTATTGGGGTGCGGGCCGATGGGGTTGCTGAGCGTTATTGCGGCAGCCTCGCGCGGAGCGACCGTTCACTGCTCCGACCTACGCTCGGAGGCAGTCGAGCGCGGATGTGAAATCGGCGCAAGCCAAGGCTTCGTCATCGGCGAGGGCGAGCCCCCGGCCGACAGCGCCTATGATTGCGTGATCGAGGCAAGCGGCAGCATCGTGGCGCTCAATCAGGGGTTTCAGTCAGTACGCCGCCAAGGTAGAGTCGTCGTCCTGTCCAATCTGCAAGCCGGCTCGACCGCGCCCGAGCTACAGCGAATCATGCTCAAGGAGATCAGCTTGATTGGATCATTTCAGTTCAATCGGGAATTTCGCGAGGCGGTTGAGGTGATCGCGCGTGGACAGTTTGACTTCGGCAAGTTGATCGCACGAGTGTTTGCGCTGAGTGAGATCGAGCAGGCGTTTGAACTTGCATTCAGTGGAACGGCGGTTGGTAAGATTCAGCTCGCTGACGGATAAATGTTGAGTACTTTGATCGGCTTTGTTCGCTCGTTCCCGCTCGCAGGCTCATTCGCCACGTGCACGGCATATGGCAAGGCCGTCGCTGGCGTGGCGATTGTTTCGGCTTTCGCTGCGCTATCGGCGTGCGGCGGCGCGGAACCGGACAATGCAGTCGCGCAGATGGACGGAACCTCAGGGTTGGCGCGCCGATGCGCCAGCGAAAAGGCGGCGAGCGCGGTTGAGGTCGCGGGCGGCAAGTTCGAGATGGGACAATCGGGTGTTTACGCCGAGGAGGGGCCGGTCCGCATGGTCGAGGTCAGCCCCTTCTGGATCGACCGCGGCGAGGTGACGAACGCCGCCTTCGCAACGTTTGTAACGGCAACTGGATATGTGACGGTGGCTGAGAAGCCAGTCGACCCCGACATTTTCCAGGTTCCAGCGGAGCAGATTCCGCCCGACATGCTGAAGCCGGGGTCGGCGGTGTTCACCAAACCTTCGCGCGCCAGTAACCGCTATAGCGACTGGTGGGCATATGTGCCGGGCGCAAGCTGGCGCAGGCCTTACGGTCCGACCGGTGCTGAATATCGCCCCAATGAGCCGGTGGTGCATCTGGCCTATGCCGATATGGCGGCATTTGCCAAGTGGCGCGGCGGCCGAATTCCGACCGAGGCAGAATGGGAGTTCGCGGCCAAGGCCGGCCAGCCCGACTACATCGCCCAACCGGCAGAGGCCAATAGCTGGCAGGGCGTCTTCCCGGTCGCGAATGAAAAGACCGATGATTTTGAAGGCCTCGCCCCGGTTGGCTGTTTCGCGCCCAATGCGCTCGGACTCTATGACATGGTCGGCAACGCGTGGGAAATGACCAGCGATTTCTATGCGCCAGGTCACGATCCAGCCAGGCCGACGCGCGATCCCAAGGGCCCATCCGAGAATGACGCTTATGATCCGGGCAATCCAGGCATGCCGTCGCGCGTGATCAAGGGCGGGTCCTATCTTTGCGCGCCCAACTATTGCCGGCGCTATCGCCCCGCTGCGCGGACGGGTCGAGATAGCGGCATGGGCGCCAGCAATGTCGGATTCCGCCTGGTCTATGACACCGCCGAGGCAGCGCGTGGAGCGTGACTCGGTTCGGTCGGTCCCGATGAGCGGCGGATGATCAGCCTGGCTCGGTGCTGAATTGCAGCTTCGGTCGTCGGGTCGTCTGAGAGGGCCAGTTCGAACGTCGATCGCGCGAGGGCTTCGGTGGGGAGGCCGATCGTCGAGACGCCGCCATTGAGCCAACGATAGACGGCGGGATCCCCATAGCCGATAAACGCCAGTTGTTCGCCGAGGAGCACATCGTTCTCCAGCAGTTGTTCAAGCGCGCCTCGGGCGATCTCAACGCCGGCGCACAGGATTGCAGTGGGCGGAACCTCGAGTGCCAGACATTTACGTACGCTGTCCCGACCGTGATCGTAGACGGCAGGTCCGGACAATGTGCGCTCATCGCTGGGCGAGAGGCCCGCAGCAGCCATCGCTCGCGCGAACGCTTCCCGCCGGCCGCGTCCCGACGACAGCGCCAAGGACGGACCGATGAATGCGATCAAGCGATGCCCGCGCTGGACGAGGTGCACCACCGCTTCGTCGATCGCGGCGGTATCATCGATGCCTACGAATTGCGCAGGCCGTGGCACCGCCGGGCTTCGGATCAAGTATAGACGACGTATGGTTTCCCCGGAGGTTTCCGCTGCCCGTCCCTCATCTGCCAGGGTGGGAACAATGATCGCAGCATCGGCGTGCAACCCGCGCAGTTGCTCGAGCGCCTGCCGCTCACGCTCGGGGTCCTCGCTTGTCAGATGAATAACGAGGTTAAGCCGCCGCGCTGCGCACAGGTCGCCAAAGGCCTGGGCGAACCGGGCGTAGAAGTCGTTGACGATATTGGGCAGCAGCAGCCCGATCGTGCCGGATTTCATCCCGCGCAGCGCCTTGGCGGCGGACGACTGGATGTAGCCCCGATCGAGCGCCAGTTTCAGGACCCGCTCGCGCATATCGACGCTGACATTGGGATGATCGTTGATCGCGCGCGATACCGTCATGTGCGAAATGCCGAGCTCCCGAGCGAGTGTCTTGACAGTTACCTTGGCCGGCACAGCAGATCTTTCTGACGGGGAACTATTTGCTTGCAATGATATCCGCAAAGACGCAATAGCGCCATTGTTCACGTGAACAATGGATTTGAGATGGTTCACCCGGAACTGATCGAACGATGCCGGCGACTGATGCAAGAGCTCGGCCTCGCAGGGCCTCAGGCCGTGATTGCCGCAACATGCCTGACGGGCGGAGTGTCGTCGGACGTGCTTCGCGTCGATGTCGACGGTCAGGCATATTGCGCAAAGTTCGCCCTCGAAGTGCTCCGAGTGGCGGCTCGATGGGAGGCGCCCATCCACCGCAATCGCACGGAATATGCGTGGCTGCAGTTTGCGGCCTCTGTGGCGCCGGACTCGGTGCCGCGACTATATGGCCATAGTGAGCGCGAACAGGGCTTTGCCATGGAGATGGTTGCCGGAGGAGCTCGCAACTGGAAAGATGAACTGGTTGCCGGCAGGGTCGATTCCGGGATTGCGCGGGAAGCGGGCAGGCTGCTCGGTCGCCTCCACGCCGCATCCGCGGGCCGCGTGCTAGACCCCGACCGTTTCGGCACGGCAGAGGATTTCTTCGCGCTCCGCGTCGAGCCTTATTTCATCCATCTGATCGCAACATATCCGCAGCTCGAAGCGCGGGTGCTGGCGCTGGCTGAACAATACCGCGTTTGTCGGATCGCGCTCATTCATGGGGATGTCAGCCCCAAGAACATTTTAGTGCGCGACGGAGTGCCGGTGCTGCTCGACGCCGAATGCGCCACGATGGGGGATCCCGCGTTTGATATCGGCTTCTGCCTCAACCACCTGCTCTTGAAGTGGGTGCACATTCCCGACAGCAATGCAGCGCTGCTCCGCGCCGCGCGGGCGCTATGGGACGGCTATTGCGAGCATCTCGATTGGGAGCCGGTGGCGGCGCTGGAGAGGCGTGTTGCTGATCTGGCCCCACTGCTGCTGTTGGCGCGAGTCGATGGCAAATCGCCGGTCGAATATCTGCATGCCGAGGCGAAACAGACCGTCCGCTCCATCGCACTTGATCTGATCGACCGTCCAGCTGCCACCATTGAGCACATCGCTACCCGACTGGAGGCGCGACGCGCATGAGCACCATCCAATCGATACTTGGTCGCCGCGTGTGGGATTCGCGCGGCAACCCGACCGTTGAAGCCGAAGTGACGCTCACCGACGGCAGCATCGGGCGTGCGATCGCGCCGTCCGGCGCGTCGCGCGGCGAGCGCGAGGCGATCGAGCTTCGGGATGGGGGCGAGCGCCTCGGTGGCAAAGACGTTTCGCGCGCCGTCGCCAACGTCAACGGGCCGATCGCAGCACGACTGCGGGGCATGCCCGCGGCGGATCAGGCCGGCGTGGATGCGGCCATGCTCGCGCTGGACGGCACACCGCTCAAGACGGAGCTTGGCGGCAACGCGATCGTCGCGGTTTCGCTCGCAATATTGCACGCCGCTGCGGCCAGCGCCCGTTTGCCGCTATGGCGTTACCTGGCCGACGGGCACGACGCGACGCCCACCATCCCGCTGCCGGAGATTCAGATCTTTGGCGGGGGCGCGCATGCCGGGCGGCGCGTGGATATCCAGGATTTCATGATCATGGTGCCCGGCGCAGACGATCTCGAGGAGGTCATGGAAGTCACCAACGCGGTCTATCACGCTGCCGGCCGGCTTATGGAGGCGCGCGGCGGGGCGGTTGGGGTCGCGGATGAAGGCGGATGGTGGCCGACGGTTTCGACCAACGAGGAGGCGCTCGAGCTGCTGGTCCAGGCGATCGAGGCGGCAGGTGAGGTGCCCGGCGAGCGCGTCGTCATCTCGCTCGATGTCGCGGCGTCCGAGTTCGAGCGCGACGGCCGCTACATCCTTGGCCTAGACGGACTTGAACTGGATAGCGGCGAGTGGCTCGAGCGGTTGGGCAATTGGGTCGATCGCTATCCCATTGTATCGATCGAGGATCCCGCATCGGAGCGCGACCCGGAAGGCATGCGCGCCTTCACCGCGCGCTGGGGCGACCGGCTCCAGATCGTCGGCGATGATTATCTCGTCACCAATGCAAGGCTGATCGAGGCTGCAGCAGACGCGGGCGGCTGCAACGCTTCGCTCATCAAGGTCAATCAGGCCGGCACGGTGACCGAGACGATTGAGGCGCTCCGCGCATCTCAGGAGCGGGGCTTTGGCACGCTGGTCTCCGCACGATCGGGCGAAACTGAGGATGTGTCGATCTGTCACCTCGCGGCGGGGCTTGATGCCGGACAGCTGAAAGTCGGCTCGTTCGCGCGGTCCGAACGGATGGCGAAATGGAACGAATGCCTGCGCTTTCAGGGACAGGCGGGGATGGGCGCGTTCGTCGGCGGACGTCCGATCGGGGGAACTTGGTGGGGCGCGAAGCGGCCCTGAGGCAGATGAGCGAAAGGAATTATACATGCGGTTTCTTCGGGTAGACATGGGGGGCGGGAGGGTCGTGCCTTGCATCCTCGATGCTGACGGCAGCGCCCGGGATATTTCTACCCTGGTGCCCGATCTTGGGCCAGGAACGCTTGGCGATGCGTTGATCGAGCGGATTGCGGCAACTGAAATCACATCGCTGCCGCTGGTCGATCTGACCGGCCGGCGGATCGACGCGCCGATGGCGCAGCCAGGGACGATCTGGTGCATCGGCCTGAACTATAGCGACCACGCGGCAGAGGCGGGGATGGCGATTCCGAAGGAGCCGATCCTCTTCAACAAGGCGGCCGTCACCTATTGCGGACCGAACGATCCGATCCTGATGTCGCCGCAAATGACCAAGCTCGACTGGGAAGTCGAACTTGGAATCGTGATCGGCAAAGCGGCGCTGAACGTGTCGCCCGACGCTGCGCTCGAATATGTGTTCGGTTATGTGCTGGTGAACGACGTGTCAGAACGCGCATGGCAGATGGAGCGCGAGGGTCAGTGGGTGAAGGGCAAGTCCTTCCCGAACTTCTGTCCGGTCGGGCCGCATCTGGTGACGCGCCAAGCCGTGGACGACGTGCAGTCGCTGTCCATGTGGCTCGACGTCAACGGGGAGCGCAAGCAGACGGGCAGTACGTCCAGGATGATCTTCGACGTCGCGACCATCGTTTCATATATGAGTGAATTTACACGGCTGGAGACTGGCGATCTGATCTGCACCGGCACGCCACCGGGCGTGGGCGCGGGTATGAAGCCGCCGCAATGGCTGAAGGCGGGTGATTGCGTGACGCTGGGCATCGAAGGCTTGGATGAACAGGCCCAGACCGTCGAGCCGCTTGCCTGACGAGCGGCAGCAGGAGAACAACATGAGCAGCCGGGAATTTGCGGGCAAGCGTGCGGTCATCACGGGCGGGGCGCGCGGCGTGGGCGCTGTGGCGGCGCGGATGCTGCTGGCGCGCGGAGCAACTGTGAGCCTGTGGGACCGCAACGCCGAGCAGCTGGCGGAAGTGGAGCGCAAGCTTGCTCCGACGGGAAGCCTTCATACCCAGACGGTGGATGTCGCGGATGCGGACGAGGTCGCCGCCGTGACCGAGCGGGCGGTGGCACTGATGGGCGGGATCGACATCCTGGTCACAGCGGCGGGTATCGCCGGTGTCAATGCCCCGGTCGAGAGCTTTCCCCCCGATGTGTGGGACCAGGTTATGCGCGTTAATCTCGGCGGCGTGTTCCTGTGCTGCCGTGCGGTTGTGCCGCATATGCGCCGGCAGAACTATGGCCGGATCGTTACGATCGCATCGGTCGCGGGCAAGGAAGGCAATCCCAATGCCTCGGCCTATTCCGCTTCGAAAGCGGGGGTGATCAACTTGACCAAGGCGCTTGGCAAGGAATTGGCCGACACGAACATCACGGTGAATACCATTACGCCGGCCGTTATCGCGACCGAAATGCTCAATGACGTGAGCGAGGATCAAATCCGCTACATGGTTTCCAAGATCCCGATGGGCCGTACGGGTACGCCAGACGAGGTAGCGGAGATGATATGCTTCCTCTCCTCCGACCGCGCGACTTTTTCCACCGCGGCAACATTTGATATGTCAGGCGGGCGGACGACCTATTGACCAGCAGGCCGCGCCGTACATCCCGCGAAAAGGCAGTCCTCTACCATCTGGCGAGATGGGTTTTGCAACCGCTCAATTGCTGTACTCGGCGCTTAGAGAGATCATTACGAGGAGCGTTCACGGCCGCTGAACCGTCATGCCGCGCGTTGAGCACCTGCTCCCGTGCCCGGTGAGGACCTGCGTCGTCGTGACGGGCTCAATCTCACTTTAAGGTCCCCCGGTCTCTTATCTACGCTGGTATCGGCATTCTCAGATGTTGCCCGCTCCTGACCACCCGGCTGGGTGTCATCCAGCTTCTGCCGACCCGGGCCGGCCTGTGCCCTGATCGGTTTACCGGCGTATTGGCACCTTATTGCCAATGTCGCTATGTGGTCGCATCTCGTTATAGTCTCTGCGCCAGGCCTCGCATTTTCGCCTGCGTCGTCGAGGCTCATGAACCAGTGCTGGTTCGGGCATTGCGCCCGGAACTCAACGTCGAACGAGTCGATGAAGGGGTGGTCGGTCGGCTTGCCGGAGCGGCCGAAGTCCAACACCCCATCATGCGGATAAGCCTAAACCGAGATCCCTCGAGATAGACTCCGGGCATTGTCCATACGGTTCGTCCCGGGCACCCCGCGATCAGCCGTGATCCGCGCCAGCGCCGCAGCCACCTGCTCCCTTAGTGCCCTGATTAACATCGATCGCCTGCGCTTCAGCGTGCGAGCCGCCGAGGGCCACCATCGCGAGGTCGCGCGGCCCGGATAGCTTCAGCGCATTTCAACAGCGGGACGGCATGCAGCACGCGCTCCGGATCAGCCGTAGCCGGGCGGCTTGTCAGCTGGACATCTGGATCGACATCGCCACCGCGCGAAGTGCTTCCAGCAATTCGTCCGTGGCGCCTCTAGGTATCCAGCCCGAAAGCGCGACCGCCGCGTGCGGCGGGCTGCCCACGGCAATCGCAAGCGTATGCTCGCCTGGCTTTCCCGTCACAGGATGCTGAATGTAGCCGTCGATCCTGATCTTGTGCAGCTCGGTGAGTAGCGTGTCTAGCGTATCGAACCCGGGTATCTCGCGCTCAGCATATAAAGCCCGCACCTGCGCCTCGCTGTTTGAGGCAAGCAGCACGAGCCCGATGCCACCTTTGCTCGCAGGATAGACGCCGACGCGCCCCAACGCCTCGACCGACGGCATGCCCGGCGGGGCGTGATACAGATAGCTGACAGTATCACGCCACAGCACGCCGAAGGCGACCGTAAGATTGAACCGGCGCAGAGACTCCAGATGCGGCATCGCGTTCTTGATAACGCCGGAAGCGAACAGGCTCTGTGCGGCGAGCACGAACATGCCAGGACCGGGCACATATTTGCGGTCCGCAGTCTGCCGGGCAATGCCCATATAGGCCAAAGTTCGCAACAGACGGTTGGCGCGCGTGGTTTCGAGGTTGAGGCGCCGGGCAAGCTCCCGGCTGCCAACAGGCGCCTCCGACGTTGCGAGAGCCTGAAGAACGGTGATCCCGTCGATCAAGCTGAAATTCGGTTGGGCATTGAGCATTTCGGCCGTGAACTTTCGTGACAGGTCGCGAGGCAAGACGACACGCGATTCACTGACCTATCGAGCAACCGGCCTTTCGTTCAACCCGCAGCGAGTAAAATCCGCCTGTTGACATCTGTTGCTATTAACGCAACAGCCACATCCGAGACGGAGAGCAGATGAAGTTTCGAGGCAAGAGCTTTCGATGGGTGATTTGCGGCCTGCTGGCGATGGCTGCCTTCCTCAATTATCTCGATCGGCAAACCCTGGCGCTGATGGCGGGATCGGTTCAGCAGGACCTCGCCGTCGACGACGCCGGTTATGCCGCGCTCGTCAATTCGTTCCTCGTCGCCTATATGCTCGGCGGGCTTCTGTCGGGGTATCTTGTTGATCGGGTGGGGCCGCGCTGGGGTATGGCGTTCTTTGTCGGCTGGTGGTCGCTCGCCAGCGGCCTGACAGGGCTGGTGCAAAATCTTTTCCAGCTGGGCGCCGCGCGCTTTGCCCTAGGGTTAGGCGAGGCCGGCGGGTGGATCGCCTCGCCCAAGCTGGTCCGTGAATGGTTTCCCAAGAGCGAGCGGGCGCTCGCAATCGGGATCTATTCCTCGGCAGCGCATTTCGGCGCGGCCATATCCCCGCTTGTCGTCACGGCGTTGTTGCTGTCGGTGGGCTGGAGGACCACCTTCATCGTCACCGGTCTCGTCGGGGTACTGTGGGTCATTGCCTGGTTTGCGCTATATCGGAAATCGCGAATCCCCCCCGAAGCAAGCGATGCGCAGCCGACCATCGACGCGGAACCCGTCGATACAAGCGGTTGGCGCGGCTGGCGGGAGGTGGCGCGCACGCGCGGGGTGTGGGGTTTCTCATTCTCGCTCGCGCTGACTAACCCGGTTTGGTTCTTCTATCTGTTCTGGTTTCCCAAATATCTGACCGACGAGCGTGGACTTAGCCTTGAGCGCATGGCTGGCTCCGCCTGGGTCGTCTATGCCGCGGCCGGTTTGGGAGCGGTAGGCGGCGGGTTGTTGTCTGGTTGGCTGGTCCGCCGGGGCATTGCCGCCGCGCGGGCGCGCGTTGTCACCATGGCGATGACGGCGGTGCTGGCGCCAATCGGCGCGCTCAACGCGCTTGAGCCTGCAGTCTGGATTTCGATCGGCCTTGGCGCGCTGATCGCCTTTCTACACACCTCCTGGGTCACTAATCAGACGGCGCTTCCGGTCGATCTATATCCCGCCCGTCATATCGGCAAGGTCTTGGCGATTGGCTCAGTATTCAGCGGGCTGGTCACCATCGCGTCGACTTATCTGGTGGGGCAGCTGGTCGAGACGCTGACCTATCGCCCGATGTTCCTAGTTATCGCCATCGCCTATCCCGTGGCGATTTTTGCAGCTTGGTTCGCTACTACAGGCAGGAAACTGACGGACGGCGCTACGCAATGAGCGCGCGGCAGTTCACAGCCTTGGAATGGGGCACGTCCCGAGTCGTCGCTCGCTTGATCGATGAAGCGGGAAACACGATCGCCCGTCAGGAACATGCCATTCGGATGGCCGATCTCGATCGTGCGGGCATGAGCGATTGGCTCGCGCGGATATGCGCCGATATTTCCGGCCAGCGAGACGCGAACGAGCCCGTATGGCTAGCGGGCATGATTGGTTCTCCGCTCGGCTGGGCAGAGGCTGGCCGCGTTTCCTGCCCGGCGACTCCGGAGGATTTGCGCCGGCGTTTGCAGCATCACCAGGTCGGTGACATTCCGGTCGTGATCGTTCCGGGCCTTGCATGCCTCTCGCGCTTTGGTGACCGTGACATGCTGCGGGGCGAGGAGGTGGGCGCGCTGGGCGCGCTGGAATTGCACCCGGGTCAGCGCATCCTGCTGCTTTCCGCACCCGGCATGCATGGGAAGTGGATCGAATTGGGCAAGGATGCGATCCAGTCTTTCCATACGGCAATGACAGTCGAGCTCGCCACCATCATCAGTGAACATAGTATTCTCGCCAGCCATCTCGAGAAGCCGCCTGCCGATGACGAAACGTTTCGCGATGCCGTGGTGCGCGGCATGGAGGGCGGCGGGCTGGCTCGGCTCATATTCTCGGTGCGCGCGGCAATTCTGGCCGGGCGCATCGCGCCTGCGCAAGCCGCCTCACAGTTATGGGGCTTGTTGATCGGTGCCGAAATCCGCGAGCTGAATACCGAGGACCATGACTGCGTGCTGCTCAGCGGAAGCCATCCAATAGTAGAGCTTTACTGTTCTGCGCTCTCGCTTCGCGGCGTGCGGGCGATACTGCTCGATCGCGACAGCGCCGCCTGGGGATTTATGCGGCTGCGCGTCTGACCGAAAGAGTCGGTACCGAAATCTGCCATGTAGCATCGTATGACTTGAGAATGGGGAAAAGAGTTGAATGTAGGATTTGCCGGAGTGTTGCCGGTCGTACCGACGCCGTTCACCCGCGATTTAGCAGTTGATCATGCATCGCTTCACGCATTGGTGGACTATGCTGTGCGCTGCGGCGCAGGCGCGATCGTCTATCCCGGCGTGGCAAGCGAGGACGTTCAGCTGAATGACGTGGAACGGTGCGCCTCGATGCGCACGGTGGTCGAGGCTGCGGCCGGACGGATCGCAGTGGTTGGCGGCGTCAATGCCGCAGAGTTCGGCGACATGGTGGCAAATGCCAAATGGATGGCGAAAACCGGGGTGGCCGGAATAATGGCGATGGCCGTGCCGACCATGGCGGCGAAGGGCTATGCCAGCTGCTATCAGGAGCTGGCGGCAGCGACCGGCGGCCTTCCAATCATTCTGCAAAATCTGGTTAAGCCGCGCGGGGCTGACCTCTTGGTCGAGGAGATGCTGGACATCGCAGGTGCGGTGGATGCGGTTCGCTATGTAAAGGAGGAAGCGGTGCCGCCAGGGCCGAAGGTCGGTGCGCTGGTTGCAAGCGGAGCCGATGCGCTCGACGGTGTCATCGGCGGCGGGGGCGCCCGATTTTTGTTCGAGGAGCTTGAACGCGGCGTGATCGCGACGATGCCCGCGATGGAATTGCTCGAACTGCACGTCGCGATGCTGCGCGACTATGGCGAAGGGCGACGTGACGCAGCCTTCGAGCTATATCAGGCGAGCCTTCCCTTGCTGTTGCTTCAGGCGTCGTATCGTATGCGCCTGACCAAGTTGGTCCTGAAACATCGCGGCATCATCGCGACGGACGAAGTGCGCGAGCCACTTCCGCAACTCGATGAGGTGACGCGGCGACTGGTTTTGGAATACTTTATGCGGCTGCCGGTAAATGGAGTAAAATCGGATGGCTGAGCCTGTCGATCTGATCGAAATATTCGAATTTCGCCGCCCCAGCGATGACTCCTATATGGGCACGCTCGATGACCGCGACGTCGCGCTTGGCCAATATCATTTCGTCCGCCGGTTCAACGGTACTGTATATCCGACCGCAGATCGCTCGGTCGTCATCCGGATCGTCGACGCCAATGGCGCGGAAGGATGGGGCGAAACCTATGGGCTGGTCGCGCCGAAAATTGTCGCCGAGCTCGTCGGAGAATTGTTCGGGCCGCTGCTGGGTGCGCGCGCGCCCGAAAATCCGTCGGATTTCTGGGACGCTGCCTATGCGTTGCAGCGCAACCGCGGCTATTGGGGCGGTTATCTGGCGGACACGCTCGCCGCGCTCGATATTGCGCTGTGGGATTTGCATGCGCGGCGCCGGTGTGAAAGCCTGCAAGCCAGCCTCGGACGGGCGGGGGCAGGGCGATTGCCCTGCTATGTGTCCGGACTTGCCGGCGCGTCCACCGCGCAGCGCGTGGAGATGGGGCGCGAATGGCAGTGTCGCGGGTTCGACAGTGTTAAAATTCCGGTCAGCGCCACCGATAATGGCGATGTCGTCGGTGAAATCGCGGCGCTGAGGGCCGGCCTTGGCGCGGATCAGCGGATCGCGCTTGATCTGCACTGGACGCTGACTGCCAGCGAGACGCTGGCGCTCGACCGCGCGCTTGTTCCTCATCGCCCCTGGTTCCTTGAAGCGCCGACCGTGCCGGAGGACATTGCTGCCCAGCGCGGGATCGCGGATAAGGCGGTCCACTCGATCGCGCTTGGCGAAGAATGGCGGACCGAATGGGATTATCGCACACGGCTCGAATGCTGCCGCATCGTTCAGCCCGAAATGGGGCATAGCGGGATCACCCAGTTCATGCGCATCGCCGCGCTGGCCAATCGGCAGGGCGCGCAAATCATCCCGCACGCCACCATCGGCCTCGGCATCTTCATGGCGGCGAGCGTGCGCGCGTCGCTGGCGGCGGGCGCCAGCAGCCATGAGTTTCAACACACCATCTATCATCGCAACGGCGCGCTGCTCGATGGCATCGCAACGTGCGAGGCGGGGGCGTTCGACATCCCCGAGACGACGGGTCACGGCGTACGTCCGAATGCGCAGGCATTCGAGTTGATGACGCAGATTGGCATATGGCGGCGGGCGCGATGAGCGCTGTCTTCCCTGAACTTACCGGGCGGCATGTTCTGGTTTCGGGTGGTGCACAGGGCATTGGACGGGCGATCGTCCGTGGCTTTGCCGCCGCGCGTGCCCGGGTGACTGTGATCGACCGTAGCGAGACGGTACATGAGGATTTGCCCCCCGAGGCGGTCGCCCTGGTCTGTGACCTCACCGATGCCTATGCGACGGCACAGGTGGTTGCGCAGGCGATCGACGCGCGCGGGCCCGTGACCGTTCTGGTCAACAATGCGGGAAGCGACCGCCGCATTCCCGTCGACGATCTCAACCCGGATCTGTTTCGTGAGATGCTCGCGCTGAATCTTGACCATCATCTGCATCTTGCGCGGCTGGTCGCGCCCGGCATGCGGATTGCGCGCGGGGGGGCGATCGTGAATTTGAGCTCCACCGCCTTCATGAAGATTGCCGGCGACCTCGCCGCCTATCATGCCGCTAAGGCCGGGATCATCGGGCTGACGCGCGGTCTGGCCCGCGATCTGGGCAGAGCCAATATACGAGTCAATGCAATCGCGCCGGGGCGGGTATTCACCCAGCGCGCGCTGGACCAAGTCGACGAGGCATGGATTGCAGACACGCGAGCGATCCAATGCGTCCCACTGCTGATTCAGCCAGAAGACATCGCCGCCACCGCGCTGTGGCTAAGTTCGGACAGCGCGCGCGCAATAACCGCGCAAACCATCATCGTGGATGGCGGCGTTGTCTAAGGCTTTGGGTCGCGAGCAAGCGGTCCTTTGCTGCGCCTTACGGTAAGCCCTTTACACCAGCCATATATGACGTTTGCACTCGAACGATAAGCCCGATGATCGGTCTAAGGCTTGAGCTTGCCAACGGCCACTTATGTGACTGTCGCGATCGAGCAGATGGCGCAAGACAGCCAGCTTGGGCTGATCCCAATGGACTGCGCGGTCGTCTCGCTTGAACATCAGGCCGGCCGGTGTTGCGAAACGGCCATTGGCTAGAGTGCCGCATCCGTTCAATCTTGCCTCGATCATGCTCGCGCTTATTCCCGAGTCCGCGACATGGAGTCGTCGGAAACGCGAACGTTGCGCTCAGCATCGCTTCGAAAAGACTCGATCATCGTCGCGCTTTCAGTGATCGCCCGGAGGCACCGCACCGACCATGGCTGTCGCCGGATCGTTCGCGATCGTCGGAGGATCCATGGTCCAAACCAAGCTGCCCTAAGCCCGGTCTCGCATAGAACAAAGAGTAAAGGAGTGTGCAGCTCTCGCCCGGCGGCTTGCTAGCAGCCGGAGGTTGCGCGGGGGGGGGGGGCACGTTCGCACGGCTGCGCGACGTCAGTCTGCCCGTGCCCCCACAATGGGAAGTGGCGCTGCAACACCGAGCTTTCCTTCATTGTCAACTGTTGCGATGGTTAAGCCGGAAGCATTGCGCAGTTCAACATTCTCGATCGTTACGAAGGGCGAGTATGCAAGGCGCGTCTTTACCGAGACACCGCCCTTGCCCCGCGCGCGGATGACGTAGCTTGTCGCGCCGGGCAATGGATCGAAAGCGACCACGATGCCGCCATCGTAGCGTATGGCAAACGCGTTGGCAGGTGGGGGAAGTCCGGCATCGCCCTCCAGAGCTACCTTGCGCTCGGCAGTCCATTCGCTGTCGACGCTGCCGCGCACCAGCCTCCGGAGCTGGAAATAATGATCGGCCCCCGGCTTGATGGCCGGAACGCGAGTTGCACCGTGTGTTTCGATGAGGTGGGACCGGAGGTAATTGCCGGGTGCCACGCCATATCGGATCTCGTACCTGAAATCGCGAATGTCCGACGAAAAGCCGATATGGAATGCATCCTTGCGGCCGAACGTGTCCCAGATCACCGGGGGCAGTTCGTCCGGGCTGGTGCTCGCCTCGAGCCCGACTTGGGCCAGCGCGCTCGATCCTGCGCCGTTCAGGGCGCGAAGCTCGAGCCTGTACATCGTTTCCGGGGAGAGCTTCGCGATCTCGACAAAGTCGTTGATGGTCGGCGGGCTCTCGTGCCGCGTCCCGTCAGGGGCGATAGCGATCAGTTGATGTTCCGCGGCTGTGGGTGACGGCTCGAACGTCACGCGTATCGTATCGACGGACGTATGCACTGCCCGGACCTTGGGCGGCAGGGGAGCAACCACATCCTTGTTGGTCGAATGAACCCGGTAGCCCGACGGATCGAGCAGGTTGAGAGAAAGCCGGGCAAAGTTTGCGGTTGTCCTGATGGGAAGTTCGATTTGCGGGGCCCCGGGATCGAGTTCGGGAATAGGGACGATCCCGGCGGAAACCGCCTTCCCTTCGATGTCTTTCGCCACCCAGGCGAGCCGGTAATCCGCCATGGAATAGGAAGGGAATGTATCACGCCCCCGCGGCTTTATACGAGCCGTGTAAGAGCCCACGCCATTTTCGTCCAGTTCGAACGTTTCGACAGGAGCATAGAACCGCTGAATATCGTAAAAGGCCCGTTTCGGCTTGCGATAGGCGGTCAGCACGCCCCAGGTCCGGTTTTCGGAAAGAGGCGTCGTCCAGGTCGGCTTGCTGTCGATCCAGTTGCTGCGATAGTCTGAAAATGCGAAATACGACGTTCCGATGAGATAGGGAAATTTGCGCAGATCGGCCATCATGGCGGATGGGTCGATAAACGACAGGTTCGGATCTTCTGAATCGAGGCTCATCCCGATTTCGGAGAAAAATATCGGCTTACCCTCGTGGTATTTGTGAACCACCTCCAGACGCTCGGCATGGTCCTTGTATTTATTGAACATGACGATGTCCGAATATTGTGCCGGATCATTATCCTGAAAGTCCGCCGAAAAGGAGATGTACACTGCTAGACGCGTCGGATCGAGTTCGCGCGCATATTCGGTGGCGGCTTTGACGTATTCGTTAGCTTTGGGATTCTTCGTCAAGTCCCCGATTTCGTTGCCGACGCTCCACGCGATCACCGAAGGGTGGTTGTAATGATCGTCGATCAGCCGTTCGAGCCACTTACGGGGTAAGGGGTGATCCGGATCGACCAAGCGATCCTTGCCCCACAGACCGACTTCTTCGACCAGAAGGAACCCGACTTCATCCAGATAGCTCACATACTCCTTCGGCAGAACGGGGCCGGAAAGCCGGGCGAAGTTGGCACTCATGGATTTGAGAAGATCGACGTCTTCCTTGATCCGCGAGAGCGGCAGCGCGTTGCCTGAAAACCGGTCTTCGGGAACCATGTTCAACCCGACGAGACGCACCTTCTCGCCATTGAGATAAAGCGCCTCACCTCTCACCTCGACCTTGCGGATCCCGAAACGGTCCGAGACCGAGTGCGCCGGAGTCCCGTTTACCCGAAGGGTGGCCTCGATCGTGTAGAGGTTGGGGTCGTTGAAATGCCAGAGAGCCACCAGTTCCTTGGGCAATTCGATGGTCTGGTTGAAATTCGCGGTGTTTCCCGAAGCGATGCTGGCCAGGCTGGTGGCCGCAACCCGGTGAACGACCGCTCCTTCGCGAAGAATCTGCAAATCCACGCCCGCGGAAACGCTTTGAGGCCGATCATTGGTCACGGCCGTTCGGAACGCGACCGTCGCCCGACCGGTTTGAAGGTCGGGCATCGGCGTTACATAAACCTTCTCGATGCGCGTTTGTGGCGCGACCTCCAGGTATACCGGGCGCCTGATGCCCCCCCAGTTCCACACCGCGCCGCGATTGAAGCGGTTGCTCACGCGCACGGCAACGACGTTTTTGTGCCCCCGCGGAGCCAGATGCTCGTCCACATCGAAGCTGAACGGTATCCAGCCGAGGTTGTTTTCACCGAGCTTTCGGCCGTTCAACCAGATTTCCGAGTCATGATAGATGCTATCGAAAACGAGGCGCACATTCTGCCCGTCCCACGATCGATCGGTATCGAATGCAAAACGATACCAGGCATCGCCTGTGTAATCGTGATAGCGGTCGTAGGTGTCCCAAACCCCAGGAACGTCAATCTTGTCCCACGAGGTGTCGTCGTACCGCGCCGTCCAAAATCCCGCATCGACGCCTGCTCGATAAGGATCGATCGTGAAGGCCCATTTGCCGTGCAGGTCGACCACCTCGGTCGCTCGCGCGGCGGTGCCTTGCGGGTAAGCGGCATGGGGCATTGCAAACGCCGCCAGAAGCGCCAGCGTAGAAGCTACGAGATTTCGGAAGAGGCGAAGATCTTTCAGCGACATGCACTAGCTCCGAATAAACGAATGAGGTGCCGGTTCGCTGGGGTCGATGGCAAGCGCGTTTCCACCGGCACTCTGATCCCGGCCCCGATAGGCCTAGAAACGAAGGCGGATCGCCCCATCAAGGGGCGATCCGGCCAGTCAGAAATCGAGCGATAGGCTCAGGGCGTAGGACGGCCCATATTCCACGATGCTTCTCGTTGCGCTTTTGACGGTATTGTATTGCCGACGGCGTTCGTTGGTGAGGTTGATCGCCTCGAAGTTCACTTTCACCCGGTCAGTTACGTTCCAATAGGCGGTGAAAGACAGGTCGGCATAGGCATCGTCGTAGATGCCGGTCCCTTCGAAGCCCAGGCTGGTGAGATACTCGTCGCGCCAGTTATAGGCGGCCCGAAGTCCGACAGGGCCCTTTTCCCAGAAGGCGACGAGGTTGACATTATGCTTCGACAAGCCAGCGATCGGCAGGGTCGTGCCGAACGGGTCTTTGAAAGGCGTTGAACTGTCGATGTAGGAATAAGTCGCCATCGCACCCAGTCCATCAAGCGGGGATGGCAGCATCGAGAAGCTTTGCTGGTAAAGAGCTTCGAAGCCGCTGATGGTCCCACCATCACCGTTAATCTGCCGGGTGATCAGCGCCTGATTGGTCACGGCCCCGTCTTCGTTCAGGAATTCGGGCACCTGCTCAATATCGGACGAGCTGATGATGAAAGAATCGATGTTCTTCCTGAAGTAGGCAAGCGAAAGCAGTGAATCGCGCGCGAAGTAATATTCCAGCGAAATGTCAAACTGGTTGGCGCGGAAGGGCTCCAGTTCGGGCGATCCGCCCCGTCCGGTGCCGTTTGCGAAGATAAACAGATCGTTGCGGGCAGCGGCTGTATTGGGCCACGCCAGGACCTTTGCCGCGCCAATGCGGGCAATCAGGTTATCCGCCAGCTCGAACTTCGCGACGAACGAAGGAAGGAAATCGGATTGGTGAACATCTACGGCCAACGGTTCCGGTACGCCGTCTATAGTGATGGATCCCAAAGTCGTCAGATTTCGGTCGACATAACGAAGGCCGATATTTCCAGAAACGGGCATTGAGCCTAGGCTTATATTGTAATTCATTTTCGCATATGCCGAAATGAACTTGTCTTTGACTTTATTGACCCCGCTGGGAGCAGACGTATCGCAGCCTAACGTGCCGCCGCGACCACTTTCGAACGCGGTAACGACCGCGGGACTGGAGTGACCCCGGAAGAAATCTTCCATCGCGGTGCAGACGCCCGCCTTAACGCTCTCGTTCAATGTGATGTAGCTGCGCGTCAGACCCGAAGCTTCGCCGGCGAAAAAGTCCGGACTATCCCAAACCTCCAGAAACCCGGCATCCTGCAGCTCCGAGGCGGCAACACCTGGCCTTATATCGCGCTCGGTCCGCGTGAAGTTTGTTTCGATGGCGGAGAAGCGCGCCCCATACTCGAGCGTGAGTGCTTGACTGAGCTCGTGGTCGAAATCGAGGCGGAGCGCCAGCTCGTCCGTCGTATTCTTGCCGAACGTATCGAATACAACGTCCATTATCATCGAATCACGATCTTTTAGGGCATCGCCATTTATTCCGATAGCCGGAACGTCTTGCGTAAAGTCATAAGGTGTCAAAAACCTTCTCGTGTTGCTCATACGGAAGTAGTTCTGGTTGAATGAGCTTTCGGACATATTGCCAGACACTTCTGCCTTCACGTTCAGCCTGTCGTTGATGTCCCAATCGGCGGTCAGCGCGTGCGTGAAGATCTGGTTCGAGAACCTCCCGTACTCCACATTCGTCAGAAGCAGCGCATCAACTTCCCCGCTTACCAGCACTTCGTCCTCGTTCAGGACGGCATTTGTGTGGCGAGAGAGCGCCATCGTGTTCGATAGCCAGCGCCGTTCGCGGTCCGATTTCACATGGGAGAAAAGAGCGTCATAGGTGAGGCCGAACGAACCGCTCGGACTCCACTGCGCCACGAAGTTCAGACCGGCGCGGGTCTTGGCATCGTCGATCTGCCAAAACCGCGGATCGGAGTGATAGACACCCAGAACGCCATCGCCGTTAGGGTCAGGATCGAGTAATTGCCCATCCGGCCCGGTAACGGCGTTGCTAGCGTTGATGTCGGTGAAATTCAGACGATTGAGAAAGTCGAGACGGGCATAGCCGCTAAAGGTTTGGAACCCGTCTTCACGTATGGCCGCCTTGCCATATGTACCGCTGAGCTGCAGTCCGATCGTGTCGCTCGCGAACGTGTCGGAAACGAGAAACGAGCCCTTGCCTCCCAATTCGCCGGAAAGATCGTGATATTTGGCCTCGAGGCTGGCAGACCCCCGGAACCCCGATCTGTCGAGCGGCTTGGCAGTAATGATATTCACCACACCGCCAACACCGCCTTCGATCATGTCCGCCCCGGCTAGCTTCGTCACTTCCAGGCGGGAAACCAGCTCGGACGGAAGCATGGACAGGAGGCTGTAAGAGCCTGTGTCAATGGTGTCCGGCCCTCTGCTGCCCCGACCACCGGCATCGTTAATCTCGCGTCCGTTGACGAGGATGATGTTGTTGCGGAGCCCACGAATCGAGATGTTGGAACCTTCGCCAATGCCGCGATCGAGTTGCACGCCCGAAACCCTTTGAAGCGACTCCGCGATATTTGCGTCGGGCAGTTTGCCGATGTCCGTTGCGACAACCGCATCCACGAACTGATCGGTATTGCGCTTGATGTTTCTCGCGCCCGAAAGGCTATGCCGGATACCGGTCACCACGATCGAATTGTCCGTTTCGCTTCTCGCCTGCTGTTCCGGATCGCTGGGCGGCGCATCATCGGACTGCGCCAGGGCCGGAACGGAGGCTGCAGCCAGAGCACAGATCGAAGCGCCACGCATGAAGTAACGGACCGAAAGCGCGAAGCGCGTGGCTGTATGGCGATTCCCAAGATGGCGCATCTGACTCTCCCAAAAGCTGCATCAGCTCTCTTACGAGCCGCTTGCTGGTGAGAACCTACGCGCGCTTTGCTATTTTAGCAACAGTACAATGCTAGGGGCGCTATCGCACTGCGCTGGTCGGAACAGGAACTCCAGCCAGAGCACAGATCAAATCGCCAAGCGTGAAAGCGACGGATTATGCGCTACGAGCCTGCGGCGTGAAGCCATTCCCGAGATGATACATCTGACTCTCCCGAATGCGGCATCAGTCCTCTTTAGCCGATTGTAGCGCAGAAATTCTATGTTAACGTGCTAAAATAGCAACAGTGGGCAGGGTTTGGATTGCTTCGGGGAGTAAGAAGTTATCCCCATAAGTTCAGCTTCCGCTGACGACGCCAGGCCGCAGCCGCTGGAGTACAGCTAAGCTCGGCCAACCGCTTTACCCGGATCGCTCGAATCGCGTTCAAGTCTTGGAGGCGACAAATGCTGTCGCCGGGTTGAAGACATATTCAAGCTTTTAGCGTGCGCCAAACCCCTATGCGATGCCGGTGCCAGATGGATTCGAGGCTGAGGCGGCAGCGAGTGCACGCAGATAAACTTCACGCTCATCAGCTCGGCCATGCGGGTACGAATAGGAAAAGGATCGTTCGCATGCGGCGGTAGCGCGGCCCTGGCGCGCTTGTCTTACCCGATCAGGCAAATGCCGAGACGTGGTCTTTGCATCGGGCGGTGGGCCATCACTTTACCTGATAGGGCTTGCGATATTTGGCCTGTTGCACGCGCCGCAGGTAGAGATCGTCGTAAAATTGCTTCACAGTCGCTGCATAATCCGGAGACTGCTGCAGTATATTACTGACGTTTTTGGCATTCCACGCGTTCCAGAATTGTGCGAGCCGAGCTTGATCCTGCCTGCGGTGGCCCAGGAGATTATGACGCTCCTGCGAATCGCGCTTCATGTCGTAAAATGCGCAGCCGGTTTCGGGTAGCGTCTGGCGCAGATATTTTGCGTCCGGCGTGCGCACCGCCCACAAGTTGTCCGCTTCTTCCAGGCGCCAGAACAAGGCGGCATGGGCGAACCTCGCTTTGCGCCTGTAACGAAGGGTAGTAGGTCAATTCCCTCCAGCTTCCCGTTCGATCGGTCTGCACCGGCAAGTGCGGTCGCAGTTGCTGCGATGTCCAGTGCCGAAACGAGCCCATTCAGGGTCTGCCCGCCCGGAATGCGCTTTGCCAGTGAGCAATGAAAGGCACGCGGATCCCCCCTTCGAGCAAAGCGACCTTGCCCCGGCGAAACGGTGCATTGTCCGACCAGTCCGAAGTCGGCTGCCAGGCTTCAGGGTAGACGCCGCCATTGTCGGACAGAAAGAAGATCAGCGTGTTGTCATATTGGTTCGCTGCCTTCAGCGCGGCGACCAGCATGCCAATGCCTTCGTCCATCGCATCGATCATGGCGGCATAGACCCGACGTTCTGGATCGGCGATATGCTGATATTTATCGATGAATGATTTGGGTGCCTGTAGCGGGGTATGGGGCGCATTGTAAGACAGATAGACGAAGAACGGCTTACGCGACGCGGTTGAGACATAGCGTGCAGCGTCCCGGCTTAAGGCGGTCGTCAGATATTCGGTGAACGGAGTCGGCTTGGCGTTCCTGAGCAATGGTTCCCAATAGCCGTCGGCATGGATCGAAACCTCGCCCGGCATATACTGATGCCCCCCATCGAGAAAGCCATAGAAATAATCGAACCCGCGCCGGTTCGGCTGAAAAGGCGGGGCGGCACCCAAGTGTCACTTGCCAAAAGCGGCGGTTCGATATCCTGCTTTTTTTAGCCGGTCAGCAATCGTTACTTCACTCAACGGCAAGCCCATATATGGATCGTTTGGCGCAAAGCTGACGTTATTTTCCATCCCAAACCGGGCCTGATATCTTCCCGTCAGCAGTCCGGCGCGCGAGGGACGCAATAAGGATGCGTAACATAGCCATTGGAGAAGATTACGCCATTGGCCGCCAGCTTGTCCAGCGCCGGCGTCCGGATGTCGGTTTTCCCGGTAAAACCGACATCATTATAGCCTAGATCATCCGCCAGAATGACGATGATGTTCGGGCGCCTGTCGCGCGGTGCGTCCGGCCTGGCATATGCAGGCGACGCGCCGATCCATAGCGCAGCCATCGTCATGGCTCGGAACAGGGCCGTTCTTATCACGCGCTACTCCCGTATGTTTATGCGAATCTTCCCCGCGACGCTCGCCCACGCCATGGTGTCGATATAGGCACTCGAACAACCTCGTCCTAATTGCTTGACACAATGTCGACAATCGACATTTTAAGCGGGCGATGGCGGCCGCCAGCAAATGCGATGGAGAGCGAGCGTGAAGCGAGGCAGTTTTGCAATTCTGGCGTTGTTATCGTCGAGCGCGGGGATTTTGGACAACTCAGCCTTTGGCGAGCCCCGCAAGGCGGCTGCACCAGCGCAGGATATGTTGTTCGATTTCGAAGATGGCATGGTGCCATCGCTGCTTCAGGCCGCGAATGCCACCTTGTCGATCGAGAAATCTGGTCGGGAAACTGTCCTGCGCGCGGCGCTTCATTCGCGAGAGAACCTCTATACCTCGCTGAATTTCCGTCCGGAAAAACCATGGGATTGGCGCGGAGGAGAGGTCGTTGGGCTGGCCATGGAAATAGGTAATCCGGGCCGCGAATCGGTGCAAATCAACCTAGATATTGTCGATGGGCAGGGGCGCACTGCAACGCGCAGTACGGTCATTCCGGCGGGCGGCAGCGGCACTTACTATGCTCCATTGAAAGGGTCGGACCTTGAGCGCGACACCGGGTTGCGCGACGATCCCGACTACTGGCGCATGGCCGGCCGCAAATTTACCTGGATGTGGGGCACCAAGCAGCTCGACCTTTCCTCGATCCGCGAATTCAAGATTGGGTCGATCAGCCTCGCGACTGATCGGACGATCACGATCGACAAGGTTCGCATCGTCCGAAATCCCGTGATCGATCCCAACTATCTGAAGGGGATTGTCGATCGCTATGGCCAGGCGGCGAAAATAGACTTTGCCGGCAAGGTGAAATCCGATGCCGACTTGCGGGCGGCGGCGCGCGCCGAAGTTGCGCAGCTGCGTGGCGCGGCGCTGCCCGATCGCTCGCGCTACGGCGGCTGGAAAAATGGGCCCAAGCTCAAGGCGACCGGTTTCTTCCGCACCGAGAAGGTTGATGGTAAATGGGCGATGGTCGATCCCGAGGGATATCTCTACTTCGCCACCGGCATCGACAATATTCGCATGGCCAA
The DNA here is from genome assembly GCF_001721295.1 of Sphingomonas turrisvirgatae. Classification (GTDB taxonomy): domain Bacteria; phylum Pseudomonadota; class Alphaproteobacteria; order Sphingomonadales; family Sphingomonadaceae; genus Sphingomonas; species Sphingomonas turrisvirgatae. The sequence goes on along the minus strand of NZ_MDDS01000057.1, from coordinate 14,353 downwards.
TCTGACGACCATGACCGGCTACGATTTCAGGCCGGGATCGGTGAAGCCGCGCGATGCGGACGACGTGACGCCCGAGGATTCCGCCGGCCTCTATCGGGTGCCGGATTCGGCATTGGCTGGCCGGTTCGTGGCGTCCCAGCTGCGGCGCGACATGTTCCAGTGGATTCCCGAATATAACGATCCGCTGGGCGACCATTTCGACTATCGCCGCGAGGGCCATTCCGGCCCGCTCGACAAGGGCGAAGCCTATAGCTTCTACCGCGCCAACCTGGAGCGGCGATACGGCCAGACCTCGCCCGCGTCCTATATGAAGGCTTGGCGAGATGTGACGACCAAGCGCATGATTGACTGGGGGTTCACCTCGTTCGGCAACTGGCTGGATCCTAGCTACTACGCCACGGCCCAGCTTCCCTATTTTGCCAACGGCTGGATCATCGGCAATTTCAAGACGGTGAGCAGCGGCGACGATTATTGGGCACCGCTACCCGATCCTTTCGACCCGCTTTTTGCCGAACGTGCCCGGGCCACCGCACGGTCGCTGGCTTCGGAGGTGCGGGGCAGTCCGTGGTGCGCCGGCATCTTCATCGACAATGAGAAGAGCTGGGGCCGCGTGGGCACGCCCCAAGGCCAATATGGCATCGTGATCAACACCTTATCGCGCAGCGCCTCCGACAGTCCAACCAAGGCCGTGTTCGTCAAGTTGTTGCGCAAGAAGTATGGCACCGTGGCCGCGCTGAACACGGCGTGGGGTGCAGACATCGCTTCCTGGGGCGCGCTGGCCAAGGGGGTGGTGCTGAAGGAGCATGGCGCCGCGCGACAGGCCGATTATGCGATGCTGCTCAAGGCATATGCGCGCGAATATTTCCGTGTCGTCGATGGCGCGCTCAATGAGGTGTTGCCCAAGCACCTCTATATGGGCGTGCGTTTTGCGACCTGGGGCATGACGCCGGAAGTCATCGAGGCGGCAAGCGAGTTCGTCGACATCATGAGCTACAACGAATATCGCGAGATCCCGCACGAAGGCGCGTGGAGCTTCCTTGCGAAGATCGACAAGCCCAGCTTGATCGGTGAATTCCACATGGGAGCGAGCGACGCCGGACTATATCACCCGGGCCTGATCCTCGCGTCCGACCAGAAAGATCGGGCCGCGCAATATGAGCGGTACATGGACGCCGTGATCGCCAATCCGTGGTTCGTCGGCGCGCACTGGTTCCAATATGTCGACTCACCCCTGACCGGCCGTTCCTATGACGGTGAAAACTACAATGTCGGCTTCGTGTCGGTCGCGGACGTGCCCTATCCCGAAATGGTCGCTGCGGCGAAGCGCATGAACGGGCGCCTCTATCCTGTCCGGTTCGGAAAGAAGGCGTTGAAATAGGAGGAGCAGCTCGGTCGGCCGGGCATCGTTTGACATTGATGAGTGGGGAGCAGGAACATGCAGCTTTCGATTGGAATCGCTGTCGCACTGATGGGTGCCGTCGCAGCGCAAGCTTCAAGTGAACAGATCATCAGCGATGCACAACGTCCGGTTTGGGGCAGCTATGGTGACATAAAGGTCAGCCGGCTGAGCGAACCAAAGGCACCGGGCGGCACATTGGTCCGCATTTCGGTGCCGCGTGCCGGTGCGAACTTCTGGGACAGTTCGGCGACAGGTGCGATCTCGAAGGCGGTTAAGAAAGGCGACATCGTGACCATCGGCTTCTTTGCGCGTTCGGGTGAGCCGGGCAAGCCGGCATGGGTCAACGCCGTCGTCGGAAGCGTGACGCCACCCTTCAAGGCCGCTGCGGTGGGTCGCGTGGAGCTTGATGACGAAATTCGGTTTCATTGCGTCGAAGGCATCTCGCCGGTTGATGTTGGCGACAAGCAAGGGCGTTTGACGCTTCACGTTGCCGGCGCAAAGCAAGTCGTCGATCTCGGCCCTTACATGGTTACGACGCGCGCGTCGGGCAGCGAGACGCAGCTGCCCTGCGCCGGCAAGGTCAAAAGCAGCGCGCAGGCCACCGACTAACTGCTCGCAATGCGTTGTCGACTGTCGACAAAATAATTGACTGCAGCCGGGCGCCCGATCTAGATGGCGTCGACAATCGACATTCGAGTCGTCGAGTGCTGTCAGATTGTCGGCCAGAATGTTATAAAATGGGGGAGGAAAATGATGCGATTTTCCAAAAATGATTTTCTGCACACGACCGCCGCGCTGACCCTGGCGATTGCCATTCATGGGAATGCCGCTTTTGCTCAGACCAGCGCACCTGCCCCGTCCGGCCCAGCCGCGACCGCCGACGACCAGGACGACGAGACGGTTGATCGCGAAGGCGACATCATTGTCACGGGTATTCGAGGCAGCATTAATCAGTCCATTGACGACAAGCGTCGTTCGGGTCAGATCGTCGATACGATCAATGCCGAAGACATTGGCAAGTCGACCGATCAGAACATCGCCGAGGCCCTGAATCGTATCTCTGGCGTCAGCGTCAACACGGTCGATGGCCAGGGGGCCACGATCTCAGTTCGCGGTGCGAACGCGGATCAGACTGTCGTCACGCTCAACGGTGTTGCCCTGGGCTCGACTGGCTTCTCGCAGGGTGTCGACCTTTCGGCTTACTCCGCTGACATTCTGGCGAAGGTAGAAGTGGTCAAAACCCCCTCGGCCGATGACGAGGAGGGGTCGCTCTCCGCGGTCGTCAACCTGATTACCCGCAAGCCGCTTGATCTGAAGCGAGACGTGCGGACCATCTCCTTGCAACAGCGCTACAATGGCCTGTCCAAGTCGTTCGATCACAAGATCTCGGGTACCATCTCGCAGCGTTTCTTCGAGGATCGCTTCGGCGTTATTGTCACCGCCTATGACGAAAAAACTTCGGTGCGTCGCGACCAGGTGGCTTTTTCCAACTACAATGCCTTTGGCACGAACTTCTACACCGACCAGAACGGCAAGGCGTTTGGCGCAGCCGACGCGATTGCAGCAGAGGCGACGCGGGCGGCGATGTTCAACCGGCCGAGCGCGTTCGCCGGCGTAGAAGGCGTCGCGGCGGGACGGGGCCCTTATGCCAACATCGCCTATGGACTCGCGCCGACCACGGCGGGTTATGAGATTTACGAGAACGAATATAGCAGGCGTGGTGCGGACGCGTCGATGCAGTGGCGCTTCTCCGATCGCACGTCGCTGACCCTGAACGGCACCTATAATCAGCAGAAATTTCGCGGCCAGATGACGGGTGTGTCCGTCAGCCAGTCGAACTTCGGGGGTCATATCGATGGCGTGCAGCAGCCGAATCTCGGCCTGACACCGAATTTTCTTGACCGTACATCCGTATACGACACGAACACCGTTCCTTATGGGGGAACTGTCCAGAATCCTGGTGACCCGGTCACCAACCCAGGACTGAACAATGGCTTGATGTGGACCGATCCGGTCCAGAACTGGCGTCTTCTCGACACTGATACTCGAACCTATTCGCAATATCTGAACCGCTTCTCGACTGGCAGCACCACGAATTCGGTCAACAACTACACCGTCGAGAATTATCTATTCAGCGCGGAATTCGAGCATGGCTTTACAGACCGGCTGAGAATGAGCGCGGGTGCCTCATTGGCCAAGTCCGAGCAGAAGCCCGAACGCAGCATCTACATGGTGGCAAACCGGAACCGCGTGGTCGGCCCATGGAACCTGCATCATGTCCCGGCGGACTATTTACAGCCCGCAGGCTATGATTGTTCAGGAAGCGCATGCCGTCTCGTCGGCGGCACATCCACCCCCAATCTTGGCCAAATCATCGACATTCGGGCCGACCAGAATGATTTGTGGGACAATGTTGGCCGTACCGGATTCAATCCGGACGACCTCAATTCGCACACGCTGTCGTATATCCAGTCCAGTGTGACACGGGTGAGTGACGAGCAGCGGGCGGCGTTTGCCGACTTCGACTGGGATGTCGACTTTGCCGGAATCAACAGTTTCGAATTCGGCGCCAAATATACGGAGCGCAAGAAGTTCGTCGATGCCCAGTCAGGCACGCCGCGCGCCAGCAGTCAGCTTGTCGAGGCGATTAGCCCGTTCACCGGACAAACGATCTTTGTGGATCCTGCCGCCATCTCGCTGATCTCCGCCGGCATTTTCTCCAGCGGCACCACCTCTGCCAACAATTTGCTGAGCGGTCTGGGCGTTCAGCGAGATCATATCAGCGACGGCTGGGCGACCTTTGATCCTGTCGCTGCTCTTCAGGCCGTGACCACGGGCGAGCGTGATTTTACGCTCGACCGCACTCAAACTCGCGGAGCCGAGTTCCGGAACATCGCCGCTTATATCAAGGCGAACTTCGCCTATTTCGAGGATCGCCTGAAGGGCGATATCGGGCTGCGCTATGTCCGCACAAAGCTTGACACAACCGGCTTTGCCGGCGCGAACTTTGCGTTCGACGCGCAGGGGCAAGGCCGGATCATCGATCCCATCGCGCTCAACACCCTGCGGAATTCGAACCAGGCTAACCGCTGTCCGGTGCTGAGCGAAACACCTTCGCCATTGGGTCGGGGTCCTTCGTCGGCATTTTGGACAGGTGCTGGGCCAGTCCCAACAGACTTCAACGACGGCCGGAATTACAATCTTACAAACTTCCAGGCGCGTAATCGACAGGCCCGTATCGACGGGCAGGGGACTTCGCCTGCAGTTCCTGGCGGTGTCTGCTATGATCCATTGCTTGAGCCTGGCGCAATTCCGGCTACATTCCTTGAGCGCAACTTGATCCGCTACTCGGATTTGTCGACCGAGCAATTCGGTACCATCGGTGGCCGGACGCTTTCCGACCGCAGCCGCGCGTCGATCGCGGCGGCAGATGCATATGATTACAATGTCTTCCTGCCGAGCCTCAATCTCAGCTTTTTGGCAACGGACAAGCTTATTGCCCGTTTCTCGGCATATCGTACAATGTCGCGACCGCCGATTGACGATCTACGCGCCGGCTTTCGCATGAGTGAAGGATCTGTCTTCGAAGGGACCACTCAGTTCCGCCCGACCTCGACGGTCGACCTCTATTCGGCGCAACTCAATCCGCTGAAGGCAAACAACATCGACATCGCAGTCGAATGGTATTTCAAGCGCGATGCGATGCTGTCCGCGAACCTCTTCTACAAAGACATCAGTGATCTGGTCGAAACGGTCGACCAGCGCTGGTTTATCGGCGATCTGCGAAGGATCGCTGCAGATCCGAACGGGGCGACAGTCGACGGCCTGAATTTTACTGACTCGACGGGCCGCACGACCGACCTTTTGCTGACGCCATCTTCGGATGTCTCAGCTGTGCCGGATGTCAGCCAGTGCATGCCACGTCGCTTGCAGGGTGAGGCAGTTCTGCAGCAGTCGACAAGCTGGCTTTATGGGGGAGACGGGCGTGCGCTGTGTAACGAATATAACGTTACGCGACGGCAAAATTCGGAGTCAGCGCGCGTAATGGGCGCCGAAGTGCAATATGTGCAAAGCTTCACCTTCTTGCCGGGTCTGCTATCTGGTCTCGGCATTGCGGCCAACTACACCTTCTCAAAATCCGAGTTCCAAGACTCCAAGTTCCCGATTCCCGGAACGCCCCGGCACTCCTACAACGTGACCGGATACTGGCAGAAGGCTGGCCATCAGCTTCGTCTGGCCTACGCAGGTAGCAGCGACTCGCTGGTTCAGCGATCCTTCTCTGGTGGTGCCTTGTGGCAGGAAGGCCGCCGCACGTTGGACTTCTCGGCAGCTTATCAGGTAACGCCCAAGTTCAGCTTCACCTTTGACGCAGCCAATATCACGGATGCGCCGGTACGGACCTATTTCACCAGTCGTATCATCCGGCTGCCTGATGCAACTGGCGCGATGGTCAACTTCGACGAAGGCTCAATCTATGAGGGCGCACCCAAGTCCCGCACTGTTCAGGAGTATAACACAGGCCGGATTTTCCGCTTCGGTGTGAGGGCGGAATTCTGATCGGGAGATCACACCTCTCTCCCTGAGCCTAGGCGCCGCGTTCCCCCGAACGCGGCGCCTTTCTTTGTCTGCGTCGCGCGGTAGGATGGCCGATATGGATGCTGTGCATTCTTCAGCGCGGGCGCCAACCCGTTTCCTGATTCTGGGCGGCGGAACCGCCGGCTGGATGGCGGCGCTCCTGCTCCAGCGCGCCTTTCCCAATGCCAGCCTCACCCTGCTTGAGTCTTCCGCGATAGGAACGATCGGCGTGGGCGAAGGCTCAACCCCTGCGCTCAAAAGCTTCTTCGATGCGGTCGGTATCGATGAGCATGCATGGATGCCCACCTGCGGCGCCACGTTCAAATCGGGAATTCGTTTCGACGACTGGTCGCGGGTTCCGGGGTTTGAAAGCTACTTCCATCCCTTTCTGACGCAGTTCGACCGCGATCACATCCGAGCGCTGGCTTATAACTCCGAATTGCGGCGGCGCGGGGTCGATGTCCACGCTCACCCCGATCTCTTCTGCTATTCCGCTTATCTGGCGGATCGCGCGCTGTGTCCGGTGCCGCCACATTCATTTCCGTTCGATGTGCAATATGGCTATCATTTCGACGCCAATCGGTTGGCAGCATTCATGAAGGCGAGCGCCCAAGCCCGCGGCGTCGTCTGCCGCGACGGGCTGGCGCGGCACGTCCGGCGGGACGAGCGCGGAGATGTCAGCGCAATCGAATTGGATGACGGCGCAACGATTGCCGCCGATTTCTTCATCGATTGTAGCGGATTCGCCTCGGTGATTACGAAGAATGCGCTCGGCATCTCCTACGAGACCTATGGTGATGCGCTGTTCAACGACCGGGCGGTCACCTTTGCCACGCCGCCAGTACCGGTGGCGGCCAGCCACACCACCGCAACCGCGCTTCCCTGCGGATGGGTGTGGCACATTCCCCAGCAGGAACGCACCGGTAACGGCTATGTCTATAGTTCCGCCCATCGCTCTGAAGATCAGGCAGCAAGCGAACTGGCAGCCCATCTGGGCGTGGCGGAGAATGCGATAACCCCGCGCACGCTGCGCTTCAGCACCGGGCGAGCGACGACGGTGTGGAACCGCAATACGCTGGCGGTCGGACTCGCGCAGGGGGTTCTTGAGCCGTTGGAAGCCACCGCGCTGGCGCTGGTACAACTCACGCTGGCCCGGTTTATTCGTTACTGGCGCGCAGGCCAGGGGAACGCGCGCTATGCCTCACAGCTGAACGACGAGATCGCGGACGCCTATGCCAACGTGAAGGATTATCTCCATACCCACTATTTGACGTCGAACCGCGACGACAGCGGCTATTGGCGAGCTTGTCGCGCGAACGGGTCCGCCATCTCGCCGCGGCTCAAGGCGGTGATCGAAACCTGGTTTAGCGGGGGCGACATAGCCCCGGTGCTTCACGAGACGGGGCTGGGTCGTCATTACAAGCTGAACTCATGGCTCTATTTACTGAGCGGGATGGGCATCTACCCTCGCGGGGTTGCGCTGACTCCCGCCAGTAGGGAGCAGCTGGACAAGGTGCCGCCGGCATCGATTCGTGATTTCTTCGAACGCTGCACGCTCAACCACCTGCCGCAGGCGGACGCGCTTGCGCGGTTGCGGGCGGGGTTGCCTGCCGAAGAAGGCGCTGCGGCGACCGATCCGGACCTGGCGCTCGAGCGAATGCTTGGGCTCGATTTTGCGGCAGCGTCGCCTCGGTGAGGACTGGCGCGTCAGCCGCCTTCGACCAGGCTATGGATCACTTGTTGATGCGAACGCGGAATGGCTGAGGTCTCTACATCAACCGCCCGCGCGACATTCTGGAGAAATTGGAGCAGGCCGGGCGCTTCGGCGCGTGGAATGGCAAATTGCGGGTAATCGAGCGCGAATCCCTGACCGATCAGCACCTGAAACCAGCTGTCATGCCCGAACAGCGCATGGTCCGGCAGATCGAACCAGCCGGTCTGTGCGAACGCCTGTAACTTGCGATCGAGCGACGGGGGGCGCTTTGCGTCGCGTCGCTCGGTCCAAAAAGGCTCATCGCGCTGATTGACGACATAATGCGCCGACAGGAAATCGCGAATCTCTTCCGTTTCCGCGCGCCACATCGCGTTGAAGCGGCCGCGATCATCGGGTTTTCCGGCATTGTCGAACAGCATCTGTTCCAGAAGCAGCGCATATTTCGAGATGAGATGGATGCTGGTCGATTCCAGCGGCTCCAAAAACCCGGCGGCCAAGCCTAGCGCAACACAATTTGCTTCCCACGGCTCTGCAAGCCGACCTGTTCGAAAGTCGATGCGTCGCGGCTGATTGATCGCTTCGCCCGCGACTTCGCTCATCAGCAAATCGGTCGCTTCGTCATCGCTCATATGGTCAGAGCTGTAGACGCAGCCATTGCCGGTGCGCGATTGCAGCTGAATTTCCCAACGCCAGCCAGCCCGATGCGCTACCGACCTTGTATAAGGATTGGGCGCCGTGCTCCGCGCGGTCTGGACGGCGATGGCGCGATCACAGGGAAGATAGGCGCGCCAGTCTTCGAACATGCCCCCCAGCGCCGCACGGCTCAGCACGCCTGTCAGCCCGGAGCAATCGATGAAGAAATCCGCCTCAATCAACTCGCCGTCCCCGGTTCGCAAGGCGGCAATGCCGCGTTCGCCGGTTTCCACAGCGACAATCTTGCTGGAGCGGTGAACAACGCCGTTGCGCAGCGCATTGGCCCGCAACTCGCGCGCCAGCAACGCCGCGTCAAAATGCAGCGCATAGCTCAGTTCGCACAACGGATAGTAGAGATGCTGCGCGGCACCTGCCGGCCGCTCGGCCACGCGGGCGAACCGGCCCTTTCGCGCAGCTGCCACGGCAGGCGTAAACGCATCGAGCGTGCGACTGGAAAAATAGGCGCCGCCTCCCAGCCATGCAGTGAAGAAATCATCCTCGCCCCGCGGCGTGCCGGTGGTGCCAAAACCGTGCATATAGGTCTCGCCCCGGCGCGACCAGCCTTCGAACTGAATGCCATATTTAAAGGTGGCCTGCGCCGCTTTCACCACTTCAGTGTCGGTCATGCCGACATGGTTCAGCAAATCATAGATTGTCGGGATAGTCGCTTCGCCGACGCCAATCGTCGGAATGTCCGCGGCGTCCACGACGGTCAACGATACGCCGTGCTCCGCCGACCGTTGAGCGAGGACGGCTGCGCAGGCCCAGCCCGCCGTTCCGCCGCCAAGGATGAGGATATTCTTTATATCCGGTGCCATACGGGGCCCTCCCGCCGAGCCGACTGATCGCGCTGTTATCTGTCGACAATCTGTCGGCAATCGAGGCCCTTGTAAAGCATTGCGACCGTATGGGCGAGCGGCAGCTCCGAAGCGGTGGATCGTGCCGCCGCGATCTTACTTCCGCCCGGCCGGCGACTTGCGGCGATAATAGCGGACATAATCGACCTTCATGCTGGTCCCGTCGATCTTGTCGGTCACGGGCCCCGCAATTTCCTGGTTGAGAATGGCCATGCTGAGCAGGATGTTCATCGCGCTGAAGCAAACATCATTGCGCTCGGTGTGATAGAGCTTCCCGTCGAGATACCATTTGAAATAATCTTCCGACCATTCGAAGCCGTAGGTGTGGTATTCGGCGGCGTGGTCCGCGATCGTCGCGGCATCGAACCGGTCGAGTTTGGCCCATTTGCCCTCATCCCAATATTCAAGCGTATAGTCCGTCATCAGATTCCGGTAGGTGCCGTTGCCGGCTGGCCAGCCATTCATGATCTGAACCGCGCCGACGATTTGCGCCTCGTCCCACTCGATCTCGAGCCATTTAGGACCGTGCTTGGATGAAACCCAGCGCGTCTCCAGGCGACCGTCGGCAGCGAAGGCCTCTCTGGACGGCAGTTGATAGAAGGTGCCGACCGTCGTTAGCCGGGCACCTGGCATGCGGGCGAGGTTCAACGCGGCCTCTTCGTGCCGAGCGTCCGCGGCAGGATAGCGCGCTGAGGGGGCCAGCACCCGGAACTCCTCGATATGGATCGACGCAGGATTGTCGGAGCGCAACCGGATCTTGCGGGTGGTTACGGGAGCCTTGAGCACGACCGAGTGCCCCCGCTTGCCCTGCAGCGTGTGGTGAAGCTGGTTATCCAGATGCTGCTCGCGGCCATCGGGCGCGCGCCAGGTGTCGGTCCAGTTGTGAATATTGGTGTTCATCACATTGGGGTAGTGACCCTCGTTGATGTCGATCTCACAAGCCTTCTGACCGGGCGGCGGCTTTATCTTGGGCCAGAGCCAGAATGAATTGTTGGTGCCATAGGCGCCGGCATATTTATACCGCGCCGCGTAATAGCCGTACCCGAACGTCCGCTTCGTCCAGATGCTTGCCGAGGACCAGACATGCGGGTCAGACGCCGACTTGCGGTTCTGCAGTTCGAGCACGCCGTTTTTCACTACCGCGTTCTTGCGCCAACGGCGGCCCTTCACCCATTCGCTTTCGAATTCGCCCTGCCGCGAGATCCATTTGCGGTCCAGATGCGCATCAGGATAGTCGAACTCGTCCGCCCAGGCGAGCTTCCACTCGGACTTGTCAAGGGGGGCGTCTCGATACGCCATGGGATTGTCGCGCATCGCGGCATAGGCAGCTAGCGTCGGCCCGGTCTTTTTCTCAGAGCCATTGGCATGCACGGCGATCGGCCAGGCCGCGGTCGTTGCAAGCATGAGCGCAATCCACAGCGCGCCTGACTTTCGGCTAATTCTTGACGACGAATCCATCCCGCCCCCTGTATGGCGATTATAGCAACGATCATAACCATCGCGTCAACTGTTGACAATAAGGAGTCGCGCAGGACAAGTCGGGGAGGGAGATGTAGATGATCGGTCTGCTTTTTGCGTGTCGTTGGCTGCGCGCAGTGATTGCATTAGCGCTTTGCGTTTCAGTTCCGGCATTCGCGCGGGACAGCGATGTGGCCCAAAAGGCAAAACCTAATATCGTTCTCCTGTTTGCGGACGACGCGGGCTATGGAGATTTTGGCTTTCAAGGCAGTCGCACGATGCACACGCCGCATCTCGATCGGTTGGCGCGCGAGGGCACGCGCTTTTCCCAAGCCTATGTCACCGACCCTACCTGTGGACCGTCGCGGGCGGGCCTGTTGACAGGCCGCTATCAGCAGCGTTTCGGCTTCGAGGAGAATAATGTCCCCGGCTATATGAGTGCTAACAGCAAGCTGGACGGGGCGGAAATGGGACTGCCTCTTGCCGAGCGTACGATTGCAGATCATCTGCGCGCGCGCGGTTATCGCACTGGTCTGTTGGGCAAATGGCATCAGGGGGACGCGGCGCGCTACCATCCCTTGCGACGTGGCTTTGATGAATTCTACGGCTTTCGCGGAGGATCCCGCAGCTACTGGCCCTATTCCGATCCCCTTCAGCCACCGCCTCAGAACAAAATGGAGCGAGGCTTCGGCAACTATCGCGAGCATGAAGGGTATCTCACGGATGCTCTGGCGATGGAAGCGGTGTCGTTCATCCGGCGCAATCGTGAGCGACCGTTCTTTTTGTTCGTGTCGTTCAACGCCGTGCACACCCCGATGGAGGCGTTACCCGAAGACCTCGCAGCCTTTCGGACCCTTTCGGGCGTCCGCAGGCTCGCGGCCGCACAGATGCTCGCGCTCGATCGGGCAAGCGGCGCAATCCTGACGGAGTTGATGGCAAGCGGTCTCGAGGGGGAAACGCTGGTCGTGTTCGCAAACGACAATGGCGGGGAAGTGCCCCATAACGGCTCGGTCAACTATCCGCTGGCCGGCACCAAGGCTACCTTTTTGGAAGGCGGGCTGCGGATCCCGATGCTGATGCGATGGCCCGGTCGCGTGGCGACGGGTCGGGTATATCATCAGCCCGTCAGCCTGCTCGATCTCCTGCCCACCTTCCTTGACGCCGCAGGCGGCGATCCATCTGCCATTCCCGGTCTTGATGGGACATCGCTGCTTCCTTATCTCACCGGCAACAAGGCGGGACGGCCGCATCGGACATTGTTCTGGAAGCGAGGCGCGCGCGCCGCAATCCGTGACGATGACTGGAAGCTGCTGCGGCATTCGGATCGTCCGGCCGAGTTGTTCGATCTGCGCCGCGATGTCGGGGAGCAGCGGGACCTTGCCAGCCGACGACCGGACATCCTGAGGATGCTGTTCCGGAAGCTATTTGCCTGGGAAACGAAGCTGGAGCGACCGCTCTGGATGTTGCGCGGCGAATATGACCGATCCGATATCGAGTGGATGGACCATTATCGCACGCCTTCGGAGACCTGGCATGGGCTTGATTCCATACAAACAACAGATGCTCGCGCGGACTGACGCGTTCTTTCGTTTGCCAGTGAGTGGCGCATGGACGGCCTAAGCTGCAAGCAACGGGGTAGAGCAGCCGGACCGAGCCGAGATCTGTGCCTCTGATTTAGGCTTCATCGCGGTGCCTGCCGGGCCACATTCGGTCATGCCGAACTCTTGAATTCAGAAGGAGTGTCTCAATGAACAGCGTTATACCGCGCCGGCGATGCCTGGCGATGACGGCGGGCGGGCTTGTTGCCGGACTGATTGGAGGCTCGCGGGCAGTGGAGGCTGAGCCTCAAAACAGGATTGAGCGTCTCGATAGCCGCCTCGACGCCGTCCTTGGAACCTCACCGACCTGTGAAGTGATCGGTCGCGGCTTCGCATGGGCCGAGGGACCGACCTGGGACCAGAAACGCCGTCGTCTCTATTTTTCCGACATTCCGCCCAACAAGATGATGTCGTGGAAATCAGGCTCCGGCATATCGGTCTGGCGATCACCCGCAGGGGCCGGGGGTGCCGGCCCAGGTGCAAACCCGGGAACCAATGGCCTGCTCTATCTGCCCGGTGAAGATGCCCTGCTGGTGTGCGACCAGGACACGCGTTCGATCCTCAAATATGCGCTGGGACGGCCGGCGGCACCGGATGTGGTTGTGCGTGGCGCCGCCGGGGCGGCGTTCAACAGCCCCAATGATCTGGTCATGGCAAGCGATGGGCGGCTGTTTTTCACCGATCCGCCGTTCGGCCTCGATGGAGGACTGAAGTCGATTGCGCGTATGCGCTCCGTGAACGGCGTTTATTGTCGCGCCCCCTCGGGACAGATCGCTCTAATTGACGGTACGCTGGTGGCTCCCAACGGCATCGGCCTGTCGCCGGGCGACCAGCACCTTTACGTTTCCGTGTCCGACGCAGCCAGTCCGTGGATCGTGCGCTATGCGCGAGCGGGATCGGGGTGGCTGCGCGACCAGAGCACCTGGTTTGACATGTCGCGCTTTTTGGCAGGCAATACACCGGGCGCCCCGGACGGCATGGCGATAGCTTCCAACGGGATCGTCTTTGCAACAGCGCCGGGGGGCGTCGCGATCCTGACACCCGAGGCACAATTGCTGGGGATGATCCGTACCGGACGGGCGACCGGAAATTGCTGCTTCGGCGAGGGCGGATCAACGCTGTTCATCACATCGGACGACATCCTGCTGCGCGTGCGAACCAAAGTGAGCGGACTAGGGTTTCGGACATTGTAGACAGTTGACGAACGACGGCGAGTCGATCATGCAAGGGTCAGGCGATCCAACAATGATAATCTGGAGAGAGTAATGCTGGGGACAGGTCGGCTCAGCCGCGCTGCTGCGCTATTGGTTTCGTCTGCATTCGTGATGGCTGCTTCGGCTGCACCATCCGAGCGCCTGGTGGAAGGCTTCGAGGGCCGGACCGGTCCGATTAAGACCAGCAATGCCTCTGCAGAAATCGTTGTCGCGGCCGGGGCGACCCAGGGGCGCAAGGGGCTGCGCTTGCGGTTCGAGCCGCGCGATGAAGACATGGTCACGGTTCCCCTTTCGATCCCTGCGGAGGTGAACGCGATGGGCGATACCAACCTGGCGCTCGACGTGACCAACCCAAGCGGCGTGTCGATCCATCTGTTCGTGACGCTGATCACCGATGACGGCACGCGCCAGCGCGCCAGCGGCGTGATTGGCGCTGGCAAGACCGAAACGCTTTACACCGTGCTGACGGGATATGAGGCGAAGGTGGAAACTGGCCTTCGTGAGATCCCCCCTTCTTGGAAGACGCCCGACCAAAAGCTGATCGGCGGTCACAGCGGTGGCCCACTCGAGCCATCGAAGATCCGGCAGATCGAGTTCAGCACCCAGGCCAACCCGGTTGCGCGCGAGATCGTCGTCGACAACATTCGAGTGCGTGCCAATCCGCCGGCCGACGCCTTCTTCCTTGCAGATATCGTCGACCGCTTCGGTCAAGCCGCGAAGAAACAGTATCCGGTCAAGATTTCAAGCGAAGCCGAGCTTCGCGCCAAGGCGCAGCAGGAAATGGGGGTGCTGGCGGCCTCAAAAGGGGCTCCAGGCCGGTCCAGATGGGGCGGGTGGGCCGATGG
>NZ_MDDS01000056.1 GCF_001721295.1 Sphingomonas turrisvirgatae | reverse complement strand
GGCGAGCAGGGCGGCGGCGCAAAGGCCGGCAATGAGGCGGCGCATCTTACTTGGCTCCCGCTGGCGTGGCGGGTGCTTCGGCAGGGGCGATGACGACCGGGGGCGTCACCGTCTCTTGCGCAAGCGCGGTAGCGGGGAGGGCGACGGCGGCAAGGAGCAGCGCGGTGGCCCGGCGAAGCGCACGAGGCGCTGATGCGTTGATCTGGGTCATAACGGGGTTTCAATGAATGGAACCCACGATTCGTCGCGCAGATGGCTCGAAATTGCGGCGAGCCGTTAAGCCGTATCGACCAGGTGAGGGATTCAGGTAAAAACGGCGGCAACTTGCGCTGCCGCCGTTTTGACTTGGCCGTTACTCTGAACGATTGTTCAGGGAATAGTGACCGTCTTGATCGGGATGCCCTTGAATTCCGGCACGGCCTGAAGCTGCGGTGTCACCACCTTGAGATCACCGACGACGACCAGCGTCATCTTGCTCAGATCGAAGGCGTTCGCGGCCGCCTGCATCTGTGCCGGCGTGACGGCCAGCGTTGCGGGCACATAGGTGTCGAGCCAGTCGCGCGGCAGGCCGAGTGCGTCGCGCGTCGCGAGCGAGTTCACCAGCGATCCCGGGGTCGAATTCTGGATCACGAACAGCCCGGCCATGTACTGGCGCATCCCCGCCGCTTCCTCGTCGCCCGGCGGGGTGGTCTGAAGCGTGCGGATTTCCTTGATGACCTCGCTCAGCGATGCGCCGGTCGCCGCGGTGGTCACGTCGGCGTTGAAGGTCCACACCGCGTTGGTCGGCAACAACGCGACGCTGGACCCGGGCGAATAGGTATAGCCTTTGTTCTCACGGATATTGCGCGTGATGCGCGAGCTGAACGAGCCGCCAAGCAGTGCATTCATCACGCGCGTCGGAATGTCGCTGGCGCTGCCTGCCGCCGGGGCGGGGAAGACGAGGTTGATCGTCGATTGCGGTGCGCCGGGGCGATCGATCAGCAGCACTTGCGGCCCTGCCTTGGGATTGACCGGGATCAGCGCACGGTCAGGCCCGGCCGCCCAGCCGCCGAACGACTTTTCCACCGCGGCCTTGACCGCTGCGGCATCGAACTTGCCCGCGATGTAGAGGTGCGAGCGCTTCGCGCCGAAATTGGCGGCGTGCCACGCCTTGAGCTGTCCCGTCTGATAGGCGCCGAATTGCGCCGCGGTGGGCAGCACCCGGCCATAGGGGTGGTCGGGGCCATAATAGGCGCGAGTCCAGGCCGCGTTGGCGAGCGTGCCGGGCTGCGTGAGCGCGATGGCGAGGCGGCGGTTCCAGTTCGCCTTCACCCGCGCCAGCTCGCTGTCGGGGAAGCTCGGCCGCTGCGCCACATCGGCCACCAGCGCGATCGCGTCGGCAGTGCGTTCGGACAGGACGTTGATCGACACGCTGGACGAGGTGGCACCCGCGCCGGCCCCTGCTCCAGCCACGCAGGCCCCGACCGCCACCCAGTCGCGCACCACGATCGCGCCCGGCGTGGTCGAGCAGGCCGAGCAGGAAGCGCGCGAACGCGCCGCCGCACAGCGCGCCGCGACGCCGCAGCGCAGCGCACCTGCAGCGCGCGCCGCCCCGGTCGCCCGCGTTGCGTCCAGCGCTCCCGCCGCCGTTACCCCGGCAGCGACAGCGCCGACCGCGCCTGCCGCCCCGGCTACCGACGCCCCCGAGCAACCCGCACCTGCCGCTACCGCCCCCGTCGCGCCTGCTGAACCGGTCGCGCCTGCGGCCGAGACGCCGCCGCAGCAGCAGCAATCCGGCGACAGCGGCACCCTCTGGCTGGTGCTCGCCGGTCTTGGTGCCATCGCCGCCGCAATTGCCGCGATGAAGCTGTTGCGCCGCCGCCGCGACGAGGATGTCTATGAAGACGCCTATGTCGATGAAAGCGCAGCGGCCGAACCTGTCTACGAGCCCGAACCCGAACGGATCGTCCACCCCGCGCCCGCTCCCATGGTCGCTCCGGCTGCTGCTGCCGCTGCTGCCGCCCCCGCCTTCGGCGAGCGTCCGGTCGAGCCTACCCCGCGCCACGAGCCGGAAGTCCATGCCGCGCTCGAGAGTGCCACGCTGCACCGCCCTGACTCGGCCGATATCGATGCCGTCCTCGGCGGCGCCGAACCGCAGGGCAACCGCCCTCAACTCGAACTCGCGATGCGTCCCCTGCGCGCCGGCGTGACGCGGAACGAGGGCGTGGTCGAATTTGAGCTGACCGTCGCCAATGCCGGCGGTGTCGCCGCCCAGGATGTGCGCATCGGTGCGTTCATGCTGAACGGCGCGGCGCAGGACAGCGCGATGGAGCGGCTGCTGACCAACCCGCCGGCCGATGCCGTGGTCGCGGCGGATGCGATCGCGCCGGGCGACGGCACCCGCGTCGATGCGGCGGTGACGCTCCCACGTGAGGCCATGCACGACCAGCCCGGCCATGACGGCTTCGCCCCGATCGTCCTTGCCGATGCGCGCTATCGCCTGCCCGACGGCAGCGAGGGGCGCACCGCCGCCGCCTTCACGGTCGGCCGCACCGACGGCGGCGACACGCTGATCCCGATCGGCCTCGATGACGGCCCGGCGATGTACGAGGATATCGAGGCGCGGCTGCACAGCGTCCCGGCCAAGGTCTGAACCACGGTCGATTTCCGGTCAGGTGGGACCCGCGCACTTTATGGGTGCGCGGGTCTCTCCGCATCTGCTAACGGCCCCCGGGTGACCGTGATCCAGCTCCGCGCCACGACTGCGCTGACCCTCCTCCTCCTGTCCGCCCCGGCCGCTGCCCAGAACGGGCAACAGCCGGTGATCGTGACGCCCCCGGTCGGCGATTTCAGCCTGCCGCCCAGCGGTCAGACGCCCGCGCCGCGGCCCACGGCCGAGCCGGCTCCGATGCCGACCCCGCCGCGCGCTACCCCGGTTGCGACGCCCACGCCCTCGCCCCGCCCGACCACGGCGCGTCCGGCTCCGGTGCCGACCGCAACGGCCGCGCCGGCACCTGCCCGGACACCCGCGCCAACGCCCGGCGCGACCCCGCTTCCCGCGGCCCCGCTTCCCGCAACACCGGTTGCCGAAACCCCCACCGCCTCACCGGTCGCGTCCGATCCGACCGGCAACGCCACTGCCGCCGCGACGCCGGAGCCGGTCGGCACCGGCCTGCCCGGCTGGCTGATCTTCGTGCTGGGGGGCGGCTTGCTGCTTGCCGCCGGCCTCGGCGCGGCGGGAGGGGGCTGCCGTCGGGGCGGCGGGTCCCCGTGCCTCTTTTCGCCTTCTACGGTCGTCGTCGAAAGGCGTGCGGCACTCTCCCGTCGCGTCCCCGCCTCTAACTCTAC
>NZ_MDDS01000055.1 GCF_001721295.1 Sphingomonas turrisvirgatae | reverse complement strand
TTCTTTGCAGTCGAGATTTATGTCGAGCGGTTCGCGTGCAGGCGCAGATTTGCGAGATGAGGACATCGATTCTACTCCAGATAATTAAGGTGGATGGAGATGTGCGGAGGCACGAGATCTCTGGGACTATGCTCGTTTCCGAACGTCGTTGAGCATCATGATCAGCGGATCAGCCGGTGGCTTGAATCGGCCAGGCTTGACGGTTGGCGACCCATGCGCGGCGAGGATTTGTAGCTTTTCCTCGGGATCGGCCCGCAGATACGCTTCCGTGCTTTGGATGCTGGCATGCCCGAGCCAGAGCGCCACTTTGCGGATGTCACCGGTCGCGGCGAGAGTGTGCATTGCGCAGGAATGCCGGAGCACATGAGGCGTGACTCGTTTGCCCAGCAGAGATGGCTGCTTCTTCGCGGCCGTGGCGACGTGCTTTGCCAGTCTGAACGCAAACCCGTCGCGGCCCATCGGCACACCATTGGCGTTGAGGAATATCTCCATTGCCTGGCATTGCGGCCTGACGGCCAGCCAAGCCCGCAGGGATGCCTGCGTCTCGCGCCACAGGGGCAGGACACGCTCGCGTCGCCCCTTGCCGACGATGTGGACCGTGGCAAGCGAGCGTTGCGGAAGGTCTTGCATCTGTAGCGACAGCAGCTCGGCGACACGCAGGCCACCAGCATAGGCGAGGTGCAACATGGCCCGATCTCGCGTGCCCAAGCGGGACCGGGGATCGGGCGCATCCAATAGCGCGGTGATCTCGTCACGTGTCAGATAGTCGATAAGTGTGGTGTCAGTCCGCTTTGTCGGCACGGAACGGATACGCAGCGCGAGATCGAGGCAGACAGGGACGCGATACTCGACATAACGGAAAAACGCCCGGATCGCGGCAAGCCGGGCGTTGCGGGTTCTGGGGCTGTTCTTACGGGCATCCTCCACATGGTCTAGGAAGGCGATGATCAGTTCGGGATCGAAATCCTCAATCGTCAGGTCGGTGGGTCGCCGCTTGAGCCGGTTGGCCGCGAACCGGACCAGCAGCGCAAAGCAGTTCGCGTAGGTCGTCACCGTATGTGGGCTGACATTGCGCTCGCGGGGAAGATGATCGCGCAGGAACGCGGCGAGATGGGGAGCGAGCGCGGTCATGCGGCGTCTCCCAAGAAGAGCTGCTCGCCTGCGGCGGCGATGTCGCGAAGCAGGACCGGCGTCGCCTCGAGATACCAGTATGTGTTGGCGATATCCGCATGGCCAAGATAGGTGCTGAGCGCCGCCATATGATGGGCGATGGCTTCCCGATCGCGCGGACAGGACTGCAGCGATCGAACAGCGAAAGTATGCCGCACGTCATGAACGCGAACGCCGGGGGACCCGGGAGGACCACGAAAACCCAACTCACGTGCCAATCTGACGAAGATGATATAGGCGCGCGTTGTGCTGGGGGCGTGCCCCCGGGAGTGGACGAATAGATCCTCGCCGTGGGCGCCGAGCTTCCGCCTGATGGTAAGATATGCCTGTAACGCTTCGTGGGTTGAAGGTTGGATCGGCAAGAGGCGTTGCTTGCCGAACTTCCCTTTGCGGATGACGAGACCGTCGCCCGTGACATCATCACGCCGCAGCGCGAGTGCTTCGGAAAGGCGCAAGCCCGTCGCTGCGAGCAGCCCGAACAGATAATAGTACGTATGCGGGCTTATCTTGCCCCTGGGCGGAAGTTCGCGGGCGGCCAGCATGATCGCCCGAACCTGCTCTGGCTCCATAATATGGGGTGTCGGTCGTGGCCGCTTACCCCTGCCGAAGACGCCCGCCGGGGGCACCTGATGCTCCTGATCCTCCGCATGGGCATAGAGGCAGAAGCGGCGCAGGCGGTCGAATCTGTCTCTTGCCACGTTCTGGGAACTGGCTGTCCGGCACCAATCGTAAATCCGTTCGACGTTGGTGTGCCGGTCGCCGAAGCCGGAGGCATAACTGGCGAAGAGGTCGAGCGTTCGCTCTTGTTCGTCGAACTTGCGGCCGAAGCTGCGATGGAGTGCGACATAGCGTGCGATCTGATCCTTCAGCATGCTACATCTCCCGGCCAGTCCTGGGCGACCTTCAGCAACATCGGAATGTCGACCTTGGCGTAGATGGCGGTCGTCGCTGGGGAACGGTGGCGCAGTATCGTGCCGACCGACTCAAGGCCGGCGCCGGCGCGCAGCATCCGTGTGGCAAGCGAATGCCGGAAGGCGTGGGCGCCCGTCGGCACGCCCTCGATGGCGCCTCGATCGAATACACGCGCTACGATGCCGGCGATCTCGGCCGATGAACTGAATGGTCGGAAAGGAGGTTGTACCCGAACGAACAGCCGTTCCTCATTGATCGGCGGGCGAGCCCGTTCGAGATAGTCGAGGATCGCGTCCCCCGCGTCCTGTGGCAACGGCAGGCGATCGGGTCGTCTGCTTTTGCCGCTTACCCGAAGATATCCGTTGTTCCAGTCGATATCGGTCATGCCCAACTGGCAGATATCGCCGGCCCGTAATCCGAGCCTGGCCAGCAGCAGGATGATCGCCTTGTCGCGGATCTCCACCGCGGTATCTGCCTGGCAGGATGCGACGATCTTCTCGATCGTCGCATCGTCCATGTAGCGCGGCAAAGTGGCGAGCCGATACCGCCTTATAGGCGGAAAAGCGTACTGCAGTGCCGGTTCACACTCTGCGCACGAGACGAGAAAGCGCACATAGCTCCGCATGATGCCTGCGATGAGCGAGGCGGAACCCGGCGACTCGCCGATGCGATTGCTGGCAACCCGCCTAATGGCAGCCGCGTCCAGCTTCGATGGCTCACCCAGCGCCGGGAGCCAACGCTTCACCTCTCCGCAGTACCGCCTGATCGTCGCGGCGGAACTGCCGCAATGGGCTTTTAGCCATGCCTTGTAGGCGGCCAGATCGTCATCTTCATGATCCCGGCGATCGACTTGCGAAAGGATATGCCGGTCACGGAGAAAACCGAGGAAGCGCCGCGCACCTTTGCTGCGGCGTAGCGGTCCGTGGTGGCCGACCAGCGTCCCGCGCTTGCGGTATACCGGGCACCGACAGTCGTGGTCGGCATACTGCATAACATGTTTGTCAGTGACATCTTCCCAGCACAGGCGGGAAACCCGAATCCAGGCAGCAAAGTGCGCTGCCTCGGACCGGTAGCTCTTGATGCTTGCCGCGCTGTAATGCTCCTGCACGAGAAACGTCGCGTAATCCGCCAACAGCGTGTCGAGGTGATCAACATCATCGGGCACGTCGACGACGCCCTGATCTTCCAGGAAGCGGACGAAACGCCGGACCTTGCTGGTGAACATCGGCCGGTTGGGCTCATGGCGGGAAAAGCCCCGACAGCGGCACCGATGCTTCTCGAAACGTCGGACGACCGCATCGTCCACCGTCGATACCGCGATGCCCTGTTGGTCGATCCAGAAAAGGAAATGGCGAGCTGCTGCTTTGTAGAGCGCGGCTGATCCCGCCGCGCTCCCCAAAAGAGAAGAGTGGAAGGCGATGGATAGGGCATCTGAGGTGGGAGCATCTCCCGTCCAGGGCTTGGGTCGTGCGTTAGCAACGACCGTCTTCGGCAACGTCATAGATCCTCCAGCTTGTTGGGTCTGGGGTCACCTTAATTATCTGGAGTAGAATCGATGTCCTCATCTCGCAAATCTGCGCCTGCACGCGAACCGCTCGACATAAATCTCGACTGCAAAGAATATGTC
>NZ_MDDS01000054.1 GCF_001721295.1 Sphingomonas turrisvirgatae | reverse complement strand
CGGTATATGCAGCGATAGTTCATTCTTGTCTGTTCAACTTGAAGGATATGTTATTATTTTTGTTTTTTTTTTTTAAAAAGCAGGAGACGGCATGCGACATCATGCCTTGTGGGGGGGGGGGGGGGGTGCGGGGGGGGGGGGGGGGGGGGGGCGGGGGTGTTCGAGCCGCCGCTGCATGCCGCGAGCGACGTGGCGGTAAGAGCGAGGCCGGCCAACAGGATCGCGCGCATGTTCGTCCCCTTGTTATCGAGGATGTAACGCAAGGGCGGGGGATGGTTCCCGAATAACGCGGTTAGAGCGCCGTTCATGAGACTTGTCGCCCTTGCGCGTGCCGCCGGGATGCACAAACGCCCGGGCTCTTGCGAGCCCGGGCGCCTGCTGTCCTTCACCGCCTCCCCCGAAGCGGCTGGGGAAGTGGGTCGGTTTACGCCGAGTAGTACATGTCGAATTCGACCGGGCTGGGGGTCATTTCCCAGCGGGCGACTTCGGCGCGCTTGATCTCGACATAGGCCGCGATCTGGTCGGCCGAGAACACGTCGCCCTTGAGCAGATAGTCCTGATCGGCTTCCAGGCTGTCGAGCGCCTCACGCAGCGAACCGCACACGGTCGGCACTTCGCTCAGCTCTTCCGGCGGCAGGTCATAGAGGTTCTTGTCCATCGGGTCGCCCGGATGGATCTTGTTCTGGATGCCGTCGAGACCCGCCATCAGGATCGCGGCATAGCAGAGATACGGATTGGCCAGCGCGTCCGGGAAGCGGAATTCGACACGCTTTGCCTTCGTGCCCGAGCCATACGGGATGCGGCACGAGGCCGAGCGGTTGCGCGAGGAATAAGCGAGCAGGACGGGCGCCTCATAGCCCGGGACCAGCCGCTTGTAGCTGTTGGTCGACGGGTTGGTGAAGGCGTTCAGCGACTTGGCGTGCTTGATGACGCCGCCGATGAAATAGAGGCATGCTTCGCTGAGGCCGGCATAGCCGTTGCCAGCGAACGTGTTCTGCCCCTTTTCCCAGATCGAGATGTGGGTGTGCATGCCCGAGCCGTTATCTTCCTTGATCGGCTTGGGCATGAAGGTCGCGGTCTTGCCATAGGCATGGGCGACCTGATGCACGACGTACTTGTAGATCTGCATGCGGTCGGCGGTCTGCACCAGCGTGCCGAAGGTCAGGCCGAGCTCATGCTGCGCGGCGGCGACCTCGTGGTGATGCTTGTCGCAGGGCAGGCCCATTTCGAGCATGGTGGACACCATCTCGCCACGGATGTCGATGGCGCTGTCGACCGGGGCGACGGGGAAATAGCCGCCCTTGGCACGCGGGCGGTGGCCCATGTTGCCGGCTTCGTAGACCTTCGAGCTGTTGCCCGGCAGTTCGATATCGTCGAGCTGATAGTAGCTGGACGAATAGGTGTTTTCGAACCGCACGTCGTCGAACATGAAGAATTCGGCTTCCGGGCCGACATAGACGGTGTCGCCAATGCCGAGCGACTGGAGATAGGCCTCCGAACGCTTGGCGGTCGAGCGCGGATCGCGGGCATAGAGTTCGCCGGTCGAGGGTTCGACGATGTCGCAGACCAGGATCAGCATCGGGGTCGCGCTGAACGGATCGACCCACACCGCGTCCAGATCGGGCTTCAGGATCATGTCGGATTCGTTGATCGCCTTCCACCCCTCGATCGACGAACCGTCGAACATCAGGCCGTCGGTCAATTCATCCTCGCCCAGGATGCTGGCGACCATGGTGAGGTGCTGCCACTTGCCCTTGGGGTCGGTGAAGCGCAGGTCGATCCATTCGATCTCCTGGTCCTTGACCATCTTCAGAATGTCGCTGGCAGAATTCGCCATGATATGCCCTTTCGCTCTCGTCTATCCGGCCGCTCGACCGGGAATCATCTTGCGCTGCAGTGCAGCATCGGGAAATATTCGCAAAGCCCTATTCGCGTCGGTGCGGGGCTAGATCGCGTCCTCGTTGCGCTCACCAGTGCGGATGCGCAGCGCGGTTTCGATCGCGGTGACGAACACCTTGCCATCGCCGATCCGGCCGGTCTGCGCCGCGGCGGCGATCGCCTCGACCACGCGGTCAGCCAGGCTGTCCTCGACCACTACCTCAAGCTTCACCTTGGGCAGGAAATCGACGACATATTCAGCACCGCGATACAGTTCGGTATGACCCTTCTGCCGGCCGAAGCCCTTTGCCTCGGTCACGGTGATGCCCGACACGCCGACTTCGTGCAGCGCCTCCTTCACCTCATCGAGCTTGAACGGCTTGATGATGGCTTCGATCTTTTTCACGGCCTCTCGTTCCTTCATTCGACGCGGGATCGTTGCGGATCGTATGAAGCCGCCCCCTGCCGCGCGAGTTGCAACGCGCGTGCCAAGTTCGCGGCGACGCCAATCCGGCGAGTCGCCCGTGGCGTGCGCTGCCACCTGCCTAACAAATGAGCAGAAGCGCGCCAAACTTGCGCGATTGCGGGGCAGGTACGGGGGTGGCGGCGGGCGTCAGATCGCCTGGCCGGCCGCCCAGCCGCTGGACCAGGCCCATTGGAAATTATAGCCGCCGAGCCAGCCGGTGACATCGACCGCTTCGCCAATCGCATAGAGGCCGGGCATGTCACGTGCTGCCATCGTCTGTGACGAGAGGCCGGCGGTGGCGATGCCGCCGATCGTGACCTCCGCCTTGGCGTAGCCTTCGGTGCCGTTGGGGTGGAACGGCCAAGCCGACAGGCGCTGGGCCGCGGCGGCAAGTGCCTTGTCGGAGGTGTTGGCGAGTTCGTTCGTCAGGCCGATCTGGTCGGCGAGCGTGTCGGCAAGGCGGGTGGGCAGCGCGTCGGCGAGCAGCTTGCGCAAGGTGGTGCGCGGGTGCGCGCGCTTGGCGGCGACGAGCCAGTCGGCGGCGTGCTGCGGCAGGAAGTCGATCGCGACCGGCTGGCCATGGCGCCAATAGGAGCTGATCTGCAGGATCGCCGGGCCGGAGAGGCCGCGATGCGTGAACAGCGCGGCTTCGCGGAAGGCCGTCTTGCCCGCGCGCGCCTCGACCGGAGCGGCGACGCCGGAGAGTTCGCGGAACAGTACCTCGTCCCCGCCGAGCGTCAGCGGCACGAGCGCGGGGCGTGGCTCGACCACCTTGAGCCCGAACTGGCGGGCAAGGGCGTAGGCGAAGCCGGGCGCGCCCCTTTTCGGGATCGACGGCCCGCCGGTGGCGATCACCAGCGCGGGGGCAGTAACGGCGCGATCGCCGACCGTGACGGTGTAAGTCGCATCGGCATGGGTGACGGCGCGGACGGGCTGGCCAAGCGCGAGCTCGACGCTGCCGGCCGCGCATTCGGCAAGCAGGAGATCGACGATCTGCCGCGCGCTGCCGTCGCAGAACAGCTGGCCGAGCGTCTTTTCATGCCAGGCGATGCGGTGCTTTTCGACCAGCGCCAGAAAGTCATGCTGCGTGTAGCGGCGCAGCGCCGACTTGGCGAAATGCGGGTTGGCCGAAAGGTAGCGGTCGGGGGCGGTGTGCAGGTTGGTGAAGTTGCATCGCCCGCCGCCCGAGATCAGGATCTTCTTTCCCGGCCGGTCGGCATGATCGATCAGCAGCACGCGCCGCCCGCGCTGACCGGCGGTGAACGCGCACATCAGCCCCGCCGCGCCCGCGCCAAGGACGATCGCGTCGTAGCTGGTCGTGGGCCGGTTCAGCAAAGCCGGGCCGGCACCGCGCTCGGCATGATCGCTCAAGCGCCCGGCTTGGCGACGTAGCGCTTGGCGGCGAGCGGGCCGAAGCCGGCGGCGGCGCGATCGACCCAGAGCGGGCCGAGCTTGTCGCTGCCCGGCGCGGGGACGGTGCCGACCATGAAGGCGTCGCGCAGCGTCTTGATGCTGAGGCCCGCATACCAGCGCAGCGCGACCGGCACGATCGGCACGAACATCGCCTTGCCCTGAACCTGCACCACCGGCATCGCATCGTCCGGGACCGAAACGGTGCCGTTGAGCATGAACACGCCGCCGGGCGCGATGCTGAAGGGTTCGGAACCCTGCGCCATGCGTGCCGAGCCGAAGAAGCCGGCAAGCTGGTCGTCCTGCTGCGCATTGGCACCGATCAGCGCCAGGACGGCGCGGATGTTGTCGGCGCTTTCGGTCCCGCGATTCTGCACGAACAGCTCGAAATCGAGCGTCACGAGCCCGTCCCGGATCGCCGCGCGCAACGGGCGCAATTCGGTGACCAGCGCGCCGTCGGGCGGCGGCACGGGTGGCGCGGGCGGCGGCGGCGGCGCCTGGACGCGCGCGGGCGGGCTGGGAG
>NZ_MDDS01000053.1 GCF_001721295.1 Sphingomonas turrisvirgatae | reverse complement strand
TCGGCCACGTCTCCACCACCTTGCGCTCAGCCTTACGACGCAGCGGTCTGCAAGCTGCCCATGCGTTACGGCGCCTGCTTGCCATGTCGGTTCGCTATCTCGGCCGTCGCGCGCCGTTTACTATTTGTTAACCTTTAGATTTCATTAACCATGGTGGGGGCAGCGGAGGAAGGTTGCGCCATGGCACACTCTCTCGGTTCGGCGGCGGCACGACTGCTGACAGTCGCTCACACGTTAAATAATCCCGCAGACAGAGAAATCGCTACAAAGTTCGTCGAAGACATGAGGGCGCTTGCCGCATGCGAAGTTGCTCCGCCAGCGCTTCCGCCGAGTTTCAAGCAAGAGCAGGTTGATGCAGCGACGCTCGGCACTGCTTTGCATAGAGCGTTCCCGCTCAATTATGACGCCACCTTCGCCGGACTTATCCGCGCCTTATAAAGTGGCACGCGAATTTACCGGGACACGCCGTGTGTCGGTTTGGCTCGCAGGCAGATAATCGGATAATGCACTCGCAGAAGCCGTTATCACTAACAGCTTACCTTGCTTCAAGGATGTTCCAGCTTTGATGAACCTGGCGTAGGCTCCGCTAGGCGCTCGCCTTGCGCGGCGGGTGTGCCCTTCACCAAATCGAGTTGAGCAAGTAGGCTGTCGAACCGCCCATCCTGAACAGCAGGGAAATGGTGCGTGAACTCAGACCCGATGATCTCCACGCGGGCACGGGCAAACGGCCCGAAAGTGACAATGCGCCGATCAACCAAGAGCCACCCCCGTGATAAGCCGTAAGCCTACCACACGATCCTCTA
Source organism: Sphingomonas turrisvirgatae (assembly GCF_001721295.1). Taxonomy (GTDB): domain Bacteria; phylum Pseudomonadota; class Alphaproteobacteria; order Sphingomonadales; family Sphingomonadaceae; genus Sphingomonas; species Sphingomonas turrisvirgatae. The sequence continues at coordinate 4,421 of NZ_MDDS01000053.1, read as the reverse complement.
GCCTAGCTCTACTAAGGTTGAAACACGGCGCTGCACACGCGCATGGCGACCGCCATGGCATCCCCTCCTAAACCGGCAGCGCCTGTTTTTGTGCGCTGTTGAAACGGTGCTGGGTTTGGAAGGTTCCACGCTGCTCATGCCGATGCGAGCAGGCAAGGAGGGGGCACTCTTCGGTGCACTGCTGTCGTTCTAAGAGGCTTACCAGCCTGCTTTGAGAAGAGTGCTACTCGGCGGGCTGGATATCATCCTGTGGCGGGCGTTCGGGCAGCTCACTGACCATGATGCCGGTCACGGTAAGGAACGAGACTACATAGATCGCTACGATCACCACCATGATCGTCTGCAACATGCTTCTACCCCTTTAAGCGCGCCAGCGACCTACACGTCGCTGGCTCAATCACTTTTGTGAAGAGGCTGGAACAAAGACGGGGGCGCGAAGTTCCGCCGCAAGATGCGTCCCATTATGGGACGGATAACTGCCGCTGCTTGCGGCCGTCGGATGCACCGGCATATCGGCTTCGAGGGCGGCGGCATACGCCAGGGTTGTAATCCGATCCGCTTCATTCAAACATAGTGCGATCTGCCGCATGCGAGTGATCCGGTCGACGTCTATTGCGTAAGCCATGCACGCCCTTTCACGCTGCACCGCACAACGTAACGAAGCTGCCGCCGTTCCGCCTCGCACGTCATTGGGTTGTCGGCTGTTGAACCAGCGCGTCGGATCGATTCAGCTTCCGGAACTTAATGGCGTATGCTGGCTGGCGTGGGCTTCTGAAGAAGATGCGGAACAATAGGTGGCCGATGATGTTTAAGCCTCATCGCCGTGGCGATGTTGCCGAGACCGGAATGATATCGGTCCCCCCTGTTGATTTCGGTCTCGGCGACCCCCGGCATCATGTCTAATCAGCGGCGAATAGCTGTTTTCCAGCGTCTTGCTGAGGCCGAGCGGAGCAAGGCTGAGGCAGCCTAGCACCCCTGCGTTCGCGACATTCACCTATCTATCGCGTGCACTTATGAGCGCATGATCATGGCGGAACGTGAACTGGCCGAGTTGGGCGGCGCGAACTCTATGTGTAGCGACCGCTCAGGTGCCAGAAGCTCCGCAATGGCGGCGAGCGTGGCATGTCAAGAACGGTGCAAGAAGGGGGCCAGGAAATGCCGAAATCGGCGAAGTTTCTGAAGTAGCCTAACACATGCGATGGTGTCGCCACACGACCTGTCTAATCTGAAAGGAGAGGAGACGGAAGCATGCGTGAACGAGATGAAGTACACTACTCCCGCCGCGCGGCTGAGGAGCGGCAATCGTCGCAGGATGCGAGCGATTCGACGGCCTATAGTGCGCATGCAAAGCTTGCTCGCGCTTCTGAGCGTAAGGCCAAGCCGTTGAAGCTACGTCTCTGGACGGACTGAAGTAAGGAACTGTCATAGGTCAGTCGGCTGCTGGACCTGTCGACTGGGACCGTGAGGGCGAAAGCGAACACTCGCGCGGAGCAAATCTTGAGCGTCGGCTCAGCGGGACGCCGGCGGCGTAGGGGAGAGCCGCCCCGGCGGATGCTGTCCGGCACCGGGGCGACCAACACGCTGTTGCACCGCTATGTAAACAAAGCTCTAAGGGCGGCGGCGCTACTCACCAGCATCTGCACTTCAGCGGTTAGCCGCTGGAAAACCTCAGGCAGGGCGTCGCAGCCGCGATCGCAGCCAGCGCATCCTTTTGTGAGGCTTTGTTGTCGACAGCGGGCTATCGGCCTTGATCGACGGTAGGTGCGACAGCTGGACCATCAGGCTAGATAGATCGGCACCAAGCGATTCATGATTTTCGTCTTCGAATGCCTTGGTCAACGCGCGCGATGTTGCTTCGAACGATGTAAGATCTTCGGGCATGCCAATCGTCCGCGCACTCGGGTTAAACCGACAAACGGCTGTCATGAGCTATTGTTGCGGATCGATGCCACGGCCAACGTCGCAACAACTGCATCCCCCTGGCGGGGGATCTTGTACAGGGAATTGGATGATTAGCAGTCCTGTCGATGGCGGTTCGAGGAGACCCCCATGGCATTAGCGGTCGCGAGCTTGCCATTCCCGTTGCCGCATGCTTCAGACCGAGCATGCTCTCAAATGGCGACCTGCGACTGATCGTTACAACGGTGCTGGCACGCGCCCCTGACTGGCTGAAGAAGGAGCTGGTGGCGAAGGAAGAGAAGACCCGCCGCGAGGCTGAAGAAAGTCTTGCAACGATGATCGCAGCCGCGCTCGCGAGCTCAAACGACAACCGGTCAGGAGCGTAGTTAAGCAGGCGCGTCATCCAATTTGGCTGTCGCTTGATTATCTCTCCCGTTCCCTCAAGCTGGTTTTGCAATTTTGGTAGCCGTTGACCGCCCCTATTCGCCAGATCGTGCACGGGAATGGCCTCAGCAGCGCGGTTAACGACACCGAAACGAAAGGGAACTAGCTACTCCTCTCAAACGCGGAGGGCTTATATGCAAAACGCATCTGAACTGGAAAGCGTCGTCCAAGCTGCATTGGCGGAAGCCACGTCGATGCTGGCCGCGACAGAAAGCGCTGCCGACGGCGCAAAGGTCACGATGAGCGTGTCGCAGTTTCGGAAGCTGGCCCTGTTGTTAAGGGCATCGGCACAAATAGCGGAGCAAGAGCTTGACCGGTTCGACAGGCCCATTGGCGGCATCCAGTTCTGGGTCCCCCTAACGCACCTAGAGGCTGAGCGCGCCAAAGTTGAGCAGCTTCGCCAGCGGTTTGAGCAAAATCGCTTTTACTGCGAGGCAGCATAGCAGGGCTGCATCGCTGCGCGCTTGCGGCAGTCAGCGAGGTCTTGCCCGCCAGCCGCCCGCCGCCTGCTCAAACAGCCAGTCAGCATCGTCCAGTGGCTCCTCATGGAGTGCTGGCAGCGAGCTTCCCGGGCCAGCCCTGCGCCCCTTGTGCTCGCGAGTGCGGCTTGGGACAGACCGCTCGCTACCATCTGGAAACTGGACCATTACAGCCATACCACCAGATAAAGCGTCAATGGTGACTGCCCGGTTACCGCGCAAAGCGTTTCGCTTGCACGCACCCACAACAGGTCGCACAATGCAGCGGTCGAGCTGCAATCCCCCACGAAGGCAGCTAGACAGGCCGGGAACTTTCAACTCCGGTTCCCGGCCGCCGCTTGGCCGGCTGAACCTAATCTTGTCAGCCTGCATTTCGTGAGCGAAGCGGTTCCATTGTGACCGTCGCGATCCGATGTTCGCCCTAGCCGGGAATGACGGCGCGCCATACTGAGGGGCGCGACATGTCCGGGACGCCTTGTCAGCCTCTCGATCAGTATTTGGGGCAGTCTATCAGCGCCAGGTAGCCGATAAGGCCCATCCGCCAGCTCGTGCGAGAACTTGCTGCCTGATCGTTTCGATTGCATAGTTCTGCCGTCTGGCTGGCGGCTTGCAAACCCCCTCAGTCAGATAGGCCGGGAACAATTCCTACCTGCTTGCAGGTGTTCCCGGCCACCATCCTGTTCGAGAACCGTGCACGCGATGCCGCGTCGTATGCCTGAGCTGCTAGCTATCGATAAACGATACGCGCGCGACTACTTAGTCGCTGGGTCGACGCTGTGACGGATCCTTGGGGAATCATGCCGACCCAGCAACGACGCTATGGCTTCGGAACGCCTAAGATGCTGTTAAGCACCGTTCACGCGAACGAGGGGCAAGGCTAGCGCAAGCTTGTCAAGCTGCGCGTCGCATGCTTCAGCCCGATCATGTTGCCGAACGCCGACCTCCAGAGCATCGTTACCGCGGTGCTGGCCCGCGCGCCTGACTGGCTTAAGAGGGAGCTCATCGCGAAGGAAGAGAAGACCCGCCGCGAGGCTGAAGAAAGCCTCGCAACGATGATCGCGGCCGCACTGGTGAGTGCAAACGACAACAGAACAGGCACGCAGTAAATAGCGAGCCAGGGTGTATCAGCTGGCCGCCTTCGGCTTGCGGGCACCTTTCTGCCCGGGCTTCCGCCCCAGACCAATCTTCTTGGCCATCTCGCGTCGTCGCTCGGAATAAGCGGGCGCAGTCATCGGATAGGTTGCGGGCAGATTGTAGCGGCTGCGGTACTCGTCAGGTGTCAGCCCGTTGGTGCTCAGGTGACGCGTCAAAGTCTTGTAAGGCTTGCCATCGATCATCGAGATGATGTGATCCTTGCTTGCGAGGCTCTTACGCAAGCTAACTGCCGGGGTGTACTCAGCCGCTGGCGGGCCGTCCGGCTGAACTGACGATGGTGACGCGAGGCCGCCTACGGTTGCATGCATGGCTGTCAAGAACGCGACTGCTTCATCCGTCGATGCACGCGTGTTGTTGTTGGCTAGCCAGGCTGCGGTAAGTTCAGCCGCTAACTCAACTGCATTTATATTGGTTTCTTCGCTCATATAGGCTCCGGTAAAAGTG
>NZ_MDDS01000052.1:2500-5764 GCF_001721295.1 Sphingomonas turrisvirgatae | reverse complement strand
TCTCTCCGGGGGGCTTCTGTAATATTGGTTGCGGGGGTTGGATTTGAACCAACGACCTTCAGGTTATGAGCCTGACGAGCTACCGGGCTGCTCCACCCCGCGCCAAGGATCTGGCGTAGTGCCAGAAACAGCAAACGCGCCGAGCTTTGTGGGCGCGGCGCGTTTGCGTTTTTGACGTTGTGAATGGGTTTTTCGATATCCACCGACACCGGCTGCAATGCCTGGCGACGACCTACTCTTCCAGTGCTTGAGCAATAGTACCATCGGCGCAGTCAGGTTTCACGGCCGAGTTCGGGATGGGATCGGGTGGGTCACTGACGCTATGGTCACCAAGCAATGAAGCGGGTGTAGGTGGGTATGTTTTCAAATCGATGCGTGCACCAAGGTATAAGGTCAACAACCTCAATGATCAGCAGAGCTGTCATTGATGGTGGGACTCATCAAGCGCGAATAGGACAATTAGTACTGGTTAGCTCCACACGTTACCGCGCTTCTACATCCAGTCTATCAAGGTGGTGGTCTACCACCGTCCTAAGAAATCTTATCTTGAGGGAGGCTTCCCGCTTAGATGCTTTCAGCGGTTATCCCGTCCATACATAGCTACCCTGCTGCGCCGTTGGCACGACGACAGGTACACCAGAGGTATGTTCAACCCGGTCCTCTCGTACTAGGGTCAACTCCTCTCAAATTTCGACGCCCACGGCAGATAGGGACCAAACTGTCTCGCGACGTTCTGAACCCAGCTCACGTACCACTTTAATTGGCGAACAGCCAAACCCTTGGGACCTGCTCCAGCCCCAGGATGTGATGAGCCGACATCGAGGTGCCAAACGATTCCGTCGATATGAGCTCTTGGGAATCATCAGCCTGTTATCCCCGGCGTACCTTTTATCCGTTGAGCGATGGCCCTTCCACGAGGGACCACCGGATCACTATGACCGACTTTCGTCTCTGCTCGACTCGTCAGTCTCGCAGTCAGGCTGGCTTATGCCATTGCACTCTAACGATCGGTTTCCAACCGATCTGAGCCAACCTTCGCACGCCTCCGTTACTCTTTAGGAGGCGACCGCCCCAGTCAAACTACCCGCCACAGAGGGTCCCTGAACCGGATAACGGTTCGAGGTTAGACATCAGAAATCAACAGGGTGGTATTTCACCGTAGGCTCCACATCAGCTGGCGCCAATGCTTCAAAGCCTCCCACCTATGCTACACAATTAATTCCTAATGCCACTCTGAAGCTGCAGTAAAGGTGCACGGGGTCTTTCCGTCTAACCGCGGGTACTCCGCATCTTCACGGAGAATTCAATTTCGCTGAGCATGTCCTGGAGACAGTGGGGAAGTCGTTACGCCATTCGTGCAGGTCGGAACTTACCCGACAAGGAATTTCGCTACCTTAGGACCGTTATAGTTACGGCCGCCGTTTACCTGGGCTTCGTTTCGGAGCTTGCACTCCTCCACTTAACCTTCAGGCACCGGGCAGGCGTCAGGCCCTATACGTCGTCTTGAAGCCGACTTAGCAGAGCCCTGTGTTTTTGCTAAACAGTCGCTACCCCCTGGCCTGTGCCCCCTCAATCTGCTTGCGCAAAATGAGGGCCTCCTTCTTCCGAAGGTACGGAGGCAATTTGCCGAGTTCCTTCAGGACACTTCTCTCAAGCGCCTTGGTATACTCTACCTGACCACCTGTGTCGGTTTCGGGTACGGTCTATACGGTGGAGCTATTTCCTGGAACCACTTCGAAGCATGTCCAATCCGATAAGGACATACAACACACGTGATCCGTCACTACCACCAGGCCCACGAATATTAACGTGGTTCCCATCGACTACCCCCTTCGGGCTCGTCTTAGGGGCCGGCTCACCCTGCTCAGATTAGCTTTAAGCAGGAACCCTTGGTCTTTCGGCGAGAGGGCATCTCACCCTCTTTATCGCTACTCATGTCTGCATTCGCACTTCCGATACCTCCACAGTCCATTACCAGACTGCTTCACAGGCTTACGGAACGCTCCGCTACCGCGTGTTCATAAGAACACACCCTAAGCTTCGGTGCACGTCTTGAGCCCCGTTACATTTTCGCCGCAGGAACCCTTGTTTAGACCAGTGAGCTGTTACGCTTTCTTTAAAGGATGGCTGCTTCTAAGCCAACCTCCTGGCTGTTTTGGGATTCCCACATGCTTTCCCACTTAGACGTGACTTGGGGACCTTAGCTGTAGGTCAGGGCTGTTTCCCTTTTGACGACGGACCTTAGCACCCGCCGTCTGTCTCCTGGATAGTACTCCTAGGTATTCGGAGTTTGGTTAGTATTGGTACCGCTCGCGCAGCCCGCAACCATCCAGTGCTCTACCCCCTAGGGTATTCGTCCAAGGCTCTACCTCAATAGATTTCGCGGAGAACCAGCTATTTCCCGGCTTGATTGGCCTTTCACCCCTAAACACAACTCATCCGATAATTTTTCAACATTAAACGGTTCGGTCCTCCAGTGAGTGTTACCCCACCTTCAACCTGGTCATGCCTAGATCGCCGGGTTTCGGGTCTAATGCATCAAACTCAATCGCCCTATTCAGACTCGCTTTCGCTGCGCCTACACCTATCGGCTTAAGCTTGCTTGATACACTAAGTCACAGACCCATTATGCAAGAGGTACGCTGTCACCCCATAAAGAGGCTCCAACTGCTTGTAGGCGTTCGGTTTCAGGTACTGTTTCACTCCCCTCATCGGGGTGCTTTTCACCTTTCCCTCACGGTACTAGTTCACTATCGGTCATGTACGAGTATTTAGGCTTCGAGGGTGGTCCCCCGATGTTCAGACAGGGTTTCACGTGCCCCGCCCTACTCAAGTCCTTCTTCATCACTTTCGCATACGGGACTGTCACCCGCTATGGTCAGCTTTTCCAAACTGTTCTGCTAGTTGAAAAGAAGGCACTGGCCTGGTCCGCGTTCGCTCGCCACTACTAACGGAATCTCGGTTGATGTCTTTTCCTCCGGGTACTGAGATGTTTCAGTTCTCCGGGTTCGCTTCACGAAGCCTATTTTATTCAGCTAAGTGATACCTGTTTCTCGATTACTCCAACACTGGACAAGCCAACGTAGGAATAATCGGGATAGGTGGGTTTCCCCATTCGGAAATCACAGGATCAAAGTTTGCTCACAACTCCCCTGTGCTTATCGCAGCGTGCCACGTCCTTCATCGCCTGTACATGCCAAGGCATCCACCAAACGCCCTTACCTCACGCTTGAGAGTCCACACCACCAATGACAACCCTGGATC
>NZ_MDDS01000051.1 GCF_001721295.1 Sphingomonas turrisvirgatae | reverse complement strand
GACGGGGGGGCTTCGCGCCAGGAGATGACGGGGGTGCTGCTCAAGCGGATCGCGCTGATCGAACAGCGGCGCAAGGCGAGCGAACGGGCGGCGGCGATCGAGGCGGCGGAGCGGTGGGAGGCGTTCGTGCGCGCGGGCGGCTATCCCGGGATGCCGGCGGGGCCGGATCGCGGGGCGGTTGCGGGGATCGAGACGCCGGCATAGCCCGGGCGATGCGGACGGCCCGATAGCCACGCGCCGAAGCGCGGGATGGGGGCGTTGCGCTCCATCCATTCGCTGTACGCGCGGTAATCGGGGTCGGCGCCGAGATGACGCTCCTCGGTCTTGGCGCGGACCCAGTAGACGCCGCTGACGCAGGCGAGGAGGAAGGTGGCGCGGATCGCATCATAGAGGCTGCCGGTGGTGGCGAGCGGGAACATGCTGATCCACCAGAAGGCGTTCTTGGACAGGTAGGCCGGGTGGCGCGTCCAGCTGTACGGTCCGTGGGTGATGATGCCGCGGTGCGTGAGGTTGGAAAAGCGGAAGCCGAACGCCAGCGTCGCCCAGGCATAGATGGCGGTGAGCGCGACCAGCACCGTGCCGACGATCCACAAGAGCACGGTCTGGCCGGCGAGCCAGTGGCTCCATTCCGCCGTGCCGGGGTGGAAATCGAGCGGGCCGCCATTGCCCATGAGGATGAACGGGGGATAGCAGATCAGCGCGAAGGCCCAGCCGGCGGCGTAGGGATTGGCGCTGCGGATATGGCTGTCGAGCGGGCGGAAGGTGAGGATGTAGCCGACGGTCGCGAAGGCGACGTCGATCATGAACATGCCGGTGATGAGCCAGTTGGCGAGCGCCACCGGGTTGGTGAGGATCCCTTCGCTGCTGGCGCGGATGAACGCGCCGAAGCCGGGGGGCACGATCGCGAGCATGAAGGCGAGGAAGAAGCCCTTTACCGCCCAGCTGCGCAGGTGATTGTGGATCGCGGCATCGTCGACCGGCTCGGTCGAGCCGAGCAGCCATGCGCCGAGGTGCCAGGCGCCGTCCTTTGGCTGAACCAGATGGCGGTCGATCCACAGGACATAGGGGACCGAGAGCAGGAAGAGCGCGGGCGCGGCGACCTTAAAACACCACATGGCGAAGGCGAAATTGCCGGTCCAGTAGAAGCGGCAGATGGCATAGACCGCGGCGATGCCGCCCCAGGTGAGCCACAGGCCGGCGAGCTTGGTGAGCGAGATGTCGCGCGTTTCGCGCAACGGGCGCGGATTGGCCCAGTCGACGCCGGTGCTGGGGTTGCGGTGCACCTTGTCCACCAGCACGGCCCAGAGCAGCATCGGCACGCCGCAGGCCGCGAGGTTGACCAGCGCCGCGAAGGGGCCGTCCAGCCCCTTGCTGCGCGCAAAAGCGAGCCAGGCCGCCATGCCGACCAGCCCTGCCACCCCGACGCCAGCGCTGACCGCCGACTTCGGGCGCGGATCGGCCGCGGTGCGGGCGAGGGCGGGGTCGTGATACATGGCGCGGGCATAAGCGCGGATTGGTAAGCAAGTCGTGAAGGATGCGGCGATACAAGGCTTTACGCGCCGCGCGATGGTTGCTTTAGGTACGACATCCCTTCAGTTCAGGAGCGTATCCATGCGCCGTGTTTTTGCGCTTACCGCCTTGTTACTTGCTTCCGCCGCCACCGCGCAGAACAGCCTGCCGCAGCATGCGCCCTATGAGAACCGCATCCCCGCGCCGCGCGACGTGCCCTATCCCGGGACGATGACGGTGAAGGTGGACGCGACCGACGTGGCGCGGCGCATCCTGTCGGTGCGGCAGACCATTCCGGTGGCGCAGGCGGGGCCGATGACGCTGTTGATGCCGGCGTGGCTGCCGGGCAAGCACGCCGCGCGGGGCGAGATCGAGAAGCTGACGGGGCTGAAGATCACGGCCAACGGCAAGCCCGTGCCGTGGAAGCGCGACACGGTGGACGTGTGGGCGTTCCACATCGACGTGCCTGCCGGCGCGAAGCAGCTGGACCTGTCGTTCAAGTTCACCGGCGCGACCAAGACCGAACAGGGGCGGGTGTCGATCGCGAGCAACATGATGAACCTGCAGTTCGAGCAGGTAAGCCTGTACCCCGCCGGCTGGTTCACGCGCCGTATTCCGGTGCAGGCGATCGTGACCTATCCTGCCGGATGGACGGCGGCGTCGGGGCTGCCGGCGCGCAAGCAGGGCGCGGACTATGTCTATGAGAAGACCGATTACGAGACGCTGATCGATTCGCCGGTGTTCGCGGGCCGTTACTTCAAGGAATGGAAGCTGAGCGATCGCGTCGACCTGAACGTCGTTGCCGACAGCCCCGAGGAACTGAACGCCACGCCCGAGCAGATCGACGCGCACAAGCGGCTGGTCGATCAGTCGATCAAGCTGTTCGGCGCGCAGCATTACGATCGGTACGAGTTCCTGCTGGCGATCAGCGACGAGATGGGCGGCATCGGCCTGGAGCATCACCGCAGCAGCGAGAACGGGGTGAAGCCGGGTTACTTCACCAAGTGGAACGACGGCCCGGGACCGCGCAACCTGTTGCCGCACGAGTTCGTGCACAGCTGGAACGGCAAGTTCCGGCGCGGTGCGGACAGCTGGACGCCCGATTTCCGCACGCCGATGCGCAATTCCATGCTGTGGGTATACGAAGGCCAGACGCAATTCTGGGGCTATGTGCTTCAGGCGCGGTCGGGGATCGTTTCCAAGCAGGACACGCTGGACATGCTGGCCAGCATCGCCGCGAACCTGGACAACCGCCCGGCGCGGACCTGGCGCGACCTGGAGGACACGACCAACGATCCGGTGATCAGCGCGCGCCGTCCCAAGGCGTGGGTCAGCTGGCAGCGGTCGGAGGACTATTACAACGAAGGGCTGCTGGTGTGGCTGGAGACCGACGCGATGCTGCGGCGGCTGTCGGGCGGCACCAAGTCGATGGATGATTTCGCGCGCGCATTCTTCGGTATGCGCGACGGCGATTGGGGCGTGCTGACGTACCGGTTCGAAGATGTCGTCGCGACGCTGAACGGGGTGCAGCCGCATGACTGGGCGAGTTTCCTGCGCACGCGGCTGGATGGACTGAACGCGCGCGCGCCGCTCGCCGGGTTCGAGCAGAACGGCTATCGGCTGGTCTATACCGACACGCCGACGCCGTCGTTCAAGAACAACGACAAGACGCGCAGCCAGACCGACCTCAGCTATTCGATCGGCGCCGTGATGGGGAAGGCCGGCGCCGTATCGCAGGTCACATGGGACTCGCCCGCATTCGAGGCCGGCCTGACGCCGGGCGACACGATCGTCGCGATCGGCGGCGAGGAATATTCCGACGACAGGCTGATCGCCGCGGTGAAGGCCAAGGCGCCAGTCAAGCTGCTGGTCAAGAACGGTACGCGCTATCGTGACGTGACAGTCGACTATCGCGGAGGGCTGCGCTATCCGCGCCTCGAAAAGATAGGCTCTGGAGAGGGCGGTCTGGATCGGTTGCTAGCCCCGCGCTGACGGGGAAGCCGAACCAACAGAGGGAAGTCATAATGCGCATCGACTTGATTCCTGTGGGCGATGATCCGCCCAACAGCCTGAACGTGATCATCGAAGTGCCGACGGGCGGCGAGCCGGTGAAATACGAGTTCGACAAGGCGTCGGGCGCATTGTTCGTCGACCGCATCCTGCACACGCCGATGCGGTATCCGGCGAACTATGGCTTCGTGCCCCACACGCTGTCGCCCGATGGCGATCCGCTGGATGCGCTGGTCATCGCGCGATCGCCCTTCGTCCCCGGCAGCGTCGTGCGCGCGCGGCCGATCGCAGTGCTGAACCTGGAAGACGAAGCCGGCGGCGACGAGAAGCTGGTGTGCGTGCCGGACAACAAGACCTTCCCTTATTATGCCGATGTCGACGAGAAGGACGACCTGCCCGGCATCGTGATGGAGCAGATCGAGCACTTCTTCACCCACTATAAGGACCTGGAGAAGAAGAAGTGGGTGCGCATCGGCACCTGGGGCGGGGCCGAGGACGCGCGTCAGATCACGCTGGAGGCAATTCAGCGTTACAAGGACGACAAGGCCGCCGCCGAGGCATCGACGGACGCAACCGGCGTCGACACGCCGCAGGGCTGAACGATGACGAGTCGATCGGCCTGGCGATGGTGCGCCCTCGCCGGGCTGGCGACGCTGACGATATCGGTGATGTTCGGTCGCGTGCCGGGCCTGGTCGCCTGTGGCGACACGGGCGGGGCGGGACCGATCATCGCGCTGGAACTGGTGCGCAGCGCCGCCGATGTCGCGGCGCTGTTCGGCAGCGAGCCGTGCACGAGCCGGCTGATCGCGGCGCAGCGCGAGGCGCTGTGGCTAGACATGCTGGGTTTCATCCCGGCCTATCTGACCTTTCTGCTGAGTGCCGTGGCGGCGCTGCGCCGTGCCAGCCTGGGGCTGATCATGGCGCTGTTCAGCGCGATCACCTTTGCCGGCGCGTTCGACTTCATCGAAGGGCTGATCCTGTTCAAGCTGCTCGGCAATCTGCCGGGGGATCAGCGAACGTTCACCGGCCTGTTCTGGACGGTGCGGCCCAAATTCGCCCTGCTGGCGGCCAGCGAGCTGATGATCGCGCTGATCCTGTGGCGCGGCGCACCGGTCGCCAAGATCGCGGCCGGCGTGATCGGCGCGGGCGGCGTCGTGGCGCTGGTCCATCTGCTGCGCGCGCCGCATGATCCGGCGATGATGCGGGGCCATGCCGTCGCCTGGGGCGCGCTGCTGGTCACGGCGGCGATCGGCAGCGTGCGGCCGGCGGTGCCCGGGCTGCCCGAGCGGCGGCTTATGGCTGCAGCGAAGCCGTAGGAGCGGGCGGCCCGGCGAGCGCGAGGGCGCCCGCCGGCTCGCCAACCTCTGCCTGACCGCCGCGCGCGACGATCGCCGCGGCGACCGACTCGCGCTGAGCCGCCGTGCCGCCACCGACCCTGAGCGGCCGGTCGAGGCGAGCCGAAACCCACCCGGCCAGATCGAGCGCGGCGGTGTCGATCACGCCGCCTTCGATCGGCAACGCCGGCGGGTCGATCTCGGCCGGCGGGGCAAGGCGCACCTGCCAACCCGGAATTGCGGCTGAGGCGCGGCGTTCCAGCGTGCGGTAGCCATCGAGGGTGAGGCCGGGAAGCGGGGCGGCGGTGGCGGCGAGCGTGCGCGCGGCCGGATCGCCGCGCACGGCGTCCGGCGCGACTCCCGCGATCAGCGCGAGCTGGCCGATCGCGTGCTCGGCCGCCGTGCGTTCGGCCTCACCCTGGCGGTTGCCGGCACGCGCGATCTGCGCCGCCTCGACCGCGCCGGGATCGAGCGTGATCTGCAACTGATCGACATGCAGGTCGATCGGCCGGTCGAGCTGCTGGCCGAGCGCTTTAGTCAGGCTTGCGTCGGCCTCTGGATCCAGGCGCGGGGTCAGCATGACGCCGCGGATGCGGATCGGCGTCGCGCCATAGTCGATGTCGAGCTGGCTGAGGCGAGCTTCGGCCGGAAAGCGCGAGCGGATGGTGTCGCGAATCTGGCGCTGGGCGACCGCTTCGAACGCGATCTGCCGGAGCCCCGCGCCTAGCGGGATCGACAGCGCGCCGAGCGCGACGAAGAAGAGGATCAGCTGCCACCCGGTATGGTGCGGCGAGAGGTGGCTGCCAAAGCCGTAGACGCGGGCAACGAGCGCGGCAGTGAGCGCGATGGTCACGGCATTGGTGATGAACAGGAGCAGCGAGCCCGCGAACACGGTCCAGTTCCACGTCGCGATGCCAAAGCCCACCACGGCGAGCGGCGGCATGAGGGCGATCGCAATGGCGACGCCGACCACCGTGCCGCCGCGTCCGCGAATGAGCGCATAGGCGCCGGCAACGGCCGAGAGCAGCGCGACGAGCAGGTCGAACAGCGTCGGTTGCGTGCGGCCCGCGATTTCGCTGGTGATCGTCTGTACCGGCGAGATCGAGACGAGCACGACGCTGAGCAGGATCGCAATGGCCGACCCGGCGAGCAGTGCGGTGGCGCTGCGGCGGATTTCGGTGAAGTCGAGCGTCGCGATGCCGAAGCCCAGGCCGATGATCGGCATCATGAGCGGCGAAAGCAGCATCGCGCCGATCAGCACCGCCACCGACGGCATGAGCAGGCCGAGCAGCGAGATCGCAGCGGAAACCAGGATCAGGAAGGCATAGCGGCCGGACCAGCCCGAATCTTCCGCGATCTGGCGAAGCACTTCGTCGTGATCGACGCCGCCGACGACCCAGATCCGCCACCAGCGGTGGAGCTTGCTGCGGTCGGCGTGATCGGGCGCTGTGGGCGTGGAGGCTGAGGACGCGGACATGGGGGAGGGCAATGGCCGAGGTGGCGCTGCGGCGGATTTCGGTGAAGTCGAGCGTCGCGATGCCGAAGCCCAGGCCGATGATCGGCATCATGAGCGGCGAAAGCAGCC
>NZ_MDDS01000050.1 GCF_001721295.1 Sphingomonas turrisvirgatae | reverse complement strand
CACCGCCGCCTTCACGCCCGAGGTCGGCATGGCCAGGACCGTGGCGCGCTCATTGGGCGCATGGCGGCCGGCGATGAAGGCGTTGAGGGAGTCGAGCGCGGTCAGGTTCGGCGCCGCGCTCGCGCGGATCGTATAGTCGAGCTTGAAGCTGCCCGCGGGCTCGCTGCCGGCACCGACGTCATAGGCCCAGATTTCCTGGATCGGCTGTTCCTGCATCACATTGGTGAAGCTGAGCGTGCCGCCCGTATGCGGGGTGAAGCGATCGACGGTGCGGACCGCGCCCTTGCGCCGGCGAGCCAGCGTCGTGGCCCTCGCGTCCCCCCCGGTCCAGCTGAGCGCGCCATAAGCTGCGCCGCGGATCTCGACCTGGTTGAAGCGCTCACCGGACGGGACGGTCAGGTCATAGCGCTTGCCGCCCTCGACATAGGTATTCCAGTCGGGCAGCTCGAAATAATCGTCGCGCCCGGTCAGCCGTGAGCGGTTGTAGACGCCGGGCCAGGTGGTTTCGGGGATGCCGTCGATGCCCTTCCACATCCATTGCTTCAGGTCCTTGGCGCCGGCGAACTCGATCTTGCGGATGCGCGTCACCGGCGCAACGAGCAGCGGCGGATCGCCCGCATCCCAGCCATAACGGTGCAGCCAGGTCGCGCGCAGATCGGCGGCAGTGGGCACGGCCGCCGTGGCCGAAACCGCCCGTTTCGACGCCAGCGCGGCGACGGCTTCGCCCGACAGCATCCGGTCGTACACCCGGATCTCGTCCAGGTCCGACCCGCGCATGAAGTTGTAGCGGCTTTGCACCTGATGCGGCGAGAGCACGCGCCCCGCCATGCCGAACTGGTCGAGTCCGCTATCGAGATCGGCCTTCTGCTCGACCTTTGCGACCTCGCGCCCGTCAACGAACAGCTTGACCCCGCTCGCCTCGTCCCAGCCAAAGGCGATGTGGTGCCAGTCCTGCGCGTCGGGCAGCTGCGGCATACGCCACGATACGCGCACGCGCGACAGATTGGCGTCGGTGACGAACCCGTCGAAGCCATGGCCGTTCCAGTCGATCCGCAGGAACGCCATGTCCCAGCTCGAATGATCGGCAAAGCTGACGCGGAAGATGTTGAACGGCGCCTCGCCCACCGGCTGGCGGGCGCGCCAGAAAAAGGCCAGCGTGCCGCGCGCCGCCTGGATGTTGCCCGGCGCCTTCCACGCGACATAGCCGTCATCCTCCCACCGCGCCGCGCCGCCGATCGCGCCGTCGGCCACGACATCGACCCGGCTGCGGAAATTGGGGATGGCATCGCCGGCCGCGGTGTCGGCTGTCAGGCTCTTGTCCATCGATGCGTGGAACAACAGGCCGGACTCATCCTGCGCTGCGGCGGGCAACGCCAGCACCATGGCGAGTGCCATCGCCGCATAGGAACAACAGGCTTTCACGTCGCATCTCTCCACTATTGCCGTGCGCCGGCGCAAATGCCCGTCGCGCTCGCTGGCGGTTTCGCGATTTGCCCCCCTGGCCGCGCCGGCGGCGCACTGAATGGCTATAGGAAACCGGTGTCAGCATCAACCGGGACGCGTCGATGATGCTGCCCGGTCGCCCTCGCCTGCCGCGCGATGGGCCTATCAGCGCAGCGGCGGGACCATCACCGGTGCGCCATAGCCCAGCGCTTCCAGCCGCTTCGCCTGGCTTGCGGCATCGCCGACGACCACAATGATCATGCGATCGGTGTCGAGATAGGCCTTCGCCACCTTCTGGACCGTCGCCTTGTCGAGCGCGGCCAGCGTCGCATTCTCGCGTGCGACGACATCGGCGGGTAAGCCATTGTCGCCGATCGTGCCCAGCAGGTGGACCTTGGCCTCGAGCGTTTCGAACTCGCGGGCGCGCGACTTGATCATCGATCCCTTGGTCAGGGCAAGGTCCGCGTCGGTGAAGGTGCGGCCATAGTCACGCACGATGTCGCGCATCAGCGTTGCGGCTTCCAGGGTCACGTTGGCTCGCACGGGGCTCATGACCGTCAACGTGCCGCCGGTCGTCATCCCGTCGAACGCCGATCGCACGCCATAGGTATAGCCCTTACCCTCGCGCAGCTCCTGCGTCAGGCGCGATGCAAAGCCGCCGCCGCCAAGGATGAAGTTGCTCGCCCGCGCCTGGAACCAGTCTGACGCGCCGCGCGCCGGGCCGGGGTGCGCCAGCATGATCACTGACTGTTTGGCGCCGGGCACGTCGTAGAACAGGATCCGAGTCTTGTCCGGCGCGGCGAACGCTACCGAGCCAAGCGCCGCCTGGGCCTCGCCCTGCCAGTCGCGCGCCAGCCCGGCAAAGGCGGCCTGCGCCTCCGCCTGGCTCACTGCGCCGGCGATGCGGATGCGCGGCGCGGGGCGAATAGCTCGCGGCCTTGAACCGCTGCAGATCCTCCATCGTCAGCGCGGCGATCGACTGCGGCGTGCCGCGCGGATCGTTGGCGAGCACACCGGTGCCGTACATCGCCTGCCGCGCCACCATCTGACCGAGATAAGCGGGCTGCGCGCGCGACGCCTGCACCCCGGCCGTCGCGGCTGCCTTGGCCAGTGCAAGCTCGGCCGGGTCCCAGCGCGGCGCGGTCAGCATCTCGTGCACCAGCGCGGCGGTCGCTCCGAAATTGCGCGCCAGCGTGGTGCCGCTGATGATCGTGCGCTCTTCCACCACATTGACCGACACGTTGGCGCCCAAGGCTTTCAGCGCATTCTCGAACTGCTCGCGCGTTCGAGTCCGCGTACCCCGCGTCAGCATGTCGGCGACCAGACTGGCGGCCCCCGGCTTCTTCGGGTCGTCGCGTAGCTGGCCGCCATCGATCGCGATTTCGAACCGAGCGACAGGCAGTTCGCGATCCTCGATGCCGGACAAGGCCAGGCCGTTGGCCAGCGCCCCGGTCCAGATCGAGGGCATGGTTACGACGGGTTCAGCGCCCGCCGGCGGTTCGACGCTGCGGTCGATCCTGGACGGGGTACGCGCGACTTGCGTCCTGCCGGCCGTCTGGTCGACCGCAGCCTCCGCGCCCTGCACGATCGGCTCCTCGACTACCTTCGCCGTTTCGGCGTTGCTAAGCGCCAGCTGCGGCTGTGCCTTGGGCACGAACCCAACCTCCAACCGCGGCTTGCCCGGCATATAGGTGCGATAGGCGCGCATCACGTCGTCCACGCTGACCGCCTTCAGCTGGCTCAGCATCACGTCGGCCGGGTCAGGCTTGCGGCGCAGCGTCTCGGATTCGCCGATCGCCTCGACCTTGCCGCGCACGCTGCCGATCCACTCGTAGAGCGCGGCTTCGCGCACCGCCTTCAGCCGCTCGAGCCGAGCGGCGGTCAGCCCCTCCGTGCCGAACCGCGCCAGCCCGCTATCGATCGCCGATGCCACGCGATCGAGCGGCACACCGTCGAAGCCGCGCACCTGGAGCATGGCGACCCCCGCCATCTGTTCGTCCCAGCTATTGCCGCGCACTGCATCGCTGACCTTGGCCTGCTCGACCACCGCTCGATACACGGGACCATCCGGGCCCTGCGCCAGCGCATCGATCAGCAGCTCGACCGCCGCGTCGTCCTTGTCGCCCTCGGGCACCGTCGGCCAGACAAGCGTCAGTTGCGGCAGCTTGGCAAAGCTGTCGAGGTGCATCAGCCGCTTGGTGGTAGGCAAGCTCGCGCCGCGCGGCTGGGGAATGTCGACCGCGGCACCACGCGGGATCTCCCCAAAATATTTCTCGACCCAGGCGCGGGTCTGCTTGGGATCGATGTCGCCGGAAATGACCAGACTGGCATTGTTGGGCACATACCAGCGGCGATAGAATTGCTTCACATCATCGAGCGTCGCGGCCGAGAGGTCGGCCAGGCTGCCGATCGTCGTCCAGCTATAGGGATGATCGGCCGGATACAGCGCGGCCTGCATGATCGGGAAAAGATGCCCATAGGGCTGGTTGTCATAGGACTGCCGCTTCTCGTTCTTGACGACCTCGATCTCCTTGGCGACCACTGCCGGCGTCACGGTGTTGATGAAATAGCCAAGCTTGTCCGCCTCGGCCCACAGCATCTTCTCGAGCGCGTCCTTGGGCACCGTCTGCAGGTAAACGGTCTGGTCGAGATTGGTGTAGCCGTTCGCGCCCTCGCCCCCGACTCGCGCCGACAGCTTGTCCAGCCCACCCGGCCCCAGATTTTCCGAATTGAGGAAGAACAGGTGCTCGAACATATGGGCAAAGCCGGTGCGCCCCTTGGTCTCGCGCCCCGATCCGACATGCGCGACCAGCGCGACGGCGACGACCGGATCGGAACGATCGACGTTCATCACCACGCGCAGCCCATTGGCCAGCACGAACGTTTCGGTGGGGATCAGCGCGGGCTGGGCCGGCGGGGCAGATTGGGCGGATGCCGATGCATTGAACAGCAGCGCGGCAGCCAGTGCCGCCGAACTCAACAGCTTCTTCATGATCGTTCCCCCGCCCGCGGGTCTGCGCGTCCGCGGTCGGAGGTTAGCCGCTCTTCAGGCGGCCGTCGATTCATGATGAATCAGCCTGCGGCGAACACGCCGCACGCGCCTTCGTCAGCTCGCGGCGAACACGCCGCACGCAATGCGATCGCCGCTGTTGCCCGATGGGTCGGTCTTCTGATCGTCCTGGCCGGCATGCACCACGAAGGCCGAGCCATCGGCGTCGAGCAGTTGCGCCATCGTGCCCGACTTCAGCGTAAAGCTGAGATTGCCGGTGCCATCCGCTGCCGCGGTCAGGTTCGGCATGTCGCCGGCATGCGACCCCTTCGGGTTGTCGAGGCCATGCTGAGCCGAGGTCGGGTTCCAGTGGCCGCCGGCGCTCTCGAACTTGGGGGCTTCGCACTTGCCGGTCATGTGGACATGCACGCCATGCGGGCCGGCCGGGATGCCGGTGACCGATACGGTGATCGCCAGGCCATCGGCCGTCTGAGTCGCCGTCGCGCTGCCCGCCGGGGTGCCGTCCGCCATAGCGAGCGCGGCGGTGGCGCTCTGCGCGGCGGCGGTCTGGTTGCCCATCGCTGCGTTGCCCATCGCCTCATTCTCGATCGGCATCGCTTCATTGGTGAAGACCGGCTCTTCGACATTGGCATTCGGCGTCGTGGTGCCGCCGCATGCGGTGGTGGCGAGCGCAAGGCCGACAAGAAGGGTCGCGGGTCGAATCATGGCGGGCATCTCCTGGGGCTTGAACGCATAGAATGATCGTCCGCCCGATACCGTTCCGCCCCCGGCCCGATCAACCGCGAAAATTGTCCTTGGCTGCGCGGCGCTCGGCCAGCTGCTCGGCACTGGTAGCGCGCATGAACGGGTTGGTCGCGCGCTCCAGTTCGATGGTGGTCGGCACCGTCGGCAGGCCTTGTGCCCGCATCGCATCGACCTGCGCCATCCGCTCGGCCAGCGCCTGGTTGTCCGGCTCGGCATGCAGCGCATAGCGGCCGTTCGACTGGGTATATTCATGCGCGCAATAGACGATCGTCTCGCCCGGCAACGCGGCAAGACGGTTCATATTGGCGAACATCTGCTCGGCCGTCCCCTCGAACAGGCGCCCACAGCCCATGGCGAACAGCGTGTCGCCGACGAACACGATGTGCGCATCCGGCAGGTGATAGGCGATGTGCCCGGCGGTATGCGCCGGCACGTCGATCACGCTTGCCGCATGATCGCCCAGCATCACCGTGTCGCCTTCGCGCACCAGCCGGTCGGCGGTGGGGATTTTCGCCGCCTCCGCCGCCGGAGCAATGACGACCGCGCCGGTCGCAGCCTTGATCGCGGCGTTGCCACCGGTGTGATCGGGATGCCAGTGCGTGTTCCAGATCGCATCGATATGCCAGCCCCGCGCGGCCGCCGCGTCCAGCACCGGCTGCGCCTCGGCCGGATCGACCACGATCGTTTGGCCAGAGGCGCCGTCATGCGCGAGCCAGATATAATTGTCGCTGAGCGCGGGGATGCGGACGACTTCGATCATGGCGTTTCTCCTAGCAGCTGCATGGCGATCCGCGCCAGCCGTTCGGTGCGGTCACGGGCCGGCATCGGAGGCGCCTGCATCGCCCCCTGTCCGGCCCAGAGCGGCCCGAAGTCCGCCCGGGTCTTTGCCTGCAACGGCGCGAGCGCATTGGACGCATAGGGAAAAGGCGGCGCAACCTCGTTCATCGGCCCCACGGCATCGATCAGCCGGTTGCGAAAGCCGCGCGCGACACGTCCGGTCAACACGTTGGTGAAGACCGTCTCCGCCGCCGTGCCCAGCAGCGCGCGATGGCCATCGCCGATCAGGCTTTCGGGACAGGCGAGATAGGCGGTCCCGATCTGCCCGCCATTCGCCCCGGCGATCACCGCCGCTGCCATCGTCTCGCCGTCGCCAACCCCGCCCGCCGCGATCAGCGGCACCGCCACGCACTCGTCGAGTTGACGAAGCAGCGACAGCATGCCGAGCGGCTGGTGCCCGTCAAGGAACCAGCCGGCATGGCCACCCGCCTCCTCGCCCTGCACGATGATCGCGTCGCAGCCATGATGTTGCAACCACAAGCCTTCGATCAGCGTCGTGGCGTTGCCGAGAATTCGCGCGCCCGTTGAGCGAACCCGGTCGAACAGCGGCTTTTCTGGCAGACCGAAGTGAAAGCTGACGAGATCGGGCCGC
>NZ_MDDS01000049.1 GCF_001721295.1 Sphingomonas turrisvirgatae | reverse complement strand
TGTGTTTTTAAGGCCCGCCCCCCCCGGGCGGGGGCCGGACGCGCCCGCGGGTTCGTCGCGCTCGCCCTCCCCGCCCTTGTCGCACACCGCCCCGCCCCCGCCCGGCATGGCGCGCTCGACCGATTACGAGACGATCCAGCAGGCCAATGGCGGCACCCAGATCGAGCGGGATCGTCCGGCGATTCACAGCCTTGCCGAACATCGCCGCCTGGCCCGCGCGCTCGCCACCCTCGCGCCGCAGCGCAAGGGCGTGGTCGACGCCTATGTGCTCAGCATTGCGCTCGACAGCGACGCCGTATTCGGCCGCGAAGCGCGCGAGGCGGCCAGGGTCCTCGCCCGCCGCTACGACGCGGCCGGACGCACGATCACGCTCGCTGGCAGCGACGGGTCGGCCCCTTCCCCGCTGCCCATGGGCTCGCCGCAGAATTTCGAAGCCGCGCTCGCCCGCATCGCCGAAGTCATGGACCCGGCCGAGGACGTGCTGGTGCTCTACACCACCAGCCATGGCGCGCCGTTCGGCATCGTCTATCACGATGGCAATGACGGCTGGGGCGCAATGTCGCCGACACGGCTGTCGCGGCTGTTCGACGCCCATGGCATCCACCGCCGGCTGCTCATCATCAGCGCCTGCTATTCGGGCGTGTTCGTGCCCGTCCTCTCCGGGCCGCAGACCGCGATCTTCAGCGCCGCCTCGTCGGACCGCTCGTCGTTCGGCTGCATGGCGGAGAATGACTGGACCTTCTTTGGCGACGCGATGATCAACCGCGCGCTGCGCAAGCCCCAGCCGCTTGGCCTTGCCGCAGCCGAAGCGGTGGCGCTGATCGGTCAGTGGGAGCAGCAGGCCAGTCTCAAGCCCTCGCTCCCGCAACAGAGCATCGGCGTCGATGTCGCCGCCTGGCTCGCCCCGCTGGAAGCACGCACGCCAAAGGCGGCGACCACCCCGGTCGGCCGCCCGTCGCTCGACAGCCTCGCTCAAATTCAACGCTGATCGCCTTTCGGCGGAACCTCCCACGCGCTCGCCGGTTGCGCGCGCCATGACCGACACATCGCCCAACAGCATCAACTACCCGCTGCTCGCCCGTCCGCATGTCTGCCTGCAGGGCAATGTCGACGACCTCATGTATCAGAGCTTCCGGGACCAGCTGCAAAACGCGCCGCGCGAAGGCACGCTGGTCTTCGCCATCTCCACGCTTGGCGGCGACCCCGAAGTCGCCCGGCTGATGGGCGACGAAGTGCGCATGATCCGCGAGTTCGAGGGGCGCGAGACGCTGTTCCTCGGCATGGTCGCGGTCTATTCGGCAGGGGCCACCTTCATGGCGCACTTCCCCGTCGACAAGCGCTTCCTGACCAAGGGCACGCGGATCATGATCCACGAGCGCAAGCTGACCGCCGACGTCCATCTCGAAGGGCCGCTCAAGACGCTGATCCCGACGCTTCAGGCCAAGCTGCACGAGATCGAGGAATCGATTCGCATCGAGGAAGAAGGGTTTCGCGACATCATCGCCGGATCGCAGGTCACGTTCGAGGAGGTGTGCAAGAAGGCGCCATCCAACTGGTATTTCGAGGCCGAGGAGGCGCGTGACCTGGGGCTCGTGCTCGATATCATCTAATCCTCAGGGATCGCTCATGACCGCTTGTACGAAGGCGGGATAGCGCTGATGCTCCACTGATTGGAGCTGCCTCAATGAATCCCGACGTGCCCGACCGCTCACCCGGCATGAAATTGCTGCTCGCGCTGCTCGTCGGCGCGGTGCTGGCGATCCCGCTCTTCACCGTCTACCTGCTCGTCTACGATCGTCAGTCGCAATCGCAGACGGCGCGCACCTCGATCGCCGAAGGCTGGGGCGGGCCGCAGACGCTGGCCGGACCGCTGATCGCCATCCCCTATGAGGCGCAGGTGAGCGAGACGGTGCAGGAGAATGGCCGCCCGGTGACCCGCACCTCGGTCCAGCGCCGCGAGCTGTTCCTCGCCCCCGCCGCGCTTGAGATAGACACCCGGGTCAAGCCAGAGCGCCGCTCACGCTCGATCTATGAGGCCGTGGTCTATGACGCCGAGGTCTCCGGAAAGGCGCAGTTCCGCCTGCCCGCGGACACCGTGCGGCTGGGCGTCGACGTGACGACGCTCCAGTTCGCAAGGGCCGAACTCCGCTTCGGCGTGGCCGACCCGCGCGGCCTTAAACCCGCCAACCGCATCGTCATCGACGGCCAGCCCGCGCCAGCGCAGCCCGGCAACGGCCTTGCCACCACGGGAGGCTCCGGCTTCTTCACCGGCCTCGACGCCAGCCCGCTCACCACCCGCACCATCGCGGTCGAGTTCGGCTTTGCCCTGCGCGGTCATTCGGTCATCGCACTCAGCCCGCGCGCGGGGTCCACGCGCTGGACCGTCACCTCGCCGTGGCAGCATCCCAGCTTCACCGGCGGCTTTCTGCCCGAAGCGCGGCAGGTCACCACCGACGGCTTCACCGCCACCTATCGCATTTCCAATCTCGCGCTCGGCACCACCCTCGTCAGCACCAGCGACGCCGCCGTCGAGCTGCGCGCCCCCGAAACCCCCTATTCCGGCGCAACCGGTGCCGCTCCGACGTCTCAGGCGCAGGTCGGCCTGATCCAGCCGGTCGATCTCTACGCCCAGGTCAACCGCAGCGTGAAATATGGCTTCCTGTTCATCGGCTTCACCTTCATGGCGTTCCTGCTGTTCGACATTGTCGCGGGTGTGCGCGTTTCCGCCGTGGAGTATCTCCTCGTCGGCGCGGGCCTGGTCCTGTTCTTCGTCCTGCTGCTCGCCTTTGCCGAGGTGATCGGCTTCACCCCCGCCTATCTAGTGGCGGGCGGCGCGATCATCGCATTGCTTACCGCCTACTCCGCCGCCGTCCTCAAAAGCCGCAAGCGGGCCGGGTTTATCGCCGCGCTGCTGGTTGCGCTTTACGGCGTCCTCTACGTGCTGCTCAGCCTCGAAGCTTATTCATTGCTGATCGGTTCGCTGCTTCTGTTTGCAGCACTGGCCGCCCTTATGTATTTGACCCGCAACCTGGAGTGGGGCCGCACCGTCGCGGCCCACTCCGCCTGATCGACGCACGGGGTTTCAGATGGCTGATTTCGTCCTTCCCAAGAACAGCAAGATCAAGAAGGGCAAGAGCCATCCGGCCCCCGCCGGCGCGACGAACAAGCGCACCTTCACCATCTATCGCTACGATCCCGACTCGGGCGAAAATCCGCGCTATGACCAGTTCACCATCGATCTGGACGATTGCGGCCCGATGGTCCTGGACGCGCTGATCAAGATCAAGTCCGAGATCGATCCCAGCCTCACCTTCCGCCGCTCGTGCCGCGAGGGGATTTGCGGGTCGTGTTCGATGAACATGGACGGGCGCAACGGCCTCGCCTGCACGACGGCGATCGAGGATATCAAGGGCGACATCCGCATCACGCCGCTCCCCGCGATGGACGTGATCAAGGACCTGGTGCCCGACTTCACGCACTTCTACGCCCAGTATGCATCGATCCAGCCGTGGCTTAAGACGGTCACGACGGCGCCCTCGGGCAAGGAGCGGCTTCAGTCGCCAGAGGACCGCAACAAGCTTGACGGGCTGTACGAATGCATCCTGTGCGCCTGCTGCTCGACCTCGTGCCCCAGCTACTGGTGGAACTCCGACCGCTTCCTCGGCCCGGCGATCCTGCTTCAGGCCTATCGCTGGCTCGCCGACAGTCGCGACGAGATGACGGGCGAGCGGCTGGACGAGTTGGAAGATCCCTTCCGCCTGTATCGCTGCCACACCATCATGAACTGCGCGAATGTCTGCCCGAAGGGTCTGAGCCCTGCGAAGGCAATCGCCGAGATCAAGAAGATGGAAGCCGAGCGGATTGTCTGACGCCTCGGCCGACGCGCATTTCAGCTATGACGACGATCCGGCGCTTCCGGGCTGGAGGCGTTGGGCATTGCGTGACGACACGCGCTTCAATGCGTTTCTGGGTTCCATCCACACGCGGCGTGATGGCGACCGCGTGCTGGTGCGGATGACGCCCGAGCGGCGTCATTCCAACCTGCAGGAATCCACGCATGGCGGCGCCCTGCTTGGCTTCATGGATGCCGCACTCTTTGCCGCCGCGCGGACGTGGGACGTCTTGCACGCCGGCAGCGCGGTGACGCTCGACCTGTCGGCGCAGTTCATCGGCACCAGCACGATCGGACAGCCGATCGTCGCGGAGATGGAGCTGCTGCTCGAGACCGGGCGGATGCTGTTCATGCGCGGCCTGGTCAAACAGGACGCGACGATCCTCGCCAGCTTCTCGGGCACGGTGCGCAAGAACACGACGAAATGACGAAGGTTCTCGCCCGCTACGAAGCGCTGGTCGCCGCCGGCGAACTGCGCCGCGATCCCGATCAGGCCGCCGCCGCCAGTCGGCTCGACGCGCTGGCGCGCGAGCTTGAGCAAGGCCCGCGCAAGGCTGGCCTGTTCGCTCGCCTGGCCGGCAAGGCCGCTCCGGCGCCGCGCGGCGTCTACATGTGGGGCGGAGTCGGACGCGGCAAGTCGATGCTGATGGACTTGCTGTTCGCGTGCGTGAACATCGCCGAAAAGCGCCGCGTCCATTTCCACGAATTCATGATCGAGGTGCACGCCCGCATCGCGGACGAGCGCCGCAAGGAATCCGGCGATCCCATCCCGCCCGTCGCGAGGGCGCTGAGCGAGGGCCTGCGCCTGCTCGCGTTCGACGAGATGGTGATCAACAACACCGCCGACGCGATGATCCTCTCGCGCCTGTTCACCGCGATGGTCGCCGACGGGCTGACCGTGGTCGCAACCTCCAACCGCCCGCCCGACGACCTCTACAAGGACGGGCTGCAGCGCGAGCACTTCCTGCCCTTCATCGCATTGCTGAAGGCGCAGCTCGACGTTCTCCCGCTGAACGGCCCGACCGACTATCGCCGCGACCGGCTGGGCCGGATGGACACCTGGCTCGTCCCCAACAATCCCGCCAACACCGCGACGCTGTCGGCCGCCTTCTTCCGCCTCACCGATTACCCGGTTGAGGATCGCGCCAACGTGCCGTCCGACGATCTCGACGTTCAGGGCCGCACGCTGCACGTGCCCAAGAGCCTCAAGGGCGTCGCCGTCTTCTCGTTCAAGCGGCTGTGCGGCGAAGCGCGCGGCGCGGCCGACTATCTCGCCATCGCGCGCCGCTATCACACCGTCATCATCGTCGGCATCCCGCAGCTCGGGCCTGAAAACCGCAACGAGGCCGCCCGCTTCGTCACGCTGATCGACGCGCTGTACGAACACAAGGTCAAGCTGCTCGCCATGGCCGACGCCGCCCCGATGGACCTCTATCGCGCCGGCGACGGCAAGTTCGAGTTCGAACGCACCGTCAGCCGGCTCATGGAAATGCAGTCGGACGAGTATCTCGCACTGGGTCACGGCGAGGCTTAGACCCGTCTATTGCGATTAATTCGCAACTGCAAAGATAATCCTTAACCCCTATCGTTCTAAACTTGCCCCTACGGCGAAACAGGCGTAGTGCGCCCCCGTTCCCGTGCGGCCAGCATGACTCAAGAGCCGCCCAACACGACTAGGGAGGTTCGCTTGGCTCGCAAGAAGATCGCGCTCATCGGCGCCGGCAACATCGGCGGCACGCTCGCCCATCTCGCCGCGCTCAAGGGCCTGGGTGACATCGTGCTGTTCGACGTGGTCGAGGGCGTGCCGCAGGGCAAGGCGCTGGACCTCAGCCAGTGCGGCCCGGTCGAAGGCTTCGACGCGAACATCACCGGCAGCAACGACTATGCCGACATCGCGGGCGCGGACGTCATCATCGTCACCGCCGGCGTCGCGCGTAAGCCGGGCATGAGCCGCGACGATCTGCTCGGCATCAACTTGAAGGTCATGAAGGCCGTCGGCGAAGGCATCGCCGCCAACGCGCCCGACGCCTTCGTCATCTGCATTACCAACCCGCTCGACGCGATGGTCTGGGCGCTGCGTGAATTCTCGGGCCTTCCGCACCAGAAGGTCGTCGGCATGGCCGGCGTGCTGGACTCCGCGCGCTTCAGCCACTTCCTCGCCGACGAGTTCAAGGTCTCGGTCAAGGACGTCAATTCGTTCGTGCTCGGCGGCCATGGCGACACGATGGTCCCGGTCCTCGAATATTCGACGGTCAGCGGCATCCCGGTCAGCGACCTCATCGACATGGGCTTCTCGACCAAGGAGCGCATCGACGCGATCGTCCAGCGTACCCGTTCGGGCGGCGGCGAGATCGTGGGTCTGCTGAAGACTGGCTCGGCCTTCTACGCCCCCGCCACCAGCGCGATCGCGATGGCCGAAAGCTATCTCTACGACCAGAAGCGCCTGCTGCCCGCCGCGGTCCACCTGACCGGCCAATATGGCGTCGATGACCTGTACGTCGGTGTGCCGGTCATCATCGGCAAGGATGGCGTCGAGAAGATCGTCGAGATCAAGCTCAACGACGAAGCCAAGGCGAACCTCGCCGTGTCAGTCGACGCGGTCAAGGAACTGCTGGTCGCCTGCAAGGGCATCGACGGCTCGCTGAACTAAGGACGATATGCCGGCACTCGCCGCCTTGATCACGCTCGCAGCAGCGGCGCAGGCTCAACCGCCCGCGCCGCTGTTCGATGCGTTCGGGCCAGTGTGCGCCGGCGTTCGCAACTTCGACGGCCTTGCCCAGGCGGCGCTGGGCGCCGGTTGGGCGCAAGTCTCGGAGGCAGACGCAGATCCGCGTATCGCCGCGATCCTCGCCAAGGGCCGCGACGCGGTGACGCGTGAGGAGCCGACTTCCGTTACGACGGGCGCGCTGTTCCGGCGGAAGGTCGACGGGCGCGACGTCTATCTCGCGACCAGCCGGGTCACGATGAAGATCGACGGCGCGAACTGGTTCGGCAATGGCTGCCGCGCCTATGACCTCGACGCGCCCGCTGCGCCGTCGGTTCAGGCCGCCACCGCCTGGGTCGGCACGGCGCCGACCGCCACGAGCGCCAGCGGCAACGCCGCCAAGCTGTCGTGGGAGCCGTGGCAGGACGGCGTCACGCTCGAAATCACCTATGTGCCGCGCGACAATCCGCTCGGTGCGCAATACGGAATCCAGGGCCTCGTCCTGGTCAGCCAAGCCATGGGAGGCTTCTGAATGTCCATTCTCGTCGACAAGAATACCAAAGTCATCACGCAGGGCATGACCGGTGAGACCGGCAGCTTCCACACCCAGACCGCGCTGGCCTATGGCACGCAGATGGTCGGCGGCGTGACTCCGGGCAAGGGCGGCACCACGCACCTCGACCTGCCGGTATTCGACACGGTCGCCGAGGCGGTCGAGCGCACCGGCGCCGACGCCAGCGTCATCTACGTTCCGCCCCCCTTCGCCGCGGACTCGATCCTGGAAGCGATCGACGCGGAAGTGCCGCTGATCGTCTGCATCACCGAAGGCATCCCGGTGCTCGACATGGTGAAGGTCAAGCGAGCGCTGTCGGGTTCGAAGTCGCGCCTGATCGGCCCGAACTGCCCCGGCCTGCTGACCCCGGGCGAGTGCAAGATCGGCATCATGCCCGGCAACATCTTCTCCAAGGGCAGCGTCGGCGTCGTCAGCCGCTCGGGCACGCTGACCTATGAAGCGGTGTTCCAGACGACCAATGCTGGCCTGGGTCAGACCACCGCGGTCGGCATCGGCGGCGACCCGGTCAACGGCACCAACTTCATCGACGTGCTCGAACTGTTCCTGGCCGACGACGCGACGGAAAGCATCATCATGATCGGCGAAATCGGCGGCGACGCCGAGGAGCAGGCCGCTCAGTTCCTGATCGACGAGGCCAAGCGTGGTCGCAAGAAGCCGATGGCCGGCTTCATCGCGGGCCGCACCGCACCTCCGGGCCGTCGCATGGGCCATGCCGGCGCGATCGTGTCGGGCGGCAAGGGCGATGCAGAGAGCAAGATCGCCGCGATGGAAGAAGCCGGCATCCGCGTCAGCCAGTCGCCGAGCCTGCTGGGCGAAACGCTGCTGGAAGCGTTGAAGGCGTAACGCAAATTCCCTCTCCCCCCTGGGAGAGGGAGGGAGCCGCAAAGCGGCGGAAGGGTGAGGGCGACAACCTCACCACTTCACCCCCACCCTCCCATCGCTGGCGCGATGGGCCCCTCCCTCTCCCGGTGGGAGAGGGGAAAAA
>NZ_MDDS01000048.1 GCF_001721295.1 Sphingomonas turrisvirgatae | reverse complement strand
GGGCGCAGGACCGCTCCGCGCTGTGGAACGCGGCCGAGGCGGCGGAGAAGCGCAAGGACGCCAAGGTGGCGCGGGAATACGAACTGGCGTTGCCGGCCGAGCTGGACGCCGGCCAGCGCCGCGACCTGGTGCGTGCTTTCGCGGAGGATATCCGGAACCGCTACGGGGTGGCGGTGGATGCGGCGATCCACGCCCCCCATGATTACGGCGACGATCGCAACCACCACGCGCACGTCATGACGACGACGCGGGTGGCGGAGGCGGACGGGCTGGGGGCGAAGACGCGCCAGCTCGACGTGCGCTCGACCGCCTCGGTGGAGGTGGAGGCGATCCGCGAGCGGTGGGCGGGGATGGTCAACGACGCGCTGGAACTCGCCCAGGTGGCCGAGCGGGTCGACCATCGCAGCTATGCGCGTCAGGGGCTGGAAATTGAGCCGACCGTGAAGATGGGCCATGCATCGGCTGCGATCGAGCGGCGCGCCGAGCGTGAGCAGATCGCGGCCGGCGAGAAGCCGCACGCCGTCACCCCGCGCGGGCAAATGAACGAGGCGATCCTAGAGAAGCGGGGGTTGGGCCTCTACATCGAGCGTGGCCGGGAATGGCTGCAGGAGATGGGGCAGCGGATGCGCGACCGCGCCGAGCTGGCGGCGCAGGGCATGTCGAGCTTCGTCCAGGGTGCGGCGCGGGCGATGCGATCGGGGTTGCAAACCAGTGCCGGCGACGGGTTCGAGGCGGTGCCGGCGCTCGACCAGGCACACCGGCGCGAGCAGACACCGGCCCTCGATCATGGTCAGGACGAGCGCGATCGGCAACGCCAGCGCGGGCACGACCGCGATGGGCCGGATATCGGCTTTGGGCGATGACACCAGCTATGCAATGAGCTAAATAGCACCAATAGTATGACTTGGAGGCTTATATGGGGACCGTGCGAAAGACCATCACCCTTACCGAGCAGCAGAACGCTTGGATCGCCGCGCAGATTGATGCCGGCAGCTATACCAATGATAGCGAGGCGATCCGCGACCTTATCCGGCGCGAGCAGGAGCGGGGCCTTGAGATCGAGAGCATCCGTCAGGCGCTGATCGAGGGCGAGCAGAGCGGCGAGCCGGAGCTGTTCGACTTTGCCGCGTTCAAGCGGCGCAAAGCCGAGCAGCATGGCTGAATACCGGCTTAGCCCGAGGGCGCAGCGCGACCTCGATGCGATCTTCGACTATACTGTGGCGCATTGGGATTTGCCCCAGGCGATGCGCTACACCGACCTCATCGAAGCCGCTTGCGCCGATCTGGCTGAAGCTCCGCAACAGGCGCAGGGCTGTGCCAACATCCGACCGGGCTATCGGCGGCGAAGTGTCGAGCAGCATGTCATCTATTTTCGGCCAACCAGTTACGGCATCGCTATTATCCGCATCCTGCATCAGCGCATGGATGCTAACCGTCATTTGTAATGGCGCCGATCCATTCGCGAAGCCGCAGGCGCCTTCAATGTCGTCACGTCCAGCTCCTACACCGCAAGCGTGGTGATGTGCGCGGGCCGACCGCCCTACGCGTCGTTGTCGCGTGCCGCTGCGGCCTTGGCCGCTGTCATTTTTGATGCTGGACCGGTTCCGGTGGATGGGTGACCATGTCTGCGAACCAAGCCCTGCGCAGAGGATGAGCTGATGGACATCTCGACACTAGATCCCCTTGAAGGTCATCCTCGTGGACAACGAGGCCGCCCCTCTGAACGGGACTACCCCCAGCTCTACAATATGGCTTTGCGCATGATGCGTGATCCCAGCTTATCGAAGACGGATGCTGCATGGATAGTGGTGGCACCGCCAAATGGAGCGAAGAAAGCCCTTCCCGTTCACACCGCGACGGTTGCTCGCCTGCGACGAAAATTCGGAAAGCATCCATGGATTTATAGCAGCGTGAAGCACTCCTATGAGCGCAAGGTTCAACGCATAATCAGCGAAGCAAAGCGTCAGACGCTATCGCTACGGCTGGCAGCACCACTGACAAAGCGACAGTTCGACATTTTGTTTTTCTCAAGCTTTCCTTTGTGCTTGGAAGCATACGATGATCCCAGGGTGATTAAAGCCGCTGAAGAATTATGGAAAAAGATTCGGCCAAGTGCAGTGTTGCTAGCAGCGATGGGTTATCATCGAGTTTCGGAAACTTGGTCTCGGAGAATCCCATGACCGAAGCACGGCTGTTTGATCTCAACATTGAAAAAATTCTGGAAGCTTGGGATAGTGCGCACGCAGTTCGTGAACTGATCGCCAACGCGATTGACGAGCAACAGCTAAGCGAAACTGGCGAGATCGAGGTATTTAAGTCAGACGAGGGCAGTTGGGTCATTCGCGATTTTGGGCGGGGTCTTCGCTACGAACATTTCACACAGAATGAAAATGCCGAAAAACTAAATAACGCAGGAAAGGTGATCGGCAAATTCGGCGTTGGACTGAAGGACGCCATGGCAACTCTCTATCGTAACGGTGTGGATGTAAACATTAGGTCGGCTCATGGCGAGATCACTATAGCTCAGATGGCTAAAAGAGACTTTGATGATGTTGTGACACTGCACGCGGCTGTTCAGCCATCACCCGATCCTACAATGGCTGGAACTATGATCACTCTGCGTTGCTTAAGCGACGAACAGATGGCCAAGGCAATGGGTTTTTTCCTCCGGTTTTCCGACGAGGATTTTCTTGAGACGACGCGTATTGGTGACATTCTACGTCGTAAGTATGGGTCGTCAGCACGAATCTATGTCGCCGGACTTCTTGTCGCAGAGGAAGCAAATTTTGCTTTTTCTTATAATATAACAGCGCTGACCGAGCCGATGCGAAAAGCTCTCAATCGCGAGCGAACCAATGTTGGGCGTACAGCTTACACTGATCGCGTGAAGCAGATGCTGCTTGCCGCGACTGCCAGCGAAATTGCGGACGAACTCGCGCAACAGCTGGAGAACTTACAATCGGGCGTTGGAAGCGACGAAATTCGTTGGAAGGAGGTCGCGGTCCATGCCGGGCGCATTCTAAGTGGGAGCGGCGATTATCTTTTCGTCACGGCAGACCAACTAATGGCCAATCCATCAGCTGTCGATCATGCGCGGGACGATGGCCTCAAGATCATCACAATTCCAGATACGGTGCAGCGCGAGGTCGTAAGCACAACCGACATCTCCGGAGCTCCCATTCGCGATCTGAGCCGTTATCAGTCCGAATGGAATGACAGTTTCGTTTTTGACTTCATAGACCCAATTGCACTAACGCCGGCTGAACGATTGGTGTTTGAAAAGGCACAAGCGATCGCAGACCTTGTTGGTGGCATACCCAATCACGTGAGTGCCGTGCGGGTGAGCAACACGATGCGCATGGATGCTACAGGAAGCGATGCGCTTGGCTTATGGGATGGATCGACCAACTCGATCGTTATTCGGCGCGATCAGCTTTCGTCTCTTTCAAACTTTGCCGGAACGCTGGTGCATGAAATCGTCCATGCACGAACGGGCTACGATGACGTCACGCGGGCCTTCGAGAGTGCGCTGACTGATGCTATCGGAGAAGCTGCTTCCGCAGCCCTTACCCAGCCAGCTAAACCAAAGTCGCTAATGCGAAGTCTGTTCGGTCGTACCTGAACAACCGCTATTTCACTTTTCGCGCCAGTGATGCAAAAATCAAAGGTTCTGCATCGTGACGGGAATGGCGGAAATCTGGGCGCTTCCGTGATGCATATATCCGATGCACAATGGTCGCATGATCTACGGCTATGCGCGCGTCTCCTCCAACGGGCAGGACCTCACCCAGCAAGTCGCCCAGCTCCTCGCTGCCGGTTGCGTGAAGGTCTATCAGGAGAAGGCCAGCGCCGCGTCGGCCGAGCGGCCGAAGCTCAAGCGCGCGATCGGCGCGCTCGATGCCGGCGACGTGCTGATGGTGACGGCCACCGATCGCCTGGCGCGTAACACCCGTGACCTGTTGAACATCCTCCATGCGGTGAAGGAGGCCGGCGCTGGTTTTCGTTCGATCGCGGAGCCGATGGTGGATACCACCTCGCAGTTTGCCGAGGTCGTCATCGCTGTGCTGGGGATTGCAGCGAGCTGGGAGCGCCAGCGGATCGTGGAGCGCACCGCAGCTGGCCGCGACCAGGCGAAGGCCCGTGGCGTGAAGTTCGGCCGGCGAGCGGCCCTTACTCCCCACCAGCAGGCCGAGGCGCTACAGCGGCTCGCCAGGGGGGACACGCAGCGCACCGTCGCGGCCCTACTCGGGGTCGATCAGGCCACGATATCCCGGCTATCGCGACGGCAGGGGTGACGATCGCGCTACCCTTCGTCAGTGCGGCCGAACAGGCGACCGAAGAACCCTCTCTTGGATTCTGTGGGGCCAGGTCCGGCCAGCAGTCCAATCACTCTGGCTTGAGCCTCACGCCGTTCCTCGTCCGATTGATCGAGGCGACGGCGAAGATCATCGATCGTGCCGTCCCGGTCGCGCAACTGTTCCAAGGCAGCATCAAGACGAGCCTGCAACACATTGGAATCTGACCCGTTACGGGTGTCAGCATTGCCGTTGCGTAGCGTTTCAGATGGCGTTTCGGTTACTGGTGCGGCTGACTTGGGAGGGTACACCCGGTGCAGTTCGACCGGCTCAATCGAGAAAGAGCCGTCATCCTTCTTTGTCGCAGAAATCCGACCGCTGTTGATAGCGCGCGATATGGAAGCCTTGCTGATACCCGTTGCCTTTGCGGCTTCTCCAAGGGTGTAAGCCATCTTATCCGTCCCTGTTGCGGATCGTTTCAAAACGTGATCCGCTAACCGTTAGCAGAAACGGTCAAGCGGCGAAATGGTCAGACCCTGCCCCACTTGGTGGCACACCCCGTAACCCATTTCGTCCAATCTGCCTTGAGGGCATCCCCTACCAATTTACGGCGCTGTTCGGGGCGCACGCGGGCATACTGATCCGCTAGTCGCTGTACGGAGTGACCACCGCCTAGGGCCATTCCGATTGCATGAAGCTCCGGGGTCTTGAACTCGTCCACCTGATCGTCGGCTGGCCAGCGCAGGGTGTCTGAAACCGATAGCCGAGAAGCCGCCGAGGCGATGAGGCTGGCGGTATCGACGATGGTTTCTGTCGTCCCTTCCCGGCGGGCCTTTCGACCGCTGCTATGGCGTCCTGCCTCATCGGCCGCGGCGTCAGTGGCATCGTCGTCTTTAGGGGTGAAGGTCAGGGTGACGTGGGTGATCTTGCCCCGCGCCCCGCGCTTTTCCGACCAGTCCATCGTGAAGGCGGCGAGCTGATCGATTTCGGCTTTGCCAGGTGTCAGCACCAGACGCCGGAAGTCGGAGAAGTTGGGCATCGAATTAGAGGGTGCGCCAAGCCGCTCCCGCAGTTCATCGACCGTTCCGGACCATGTGGGGCTACGCCGTCCAGCCAGCAGGCAACCCATCTCATAGAGGGTGATCGCATACTTCGACCGGAAGGCGAGCAGAGCCGCCCGGTTGAGGCGAGCGTAATAATCGCTCCCTTGCAGAATTGCCCTAGCCGGTGCTGTGAACTCCCACTCGACGGTGGCACGGCCGTCTTCCGCATGTTCGTTGAGCGTCCAGGCAAGCAGGGCAGCGGTGAGCGTCGCCGCGCGCCCCTGTGCCGAGGTCGAGGGCATCTGGAATTTTACATCCATCAGCTCACCCAGGGTGTCTTGGATCCGATCATTGGCGTTGTGGGTGCCCCGCAGGTCGCGCTTGGCGATGACGTGCGATCCTGGTCGCCAGGCTTCACCGGCAGCTTTGGCGATCAGAAGAGCTAGGGTTTTGCGGGCTGCCAGGGAGGGCGACGTGCCTGCACCGAAACGGGCCTCGATAAACTCGCCAGCTTTGACGATCGCGTGTCCGTCACGGACAGAAGCGGTGGAAGCCGCTTTCATAGTGCGGCCGGTGGTTGGTTCCTCGGGCACGTCGAAACCTTAGCCAGATGCGACATAAGATCAATGATCTTGTCATAGATCGCATAACCACCCGATTTGTCGCAACTACCCACCCCATTTCTCGTAGGTGCTCACCCCATTTGTCGTAACTGAGCACCCCATTTGTCGTAGGTCGGGCCATTTAATCGTTTTAGATCAGCGACTAGGCGGCCCCTGAATCATAGAATCAATAGAATCTAGAATCATCGCGGGCACGCGAGGCTGGCTTTGCATGATGACAAGCGGAATCGGCCTTCGACCGATGCGCCGATAATGCGTGCCGGCTACGCCGTCACAGAAGCGGCCTACCGGCCGCAGGCTTGGCGAAGAAGAAGTTGGGGCGGCGGCATCGTGCCATCATTCACCGGGCGTCACACGGCGAGGGGTTTTGCCGTTGCGATCGTGGACGACGATCGCGGACACGCCGGAGGCAGCGATGCGATCGATCAGGCGATCGGCTTCCTCGTACTGGTCACTGGGCCAGTCGCGGGCGACGTGGACGCGATCACCGTCAATTTCGAGCGTCAGATGCGAAATGGAGGGGTCGAGGTCGAGCAGCCGCGCCATGTCGGCCTGGGTGTCGAGCGTGACATGTCGGAGATCATCGCCGGTCATGATGAGCTGCCAGGTGCGCGTGCGATCATCGAGGCTCATGGCAACAACCATCCGGTGTAGGACTTGGCGTCGGGGTTCGCACCGAAGCACCAGTACGACCCGTTGCGCTTCTCGCGCTTCCAGCCATGATCCTTGGGACAGGCGGCGATGGCGGGGATGGTCTGCTCGCTGGCCTGATCGATGCGGCGGGCGAGCTTGCCGTTGGTGGTGTTAGCCCAGCTCGCGGCAGCCGTTTCATCACGGGCACGGGCATAGCCTTCCGCCTCACCGGCCCCGTTACCCAGGTAGTAGCCGTAACCCCCGGCGATCGGCACGAGCAGGGCGAACCCGGCGAGCGCGCCGTTCCACCACCTGTCCGAGTGGCGCCGGCGCTGTTCATGGGCGCGGCGATCGGCGACATCGGCCGCAAGACGATCGGCCAGGGCGGCGTGCGCGGCCGTGTCAGCGTCGATCCGACGCCGCAGGGCCTCTCCCGCCCCGGCAAGGCCGTCCGTGGCTCCACGACGCGCTCCAGCCTCCGCACGGGCCTCCAGGGCGGCAGGATCGACCAGGCGCGCCGCTATGGCCTTGTCACGGGCTTCCTCGTCCTCGGCGCGCTGTGCATCCCTGGCGGCGGCATCAGCGAGGCTGGCGCGCACGTCGGACACCAGGTCGCGCAGGGTGCCGAAGCCGGTGAGGATGCGCTGGATGTTGGTGTCGAGGTGGGAGAAGAAGCTGTGCGCCTGGGCGGCGTCGGCGGCACCGCGCGCACGACCTGCGGCAGAAGGCGGCGGATCGGGGGGCGTGTCGAACTCGGCGGGATCGAACTTGCCGGCCGGGGGATCGGTTCGGCTCCCGCCACGAGCCATTCCCCTTCCGCGTCCCTGATCGTGGAGCTGGCGGGCCTGTTCGAGCAGGCGGCGGGGGTCGTCGTCGCGATCGCGGTCCATCAGCGATCCTCCCCGGGCAGCGACCATCCGTCGAACGGTTTGCGATCCTGATCGCGGCTGATGCGGTGGGTCAGCTCGGAGACGATGCCGGCGAACCGTTTGTCCTTGCTGGCGGCATCGATGAGCAATCCGCCCAGGATGATCTTACGGCGGGTATCGAGACGACGACCCTCGGCAGCCACACGGGCATTGAGCGCGTCGAGACGGGCCTTGGCCTGGTCTACCCGTTTGCGGGCCTGTTCGATCGCTTCTGGTGTCGGTGCCGCCATGTTTTCTACCCGAAAGCACGAATACGAAGCGAGTATAGCGCAACCCAACGAATGAAGCCACCCGAGACGACGGTAGGAGACAAGGGCGCACTTTAGCATTACTGCGTAATGCGTGCGGCAGGGATACCCTGCACCCGTGTCGCGATGCGACAGCGGGGCTTCCGCCCCACACCCCGACCAGCGCAACGCCGCTGGACCACGTTGGAGAAGGCAGGCGCGGCGATGGCGATCTACCATCTGGCGGTGAAATCGGTGTCGCGCTCGACCGGGCGCAGCGCGGTCGCGGCGGTCGCGTATCGTGCCGGCGTCTGTCTTGAAAACGAGCGCGACGGCCTGGTCCACGACTATACGCGGCGGGGCGGCGTCGAGGATGCGTTCATCGTCGCACCGGAAGGCGCGGAGTGGGCGCAGGACCGCTCCGCGCTGTGGAACGCGGCCGAGGCGGCGGAGAAGCGCAAGGACGCCAAGGTGGCGCGGGAATACGAACTGGCGTTGCCGGCCGAGCTGGACGCCGGCCAGCGCCGCGACCT
>NZ_MDDS01000047.1 GCF_001721295.1 Sphingomonas turrisvirgatae | reverse complement strand
GTCGTACGAGCGCTCGTACGACCAGTCTCAGAACCGAAAACTTCCCGCACCGCCCGCGCCCTCGTCAAAGACGATAAGCATCCCGGCTACGGCCAAACGAGCAAGGCGGCCCTCATGCCACGCTTACACTTCACACGCCCACCGAGGAGTTGATCCCGATGACCGACGATAGATTACCGCTTGCCGAGCGAGCATGGCAGCCGCCGACCTGGTGCTATGGCTGGGGGATGATCCGCCCCCAGCTTCCGGCATGATCGCCGTCCATGCACGGGCGGACGACCCGGACCGCACGCACGTGCCAAAAACGTTCACGCGACAGTCTCTGCCGGCAATCCGTTAGGTGCCCTTCAGTTTCCGAGCGCTGTTGTGCATGGACACGATCTTCCATCGTCCGTTCATCTTCTTAAGCACGCTTGTGGCGACGCCGAGTCGTTCGGCGGCCTCACCGGTTTTTGGCTCGATCCGGTAACGGTAGGTCTCGGTCGCAAGGGCAACCGACCCTTCGAAGCGGACGTCAACCTTGTAGTCGGAGAAGCGGAACGATTTGAACTGCTTCAGCTCGGGACCGAGATGATGAGCCAGATAGGTGGCGTAGCTGCCCTCAGATGCTCCTGTCTCGAAAACCCGCGCGTCGGTCGTGAACAGTTGCTCGGTTCCAGCAGCGTCAAGCTTTTCGATCGCGTCCTTATACTGTGACAGCGCCGCCGCCACGGCACGTGTGTCAGTGGTGCGGGCGTCTGACTGCGCCCACGCTGCGGCAGGAAGAGCGATCGACACCGCTATAATCATCTTCACGCAGGTGCTCATTTATCATCTCCCAAAACAAAATTAGCCGACCTTAGGATATCTCCATTTGACGCATCAATATGGAGCAGCGGCTGACGTCAGAACGCGAGATGGTCGAGGCCGCCATGCATGAAAGAACCCCCTAGCTGTAGCTGCTCGCAATCGGATGGGCTCCTGCTCGCAAACGGATCACCTTTCTGCTCGGATTAGCTGACAGTAAGCGCGCGCGCCTGCTCACGCTTTTCGATAATGTGCTCGCGATCTCCCGCGGCTGCTCGCAATCAGCGCGCCGCGCTCACGCTTAGCGCTACTGACGGGAATGGTCAGAATCTGATCCCCTCAACCAACCGAGCTGCGGCCTGGCAGTTCGCGGTGGTGGCGCACCAAGCCCTGACTTCAAGGCCCGGGCTCCGAACACGACGACGTTGCGCCTCCGCATCGAGAGGGACGATAGCGGCGTAGAGGAGATCGGGCTCTTTCTGTCCGGGGCTTGCTGGCCTGAACTTCCGGAGAGTCACCCCATCGATGTTGAGCGTCGAGGGCGCGGCCGCGGAAAGGGGCCGGCGAGCCAGGCCGTTCCCGAACGAAATCTCCACCCGATAACCGTCCCCCTCGACCAGCCGCGCGATTGACGACCTCGAGCCCACGCTGACCCGCAACGGCTACGACGCGACCGCGATCGCGCAGCAGTTCAACGCCAAGCCGTCGGAAGTGCGCGCGTTCCTGGCGGGCTCGCTCGACCCGGATCGCGGCCGCGAGCTGACCGAGCAGCTCCGGCAGGCGGGCGTGCCGGTGTGAGATACCCCGTGTTGCTCGGGATCATGCAATGTGAGCATGAGGGCACCGATATCGAGCAAGCTACGCTGAATGCGAGCACAGCGTCGTTGAGCGCGAGCACGCGCGGTCGCCCGTTCTCACCAAGCGTGAGCAGGAATCTACGCTGATTGCGAGCAAGACAAGCTAGGAGTGCGAGCGCCTACACCTAGCCAACCCTGGACGGCGATGGCGATGATCGCGCCTACCGAGCCGACGACCAGCATGACGCGTGCCGTATCTCGGTAAAGGCTTGCGCCGCCAAAGCCCGAGTAGCTCCACTGCGAACGCACCGATGATCAAGGCGAT
Source organism: Sphingomonas turrisvirgatae (assembly GCF_001721295.1). Classification (GTDB taxonomy): domain Bacteria; phylum Pseudomonadota; class Alphaproteobacteria; order Sphingomonadales; family Sphingomonadaceae; genus Sphingomonas; species Sphingomonas turrisvirgatae. The sequence continues at coordinate 8,806 of NZ_MDDS01000047.1, read as the reverse complement.
CGGAAAGTGAATCACCACCGTGTGCAGGCAACCGAGCCAGCTTGCTAAGCGCTGTCCGAAGGTCTTGTTTTTGGTTGCGGCCTCATCGTGCCCACGACCCATCGCCATGCCGAGCGCCAGTACCGCCGCCAGCAAAGTCAGCTTCGAAGTCCGCATGATTCAGCGCTTCCCGCAAATTTGCTTACTTTGGTCAATACGTAGCGGCGGACGTTCCCCTCACGGCTCATCGTGCCACCAAGCGTCTGCACCGTTGCAAAATCGGTACGTTCAGCCCGAGCGAAGTAACGGTCCACTTAACGGAACGGCTCGACGCTGGCCGACCGGCGGCTTAGGTCTCGCTTTAACGAAGGGGGCATCGCAACGACAACATGGCCGCGCAACTTGATCAAATAACTACCAAAGAGGATCACGACGGCCTTGTGCGTCGGCTCATTACCCGTTGGCGTGACGATCCGGGCGCGACCTATCGAAGCTGGTTCCTGTGGGACGAGCGGCTGAAGAATTTTCGTTCGATCCGGCGCGGTATCACCCAGGTCGTCGGCGAGATCGAGCGCGGTTCGTTTGGCGTCGCCTATCGCGGATCGTCGCTCGAAACCGTCGTCCATTCCGTTGCCGAACAGCGCCAAATCTTCAAAGGTGCGGACCATGCGTTCCTCTGGAAACCGAAGCTGCGCATCCCCGACATATACGAGAGCCCCGAGAACCAGCGCGCGTTCGGCCGCCTGCTAGACGCCTGTTCGTGTTGCGACACGGCCGAGGAGATCATCGGCCATATCCACGCGATCGACCGCCTGAAGATCAAGGGGCTTGGGCCTGCTGTCGCCAACCTCCTCTACTTCCTTCACCCGACGCTGGTGCCGCCCTTCAACACCGCGATCGTCAAGGGTTACAACGCGCTGACGGGGGCGAACGTGAAGCTTGGGAGCTGGGAGCATTTCCTAGCGATGCGAACCGGCATCCTCGACCTCAACGACCGCTTCCGCGACCTTTTATCGAACGACTTGGGCGCGATCGGCGGCTTGCTGTTCGACATCGGCTCCGATCGCTACCCGGCCCCGCCGCTCGACGTGAGCGGCGCGGCTCTGGCGAGCTGGGGGCAGCGGCTCGAGGCGGCGCGCGAAGAGGCGCGCACGCTTAGCAAGGCCGCGCAGCGTGAAGGCGAGAACGAGCGCACCCATACCGAAATTCAGGCATGGCTTCGCGATCTAGGCTTGGCACTCGGCTATGACGTATGGATCGCCGCAAACGATCGCAGCCGAGCCTTCAACGGATCGCCCTTGGGCGCAGGGTGCCTTGAGCGCTTGCCCGAGACGATCGCGAGGTCGAAGGGCGCTGATTCCATCCGGCTGATCGACGTGCTGTGGCTTGAAAAGGCCGGCGATCACGTCGCCGCAGCGTTCGAGGTGGAGCATTCGACGTCGATCTATTCGGGCATCGTCAGGATGCTCGACCTGGCCTTGAGCGGTAGCGACCTTCACGCGACCGCGGGACTGTTCCTCGTCGCGCCCGACGCGCGCGAGGCGGACGTTCGTGCGCAATTGCAGCGGCCCGCGTTCAGCCGCGTCGCCGACCTCGACATATCCTACCTCCCTTACGGCGAGCTGGAGAGGAACCGCGAGGCCATCGCGCGGTTCGGATCGGGGCTGAAGGCGATCAAGGCCGTATCCAGCAAGCTCGCCTGACACGCCCCGCGCGAGGGCTGGCGCGGGGAGCCACGTATCCTCTAGCATGTAGAGGAGAGCTGCCATGACGATGCCTTCCCCGGCCCCCTGGCTCGACGCCGTGTTGATCGGATGGTTCGTGCTGACCGCGATATCGGTCGCTTACGTCGCGTGGGATGCCTTCACCCGCAACCCCGAGTTGCGGGTGATGAAATGGGGGTGGCTGCTGGTCACGCTCTACGGCGGCCCGATCATGGCCGCGGCCTATGTCCTGTCCTGCCAGGAACCGGCGAACGAGCGGCACGAGGACTTCGTTCGGCCGCTCTGGAAGCAGGCGTTCGGGTCGGCCATTCATTGCATGGCGGGTGACGCGACCGGCGTCATCGCCGCGGCCGCGATCACCACGGCACTCGGCCTGCCGATGTGGCAGGACGTGATTGCGGAATATGTGTTCGGCTTCGCGTTCGGGCTGCTGATTTTCCAGGCGCTGTTCATGCGCGACATGGCGGGCGGTTCCTATTGGGGGGCGCTTCGCATGTCGTTCATCCCCGAATGGCTTTCGATGAATGCCGTTATGGCCGGCATGATCCCGACGATGGTGGTGTTGATGAGCCGGGACATGGCTGCGATGCACGCCAACTCGCTTCGCTTTTGGGGCGTCATGTCGCTTGCGACGCTTGTCGGCTTCGCCGTTGCCTACCCTATCAACCTTTGGCTTGTCGGCGTCCGGTTGAAGCACGGCATGGGCACGGTGCGCGTACTCGGGCATGGCGGGCACGAGGTCGCCGCGGACCGGCAATCGGCTACGCCGATGCCGGACATGAAGCACGATGCGATGGCAGGGATGAGCGGCATGGGGACGGGCCCGCGCGTGACCGGACCGCAGATCGTCGCGATGACGGCGCTGACGCTCCTAATGCTTGGCGCGGGCATCATAGTTGCAACGCTGTTCGGCCGATGGGCGATGTAGCATCGCCTCGATCGACGGAGATCGCGACAAGGGGTGATTCCGCGGCGCGCGTATCAGGGGCAGGCGGGGACTCACACGGAGGTAGAGAGATGCACCAGATCAACCCCGACATGAAGGCGTGCATGGACGCCCTGCCACGAATGCCATGTGCCCTGCCTTCACATGGCGATGAACCATTGCCTTAAATGGGTGGCCAGCACGCCGTGCGGCAATTTGTCATTGGCGGTGCCAATTGGCAGGGAGGCCGAGGCTGTCCCGGGAGACCGAAACGCGATTGAAGACGCCGTAGCCAATCGACAGGAACTTGACCGGGCGACACGTGCCATCGCCGTGTTGCCAACGACCTTGAAGGAATCGCTGGTCCTCCTGAGCTGCCCCCTTCTGAGTGGTCCATCGACTATTACAGTCTGGATCAAGGAAGGGACGACGAATGCCTGCGAAGAAGCACAAGCCCGAGGAGATTATCGGGAAGCTACGTGAGGTTGAGATCATGCTGGGTCAGGGCGGCACGACCGCCGAGGCCTGTCGGCGCATCGCGGTCAGCGAGCAGACCTACTACCGCTGGCGCAAGGAATATGGTGGCCTGAAGACCGATCAGGCTCGGCGGATGAAGGATCTGGAAAAGGAGAACCTGCGGCTGCGCCGGGCGATCTCGGATCTGACGCTGGACAAGCTCATCCTGCAGGAGGCAGCCAAGGGAAACTTCTGAGCCCCGCACGGCGTCGGCGCTGCATCGACCAGGTCCGGGAGGTGCTGGATGTATCCGAGCGGCGGGTGTGCCGCGTGCTCGGCCAGCACCGGTCGACGCAGCGCAAGGTGCCGTTCGGGGCAGATGACGAGTTGGCGCTCACCGAGGATATCATCGCCCTTGCCAGGCAGTACGGGCGCTACGGCTATCGCCGGGTGACGGCGCTGCTGCATGCGGCGGGTTGGTCGGTGAACCATAAACGGGTGGAACGGATCTGGCGACGCGAGGGGCTGAAGGTGCCGCAGCGCCAGCCGAAACGCGGCCGGTTATGGCTGAACGATGGCTCGTGCATCCGGTTGCGGCCGGAGTATCCGGGGCATGTCTGGGCTTACGACTTCGTCGAGGAACGCACCCATGACGGACGCAAGTTCCGCATCCTTACCATTATCGACGAGGCGAGCAGGGAGTGCCTGGCACTCGTCGTCGCGCGCCAGCTCAAACACGAAGACGTACTGGCAGCGCTGGCCGAGTTGTTCATCGAGCGTGGTCCGCCCGCGCATATCAGGTCGGACTATGGCAGCGAGTTCATCGCCGCCGCCGTCCAGACCTGGCTCAGGCAGATCGGCGTGAAGACGCTCTACATCGCCCCGGGCTCGCCATGGGAGAACGGCTACAACGAGAGCTTCAACGGCTCGCTGCGGGATGAGCTGCTGAACGGCGAGATCTTCTACACCCTCGCTGAAGCCAGGGTGCTGATCGAGGCGTGGCGGCGTCACTACAACACTGTCCGACCGCACAGCAGCCTCGGCTATCGACCACCCGCCCCGGAAGCGGCGACACCGCCATTGCCGGCCTCCGGTTCCGCTTCGCTCCACCTCCGACCGGCAATGGCGGCGGAGACGACAATGCACTAACTATCAACCCGGACCACCCGGTGGGGGCTGCTCAGTGCCGTGGAGGGCTTGGCGGCCGAGCGCGCCGCGCGATCAACGTGCCCGACTACAGCAAGGCGCTTGGCGTGCTTCAGCAGGGCGTGGACACGGCGACCGGCCGCATCGACCATGTTGTCCATATTCTTTCCAAAGCCCCGGTCATGGCGATGACGCCCAAGCAGATGGCGCAGCGCATCGCGGCGTGAACGCTCGGCCTACCACGTTGGGAAGCAGGGCAGCGCCTAATGCAGAGCGCCAGCCCGACCGCGTTCCGTGGGATCGTCGCGGCCGACAGAATCGTGACGGTTAATCGCGAAGCGATTGAAAGGTGCGTAGAAGCTGCTGCGAAAGCCCGTGAGACGGTGCGATGCACCGTCAAGGTCGCGCCCGCCCCATAAAGTAACAACGCGGACTTTTGAGGCTTCAGCCGGTGTCATGACCGTTTCAGGCCGGTGCACTTATGATCGCGAGGCGGGCGCGTGCGGATCAACGCACAATCCTTTTACGCGCCCGCCCCGAAAGCCCTCAGGCAAAATAGGGCTCTCTATTGCGTCACCGCGAAGCCGGCCTTCTCTATGGCCCGCTTGAGTTGCTGTACATCGGCCGTCGAGTTTACCGAAACGGTCTTGCTCGCCAAGTCGACGTTGACGACGGCCTTGGCATCGACGCGCTGAAGCGCGCTGGTCACACCGCGCGCACAGCCTCCGCAGGTCATTCCCTGAACTTTGAAATCGATCATCTTCGTTCTTCCATGAGGTGGATGAAGCAGATGTGGGGTTTGACACTGTGTCAGGGTCAAGGGGTGTATTTAGCTGTTGACCTTGACACGATGTGAGGGACGATAAGGCCATCGACTCAGTAGTGGAGACGACCATGAGCGCCCCGGCGCAGCTGCCAATGCAGACACAGGCGAGAAGCGAAGACAGGCTGTCGCTGGCCATCGATGGCATGACCTGCGCGACGTGTGTCGGGCGGGTGGAGCGCGCCATCGCCGGGGTGCCGGGCGTCGCCGGCGTCTCGGTCAATCTCGCGACGGAGCGCGCGAACGTCGAGTTCGTCGATGGACGATCCGATGTCGCTGCCGTAGCCGATGCGGTTCTTGCGGCGGGCTACACCCCGTTGACGCAAACGACCGAGTTGACGATCACGGGCATGACCTGCGCCTCATGTGTCGGCCGGGTCGAGAAGGCGCTGCTGAAAGTGCCCGGCGTCCGCTCCGCGAGTGTCAACCTGGCAGCCGAGACGGCGCGGATCGAAACGGTGGGTGGCGTCCCCACTTATGTCTTGGTCGAGGCCGTCGAAAGCGCTGGTTACACCGCATTCGCGCGCACCGGATCGGCGGAGGCGGAACGAAGCGCCGAGGACGCCCGCCGCGACGCAGCCGCAACAAGAGAGCTCCGCCACGTGCTGATCGCCGCGGCGCTGTCGCTGCCGCTGGTCGTTCCGATGCTGCTGGCCCCGTTCGGTATCGAGGTGGCGGTGCCGGGCTGGATCCAGCTGCTGCTCGCGACGCCCGTGCAGTTCTGGCTGGGCGCGCGCTTCTATCGCGCGGGTTGGAAGGCCGCGCGCGCCCGAACCGGCAACATGGACCTGTTGGTCGCGATCGGCACATCGGCCGCCTACGGGCTCAGCCTCTACCAGCTGCTGTTCGCGCCGATGCACGGCATGGATGCGCATTATTACTTCGAGGCTTCGGCCGTCGTCATCACCCTTATCCTGCTCGGCAAATGGCTCGAAGGCCGCGCCAAGCGTCAGACCGGAGAGGCGATCCGCGCGCTGATGGCGCTGCGGCCCGACCAGGCTCGCGTTGTCGGCACCGACGGCAGCGAACGAGAGATTGCCCTGGCGGAGGTGCGCTCGGGTGACCGCGTCCGCGTCCGGCCCGGCGAGCGCATCCCCGTCGATGGACGACTGATCGAGGGAGCAACCCATGTCGATGAATCCATGCTCACCGGAGAGAGCCTTCCGGTCGCCAAGGCCGCTGGAGACCCAGTGACCGGCGGATCGATCAACGCGGACGGCCTCATCCTGGTCGAGACGACGGCGGTGGGGGCTGAGACCACCCTCGCTCGCATCGTGCGCCTTGTCGAAAGCGCGCAGGGCGCCAAGGCTCCGATCCAGCGGCTCGTCGACAAGGTCAGCGCCGTGTTCGTGCCAATCGTCCTCGTCATAGCCGCGCTGACCCTCGCCGGCTGGCTGATCGCCGGCGCCGGAGTGGAAGTCGCGATCCTGAACGCGGTCGCGGTGCTCGTCATCGCCTGTCCGTGCGCGCTCGGCCTGGCCACGCCGACCGCGATCATGGCCGGCACGGGCGTTGCCGCGCGGGCCGGTGTCCTCATCAAGGACGCGGAGGCGCTGGAGACCGCGCACCGCATCAACATCGTCGCGTTCGACAAGACCGGCACGCTGACCGAGGGCAAGCCCTCGCTGCTGGCCGCACTGCCGGCCGAGGGGGCCGAACGCGCCGAGCTGATCGCGCTCGCCGCGGCGCTTCAGGCTGGAAGCGAGCATCCGCTCGCCCGGGCCGTCTTGGCGTGGGCCAGCTCGGAAGGCGTCGAACCCGCCCGCGCCAACGGGATGCGCGGCCTGCCCGGCCGCGGGGTTGCTGCAGACGTCAACGGCCGCAACCTGATCCTCGGCAGCACGCGCTTGATGGACGACGAAGCTATCGTGATGACACCGCTGGCGAGTGAGGCGGCCAGGCTGGAAGCCGAGGGACGGACGGTCTCCTGGGTCGCGGAACGCGCGCCCGAACGCCGCCTTCTCGGCCTTCTGGCGTTCGGCGACGAGGTCAAGGCTTCCGCCGCTGCTGCCGTGGCGGCGCTGCATGGCCGTGGCATACGCAGCGTGATGCTGACCGGAGACAATGCGGGAAGCGCCCGCGCAGCGGCGGCCAAGCTCGGCATCGACGATTTCGTTGCCAATGTCCTGCCGGAAGGAAAGTCGGATGCGGTAGCAGCATTGCGGGGCGGGGACCGCACGGTCGCGATGGTCGGGGACGGCGTCAACGACGCCCCTGCCCTCGCTGCAGCAGATGTCGGCATCGCCATGTCAACCGGAACAGACGTTGCGATGCACGCAGCGGGCATCACGCTGATGCGGGGCGATCCGCGCCTGGTCGCGGACGCGATCGACATCTCCAAACGGACATATTCCAAGATCCGCCAGGGGCTGTTCTGGGCGTTCATCTACAACCTGGTCGGCATCCCGCTGGCAGCGTTCGGGTATCTAAGCCCGGTGATCGCCGGCGCGGCGATGGCGCTGTCGAGTGTCAGCGTCGTCGCCAATGCTCTGACGCTTCGCCGTTGGCGTCCGACAGCGGCTTGAGGAGGCGATACGTGAATATAGGACAGGCGGCCAAAGCTTCGGGCGTCAGCCAGCGGATGATCCGCCATTATGAGGCGATCGGCCTCATTCCGAAGGCCACGCGGCGTGATTCCGGCTACCGCGACTATGACGAACGCGAAGTCCACATGTTGCGCTTCATCGGCCGCGCACGCGATCTGGGCTTTCCAATTTCGGAGATCGGCCAGCTCGTCGCGCTGTGGCAGGACGGCGATCGGGCGAGTGGTGAGGTCAAGGCCCTCGCGCTTGCACGAGCCGCGGAGATGGAGCGCAAGGAGCACGAGCTCCGAGCGATGCGCAAGTCGCTCGAAGATCTGGCGCGTCGCTGCGCGGGCGGAGATCGACCGGATTGCCCGATCCTGGACGATCTTGCGATCGGAGTGGAACATGTGAGTCTGCGTTGCGTTAAAGAAAAGGGTTGACCTTGGACCATGGTCCGAGCCGCAAGGACGGTGAAGTCCCGACCCCGGCGAGGGAAAGCGCCAAGAACCGCGTATATACAAGGGGAGGGGGGCGCATATGGAAGGAAAGACAATGCATCAGATCGATCCCGAGATGAAGGCGTGCATGGACGCCTGCCATGAATGCCACATCACCTGCCTTCACATGGCGATGAATCACTGCCTGGAGGCGGGCGGGCGACACGCCGAGCCTCAGCACATGAAGCTGATGCTGGACTGTGCTCAGATTTGCAGTGTCGCGATCGACTTCATGGCGCGCAAGTCCGAGCACCACCGGCATATCTGCCGCGAGTGCGCCGAGATTTGCCGGGCGTGCGCGTCGAGCTGCGAAGGGCTGGACGGCATGGAGGATTGCGTCGCCGCGTGTCGCAAGTGCGCCGACGCTTGCGACAAGATGGCCGCGTAAATGGCCCGAGGGCGGCGCTTTCCCCGCCGCCCTCCCGTTACATTGCGAGCCAAGGCGCGTGAGACGGTGCGATGCACGGTCAGGGTTGGCAGCAACGCTTTAGAGAGGGGCGTCACCTGCCCTGCCGCTAGGCTAGCGGCCCGCCCGTCCGCGGCTTGGCGCGGCGGTTCCAGGCGAACCCGATCATGATCGCGGCAAGCATCAGGAGTTGTGCCAGCACCTTTCGGTGAATGGCGGCGACCGGGGGTCGCGGGCGCTTGGTGGCGAGAGTGCGGGTCAGTTCGACCAGATGTTCCGGCAGGTGCAGCCTGCCCCGATCGTTGCGCGGCAGACGCGCGAGACC
>NZ_MDDS01000046.1 GCF_001721295.1 Sphingomonas turrisvirgatae | reverse complement strand
GTCAGGGGCGTGGTGGGGCGGGGCAAGCCCCCGCGGCGGGCTCGCCGCTCCCCGCTTCGATCTCGGCCGCCTTGGCCTCCACCAGCTTGACGATGTGGTCGAGCATGTCGGCGCTTTCGACCGTGTGGTCGGTGACGCCGGAGAGATAGACCATGTGCTTGCCGTTGCCGCCGCCGGTGAGGCCGATATCGGTCTCGCGCGCTTCGCCGGGGCCGTTGACGACGCAGCCTAGCACCGACAGCGACATCGGCGTGCGGATGTGCTGGAGGCGTTCCTCGAGCGCCTGGACGGTGCGGATGACGTCGAAGCCTTGGCGCGCGCAGCTGGGGCATGAGACGACGCGGACGCCGCGATTGCGGATGCCGAGCGCCTTGAGGATCTCGAAGCCGACGCGCACTTCCTCTTCGGGTTCGGCCGAGAGCGACACGCGGATCGTGTCGCCGATGCCGTACCAGAGGAGGTTGCCGATGCCGATCGCCGACTTGACCGTGCCGCCGACGAAGCCGCCGGCTTCGGTGATGCCGAGATGGAGGGGGCAGTCGACGGCCTCGGCGAGCTGCTGATAGGCGGCGACGGCGAGGAACACGTCGGACGCCTTTACCGCGACCTTGAATTCGTGGAAGTCGCGGTCCTGCAGCAGCTTGATATGGTCGAGCGCGGATTCGACCAGCGCCTCGGGGCAGGGTTCGCCGTATTTCTCCAGCAGATCCTTTTCGAGGCTGCCGGCGTTGACGCCGATGCGGATCGCGCAGCCGTTCGCCTTGGCGGCGTTGACGACTTCGTTCACGCGGTCGGCGCTTCCGATATTGCCCGGGTTGATGCGCAGGCAGGCGGCGCCGGCGTCGGCGGCCTCGAGCGCGCGCTTGTAGTGGAAGTGGATGTCGGCGACGATCGGCACGCGCGCGGCGCGGACAATCTGTTTGAGCGCCGCCGAGCTTTCGACATCGGGGACCGAGACGCGGATGATGTCGGCGCCGGCTTCCTCGCAGCGGCGGATCTGGTCGATCGTCGCGCGCGCGTCGGACGTTTCGGTGTTGGTCATCGTCTGCACGGTGACGGGCGCGTCGCCGCCGACGGGGACGTTGCCGACCATGATCTGACGGCTTTGGCGGCGCGCGATATCGCGCCAGGGACGGACGGACATGGAAAGATCCTTGCGGAGGTTTGGCGGGCCTATAGCCGATCGCGTGCGGGCGCGGAAGGACGGGCGTGGCGCTAACCAATTGGTGAGAGACGCGGCGCTATAGCGCGGCGGTGACGCAAGCCCGGGGAAGCAGCGCGCCGACGGGGCGCCATTACGGGCTGGACTGGCTGCGGATCGCCGCGTTCGCCATCCTGATCCTCTATCATATCGGCATGGTGTTCGCGCCCTGGACCTGGGTCATCAAGACGAACCACAGCTATCCCTGGCTGATCGTGCCCATGTCGTTGGTGACGCCGTGGCGGCTGGCGCTGTTGTTCGCGGTCTCGGGCTATGCCTCGTGGCACCTGCTCGAAAAAACGCGAGACAGCGCGGCGTTCGCCGCCACCCGCAGCAAGAGGCTGTTGATCCCGCTTGCGTTCGGCATGGCGGTGCTGGTGCCGATCGAGATGTGGGTGCGGGTGCACGAAGCGGGGTACCCGCACGGCTATCTGCGGTTCTGGACGAGCGATTACTGGCGCTGGGGCGACTATTACGGGCGGCTGTTCCCGAGCTGGGAGCATCTGTGGTTCGTCGCCTATCTATGGGCGTACACGATGGTGCTGGCGGCGGTGCTGGCCTATCGCACGCCGCGCGGTGCGGCATGGGTCGCGGCCGGCATCGACTGGCTGGCGAAGGGCTGGCGCGTGCTGTGGCTGCCGGCGGGGCTGCTGGCCATTGCCAAGGTCGGGCTGTTGTTCCTGGTCGAGGAGGAACATGGCCTGCTGCGCGACTGGGGCGGCCATTCGCAATATCTCCCGCTGTTCGTCGCGGGCTTCCTGCTCGCCGGATCGCCGCAATTGTGGCCGGCCCTGCAGCGGGTGTGGAAGGTCGCGGCGCTGATGGCGCTGACGACCGGCATGGTGGTGGCGTGGGTCGAAACGAGCTTTCCTGGCGAGATGATCCCGCCGCACGGGTGGATGGCGGCGGAACGGGCCGCGCAGGCGATGATGGCGTGGTCGATGACGATCGTGCTGTTCACGTTGGCCAACCGCTTCTGGAACCACGACCATCGCTGGCGCAGGACCATCGCGGAGGCGGTATTCCCCTTCTATTTGGTGCATCAGCCGGCGATCGTGCTGATCACCTGGTGGTCGCTGCCGCTAAGGCTTGATCCGTGGGTCGAGTTCGCCACGCTGCTGACCGGCACGGCGGCAATCTGTGCGATAGCCTATCTGATCGGGCGTGAGATCGGTTGGCTGCGGCCCTTGATCGGGCTGGGGCCGCGTGTCGCGCCAGTGCGGCTTCCGCGGACCGCGCTCGCCCGCTAAGGCCCGGGCGTGGAACGTCATTATGGCATGGACTGGCTGAGGATCGGGGCGTTCGGCCTGCTGATCTTCTATCATATCGGCATGGTGTTCGTGCCGTGGCCGTTCCACGCCAAGACGCTGCATCCAGCCGAGTGGGTGACGGTGCCGATGCTGTTCACCAGCCCGTGGCGGCTGACCTTGCTGTTCCTGGTATCGGGCTATGCCAGCCGCGCGCTGTGGCTGAAGTCACGGGGCGCCGGGCATTTCGTCGCGAACCGGACCTATCGGCTGATCGTGCCGCTGCTGTTCGGAATTGCGGTCGTCGTGCCGCCGCAAAGCTGGGTCGAGCTGACGACCCAGCATCTGTATTCGCGCGGCTACCTGCATTTCTGGACGCATGAATATTGGCGGTTCGGGGAGTTCCATGGGTTGATCTTCCCGACCTGGAACCACCTTTGGTTTGTCGGCTATCTCTGGCTCTACACGCTGGCGCTGACGGTCATCGCGATGCTGCCGGGCGGGGGCTGGGCGCAGCACATGTTCGACCGGACGTTTGCGGGCACGCGCGTGCTGTGGCTGCCCGCCGCCTATCTGCTGCTGACCCAAGTGGTGGTGTTCCAGCGGTGGAGCGACAGCCATGACGTGATCAATGACGGCGTCGCGCATCTGGCCTTTTTCCCGGCCGTGCTGTTCGGCTTCGCGCTTGCGGGATCGGAGCCGGTGATGGCGTGGATCGCGCGGCTGTGGAAGCCGGCCGCGGCGATGGGGCTAGCCGCCTATATCGTCTCGGTCGCGATCGAGATCGCCTATGTCGAGCAGCCGCCCTGGGTGGTCGGGCGCGTGATGCTGGCGGCGCGCTACATCCAGTGCTGGATGACGATCGTCGCGCTGAACGGGATTGCCGAGGTGTTCCTCAACCGCGACCATCAATGGCGGGCGATGCTGACCGAAGCGGTCTTTCCCTTCTACCTCATCCACCAGACCGTGATCGTGGTCGCGATGTATTTCCTGCTGCAATGGCGGGTGCCCGAAGTGGTCGAGTTCATCGTGCTGGTGCCGGTGACGGCGATCGGCTGCTGGCTGTTCTATCGCTATGGCCGCGAGGTGCCGCTGATGCGGCCGCTGATCGGGCTACGCATGGCGCGGCGGTCCCTCTCCCCCTTGGCCAGTGGAACGGGTAAGGGGCGGGCATGATTCGCTTTATCGCCGCCGCGCTGGCGCTCGCCGTTTCGATGATCGCCACGCCGGCATCGGCCTATTGGGAATATGGGCACGAGACGATCGCGTCGATCGCCTACAGGAACGTGAAGCCGCAAACGCGCGCGGCGATCGACCGGCTGCTGGCGCGGCAAGCGTTGCTGGAAACGCCGACCTGTCCGGCCAAGACGATCGAGCAGGCTAGCGTGTGGGCCGATTGCGTCAAGCCGCTGGGGCAGCGGTTCAGCTATGCCTATAACTGGCACTATCAGAACGTGAACATCTGCAAGCCCTTTACGCTGAAGGGCAATTGTCCGGACGGCAATTGCGTGTCGGCCCAGGTCGAGCGCGACGTGAAGCTGTTGCAGGACAAGGATGTGCCGGTTCGCGAGAAGGTGATGGCGCTGGTGTTCCTGGTTCACTTCATGGGCGACCTGCACCAGCCGCTTCACGCGGGCGACAAGGCCGATCTGGGCGGTAATCGCGCGCGGAGCGATTACGGCATCTATGGCCCCGAGCGGCTGAACCTGCATTCGATCATGGACGGGTTGCTGGCCGAACGCGCGATCTCGACTCCTGCGCCGCTGATCGTCGCACATTCGCCGGCCGAGCGCGTGGCGATGGGCGCAGGCACGGTGGAGGATTGGAGCCGGGAGAATTGGGAAGCGGCACGGACCGCCTATACCGAGGCGTTCGGCGGCGATCCGTGCCGCGCCGATGTGCCGGCGCGCGGCAAGCTGGACGATGCGGCGGTCGAGCGGCTGGTGCCGCTGATGCGCACGCAGATCACGCGTGGCGGATTGCGGCTGGCGCGGTTGCTGGACGAAGCGTTCGGCCCGCCGCCGCCCGAAGCGCCGAAGCGCTGAAGCCCCGTCGCGGCGAACCGCGACGGGGGCCAGGTCGTCAGTTGAGAACGATCGTCACCGCGCGGCGGTTCTGCGCCCAGCTGGCTTCGTCCGAACCCAGGGCGATCGGGCGTTCCTTGCCATAGCTGATCGTGGTGATGCGGCCGGCCGAGACGCCGCGCGCCGCCAGATAGTTCTTCGCAGCGTTGGCGCGGCGGTCGCCGAGCGCCAGGTTGTATTCGCGCGTGCCGCGTTCGTCGGCATGCCCCTCGACCGTAATGCGGGTGTTGGGAAATTGCGTCAGCCATTGCGCCTGGCTGTCGAGGATACGGCGCGCGTCGGCGTCGATGTCATATTGGTCGAGCCCGAACAGCACGGTGTCGCTGACGATGTTCTGCTTGAAATGCGCGGCCGTGCCGGGCTGTGCGGCGCCCATATTGTCGCCAGTGCCGGGCGCAGTGCCGGGATCGACGGCGCCGGGACCGGGTGGCAGCGTCTCGGGGCGCTTCTTCTGACAGCCTGCGACGGCGACGGCCATCGTTGCGAGGATGAGGGCGGTTTTGAGCTTCGCCATGGTTCTTCTCCCTAGGCTTCTTTCGGAATGGTGCGCTCACGTAACGAGCGCGGGGTGAAAGGGTTGCGGATCAGGGGCGGATCGGACCCCAGCTGGGGTCGGAGCCGTCGAGCTGCGTGGCGATGCGGCGCGAGGTCTTGCCCGTCAGGTCGACCGCCCAGATGTCGGACTTGCCCGACGAACCCTGCGCGCCACGCGAGTACATGAGCACGCGACCGTTGGGGGACCAGCTCGGCCCTTCATCGCCCCAGCTGTCGGTCAGCAGCTTCTCGCCGCTGCCGTGCGGGCTCATGACGCCGATCCGGAAGCCGCCGCCCATGCGGGTGAAGGCGATGAGATCGCCGCGGGGGCTCCACGCCGGCGTGGCGTACCGGCCGCTGCCGAAGCTGATGCGGCGCTGGTTCGAGCCGTCCGCGTTCATGACATAGAGCTGCTGCGTACCCGAACGATCGCTTTCGAAGACGATGCGGCTGCCGTCGGGCGAATAGCTGCCGCCGGTGTCGATGCCCGGGCCGGTCGTCAGCCGCTGCGGCGTGCCGCCCGAGGACGAGATGCGGTAGATATCGGCATTGCCCGCCGTCGACATGGTGAACAGGATCCAGCGGCCGTCGGGCGAGAAGCGCGGCGCGAAGGCAAGGCTGACATCAGTGACGAGCAGCCGCTGCGTGCCGGCGGCGAGGTCGTAGACGTAGAGCGACGGCTTGTCGTTCTGGTAGCTCATATAGGCGATGCGCCGCTCGTCGGGCGAGAAGCGCGGGGTGAGCACGATCGACTGGCCGTTGGTCAGGAAGCGGTGGTTGGCGCCGTCCTGGTCCATGATGGCCAGCCGCTTGATGCGACGGTTCTTCGGCCCGGTTTCCGAGACGTAGATGACGCGGCTGTCGAAATAGGGGCCTTCGCCGGTGAGGCGGGTGTAGATCGCGTCGGCGCATTTGTGCGCGGCGCGGCGCCAGTCGGACGGACCGACCTCGAACCCCTGACGCGTCAGTTCGGTGCCGAGCGCGACGTCGTAGAGATAGCAGCCGACCGTCAGCCGCCCGCCGGCGCCGGCCTGGACATAGCCCTGAACCAGCGCCTGGGCCGAGGCGCCACGCCAATAGCCGAAATCGGGCGCGCGGACTTCGCCGAAGGGAACGGCGCGGATGCCGTCGGGGCCGGCCGGCTTGAACAGGCCGGTATTGCGCAGGTCGGCGGCGATCACATCGGCGATCTGGCGGCCCAGCGCCTGGGTGTTGCCGGCGGGGGTATCGACCGGCTGGCTGGTCGGCATGGCGGGGATGAGGATCGAAAGGTCCTGTGCGGATTCATCGGTGACGTCGACCGACAACCCCTGATCCTGGCCCGGTTGCGTGGGGGCAGGGATGAGGGGCGGGGTCTGCGCCAGCGCTGGCGCGGCGGTAGCGAGAAGGAGCAGGGCAGCAGCGGACTTCATCGGTCAAAGCCTCCGGTCGAAGGTCGGGGTGATGAGCTTCCACGCTTCGTAATATTCGGCGGGAAGCTTGAACGGGGCGGCGAGTTTCGCCGCGGAGATGGCGCGCTCCTTGTGCAGGTCGGCCTGCGGACGGTTGCTGTCGGTGACGCCGGTCTGGCCGATCACGCGCGGCGGCGCGGCGAGCGTGCCATCCTTGTTCAGGCGGATCTCGACCTGCGTGCGCAGCAGTTCGACGTCCGCGCCGGTCGGCGCCTTCCAGTGCGGGCGCAGCTGGCGGATCACCTCGGCGGCGAGCGCGGACTTGACCTGAGCGCCGATCGCGGTCGCGGGGGGCGTGGTCGCCTTGCCCTTGCTCGGCTGATCGGTGAGGCCGTCGACGATGCCGGTGAGGCGGCCGGTCGGGCGCGCGACGCGGTTGGTGGAAGGGGCCGGCGACTTGGACTGGCTCGCCGTTTTGGGCTGAGCCTTGGGCTGCGCCGGTGCCGCCTTGGGCTGAGGTTGCGCCTTGGACTGAGCTTTGGGCGCGGGCGGCTTGGGCTGAGGCTGCGCCTTGGGCACCGGCTTGGGCTGCGGCCGCGGCTCGGGCTGAGCAACCGGCTGGGGCGGCGTCGGTTCGGGACGGGCGACCGGCTGCGGATCGGGCTGCGGGGCAGGGGGCGGGGTTTCCGGCTCGACCGGGCCGGGTTCCTCGGCAAGCTTTTCGGCCGGCGCTTCCTTCTGGATCTGGGGCGCCTCGCTCTGCAGGCTGGCCTCGTCGGTCAGCGAGATTTCGATCGGCGTGGGTTCTAGCTTCAATGGATTGGGCGTCGCGAGGAAACCGACCGAGAGCAGGCCGAACAGCACGATGTGGCCGACGACGGCCACACCGAGCGCGGTGCCTTCCCTGCGGTCGATCGCGACAGCCATCAGCCGCCGTCCACCGGTGTGGTGACGAGCGAGACCTTGTTGAGGCCGACGCGATTGAGTTCGCCCATCACCGTCATGACCTTGCCGAACTGAAGCCGGGTGTCGGCGCGCACGAAGATCTGCGGCTTGTCCTCGCCACGCTTGTTGGCAATCTCTTCAAGCAGAGCGGGCAGGCCGGCCTCGGCCACCTCGGTATCGTCGAGATAGATCTTGCCCGCTTCGTCGATCGAGATCTGGACCGGCTGCTGATCCTGGTCGAGCGGCTTGGCGCGGCTTTCGGGCAGGTTCACCGGCACGCCGGCGGTGAGCAGCGGCGCGGTGACCATGAAGATGATGAGCAGCACCAGCATGACGTCGACCAATGGCGTGACGTTGATGTCCGCCATCGGCGCGCGCCGGCCCTTGCCGCGACCCGAGGGAAGCTGCGCACCCATCAGAGCAGCGTGCCACGCTGTTGCTGGGCGGGGGCGACGGGACCGTCGTCGAGCTGACGGCTCAAGGTCGCGTGGAACCCGTCGGCGAAGCGGTTGAGGCGCGCCTCGACCTTGTTGATGCCGTGGCTGAAGCGGTTGTAGGCGATGACCGCCGGGATCGCCGCGAACAGGCCGATGGCGGTGGCGAACAGCGCCTCGGCAATGCCCGGCGCGACGACGGCGAGCGAGGTGTTCTGTTCGCTGGCGATCGCGGTGAAGCTGCGCATGATGCCCCAGACCGTGCCGAACAGGCCGACGAACGGCGCGACCGAGCCGACCGTCGCCAGCATGTTGAGGCGATCGGACAGCCGATCGATCTCAAGCGCCACCGCCGCGCCCATCGTGGTGGCGAGCCGCTCACGCGTGCCCTCACGGTCGACGGTGCGGCCGCCGGTGGAGCGGCGCCATTCGGTGACGCCGGCGGCAAAGACGCGGGCGATCGGATGATCCTCGTCGCCATGGCCGCGGTAGAAGGCATCGATATCGGCGGTGCGGCGATAGTCGGTTTCGAACTTGTCCGCCGCCTTGCGCACCTTGCCGATGCGGCCGAGCAGGCTGACGATGATCGCCCAGGTCCAGATGCTGGCGAGCAACAGGCCGAGCATGACCGCCTTCACCACCCAGTCGGCCTGCATGAACAGGGCCATCGGCGACATGGTCGCGGCGTCGGTATTCAGGAACAGATCCATGTGTCGCTCAGCTTTCCTTCCACAGCAGCGGCACGAACGCATCCACCCACCGGGCCGGTTGCCGCTTCGCACGCCCCGATGGCGCCACGAACGCGGCCTCGACCTCTGCCTGGGTCAGCATTTCGTCACCGCGCATGACTCGTTGATGAATATGGACCGACGCCGCGCGGATGCGGACCAGCCGGCTGATGACGACGAGCATGTCGTCGAGCCGGGCGGGCGCAGCGTAGCGGATCGCGAGATCGCGCACGACATACACGCCTTCACCGCCCTCATGCGCCGCACGCTGGTCGATCCCGGCACAGCGCAGCATGTCGGACCGGCCGCGTTCCATGTAGCGCAGGTAATTGGCGTGATAGACCACGCCTGACAGATCGGTGTCCTCGAAATAGACACGGACCGGAAAGCGATGCTCGAGGCCGTCGAAGCGGCCGGCGATGGTGAGGTCGTCGGCAGGCATGGACGTTCCTCCCTAGCCGAGGCGACTCCGCAGGGGAACCCGCCGCGAGATCGTTACGCTTTCGACATGTCGATGACCTGGCTCCACTCGTCGGGCGAGACCTTGCCTACCGACAGCCGCGAATATTTGACCAGTTCCATCTGCGCGAGCTTCGGCTCGGCCTTCACCTGCTTGAGCGTGACGGGCCGTTCGAGCTTCTCCACCGGCTTCATCTCGACCGAGACCCAATGCTTGCCATCGCCGTCCGGCCTGGCCTCACGGCTCACTTCCATGATGCCGACAATCTCGAGCCCGATATTGCTGTGATAGAAGAAGGCGCGGTCGCCGACCTTCATCGCGCGCAGGTTACCGGCGGCGGTATGATTGCGAACGCCGTCCCATTCAGTCCTGCCGTCGCGGACGAGGTCGTCCCAGCTGAACACATCGGGTTCGGATTTCATCAGCCAGAGCGCCACGGATATCTCCTTTTGCGCCCTCCTAAACGCGCCAAACAGCTAAACCGCAAGTGAACATGCGATTCCGCGCCGGTTCAGGCCGAATCGGGCAATCTCGCATCCTGGACGCCCCTCAAAGCGTTGAGGCGTCAGGACGTGCAGATGCACAGGAGGAAGTCATGAAGACCACCATCACCAAGGCGGTGCTCGGTCTCACCCTCGGCGCCACCGCGCTCACCGCGGCCGCCCCGGCAGAGGCCCAGCGCTATCGGTATCGCGATCGCGACAATGGCGGGGCCGCCATCGTGGCGGGTATTGCCGGCATCGCGATCGGTGCCGCGATCGCAGGGTCGGGCCGCGACCGATATTACGACCGGCGCTATAGCGGCTATTACGATTATGATCGCCGCAACGACTATGACCGCTACTACCGCCAGCGCGGCTATTATCCGCGCGATAGCTTCTACTATCGCGACTATGAGCGCCGCGGCTGGCGCGGTTGCTCGGTCCGGCGCGTGTGGGACCCCTATACGGGCCAGCGCGTGCGGGTTCGTTACTGCCGCTAACACTCCCTAGATAGCGGTAGCAGGGGCGGCGCGGGGTTCATCCTCGCGCCGCTTTTTCTGGTGCGCACGATCGGCGCCGTTGTTGACGCATTTTCGGGCGCAAAACCGGTTCCCACTTTTGCTGAAAATGCTTTAGAGGCCCGCACCCATGAGCGACACACCTCCCGACCGGCTCTCGGTCAATCCGAAGAGCCCCTATTTCGACCAGGCGCTGCTGCAGCGCGGGATCGGCATCCGCTTCAAGGGCAACGAGCGCCGCGACGTCGAGGAGTATTCGATCTCCGAAGGCTGGATCCGCGTGCAGCTGGGCAAGAAGACCGACCGCAAGGGCGATCCGCTGACGATCAAGCTGAACGGCGAGGTCAAGGCGTGGTTCGAGACGCCAGCGGCCGGAGAGGGTGAGCCGGACGGCGCGGCTGGAGACAGCGATCCTGCCGCATAAGCCGTCGTCCCGGCGAAAGCCGGGATCCCATGCCATGGTGCGGTGCGGCCGCCGGGAACGGCGCCGCACGAGATCCCGGCTTTCGCCGGGATGACGCCTGTTTCGTTGTGCCGGTTTGTGCTTGAACGACCCGCTACATCAGTGAACGAAGCGCGCGACCACGTCGCGATAGCTGCGGCTGACCTTCACCTGCGAGCCTGAATCGAGCACAAGGAAGCATTCGCCGTTGGTGTGAGGCTTCACCTGCTTGACTTGGTCGAGGTTGACGATGGTCGAGCGATGAACGCGCTGGAAGCGGCGCGGGTCGAGGCGCTTTTCCAGGTCCTTCATCGTCTCGCGCAGGACGAGCGTGTTGTCCGCGGTCTTGATGCACATATAATCGCCGGCGGCCTCGACCACCTCGATCGTATCAACATCGACACGGAAGATCTGGCCGCGATCCTTGATGTTGATGAGCTTTTCGTAACGGTTGGACGAGACTTCGGCGTTGCCGTCGCTCGACAGATGCTCCTCGGCCGCGTCGGGCGCGACTTCGGCAAGCACTTCCTTGAGCTTCTCGACTTCCTCCACGCCGCGCTTTTCGGTGAGGCGCTGGCGGACCCGCTCGAGCGTGTCGGCAAGCCGAGCCTCGTCCACCGGCTTCATGAGATAATCCATCGCATTCGCCTCGAACGCACGGATCGCATGGTCGCTATAGGCGGTGACGAAGACGAACAGCGGCGGTTCGACTTCCATGAGGCCCTGCACGACCGAGAAGCCATCGAAGCCGGGCATCTGAATGTCGAGGAAGACGAGGTCGGGCTTGTGAGTCTTGATCGCGCGGATCGCTTCGCGCCCGTTCTGGCACTTGTCGATGATCTCGACATCTTCATGGGCCTGGAGCCGCAGCTCAAGCCCCTGGATCGCCAGCGGTTCGTCATCGACCAGGATGGTGCGGATCGTCATGGTACCTCGTTCACCTTCAAATGTCGTGCGGCGCCGATGCCCCCGGTGCCGCGTCCATTCCCCTGCCTTTGTCGTTCCGGCTTCAGGCCGCTTCGCGCTGCTCCTCCAGCTGGAACGGAATTTCGATCTCAACGCGAAAGCCCCGGCCGGGGTCCGCCCGCGTCTCGAAACGATGGTCAGGCCCGAACGCCTGCGCCAGTCGTTCCCGTATATTGGTGAGCCCAACCCCGGTTGAAAGGCTTGGCCGGTTCCTGCCTTCGATCAATCCCGGGCCGGTATCGGATACGGTGATCTGCACCCGTTCTCCGGCGAGCCGCGCGCCGACGCGGATTTCCGCGCCTTCCTCTTGCGGCGTCACGGCATATTTGATCGCGTTTTCGACCAGCGGCTGAAGCAGGAGCGAGGGCAGCCGCGCCTTCATGGTGCGCGGGTCGACATCGAATTCGGGGCGCAGCCGCTGCTCGAAGCGCATCTTCTCGATCTCGAGGTATAGC
Organism: Sphingomonas turrisvirgatae; assembly: GCF_001721295.1. GTDB lineage: Bacteria > Pseudomonadota > Alphaproteobacteria > Sphingomonadales > Sphingomonadaceae > Sphingomonas > Sphingomonas turrisvirgatae. The sequence goes on along the minus strand of NZ_MDDS01000046.1, from coordinate 188,070 downwards.
TTCAGCGTCTCGACCTCCTGCGCGAGCGTCACGTGCGCGGTCGGTTCGTTGGCGAGGGTGTAGCGCAGGAAGTTCGACAGCCGAGCCAGCATCGCGTTGGCGCGATCGGTCTGTTTCAGCAGCACCAGCGTCGAGATCGAATTGAGCGTGTTGAACAGGAAGTGGGGGTTCAGCTGATAACGCAGCATCGCGAGCTGAGCCGAGGACGCCTGGCTTTCGAGCTGTACCATCTGATCGGCCTGATCCTCGACGATCAGGTAGAAGTTGATCCCGAAATAGAGCGCGGACCAGCCGGCCAGCACCGTGAAGTTGAGGAACAGGCTGCCCAGCACCAGCGGCACTTCGATGCCCGGTGCACCGCGCATGACGGATACGGTGAAGGCGGTGAGGATGGCATAGATCAGCGTCGCTGCAGCCAGCGTGGCGACGGTCGCGAGGATGCCGGTGATGCGCGGCAGGCGGCGGTAATAGCCGAACAGCGCCGAAAGCAGCAACGTGATGCAATAGCCGACGATCGCCTCGATCGTGACGCGAATCAGATCCTCGAAGCTGAAGGTGCGATTCGAGAAGTTCGAGACTGCGCGCAGCAGGAGATAGCCGCCCCAGCCAGCGCCCTGCAGCATCCAGAAGGCGCGGCTCTTCTGTTCGAAGAAGGGGCGGGAGAGGACGGCTGGATTTTGCATGCGGTTGGGCGGAGTCTCTAGTCCGTAATGCGAGGCGCGCAAAGTGGAACGCCTCAATTACCTGTATCGTTTCGTGAACGACCAATGGAGGAGTGCCGATGACCACGCGAACTGCAACTGCCCGCTATGTCGGGTTCGGCAAGGACGGGAAGGGCGCGCTGACCACGCAGTCGGGCGTGCTGAGCGACCAATTCTATGGCTTCAACACGCGGTTCGCGGACGAGCCGGGGACGAACCCGGAGGAACTGATCGCGGCGGCGCATGCCGGATGCTTCACCATGGCGCTGAGCTTTGCGCTGGCAAAGGCGGGGTATGGCGAGGGCACGCTGGAAACGAAGGCGGCGGTGAAGCTGGAGCAGAAGGATGGCGGGTTCGCGATCACCCGGTCGGACCTGACGCTGGAGGCGAGCGTGCCGGGGATCGATGCCGACCGGTTCGCCGAGCTGGCGGAGGAGGCGAAGAAGGGGTGCCCTGTGTCGAAGTTGATGAATGCGGAAGTGACGCTGGCGTACAAGTTGAACTGAGGGCAGGGCGCCCTCACCCTTCCGGCGCTTTGCGCCTCCCTCCCTCTCCCGGTGGGAGAGGGAAGCAACCCGCAGTCGCGGGGTGTGGAAGTGGTGAGGGCGACTGACCTTAGCGTTCGCTGAGATAGTAGCGGTCAGTGGCGTTCAGCTGGTCGTCCAGCTCATAGACGATCGGCTGGCCGGTCGGGATTTCAAGGCCGGTGATCTCGTCGTCGGAAATGCCCGAGAGATGCTTTTCCAGCGCGCGTAGCGAATTGCCGTGGGCGGCGATCAGCACTCGCTTGCCGGCCTTGAGGTCCGGCGCGATGCGCTCTTCCCAATAGGGGAGGACGCGCAGGATCGTATCCTTGAGGCTTTCGGTCTGCGGGATCGGGATGCCCTTGTACCGCACGTCCTTGGCCAGGTCCCAGGGCGACCCTTCCTCGGGCAGCGGGGGCGGGATGTCGAAGCTGCGGCGCCAGATCTTGACCTGATCGTCGCCGTGCAGCGCCGCGGTCTCCGCCTTGTCCAGGCCGGTCAGTCCGCCATAATGGCGCTCGTTCAGCTTCCACGACTTTTCGGTCGGCAGCCACAAGCGTCCCATCGCTTCGAGCGCGAGGTTCAGCGTCTTGATCGCGCGCGTCTGGAAGCTGGTATAGGTCTGGTCGAAGTCGAGACCCTTTTCCTTCATGAGGATGCCGGCTGCCGTCGCCTCGCGCACACCCTGATCGGTCAGGTCGACATCCCACCATCCGGTGAAGCGGTTTTCCAGGTTCCAGGCGGACTGGCCGTGACGGATCAGGACGAGTGTGGGCATCGATGGCTCCCCAAAAGAAACGAACTTGCGGCGCTTTCCCGGCGTCCTTAGCGGATGGCGTCGCAACGGCAAGGAGCGCTGACATGGCAATCGAGCGGCGGACGATCGTGTATGACGGGCCGGGCGGGCCGTTCGAGGGCGTGGCGGTGAGCGACGGTAGCTGGGACGCCCCGCGCCCCGCCGTGATGATCGTGCCCAACGTGCTGGGGGCAAAGGAGCAGGACAATCTCGTCGGCGAGCGGCTGGCGGCGCTGGGCTATGCGGCGTTCGTCGCGGACGTGTTCGGCCAGGGCAAGCGCACCACCCGCGAATCGCCGGATCCCGCGGTCTATATGAACGAACTCAATGCGGACCGGCCGCTGCTGCGCGACCGGCTGCTGGCCAGCGTGGCGGCGATGAAGGCGTTGCCGCAGGCGGACGGCACGCGGACCGCGGCGATCGGCTATTGCTTTGGCGGCAAGGCGGTGATCGATCTGGCGCGCGCGGGCGGCGACGTGCTGGGCGTGGTGGCGTTCCACGGCATCTTCGATGCGCCAGGCTATGATTATCCCACGCCGATCGCGCCGAAGCTGCTCATCTGTCACGGTTGGGAGGATCCACTCGCGCCGCCCGAGGCAGTGACGGCGCTGGCCGCGGAACTGACCGCGGGCGGCGCGGATTGGCAGCTGCTGGGCTTCGGCCATGCCGGCCACGGCTTTACCGACGCGACAATGGCGCGATCGACGCGGCCCGGCTTTGGCTATGACGCGGCGGCCGACCGGCGCAGCTGGGCGGCCATGCGGGCGTTTCTGGGCGAGTTGTTCGAAGCGGGCTGAGCCGCCGCGGCTCGTCGGTCGCTGCGCCCCTAGGTCTTTCAGCCTGGGATGCTCGGCTTGCGCGTCTTCGGCGTCTTGGCGGACGCCTTGCGCGGCTTGGCGGCGGCCTGCGCGGTTTGTGCCGGCGGGGTATCGGCCGGCGGCGTTGCAGGGGCCGGGGCAGGTGTCGCGGGCGGGGCGGGGCGTTCGGTCAGCTTGCTGGTGATCTTTTCGGCTGCGCGCGCGGCGACGACGGTCGCGAGCGTGACGGCCGTCTTGCTGATGCCGTCCGTCGCCGTCTTCTTTTCGCCCGCACCGGCGTCGGTCTTGCCCTGATTGCGGACGTTGGCGGCGAGCGCGACAAGCCCCGCGGCGACGAGATCGCCGACCAGCGGGTGCTTGACCAGGTCCATCAGCTTGGCGCCCTGCTTGCGCAGTTCATCGGGAAGCTCGATCCCCGCGATCGTCTTGGGGAGCTTTGCGGCCTTGGCTGCCTTGCCAGGCTTGGCCTCCTTGCCCGACTTGGCCGATTTGCCCTTCTTCGCCTTTGCCACCGTCTGTCTCCTGCCGTTGCGCCAGCGTCACACTAACGCGTGGAAGCGTCAATCGGCGAAAACCCGGTCGAAAATCGTGTCCACCTGCTTGAAGTGATAATCGAGGTCGAACTTCTCCTCGATCTCTGCCGGCGAAAGCGCGGCGGTGACTTCCGCGTCCGCCTTGAGCAATTCGAGCAGCGAGAGCTCGCCGTCGCTCTCCCACACCTTCATGGCGTTGCGCTGGACGAGGCGATAGCTGTCCTCGCGGCTGACGCCGGCCTGGGTGAGCGCGAGCAGCACGCGCTGCGAGTGAACCAGGCCCCCCATCCGGTCGAGATTCTTCTGCATCCGTGCGGGGTAGACCAGCAGCTTGTCCATCACGCCGGTGAGGCGAGCGAGCGCGAAGTCGAGCGTGATCGTCGCGTCCGGGCCGATATAGCGCTCAACCGAGGAGTGGCTGATATCGCGCTCGTGCCACAGCGCGACATTCTCCATCGCGGGAATCGTCGCCGAACGCACCATGCGGGCAAGGCCGGTCAGATTTTCGGTCAGCACTGGATTGCGCTTGTGCGGCATGGCCGACGAACCCTTTTGCCCCGGCGAGAAATACTCTTCCGCCTCAAGCACCTCGGTGCGCTGCAGGTGGCGGATCTCGACCGCGAGCCGCTCGATCGAGCTTGCGATGACGCCAAGCGTGGCGAAGAACATCGCGTGGCGATCGCGCGGGATGACCTGGGTCGAGACCGGCTCGATCGCGAGGCCGAGCTGCTGCGCGACATGCGCTTCGACGCGCGGGTCGATATTGGCGAAGGTGCCGACCGCGCCCGAAATGGCGCAGGTGGCGATGTCAGCGCGCGCCGCCTGGAGCCGCGCCTTGTTGCGCGTGAACTCGGCATAGGCTTCGGCCAGTTTGAGCCCGAAGGTCACCGGTTCGGCGTGGATGCCGTGGCTGCGGCCGATCGTTGGGGTCAGCTTGTGCTCGAACGCGCGGCGCTTCAGCACCGCGAGCAGCTGATCGAGATCGTCGAGCAGGATGTCAGCGGCGCGCACCAGCTGGACCGAAAGGCAGGTGTCGAGCACGTCGCTGCTGGTCATGCCCTGGTGCATGAAGCGAGCCTCATCGCCGACATGCTCGGCCACCCAGGTGAGGAAGGCGATCACATCATGCTTGGTCACCGCCTCGATCGCATCGATCGCGGCGACGTCGATCTGCGGATTGGTCGCCCACCAGTTCCACAGCGCCTTCGCCGCCGACTGCGGCACGACGCCGAGGTCCGCGAGCGCCTGCGTGGCATGCGCCTCGATCTCGAACCAGATGCCGAAACGAGTCTCGGGCGACCAGATCGCGGTCATGGCGGGGCGGGAATAGCGGGGGACCATGGCAAGCCTTTCGTGATGCGCGGGCGCCCCTAGCAAGGGGAGCGCGTGGCAGCAAACTGGAAGCGGGCAACAAGCTTCACTCGGCTCGTCGCAAATATCACACGGCTATGGGACGAGTTGATGGCTGTCATCGACCAGTTGTGCAGCACGCAACTTTGTTAGGGAACGTGATAATTATGCAACGTGTTGAGTGGTTGCGTATCAGTTCACAGTACCCATCTCGTACTCATCGATTTCAGACAAGAACAACAAAGGAGATATTCGATGTTGAAGCATGTTCTTCTTGCCAGTGCGTTCGCCATTTCTGCGCCGGCATTTGCGCAGGACACGCCGGCTCAGGAAAACACGCCGCCTGCACTGGCTGAAACGCCGCCGGCGGATGTAACGGAACCTGCCCCGGCCCAGGATACGACCACGCCGGTCGATGACGCGGCCGAGCCCGCGACGCCGGCCGAGCCGGCAGCGCCTGCTCAACCCGCAACGCCGAGCGAGGCGCCGGCGACGGCTGCGGAGCCCGCGACCCCTGCTCAGCCAGCGACACCGGCTGCGCCTGACGCAGCCAAGCCGGATGCTACCGCTCAGGCTCAAAAGCCGGCCTCGCCCGAGCAGATCGCGCAGCTGATCGACAAGGACTTCTCGACCTATGACAAGGACGGCGATGGTAACCTGAAGACCGAAGAGTTCGGCGCCTGGATGGATGCGCTGCGCTCGGCGACCGAACCGTCGTTCACCGGCCAGTCGGCGGCGGACAAGGACTGGATCGGCAAGGCGCTGACTCAGGCCGACAAGGATAAGTCGGGCGGCGTGAGCAACACCGAGCTCAAGGGCTTCCTCGCGCCCCAGCCTTCGGCTTCGTAAGAGGCCCCTCCCGGCGCAGGAACCGCATCTCCTGTACCGGCGGCCGTCGGACCCCAGCGGTCCGGCGGCCGTTTGCGTGAGGTTGCGACCTAGATAAGTCCCATCGAACGCAGGCTGCTATGGCCTTCCGTCCCGATGATGATGTGATCGTGCACGACGATGCCGAGCCGTTTGCCGGCTTCGGCAATGTTGCGGGTCAGGTCGATGTCGGCGCGGCTGGGGGACGGGTCGCCGCTGGGGTGATTGTGGACGAGAATGATCGCGGCCGATCCCAGGTCAATGGCGCGACGGATGACCTCACGTACATAGAGTGCCGCTTCGTCGACCGAGCCTTCGCTCATCAACTCGTCACGGATCAGCATATTACGGCTATTTAAATGGAGTACGCGCACGCGCTCGATCGCATGATGCGCCATGTCGGCGCGCAGATAGTCGAGCAGTGCCTGCCAGTTCGCCAGTAGCGGGCGCGCGGCGACTTCCCCGCGCAGCAGCCGGATCGCGGCGGCATGCGCGATCTTGAGCGCGGCGACCGAGGTGTCGCCCATACCCGGCACACGCGCGATCGCCGCGGCGTCGGCGGTGAGCAGGCCGCCGATCCCGCCGAACTCATGCAGCAGCGCCTTGGCCAGCGGTTTGGTGTCGCGGCGGGGGATGGCGAGCGCGAGCAGATATTCAACAAGCTCATGGTCGAGCAGCCCCTCGCCATCGTCGAGGAGCCGCTGGCGCAGGCGTGCGCGGTGGCCGGTGCCGTCAGTGTCTGGTGCCCCCATCACGCGAACTTAGCTCGTGATTTTCGTGGGCGATAGCTGTGCCAGCGATTGCATTTGCTGCACTGCGGTTGACTCGGGAAGAGGCCCTTTCTAAAGCGCGCGTGCCTTGGCGGGCTCGCCGCCCGGCCTATGCGTTTTAGCCCGGTGTCACTGCATCAGGAGAAGCGAAATGGCCGAGAACGAGCCCGGACTGGACCCCCTCAAGGAGGATGCCCGCATCACCTCGCTCAACGAGCGGATGGCGCGAGCGAAGACCGAGGAGGCGATCCGCAAGGGCGATGGGCGCGACAAGGGCGATAACGATTATCGCCTGGGCAACCGCGTGCTCGCCGAGCTGGTCGGTGGTCTGGTGGGAGGTGCCGTGATCGGGTGGACGCTCGATCATTTTCTCGGCACATCCCCGTGGTTCCTGCTCGGGCTGCTGTTCCTTGGAATGGTGTCCGGGTTCTGGAACATCATTCGGATTTCGAACCAGCGCTCGAAATGATTTTCGGGCGCTTTGGTTAATGGGACGCTGGACAGGAATTTGGGGCGTGGCTGAAGAATCTGGCAAGATCGACCCGATGCACCAGTTCGAGGTGCAGACCATCTGGGACGGCTTCAACATTGCCGGCCACCAGATCGCGTTCACCAATTCCGCGCTGTGGATGAGCGTGGCGGTGGTGCTGCTGTGGGCGTTCATGGCTGCGGGCATGAAGCGCGAGCTGGTGCCTGGCCGCTGGCAGCTGATGGTCGAGAATTGCACCAATTTCGTCGCCAAGCTGGTGGACGAGAATATCGGGCATGGCGGGCGCAAATACCTGCCTTACGTCTTCTCGATCTTCATGTTCATCCTGTTCGCCAACGTGCTGGGCCTGCTGCCGCTCGGCATCTTCGGCCTTCATCCCTTTACCTTCACCAGCCATTTCACGGTGACCGGGATCCTGGCGATCCTGTCGTTCCTGATCGTGCTGATCGTCGGCTTCTGGAAGCATGGGCTGCATTTCTTCACGCTGTTCGTACCGGCCGGGGTGCCGTGGTACATGGCGCTGATCCTGTTCCCGATTGAGTTGGTCTCGTTCCTGTTCCGCCCCTTCTCGCTGGCGCTGCGACTGTTCGTCGCGATGACCGCGGGGCATATCCTGCTCAAGGTGCTGGCGGGCTTCGTCATCAATTCGGCCAATGCCAGCCCGATCTGGGGCGGCGTGGTCGGCATTCCCAGCTTTGCCCTGATGGTTGGCATCTCCGCCCTCGAGCTGCTGGTCGCCGGCATCCAGGCCTATGTCTTTGCACTGCTCACGTCGCTGTACATCCACGACGCCGAGCATCTGCACTGAGTTTCGTTCACCGCAAATCCAATCTTTTGAAGCAGGAGTTTTAACATGGAACCGACCGCAATGATCAGCCCGGAAGCCGCCAAGCTGCTCGGCGCAGGCATCGCCGCCATTGGTGCGGGCATTGCCGCGATCGGCGTGAGCAACGTCTTCGGCAAGTTCCTGGAAGGCGCGCTGCGCAATCCGGGTGCGGCCGACGGCCAGCAGGGCCGCCTGTTCATCGGCTTCGCGGCTGCCGAGCTTCTCGGCCTGCTCGCGTTCGTCGTCGCGATGATCCTGATCTTCGTCGCGTAACTTGCCTCCCGTTCGGGCCGGCCGGCGTCTGACGCCGCGTCGGTCCGCGACAGGACAGGATTGAAATGCCACAAATCTCGCAAATCGCGGCGACCTGGGCTTCGCAGCTGTTCTGGCTGCTGTTGACCTTTGGCATCGTCTATTTCTTCATCGGCCGGGGCATGGCGACGAAGGTGCAGGCCACGGTGGATCAGCGCGACCAGAGCGTCGCCGACGATCTCGCCGCAGCCGAAGCAGCCCGCGTGGCTGCCGACGCCGCCGAGGAAACCTGGCGCGGCCATGAGAATGCGGCGCGCGAGGCGGCACAGAAGAAGCTGGCCGAGGCGCGCAGCACCGCTGCGCAGGCGACCGAGCAGCAGCTGAGCGCAGCCGGCGGTGAGATGGACGCCAAGGTGAGCGAGGCGGAAGCCCGCATCACCGCGGCATCGCAAGCCGCGCAGGGCGAGATCGAGGCGGTAGCAGCCGAGGCCGCGCAGGACATCGTCGCCCGGATTTCCGGTGCGCAGGTGTCGGCGGCCGAAGCGCAGGCAGCAGTGAAGGTGGCGCTCAATGGCTAATCCCGCGATCGACCCCGTCGCCGAGAACCTGAGCGAAGCCAAGAAGGGCGAAGGCATGGGCCTGCCCGATACCGGCGCCAAGGCGATCACGCTCGCCGAGGGATCGCCGGGCCAGGCGCATGCCGAGCCGGCGATCGCGGGCGTGCTGAACGCCACGGTGTGGGTCAGCATCGCGATGGCGGTGTTCATCGTCATCCTGCTGTGGAAGAAGGTGCCGGCGCTCATCACCCGCGGTCTGGACAATCAGATCGCGGCGATCCGCGCGCGGCTGGACGAGGCCAAGGCGCTGCGTGCCGAGGCCGAGGCGCTGCGCGATGAATATGCGCGCAAGATCGCCAGCGTCGAGCAGCAGGCGGCGGCGATGGTCGCGCATGCCGACGAAGAGGCCAAGGCGCTGATTGCCAAGGCGAAGACGGATGCCGACGAGCTGGTCAAGCGCCGCGCCAAGATGGCCGAGGACAAGATCGCGGCAGCCGAACGCGCAGCGATCGAGGAAGTGCGGGCGCGCACCGCGGCGGCTGCGGCCAAGGCGGCGGCGACGATCATCGCGCAAAAGCATGATGCCGGCGCCGACAAGGCGCTGGTCGATCGGACCATCGCGGGTCTTTCGCGGCTGAATTGAAGCCGCGAACGACTGGCTGACAAACGGACGGGCCGGCTTCTGCCGCGCCCGTCCTTTTTGTTTGCGGCTATCGTTTGAGCAGGTCCAGCACCGCGACGGTCATCGCCTGCGTTCCCAGCGTCACCGATGGTTTGGGATCGATGCGGAAGAAAGGCGAATGGTGCGCCGGGACCGGCTTGCCGCCGGCCTTGTCTGCGTCGAGATCGGCCTGGGGCGTGCCGCCGACGACGAAATAGGCACCCGGGACGCCGAGATCTTTCTGGATGAAATAGGCGAAGTCCTCCGCGCCCATGCCCGTGCGTTCCTCGACATGCATGACGTCTTCGCCAAAGGCGCTGGTGAAGGCGCTGCGCACGCGGCCGGTCAGCGCCGGATCGTTGAGCGTGACGGGGGTGGATTCGAAGCCGACCTTGACGGTTGGCAGCTTATCCTCCGGCATGCCGTTCATCCGGCCGACATTGGCGGCGATGCGCTTGATGCCGTCGAGCAGCTTCTTGCGCGTATCCTCATCGTCCGAGCGGACGGTCAGCTGAAGCTCGGCCTTGTCCGAGATGATGTTGTGCTTGAAGCCCGAATGGAACGAGCCGACGGTGACGACACCGGGCTTCAATGGCGCGATCTCGCGGCTGACCAGCGTTTGCAGCGCCATGACGATCTGCGCCCCCATCACGATCGGGTCCTTGCCCTGATGCGGCGAAGCGCCGTGCGTCCCGATGCCGGGGATGGTAATGTCGACGCTGTCGGACGAGGACGAGCTGATGCCGGGTTCAAGGCTGAGCTTGCCGGTGGGCATGTCGGCGGTGACGTGGAAGGCGACGGCATAGTCCGGCTTGGGAAAGCGGGTGTAGAGGCCGTCGGCCAGCATCCGCCGCGCGCCGTCGATCCGCTCCTCGCCCGGCTGAACCACGAAGACGACGGTGCCGCGCCAGCGGTCCCTGAGCCTGGCGAGCTGGCGCGCGGTGCCGATCATCGAGGTAATGTGCACGTCGTGGCCGCAGGCGTGCATCACCGGTTTGGTCGTCCCGTCGATATCGACCTGGGTCACGGTGGACGGATAGGCGACGCCGCTATCCTCCTTGAGCGGCAGGCCGTCCATGTCGGCACGCACCAGCAAGACCGGGCCGTCGCCATTCTTCATCACGCCGACCACGCCGGTGCCGCCGACCTTTTCGGTCACGACGATGCCGGGCACCGCGCGAAGCTCCTTCGCCATGATCGCGGCGGTGCGAGCCTCCTTGAAGCTGAGTTCGGGGTTCTTGTGAAAGTCGACGAACAGCTTTTCGAGATGCGCGGCATAGTCGGCCTCGACCGCCGGGGCGAAGTCGGGGCCGGCAAGGGCGGGCGTGGCAAGAAGGGTGGTGGCGAGCAGAGCGGTTAGCAGGCGCATGTGATGAGTCCCCCGGATGATGTTTTGCAGCCTACAGAATGGAAAACGCCGCGCAATCCGCCTACATCGCGATGGTGACGTCCGATCCCAATTCCCCGAACCGGTTCAACGAGGAAGGCGCGACCTTCGCGGTGCGGGGGTCGGAGACGCCGGACCTCGACACCGGCGTAGCAGCGATCCGCAACGTGTTGAAAACGCTGCCGATCCGACCCGGCGTTTACCGCATGCAGGATGCGCGCGGCGACGTGCTTTACGTCGGCAAGGCGCGCGCGCTGAAGAACCGGGTGGCCAACTATACCCAGCCGGCCAAGCTGTCGAACCGGCTGCGGCGGATGATCAGCCAGACGCGGTCGATGACCGTCGTGACGACGAACAACGAGGCCGAGGCGCTGTTGCTGGAAGCGCAGCTGATCAAGCGATTCCGCCCGCCTTACAATGTGTTGCTGCGCGACGATAAGAGTTTTCCTTATATCCTGCTGCGCAAGGATCACGCCTTTCCGCGCGTACAGTTGCATCGCGGCGCGCGGCGCGCGCAGGGCGATTATTTCGGGCCGTTCGCCGGCGCGGGGCAGGTGCGCAAGACGCTGAACGCGCTGCAGAAGCTGTTCCTGCTGCGAAGCTGCACCGACGGCTTCTTCAACACGCGCGACCGGCCGTGCCTGCTCTATCAGATCCGGCGTTGCTCCGCGCCGTGCGTCGATCGCATCGACAAGGCGGGGTATGAGGAGCTGGTCGCGGACGCGCGCGACTTCCTGATGGGCAAGTCGACCAAGGTGCAGGCGAAGCTGGGCGAGCAGATGACCGCCGCCGCTGACGCCATGGACTTCGAACTCGCCGCGGTCCTGCGCGACCGGTTGAAGGCGCTGACCTTCATCCAGGGGAGCCAGGCGATCAATGCCGAGGGAATCGGCGACGCCGACATCTTTGCGCTCGCCTGCAAGCAGGGGACGATGGGCATCCAGGCCTTTTTCATCCGGGGTGGGCAGAATTGGGGGCATCGTGCCTTCTTCCCCGCACACACCAACGAGGTGTCCGAGGACGAGGTGTTCACCCAGTTCCTGATGCAGTTTTACGAGGAGGTGCCGCCGCCGCGCACGATCTTCGTTGATCGCAACCTCGAGGAATTGAAGCTGCTGTCCGAGGCGCTGGCCGAGCGGGCGGGCCGCAAGGTAGCGATCGGCATGCCGCAGCGGGGGACAAGGCGGCGGTTGCTGGAACAGGCCAAGCGTAACGCGGTCGAGGCGCTGGACCGGCGGCTGGCGGAATCGACCACGCAGGCGAAGATCCTGCGCGATATCGCCGACCTGTTCGGGCTGGCCGAGCCGCCGGACCGGATCGAGGTCTATGACAACTCGCACATTCAGGGGACCAATGCCGTCGGCGCGATGATCGTCGCCGGGCCGGAGGGGTTCCGCAAAGGCCAGTATCGCAAGTTCAACATCAAGAGCGCCGCGACGAACGATGATTTCGCGATGATGCGCGAGGTGTTCACGCGACGCTTTGCCCGCGCACAAGAGGAGGACCCGGATCGCGACAAGGGCGTTTGGCCCGACCTGGTGCTGATCGACGGCGGGCGCGGACAGCTGAACGCGGCGCGCGCGGTGCTTGAGGACCTGGGGATCGAGGACGTCTGCCTGGTCGGCGTTGCCAAGGGGCCGCATCATGGACGCGAGGGGCGCGAGGTGTTTCACCTGATGGATGGCAGCGAGCGGATGCTGCCGGTCAATTCACCGGCGCTGTTCCACATCCAGAAGCTGCGTGACGAAGTCCACCGCTTCGTCATCGGCGTGCATCGCGACAAGCGCGCCAAGGCGATCACCGCCAGCCCGCTGGACGAAGTGCCCGGCATCGGCCCGGCGCGCAAGAAGGCGCTGCTGATGCATTTCGGCACGGCGCGGGCGGTGCGCGGGGCGAGCCTGGAGGATTTGAAGAAGGCGCCGGGCGTGAGCGCCGGCGTGGCACAGCAGGTGTACGACTTTTACCATTCGAGATAACCGGTCCGGCGCAATCAGCCCCTTGCCAGCGTCCGGTGCGACGTTAGCTTCCTCGCACGAAATGGGGGCATCATGAATCGTACGACGGCGCTGTTCAGCGCGCTTCTCTGCACGTCCGCGCCAGCCTGGGCAGGGGACAAGCCGCTGTATCAACCAGTGCCGGACTGGGTCGCGCCGGCAGCGATGCCCGATCCGGCGAAGCAAACCGATGCGAGCCCCGCGACCGTCATCTATGATCAGCAGCATCGCATCAGCGATGGGCAGGTCTGGGCCTATTCCGAAGTCGCGACACGCGCCGTCTCGCCGCAGTCGCTGGCTGGAATGGGCACGGTGCAGCTGGAATGGCAGCCGGATGCGGGCGACCTGATCGTGCATCGCGCCGAGATCGTGCGCGGCGGCGAACGGATAGACCTGATCGCGAAGGGGCAGACGTTCGAGGTACTGCGGCGCGAGGAACAGCTCGAGCAACTGATGATCAACGGCACGCTCACCGCGACGCTGACGGTCGAGGGGCTGCGTGTCGGCGATATCCTGCGCATCGCCTATTCGACGACCGACCGGGACAAGACCCTGAAGGGCAATGCGCAGACGATGATCCCGCTGATGGCCGCGCCCGGCCGCGCCGGCTTTGCGCGAGCGCGGCTGTCCTGGCCGGCGGGCGACAAGCTGAGCTGGCGCTATCATGCCGATGGAACGGCGCCCAAGCCAGTGCGCAAGGGCGGGTTCGACGAGGTCGAACTGTCGCTGCCGCTGGCAAAACCGGCAGATCTGCCGCCCGACGCGCCAGCGCGCTTCCGCAAGCTGATGATGATCGAGGCGAGCAGCTTCGCTGACTGGCAGTCGGTATCGCGGACGATGGCGCCGCTTTACCAGACGGACATGGCGGTTGGCGCCGAGGTAAAGGCCGAGGCAGCGAAGATTGCTGCGAAGAGCGCCGATCCGCGAATGCGCGCCGCACTGGCACTGCGGCTGGTTCAGGACGAGGTGCGCTACCTCTATCGCGGGTTGGATGGCGGCAACTACACGCCGCAGGCAGCGGCCGACACCTGGTCGCGCCGCTATGGCGATTGCAAGGCCAAGACGCTGCTGCTGCTGACGCTGCTGCGCGAGTTGGGGATCGCAGGCGAAGCGGTGCTGGTGAACAGCACGTTGGGCGATGCCGTGCCCGAACGGTTGCCCTCGGCAGCCGCGTTCGACCACGTCGTGGTCCGCGCGACGATAGCAGGCAAGCCGGTCTGGCTTGACGGAACCGGGTCCGGCACGCGGCTGGGCGATCTCGACGACGTTCCTGCCTTCCGCAACGTGCTGCCGCTGCGCATTGCCGGAGCGGAGGTGGAAACGCTGGCGACGCAGCCGCCCGGACGACCGGCGGTCGAGACACTGGTCGAAGTCGATCAGCGCGCGGGCGTCAACCTGCCGGCGCTGGTGACCATCACTTTCACGATGCGCGGAGCGATGGCCGAGATGATGCGCACGGCGAGCGCTCAGGCAACCGCGGAGCAGTTGACCGAAGCGGCGCAGAGGATGGCCAATGGCGTGATGGGCAACATGCTGCTGAACGGGCGGTCGGTCAGCTATGATGCGGATAGCGCGACCGGGACGATGACGGCAACGGGCGTGGTCGGTTCGCAATGGCGGATGCGCGACGGGCGTTATCGGCTGATGCTCGACAAGACGTTAGGCCAGATGGAGTTTGCGCCCGATCGTGCGCGGCCCGCATGGAAGGACATTCCGGTCGTCATTGCACCCGGGCCCTTCGCGGGCACGTTGCGCCAGCGCGTGCGGCTGCCAGGCGGCGGCACCGGGTTCGAGGTCGAAGGTGACCGCAGCTTTGCGGCGCCACTGGCCGGAATGCAGATTGCGCGCAGCGTGACTGTGGCTGACGGCGTCATCGCGATCGAAGACCGGCTGAGCACGGCCGGGAGGGAGATCCCCCCGGCCGAACTGGCGGCGATGCGAGCGCAGGTGGTACTGGCGAAGAAGCGCCTGCTGGAGGCCGTCGCACCGGCCAAGGTTCCGCCGCGCTGGAAGGTGGCGATGACCGGCGGCAAGGCGGCGTTCAAGCCGCTGATGGAGGCATATGCCAGAGCGATCGCGCTTGAAGGCGACGATCCGAATTCCGTGAACGCCTATCTCAATCGCGCGTCGTTCCTGGGTGGGACCTATGACGCCAAGGCGGCGCTGGTCGACCTCGACCGTGTGATTGCCAAGGAGCCGACGGCGGAGCGCCATTTCTGGCGCGCGCGGCTGCGAAATACCATCGGTGACGCTGATGGTGCGCGTGCGGATGCCGAAGCCGGCCTGGCGCTGCAGCCCGATGCGGGCGAGGGCGTAGGGCTTCTCGCATCGCTCAGGTTTGACGCGGGCGAGCATGACGTGGCGCTTGCGATGCTGGACGAGCGCATCGCGGCTGGCGGCAAGGACAAAGCCGATTATCAGGAAGCCAAGGCGCTGATGTTGGGTGAAGCCAAACGCGTCGCCGAAGGATCGGCACTGATGGATGAAGTGGTGGCGGCCAAGCCGGGTAGCCCCAGTGTGCTAAACGGCCGCTGCTGGTTTCGCGGGACCATGAACGTCGAGCTGGAGGGCGCGCTGAAGGATTGCACCAGGGCGATCGAACTGGCCGAAAATCCGGCGGCCTATCTCGACAGCCGAGCGATGGTGTATTTCCGGATGCAGCGGATGGACGAGGCGCTGGCCGACCTCGACGCAGCACTGGAAACCGCGCCGGAGCTGGCGAGCAGCCTGTTTCTGCGCGGGATCATCCGCAAGCGGCGCGGTGACGCGGGCGCAGCAGAGGATCTGGCGGCGGCGCGGCTGATCTCGCCGCAGATCGACAAGCGCTTCGGCAGATGGGGAATCATCGCATAGGGTGCGCCGGCTCAAGGCCGGGGTGACGCACCGCTGCGTCAGTTTTCGATTTCTTCACGGGGTTGGGCTAAGCCCCGTCCGATGCCGACTCGCGTTTTCCTGACGGTCGATACCGAGCTAATGTGGCGGCACCATGCTGCCGGGCTGGACATCGCGGACATTGCCGAGCGGTCGTTGGAGCCGGCGGGCGTTGGGGTCGGCTATCAGCTGAAGCTGCTCGCCGAACATGACCTCAAGGCTACGTTCTTCGTCGATCCGATGCCGGCGGTCGCCCATGGCATCGAGCCGATCAAGCGCGTGGTCGGCGCGATACGCGAGGCGGGGCAGGAAGTGCAGTTGCACCTGCACCCCAATTGGGCCGCGGCAAGCGACACCGATCGCAGCGCGGCGGCGTCGTTCGAGCTGATCGACTTTACCTTTGCCGAGCAGCGGGAGCTGATCCGTGCGGCAGCCGACCTGCTGGTCGCGGCGGGCGCGGCGCGGCCGGTGGCGTTCCGGTCGGGCAGCTATAGCGCGAGCGACGACACGCTGGCGGCGCTGGCCGAACTCGGCATCCGCTATGACAGCAGCCATAACGGGTCGGAACATCCCTGGCCGAGCGCGATCGGCCTGCCGGAGCGGCAGATCGCGCCCGTTGAGCATCAGGGCGTGATCGAAGTGCCGGTGACGTTGATCGAGGACCGGGTGGGCCATCTGCGGCATTTCCAAATCTGTGCGCTGTCGATCGCCGAGATGCGTGACGCGCTCGACCATGCGGTGCGCGCCGGCCATGTCGCGACGACGATCGTCAGCCACGGGTTCGAGCTGGCCAATCGCGCGGGCACGCGGGCCAATGCGATCCATGTCCATCGGTTCGAGACGCTGTGCCGGATGCTGGCGGAGCGACGCGGCGGCATGGTGACGACGCATTTTGCGGACTTGGCCGCCGGTAACGTCGCGTTGCCGCTGGGCCGCGACGACCAGCCGCTGGGGCCGAGCCTGATCCGCACTGGGCTGAGGCAGGCGCAACAGCTATGGTCGAACCTGGTTGCGGAGCGGGCGGCGTGAACGCGCTGGCTCCGGTGGTCGCAGTACGATCGACGCCGCTGAGCTTTCAGATCGGCGCGCGCACGCTGCTGGCGGTCAAGCGGTCGCTGGTGCGAGTCGCCGTCAGCCTGGACGAGGCGCGCGAGGGGCGGTTGCCGATGCTGCCGCCGCTGCCGCGCGAGGCGGACGGCTATGTCGTGACATCGCTGCCCGAGGAACGGCTGGACGCGATGATCGCGAGCGGGCGGATGATCGGTTTCGTGCGGCAGCGTTACCTGCGTTATCACGCCGACCTGACCGGAACCTATGACGCCTATCTGGCGCGGCTGTCGAGCAGTGCGCGACAGGGGGTGAAGCGCAAGATGCGCAAGGTCGCGCAGCTGTCGGGCGGAAAGATTGACGTGCGACGGTTCGTGACACCTGACGAATTGCGGGCCTTTCACGGCATCGCGCGTGGCATCGCGCGGCGCACCTATCAGGAGCGGCTGCTGGGCGAGGCGCTGCCGGATTCGCCGGCGTTCGTCGACTGGATGCTGGCGCGCGCGGCAGAGGACGCGGTGCGCGCGTGGCTGCTGTATATCGGCGGCGAGCCGGCGGCGTATCTCTATTGCCCGGCGCAGGGCGACACGCTGATCTATGAATTTGTCGGGCATGATCCCCGGTTCAACGAGCTGTCGCCGGGCGCGGTGTTGCAGATGGAAGCGTTTCGCGAGCTGTTCGCCGAAGGACGGTTCGCGCGGTTCGACTTCACCGAGGGGGAAGGGCAGCACAAGCGGCAATTCTCGACCGGGAGCGTGCCCTGCCTGGACCTGCTGTTGCTGCGCCCCAGCTTCGCGAACCGGCTGACGACGGCGGCGCTGGGCGGGTTCAACCGCGTGGTGGCTGGCGGCAAGGCGGCGGCGCAGCGGGCCGGCGCGGACGGGCTGGCGAGGAAGCTGCGGCGGGGGTAACCTTGCCCCATGCACCTCAACACCACCGCCATCGTGCTCGCGATCCGGCCGCATGGCGAGGCGGGCGCGATCGTTCGCGCGCTGACGGGCGAGGCGGGAATGCTGGCCGGCTATGTGCGCGGCGGGCGATCGCGGGCGCTGCGCCCGGTGTTGCAGCCAGGCAATGTCGTGCTGGGCGGCTGGCGCGCGCGTACGGCGGAACAGCTGCCAGCGCTGACCGTGGAACTCGCGCATAGCCGCGCGCCGATGTTCCGCGAGCCGCTGCCGGCCGCGGCGATCGAATGGGCGACGGCGCTGACCGCCGCCGTGCTGCCAGAGGGGCAGGCGTATCCGCAGGTGCATTCGGCGCTGGGCGGGGTGCTGGACGCGATCGAGGCGGCACCGGCGGCGCGCGGCTGGGCGGTGGCGCTGGTACGGTATGAACTGCTGGTGCTGGCGGCGCTGGGCTTCGGGCTGGACCTGACGCGATGCGCGGCGACGGGAACGAGCGATGATCTGGCGTTCGTCAGTCCGAAGAGCGGGATGGCGGTGAGCCGGGCGGCGGCGACGGGTTATGAGGCGCGGCTGCTGCCACTGCCGCATTTCGTGCGTGAGGGCGGGGCGGCGGAATGGACCGATATCCTGGGCGGCCTCAAGCTGACAGCGCATTTCCTGGCGCGCGACCTGCTGCACGGGCGGGCTGCCGAGGTGCTGGCGGCGCGGGTGCGGCTGGTCGACCGGCTGATGCGGGCGGTTGCGTGAGCGGCATGATGCGGTAATGCGCGCGGCAAGTTGAGTTGGGGTGGAGCAACCAAATGCCGTTGATCGCTGTATTGCCCGGGGACGGGATCGGGCCTGAAGTGACGGAGCAAGCGCGGCGCGTGCTCGATACCCTCAATCTCGAACTGACCTATGAAGAGGCGCCGGTCGGCGGCGCGGCCTATTATAGCGATGGCCATCCACTGCCGGAGCGCACGCTGGACGTGGCGCGCCGCGCCGATGCGCTGTTGTTCGGGGCGGTCGGCGATCCGCGTTGCGACGCGCTGGAACGGCAATTCCGCCCGGAACAGGCGATCCTGGGGCTGCGCAAGGAGCTTGAACTGTTCGCGAACCTGCGCCCGGCGCGGCTGTTCCCCGGGCTTGAGGACGCCTCCGCGCTGAAGCCCGAGGTTGCTGGGGCGATCGACATGGTGATCGTGCGCGAGCTGAACGGCGACGTCTATTTCGGCGAGAAGGGCTTTCGCAAGACTGCGGCGGGCCGGCGCGAAGGCTATGACGTTATGTCCTATGACGAGGACGAGGTAGCAAGGATAGCCCGGGTCGGCTTCGAGACGGCGAAGGTGCGCAGCGGCAAGCTATGTTCGGTCGACAAGGCCAATGTACTGGAAACGTCGCAGCTGTGGCGCGACGTGGTGATCGAAGTGTCGGCCGAGTTCCCCGAGGTCGAGCTGACGCACATGTATGTCGACAATGCCGCGATGCAGCTGGTGCGCAATCCGGGGCAGTTCGATGTGATCGTCACCGGCAATCTGTTCGGCGACATCCTGTCCGATCAGGCGAGCATGTGCGCGGGATCGATCGGGATGCTGCCATCGGCCGCACTGAACGGGAGTGGCAAGGGGCTGTACGAGCCGATCCACGGTTCGGCCCCCGATATCGCCGGCCAGGGCAAGGCCAATCCGTGCGCGACGATCCTGTCGGCGGCGATGCTGCTGCGCCATTCGCTGGGCATAGAGGAAGCAGCGGACCGGATCGAGGCGGCGGTCACGGCGGCGCTGGTGAGCGGCGCGCGTACGCCGGATCTGGGCGGCACGCTGACCACGAGCGAGATGGGCGACGCGGTGTTGAAGGCGCTGGGCTAAGCCCAGCCCGGCAGCCAGATCCAGCGTTCAAAGCCGCGGGCGTTCGCCAGTGGGAGCGCGGCAAGCGTCGGGTAGAAATAGGCGAACAGCGCGATGGCAAGGACGAGAAACCATTCGTCGCGCTGCTTCACCGTCTCGCGCCAATAGTGGAAGGCGATGGCGAGCACGACGCACAGGATAATCGCCGAGACATAATAATAATAGAAGAAGCCCAGCGACTTGGGGATGATCGCCCAGATGGCGAGCGAGAAGGTCCACAGAATCGCGGCGGTCAGCGGCACGCCGGCGCGATGGCGCACGCCGGCCCACCAACAGGCGAGGACGGCGACCAAGCCACCCCACAGGATCGCGGGGTTGCCGACCAGCAGCACGCCGCGCACGGCGCCCTGATCCGGCTCGTAGAAATACCACATCGGCCGGACCATCAGCGGCCAACTCCACCAGCTCGACTGATAGCTGTGTGCGGCAAGCACCTGCGTCTGAAGCGACCACATTTCGACCTGGAAGGGGATGAGCCGGGCCAGCGTCATCGGGTCTTGAGCATAGAAGAAGGCCGGGGCGAAGGACGCGAAATAAACGGCGAGGGCGATCGCGCCAAAGGCGAGGCTGGCGGGAAGCCAAGACAGGTGCGGGACAGCGCCGCGCCGCTTGAGCAGTGCGAAGGCCGCGAGCGCGAATGCCACCCACGGGATCGCCGCCCATTTGACGGCCACGGCGGCACCGAACAGCGCGCCGCTGCCGAGGAAGAGCGGCCAGGCGTGGCGGCTGGTCATGGCTCGCGTGAACAATACGCCGCCCCAGACAAGGAACGCGCCCATGAACCCGTCGAGCATGCCGATCCGCGCCTGCACGAACACCATCTGGTTCAGCATTGCGAACAGCGCGGCGAAGAGGGCCGGCCGCGTGGCGTGGGTGAGACTATGGGTGAAGGCATAGACGCCGACGACCGTCGCGCTGCCAGCCAGTGTCGATAGGGCACGCCAGCCGATCGGATTGTCACCGAAGATCAGCATGCCGAGCGCGATCAGCGACTTGCCGAGCAGCGGGTGTTCCGGATTGGCGATGTGGCTAAGTTCCAGCAGAACGCGCGCCGCGGTGACGTAATGGACTTCGTCGAAGTTGAGGATGCTGGGCCGCCCAAGCCCGATGGTGAACAGTAACTGGGCCGCAATGCCGATCAGCACGGCAAGCAGGAGCGGGCGCTGTTCGAGGCGTTCGAGCATTGCCGGGGCGATAGCGCAGCTTGCCTGCCACGTCATCCGCCGCCCTTGCGTCACCGGCAACAAGGCGTAGAGGATGACCGCATGAAGCGCCGTACCGGACAAGACCGTAACGTCACCAAAAACTGGAAGCCCGCCACGCTCGCGGTTCGCGGGGGCACCGCGCGCAGCGAGTTCGGCGAAACGAGCGAGGCGCTGTTCCTGACATCGGGCTATGCCTATGACTGCGCCGGGGACGCCGCCGCGCGGTTTGCCGGCGAGCAGTCGGGCATGACCTATTCGCGGTTGCAGAACCCGACCGTCGAAATGCTGGAGCAGCGCATCGCGCTGCTGGAGGGGGCCGAGGCCTGCCGCGCGACGGCTTCGGGCATGGCGGCGATGACCGCGGCCCTGCTGTGCCAGCTGCAGAGCGGGGACCATCTGGTCGGCGGACGCGCGGCGTTCGGGTCGTGCCGCTGGCTGACCGACACGCTGCTGCCCAAGTTCGGGATCGAGACGACGGTGGTCGACGCGCGCGACCCGCAGCAGTTCGTCGATGCGATCCGGCCGAATACGAAGGTATTCTTCTTTGAAACGCCAGCCAATCCAACGATGGACGTGGTGGACCTGAAGGCGGTGTGCGGCATCGCGCGCGATCGGGGCATCACGACCGTGGTCGACAATGCCTTTGCGACCCCGGCCTTGCAGCGGCCGATGGAATTCGGGGCGGACGTGGTCGCCTATTCCGCGACCAAGATGATGGACGGGCAGGGCCGCGTGCTGGCCGGTGCGGTGTGCGGGACCGAGGACTTCATCAACAACATCCTGCTGCCGTTCCATCGCAACACCGGGCCGACCCTATCCGCGTTCAATGCCTGGGTGGTGCTGAAGGGGCTGGAAACGCTGGACCTGCGCATTCGCCGCCAGAGCGAGAATGCGGTGAAGGTCGCCACCTTCCTGGAAGGCCGCGTGCCGCGGGTGAACTTCCCCGGCCTGCCGAGCCATCCGCAGCACGACCTCGCGATGACCCAGATGGAGGCGGCCGGGCCGATCTTCTCGATCGAACTGGATGGCGGGCGGGCGCAGGCGCATGGGCTGCTCGACGCGCTGGGCCTGATCGACATTTCGAACAATATCGGTGATTCGCGCTCGCTGATGACTCATCCGGCATCGACCACCCATTCGGGCGTCGCGGCCGAACAGCGCGAAATCATGGGCGTGCGCGAAGGAATGCTGCGGCTCAATGTCGGGCTGGAGGATCCGGAAGACCTGATCGCCGACCTGGATCAGGCATTGAAGGCCGTGTCGCTATGAAGGCGCTGTTCGGCGAAGAGGCAGTGACGCGCGACATCACGGTGCGCGTGTCGGTGAGCTATCTTCCCGAACAGTCCGAGCCGAACCGCGGGCGCTGGTTCTGGGCCTATCACATCCGGATCGAGAACGGGTCGCACCAGGCCGTGCAGCTGCTGACGCGGCACTGGATCATCACCGACGGGCGCGGCATGCGCCATACGGTGGAGGGCGAAGGCGTGGTCGGCGAACAGCCGATGATCGCCCCGGGTTCGAGCTATGATTATGTGTCGGGCTGTCCGCTGGCGACGCCGACGGGATCGATGCAGGGAAGTTACGAGATGGTGGGGGCCGATGGCATGACGTTCGACGTCGCGATCCCGAAATTCGCATTGCGCGCGCCGGCGGTTGCGGAATGAAGCGCACGCATCTTCCGCTCAACGGCATGCGCGTGCTGGATGCGGCGGCGCGGCATCTGTCCTTTACGCGCGCGGCGGACGAGCTGGCGGTGACGCCGGCAGCGGTCGGCCAGCAGGTCCGGGCGCTCGAGGATACGCTGGGCGTCGTGCTGTTCCGCCGCACGACCAAGGGGCTTGAGCTGACGCCGGAGGCCGAGGCTGGCCTTGGCGCGCTGCGTGCCGGGTTCCTGCAGTTCGAGGAAGCGGTGCGCGCGATGCAGGCGGGGCAGTCGAGCAAGTCGCTGACCATCGCCGCGCCGCGCGATCTGACCGAGAAATGGCTGATGCCGCGGCTGGCGCAGATTGCGCAGCGCGATGCCGAGCTGCGTTTCGTGTTGGTGTCGGCGGACGAGGCGATCGATTTCACCGAAGCCAATCTCGACCTGGCGATCCGCTGGGGCGAGGGGCCCGGCGAACATGAGGGCGAGGCGCTGGAAAGCGACGGCATGGTGACCGTGGCGCAGCCCGGATCGGTCGCCGAAACGCCGATCGCGTGGCCCGGCTGTGCCGGCGAGGACGGCGCGGCACTGGTGCGCGTGGGCGATGCGGGGCTGGCGCTCGACGCGGCGGCGCAAGGGCTGGGGCAGGCGACCGTGCCCGAACTGCTGGCGCGCGACGACATCGCGAGCGGGCGGCTGGTCGTGGTGGGCGAACCCAAGCCGGCGCGGCAAGGCTATTGGATGGTCGCGCCGCTGCCGCAATGGCGACAGAAGAAGGTCAAGACGCTGGTCGAAGCACTGGGCGAGGCGTGAAATCATTGCGTTCCTTCTAGTTTAGTGATTGTCTCACTGCTCGAACCAGGGGGAATGGCATGGATACTGCTGAACGATCCGAGCTTGTGCGCTCGCAATTGATGTATGATGCGAGCCGTAAGTCGGCGGGCGTCAGCTATTTTCTTTGGTTCTTCGTGGGGTGGGCAGGTGGGCACCGCTTCTACCTCGGCAAGACCGGCACTGCGATTACACAGCTGATCCTCACCACCTTGGGATGGGTGACATTGATCGCGATCGTCGGCTTCTTTCTGCTTGCGGCTGTGGGCATATGGCTTCTAGTCGATGCATTTCTGATCCCGGGTCTGGTTCGGGAACATAACATGCAGTTGGCGCACGACTTGACGGGCGGGCAGCGAGCGGGCGTGTGATCGAGCCGCGCGAGACGGTCGTGCTGGAAACCGCGCGGCTGATCCTGCGGCCGCGGCGGATCGAGGACGCCGACGCGATGCATCCGACCATGGCCGACCCGCAGGTCATGCAATATTGGACTGGCGCGCCGCACGAGAGCGTCGAGCAGACCCGCGCCGATTTCGCCCGCAGCGACCCGGCCTGGCGCGGTTGGGCGATCACGCTGAAGGGTGACGATACCGCGATCGGTATGGTTGCGGCGGGCGAGAAGCGGCAGGGGAATGTCAGCGAACTGGGCTATATGCTCGCCCCTGTGCATTGGGGCACTGGCATCGCGCGCGAGGCGGTCAGTGCGGTAATCGACCGTATCTTTGCCGAAGGGCAGCGCAAGGTGTTTGCCGATACCGACCCGGATAATGCTGCATCGCGCGGGATACTCGAGCGGCTGGGGTTCAGACAAGAGGGCTATCTGCGCGCTGAATGGGAAACGCATCTCGGGGTGCGGGACACCACCATCTATGGCCTGCTGCGCGAGGAGTGGCCGGGTCGCTAGCGGCTGGCGACGGTCGCCAGCAGGCGGGTCATTAGCGCTAGGAAGGCGGCGTTGTCGACCTGCGCATCGCGGCGGGTCCATCCGCCGGTAACGGCATACCAGTTGCCTGCCCTAGTCCGCACCAGGAACGCGCCGAAGATCACCCCGGCCTCCGACCCGCCCTTGAACCCGATATAGTCGAAAAGCGCGGCGCTGGCCGTGCCGGGATTGACGGCGAGGATCGCGAGGGCCTGTTCGCCGCCGTTGCGACGCAGCCAGTCCATCGTGCGCGCCATGTCTGCTGGACTGGCGAACCATTCGATCTGCTGGGCAACCGGCTTGTCGCCGAACATGCCGGGTTCGACGCGCGTGGCGGCGAGGCGTGCCGCATTGTCGCGCAGGATGTGGCGGCGCTGGTCGGGCGTGGCCTGCGTCCAGCCGGCGGCGAGCGCGGCATTGGCCGGCGATTTGAGGCGAAAGGCCTCCATCGTGCCGAGCACGGGTAGCGTCGCGGCGGGATTGGCGACGCCGGCGGCCGCGACCATCGCATCCACGCGGTCGCGGCCGAGCAGGTTCAGCAGCGTGTCGGTCGCTGTGTTGTCGCTGATCGAGATCATCTGAGTCGCCAGCGTGTGCAGCGTGACCGGCGCTCCGGCGGGCCAGCGCTGCATGACGCCCGACGGCAGCGAGCGTTCGCCAAGCGGCACGACATCGTCCCATCTGCGCGTGCCGGCAGCGGTCTGGCGTGCGGCTTCGGCGAGGATCCACAGCTTGAACGCCGAGCCGATCGGCAGTGCATCCGTGCCGCCGAGTTCGGCTACGCTGGTCGGCGCGGCGGCGCCGAGCGCATAGACGCCGAACGCCGCCTTGCCCGGCAGCTTGCGGAAGTCGTCGGCGATCCTGACGACCGTGTCGCCGCGCGGCTCGATCGAGCGGATAAGCATGCCGGCGATACGATGCGGCGGGGCGGGGTCGGCGTTCAGCGCGATGGTGGCGACGCTCTTTTCGAAGCCGAGTTTCACTTCGGCGGAATAGGGGGTGGTGGCGGTGACCCCCTCGACCTTCACCGCCGCGCCATGCTGCGCCCTGATCTGAGCGAGCAGCGCGTTCCATTGCGCGCGCGGTACGGCGGCCTTGAAGGTATCCGCAAAATAGCCATCATAATCGCCCGTGCCGTTCAGCATCGCGGGAAGCGCGTCGATCCGCGCCTGAAGGCCGGCGGCGGGCTGAGCGGCGGCGGTGGGTGCCTGCGCCTGTGCCTGCACCGTGAGAGGCGCGAGAAGGCACAGGGCCAGCGTTTGAACCAGCCACCTCAAGCGTCGATCGCCGCCTCGTCGAGCCGGGCGGCATTCTCCTGAATGAAGGCGAAGCGGTGAGCCGGGTTGGTGCCCATCAGGCGATCGACCAGATCCTTGACGCCGGCGCGCTCCTCATATTCCTGAGGCAGGGTGATGCGGATCATGCCGCGCGTCCTGGGGTCCATCGTCGTTTCGCGAAGCTGGCCCGGGTTCATCTCGCCAAGGCCCTTGAACCGGGAGACTTCGACCTTGCGGCCCTTGAACGGTCCGTTCTCGATCTCGGCACGGTGCGCGTCGTCGCGGGCGTAGAGGCTCTTGGTACCGGCGGTGAGGCGATAGAGCGGCGGCTGGGCGAGGTAGAGATGCCCGCGCCTGACGATTTCAGGCATTTCCTGGAAGAAGAAGGTCATCAGCAGCGTCGCGATATGCGCGCCGTCGACATCGGCGTCGGTCATGATGACGATGCGGTCGTAACGCAGCTGTTCCGGCTGGCAGTCCTTGCGCGTGCCGCAGCCCAGCGCCTGAACGAGGTCGGCAATTTCCTGATTGGCGAGGATCTTGGCGCTGGTCGCGCTGGCGACGTTCAGGATCTTGCCGCGGATCGGCAGGATCGCCTGGGTCTTGCGGTCGCGCGCCTGCTTGGCGCTGCCGCCGGCCGAGTCGCCTTCGACGATGAACAGCTCGGTGCCGGCGGGATCGTCTGCGGAACAGTCGGTGAGCTTGCCCGGCAGGCGCAGCTTGCGGCCGGACGTTGCGGTCTTGCGCTTGACCTCACGCTCCTGCTTGCGGCGCAGGCGCTCGTCCATGCGGTCGAGCACATAGCCGAGCAGCGCCTTGCCGCGCTCCATCCGGTCGGCGAGGAAATGGTCGAAGTGATCGCGCACCGCCTTCTCGACGAGCGCGGTCGCCTCGACCGAGGTCAGGCGATCCTTGGTCTGTGACTGGAACTGGGGGTCGCGGATGAAGACGCTGAGCATCAGCTCGCTGCCGACCATGATGTCGTCGGCGGTGATGTCCTTTGCCTTTTTCTGGCCGACCAGATCGCCGAACGCGCGGATGCCGCGGACCAGCGCCTGGCGCAGGCCCTGTTCATGCGTGCCGCCATCGGGCGTCGGGATGGTGTTGCAATACCAGCTGTACGAGCCGTCGCTCCATAGCGGCCAGGCGACCGCCCATTCGACGCTGCCCTGGCCGTCGGGGAACTCCTGACGGCCGGCAAAGAATTCCGCCGTGGCGCCTTCGCGCGTGCCGAGCTGTTCCTTCAAGTGATCGGCAAGGCCGCCTGGAAACTGGAACACGGCTTCGGCCGGCGTGTCGTCCGTGATGATCGACGCGTCGCACTTCCAGCGGATCTCGACGCCCGCGAAGAGATATGCCTTCGACCGCGCAAGCTTGTAGAGCCGCGCCGGCTTGAAGTGCAGCTCGGGGCCGAAGATTTCGGGATCGGGCGTGAACGTGACGCTGGTGCCGCGCCGGTTGGGCGTGCCGCC
Organism: Sphingomonas turrisvirgatae; assembly: GCF_001721295.1. GTDB lineage: Bacteria > Pseudomonadota > Alphaproteobacteria > Sphingomonadales > Sphingomonadaceae > Sphingomonas > Sphingomonas turrisvirgatae. Next base: position 161,486 of record NZ_MDDS01000046.1, on the reverse strand, counting down.
GAGATGCTCAAGCGGGCCAAGCGTCTGGCCCTGGCTGAAGCGTTGGCGGTAGAGTTGCTTGTCGCGCGCCACCTCGACGATAGTCTCGGTCGACAGCGCGTTGACGACGGACACGCCGACGCCGTGCAGGCCGCCGGAGGTCGCATAGGCCTTGCCCGAGAATTTGCCGCCCGAGTGCAGCATCGAGAGAATGACCTCGAGGGCCGACTTGTCCGGAAATTTGGGGTGGGGGTCGATCGGCATGCCACGCCCGTTGTCGGTGATGGTCAGGCAATTGCCGGTCTCAAGCTGGATCTCGATCCGCGTGGCATGGCCCGCGACCGCTTCGTCCATCGCATTGTCGAGCACTTCGGCGGCAAGGTGATGCAGCGCGCGCTCGTCCGTGCCGCCAATATACATGCCAGGACGGCGGCGGACCGGTTCCAGCCCCTCAAGCACCTCGATCGACGAGGCGTCATAGGTGGCGGCGGCGGCGTTGGGGGCGGACTGGAAGAGGTCTGACGACATGGCTTGTTGCTATATCGTTCCGCCGGGTCGCGGCAAGCGGGAGTGTTGCCTTGATGCAACATCGCAGCGCTTTCGCGCTTGATCGAGGGAAAGATTGTGCGGGCGGTCCGTTCTGTGGCCCGCAAACACGAAACGATATCGGAGTTCACTACATGCGTATGCGTAATCTCCTGGGCGCCGCCGGCGTCCTGACCCTGTCGCTTGCCGCAATGCCGGCCATGGCACAGGAGACGGTCGACGAGCCTGCGTTCGACGGCTTCTATATCGGCGGCTCGTTCGGCGCTTCGCTCCAGAACAACGATGTCGGGGAGCGCGTGCTGTTCGATCGCGGTTCCAACGGCAGCTTCGGCGAGACGATCACGACCGCAGCCGGTGCCGATGCCTTCTCGCCCGGCTTCTGCAACGGCAGCGCAACGTCGAGCGCCAATGTCGCCTGCACCAACGATCGCGACGGCATCGAATATTACGCGCGGATCGGTGCCGACCGGCAATATGGCAAGTGGGTAGTCGGCGCAGTCGCCGAATTCGGCAAGACCGAAGCACGCGACAGCGTGACGGCGTTCAGCACCACGCCGGCTTTCTACACCATGACCCGCGAACTCGACTGGAATGCGGCGCTGCGCGCCCGCGCCGGCTATGTCGCCGGCACCAGCACGCTGTTCTATGCCACGGGAGGCGCGGCCTATGCCAAGATCGATCGCAGCTTTGCGACGAACAATGGCGCCAACAGCTTCGTCGACCGGAACGATGACGACATGGTCTGGGGCTGGCAGGTCGGCGGCGGCGTCGACCAGAAGATCAGCAACAACTTCTCGGTCGGCTTCGAATATCTCTACAGCCGCTACAACGACAAGGACGACGGCATTCGGGTCGGCACCGGTTCGGCCGGCGCGACCAACCCGTTCGTGCTGGCTGGCGGCGCGGACTTGATCCGCAGCGACCGCAAGTTCGACTTCCACGCGGCACGCGTGACGGCGGCGTTCCGCTTCTAACAGTCGAGACTGGCAAATGAGAACGGCCGGCGGAGCGATCCGCCGGCCGTTTTCGTTGCCGAGTACGCGAAAGGTCAGCGAACGCGCGGGCCGCCATAGGGCAGCGGCGGCGGGGGACGGCGATCACGACGGGGCAGCTGCGCCTGATAGGCGTGGCCGCAATGATCGACGCAATAAGGGAAGCCCGGGTTTACCTTGTCGCCGCAGAAGTGGAAGTCCGGCTCGCCGGGATGGCCGAGCGGCCATTTGCAGATCCGGTCATTGAGGTCGAGCAGGCTGGTCTTGCCCTCGATCTCCTTGCTCGGCTTGGCCGGGACCAGGCGGCGCGGGGGCGCGGGAGTGGCCGGCGGGGCCTGTTCGCCCGGATTCTGGCGAACGAAGCCGCCGGGACCGACCGAGCGCAGGACCGGACCGTCGGCGCGCGGGGTCGGCGCGGGAGCCGGCACGGTTTCCTGACGTTCGACCGGCGCGGCTTCACGCGGCGGCGCGACCGGTGCGGGGCGCGGCGTCGGAGCCACTTCCACACGGGTCGGCGCAGCCGGCGCCAGCGCGGGGGGCGGTGCAGCCGCCGCAGGCGCCGGGGCGGGTGCCGCCTTTGTCTCCGCCGAGTTCGGCTTTACCGGCGAGGGGCGCGAGGCAAGGCCAAGGCGGTGCGCCTTGCCGATCACCGCGTTACGGCTGACGCCGCCCAGTTCCTCGGCGATCTGGGTGGCGGTGAGGCCGCTGTCCCACATCTTGCGCAGCGTCTCGATCCGTTCGTCGGTCCAGCTCATTCTTACGTCCTTGATCTATCCCGTTGCGGGTCATGGCGGGAGCGATTACCCGGTCTTGGCATGACCGAGCAACACGCATCGTCCAACTCGCAGCTTTCCGCCCCTGGCGTCGCAGTGATCCGCAACATCAATTGGGGCGGCTTGTCGACCCTTTATGTGAAGGAGGTGCGGCGTTTCTTCAAGGTGCAGCTCCAGACGATCTGGGCGCCGGCGATGTCGCAGCTGTTGCTGCTGGTCGTCTTTACCACGGCTTTGGGCGCGCGCGGCGAGGTTTCGGTCGGCGGAGTGAGCGTGCCATTCGGCACCTTTGTCGCGCCAGGCCTGATCGTGATGGGCATGTTGAACAATGCGTTCGCCAACGCCAGCTTTTCGCTGCTGGTCGGCAAGATCCAGGGGACGATCGTCGATTATCTGATGCCCCCGCTATCGACCGGCGAGTTGCTGGCGGCGCTGTGCGGCGGGGCGGTGACGCGCGCCTTCTGCGTGGGCGGCGCGGTATGGCTGGCGATGCTCGCGTTCCTGGGCACCGCGATGATCCCGCAGCATCTGCTCGCCGTCCTGTGGTTCGGCTTTTTCGGATCGCTGATGCTCGCTTTCCTCGGCGTGTTGACCTCGATCTGGGGTGAGAAGTTCGATCATGCCGCCGCGATCACCAATTTCGTCATCGCGCCGCTGACGCTGTTGTCGGGGACCTTCTATTCGGTCGACCGGCTGGCGCCGGCGTTCCAGACCGTCAGCCACTTCAACCCGTTCTTCTATGTCATTTCGGGCTTTCGCTATGGGTTCCTGGGCGTGAGCGACGGCTATGCCTCGATCTGGACGGCGGGAACCGTGGTTCTGGCGATCAACGTGGTGCTGGGAATTGCCTGCTACTTCCTGTTGCGGTCGGGATGGAAGATCAAGAATTGAGCGGGGTTGCGGCCCGTTTGCGCGAGGGTTAGAAGCGCGCTCCGGGGCGGTCCGGTTGGGCCGCCCTTTTTCGTTTCCGGAGTTCAACGCGCCCGTTTCAGCGCCCGAAGAAGAGGAGCAGTTCGATGTCTACCCCTGCGCTCATGCCCGTTTACCCGCGGTGCGATGTGCGTCCGGTGCGAGGCGAGGGCTGCTGGCTGATCGGCGAGCGGGGTGAGCGTTATCTGGACTTTGCCGCCGGCATCGCCGTGAACGCGCTGGGCCATGGCCATCCGCACATCACCAGGACGATCGCGGATCAGGCGGCGACGCTGATGCACACCAGCAACCTCTATGGCTCGCCGCTGGGCGAGAAGCTGGCGCAGCGTATCGTCGATCATACCTTCGCCGACACGGTGTTCTTCACCAACTCGGGCGTCGAGGCGATCGAGTGCGCGATCAAGACCGCGCGCCGCTATCACTACGTCAACGGCAATCCGCAGCGGCACAAGCTGATCACCTTCAAGAACGCGTTCCACGGCCGTTCGATCGGCGCAATCAGCGCGACCGACCAGCCCAAGATGCGCGACGGGTTCGAGCCGCTGCTGCCTGGCTTCGACTATGTGAAGTTCAACGATCTGGAAGGCGCGCTCGCCGCGATCGACGGCGAGACGGCGGGCTTCCTGGTCGAGACGGTGCAGGGCGAGGGCGGGATGACCGCCGGCACGCCCGAGTTCATCACCGGACTGCGCAAGGCATGCGACGAGCATGGCCTGCTGTTGATCCTGGACGAGATCCAGTGCGGCTATGGGCGCACCGGCAAGTTCTTCGCCCATGAGCATTACGGCATCACGCCGGACATCATGACCGTGGCCAAGGGGATCGGCAACGGCTTCCCGCTGGGCGCGTGCCTGGCGACCGAGGAAGCGGCGAAGGGCATGGTGTTCGGCACCCATGGCTCGACCTATGGCGGCAACCCGCTAGCGATGGCGGTCGGCATGGCGGTGCTCGACGTGATGCTGGAGGACGGCTTCTTCGAGCGCGTCGAGCAGATGGGTGACTGGTTGCGCGCGGCGTTCGAGCAGATGATCCCCAATCACGATCACCTGTTCGACGAGATCCGCGGCAAGGGGCTGATGCTGGGCATCAAGCTCAAGGAGCCCGCGGTGGCACGCGACTTCGTGGCGCATCTGCGCGACAATCATGGGCTGCTGACCGTCGCGGCAGGCGAGAATGTGTTCCGCGTGCTGCCGCCGCTGGTGATCGACGAGAGCCATATCGCCGAATGCGTCGAACGGCTGAGCGCCGGCGCGCGCAGCTATGCGCCGCTGACCGACGACTGATCCTTCCGCCCGCCTGACCATAAGGCGGGCGCAACAGGGGGCCTGTTGCAATGACCTACCGTAACTTCCTTTCGCTGACCGATGCGGGTGCCGACGGCATTGCCGCGATGCTGGCCGATGCGATCGACCGCAAGGCCGCCCGCAAGGGCTGGCCCAAGGCGCGGCTAGACGTCGACGCGCCGCTCGCCGGCCGCGTGCTGGCGATGGTGTTCGAGAAGAATTCGACCCGCACGCGTGTCAGCTTCGATCTGGCGATCCGCCAGCTGGGCGGCGTGCCGATCATCCTCGACGCCGGGACCAGCCAGCTCGGCCGCGGGGAGAGCGTGGCGGACACCGCGCGGGTCCTGTCGGGCTACTGCGACGCGATCATGGTGCGCACCGACGATCACGCCAAGCTGCTCGAGATGGGGCATTATGCCAGCGTGCCGGTGATCAACGGGCTGACCGACGACAGCCATCCGTGCCAGATCATGGCCGACCTGCAGACGATCGTGGAGAGCGGCAAGTCGCTGCCGGGCCTGAAGGTCGCGTGGCTGGGCGACGGCAACAACGTGCTCGCCTCGATCATCGAGGCGGCGGGCCTGATGCAGTTCGACGTGGTGGCTGCGTGCCCACAGGGCTTTGCGCCGTCCGACGCGATGGTTGCCGCGGGGCAGGGGCGCGCGAAGGTCGTCGGCAACGCCGCCGAGGCGGTGGCGGGCGCCGATATCGTGGTCACCGACACGTGGATTTCGATGGGCCAGGACCATGCCGAGACGAAGCTTGCCGCGATGTGGCCGTTCCAGGTGAACGAGGGACTGATGGCGCAGGCGAAGCCCGATGCGAAGTTCCTGCATTGCCTGCCTGCGCACCGCGGCGAGGAGGCGACCGATGCCGTGCTGGACGGACCGCAGTCGCTGATCTGGGCGGAGGCGGAGAACCGACTTCACGCGCAGAAGGCGGTGTTGCGCTGGTGCTTCGGCCAGATCGGTTGAACTGACCGGGATCGCTTCTTACGTTCCTCGTGCCGGGCAAGCCGGCAACTCCCCCCGCGAGCACTGCCCTTGCGGCATGAGATCCCGGCATTTGCCGGGATGACGAAGGACGCATGATGACTGCCCCGACCCCGGACCGCGCCAACGCCGACCTCGACCGCACGGTCAACTTCACCATCCCCGGACGCCATGCGCGCGGCCGCGTCGCGCGGCTCGGTCCGGTGCTGAACCAGATCCTGTCGGCGCACGCCTACCCCCCTCCGATCGAGCGGGTGATGGCGGAGGCCCTGACGCTGACCGCGCTGCTCGGGTCGACGCTGAAGGACGCGGCCGGGCAGTTGACGCTTCAGGCGCAGACCCAGGGCGGCATCGTCAGCCTGCTGGTGTGCGACTACAAGGCCGGCGAGCTGCGCGGCTATCTTCAGTTCGATGGCGAGCGCCTGGCCGAACTGGGCGACAGTCCCTCGCTCTATGCGCTGTTCCACAAGGGGCATCTGGCGATGACCTTCGACCTTGCCAGCACGGGCGAGCGCTATCAGGGCATCGTACCGCTGGATGGCGAATCGATCGCGCAGGCGGCGGAAAACTATTTCGATCAGTCGGAGCAGATCCCGACGCTGGTGCGGCTGGGCATGCGGCACCAAGCGGATGGCAGCTGCGTGGGCGGCGGGCTGTTCCTGCAGCACCTGCCCGAAGGCGAAGCGGGCGGCGAGCGGTTGCACGTGCGCGAGGCGCATCCGGAATGGGAGCATGTCGAAGCGCTGGGCGCGACGATCAGCGAGGAGGAGCTGGGCGATCCCGCTCTACCGCTGGAGGATCTGGTGTGGCGGCTGTTCAACGAGGAACCCGAGGTGCGGCTGCAGGGTGAGGTGCCGCTGGTGCGCGGGTGCCGATGCGATGCGGCGTATATCGGTTCGGTGCTGGCGAAGTTCTCCGCCGCCGACCGCGCGGAGATGGCCGAGGATGGCGTGATCATGGTCGACTGCGCCTTTTGCGCGCGCAAGTTCCCAGTGTCTCTGGATGAGGCGGCTTGAGGGCGATTGTCAGTAACCTGGGGCGCCCAGTTGTGCTATTGGGGCGATGAAATGAGCAAGATTGCCAGCCTGTTCCTTGCGGCGGCGCTGATCGCCACCGGCTTTTCGGCTGCCGCGCAGAGCGGCGGCCTCGCCGCGCTGGGGCGGATCGAGCGTGGCGAATGGTCGCTGCGCGCGCCCGACGGCTCTACTCGCTCGATCTGCGTAACCGACCCCCAGGCGTTGCTGCAATACCGCCATCGCGGCGCGCAGTGCCAGCGCTTCGTGGTCGAGAACGGCGCCAGTGGCGGTCGGATCACTTACAGCTGCCCGGGGCTGGGCAATGGCGACACGCGCATCACGGTCGAAACGCCGCGGCTGATCCGGTTGGAGACGCAAGGGATCAATCGCGGCCTGCCGTTCACCGAGGAATATGAGGGCCGCAAGACCGGCGCCTGTGCTTCGGCCTCGCGATAGGCGGCGGGCCGGCTAGCTTGCTGCGCTGCGGCGAAGCGGTTACCTGCGTTACATGACCCACTCAAAGCTGGCCGTCGCCCTGATCTCGGGCGGGCTCGATTCCTATGTTTCGGCCGCCTGCGCACGCGCCGATGGCTATCGCCTGCTGGCGCTGTCGATCGATTATAACCAGCGCCATCATGTAGAACTGGCCGCAGCGCGACGGATCGCGAACGTGCTGGGGGCCGAGCGGCATGTCGTGCTGCCGCTCGACCTGTCGCTGTTCGGCGGATCCGCCCTGACCGCCGACATCGACGTGCCCAAGGATGGGGTGGGGGACGATATTCCGATCACCTATGTACCCGCGCGCAACACGATCTTCCTCAGCCTTGCGCTGGGCTGGGCCGAGGCGGCCGGTGCGCGCGACCTGTATATCGGGGTGAATGCACTGGACTATTCGGGCTATCCCGACTGCCGGCCGGAATTCGTTGCCGGCTTCGAGAAGCTGGCGGAGCTGGCGACCAAGGCCGGGGTCGAGGGCGAGCCGTTCCGCGTCCGCGCGCCACTGCTCGAAATGAGCAAGGCCGATATCGTGCGCAAGGGGACTGAACTGGGGCTCGACCTTGGCATCAGCTGGTCGTGCTACGACCCGGCGCCGGGTGGCGTACATTGCGGGCTGTGCGACAGCTGCCGCCTACGCTCGAAAGGATTCGAGGAATCAGGGATCGCCGATCCAACGACCTATGCCGTCACGCCATGAGCGGTCCGGAGGCCCGGCTGTGAGCTACTCGGAAGCCTTGTCGTGACCTATTCGGTCAAGGAGCTTTTCCTCACCCTGCAGGGCGAAGGGGTCAATGCCGGCGCGCGGGCGGTGTTCGTGCGCTTTGCCGGGTGCAATCTGTGGTCCGGGCGCGAGCAGGACCGGGCAAGTGCGATCTGCCGGTTCTGCGACACCGATTTTGTTGGCACCGATGGCCTGGGCGGCGGCAAGTTCGGGGAGGCGCAAGCGCTGGCGGCGGCAGTCGAGCAGCATTGGGGCGAGGGCGACGAGCGCCGGTTCGTGGTGCTGACCGGGGGCGAGCCGATGTTGCAGGTGGACGACGCGCTGGTCGACGCCCTGCATGCGCGCGGCTTTCGCATCGCAATCGAGAGCAATGGAACGTTGCCGGCCCATCCGCGCATCGACTGGGTTTGCATCAGCCCCAAGGCGGGCAGCACGGTCGTGCAGCGGCGCGGCGACGAGCTGAAGCTGGTGTGGCCGCAGCCGGGCAGCGACGTCGCCGAGATCGAGCGCTGGGACTTCGCGAACTTCCTGGTCCAGCCGATGGACGATGCCGACGCCGCCGCGAATGTGCAGGCGGCGATCGACTTTGCCATGGCCCGACCCAAATGGCGCCTGACGCTTCAGGCGCACAAGGCGCTGGGCTTGCGTTAGCGCTTGATGCAGCGACCCGGCTGGTAAAGCCCCTTGCGCCAGCATTTGTCGTTGTCGAACACGGGCGTGCCGGCCGATGCGACCTGATAGAACAGGCGCGGGAACTGCTGTTCACCCCAGCGGGTCATGCTGTTGCGCAGTTCGCCCAGGCTTTCGGCCGCAATCTCGCCGAACTGGCCGCGCGGCGCGAAGACCGCTTCGCGCGAAACCTGATCGGCGACCTGACAGAACATCAGCTGCGAGTAGACCGCCGAATAGCTGGAATACACGCGCGTGCCATATTGATCGAGCGCGGTCTGCCCGGCCTTGGCCGTCTTGGCGGTGCGCACGAAATATTTTGTGAGCGTTGCGTACGAGCTGTTCAGCTCGGCAGCATGATCCTTGATGATCGCATTGTAATTGGAGAGCGTCTGCAGCGTCGGCGCGAACTGACATTGCAGCGCGGCGACGTTCAGCGCGGCGCGCAGGTTCCACACCATCGCGGCGCGGATTTCCGCCGGACTGGCGTCGGGTAGCGCCTGACCCAGGATATTGGGTTCGGCGCCGGTGATGCGCGGGCTGGCGATATCGGGCGCGCGGAAATAGAATTGCGCCGATGCGGGAGCCGCGCTGAGCAGAGTGACAGCGCCGGCAGCGACCAACGACAAACGCGAAACTGGCATTCCTCAACCTCTTGCACGCGATACTGGAATTGCCATCGGTTAGGGACTTTTGAGTCCCGGCCCAAGCGAATTCTGGACCGACGCCAATTCCCGTTAACCGTTCGTCGCACTGGCCCGGCAGCAGCGGCGTGCCCGCGAATCGAAAGGGCCGCCCGTTGCCGGACGGCCCTCGCAAAAGCGTAAGTCGCGAAACGCGAGATTACATGCCGTTGCCCATCATGGTGTCGTTGCCGGCCATGTCGGCAGCCATGCCGGTGTCGTTGCCGGTCGCACCGTCAACGGCGGTCATGTTGTCGCTGACCGTGCCGTCGAGAACCGGGTCGGTCGCGTTCACGTCGACGACCGTGGTGTTCTCGACCGTGACGTTGTCGTTGCCGCCGCAAGCCGACAGCAGCAGCGCCGAGCTGGCGATCAGCGAACCGGCAACGGCCTTGGTGAAGAGCGCGCGCATGAATTAGGCTCCCTAGATAACAAAGGACGGGAGCCTGCAGCGTCGCAAACTCCCTAATCCGCGGTAGACATTAATCGGTTGTGTGCGTCCCCTCAACCCGGAAATTTGTCGCGATTGTGGCAGGCCGCCGGTGCACCCGGTTCCAGCTTTGCCAAAAAGGCCGGCAGGGTGGCGGCAAGCGCGGCATCGAACGCGGCGGGCGCGATGTCCTTGCCCAGCGCCGCAGCGCTGGTGACGGGAAACTCGGGCAGGCCGCACGGGACGATGCCGCCGAAATCCGCCAGGTCGGGCGACAGGTTCACCGAAAAGCCGTGCATCGTCACCCAGCGCTTCACCCGCACGCCGATCGCGCCGATCTTCGCTTCGCTGCCGCCGTCGCGCGTCCAGATGCCGATGCGGCCCTCGGCCCGGAACGTCTGGATGCCGAACTGCGCGAGCGCGTCGATCACCCAGGCTTCCAGCGCATGGACATAGCAGCGCACGTCTTTCGTCCGCCGGGCGAGGTCGAGCATGACATAGCCGATCCGCTGTCCCGGCCCGTGATAGGTGTAGCGCCCGCCGCGACCGGCCGGATAGACCGGAAAGCGCGGGTCGATCAGCTCGGCCGGGTCGGCACTGGTGCCAGCGGTATAGACCGGAGGATGTTCGAGCAGCCAGATCAGCTCACCCCGAGCGCCCTCCTGGATCGCGGCGACGCGCGCCTGCATCGTCGCCAGCGCTTCGGGATAGGGAATGCGGGATTCGGCGACTCGCCATTCGATGCCGTGTTTCGTGTCCATCACATGCCCGATGCGCCAGGCTCGTGATGCGCGCAACCATGTGGCGCCGGCGCGATCAATCCGCTAACGCACCGATGCAAGAGGGGTGGCTATGGTCAGCATGGGCAACGTCTGGGATCGGACGTCCGAGTTTCTGAGCGACAATCTGGCTGCGGTGCTGCCGATCGCGCTCCTCGGCATATTCGTGCCGTTGGTGCTCATCGACAATTTCGGTGCGCTGCAACAGGGCGCGACGCCGGGCTTGCGCCTCGCGCTGAGCATCGGGACCATCGTGGCGACGCTGCTGATGATCTGGGGCAGCCTGGCGATCACGGCGCTGACGCTCGACCGGGCGGCGGCGCGTTCGGCCGCCCGGCTGGCGCTGCGGCGGTTTCCGGCGTTCCTGCTCGTGCTGCTGGTCATGGGCCTCGCGCTGTTCGTGCTGATCATGCCGTTCGGGGTGATCATGGCGGTCGGTGGCGTCGATCTGACGACCGTGGCGCCCGACGCGATGCCGGCGATGAGCGGCGGCGCGGCCGCGATGCTTCTGCTGTATCTGCTTATGCTGCTGGTCGTCGGGCTGTGGCTGATGGCGCGGCTCGCGGTAGTCGCGCCGGCGATCGTCGGCGAGCGGCTGAGCGTTGCGGCGATCGCGCGATCCTGGCGGCTCACCCGCGGTGTGGCGCTGCGCATTTCCGGCGTGATCCTGCTGTATGTCGTCGTCTCCAGCATCGCGAGCAGCGCGGCCAGGTTCGGCGTGGGTGCGATCCTCAAGCTGCTGATCGGTAGCGACCCGGGCGTTTCCATCGCCACGGTGCTGACCAGCATCATCGTGGCGGCGGTTTCGACCGCATTTACCGTGCTGTATGCGGTGTTTGCGACCAAGTTGTTCGTGGCGCTGCTAGCGCGTGAGGGCGGGCGGCACGAGGCGGTCCGCGCGCAATGAGGCTCAGCTTTGGCGGCGTGCTTGCCGATGCCGTGATCCTGTGGCGCGCCGAACGCGACGTCGTACTGCGCATCGCGGGCGTTTTTTTCCTGCTGCCGGTGCTGGCGCTGGCGATGTTGCTGACGAGATTGCCCGAGATGGCCGAGGCATCGAGCCAGGCCGAGATGCTCGCGACGTTCCGCGCCTTCTACACCGCCAACTTTGCGTGGCTGCTGCTGGTCAGCCTGGCTGTCGACTTTGGCAGCTTCGTGCTGCTCAACCTCTTCCTCCACGGCAATCGGACGGTGCGCGACCTGCTGCTCGCCTCGCTCGCGCGCTTCGTGCCGTTCGTGCTGCTCGGCTTCGTGACCGGCACGGTCGTGAACCTTGGCTTTGCGCTGTGGGTCTTGCCCGGGATCTACCTGTTCGGGCGCAGCTGGATGATGGGCGCGGCCTATGCCGGCGAGCCGGAGCGCGGCTTCCTGGCGGCGATCGAGCGTGGTTTTCGCCTGAGCGCCGGCAATGGGTGGCGGATCGCGCTGCTCGGCTGCGGCACGGTGGCGGTCATGGGCTCGGCGGCGCTGGTGCTCGCGATCCTGACCCAGGCGATTACCCTGCTGGCCGGCGGTGCCGCGTGGGTTCAGGCAATCATGCTGGTGCCGGTCGCGGCGGCGGGCGCCGCAGCGTATATCGCGTTCACGCTGGTCCGCGTCGCCATTTATCGCCGGCTGGCGGGATCGATCAGCGGCACGTGAGGCGCCGCGTCGCGCGGCAGATGGCCTGACAGTCGGGGGTCGGCAAAGGTTTCGACCGAGCGGGCATACGGCGCGAAGCCTGACGCGCGGTAGAAGCCCAGCGCGCGCGGATGGTCGAGCGTGCAGGTGTGAACCCAGACGCGGCTGACGTCCGGCCGCCAGGCCCGCAGCAGCGCCTGTGCCATCAGCCAGCGGCCATGGCCTTGCCCCGTGAGTTCCGGCACCAGTCCGAAGAAGGACAGCTCGCACGTCGCCGCGACTCGGAAATCGAGTTCGAGCAGCCCGATCTCGATGCCGCGCGGATCAGCCACCGCATGGATTTCGAGCGCAGGGTCATGGATGATCCCGGTCAAGCGCTCGTCCGTCATGACGAGGCGCGAAAACCACAGCCACGGCGCGCCGACCCGCTGGAACAAGGCGCGGTATTTGGCGGGCGCGGGATCCACCCAGCGTACCAGCCGCAGCGGGGAATCGGGCAGGGGGCGGGGGCGGGGCCGCTCCAGCATCTCAAGGCTGGTGACCACCGCCGCGATCTCGCCCGGCTTGACGGCGATCAGACCCATTGCGTCACGACCATGTCGCGAGCGGCGGCAGGCTCATCAGGATGGCGTCGATGTTGCCGCCGGTCTTGAGCCCGAACAGCGTGCCACGGTCATAGACCAGATTGAATTCGGCGTAGCGGCCGCGCCATTCCAGCTGCTGCGCCTTGTCGGCAGCGGTGAACGGCGTCGCCATGCGCCGCCGCACGAGGGCGGGGAAGATGTCGAGAAAGGCGCGTCCGACATCCTGGGTGAAGGCGAAGTTTGCCTTCCAGTCGGCGGCTTCGTCGCTGGCAAGGTGGTCGTAGAAGATGCCGCCGACGCCGCGATGCACCTTGCGATGCGGGATATAGAAGTAATCGTCGGCCCATGCCTTGAAGCGCGGATAATGGTCCGGGTCATGTGCATTGCATGCGGCCTGCAGCCGCGCATGGAAATCGACGGTGTCCTGGTCATAGGGGATCGGCGGATTGAGGTCCGCGCCGCCGCCGAACCAGCGCTTGGTCGTAACCAGGAAGCGCGTGTTCATGTGGACCGCCGGCACGTGCGGGTTGGCCATATGCGCGACCAGACTGATGCCCGTGGCGAAGAAGCGCGGATCGTCCGCCGCGCCATTGATCGTCTTGGCGAAATCCCCCTCGAACGTGCCGCCCACGGTCGAGACGTTGACGCCGACCTTCTCGAACACCTGACCCTTCATCACCCCGCGCACGCCGCCACCGCCCGGCTCGCCCGAGGGATCGGTGCGGTCCCAGGCAAGATAGTCGAACGTCGCGTCCGATCCCGCCTCGCGCTCGATCGCCTCGAATTCGGCGCAAATGAGGTCGCGCAGCGATTCGAACCAGGCGCGTGCCTTTGCTTGCTGGGGGTCGAGTTCGATCATTGCGGAAAGCCCTTGGTTTGTCGCAGCGCCTCGGCCAGTGCGATGCCGGCCGAGACCGAGAGGTTGAGTGAACGCGTGATCGGCCGCATCGGAATGCGCACGCGCAGGTCGGCGCGGGCATGGACGTGATCCGGTGCGCCCGCGCTTTCCGATCCGAACAGCAGAATGTCGTCGCCCGCGAATTGCGTTTCGTCAAACCGGGTCGCGCTCTTCGTCGTAAAGAGTGCAATACGGCCGGTGACGGTGGCGAGGAACGCGTCCCAGCCGGCATGCCGCGTGACGCTGACATGATCGATATAGTCCATGCCGGCGCGTGCGACGCGCTTGTCGTCCCAGGCGAACCCCATCGGCTCGATCAGGTCCACCGCGACGTCGAAGCACGCGCCGATGCGCAGGACGGCGCCGACATTGCCGGCGATATCGGGCTGGAACAGGGCGAGGCGCATGGCAATGCCGATAGGGCGGCGGCCCGCCGGTCACAAGGGCGGCAAAAAGGCGGTTGGCAAAGGCGTCATGTGGCGTCTATCAGGCCGGCAACCACCGGGGGCACCGGGGGGCTCGGCGTGGCGTTCGCGCGTCTCGTCGTATCCGAATTCGAGGACGCGCCAAGCGTCCCTGTTTCAAGAAGTGCAAGGGCTGATGCATGGCAACGCTTGATGAAGCTGTTCCTCCTGGTGAAGTGCAAGACGCGCCCGCCGATCCCCGCCGCCGCGATTATCTCGCGATCGGCGCGGTCGCATGGGCCGGCGTTGGCGCTGGCGTGATCGCCCTGCCGCTGATCAACCAGATGAGCCCGTCGGCCGACGTGCTCGCGCTGTCGACTACCGAACTCGACGTCTCGGCGATCCAGCCTGGCCAGTCGATCAAGGCGACGTTCCGCAAGCAGCCGCTGTTCGTGCGCAACCTGACGCCGAAGGAAATCGCCGAGGCGGACGCGACGCCGGTCAGCGACCTGCGCGATCCGCAGACGCTGGAAGACCGCACCAAGCCGGACAAGAAGAACTGGCTCGTCACCCTGGGCGTCTGCACGCACCTTGGCTGCGTGCCGCTGGGCGCAGGCGAGGGTGAGAACAAGGGGCCGTTTGGCGGCTATTTCTGCCCGTGCCATGGCTCGGCCTATGACACCGCCGGCCGCATTCGCAGCGGTCCTGCGCCGACCAACCTGACGGTGCCAGAATATGAATTCATCTCCGACACCACCATTCGTGTCGGCTGAGGGGGCATAGAACAATGAGCTTTCCCTGGGCCAAGCAATATGAGCCGAAGCACCCGCTGATGAAGTGGGTGGACGACCGGCTTCCGCTTCCGCGCTTCGTCTACAACGCCGTCGGTGCCGGTTATCCCGTGCCGCGCAACCTCAACTATTTCTGGAACTTTGGCGTGCTCGCCGGGATGTTCCTGGCGCTGCAGATCGTCACCGGCATCGTGCTGGCGATGCATTATGCGGCCAATGCCGGGATCGCGTTCGATAGCGTCGAGCACATCATGCGCGACGTGAACGCCGGCTGGTTCATCCGCTATGCGCACGCCAACGGCGCATCAATGTTCCTGCTCGTCGTCTATATCCATATCGCCCGCGGCCTGTGGTACGGGTCGTACAAGGCGCCGCGCGAGATGGTGTGGCTGCTGGGCGTCGTCATCTTCCTTCTGATGATGGCGACCGCGTTCATGGGCTACGTCCTTCCCTGGGGCCAGATGAGCTTCTGGGGCGCGCAGGTGATCACCGGCTTCTTCTCGGCGATCCCGGGCGTGGGCGAGACGATCCGCGTGTGGCTGCTCGGCGGTTTCGCGCCGGACAACTCGGCGCTCAACCGCTTCTTCTCGCTCCACTATCTGCTGCCGTTCGTGATCCTGGGCGTGGTGATCCTCCACATCTGGGCGCTGCATATCCCCGGTTCGAACAACCCGACCGGCGTCGAGGTGAAGAGCGAGCAGGATACCGTGCCGTTCCACCCCTATTACACCGCCAAGGATGGTGTGGGCGTGGGCGTCGCGCTGCTGATCTTCGCCGCGCTGATCTTCTACGCGCCGAATCTGCTGGGCCACCCGGACAACTACATTCCGGCCAACCCGCTCTCGACCCCGGCGCACATCGTGCCCGAATGGTACTTCCTGCCGTTCTACGCGATCCTGAAGGCCTTCACCTTCGACTTCCTGTGGATCCCGGCGAAGCTGTGGGGCGTGCTGGCGATGTTCGGCTCGATCCTGCTGCTGTTCTTCCTGCCGTGGCTGGACACCTCGCCGGTGCGTTCGGCGAACTATCGTCCGACCTATCGCATCTTCCTGTGGATCCTGCTCGTCGACGTGCTGGTCCTGGGGTACATCGGGGGCGCCGCGCCGACCCCGGCCGTGATCCTGATCGGGCAGATCGCGACCATCTATTACTTTGCGCACTTCCTGCTGATCCTGCCGATCGTGTCGATGATGGAGCGGCCGCGTCCGCTGCCGAACTCGATCACCGAGGCGGTGCTTGCGGGCAAGGGTGGCACGTCGCCGGCGCAGACCGCGCTCGCGACCGAATAAGGGGCTGATTTAACATGGTTCGCATTCTTGGCGGCTTGGTTGGCCTCGGCTTCGTCCTGGCCCTGCTGCTCGGCATCTATGACACGGTGTCGAACTGGATCTCCAACCCGCCCCAGGCAACGGCGGAGCACGAGTTCCACGAGCATCCGCGCAAGGCCGGATTCTCGTTCGAGGGCGTGCTAGGCAAGTACGACAACCGACAGCTGCAGCGTGGTCTGCAGGTGTACAAGGAAGTCTGCGCCGCCTGTCACTCGTTGCGTCTGGTGTCGTTCCGCGATCTGGAAGCGATCGGCTATAGCGAAGGCCAGTTGAAGACGATCGCCAAGGGCTTCCAGGTTCCGTCGATCAACCCGGAAACGGGCGAAGCGGCGACGCGTGATGGCCTGCCTTCGGATCGTTTCCCGCTGGTCTATGCAAACGACGTGGCTGCGCGCGCTGCCAACAACAACGCGATTCCGCCCGACCTGTCGCTGATGGCGAAGGCACGTCACGACGGCGCTAACTATATCTACTCGCTGCTGACCGGCTATCGTGAGCAGGCCGGTTACAAGAACGAAAAGGGCGAGGAGCTGCTGAAGCAGTTCCCGGAGACGAAGACGCCCGAGGGGCTGCACTTCAACCCCTATTTCGCGACGTTGAACCTCGCGATGGCGCCGCCGATCCAGGATGGTCAGGTGACTTATTCCGACGGCACTGCGGCGACCGCCGACAACTATGCCAAGGACGTCTCGGCGTTCCTGATGTGGTCGGCGGAGCCCAAGATGGGCGCGCGCAAGACCGCGGGTTTCGCTTCGCTGATCTTTCTCGTGATCTTCTGCTTCCTCGCTTATGGCGCAAAGAAGCAGATCTGGCGCGGCGTGAAGGACTAAGGTCCGCCGCACCGGCAACGATCGAGCGGCCCGGGGAGCGATCCTCGGGCCGTTTGCTTTGAAGGGAACGATATGAGCACCGCCAATGACGACCTGCGCGGGCTGATCCGCACGATCCCCGATTTTCCCAAGCCAGGCATCATGTTCCGCGACATCACCACGCTGCTGCTCGACCCGGCCGGCTTCGCGTGCAGCGTCGAGCGGATCGTGGAAGGGGTGGACGGCCCGGTCGATCTGGTGGCTGGGATCGAGGCGCGGGGCTTCATCTTCGCCGCGCCGGTTGCCCTGGCGCTGGGGGCAGGGGTGTTGCTGGTGCGCAAGGACGGCAAGCTGCCCGGCGCCACCATCGCGGAAGATTATGCGCTGGAATATGGCACCGACCGCATCGCCATCCATGCCGACGCCTTTGCGCCAGGTGCCCGTGTCCTGTTGATCGATGACTTGATCGCGACCGGCGGCACGGCGCGGGCCGCGGTGCGGCTGCTGCGCAAGGCGGGCGCGCAGGTCACGCACGCGGCGTTCGTCATCGACCTGCCCGAACTGGGCGGCGCCGACGCACTGCGCGCAGAGGGGATCGAGGTGGCCACGCTGGTCCCCTATGCCGGCCATTAGGCGGAACCCGGGCGGCGTATCTCCCGTTCTTTATGGGTGAGGGTGGTTAACACCCGTGGAGAAAGCCCATGGTTCTCAAGCGTATCCTGTCCGCCGGCCTGCTGGGCGCGGCGGCGTTCGGCCTGTCGGCCTGTACCGATGGCTATGGCTATTCCGGCGTTTCGCTGGGCTATGGCGGCGGCGGTTACGGAGGCGGCTATTATGACGGCGGCTATGGCTATGCCGGCGCGTATGGCGACCCCTATTGGGGCTGGTACGGCGACTATTACTACCCCGGTAGCGGCTACTACGTCTATGATCGCAACCGCCGCCCAGTCCGCTGGAACGACAGTCAGCGCCGCTACTGGGAGCAGCGTCAGCAGGCCTGGCGTGGCGACCGGCGCGAGGTGCGGCAGAACTGGCGCGACTTCGCGCGCGACCGGCGTGGCGATGACCGCGCATTCAGCCAGGATCGTCGTGGCGATCGCCAAGCCTATCGCGGCGGGCAAGCGACGCGTGAGCAGTTTCGCGCCGAACGCCGCGACGACCGACGCGAGTATCGCCGCGAATATCGTCAGGAACGGCGCGAGAACCGGCGCGACCAGCGACCGCCGCGATGATTCAGGCGGCAGGCCGTCGCCGGGCGATCATGCCGCGTGCGATGAAGGTCATCACCGGCTCGTCATGCTGGTTGATGACCGTCATCCGGTTGAGAAAGCTGCCGCGCTCCGGCCGCCGCTCGGAAGGCTTTACCTCGATGATCTCGGTCTCGCAGTGAAGCGTGTCGCCGGGGAATACGGGCTTTAGCCAGCGCAGCTCGTCGATCCCGGCCGCGCCCAGGCTGGCGGTCGCGTTCGCCTTCATATCCTCGACCACCATCGCCATCGTCATGGCACAAGTGTGCCAGCCGCTGGCCGCCAGCCGCCTGAAATGAGTCTGCGCCGCCGCCTCGTCGGAGAGGTGGAATGGCTGAGGATCGTATTTCGTGGCGAACGCCAGCACTTCCTCACGCGTCACGGCATAGCTGCCGAACCTTGCTTTCTGGCCGACAGCCAAGTCTTCGAAATAGCGCATGGCAGCCAGTTTCGGCGCGAAACCCGATCTTTGCAAGCTTGGCGAGCGGTTGCGTGCACCCTACCTTGGTGAGCAATGCCATCCGCCAACCCCATCGCCCTTGGCCTGCGCGCTCGCCTGATCGGCGTGGTGCGAACAACGTTCAACGATCAGGCACGAGGGGAGAAGCCGGTTCAGCGCAGCGGCCACGCCCTGTTCCCGCGCGAGTCGGTGACATGGCGGGTCCATGGGGATGTGACGACGATGATGGTTGGCGGCGTTGCGTCGCTGTTGCTGCAGATGCTCCACCCCGCGGTGCTCGCGGGGGTATGGGATCACAGTGCATTCCGCACCGACATGCTCGGCCGCCTGCGCCGAACCGCGCGCTTCATCGCCGAGACCACCTATGCCGACCGCGACATCGCGGAGGCGGCGATCGCCAGGGTTCGCGCGGTGCACGAGCGGGTAGGCGGGACGTTGCCCGACGGCACACCCTATCGCGCCGACGATCCGGCGCTGCTTGCCTGGGTGCATGTGACCGAGATGTGGAGCTTCCTGGCGGCGTGGCAGCGTTACGGCCGGCCGATCACGCGACCTGAGGAAGATATCTATTATGCCGAAACCGCGCGTATCGCGGAAGCGCTGGGCGCGGATCCGATCCCGCGCAGCAAGGGCGAGGCCGACGCGCTGATCGCAACGATGCGGCCGCAATTGCTAGTTGACGAACGGACGCGCGAGGTGGCGCGATTCGTGCTGAACCAGCGCCCGCCCAGCATGGCCGTCGCGCCGGCACAAGCGGCCATCTTTGCGGCAGCGGTCGACCTGCTGCCGGAATGGGCGCGTGCGATGCACGGGTTCAAGCGTCCGCCGGCCGTCCCGCTGGTGCGCGGATCGACCCTCGCCATTGCCAAGACGTTCCGCTGGGCATTCGGCTGACGGGAACCATCATCACGGCAGCGAATTGAGCCGGCATGACAGCCGATACCTATGCCGCCGATCGATCCGCCCTTGGCAACGGGGTGGCACTTCGCGCCATCGTCCTGTTGTGCGCGATCCTGCAAATTGCAATTCCCGCGCTGCCGAGCCTGGGGATCGGCGAACCGATCGGCGATCGCTCCGACGGGGTCCGCACGCTGATCACGCCGGCGGGGTTCGCATTCTCGATCTGGGGCGTGCTGTATTTTGGTTCGACCGTATACGCGATCTGGCAGTTGCTGCCGGCTCAACGTGACAACGCGCTGACTGCTCGCCTCGCGCTGCCAGCGGCCGGCGCCTTCCTCGGCAATGCGCTATGGGCAGGCTATACGCAAAGCGCCGGGCTCAGCATCATCTCGGCGCTGATCATCGTCTTCACGCTGGTCAACCTGCTCGCGATGCTACGCATCTTTGCCGCACAACGCGAATTCACGCGGGCCGAGCGGGTGTGCGCGGTGCTGCCGCTCAGCCTGCTCGCCGGCTGGCTGACAGCGGCGACGATCGTCAACATCGCCGCTGCGCTCAACTATCACGAGGTGACGCTGCCGTTCGCTGCGCCCGCCGTGGCGGCGGTCATCCTGCTCGTCGGCGGCGGGATCGTCGCCGCGGCGCTGGTCGGAACGCGCGGCAACTTGTGGTATCCGCTGCCGTTCCTGTGGGCGCTGTGGGGCATCATCCAGCAGGGCGGGCAGCGATACGACGCCGTGCTCTATTCCGCGCTTGCCTCTGGCGCGATCGTGCTGGTGACGCTCCTGATCCTGCTGGCCGCACCCGACCGCCGCCGCTATCTGGGATAGCGGGGGGCCAGGTCAGACGTTGAAGCGGAACAGCATCACGTCGCCGTCCTGAACGACATATTCCTTGCCTTCCGAGCGCAGCTTGCCGTTGTCGCGCGCGCCGGCTTCGCCACCGAACTTGACGTAATCTTCATACGCGATCGTCTCGGCGCGGATGAAGCCGCGTTCGAAGTCGGTATGGATCTCGCCAGCCGCCTGCGGCGCCTTTGCTCCGACATGCGTGGTCCAGGCGCGCGCTTCCTTGGGACCGACGGTGAAGAAGGTGAGCAGGTGAAGCAGCGAATAGCCGGCGCGGATCACGCGGGCGAGGCCGGTTTCCTCAAGCCCCAGTTCGCCCAGGAACTCGCCCCGCTCCTCAGCGGGCATGGTCGCGATCTCGGCCTCGATCGCGGCTGAGACGACGACGGCTTCGGCACCTTCCGCCTTTGCCTTGTCGAACACGCGTGCCGAGAAGTCGTTGCCGTTCGCGGCGTCTTCCTCGTTGACGTTGCAGACGTACAGCACTGGCTTGGCGGTGATCAGCTGCGCCTGTTTGAAGACGCGCTCTTCTTCGGCGTCCTTGGGCTGGACCAGTCGCGCAGGCTTGCCCTCACGCAGCAGGTCGAGTGCCTGACCAAGCACGCTGGCGCCGATCTTGGCTTCCTTGTCGCCCTGCGCTGCCTTCTTCTGAAGGTTCGGCACGCGCTTTTCGAGACTTTCGAGGTCGGACAGCATCAGCTCGGTCTCGACCGTCTCGGCGTCCGCGATCGGATCGACCTTGTTGTCGACATGCTGAATGTCATCATTTTCGAAACAGCGCAGGACATGGACGATCGCATCCACCTCGCGGATGTTACCCAGGAACTGGTTGCCCAGACCCTCGCCCTTGCTCGCGCCGCGCACCAGGCCCGCGATATCGACGAAGCCCAATTGCGTCTCGATGATCTTGGCCGACCCGGCGATCTTTGCCAGCGCCTGCAACCGATCGTCCGGCACCGCGACGTTGCCGACGTTCGGCTCGATCGTGCAGAACGGATAGTTCGCCGCCTGCGCCGCGGCGGTTTCTGTCAGCGCGTTGAAAAGCGTCGATTTGCCGACATTCGGCAGGCCGACGATACCGCAGCGAAAGCCCATCTTCTGGTCCTGTAACTCGGGAAAGGCGCGCAGATAGGGCGGTCGCGGGCAAAAGGCCAGACATGACGAAGCCCGCCGGTCTTCGAACCGGCGGGCTTCGCGTTCAATTCACGGTCGGATCAACGGCAGCGCACGTTGCCGCGTTCGATCTCACGGCCGAGCAGGCCGCCGCCCGCGCCGCCCAGCACGATGCCGAGCAGATCGCCGCCGCCGACGGCGCCGCCAAGCAGTCCGCCGAGCGCGGCGCCCACGACCAGACCGGTCGTGCCGTCCTGGCGGCGACAGTAATAACGATTGTCGCGGCCGCGATAGATGGTGTCCTGACGACCGAGGCGGCGCTCACGGTAATTGCCCTGTCGATAGGCGCGGGAGGCATCCCAGCCACGCTGATCGCCGCGCCAGCGATAGTCGTTCCGACCACGATTTTCGCTGCGATAACGGCGGTCGCGCCGTTCGTTCCACTCGCGGTCGCGCTGCGCCTCGCGTTCCGCCCAGCTTTGCGCCTGCGCCTCGCCCGACAGGACCGGAGCGCTGACGACCGGAGCCGCCAGCGCCAGCGCCAGCATTGCGGTGAATCCCTTACGCATATCAAGTCTCCTGAAGCTGACGGTCAAACCGGTTCAGGACCGAAATGGTTCCGGCAGGGCCGTCAGCGATAGTTGAAGCTGATGCTGATCCGTTCGCCCTTGCCGGCGTGCGGCATGACTTCGTGCCGCAGCCAGCTTTCCCACAGGAAGATGCTGCCTGGGCCGGGTTCGGCATAAATGAAGGTGTGCAGATCCTCCGGCGCATCGGCACGGCGTGGCGGCGCTGCCATCAACAGAGGGAGGCGCGGGTCCTCAAGCTTCAGCGCGCCGGCGCCGGGTGGCACCTCGACATAGATCGTGCCCGAAACGATGCTGTGGGGGTGGATATGGCCGCTATGCGTGCCGCCGGGCTTCAGGACGTTGACCCACAGGCTGTCGAGCTTGAGCTTGCGCCCGCCAAGATCGAACGCGCAGGCATCGGCAAAGCGCGCGACCTGCCGGTTCAGGTGCCGGACGAGGTCGGCGAAGCGCGGATCGCGCGCGGGCAGGTCGTTCAGCGAGGCATAGGACGTATAGCCGCGATAGCCATGCGCCCGAGACCAAGCGCGGCCGGCGCCATCCTGTTGCGCCAGGTCGCGGCAGGCTTCGGCGAGTTCATCGAGCAGCGCGGCATCGTCCAGCTGCGTCTGCGAAAAGCGGGTCGCGAAAAGCGTGCGGATGGTCATGGCCCCGCAGAGCATGGCGGCGCGTGCCGCGCAAGGCGCATGGTTGACAGGCGGGGAGGGGCGGCAAGGCTGACGGCAACCGGAGAGGAAACAGCATGAAACATCTTGCCATCCTGACGCCGCTGGCGCTGCTCGCGCTGACCGCGTGCGAGGACAAGGCTGCGCAGCAGGCCGCCGCCGAGGCGCGCGCGAAGGCGGAAGCGACCGCACAGGCCAAGGCGCTATCCGATGCGCTGATGGTGAACGTGCGCTGCTATGCCGGGATCAAGTGGCAGCAGGTGCCGTTGCAGCGCGGCGGGATCGGCGACCCGCAGCTCTATGTCGATTATTATCGCGGGATGATCGAGAAGAAGCTGGGCGACGCAGCGATCCCCGCCGCGCCGCCCGCGCCCGAACTGTCGAAGGCGACGCTCGACGCCTATCTCGATTGGGCCGTGAAGGACTATATCGACACCAGGTTCACCGCGGACCGCAAAGGTGCAATCGACACGGTCTCGGCATGCGTGCAGAGCGCGGCCGAGTTCGGCACTGGTCCGATGGCAAAGCTGAACCCGGCGCAGCGGTTCGATAAGATGGAGTATCTGCGCGATCATCTGCGCCAGCGCGGGGCGTGAGCTTCAAGCGCTCACGCGCGGGGTTCCGTTTAGGGCCCGACCGCGCTACCGCAGCGCTCATTGACATAGGACGAGCTGGGCCTCGTTCATCTGCGGTAAAGGCGCTGCGCGCCTTGCAGGGACAGACGTAACAGGAGTTGCAGTATGATTCGCCGTTCCGCCATTATCGCCAGCGCCGTGGCAGTGCTGGCCATTGCCGGCTGCAACAGCAAGGACGACGACAGCTCGCCCACGCCCACGCCGACCCCCACGCCGACGCCGACGGCTTCGGCAACGCCGACCTATGCGGCGTTCCCGCTGACGGCCGCGAGCGAACTGTTCTCGGTCAGCGCGTCGACCAGCTATAGCGGCGACCCCACGGTCGGACCCGTCACGCTGGGTACGGCGGGCACCGACGGCTTCTCGAACCGTGTGCGCTTCGCGCTGCAGAACACGGTGACTTCGGCGCAGACGGCCGAGACGGTGGTTCGTGAGAATACCGAGGAAAACCGCTTTACCGGCGCCGACCTGCTGACTGCACCGGCGGCAGGCGTGACCGAATATGTCTATCGTGAGACGACCGCGCCGACGACGCCCGGCGCATTCTATCAGCTCGACCTGCTCAACAACACGGTGAGCGGCGCGGTGACCAGTGATGCGGCGCTGGCGCTGTCTCGCGTAACCTATGCCGGCTGGTGGCGCGGGGAGAGCACCGCGGGCACCAAGCGCGTGACCTATGCTACCATGGGCTATCCGACGCTCAACACCGACATGCCGACCACCGGCACCGTCACCTACACCGTCCGCGTGGCCGGCCGTTCGGTCGTCGCGCCGGCGGCGGGTGCGAGCTCGGTCGAGAAGCTTGGCGGCACGGCCACGCTGACGATCAATTATGCAACGGGCCTGGTCACGCTCAACATGACGCTGACCCGCGGTGCGACGGCCTATGGCACGTTCACCGGCACCGGTGCGATCACAGCGGGCAACAACCAGTTCACTGGCAGCTTCGGCACCGGCAGCACGGCCGGCGGCACGTTCCAGGGCCTGGCCTATGGTCCGCAGGCCGCCGAGATCGGTATCAGCTTCGCCATCACCGGCCCGGTCGCCGGCGGCGACAGTCGTGCGGTGGGCGTGGTGGTCGGCAAGAAGAGCTGATCGCCGCTACCGCGAATTCCGCAGGGCCGGGCGGCGACGTCCGGCCCTTTTCGTTTCAGGGGATTGCCTGCAACCGCAAGGCGACGTCGTTCATGAAGCGCGTATTGTCCCCCTCGGCCAGCCAGCGCGCCTCGGCCGCGATGGCGCCGAGCAGGTCGGACAGCGGCTCGATCTCGCTCTTGGCATAGTTGCCCAGGACCCAGCCGGTCACCCGGTCCTTGTGCCCGGGATGGCCGATGCCGATCCGCACGCGGCGAAAATCCGCCCCGACATGCGCGATCGCGCTGCGGATACCGTTCTGCCCCGCCGCGCCGCCGCCGCGCTTCACCTTCACTTTGAACGGCGCAAGATCGAGTTCGTCATGGAAAACGGTGACGTCCGCGACGTCCAGCTTGTAGAAATCGAGCGCGGCGCGGATCGATCGGCCGCTTTCGTTCATGAAAGTGGCGGGCTTCAGAAGCAGGATCGGTGCATTGCCGATCCGCCCTTCCTGAACCCAGCCCTGAAACTTCTTGGCCGGCGGCGTGAAGCCATGCACCTCGGCGATGGCATCGGCGGCCATGAAGCCGACATTGTGACGGTTCATCGCATATTGCGCCCCCGGATTGCCCAGGCCGACCCACAATTGCATCGTTCAAACCCCGAAACGAAGATCGCCCCCGCACCTTGCGATGCGGAGGCGATCGGGATCAACAGACCGGAAGCGGCTTATTCGCCGTCCGTCGCCTCGCCCTCGGCAGTGTCGCCTTCGGCTTCACCCTCAGCCGCGTCGGCTTCGGCCGCCGCATCTTCCGCCTCGACCGAGACTGCGGTCGGCGCGGTGATGCTGGCGATGGTGGCCGTATCGTCCATGGCCGCCGTCGCGCCCTTGGGCAGGGTTATGTCGGCCAGGTGGATCGACGAGCCGGCTTCCAGGCCCTTGAGCGAAACGTTGATTTCGCTCGGGATCTCGGCCGCATCGACGGTCAGCGACAGTTCGTGCGCCACGATGTTCAGCACGCCGCCGCCCTTGAGGCCGGGTGCGTCTTCCTCGTCGGTGAACACGACCGGCACCGCGACGGTGACCTGGGCATGCTCGCTGATGCGCAGGAAATCGATATGGACCGGACGGTCGGTCACGACGTCGAGCGCCACGTCCTTGGCCAGCGTGCGGATCGCCTTGCCACCCGCGCCCTCGATCATGATGACCGAGTTCATGAAGTGGCCGGTGTTCAACGCCTTGATGAGCGCACGCTCTTCAAGGTGGATGCCCAGCGGTTCCTGCTTGTTGCCGTAGATCACGGCGGGGACGCGGCCTTCGCGACGGAGTGCACGGGAGGCTCCCTTGCCAACCCGATCACGCGTCTCGGCCGACAGCGTAAGCGTATCGCTCATGTGTCGTATTCCTATGCGCTAATGGTTCATTCCCGGCCAGGCCTCCAGGGATGACCCTGGCCGGAAGCGCGCGCCACTAAGGCAAAAGGCCGTCAAAGGCAACCCGACGGATCAATATGCCACGCGTTCGACCTTCAGGCCCTTCTCCGCCAGCATCGCCTGAACACTGTTCTTGCCGGCAAGGTGCCCGGCGCCGACCGCCATGAACACCGTCCCCGGCTGCTGCATGCGCCGCACCACCCAGTCGGCCCAGTGCGCATTGCGCCGCGTGACCAGCGCCTGTGCGATTTCGGGCGATGCTTCCATCGCGCGGTTCATCTCGGCCCCCACGGTCTCGGCATCGCCCGCGCCCCAGGCGTGGACGAAGCGGGCCGTGCGCTTGCCCGCCTCTGGCAGGTCCTTGACCGTTGCGTCCAGCATCGCGCTCTGCGCCGCGCCGGACAGCGTGTCGAACAGCATCAGCTGGCTTTCCGCCGTCTCCAGCGCATAGACGCGCTTGCCAGCGTCCGCCGCGGCATCGTGCAGGGTCGCTTCGACTCCCGCGTCTGCGGCATAGCCAGCCTTTGCCACCGCCAGTTGCGACAGCGTCAGCGCGGCGAGCCACGGTTCCAGCCGGTCGATCTCGCCGCGCGCCATGCCCAGCTTCTGTGCGGCGGCATCGACTTTTGCGGGGAAGGGCGGGCCGCCGCGCGCACCCAGCCGGGCGGCAAGCGCGGCGATCGCGGCCGGATCGGGCTTCGCGATCTCGGTCACCAGTTCGTCGCTTGCGTCGAATGCCTCACGTACCCCGTCGTCGAACCATTGCGTGCGCGGCTGAAGGACATGCACCGTGCCGAACAGATAGATGGTCGTATCTTCGTCCTCCACCACCCATAAAGCCGGATCGGCGTCCTCGGCGAACATCGAGCAGCCGCCAAGGCACAAGGCGGCGAGGGTGAGGACGAGGCACTTGAACATCGCACCAGCACAAGCCGATCCCACCTGCCGCCGTCAACCTTAGTTGACCCTTAACCCGCGTTTCGCCAAAGCCGCGCGAATGACCGAGCCGCTCAGCTTCCAGGGCATGATCCTCAAGCTCCACGATTACTGGAGCCAGCGCGGATGCCTTATTCTCCAACCCTATGACATGCGCATGGGGGCGGGGACGTTTCACACCGCGACGACGCTGCGCGCGCTGGGGCCGGAGCCGTGGAATGCCGCGTTCGTCCAGCCGTGCCGCCGGCCGACCGATGGCCGCTATGGCGAGAACCCCAACCGGCTGCAGCATTATTACCAGTATCAGGTGATCCTGAAGCCCAGCCCGGCGGACTTGCAGGAACTGTATCTGGGCAGCTTGGCCGCGATCGGCATCGATTTCACACGGCACGACATCCGCTTTGTCGAGGACGATTGGGAGTCCCCCACGCTCGGCGCCTGGGGCCTTGGCTGGGAAGTTTGGTGCGACGGGATGGAGGTCACCCAGTTCACTTACTTTCAGCAAATGGGCGGGTTCGATTGCAAGCCGGTGGCGGGCGAGTTGACCTATGGCCTTGAACGCCTGGCGATGTACATCCAAAACAAGGACAGCGTGTACGACCTCGCGTACAATGACGCGGGTGTAACCTATGGCGACGTCTTCCTCGAGAACGAGCGGCAGATGTCGAAGTATAATTTCGAGGTCGCCGATACCGACACGCTGTTCGAAGGCTTTCGCAAGGCGATGGCCGAGTGCGAGAATTGCCTGAGCAACAACGTCCCGATTGCCGCCTATGAACAGGCGATCGAGGCGAGCCATCTGTTCAACCTGCTGCAGGCACGCGGCGTCATCTCGGTCGCCGAGCGCCAGGCCTATATCGGCCGCGTGCGCGATCTCGCGAAGGGTAGCTGCGAGGCGTATATCGAACATATGACGCCGGACTGGCAGGCCAAGTATCCGGAGTGGTCACTGTGAGCGATTTTCTGCTCGAACTCCGCTCGGAGGAAATCCCGGCGCGCATGCAGGACAAGGCGCGCGAAGATCTCGCCCGGCTGTTCGCCGCCGAGCTGGACAAGGCGGGGCTTAAGGCCGCCGAGCTGGTCACCTATGCGACACCGCGCCGCCTGGCGCTGATCGCGCGCGACCTGCCCACGCAGACCGCCGCTGTGAGCGTGGAACTGAAGGGCCCGCCCGCCGACGCACCCGATGCCGCGATCGATGGCTTCCTGCGCAAGGCCGGGTTGACCCGCGACGCGCTCGAAACGCGTGATGTAAAGGGCCGGGCGACGCTGTTCGCCGTGATCGACAGGCCCGGCCGCGCCACCGCCGATGTGCTGGCCGAGGCGATCCCCGCCGTCATCCGTGCCTTCCCCTGGCCCAAGTCGATGCGCTGGGGCGAAGCCTCGCTTAGCACGGAGAGCCAGCGGTGGGTCCGCCCGCTGCAAGGCATCGTCGCGCTGTTCGGTGACGACGTGGTCGAGTGCGAAGTGGCCGGCATCCGATCCGGTGCGGCGACCGTCGGGCATCGCTTCCACCATCCCGGCGTCATCACCATCGGCAGCGCGGCCGACTATGTAGAGAAGCTGCGCGCGTGCCACGTCATCGTCGACCAGAACGAACGCCGCGCGACCATCGCGGTCGGCGCGAAGATGGCGGCGAACATGGCCGGCCTGACGCTGATCGAGGACGAAGGGCTGTTGATCGAGAATGCCGGCCTCACCGAATGGCCGGTGCCGCTGCTCGGCCGCTTCGACGAAGCGTTTCTCGACGTCCCGCCCGAGGTGATCCAGCTGACCGCGCGGGTGAACCAGAAATATTTCGTGTGTAACGACGCGGACGGGCGGTTGGCGAACGCCTTCGTCTGCACGGCCAACATCGATGCGGCGGACGGCGGCGACAAGATCGTCGAGGGCAATCAGAAGGTGCTCGCCGCCCGGCTGAGCGATGCGCGGTTTTTCTACGAGACGGACCTCAAGGTTCCACTCGAGGAACAGGCGAAGAAGCTCGAGAAGATCGTCTTCCACGAGAAGCTGGGGACGGTCGCCAACAAGATCGAGCGGGTTGCCAAGCTGGCGCGTTGGCTGGTGGAAGAAGGCGCTATCCGTCTCCCGGCGGGAGAGGGAAGGGGCCCGCTCGCGTCAGCGAGTGGGAAGGGTGAGGGCGACCCAGCCTCAACCGATCGCCCTCACCCTTCCGCGCCTGCGGCGCTCCCTCCCTCTCCCGATCGGAGAGGGAAATTGGCCGACCAGGCCGAACGCGCCGCTCGCCTGGCCAAGGCCGACCTCGTCACCGGCATGGTCGGTGAGTTCCCGGAACTGCAGGGCCTGATGGGCGGCTACTACGCCGCCGCCCAGGGCGAGGATGCGGCAGTCGCCGAAGCGATCCGCGACCACTACAAGCCGGTTGGGCAGGGCGATGATGTGCCGACGGCGCCGGTCACGGTGGCCGTGTCGCTCGCGGATAAGCTGGATACGATCTCCGCATTTTTCGCGGTGGGTCTGCCGCCGTCGGGTTCGAAAGACCCGTTCGCGCTGCGGCGGGCCGCGCTTGGCGTACTTGCGCTTATCACGGGTAACCAACTGCGGTTCGATCTCGGTAAGCTGTTGCAGCTTGCAACGATGTGGTTGCGCTCGACCGGACACGATTTAACCGGTTTTCAGCAAGCCACCGGAGACTTCTTTGCCGACCGCCTGAAGGTCCAGCAACGCGAAGCCCGTATCCGCCACGACCTGATCGATGCGGTGTTCGCGCTCGGGGGCGAGGACGACCTGGTCCGCCTGCTCTCCCGCGTCCATGCGCTGCAAGCCTTCATGGCGACCGATGACGGCGCGAACCTGCTTGCCGGCTACAAGCGCGCCGCGAACATCCTGAAGAAGGAAGGCGGCGTGCCCGTGGCCGCGGGGACCAATACTGCCCCCGAACCTGCCGAAGCGGCGCTCATCGCTGCGCTGGACGAGGCCACGCCCAAGGCGCAGGCTGCGGTCGAGGCGGAGCGCTTTGCGGACGCCATGGCGGCGCTTGCCACGCTACGCGCTCCGATCGATGCGTTCTTCGAGCATGTGACGGTCAACGACGCCGATCCCGCCAAGCGCGCCGCGCGTCTGGCGCTGCTCGCCCGGATGCGCGACGCGGTCCACGCCGTGGCGGACTTCTCGAAGATCGAGGGCTAGGGCCCTCGTGCAGGCTCAGTAGGCGACCCGCCACGTGAAGCGGCTGATGTAAAAATAGGGCGTGGGCGCTCCATCGGCGAGCTCCGCCGGGCGGAAGCGCGCTCGCTTCATCATCAGTTCGCACGTCGCTTCGTTCAGCGCCTTGTAGCCACTGCCGGCGACGACCGTGCAGCCTGAGGGCGTGCCCTTGGCGTCGATATCCAGCCGGAAGGTGACCGAGCCCTGCTCCCCGGCGACTACGGACCCCGACGGATAATCGTCGTCCGTCACCCAGTTGCCGGGCGTCCCGACGGGCCGGGGCCTTTTCGCGACATTGGCGTTGATCGCCGGGTCGATCTTCCATGTGGTGAGCAGGTCATCAAGGCACGCCTTGGTCGCTGCAATGGCCTTGTCCATCCCCTTGGCCGCGAGCGCGATCTTGCGCCCGGCGAGGTTCAGCTCGATCTGTTGCGCCGCAGCGATTTTCTCCATGTCATCGGCGTCGATGCCAAAGATGGCGATTGCGGCTCCGTCCTTCCCCTGCAGGGTGCGAAACCGGCTTTCGACCCTGGCGCTACCCGGATCGATGCGCATCAACAGTCGCCCGTCGACGGCGCCGCGCCGCTTGGGCTGGACCAGCAATCCGTCCGACGCGAGCATGTTGGGAAGCAGGCGAAAGCCGAAGGTGACCTGTTCGTCCCCGCTGCCGAAAGGGCGAGTCAAGACGCAGCTGTTTTCCGAATAATCGAGCGTCCACTGACCGGAAGGTTGCAACGCATGGGCCGCTTTGTCGGCACTGGCCGCAGCCATTGCCATGCCTATCATCGTCAAGGTCATGTTGCTTCCCCCATCGCGAACCTGACGGAGCGTAATGGATGTGCAAAGCATTTCTAGTCTCTGCCAGCGCTGGACAAGCCCTTTCCCCCTGTTCGCAGCTGCGGTAGAGCCGCGCCCGATGCCGCCGCGCGCGGGACACAGAAGGGGCTGAAATGACTCGTTATGTTTACCGCTTCGGCGGCGGTGTCTCGGACGGCGGGCAAGGCGACAAGAACCTGCTGGGCGGCAAGGGCGCGAACCTTGACGGCATGGCATCGATCGGCCTGCCGGTGCCGCCGGGCTTCACCATCTCGACCCCGGTCTGCGCGCTCTATTACGAACAGGGCGAAAGCTTTCCGGAGAGCTTGAAAGCCGAAGTCGCGACCGGCGTTCAGCATATCGAGGGCGTGACGGGCAAGACGTTCGGCAATGCGGCCGACCCGCTGCTGGTTTCGGTCCGCTCCGGCGCGCGCGTGTCGATGCCGGGCATGATGGACACCGTCCTCAACCTGGGCCTCAACGACGAGACCGTGCAGGGCCTCGCCGCGATCTCGGGCGACGAGCGCTTCGCCTGGGACAGCTATCGCCGTTTCATCCAGATGTATTCCGACGTCGTGCTCGAGCTCGACCACGGCCGGTTCGAAGAAGCGCTGGAGATCGCCAAGGAAGACAATGGCTATTCGCTCGACACGGAGCTGACCGCCAGGGACTGGCAGAAGCTGGTCGAGGAATACAAGGCGCTGGTGCAGGAGCTGTGGGGCAAGCCGTTCCCGCAGGACGTGCACGACCAGCTGTGGGGCGCGATCGGCGCGGTGTTCGGGTCGTGGCAGTCGGAGCGCGCCAAGGTCTATCGTCGCCTGAACGACATTCCCGGCGACTGGGGCACGGCGGTCAACGTCCAGGCGATGGTGTTCGGCAATATGGGCGACACCTCGGCCACTGGCGTCGCCTTCACCCGCGATCCCGCGACCGGCGAGAACGCCTATTATGGCGAATTCCTGATCAACGCGCAGGGCGAGGACGTCGTCGCCGGCATCCGCACGCCGCAATATCTGACCAAGGCGGCGCGTGAGAAAGCGGGGGCCAAGCCGGCGTCGATGGAAGAGGCGATGCCGGAAGTCTACGGCCAGCTCGCCGATGTGTTCGATCTGCTCGAGCGCCACTATCGCGACATGCAGGACATCGAGTTCACGGTCGAGCGCGGCAAGCTGTGGATGCTTCAGACCCGTTCGGGCAAGCGCACCGCCAAGGCCGCGCTGAAGATCGCGGTCGACATGGCCGAAGAGGGGCTGATTAAGCAGGAAGAGGCGATCGCGCGGGTCGATCCGCAGGCGCTCGATCAGCTGCTCCACCCGACGCTCGATCCCAAGGCGGCGCGCGATGTGCTGACCAAGGGGCTGCCGGCCTCGCCCGGTGCGGCGTCGGGCTGTGCGGTGTTCGACAGCGATACGGCCGAGAAGCGCGCGAACAATGGTGACGCGGTGATCCTTGTCCGCGTCGAAACCTCGCCCGAAGATATTCACGGCATGCACGCCGCCAAGGGCATCCTGACCGCGCGCGGCGGCATGACCAGCCACGCGGCGGTGGTCGCGCGTGGCATGGGCCGGCCGTGCGTGTCCGGTGCCGGCACGCTATCGATCAACGCCAAGGAAGGCGTGATGCGCGTCGGCATGCGCGAGGTGAGGGAAGGCGACGTCATCACCATCGACGGCGCGACCGGCGAAGTGATGGTCGGCGAAGTCCCGACGATCCAGCCCGAGCTGGCTGGCGACTTCGGCACGCTGATGGAATGGGCCGATAAGGTCCGCCGCCTGAAGGTGCGCACCAATGCCGAAACGCCGCTCGACTGCCGTACCGCGCGCGATTTCGGCGCGGAGGGCATCGGTCTGTGCCGTACCGAGCACATGTTCTTCGATGCGGCGCGGATCACCGCCGTGCGCCAGATGATCCTGGCCGACAGCGAAGCTGGCCGCCGCGCCGCGCTTGATAAGCTGTTGCCCGAACAGCGTAGGGATTTCGCCGAGATTTTCGAGGTGATGGCGGGGCTGCCCTGCACGATCCGCCTGCTCGATCCGCCGTTGCACGAGTTCCTGCCGCACGAGGAAGCCGAGTTTGCCGAGGTTGCGCAGGCCGCCGGCCTCGACGTCGAGACGCTCCGCCGCCGTGCCGCCGAACTGCATGAGTTTAACCCGATGCTCGGCCATCGCGGTTGCCGCCTCGGCGTCACCTATCCCGAAATCTATGAGATGCAGGCCCGCGCGATCTTCGAGGCGGCGTGCGAGGT
The DNA here is from genome assembly GCF_001721295.1 of Sphingomonas turrisvirgatae. Classification (GTDB taxonomy): domain Bacteria; phylum Pseudomonadota; class Alphaproteobacteria; order Sphingomonadales; family Sphingomonadaceae; genus Sphingomonas; species Sphingomonas turrisvirgatae. The sequence goes on along the minus strand of NZ_MDDS01000046.1, from coordinate 128,633 downwards.
AGCGGAAAAGTCCGGCGCCGCGCCGGTGCCCGAAGTCATGATCCCGCTCGTCGCGACCAAGCGCGAGCTGGAGCTGATGAAGGCGGTAGTGGACAAGGCCGCGCAGGCGGTGTTCGCCGAAAAGGGACGCACGATCGACTATCTCGTCGGCACGATGATCGAACTGCCTCGCGCAGCGCTGCGAGCGGGCGAGATCGCCGAGGCCGGCGCGTTCTTCAGCTTCGGCACCAACGATCTGACGCAGACCACGCTGGGCGTCAGTCGCGACGATGCCGGCCGCTTCCTGACGACCTATGTGGAAAAGGGCATCTATGCTCGCGACCCGTTCGTCAGCATCGATGTCGAGGGTGTGGGCGAGCTGATCGAGATCGCTGCCGAGCGTGGACGTGCGACCCGCCCCGACATCAAACTGGGCATCTGCGGCGAGCATGGCGGTGATCCGGCCTCGATCGCATTCTGTGAACAGACCGGACTCGATTACGTGTCCGCCTCGCCCTATCGCGTGCCGATCGCCCGGCTGGCCGCGGCGCAGGCGGCGCTGAAGGCGAAGTGATCGTCGCGGCGGCGGTCGTGCTTGCGGCTGCCGCCGTGCCAGCGGGTCATTCGGATGCGATCGAACGGCTCAATGCCGAACTGCTCGCCAGCTCGACGGCGACGGCGGTGCTGGAACGGCGCTGCGCCGCGCTGGGCCTTGCCGATCCCCCGCGTGTTCGGGCCGAAGTGGAACGCGGGCGCGCTCCGGGCAGCGCCGCGCCGTCGCGTTTTCGGCTGAGGGTCGGCAAGGACGAGCCGCTCGGCTACCGTCGCGTACGGCTGATGTGCGGCGATGCCGTCTTGTCGGAAGCGACGAACTGGTATGTGCCTGCGCGCCTCACCCCCGCGATGAACGCCGCGCTCGACGACAGTGACGCGCCGTTCGGCCGCGTGATCCTGCCGCTGGTGCCCAGCCGTCGTACCGTCTCGATCCGGCTGGCAAAGGGCCAGGGCAGCGCTGAGATCATCCGCCACCGCGCGATCGTGCTGGATGGGCAGGGGCGCCCGCTGGCCGAAGTGGTCGAACGCTATCAGCGCGTGTTGATCGGCGCGCCTTAGCCGCGAGCCGCTCAGGCTTCGCGTTCGTCCTCCAACTGTCGAACTCGTTCGCGCGCCTTGACCAGCGCCTTTTCCATCTCGCGCTTGTACTTGGCGATAATGACCTCGCGCTCGCGGAAGCGCTTGTGCCATTTGCGACCGGCAGGGCTCGTCGCCGCACCGATCACCCAGCCGGCGACCAGCGCCAGCACCACGATCAGCCAGCCAAGGGGAGACGCGAAGGGCATGAGACTATCCTGACGGATTTGAGGCGCCGCGACCAGCCTAGCCGGTCATCAACGCGTCGTTGATCGAACAGGCCGCCGGACCCAGGATGACGACGAACAGCACCGGCAGAATGAACAGGATAAGCGGCACGGTCATGATTGCGGGCAGGCGGGCGGCCTTTTCCTCGGCGCGCATCATGCGTTCGTTGCGGAACTCGGCCGACAGGACGCGCAATGCGGAAGCCAGCGGGGTGCCGTATTTCTCGGTCTGGATCATCGTCGTGACGACCCCGCGGATCGAATCGAGGTCGATGCGCATCGCCATATTCTCGAACGCCATGCGACGGTCGGTCAGGAAGCCCAGCTCGATCGCGGTGAGCGAAAATTCCTCACCCAATTCGGGATATGCCTTGCCCAGCTCCTTGGCCACGCGCGCAAAGGCGGCGTCGACGGTCAAGCCTGCCTCGGCGCAGATGACGAGCAGGTCGAGCGCATCGGGAATGCCCTTGCGGATCGCGGCGCTTCGCTTCTGGATCTTGTTCTTCAGGAAGATGTCCGGCCCCTTGTAGGACAGGATGAAGCTGCCGGCGACCAGGCCATAGGCCTTGAGCGGCGACCAGTCGGCAAACATATCGGTGCCATAGACCAGGAACAGCATGATGCCGCCCAGCACGATCGGCAGCACCAGCCGGCCGAAGATCACGGCGTAAGCGTAATCCTTCGATCGGATACCCGCCTGCAGCAGCTTGATCTGCGCGGCCTTGACCTGCTCGTCCTGCAACACCTTGAGCGAGGAGAGGAAGGACCGGATGCGATCGGTCGTCTCGTTCTTTTGAACCAGCTTCGCGCGCCGCTTGCTGGTCGATGCGGTGATGCCGGCCTTCAGCTGCTCGCGCCGGTCGTTCAGCGCCTTGACGCGCTTGGCCATGGGATCGCGGACGGACGTGGCGGCGTAGATGGCGACGACGACGCAGAAGGCGGCGATGCCGGCTAGCATCGTCCCGGCAAAGACGACATCGACGCCGAGCAGGGTAGGGCCGGAAGGAGGCGTTGTCATAGCATCAAATCTCGAAGTTGATCATCTTGGCCATGATAAAGGCCCCGATGCCCATCCAGATGATCCCGCCGCCGCCGGCGACCATCAGCCGCTCATCGACGAAGAAGTTCTGCATGTATGACCCGTTGATCGTCCAGATCAGGCCGAAGACGATGAACGGCAGCGCGCCGATGATATAGGCCGACGCCTTCGATTCCGACGACATCGCCTTGATCTTCAGCTTCATCTGCGACCGCTTGCGCAGCACTTCGGCCAGGTTGGCGAGCGTTTCGGCAAGGTTGCCGCCGGTCTCGCGCTGGATCGCGATGGTGATGACAAAGAACTGGAATTCGGGCGTGCCCAGCCGGTCGGCGGTTTCCTGAAGCGCCTGGTCCAGCGTGCGTCCGATCTTCATCTTGTCGGTGATGGCACGGAATTCCTCGCCGACCGGGCCGTCGACCTCGCTGCCGACGACGTTCATCGTCTCGGTAATCGGAAGGCCCGAACGCAGCCCGCGAACGAGCAATTCGATCGCGTCCGGAAACTTCTTGGTGAAGTCGGCGACGCGCTTGTTGATGAAAAAGCCGACCACCATGTGGGGCAGGCCCGCGCCGATCACGACGCCGATCAGCAGGGCGAGCAGGAACGGCAGGCCCTGAAGTATCAGCAGGCCGGCGATCACGACCAGCAGGCCCAAGGTGGCCATGGCATATTGCCCGACCGTCCACGTCTTGCCGGTCATCTCCAGCCGCTTGGCCAGCTGGGCAGGATTGGGCAGCAGCCGTGCGGCCGCGCTTTCCATGCCGCTTGCCTTGCTGCGGTTCGAGATCTTGCGGATCTGCGCCTCGACCGCGCCTGCGCCGATCACGCCGGCGTGGCGGTCGCGGAGCGAGACGAGCCGGCGCGACCCCGCGGCCTTGGCGGACGGACCCGCAAAGGCGAGGATCATCAGCAGCAGCACCAGGAAGGTGCCTCCGCCCAGCAGGATCAGCGGCAGAATATCCATGCCGTCCGTCGTCTCCTCATGTGCAAAACGCCGCGTTGCGCGACGCCGCTTACTTCTTCTTTGGCAGCTTCAGATTGAGCTTGGCGAACAACGAGGTACCCTTGCCGTCCGAAGCGCCCTGACCCTTCTTGTCCTTGCCCTTGGGTGCGCGCGCATCGTCGCCGGAATCGGTCAACGCCACGACGCGTTCGGCGATCTCGGCCAGCGGCGCCATGCCCTTCACGGCCTTGCCCGCTTCGGCGAGCGGCTTGCCCAGCTTTGCGGCCTGAACGGCGGTCTTGGGGTCATAGGGAATGGTGTAGTCGATGCGACGTTCGATCGACCCTTCGAAATCCTTGCGCGTGATCTCAAGCGTTCCGCCGGCAGGCACGCGGTTGGCAACCACGATCACGGTGGTGTGCGGCGCGTTCGACTTGAACCAGCTGAGGATGCGGATCGAGTCGCGCGCGGCGGCGAGCGTCAGCTCGGTCACCAGCACCGCGACCTGCACATCGGTAATGAGGTGCGGGTAGTTGACCAGCATCGTGCGCGGCAAGTCGATCACGGTGCATTCGAACGCCGTGCGGATTTCCTCCTGCAGCTGGAAGAACGCCGCGCCATCGGTCATCACCGGCTGGTTGATCGGCGCTTCTGCCGACAGCACCGCCAGCTTGTCTGACGCCTTCACCATCGCGCGTTCGATGAACAGCCCGTCGATGCGGCTGGGATTCTCGATCGCGTCGGTCAGGCCTCGTCCGGGTTCCAGGTCGAGCGCCAGCGCGCCGGTCCCGAAATGCACGTCGAGGTCGAGCAGCGCGGTGGTCCGCGCGCCCTTTTCGCTGGTCAGCCACGCAAGCGAGGTCGCGATGGTGGATGCGCCCACGCCGCCACGCGTGCCGATCACGGCAACCGCGCAATGCGGACGGTCGACGGTGGGATCGACATGCTTGGGCGCGTTCAGCGTCGTATAGGCGTGGGCAAATGCCTCACGCAGCATGTCCGGGTTCAGCGGCTTGAGCAGGTAATCCTGAATGCCCGACGCGACCAGGTCGCGATATAGGCGCACGTCGTTGACCTGGCCCGCGGCGATCACCACCGTGCCCGGCTCGCACACTTCGGCGAGCGCGTTGATGTCGTTGAGCGGATCGCCGCTTTCCGACAGATCGACGAACAGCACGTTCGGGCTGGCCGACACCGATAGCGTCTGTACCGCGTTGCGCAGTCCGCCCTTGTTGACCTTCTCGGGGTTCCACCCCTGTTCGATCGCGATCGGGCGCAGTGCGTCGGCGGTCGTTTCGTCGCAGACAAAGGCGATGAACGGCTCGCGATGTGCGGCGCGTTGGGGATTGAAGGGTGCGTTCATGTTAGTTGCCGCCGCCTCCGCTGGCTTCCTTGAGACCGCCGGCGCCCGTGGGCTGCGCCTTGCGCAGCGTGTCGATCGCCTTGAAGTTCGTGTTGGGGTCAACCGTCTCGGCCCCGGCCTGGCCGCGCACCAGATCCTCTGGCCGCGCAACCATGGCGGCCAGGTTCGAGTTGCTGGCACAGCCGAAGTTCGACGTCGTGCTCGCCGCAAACTCGGTACCCCCGGCGCGCGTGTAGTTGGGACAGCCCGGCACGCTTGCCTTCATGCGGCTGACGATCACGCGGACCGTGCCCGGCTGGACCGGCCCGGTGGTGACCGGTGCCGGATCGGACAGCAGGATGCCGTAGCGGCCCGCCTCCTGCGCAATCTGCGCCCGCGCCTGGCTTCCGTTCGGATCGTCGACATAGACGCGGTCGCCATAAGCCAGCCGTACCGACGCGAGCCAGCCGGCCACGCGCTGCAACTCGCTCGGGGCGAGATAGCCGCCGTCGCTCGCTGCATCGAAGACATAGTCGGTGCGCTGCACCACGGGCTGGTTGATCGACTCCATGCCACGATTGGCCGGGCCGCATGCCGCGAGCGAGGCGGCGAGCCCCGTGAGCACGATCAGGTTTCGCTTGAGCATCTGCGCCATTCCTCTCGCGATCAATTGAAGCCGAAGCCGGGCGTGGCCGAAGCCGAACCCTTCTTGCGCTTGCTGTCCTTGGCTGCCGGCTGCGGCGGCAGTGCCGGCGTCGCGACCGGCTGTTGCGGCTGGGGCGCCTGCTGCGGCTCGGGAGACAGCGGCGAGGCTGCGCCCACCGAAGGCGCGCTGCCCGCCGGGGCGACCATGCGCGGCTTGGGACGGTCGAGTCCGGTCTTACCGCCGCCCAGTTCGCCCAGCAGCACGCGCTCGACATCGGTCGGCGCCTTGTAGCCATCGGTCGGCAGGACGATGTCGTTCGCGTTGACCGGCTTCACCAGATACGGCGTCACCACGATCACCAGCTCCGTCTCGCCGCGTTGGAAAGCGTTCGACCGGAACAGCGCGCCCAGCACCGGCACGTCGCCCAGGCCCGGGGTCTTGTCGATCGAATTGTCGTGGGTGTTCTGCAGCAGCCCCGCAATCACGAAGCTCTGGCCCGATCCCAGTTCCACCGTCGTCTCGGCGCGGCGGGTCGACAAGCCGGGGACGATCGTCCCGCCCCTTTGCACGCCGTTCTGATAGTTCAGCTGCGACACTTCGGGCCGGACGCGCAGCGAAATGCGGCCATCCGACAGCACGGTCGGGGGATAGGCCAGGCTGACGCCGAACTGCTTGTACTCGACCGAAATGGCGCCAAGCCCCTGGCTGACCGGGATCGGCACTTCGCCGCCGGCCAGGAAGGTGCTGGTCTCGCCCGACAGCGCGGTCAGGTTCGGGTTGGTCAGCGTCGTGACCTGACCGATCCGCTCGCCCAAGTCGAGTGCCGAAAGCACGTCGAGCCCGAACAGCTTGCCCGCGAAGTTAAGCGCATTGCCCGATGTCGGGCGATTGAACGTATACTGGCTGCCCGTGCCCGGGAGGACGAAGTCGCCCTTCTTGGGATCGAACGGCAGCGTGATCGAGCCGGCCGGCAGGCCGAAGCGCGACGAGGCGTCGAGCCGGGGCAGGTTTGAGAGATCGGGCGCGCTGATCGTGCCCGGCACGCGCGTGCCGCTGGACAGGCCGAACTGGAAGCCGCCGGTCGTGTCGCGGGTGGCGAGATTGACGCCGATATTCTTGACGAAGCTGCGGCTCACCTCGGCAAAGCGGACCTGCAGGTTGACCTGCAATGGCGTTGCAGTCTTGAGCCGTGAGAGCACCTGCGTTTCCTGCCCGACGAACGCCTGCACCAGCCGCTGCGCCTCGGCGGCATCCTCGGGTGCCGCGACGGTGCCGGTCAGCAGCACCAGGCCGTTCATCGGCGTGGCGGTGATCTGCGCCTCCGGCATCGCGATGCCGAGCATCGACTGGACGCTGTCGAAATTGTTGCCGATGCGGACGGTCGCCGAATAGATGACCCTACCGGCCTTGGTCGTGGCATAGACGGTCGTCTCACCGGCCTTCTTGCCGAACACCCACAGCTGAGTAGGCGAGCGGACCTGCACATCGGCGATCGACGGATCGGCGACGAAGATGTCCGACATCGGCGCGTTCAGCGTGACGAGCCGCCCCCGGCCGGTCGCGATCTGGACCGTATCGCGTGGTGCGGCCTGCACCGTCTGTGCAAGCGCCGGCAACGGGACGGTGGCAATCATGCTCACCATCGCGGCCATCGCCAGCGGCGCGCCCAGCGTTTTCCCCCTCGAACGCATGTCAGTCCTTTCCACCAACCGGAACAACGGTGACGCTGTTGCCCCGTGAAACCTTGACGATCGGTCCGGTGTCGATGCCCGGCACCGTCGTGTACGGCATGCCCTGCGGCGCACTGCCGCCGGACGGCTGTTGGTCGCGCGGCTTGCCCGGCACCGTGCTGCGCTGGAAGCGCGACACGTCGGCACCGGTCGACATCGACCCGCCGCCTTCGACGGGGCGCGATGCGACGCGCGCGAGCACGGCCTTCTCGGCCTTTGGATCGCTTGGCATCGTGACCTCTCCGGCCGCGATCGCGGTTTCCAGGTCGCCGGCATTGTCGGCGATCGAGCGCAGCGACAGCGACAGCGTGCCGATGGTCTGCGCCACGGCGATCTTCTCCGCGATGCGGGGCGTCGCCTCGACCGTCACGGTCGAATAGGTGGTGACCACCGTCTGGCCCTGCTCGTCGGTCTGCTTGTCGGTCTTCTGGTCGGTGGCGAGCACGCGCAGGTTGCGCAGCACCGTTTCCGAAGCCTTGAGCGGTGGCCCGTCGCCGCCGCCCACGACCGATTGCGTGAGGATGAGATCGACCCGGTCGCCCGGGAAGACAAAGCCCGCGACGGCGCTCTGCGTCGAAACCGGCACCGTCACGGCGCGCATGCCCGGGCCGAGCGCCGCGGCCAGGAAGCCGCGATCACCGGGCTTCACCAGCGCACCTTGCGTCAGCGGCTGACCCGCCGAAATGGCATAGCGCACGACGGTGCCCTGCAACTGGCGCAGGTCCGTTCCCTCGCGCTTGAAATAGGCGCCCTCGATCAAATCCTTGGGCCAGGGGATGAACTTCATCGAATCGGGGCCTAGGATCGTGCCCACCGGCAACGCCTTGGTCGCCACCAGCACCTCGACACCGTCGATCGGCGCCGGTCCCCGGGCGCCGCTGGCATCGGCCACCGGCGCGGGTGCCCCGACCATCAGCGTGCGTGCCATGAATGCCGTGACCGCGGCGATGATCAACGCGCCCACCAGCAGAATGATCTTGCGTCCATCCATGACGTTACAGGCCTTTCAAAGTCTTCGCCCGGTTTCACCGGTGTTAAGCATTTAAGTTGAACTGGTAAAAAATCGGTTCACGAAGCATAAGCAGTGCGGCGATGGCGATCGCGATGCCGTACGGCACTTCCGGCTGAACGCTGGCGCGGCGCAGCCATTTGTCGATCAGCATGAGCAAGGTGATCGCGCCGCCGGCCAGCGACATGACGATCAGCATCGTTACTAGCTGACCGAACGGGAACCACAGCGCGAGCGCGGCGATCATCTTGACGTCACCGCCGCCCATCATCCCGAAGCGGAACGCGGCCGCGAACACCGCCAGCACGGCCAGGGCCAGCGCCAATTGCACCGCAATGCCGGGCCATAGCGGCAAGCCGCTGGCGATCCAGAAGGGGATGGCGAGCAGCGCTATCGCCGCATTCTTCCAGTTCGCGATCTCGCGCTTGCGTGCGTCCTCGATCCCCGCTGACACCAGCAACAGGCTCAGGACGATCACCAGCACGACAGACGCGAATTCCCCCATATCCTGCAAATGCCTAGACGCAGGGGCTTTCAAAAACGTAACCAGCCCAAATGAACCCTTCACCATTCGATCGCCGCGCCATCCCGGCGAGTGCGCATGTGGGCGATTGGCATGCGGGCGACGGCGTGCGGCTGCGCCGGTTCGATTGGCCGGTCGATGGCCTCAGGCGCGGGTCGATCCTGTTCCAGGGCGGTCGTGGCGACATGTTCGAAAAGTATCTTGAGGCGCTGGCCCACTGGCACGGCCAAGGCTGTGGAATCACGTCGTTCGACTGGCGGGGTCAGGGCGGATCGGATCGCGTCAGCCCCGCCGGCGATTGCGGACATATCGACGATTTCGCGAACTATATCGGTGACCTACAAGTCTTTGCGGCCGAGTGGCAGGCGGCGACGCCGGGACCGCATGTCATCATCGGCCATTCGATGGGCGGGCATCTGGTGCTGCGCGCGCTGGCCGAGGGTGCGGTAACGCCGGATGCGGCGGTGCTGATCGCGCCGATGCTCGGCCTGAAATCGCCGTTCGGCGCGTCATGGGGCGAGCGGATCGCGCGCCTGATGGGCGGGTTGGGGGATCGCGCCCGCCCGGCGTGGAAGGCGAACGAGCGGCCCTATACAGTCAATTCACGCGAATCGCTGCTGACGCATGATCCGGATCGTTATGCCGACGAATTGTGGTGGCAGGGCAGGGACCCGCGAATCGTCACTGGCCCGCCAAGCTGGAACTGGGTGATCGAGGCGTTCCGCTCCACCCGCGAGTTGCGCGCCAACCCCGCACTTGCCAACTTGCGCGTGCCGGTGCTGGCCCTGGTCGCCGAGACGGATGGCCTGGTCGATGCCCGGGCGGCGCTTGCCACGCTTGCGCGGCTTCCGGATGCTCGGGTGATGCGGTTCGGCAAGGAGAGCGCGCACGAGATCCTGCGGGAGGTGGACGCCGTCCGCGACCGCGCGCTCGATGAGATCGACGCCTTTCTTCGGGCACGCGCCCCTCACCCATGAAATACGATATCGCCATTGCCGGCGCCGGTATCGCGGGTGCCAGCCTTGCCGCCGAACTGGCGCCGCATGCCAGCGTCCTGATCCTGGAGATGGAGGATCAGCCGGGCTACCATTCGACCGGGCGCTCGGCCGCCTTCTGGTCCGAAACCTATGGCGGGCCGCTGATCCAGCCGCTGACCACCGCGTCGCACACGGGTCTGCAACCATTCCTTTCGCCACTCGGCTCGCTGCACATCGGACGCACCGGAGAAGCTTCCAGGATCGACGACTTTCTGGCGGAATTCGAAGGCAGCGGCGTGACGCTGGAGGCTCGCGATCCGCGCACCGTCGTCCCCGGCCTGCGTGACGATTGGGCGCTGGGCATATGGGAGCCGAGTTGCGCCTATATCGATGTCGGCGGGCTGCATCAGGATTGCCTGGCGCGCGCTAGGCGAGCGGGGGCGACCCTGCAGCCATCGGCCGAGTTGCGCGGTGCCGCGCGCTTGAATGGCGCATGGCGGCTGGCCACGGCGGCGGGGGAATTTGCGGCGGACGTGCTGGTCGACGCCGCAGGGGCGTGGGTGGACGGCGTGGCGCTGCTGGCCGGCGTCAAGCCGATCGGCATCCAGCCCTATCGCCGCACCATCATGCAGTTGCGCACCGATCCTGGCGCTCCCGCCGGCTTGCCCCTGGTCGGCCACATCGCGGGCGACTTCTACTTCAAGCCCGAGGGCGACCGGCTGTGGCTCAGCCCGCACGACGAAATCTCCAGCCCGCCGTGCGATGCCCAGCCCGAGGAAATCGACATCGCCATCGCGATTGAGCGGTTCGAGCATGTCGTCCATTGGCGCGTTGCCGGGATCGATCGCAAATGGGCGGGTTTGCGCAGTTTCGCGCCCGACCGGCTACCGGTCTATGGCTTCGATCCCGGCGTGCCCGGATTTTTCTGGTGCGCAGGGCAGGGCGGCTTCGGCATCCAGACCGCGCCCGCTGCTGCCAAAATGGCGGCGGCGATGCTGCTCGGCATGGCGCCCGATCCGCTGGTCGCGGCGATCGACCCTGCTGGGTATGCCGTGTCGCGTCTGAGGCGGTAGCGCGAGCGATCCGCCGCCGCAATCAGTGCCGCAAGGCTGCTTCGCTCGCCAGCCGGTCCGCCCGCTCGTTGTCCGGGTGCCCGGCATGACCCTTGACCCACAGCCACTCGATACGGTGTGGCTTGGCGGCGTCGAGCAGCGCAATCCAGAGATCGGAATTCTTCACCGGCTTACGGTCGGCGGTCTTCCAGCCGTTCTTCTGCCAGCCCTTGATCCACTTGGTGAGGCCATCCATCACATAGCGGCTGTCGGTCGACAGCTTGACGCGGCATGGTTTCTTCAGCGCCTTCAACCCTTCGATCGCCGCCATCAGCTCCATGCGGTTGTTCGTCGTGTGCGCTTCGCCGCCCGACAGCTCCTTTTCGGTCGTGCCCATACGCAGCAGCACGCCCCAGCCGCCGCGGCCGGGGTTGCCCTTGCACGCGCCATCGGTGGCGATCTCAACCAGCGGCATTTCGGGGGATGAATCGGTCATGCGAGAAACGGGTCCGCGTTGACGCCCTGAAGCGTCGTTGCCGGATCGAAGGTCCGGTAGAAATCGTAGCGGCGTAGATAGGCGAGCGGATCCTTGCGCGTGACCAGCGCGTCGGCCGGCGTGTTGAGCCAGTCCCACGCGCGGCTGAGCAGGAAGCGGAGCGATGCGCCCTGTGCGAGCACAGGTAGGGCGGCCAATTCGGCTTCGCTCAACTCAAACGCGTCCCGATAGCCGCTGACGATCCCGTGCCCGGTGGCCGGGAAGAAATCGGTGCCGGTCGAGTCGAACGCCCACGCACCGTGCATCACTGCAAGGTCATAGGCGCGCAGGTCAGTGCAGGCGAAATAGAAGTCGATCAGGCCAGTAACTTGATCGCCGAGCATCAGGATATTGTCGGGGAACAGGTCGGCATGGATCGCGCCGGTTGGGAGGTCGGTTGGCCAGCGCGCCAGCACCTGATCGAGCGCTTCCTCGACGCGGTCGTATAGATCGGGGTGGATGCGGTCGAGATCGCGGCCGCACTGCTCGAACAACGCCTGCCAAGTCTGCGCGCCCATCGAGTTGGGCCGGTCGAGCGCGAAATCCTCGACCGCGCGGTGCATCTGCCCGAGCGCCCCACCGGCCACGAGCGCCTGAGCCGGGGTGGGATGGCTGACCGAGACGCCCCGCAGGAATTTGATGAGGCAGGCGGGGCGGCCTTCCAGCCGCTGGATGGCGACGCCGTTGCGGTCCTTGATCGCCGGCGGCACCGACAGGCCCTTTGCGGCAAGGTGATCGAGCAGCGCCATGAAATAGGGCAGTTCGTCGGCGTTCACGCGCCTTTCGTAGAGCGTCAGGATGAAGCGGTCTTGAGTGGTCTCTACGAGATAATTCGAATTCTCGACGCCTTCGGCAATGCCCTTGGCCGAAACGAGTTCGCCAACGTCATAGCGCGCCAGGAAGTCGCCGAGCGCTTCGGCGGAAACTTGCGTGTAGACTGCCATGTTCAGGCCGCTTCGAGGCCGCGAGGCAGCTTGAAGACCAGATTTTCCTCGGCCGTCTCGACTTGACGCTCGGTCACGTCGAAGCGGGTGGCGATGCGGTCGATCACCTCCCGAACCAGCACTTCCGGCGCGCTGGCACCGGCAGTGATGCCGAGCGTGCCGATGCCGGCCAGCCAGTCGAAATCCATCTCGTCGGCGCGCTGGATGAGCCGCGCGGTAGTCCCTTCGCGCTCGGCCACTTCGACCAGGCGGAGCGAATTGGACGAGTTGGGCGCACCGATGACGAGCACGAGATCGCAGGACGGCGCGATGGCGCGGACCGATGCCTGGCGGTTCGACGTGGCGTAGCAGATGTCGTCGGCCTTGGGCGCGATGATGTTCGGGAAACGACGTTGCAGGATAGCGAGGATCGACGCCGTGTCGTCCACCGACAGCGTCGTCTGCGTGAGATAGGCGATATTGTCGGGATCGGCGACGGCGATCGCCTCGGCATCCGCCTCGGTCTCGATCAGGGTCATGTCGCCAGCGGGAACCTGACCGAAGGTGCCGATGACTTCGGGATGCCCCTTGTGCCCGATGAACAGGATGTGGCGACCGGCGGCGACGAGGCGCTCGGCCTGGCGATGGACCTTGCTCACCAGCGGGCAGGTCGCGTCGAAATAGGCAAGACCGCGGTCCTGCGCGGCGGCGGGTACCGTCTTGGGCACGCCATGCGCGCTGAATACGACTGGGAAGCCATCGGGGACCTCGTCCAGTTTCTTGACGAAGATCGCGCCCTTCGCCTTCAGGCTGTCGACGACATATTTGTTATGGACGATCTCGTGCCGCACATAGACCGGCGCGCCGTTCCGTTCGATCGCGCGCTCGACGATCTGGATCGCGCGATCGACCCCGGCACAGAAGCCGCGCGGCGCGGCGATCAGGAGCTCGAGGACTGGCTTTTCGGTGCTGGTCATATCGAGGCGGCTCTACGCGATTGCTTGCGCGCGCGGAAGCCGGTTCCTATGACGTGGCCAAATGCGTCCCGGAAAGGTGCCCCAGTTGAACATTCGTAATATCGCGCTGGTCGCGACGGCCATGATCACGCTCGCCGGGTGCGCGAAGACGGGCGATATCGCCGAGGGCGGCATCACGCAGGTTCGCTCGGCCTGCCCGCGCGTGGGCGTGCCCGCCGGCACTGGCGACATCACCACCTTCAACCCGGCGACGAGCCGCGAGGCGAGCGCGATCGACGTGACCGCGGTGCTGACGAACGTCACCTCGACCTGCGACGATGCGGGCGAGACGATCCGCACTACGATCAGTTTCGAGGTGCAGGCGAGCCGGCGGCAGGGCAGCGAGGCGCGCGACGTGACCTTCCCCTATTTCGTGACGATGGTGCAGGGCGGCAGCTCGGTCGTGTCGAAGCGCGTGGGGCAGGTGACCGTGCGATTCGCGCCGGGGCAGAGCCGCGCTTCGGCAACCGCGACCGGTTATACCAGCGTATCGCGCGCCGCCGCGACCCTGCCCGAGGATATCCGTCGGCAGATCAACCAGCGCCGCAAGGCGGGCGACGAGACGGCGGCGATCGATCCGCTGTCGCGCCCCGAAGTGCGCCAGGCGGTGCTGCGCGCCACCTTCGAGGCGCTGGTCGGTTTTCAGCTGACCGACGACCAGCTCAAATATAACGCGACCCGCTGAATCGGTTTGACTCGGCCGGCGGGCCGCACCACAGGTGGGGCGTCGGTGACGGGCAACCGTTGAAGGCACGCGCGGGAGAGTGTTGGGCTTCACCCAAATCGTAGCTGGCTGGCCAGCGGTTCGATCTGGGCGAGAAAACCCCACCGCCGAAGGAGCAACCGCCCCGGAATCTCTCAGGCACCCAGGACCGCGCGGGGCCACGACACTCTGGAAAGCGTTCGTCCGCTCGGACGAGCCACCGAAGGGGTAAGCGCTTCCGTCGCAGGAAGGGTGAAAGCTCTCAGGTTTCCGTGACAGAGGGGGCGACGGATCAAGGGCCGCGATGCGCCCCAGTTCCGTCGTCATTTCTGTAGGAGTGCCGAATGAGCGACGTCACCGAACCCGAGATCGTCGAAGAACTGGCACTGCTGCCGCTGGACGCGTGGCATCGCGCGCGCGGCGGGCGGATGGTGCCGTTCGCGGGCTATGAAATGCCGGTTCAGTATGAAGGCATCATGGCCGAACATCAGTGGACGCGTGAGAGCGCTGGGCTGTTCGATGTCAGCCATATGGGACAGTTGTTCCTTTCCGGGGAAGGACTGGACACCGCGCTTGAGACGCTGATTCCAGCGGACGTCGCCAGCGTGCCGGTCAACGGACAGAAATATTCGCTGCTGCTTGGCGAGAATGGCGGCATTCTCGACGACCTGATGTTCACGCGCTGGGATGGCGACAACGAAGTCGATCCGGGCGTGCCAGGCATCTACATGGTCGTGAACGGCGCGTGCAAATGGGACGATATCGGCCATCTGCGCGAGTTTCTGCCGGATGAGATCTCGCTGAGCCATCTCGACGAACAGGCGTTGCTGGCGCTGCAGGGGCCGAAGGCGGTCGATGCGCTGGCCCGTGTAGTGCCGGGCGTCGAAACGCTGGTGTTCATGCGCGGCGGCTGGTTCGACTGGAACGGCACTCGCCTGTGGATCAGCCGGTCGGGCTACACCGGCGAGGACGGCTTCGAGATTTCGGTGACTGGCGACATGGCGCAGGAACTGGCCGATGCCCTGACCGCGCAGGCCGAGGTGAAGCCGATTGGCCTTGGCGCGCGCGATTCGCTGCGGCTTGAGGCGGATCTGCCGCTATACGGCCATGACCTCGACACCGAGACGACGCCGGTCATGGCGGCGCTCAACTTCGCGGTGGCGAGCAAGCGCCGCCGTGAAGAGGCGAACTTCCCGGGCGCGGCGCGCATCCTGGCGGAGCGCGAGAGTGGCTCGATTCAGCGCCGCGTCGGCCTGATCGTCGAGGGGCGGCAGCCGGTCCGCGAAGGCGCGCTGGTACTGGACGCCGCGGGCAACGAGGTCGGGCGCGTGACCAGCGGCGGCTTTGCGCCCACCGTGCAGAAGCCGATCACCATGGCCTATGTGCCGACCGCGCTGGCCGAAATCGGCACCCGCCTGACGCTGAGCCAGCGTGGCAAGATCCATCATGGCGAAGTGGTCGCCATGCCCTTTGTCCCCCATCGTTATGTTCGTGCAGGAGCAGCGCAATGAGCCGGTATTTTACGGAAGATCATGAGTGGATCGAACTGGACGGCGACATAGCGACCGTCGGCATCACCGATTATGCGCAGAGCCAGCTTGGCGACATCGTGTTCGTCGAGGTGCCCGAGGAAGGCAAGCAGGTCGCCAAGGGCGATGACGCCGCGGTTGTCGAGAGCGTGAAGGCAGCGAGCGACGTCTATGCGCCAGTCAGCGGCACGGTGATCGAGGGCAATGCCGCGCTGGATGGCGAGCCGGCGCTGGTGAACGAGGATCCCGAGGGCGAGGGCTGGTTCTTCAAGATGACGCTGACTGACAAGGGCGAACTGAACGGCCTGATGGACGAAGCGGCTTACGCGGATTTCGTCTCGAAGCTTTGATGGCGACCGTCATCCCGGCGGGAGCCGGGATCTCGCGCCGCAAGCGCAACCTTTCGGGGGGATCCCGATCCTGCCTGAAACCTCGGCGTTCGCCGGGGTGACGACTTCCTGGGTGATTTGATGCGCTACCTTCCCCTTACTCCCAATGACCGGCAGGCCATGCTGGCTGCTGTCGGTGCGCAGGCGATCGACGACCTGTTCGTCGATGTGCCGGAAAGCGGTCGGCTGAGCGGCGCGATCGCGGGGCTGCCGATGCATGCCAGCGAACTCGCGGTCGAACGGCACATGACTCGGCTCGCCGCCAAGAACCTGTCGGCTGGCGCGGCACCGTTCTTCCTGGGCTGCGGAGCGTACCGGCACCATGTGCCGGCCAGCGTCGACCATATCATCCAGCGCGGTGAGTTCCTGACCGCCTATACGCCCTATCAGCCCGAGATTGCGCAGGGCACGTTGCAGGTGATGTTCGAGTTCCAGACGCAGGTTGCCCGGCTGCTGGGCACCGATGTCGCCAACGCCTCGATGTACGACGGCTCGACCGCGTGCTGGGAGGCGATCGGCATGGCGCGGCGCATCACGAAACGCGGCAAGGCGATCCTGTCGGGCGGCCTGCATCCGCACTACGTCTCGGTCGCCAGGACGATGGCGAAATATACCGGCGACACGCTGGTCACGTCGCTGCCGGTACTGGGCGCGGTGCCCGACACGGCCAACCTGATCGGGCAGATCGACGACGAGACGTCGTGCGTCGTGGTGCAGTATCCCGATATCCTTGGCCGCATTGCCGACCTGTCCGACCTGGCGGCTGCGTGCCAGGCCAAGAAGGCGCTGCTGGTCGCGGTGGTGACCGAGCCGGTGGCGCTGGGAGCGATCAAGTCGCCCGGCGAGATGGGCGCTGACATCGTGGTGGGCGAAGGCCAGTCGATCGGCGTGGGGCTGCAATTCGGCGGGCCCTATGTCGGCCTGTTCGGGTGCAAGGAGAAATATGTCCGCCAGATGCCGGGGCGTTTGACCGGTGAGACGGTGGATGCCGAGGGCAAGCGCGGCTTCGTGCTGACGCTCTCGACCCGCGAGCAGCATATCCGGCGCGAGAAGGCGACGTCGAACATCTGCACTTCGTCGGTGCTGTGCGCGCTGGCGTGGTCGATCCATATGACGTTGCTTGGCGAAAAGGGGCTGCGGCAGTTGGCGGCGCTCAATCATGCCGGGGCGAGCGCGGCCGCCGAGCGGTTGCGCCAGGTGCCGGGCGTCGAGCTGGTGACGCCGACCTTCTTCAACGAGTTCACCTTGAAGCTGCCGAAGGAAGCCCGGCCGATCGTTCGCGAACTGGCTGATCGCGGCATCCTTGCCGGGGTGTCGCTCGGGCGGCTCTATCCGGGTGAGGCGAGCCTTGCGAACGGACTGGTGGTTGCAATGACCGAAACGACGACGGCAGAGGATGTCGAGACGCTTGCCTCGGCATTGCAGGAGGTGCTGGCATGAGCGCGATCAACCAGAGCGGCTGGCGGCCCGAGATGACGGCCGGTGAACGCAGCGACGGTGCGACCTTCACCGGCAACCGCGCGTTGATGCTGGACGAGGCGCTGATCTTCGAGATCGGGTCGCTCGACACGACCGGCGTCGATTTTGCCGAGGCGCCGAAGGCAACGTCGCGGCTGGGCGGGCTTGAACGCCATCGCGATATCGGCCTGCCGGGGCTGAGCGAGCCGGAAGCGGTACGGCATTACACGCGGCTCTCGCGGCAGAATTATGCGATCGACCTTGGGCTGTTCCCGCTGGGATCGTGCACGATGAAGCACAACCCGCGCCTCAATGAGCGGATGGCGCGCCTGCCGGGCTTTGCCGATGTGCACCCGCTGCAGCCGGTCGACACGGTGCAGGGCGCGTTCGAGGTGGTCCACCAACTGGCGCACTGGCTGGTGACGCTGACCGGCATGCATTCGGTGGCAATGTCGCCCAAGGCTGGCGCGCATGGCGAACTGTGCGGGGTGCTGGCGATCCGCGCGGCACTGGATGCCAAGGGCGAGGGTGCGCGCAAGGTGCTGCTGGTGCCGGAAAGCGCACACGGCACCAACCCGGCAACGGCTGCGTTCGCGGGTTTCAGTGTCGAGGATATACCGGCAACACCCGCGGGGCGGGTCGATCTGGAGGCGCTTAAGGCACGGCTTGGCCCCGATGTGGCGGGGGGGGTGATCACCAACCCCAACACCTGCGGCCTGTTCGAGCCGGACATGAAGGCGATCAGCGACGCGGTGCATGCCACTGGCGGCTATGTCTATTGCGACGGCGCGAACTTCAACGCGATCGTCGGGCGCGTTCGGCCCGGCGACCTCGGCATCGATGCGATGCACATCAACCTGCACAAGACCTTTTCCACGCCGCACGGCGGCGGCGGGCCGGGTTCGGGGCCGGTGGTGCTGTCGGAACGGTTGAGCGCCTATGCGCCGTTGCCGTTTGTCGAACGCCAGGGCGACAAGTTCGTGCTGATCGAGGAAGAGACCGCTGGCGAGCATCATGCCGACAGCTTTGGCCGGATGGTGTCGTTCCATGGCCAGATGGGCATGTTCACGCGCGCGCTGACCTATATCCTGTCGCATGGCGCGGACGGCCTGCGGCAGGTGGCCGAGGACAGCGTGCTGAACGCCAATTACGTGCTGCGCAGCCTGGAGGATGTGCTGGATGCGCCGTTCGCCAAGAGCGGCCCGTGCATGCACGAGGCGATCTTCAGCGATCGCGGCCTGCCGGAGGGCTTCTCGACCCTCGACATTGCCAAGGGATTGATCGACGAGGGTTTTCACCCGATGACAGTCTATTTCCCGCTGGTGGTGCACGGCGCGATGTTGGTCGAGCCGACTGAAACCGAAAGCAAGGCGGCGCTGGATCAGTTCATCGGCGCGTTCCGGTCGGTCGCCGAACGGGCGAAAGCGGGCGATGCGGCGCTCAAGAGCGCGCCTCATTTCGCGCCGCGCCGACGGCTCGACGAAACACTGGCGGCGCGCAAGCCCGTGCTGGTGTGGAAGGCACCGGCGCAAGCAGAAGCGGCCGAGTAACGCCGATCCTGTCAGTTTTGCCGGAATGGCCGCTGCGCCATTCCGTCTCCCGGGCGGGCGGTGGCTTAAGCTGCCGCCCGTTTGGATTCTGCCGGAGAAGATGCGTTCGCGCCGGTGAGCTCGACGGCGGTAGGCGGCGCGGTCGATGCGAGGTCCGACCGGGCTGCGCAGCGCAAGGGTCAGGCCGGTCATCACGGATCAACGATGGCGCGCGGCGTTGTTTCTGCTTGTGTACCGGACCGGCCGACGCCATCGATCGGCGATGTCCGACCCGACACCATGGATCGTAGCGGAAGACCGCGGCGACATTCGCAAACACGCGCCGGCCACGATGCGCAACCGGGACGCCATCGCAGCGGTGCTGGCCGAGAGCCTGCCCGGTCGAGGCACCGTGCTGGAGGTGGCGAGCGGAAGCGGGGAACATGCGGCATTTTTCGCGGCGCAATTTCCGGCGTTGAACTGGCAGCCGAGCGATCCGGACCCCTCCGCGTTGGCCTCGATCGCGTCGTGGTGCGCGGGGTTGGGCAATGTGCTGGCGCCGCTCGCGATCGATGCGGCCACGGCCGAGTGGGGAATCGAGTGCGCGGATGCGCTGCTGTGCATCAACATGGTGCATATCAGCCCGTGGTCGGCAACGCTGGGCTTGATGGCGGGCGCGGGCCGGATCTTGCCGGCGGGTGCGCCATTGATCCTTTACGGCCCTTATCGCCGCGCCGACATCCCCACCGCGCCGTCGAACGAAGCGTTCGATGCATCGCTCAAGGCGCGCAATCCGGCATGGGGGCTGCGCGATGTCGCGGCGGTCAGCGCGGCCGCTACTGCGCACGGGCTGGCGCTGGAACGGCTTGTCGAGATGCCAGCGAACAACGTCACGTTGATCTATCGCCGCTAGCAGGCCGCCGCCTTGCGGCATCGGTCTCTTCATCCGCCGCGATGACTGGCGAGGCGCGCAAGCCCAGCCGGCGCTCGCGCCAGAAGATGTAGAGGCCACTGGCGACGATCACGGGCGCGCCGATGAAGGTCCAGCCGTCCGGCAGCGCGCCGAAAAGCAGCCAGCCGAACAGCGTCGCCCAGATCAGGCCCGAATAGTCCATCGGCATCACGACAGAAACCGGCGCAAAACGAAGCGCGGCGGTGAACGCGATCTGGCCCATCCCTCCGACCACGCCGATGCCGATGAGCAAGGCCCAGGTGGCGGCATCATGCGTCACCGCGAACAATGGGTAGGCAATGCCGAGCGGGATGCACGAGAGCACCGAAAACCAGAAAACGGTGGTGCCGGCATTTTCGGTGCGACCGAGCTGGCGCAGCTGGATCGCGATGATCGAGATCATCAGCGCGGAGGTGAGGCCGACCAGCGCGCCGAACACCGGGATGTGCCCGCTGCCCGGTTGGGTGACGATCAGCACGCCGGCGAAGCCGATCGCGACGGCCGCCCAGCGATGCCAGCCGGTCGGCTCCTTGAGCACCAAGGCGCTGAGAATCGTAGCAAAGATCGGGACGGTGAACGAGATCGCCGTCGCTTCGGCTAGCGGCAGCAGCAGCAGCGCGCCGAAGGTGAATGCCATGCCGGTAAGGCCAAGCGCCGCACGCGTGGCATGCGCGCCGAGCCGCTGGGTGCGCAAGGTGGCGAGCCCGGATCCCAGCGCGACCCACGAAACCACGACCGGGATCGCGAACAGCTGTCGGAACAGCATCAGTTCCGGCAGCTTGGCCCCGCGACCTTCGGCCAGCTTGATCAGCGCGCCCATGAACGTCAGCATCATCACCGCCAGCAGGCGCAGACCGAGACCGGTCATGGTGCGATCACCGTTCATGCAGTCGGCCTAGGCGCGATGCGGCGGTGCAGCAAGGGGAAGGGGTGACGCCGCGCCGATCAGTCGCTATCCGCGCGACCATGATCAAACATGCGCTCAACGTCACCCGCGAAGCGGACTTCGCAGCCTGGTACCAGACCGTGATTTCTGAGGCCGACCTGGCCGAGGAAAGCGGCGTGCGCGGGTGCATGGTGATCCGGCCATGGGGCTATGGCATCTGGGAGCGCATTCAGCGCCTGCTCGACGATCGCATCAAGGCGACGGGGCACGAGAATTGCTATTTCCCACTGTTCATTCCGCTCTCCTATTTCGAAAAGGAAGCCGATCACGTCGAGGGCTTCGCCAAGGAGATGGCGGTCGTCACGCACCACCGGCTGATCGCTGACGGCAAGGGCGGGCTGATGCCCGATCCCGCGGCCAAGCTGGAGGAACCGCTGATCGTGCGGCCCACCAGCGAGACGGTGATCGGGGCTGCGTTCAGCCGCTGGGTGCAGAGCTGGCGCGACCTGCCGGTGCTGATCAACCAATGGGCGAACGTCGTGCGCTGGGAAATGCGCACGCGGATGTTCCTGCGCACCAGCGAGTTCCTGTGGCAGGAAGGCCATACCGCGCACGCATCGGTCGATGAGGCGCGCGAAGAGACGATGAAGATGCTGGAGGTCTATCGCTCGTTCGCCGAGGACTGCCTGGCGATGCCGGTGGTGGCGGGCGAGAAGCCGGAGAACGAGCGCTTCCCCGGTGCAGTCTCGACCTATTCGATCGAGGCGATGATGCAAGATGGCAAGGCGCTGCAGGCCGGCACCTCGCACTTCCTGGGGACGACGTTCTCGAGCGCGCAGAACATCAAGTTCCAGAATGCCGAGGGGCAGCAGGAACTGGCTCAGACGACCAGCTGGGGCGTGTCGACGCGCATGATCGGCGGCGTCATCATGGTGCATGGCGATGACGATGGGCTGCGCGTGCCACCGCGCGTCGCGCCGTGGCAGATCGTGATCGTGCCGATGCTGCGCGATACAGACGAGGATGCCGCGCTGCTGGCCTATTGCAAGGAGCTGCAGGCGCAGTTGGCAAAGCTGTCAGCGCTGGGCGAGCCGGTGCGCGCGCTGCTCGATGCACGGCCAGCCAAGGCGGCGACGAAGCGCTGGGGCTGGGTCAAGAAGGGGGCGCCGATCGTGATCGAGGTCGGCGGGCGCGACATGGCGGGCGGCAACGTCTCGGTGATCCGCCGCGACCGGCTGTACCGCGAGGACGGCAAGCTCGACAGTGGGGTCGTGGCGAAGGACGCGTTCGTCGGTGATGCGGCGGCATTGCTGGAGGACATCCAGGCTACGCTTCACGCGCAGGCGCGAGAGCGGATGGATGCGAATATCGTGCGCGGGTTGGACAGTTTCGACGCGCTCAAGAAGCATTTCGAAAGCTCGGGAAAATATCCGGGCTGGGTCGAGGTGCAATGGTCGCGGCCAACCGGAGAAGCGCTGGACAAGGTCGTCGAGCGATTAAAGTCGCTGAAGCTCACCTTCCGAAATGTCCCGAACGATGCCGCACCAGCGGACGGCGCGTGCATCTTCAGCGGCGAACCTGCGGTCGAGCGGATCCTGGTCGCGCGGGCCTATTGATCAAGGCAGCGGCCGGCCGCGGGTAACTGGCCGCGCCGTGAACCCGAGCGGTGGGCCGAGCTTGCGCATCGCGTGTTCGGCGAGCGCGCGGGCAGTGGTGATCTTGCCGCCGAATACCGAGAGGATCGGCGCTGCGGCGGTGTCGAGGTCGAGCAGGTAATCGCGCGTCACGGCTCGCGCTTCGCCGGCACCGTCCTCGTGCAGTGCGCGGATGCCGGACCAGGTGCCGGTGACGTCGGCGGGGGTCAATTGACGGCGGAAATAGCGGTTGGCGGCCGCGCACAGATAGTCGATCTCGGCCGGATCGATGTGGGCGTCTTCGGGACGTTCGACCGGCACATCGGTGGTGCCGATCATCGTTTCCCCTCGCCATGGCGTCGCGAAGACGACGCGGCGGTCGGGTTGCTGCAGGATGAAGGCGTGATCGCCTTCCCACAGCCGGGGTACGAGGATGTGGCTGCCCTTGACCAGCTTGAGGCCATGTGCGGTCCGGACGTCAAGGGGGCCGAGAAGCTGGCTCACCCAGGGGCCGGCGGCATTGACCAGCGCGCGGGCGGCAAGCCTGCGGCCGTCACTGAGTTCGACCTGCCAGCCGGTGCCGTCGCGAGACGCTGCGGTGACGGCGGTGCCAGTCAGGATCGTTGCCCCGTTTGCGGCCGCGTCGGCAGCGTTGGCCCGGACCAGCGCCGCGTCGTCCACCTGCGCATCCCAATAGAGCAGCGCACCGGCATCCGTCGCGAGCGGGGTGAGTCGCGGATCGTTCCGGCGCAGGCGTTGAGAACGGGGAAGCGAGGTGCCGAGCGCGAGCGCGTCGTATAGATAGAGGCCGGCACGCACGATCCAGGCCGGGCGTACGCCGCCCTTGGGCAGTACGAACGCCATCGGGTGGACGAGGTGCGGCGCCGTCGCAAGCAGCCGCTCACGTTCGACCAGTGCCTCGCGCACCAGGCGAAACTCATAGGTTTCCAGGTAGCGCAGGCCCCCATGGATCAGCTTGCTGGAAGCGGACGAGGTGTGGGCGGCGAGTGCGTCGCGCTCGACCAGCATGACCTTGAGGCCGAGCAGTGCCGCCTCGCGCGCGATCGCGCAGCCATTGATGCCGCCGCCGATGATCAGGAGGTCGTGAACCACCGCGCCTGTCTATTCGGTTGGGGTTTGACGGCACAGCCCCTATATTCGGGGCCAATGAGAAAACCGAATAAAGCGAAGAAGCCCGCGCCTGGCCTGCCGTCGCGGCAACAGATCATCGATTTCATCACATCCTCTGACACGCCTGTGGGCAAGCGCGAGATTGCCAAGGCATTCGGGCTTACCGCGCAGGAGAAGATCGCGCTCAAGGCATTGTTGCGCGACATGAGCGATGAAGGACTGATCGACAGTGCCCCGGGGCGGGCGTTCCACAAGATGGGCGGGCTGCCTAAGGTGACCGTGCTTCGCGTGACCGACAGCGACGGCGATACCGTCTGGGCGGTGCCCGAGCGGTGGGAGGCCGAGGGCATCCCGGTGCCGCGCATCCGCGTGCGCGAACGCAAGGGGCATGGCGCGCTGGGCGTCGGCGACCGGATCCTCGCGCGGACCGAGGAGGCCGGGAAGGGCTGGATCGCGCATCCGATGAAGAAGCTCGCTAAGGGCGAGGAAACGATGCTGGGCGTGGTGAAGGAGGAGGGCGGCCGGCTCTACCTTCATGGCGTGGAGAAGAAGGGCAAGGACAGCATCGTCGTCATCTCGGAGCGCAACGGCGCGGAGCCGGGCGACCTGGTGCTGGCGGAAAAGAGCGGGCAGGGACCGCGGCTGTTCGCCAAGGTGCAGGAGGTGCTGGGCGACCCCTTTGCACCGCGCAGCTTCAGTCTTATCGCGATCCACAAGCACGGCATTCCGAACGTGTTTTCAGAGGCGTTGCTGAGCGAGGCGGAGCGTGTCGCGAAGCAGGACCTTGGCAAAGGCCGCGAGGATCTGCGCGAGGTGCCCATCGTGGCGATCGATCCGATCGATGCGCGCGACCATGACGACGCGGTGTGGGCGGCGCCTGACGAGGATCCCAAGAACCCCGGCGGGTGGAAAGCGATCGTCGCGATTGCGGACGTCAGCTTCTATGTTCGGTCGGGATCGCTGCTGGACCGTGAAGCGCGCAAGCGTGGCAACTCGGTCTACTTCCCCGATCGCGTCGTGCCGATGCTGCCGGAGGTGCTGTCGGCGGACGTGTGTTCGCTGAAGCAAGGCGTGGATCGCGCGGCGCTCGCCTGCCATCTGCAGATCGGCCAGGACGGTGAACTGAAGTCGTGGCGGTTCAGCCGGGCTGTGGTGAAGCTGGCGGCGAACATCGCCTATGAACACGCGCAGGCTGCGATCGATGCCGTGGGGGAGAAGGCAGAAGTTACCTCTTCGCCTTGCGCCATGCCCGCCGAAGAGCTGGCGGGTGTCGAACCGGCGCTGGTCGAGAGCGCACTGCGGCCGTTGTGGGCGTGCTGGCGCGCGCTCAACAAAGCCCGGGAGAAGCGGGAGCCGTTGAACCTCGATCTCCCGGAGCGGCGGATCGTGCTCGACGAGATGGGGCGGATCCTGTCGGTAGCGCCGCGCGAGCGCCTGGATGCACACAAGCTGATCGAGGATTACATGATCGCGGCAAACGTTGCCGCCGCCAAGGCGCTAGAGAAGCGCAAGGCGCCCGTGATGTACCGCGTTCACGAGCCGCCGAGCCGCGAGAAGCTGGTCGCGCTCAAGGAGTATCTGAAGACGCTCGACGTCGAGTTCACATTGGGGCAGGTCATCAAGCCTTCGACCTTCAACCGCGTCATCGAGCGGGTCGGCGAGGCCGAGTTCCGCGACGAGGTGATGACGCAAGTGCTGCGCACGCAAACCCAGGCCTATTACGGGCCGGCCAACGCCGGACATTTCGGGCTGGGGCTGGGAAGTTACGCGCACTTCACCTCGCCGATTCGGCGTTATGCCGACCTGGTCGTGCATCGCGCGCTCGTCGAGGCGGACAAGCTCGGTCCGGGTGGCGAGCTGCTGCCGGACAGCGACATGGAGAAAACCGGCGAGCTGATCAGCCAGCTGGAGCGGCGCGCGATGGAGGCGGAACGTGAGACGATCGATCGCTATGTCGCCGCCTATCTATCGGCGCATGTCGGTGAGGTGATGGAAGCGCGGATCACCGGGGTGCAGAGCTTCGGCTTCTTCGCGACGGTGGATGGCGTGGGTGGCGATGGGCTGGTGCCGGCGCGTGACTTGGGGCGTGAGTATTTCCGCTATGACGAGACAGGGCAGCAGCTGGTCGGTGAGGAGACCGGGGAAGCGTTCAAGCTGGGCCAGCGGCTGAAGCTGAAACTGGTGGAGGCCAACCCCGTATCAGGCGCGCTGAGGTTCGAGTTGCCGGATGGGAAGGGAAGCGGATCGGGGCCGCGCCCGAACGGCAACGAGGGCAAGCGCGGGGGCCCGCCACGCGCGCTGAAGCGTCGTGGCCGGCCGGCGAACATCAAGCATCAGGGGCGCAAACGTTAGGGTCCTGACCGTAGCTGCTGGCTCCGGCAGTCTGTCCCGCCGAGGGATGGTCCGATTTCCGCCATGTGGCTAACTGCCTCTTAACGCCTATCCGTTCATGACCGCACGCCTACGCACTGGGGGCATGTGTTGGACGACCTGCTGCAAGAGTTTATCGCGGAAACGCGCGAGACGCTGGAGGCCTTGTCGGGCGAGATCGTCGCCTGGGAAGCGAACCCGGCCGATCGCGCGCGATTGGATGCGATCTTCCGCTTCGTTCATACCGTGAAGGGAAGCTGCGGCTTCCTCGACCTGCCGCGTCTGGCGCGCCTGAGCCATGCCGCCGAAGACGTGCTGGCAGCGGTGCGCGAAGGGAAACGCACGCCCGATCGCGGATTGGTCAACGCCGTCCTTGCAGTGGTCGATCGGGTCGGCGAGATCGTCGAGGCGATCGACGCGGGCAGCGCGCTCGACGATACGGGCGAGGACCTGCTCATCGCGGCGCTGGCCGAGGGTTCGGACGAGGTGGCGACCGGCGCCTCGAGCGCCGTACAGCGCGCACCGACTCGCAGCGTCCGTCTGAACGTCGATCTGCTCGACCGCATGATGAGCGGCATGTCGGACATGGTGCTGGCGCGCAACGAATTGTCGCGACGGTTACGTGGCGCCGAGGTCGATCCGACGATCGAGGCAGCGCTGGAGCGGATGTCGGCAACCGTCGCCGACCTGCGCGATACGGTGACGCGCACACGCATGCAAAAGATCGATGCGTTGTTCTCAGCGTTGCCGCGCATGGTGCGCGATACGGCTGCCGGGCTCGGCAAGTCGGTGACGCTGCACGTCGAGGGGGCAGAAGTCGAACTGGACCGCGAAATGATCGAGGTGCTGCGCGATCCGCTGGTCCATATCGTGCGCAACTCGATCGACCACGGCATCGAGGATCCGACGGCGCGCCGTGCGGCAGGCAAACGCGAGAATGGCCGCCTGACGGTTTCGGCGCGGCAGTCGGGCAATCAGATCATCGTCGAGGTCGCCGATGACGGCCGCGGGATCGACAGCGAGCGGCTGGTCCGCAAGGCGATCGAGGCTGGCCGCGATGAGCGGATGCTTCGCAGCCTGAGCGAGCGACAGAAGCTGCAATTGGTGTTCGAGCCGGGTTTGTCGAGCAAGGACGAGGTGACCGAGATTTCGGGGCGCGGCGTCGGCATGGACGTGGTGCGTGCGGCGATCGAACAGATTGGCGGCCGGGTCGAGCTGGACAGCGCACCGGGGCGCGGGCTGCGCATCCAGATCCACGTCCCGCTGACGCTTTCGATCATCCCCACCATCGTCGTGGCGGCGGGCGGTCAGCGCTTTGCCGTGCCGCGACAGGCGATCGAGGAAATCGTGAGCGAACGCAGCGAGGCGATTCGGATCGACCATCTGGGCATGGCCGAGATTGCTACCGTGCGCGAGCGGCGGTTGCCGCTGGTGACGCTGGCAAGCCAGCTGGAGATCGGCACGACGTCGTCCGGCGACACGATGCTGGCGATCGTGAATGTCGGCGAGGGCAGCTATGCGCTGCGCGTCGAGGACGTGCTGGATAACGAGGAACTGGTCATCAAGCCGGCGGCCCCGGCAGTGATGGCGACCGGCCTCTATGCCGGTCAGACGCTGCCCGACAGCGGAAGCCCCATGCTGCTGCTCGACTGCGCGGGAATCGCGCGGGATGCCGGGCTGAACTTCGTGCGCGAGGCGATCGTCGACGAGGATGAAGATCAGGCGGGCGGCGAGTCGGGGATCACCGCGCTGGTGTTTGGCGACCTGGATGGCGTGCGCCGCGCGGTACCGCTGGCGCTGCTAGACCGGATCGAGCAAGTGGAGGCCGATGCGATCCGTTTCGCGGCTGGCAGGCTGCGGCTGACGATCGATGGGCGGATCGTGCCGCTGGTCGCTCGCGGCGACCTGAACGGGCGAGGGGTCTGCTCGATCCTGCGCCTGAAGGACGGCAGCACCGAGATCGCCTATGCCATTGCCGAAGCGGCTGACATCGTGACGCTGCCGCATGACGTGATCCATGCCGAAACGCCGGGGGCTGTGGCGGCAGTGGTGCTGGTGGATGACGAACCGGTCGAACTGGTCGATGCCCACTGGCTCTTTGCAACTCACGCCCATGGCGATGCGGACAGCGCAGCGGAACAGAGGCCGCTGTGCCTGCTGTCCTGCGACGAAGCCGGATGGATGCGAAATTTCGTTCAACCGATGCTCGAAGGCGCCGGGTATCGAGTCGCCGACAGGCCGGAACCCGGCATGCTCCCCGATGTCGTGCTGACGCTGGACGACGATCCGGCAACGCTGCCCGATGCCGCGCCGCTCGTGCGGCTCAGCAGTCGGCGCGGGCCGGGCGAGGACGGCAGCATCTATCGCTATGACCGGGTGTCGCTGCTGCAGGCAGTCGCCGGCGCAGCACGGAGGAAGTGACGATGGAGCAATTGTTCCTGATTGCCCATGTCGCCGGACGAGCCGTGGCGATTGCTGCCGAGCAGGTCGAATCGGTCGTTGATGTCGGCGTCATCGTGGCCGTTCCGCGTGCCGGCGGCCATGTGCGCGGACTCACCGCGCTGCGCAGCCGGGTGGTGACGGTGATCGATACCATCGCGGCGCTGGGCATGGCGGCGCCGGAACGCGAGCCCGGACGCGCCGTGATCACGCGGGTGGATGGGCACCATTATGCTTTACTGGTCGATTCGCTGGACGATGTAGCGCCGTTCGAACTTCAGCCGATCGCACAGGGGGTCGCGCTGAGCGGCGCATGGGCGGCAGCGGCGCGTGGGCTGATCCAGCGAGACGGCGAACCGATCCTGGCGATCGACCTCATCGCGCTGGTGCCGGGGCAGCCCGCACAGTCGCAGCAAGCTGCCTGACCATCTTAACGCGCTGCTTACATGTTGCTGTCATACACCTTCAAGATCGCGCCACTCAGCGGGAACGGAGCCCCATGAAGACCTGCCTCGTCGTCGATGATTCCAAGGTGATCCGCAAGGTGGCCCGCCATATCCTGGAAACGCTGAACTTCACCGTGCGTGAAGCCGGTGACGGGCGGGAGGCGCTGGATTCCTGTCTGGAGGCGGCGCCCGACGTGGTCCTGCTCGACTGGAACATGCCCGTGATGACCGGCATGGATTTCCTTCGCGCGCTCAAGGAAAGCGGCATCGCGCAAAAGCCCAAGGTCGTGTTCTGCACCACCGAGAACGGCATGGCGTATATCCGGGCCGCAATCGAGGCGGGCGCGGACGAATATGTGATGAAGCCGTTCGACCGCGAGACGCTGCAGAGCAAGCTTCAGATCGTCGGCGTCGCATAAGGCGCCTCCCATGACCATGCAGCAACTTGCCGCGGCCGGAACACCGGTTCGCGACGTGGCCATTCGTGTGTTGATCGTGGACGATTCGGTCGTCGCGCGCGCGGTGATCGGTCGCATGATCGAGGCAATGGAGGGGTTCCACGTTGCCGGCGCCGTCAGCGACGTGCGCGGCGCGCTCCATCATCTGGCGCAGGAACGAGTCGATGTGATCCTGCTTGACCTCGAGATGCCGGGGGTCGGGGGCCTCGCTGGCCTGCCGGACCTGTTGGCGGCGGGGCAGGGTGCGAAAGTGCTGGTCGTTTCATCGAGCGCCGACGACGGCGCTGCGTCGGCAGTGCAGGCGCTGGCGCTGGGCGCGGCCGATACGCTGGTCAAGCCGGGGGTCGGCAGTTTCGCGGGACGATTCTCGGTCGTGCTGGAAGATCGCATGCGGCGGATGTTCGACGGCGCAGTGCCGGTCGCCATCAGTGCAGTGGATGCAACCAGCCCAGTAGTCGATTTCGACCTGATCGCAGTCGGCGCTTCGACCGGCGGCATCCATGCGCTGAGCCAGATGCTCCGCGCCATCCCCGCCGCGTTTCAGCCCCCGATCCTGATTACCCAGCATTTGCCGGCTTCGTTCATGAGTTATTTCGCGATGCAGCTGGCGGTATTGGCCGGGCGGCCGTGCGAAGTCGCGGACGATCATATGCGGGTGCGCCCGGGGCGCATCTATGTTGCGCCCGGCCATGCCCATGTGCGGTGCGTGCGCACCTCGGACGGGGTAGCTATTCGGCTGAGCCATGAGCCCGTGCCGAGCGGTTGCACGCCCTCGGTCGATCCGATGCTGGAATCGGTGGCGGCGATTTTCGGGGCGCGCGGTCTGGGGGTCATTCTGTCGGGTATGGGACGTGACGGGGCCATCGGCGCCGCGCAGCTGATCGAGGCGGGCGGCAGCGTGATCGTGCAGGATCGCGCCAGCTCCGTCGTCTGGGGCATGCCCGGCGCGATTGCCGAGCGAGCCGCCGCCGTGCTGCCGCCGGACGAGATCGGGCGGATGGTCGCCAGCGGCCGGAGGCCCAGCTGATGCTCGGCCCGCAGCAAAGCTTCGCCTCGCCCGGCGCGGTCAACGTAATCGGTGCCCTGCTGGAACAGCGAACCGGCCAACAGATTGCGGCGAATCGTGCCTGGCGCATCGAGACGGCGCTGAAGCCCGTGTTGCGCGAGCATGGCCTGGATACGCTGGATCAGCTGATCGCTCGCCTCGCCGGCGAAAGGCACGGGCCGCTGGCCGACGCCGTGATCAACGCATTGCTGAACCAGGAAAGCTCGTTCTTTCGCGACGCCGGCGTGCTTGAGATGGTTGCCGAAGCAGCGCTGGCCATCCAGGCTGAACATCCGGGGCGACGGTTGCGTGTCTGGTCGGCGGGGTGTTCGGTCGGGCAGGAGCCCTATTCGCTGGCGATGCTGTTCGAGGAGCTTGCGGTTTCGCGCGGGCTGGCGATGCCCGAGATCGTGGCGAGCGATGTCTGCCCGCAGGCCTTGGTCCGGGCGCGGGCTGGCCGGTATTCGCAATTCGAGATTCAGCGGGGTTTGCCGGTTCGTCGCATGGTCAGCTGGTTCGACAGCGAGAATGGCGAATGGGTCGTGCGGCCTGAACTCGCCAAGCGCGTTCAGTTCCGTTGTCACAACCTGACGCGCGACCCAGCGCCGGTCGGCAAGTTCGACATCGTGCTCTGCCGCAACGTGCTGCTCTATTTCTCCGCGTCGGTGCGGCGGTCGGTTTTCGACACGCTGCATGCCGCGACGAGGGACGGCGGGTTGCTGGTACTCGGCGCTGGCGAGACGGTCATCGGGCAGACCGAGGCGTTCCGGCCAAGCGATCGCTTCCGCGGTTTCTATGTGGCGGATTCGGGGCAGGCGAGCCTGACGCGCGCCGCAGTGCGCTGACGGCCTTGCCTTTCGCCGCGGCTCGTCCCATCCCTTGCAGCAATGCTTGAACGAGCCGAACTCAGCTGGATCGACGCGCCGTCGCCCAATTTCGACGATCGCAAGCTGCCGGTCAGCATCATCGTATTGCACTATACCGGCATGAAGACCGCCGAAGAGGCGATAGAGCGGCTGCGCGATCCGGCTTATAAGGTATCGAGCCATTATCTGGTGGCAGAGGACGGCCAGATCGTTCGGCTGGTCGATGAAGGCAAGCGCGCCTGGCACGCCGGTAAATCGCACTGGCGGGGGGTCACCGACATCAATTCTGCATCGGTCGGAATCGAGATTTGTAATCCGGGGCACGAGTTCGGCTACCGCCCGTTCCCGGATGAGCAGATGGACGCCGTAATCCGGCTCACCCACGCCATCAAGCAACGGCATGGCGTTACGCGGGGCAACATCGTGGGCCATTCCGACATCGCGCCGGCGCGCAAGCAGGATCCGGGCGAGCTGTTCCCCTGGGGCAAGCTGGCGCGGCTGCGGCTGGCGCTGCCACGCCCGACCAAGAACCTGATGGACCCCGGATGGGGCGACGCCGGGTTTCTGCTGGCGCTCGAGCGATTCGGCTACGACGTCTCCGATCCGCTCGCAGCGACCGTGGCGTTCCAGCGGCGGTTCCGGCCGGAACTGATCGACGGAACCATCGATGCGGAGTGCCGTATGATCCTGCTGGCGCTGTTGCTGCCAAAGCCGCAGGGCGACGAGTAGCCGACCATCGTCGCGCACGTTACGCCTCCCCAGACCGGTTCGTGAAAAGGGCTGACTTCGCCGCGGCGATCGGCTAGCGCGCGCTTGCCAGAGGGTCGGGCGGTCGCCGCCGCGCTTGCGCGGGGGAGGAAAGTCCGGGCTCCACGGGAACACGGTGCCGGGTAACGCCCGGCGGGTTCGGTTCGCCGGACTTAGGGAAAGTGCCACAGAGAGCAGACCGCTCACCGTCCCGGCTTTTACGTCGGGGCAGGAGCAAGGGTGAAAGGGTGCGGCAAGAGCGCACCGCGCGACCGGCAACGGAAGCGGCATGGCAAACCCCACCGGGAGCAAGATCGAATAGGGACCGCATATGGGGAGTTCCGCCTCGCGGTCCGGGTTGATTGCTTGAGCCGTCACGTAAGTGCCGGCCTAGAGGAATGGCCGCCCATCGCCAGCACCTCCCACACGGGAAAGGGCGAGCGTGGACAGAACCCGGCTTACAGACCCTCTGGCATTTTCCTCCCGCCCAAGCGGCGGCTGAGATTGCGACAAAACTCGACTTGCCAGCGACGTTGCACAGGCGAATAGTCGCGTCGAGCGTTTGAGATGACACGCGACCCTTTCCTTCCGGCGACGGCACCGCTCGACATCATTCTGGCCGCAACGGCAGATGCCGCGAATGCGAGCGTCGGTCCAGGGTATGCCGCCGAAGCAGTCTTGCCGCCATGGCTCGACCGGACCGGCAGGGATGTCGGTGCGATGCTGCATGAGATCTCGGGAATGTCGAACTGCACCTGCCATGCTCGCCAATCTCATTCGGCGCGGTCCGCGATGCTCGGGGACCGGCGGTGAGCGCGTCCCGCTGGCGTCGCATTGCCCGGTTGGCGCTCGCCGGATTCTATCTGCTGGCCGGGATCGGGCATCTCGTCTTTACCGATGCAATGGTGCGGATCACGCCCGATTGGGTGCCGATGGCCCGGGCGGTGGTCATCATGACGGGAATTTGCGAACTGATTGGCGCGGCGGGGTTGCTGACGCGGCAATGGCGCGTCGCGGCGGGTTGGGCATTCGCCGTCTATGCGCTGTGCGTGTTCCCGGCGAACGTGAAGCACGCGATGATCGACGTGAGCGCGGGCACGGGGCTGTCCGCGTGGTACCACATCCCGCGATTGCTGGTGCAGCCGCTGATCATCTGGTGGGCGCTGTGGGCGAGCGGCGCGATTCGGCGATCAATCGCTAAGGGCGGCGAGGACCTGGGCAACTAGCCAAGCCTTGTCCTGCGGACGGGCGAAGCTGTGGCTGTCGGTGTCGCAGCGGTGCAGCGTGGTGCGCGCGCGGTAGGCGGCGAAGGCCTCATGCTGCCAGTTCTCGACGAACGCCACCGCGGTGTTGTCGCGTTCGGCGAGCAGGATCGTGATCGGGATCGTGCTGCTCTCAAACGCACGGGCAAGCCGGGCGGGAAGGCTGTTGGAGGCTTGCGACGGGTTGGAAGAAGCCTTCACTAAACCACCGATAAGTTTACGGATATTTACGCCACCAGTCATCAGGCGAAGCAGCTCGCGCGGATTTTTCAGTTTTTCGATATAACGCGAGCGGATCGCAGCGGCTGGGGGGAGATCGTCCGCCGCCTCGATCGTCCAGGGGTTGGTGATAACCAGTCCGTCGATCGCGGCACCGGCATGAAAGAGGATCAGCGCGCTCGCCGCGTCGCAATTACCGAACGCGACGATGCGCGTGAGGTGCGGGACTTCGCGGCGAAATGCCGCGACGGCTTCACGAATATCCTCAGATGAACCTTCGAAGCCATTGTTTATCCCTGAGGAATCACCGATACCGCGGCGGTCGTAGCGAAATACCGGGTAACCGGCAGCGGCGATGTTGGCGGCGAGTTCGGCCATGCCGCGATGCGCACCGATGCGGATTTCGTTGCCGCCCGAAACGATCAGCAAGCCGGTGGTGCCGACCGCTCCATCAAGCGTCGCAACAAGCTCTTCGCCGGCGCAGGTGAATTGAATCAGCCTGCGCATGTCGCGATCCAGCTGACGATGTCGACCGCGACGCGGGCTGCAAAAGCCAGGTCGTTATCGGGTTCCGCGCGGCGCCATAACGGACTGCCGTCGAGCTTTGCATCGGCTGGCTTCGCCTCGGTTTGCAGGCGAACGATACGCGCGCCGTCGACCACCGGCGCGGCATCGGAAAGTTCGCGCAAAAGCTGCGGAGCGATCAGGTTGCCGGCAAGTTCGATCGGCCCCGCCGCCGTATCCATCGCGGCGGCGTCGAACGGCTCGCCTGACTCGCGCGCCGAAGCCTGGCGGGCACGAACAAGTTCGCGCCGCAGGTCCGCGCCGGTCATTGGCGACAGGTGATAACGGCCGGCAAGCGCCGCTGCGCCGTCGAGGAGCGCGCCACTTCGGATGGCGAAGGTGAAGACTGGGCCGGGCAGGCTTGCGGCAGCCGCGGCAAGACCGGCCTGCAGTAACGCGAGGCTGGTCTCATGCGTCGGGAGGAGGCTCTCGCCTTGACCCGGCAGGTCGGGCAATGCGCCGGCGATGCCGCGCTGGGCCAACGCACGCAGGACCGCGATGGCAAAGGCACGCGTGCGGTTCGCTTCCTCGAACAGCGGAAGCGCAGCGATCACCACCGGACCGGTATCGGGGCCGAGACGAAGCATTGCCTCGACCCCCGCCGGTCCGTCATACTGATCGAAGCGGATCAGGTGAGCGCCTTGGAAGCGGCGAAAGTGGTCAGCGCGCCGAACGTGTCGAGCATGTCGCCATCGACCTCA
Source organism: Sphingomonas turrisvirgatae (assembly GCF_001721295.1). GTDB lineage: Bacteria > Pseudomonadota > Alphaproteobacteria > Sphingomonadales > Sphingomonadaceae > Sphingomonas > Sphingomonas turrisvirgatae. The sequence goes on along the minus strand of NZ_MDDS01000046.1, from coordinate 94,233 downwards.
TCATCCTCGATCACGATGCCCAGGCGATCTTCAAGCTCGGTCAATACGCCGGCGACCGCCATCGAATCGAGTTCGGGGAGCGCGCCGAACAAGGGCGTCGCCTGATCGAAGGTCGCGGCCCGGGCCGCATCGATGCCGAGCACGTCGCGCAGCACGCCGCGCACCGTTTCCTCGACCTCGTGAAATCCGTCCGGCTGCACCTGAATTCCCCCTGTTGTTTCGCGCCCGTTTACGGGGTGGCACATGCGCTGCCAAGTGCTGCACCTGCTAACACTTGTTTGGCACTGTATCGTTAACGAGTGAGCGGTAAGGGAATCGGCATGGTGGAACTCGATCCGAACCCGCGGCCGATCGATGCGCTGACGGCGCTGGGCGCGCCGGGCGACATCGCCCTTGAGGACCGCGCGGGTGCGTGGCGCTATGCCGATCTGGAAACGGCCGTGGGCGCGCTGGCGCACTGGCTGGCGGCGCAGGACTTCTCGCGCGGCGCACGCGTGGCAAGCTGGCTGCCCAAGACGCGGACTGCGTGCCTGATGCCATTGGCTGCGGCACGCGTGGGGCTGGTTCACGTGCCGGTCAATCCCGTGCTGAAGCGGGCACAGATCGCGCATATCCTGAGCGACAGCGGTGCATCGTTGCTGCTTACGCAAGCCGCGCGTGCCGGGACACTGGAGGCCGGCGATGTGCCGGCCGGATGCCGCGTGGTGCTGGAGGATGAGCCGACGCAGCTTGACGCGTTGCCGCCATCGGCCGCCGATCCGGGTGAGTTGGCGGCGATCCTCTATACCTCGGGATCGACGGGGCGGCCCAAGGGGGTGATGCTGAGCCATGCCAATATGTGGCTCGGCGCGATCTCGGTCGCGCACTACCTCAAGATCACGCCGGCAGACCGCGTGCTGGGCGTGCTTCCGCTCAGCTTCGACTATGGCCAGAACCAGCTGTTTTCGACCTGGGCCGGGGGCGGGCGCGTGATCCCGCTCGATTATCTGACGGCAAAGGACGTGATCAAGGCGGTGGACCGGCATGACGTCACCACGATCGCGGGTGTTCCGCCACTGTGGGTGCAGTTGCTCGACAGCGAGTGGGGCGACGTGGCGGGCAAGGTAAAGCGGCTGACCAATTCGGGCGGAGCGCTGACCATGCCAATGGTGCGCGGGCTGCGCACGATGTTCCCGAATGCGGATCTTTATCCCATGTACGGGCTGACCGAGGCGTTTCGCTCGACCTATCTCGACCCGGCTGAGGTCGATGCCAATCCCGAATCGATGGGGCGCGCGATCCCCTTTGCGGAGATCATGGTGGTGCGGCCGGATGGGTCGCGCGCCGATCCGGGTGAAGCGGGTGAGTTGGTCCATGCCGGCCCGCTCGTCGCGCAGGGCTATTGGCAGGATCCCGAACGAACCGCACAGCGCTTCAAACAGGCGCCGGATTTTTCGTGTTATGGCGGCATGGCGGTGTTTTCGGGTGACAATGTCGTCGAAGGCACGGACGGCCTTTTGCGCTTTGTCGGCCGCGACGACGAAATGATCAAGTCAGCCGGCAACCGCATCAGCCCGACCGAGGTCGAGGAAGCGGTGATGGCCGGCGGTGAAGCACGGGAGGCGGCGGCGTTTGGGGTCAGGGATGCTCGGCTGGGCCAGGCGGTAGTCGTCGTGGCCGTTGCTCGGGGGGATGCGAGCGAAGCCGAGGCGAAGCTGCGCACGCGGCTGCGGCGCGACTTGCCGAGCTTCATGCAGCCGACGCGATACGAATGGCGTGACGAACTGCCGCGCAATGCGAACGGCAAGTTCGACCGAAGCGCATTGAAGGCGGAGTTGACGGCATGAAACCGATGGGACCAATCCCGCCATATTTCATGGACGAGCGTGAGCTGACCATTGCGGGCAAGACGGCGCGCGAGTGGGTTGCGGAGCATGGCTCCCCGCTGTTCATCTACGATGTCGGCATCGTTGCCGAGCGGCTGAAGCGGCTGCGCGCCGCTTTGCCCGAGCCGTGCGAAATTCACTTCGCAATCAAGGCAAATCCGCTGCCCGAAATGCTGGCGGCGGTGGCACCGCTGGTGGGTGGCCTCGATGTGGCATCGGGAGGCGAGCTCGCTAAGGCGCTGAAGGTCAAGGACGCCGCGCACATCAGCTTTGCCGGCCCGGGCAAGCGCGACGCGGAACTGGAGGCGGCGATCGTCGCGGGGGCGACGCTGAACCTTGAATCCGAGGGCGAAGCGGAACGGGCGCTGGCGATCGGTGCGCGGCTCGGCATCGCGCCGAAGCTGGCGGTGCGAGTCAATCCCGATTTCGAACTTCGCGGATCGGGGATGAAGATGGGCGGGCGCGCCTCGCCCTTCGGCGTCGATGCGGCGCGCGTTCCAGCGCTCGTCACCATGCTGCTCGAGCGCGGCGCGATCTGGCGGGGGTTCCACATCTTCGCCGGATCGCAATCGCTCGACACGGCGGCGATCATCGAAACGCAGGCGGCAACGGTGGCGCTGGCGGGGAGGCTGGCGGACGAGATCGGCGCCACGCCGCCACTGGTCAATCTGGGCGGCGGGTTCGGTATTCCGTATTTTTCCGGTGACTTGCCTGTCGATGTCGAGATGGTCGGGGCGGCGCTGGGCGAGGTGCTGGCGGTCCGACCGGCATCGCTGAAGGCTTCGGGGTTCGCGATCGAACTAGGCCGCTGGATCGTCGGCGAATGCGGCGTGTACTTGATGACCGTGATCGACAAGAAGCAGTCAGGTGACGAGACGTTCCTGGTCTGCGACGGGGGATTGCATCATCAACTGGCTGCATCGGGCAATTTCGGCACGGTGGTGAAGCGCAACTATCCGGTCGCGGTGGCGCATCGCATGGCTGACGAACCGGGTGAGACGGTTTCGGTGGTGGGGCCGCTGTGCACCCCGCTCGATCGATTGGCGGACCGCGTCGCGCTACCTGCCGCTCATCCGGGTGACGTCATCGCCATATTCCTGGCTGGCGCCTATGGCGCGAGCGCCAGTCCGGCGGCGTTCCTCGGCCATGGCCCGGCCCGCGAAATCGTCGCCGCGCCCAGCCACAGCTAACCGCATCTTTACCTCTCCGGCGGCATAGCATCCTCAAATCCTGCGCGACTTTCGGTGAGTTGGCGTGGTCGAGGAGGTTGGCTGATGCGTTTGAAACGGGCGGGCAAGGGGATCGCACTCTCGCTGATCGCGGCGGTAGCGCTGTCGGGCTGCGCCGGCGGGGGCGGCGGCCGGCCGGGGCTGCCGCCTAGTGCGTTCGTCGCGAGCCGTGAGGGGCCGGGTGAGGAATATGTCATCGGGCCGATGGACAGCCTGCAAATCTTCGTGTGGCGCAATCCCGAACTTTCGGCAAAAGTGCAGGTGCGCCCCGACGGGCGGATCACCACGCCGCTGATCAGCGACATGCCCGCGGTCGGCAAAACGCCGGCGATGCTGGCCGACGACCTGAAGATCGCGCTGGCCGAGTATATCAAGGACCCGATCGTCTCGGTGATCGTGGAGAATTTCAGCGGCACCTTCAGCCAGCAGGTCCGCATCGTGGGTGCGACCGAGAAGCCGGCATCGCTGCCCTATCGCGCCAACATGACCATGCTGGACGCGATGATCGCGGTCGGCGGGCTCAGCGAGTTTGCGGCGGGCAACCGCGCGCGCCTGATCCGGTTCGAACGGTCGACAGGGCAGCAGCGCGAATACCGGCTGCGGCTGTCGGACCTGCTCAAGAACGGGGATACGAGCGCGAACGTGCGGCTGGAGCCGGGCGACGTGATCATCATCCCCGAAAGCATGTTCTAAAAGGCCGCGCCGGTGGGAGGTCTCTGGACAGAAGTGCGCGCCGCGATCCACGCGGTATGGCTCAAGCGCTGGATCGTGGCGGGCGTCGCCTGGGCTATTTGCCTAGCGGGCTGGCTGGTCGTGTCGCAAATCCCGAACCAGTATGAAAGCCGCGCACGCGTGTTCGTGCAACTGCGGCAGGTGCTGCCCGGCGACAGCGTCGTCACGCAGCAGGAGGCGCAGAAGGACATCGATCGCGTCCGATCGACGCTGGCGAGTGCGGTCAATCTGGAGAAGGTGGTGCGCGGCACCGACTTGGCCAACACCGTCGCCACCGACCGCGACGTGGCCGACCGGGTCGCGGGACTTCAGAAGAAGATCAAGGTCACCGCGCAGCAGGACAATCTGTTCGAGATCACAGCGACTGCCGACAATGGCAAGCTGTCGCGCACCATCGTCCAGAAGCTGATCGACATCTTCGTCGAGGACAATCTGGCATCCGGACGCGACGAGGCGAGCCAGTCGCTGACGTTCCTGGACCAGCAGCTGACCGAGCGACAGAAGGCGCTGCAGCTCGCCGAGCAGAAAAAGGCCGAGTTCGCTGACAAATATCTGGGATCGCTGCCCGGCGTCGGCACGCTGAACGAACGCATCGCCACGGCGCGCAGCCAATTGGCGCAGGTGAGCGCCGATCTTGCCGCCGCGCAGAGCAGCCTGGCGGCAGTCAATGGACAGATGGCGGGTACCACCGCCACCGTGGCCGGCGCGGGCGGGACCGCCGTCGCCGGCCCGGCGCGCGCGCGTGTTTCGGCTATTCAAGGACAGCTGGCCGAAGCTCGCGCGCGCGGCTGGACGGACAATCATCCCGACGTGGTCGCGCTGAAGAGCCAGCTGAGCGCCGCGCAAGTCGCCGCGCGCGGCGAGCGCGTGACGGTAAGCCCCGGCGGAGCCGCCTCGAGCAATCCGCTGTACCTCAGTCTCAAGGCAATGCAGGCCGACAAGTCGGCGCAGGTCGCCGCGCTGAGCAATCGCAAGGCGCAGATCGAAAACGATATCCAGACGTTCGAGGACAAGATGGCCGGCGATCCCGCCGCCGCCGCCGATCAGGCCGAGATCGACCGCAACTATCAGGTGCTGAAGGCGCAATATGACAAGCTGCTGGCCGATCGCGAGCAGGTGAAGCTCCGCAGCCAGGCGGCGAGCCGCGCCGATGCGGTGAAGTTCAGCGTGATCGATCCGCCGACTGCACCCCGTGCGCCGACTGCGCCCAACCGCCCGCTGTTGTTGACCGGCGTGTTGCTGGTCGGCCTGGGCGGCGGGATCGCGGCGGCATTCGGCCTGTCCAAGCTGAGGGGCGGTTTCTCTACCGCGGCGCAGTTGGAACGTGCCAGCGGGCTGCCGGTGATCGGATCGATTGGCGAGATCGTGACGAGCGCGGAGACGGCGCTGCGCAAGCGCAAGCTGCAGATGTTCGCGGCGGCAATGGGCGGCCTGGCCTTTGCCTGGGTCGCGCTGCTCGGGCTGGAGATGTTCCAGCGCGGGGTCTCGGCGTGAGGGGGAAGGCATGAACGACGAAACACCCCGGCGTCTGCGTGGTTCGCTGCTCGAACGGGCGGCGGAGCGCTATGACCTGATGCCGCAGCTGCGCAACGTGCCGCTGCCGCCCTATCCCGAGCCGGAGGCACATCCGGCATCGATGCCGTCCTCGACGCCCGAGCCGCTGATGCTCGACGAGGTCGCGATCGAGCCTGCGCCCGAGCCACAGGTGGAGCCTGCGCCCGAGCGACACGCGGAGCCTGCGCACGAGCGGCACGCGGAGCCTGCGTCGCCGCCGGCGGCGGAACTGGTCCCCGATCCGGTGGTCGCGCCGGCACCTGCTGTCCGGGTAACACGTACAAGCGGTGTCGTGACGATCGATCGCGAGAAGCTGGCCGAAGCCGGCATGATTGTTCCTGGCGGACACGTGACCGCGCTGGCCGAGGAATTCCGGCTGGTGAAGCGCCAGCTGCTGAACACATCGCGCGCCATCGCGCCCAGGGACGCGGACAAGGCGCGCATGGTGCTGGTGTGTTCGGCCAAGCCCAATGACGGCAAGACGTTCTGCGCGATCAACCTCGCGCTCAGCCTGGCGGCCGAGAAGGATGTCGAGATCCTGTTGGTCGATGCCGATTTCGCCAAACCCGACATTCTCAACCAGCTGGGCGCGCCGGAGGGGCCGGGGCTGCTCGACGTGCTGAACGGCAATATCGCGAGCGCCGAAGACTGCATCCTCGATACCGATGTGCCGCAACTGCGCGTGCTGCCCGCCGGCACCAGGACCGTCGCTGATACCGAACTGCTGGCGAGTGAACGTGCGCATGCCATCCTTGACGGGCTGGCCGCTGCCAACCCGCGTCGCATCGTGATCTTCGATTCGCCGCCGGTGCTTGCGGCCTCGCCCGCTTCGGTGCTGGCGAGCCATGTCGGGCAGGTGATGCTGGTCGTACGCGCCGACAAATCTTCCGAAAGCGACCTGCGCGAAGCGGTCGCACTGCTGGACGGGTGCGACGAGATCCAGCTGGTCCTCAACCGCGTTTCCTTCCAGCCCGGCGGGCGCCGCTATGGCGGCTATGGCGCCTATTACGGGGAGCCGGCGCAATGAAGCTGGTCATCGCAGCACTGGCTGCGGCTGCGGTCCTGTTGGCCCCGGCGACGGCGCAGAGCCGCCGCAGCCGGGCATCGATCGAGCCATATATCGACGCAAGCCAGGTGCTGGTCGCCGACCTTTCGGGCAGTGACGAGGTGCTGACCTATTCGACCATCGGCGCAGGGGTCGACGCGTCGATCCAGTCGCGCCGCGTCGAGGTGCAGCTCTCCTACAAATATGAGCGCCGCTTCGACTATCAGCGCGACGTCGCCGACCAGGACACGCACAGCGGCCTTGCTCGCGCGGCAGTCCGCGTGGCGCGCGGCGTCACGGTCGAGGGCGGGGCACTGGCGACGCGGGCGCGGGCCGATCAGCGTGGCGACGCCCCCGGCAATCTGGTGGGCAACGTCCGCAACACGAGCCAGGTCTATTCAGGCTATGCCGGCGTCACCGCACATAGCGGCAACGGCCCGGCGAGTGTCAGCGCTGCCTATCGGCTGGGCGCGACCAAGGTCGAGGCGCCGGCGATCGTCGGCGTCAGTCCGGCCGCGCCCCCGGTCGACCTCTACGACCGCGCGGTCAGCCATATCGCGCAGGTGCGCGCCGGCGTGAAGGCCGGCGCGCACCTGCCCATCGGAGTCAGCGTTGCCGGCGCATGGCAGCGCGAGGAGGCGAGCCAGCTCGACCAGACCTATGACGGCAAGTTCGCGCGCGCCGATGCGGTGTTGCCGGTCGGCGGCGACCTCGCGGTCGTCGGCGGCGTGGGCTATGAGCAGATCGAGATCACGCAAAAGGATGCGCTGCGCGACGCGAACGGCAACGTGGTGCGCGACGGCGCGGACCGATTCGTCACGGATGAAGCGTCGGCGCCGCGCATCGCCTATGAAACCGACGGCATCTTCTGGGATGCGGGCGTCATGTACAAGGCGGCGCGCCTGATGCTGGAAGCCCGCGCCGGCCGCCGGTACGATTCGATGAGCTATACGGGGTCGCTACAGTGGCAGATCTCGCGCCGCTCCGCGCTTCAGATCGGCGTGTATGATTCGGTCGAAAGCTTTGGCCGGCAGCTGGCAAGCAACCTGGCGGCATTGCCGACCCGCTTCGGCGTGCCGGTCGATCCATTCGGCGATGCTTTCAACGGTTGCGTGTTCAGTGCTGCGGGGCAGAATGCGGGCCAGTGCCTGGACAATGCGCTGAGTTCGATCGCCGCGGCGAATTATCGCGCGCGCGGCGTCACGGGCGTGCTGGCGCTGAACGCGGGACCGACCTCGTTCGGGTTCGGCGCGGGCTATGCCAACCGCCGCTACCTGGTGCCGGCGGGCAGCTCGGTCCTGGCGGGAACGAGCGACGAGACCTGGTTTGCCCAGGCGTTCGCTTCGCGACAGCTCGATCCGCAATCGACACTGACGGGCAATCTCTACGCCAACTACTTCGTCAGCGGCATTCCGGGCAGTCCGACCGTGCTGGGGGCGGGGGCGAACGGATCGTATATCCGCAGCTTCGGCCCGCTCAGCGCGACGGCATCGCTCGGCATCTATACCTTCGATGTCGAAGGACAGACCGGCAACACGTCCGCACAAGCGCTGTTGGGCCTGCGTTACGGATTCTAAACGGTTTTTAACCTAGGTTCGGCCCCGAAAAGGGTGAAACGATGTACCACGACCATTACGGACTGAGCGCACGGCCATTCCAGCTGACGCCCGACCCGGCCTTCTGGTTCGACACCGCCACGCATCGCAAGGCGATGGCGTATCTGGGCTATGGGCTGAGCCAGGCGGAAGGATTCGTGGTCATCACGGGCGACCCCGGAGCGGGCAAGACCACGCTGGTCGGGCATCTGATGGACACCATCGACCGTGAGCGGCTGCACGTCGTTCAGATCGTGACCACGCAGATCGATGCGCACGACCTGCTGCATCTGGTCGCCAAGGGGCTGGGCGTCAACACCGCAGGCATGGCCAAGGCGCAAGTGCTGGGCGCGGTCGAAAAGGGGCTGCATGCAGTCGCGCGGGGCGGCAAGCGCACGCTGCTGGTGGTCGACGAAGCGCAGGCGCTGCCGACGCAGAGCGTCGAGGAACTGCGCATGCTGTCGAACTTCCAGGCGGGCGGCCATGCGTTGCTGCAGATCTTCCTGCTGGGGCAGCCCGAATTTCGCGAGCGGATGGCCGATGCCTCGCTCGAGCAATTGCGCCAGCGCGTGATCGCGATGCATCATCTCGACCCGATGGGCGCCGAGGAGCTGGGGCCGTATCTGGCGCACCGGCTGTCGATCGTAGGGTGGAACGGGCGCCCGAACTTCACCGACGATGCGGTCGCCGCGATGCACCGGGCGACCGGCGGATCGCCGCGCAAGATCAACCAGCTGGCCGGCCGCGTGCTGCTGTTCGGCGCGATCGAGCTGATCGACACGTTCGATGCAGCGGATGTTGAGGCGGTGGTCGCCGATATGACCGGTGACATGCTGATGCGCGAGACAGCCGAACCTGCGCCGGCAGCTTCGTCGCATGTCAGTGAAGCGACGGTTGAGGCCGAGGCCAATGTCGAGGCCGACGTCGACCCCGTTCCCGAGCCTCAGGTCGAAACAACAGTCGAGGCGTCGGGCGAAGCTGCGCCCGCCCCGGCCCCATCCATGACAGCGCCCGCCGACGACATGTTGCTTGCGCGCATTTCCCGGCTTGAGGCGCGGCTCGAGGAACAGGATGCGGCCTTGCGTCGCGTGCTGACGCTGATGGTCGACTTTATCGAGAATGACGGGGGCGAGCCGGTCGCGCGCGGCGCGGCGGCCTGACCATGCTTGCCAACGCGCTGTCCGTCGATGTCGAGGACTGGTTCCAGGTCGGTGCGTTCGAGACGGTGATCAGCCGCGAGGATTGGCCGCGGCTGGAGCACCGTGTCGAACGCAATACCGAACGCGTGCTTGAGCTGTTCGACGACGGCGGGGTGCGGGCGACGTTCTTCACGCTCGGCTGGGTGGCGGAACGCTATCCCGCGCTGATGCGGCGCGTGGCCGATGCCGGACATGAAGTCGCCAATCATGGCTGGGATCACGGCCGTGTGTTCACGATGACGCCGACGCAGTTCCGCGCCGACACCCGCCGTGCGCGTGCGGCACTCGAAGATGCTTCGGGACAGAAGGTTACCGGCTATCGCGCGCCAAGCTTTTCGATCGACGGGCGCACCCCTTGGGCGCACCAGATTCTGGCCGAGGAAGGTTATGCCTATTCGTCCAGCGTCGCGCCGATCGGGCATGATCACTACGGCTGGGCCGATGCGCCGCGCGGGGCCTTCCGGCCGGTCCCGGACGCCGATCTGATCGAGTTGCCGGTGACGACCGCAAACATGCTGGGCCGCGATGTGGTGACGGGGGGCGGGTTCTTCCGGCTCTTGCCGGGCGCGCTCTTCCATCGCGCGATCGACGCCATGAACCGGGAGGCACGCCCGGCGGTATTCTACTTCCATCCATGGGATATGGATCCCGGCCAACCGCGCGTGCGAAACGCGCCATTGCGCTCGAAGCTGCGGCACTATGCCCGGCTTGGCGCGATGGCGGGCAAGATGCGCACGCTGCTCGCGCGGCATCGCTGGGATCGGACCGATCGCGTGGTCGCAGGGGAGCGGGCGCGCTTGCCATGAATGCGCCGGCGTCGATCCGACCTGTGACGCTGCGCATCGCTCAGTTGGGCGATGCGGTCGAGCGCGCGCGCATTGCGGCCTATGTCGAGGAACATCGCGACGGCACGCCGTTTCACCTGCCGGCGTGGAGCGCGGCGGTGGCGAGCGGGTGCGGGCAGCGCGCGCACTATCTGGTTGCCGAACGCGGCGTACACGGCATCGTCGGCGTGCTCCCATTGACCGAGCTGCACTCGCCGCTGTTCGGGCGGGTGCTGGCTTCGGCCGGGTTCGGGGTGGGGGGCGGCGTGCTGGCCGACAAGCCGGAGATCGCGCACCAGCTGGGCGAGGCGTGCTGGACTCTTGCCCAGCGGCTGAGCTGCCCCAGCGTGGAGTTGCGCGGCGGGCCGCGGCCCGGACCGGAATGGACGGTCGACGATACGCATTATCTGGGCTTCGAGCGCGCGTTGGCGGCCGACGATGCTGCCGAATTGCTGGCGATCCCGCGCAAGCAGCGCGCAGAGGTGCGCAAGTCGCTGGAGGCGGACCTGACGGTCGAGGTGGGGCAGGGCGACGTCGCTGTCGCGGCGCATTATGCGGTCTATGCCGAATCCGTGCGCAACCTCGGCACGCCCGTGTTCCCGGCGCGGCTGTTTCGCGAGGTGCTGAACGAGTTCGGGCCAGCATCAGACGTGCTGGTCGTCCGGCACCGCGGGCAAGCGGTCGCTGCGGTGCTGAGCCTGTATTGGCGAGGTACGGTCTATCCTTATTGGGGCGGCGGCACGGCGGCGGCACGGCTGCTGCGAGCCAATGACCGCATGTACTTCGAACTGATGCGCCACGCGCGCGAGCGGGGCTGCGCAAGGTTCGACTTCGGGCGGTCGAAAGTCGGCACGGGCGCGGCGGCGTTCAAGAAGAACTGGGGCTTCGTGCCGACGCCGCTCACCTATTACGACCGTGTCGCAAACGGCGCGTCGATCCGCGACGCCAACCCGCTCAATCCCAGATACCGGCTGCAGGTCGCGCTGTGGCGGAGATTGCCGCTCGCCATCGCCAACCGCATGGGACCCTGGATCGCCAAGGGTCTGGGGTGATGGGAGACCTGCTGTTCCTGGCGCATCGCGTGCCGTGGCCTCCGGACCGCGGGGACAAGATCCGTGCGTTCCACATCCTCAAGCACCTTGCGGCCAAACGGCGTGTGCATGTTGCGGCCTTCGCCGACGATCGCGCCGACCTGACCGGCGATAGCGGGCTGACGCTCAGCGAAACGCATATCCTGTGGCGAGGGAAGTCGCGGGCCGTTGCCGGGGTGCAGGCGCTGGTGTCGCGCCGGCCGCTATCGCTGACCGCATTCGAGCAACGCGAGATGCGCGAGACGGTCGCAGGGATTTTGGCGCGGCATCCGATCGACACCATCTACGTCTTTTCCGGGCAGATGGCGCAGTACCTTCCGGACAGGACGGAAGCATCAGTCGTGATGGATTTCGTCGATATGGATTCGGCAAAGTTCGAGACATACGGCGCGACGACGCGTGGCTTTGCCGGCTGGATGATGCGGCGGGAGGCACAACTGCTGCTGGCTCACGAGGCGAGCGTTGCGCAAACAGCCGATGCCAGCCTGTTCGTCAGCGAGGCGGAAGCTGAATTGTTTTGCGACCGCACGCATGCGGGCCGGGTGCATGCGGTCGGCAATGGCATCGATACCGCGGTGTTCGATCCGCACGCGTCGTTCAAGCCGCAGAAGGTGACCGGACCGCTGATCGTGTTCACGGGGCAGATGGACTATCGCCCGAATAGCGAAGGCGTTCGTTGGTTCGTCGAAGCGATCCTGCCGCAGGTGCGATCGGCGCATCCCGACGTTCGCTTCGCCATTGTGGGTCGCAACCCGGACGCAGACGTCCGTGCGCTGGCGAGGGAGCCCGGCGTGATCGTCACCGGCGCCGTTGGCGACGTGCGACCCTGGCTTGCCGCCGCGTCCGTCGTCGTCGTGCCGCTGAAGCTGGCGCGGGGAGTGCAGAACAAGGTGCTGGAGGCGATGGCGATGGCGCGTCCGGTCGTGGCGTCCGCAGCCGCGGCCACAGGCATCGACCACGGCGGCACGATCAGCGTCGCGGAGGATGCAAGCGCGACCGTCGAAGCGATCGTCACGCTGCTCGCCGATGCCGCGGCGGCTCAGCGGCTGGGCGATGCCGCGCGCGTGCGGGTGATCGAACGCCATGGCTGGGCGGCGCAGCTCGCGGCGCTTGATGCCGTGCTGGACGAAATTCGCTTGCCGAACGGTCACGAGGTAGCGGCATGACGATCGCAGTTCCGCGCGTTTCGTTCGAGCGGGGCGCAGGCCTGTTCGACTCGGCCTGGCAGCGTCATGCGGCATTGCTGGCGGGGACCTGCGTGGCGCTGCTGTTGCTGTTCCGTGCCGATGTCGCCGATCTTGCCGCAATCTACTGGACCAACACTACCTTCGGGCATTGCCTGTTCATCGCGCCGGTCGTCGCATGGTTGGTGTGGCAGCGGCGACGTGAGCTGGCCCTGGTGCCGCCGGTCGGCTGGTGGCCGGGGCTTGTCGTCATGAGCGGCGGCGGGTTTGCATGGCTGATCGGCGATGCGGCCGGCGTGGCGCTGTTCCGGCATCTGGGGTTGGTGGTGATGCTGCAGGGTGCGGCCGTCGCGCTGCTAGGCCCGAATGTCACGCGCGCACTGCTGTTTCCGCTGGCCTATATGATCTTCCTGGTGCCGTTCGGGGAATCGCTTGAAGGGCCGCTGCAGGACCTGACCGTGCGAATCCTGGTGCCGCTGCTGCACCTATTCGCGGTTCCGGCACAGGTCGACGGGGTGCTGATCACCACGCCGAACGGCTGGTTCGAGGTCGCCGAGGCTTGTTCCGGCGCGAAGTTCGTGATCGCGATGATAGCCTATGGCGCGCTGGTGGCGAACGTCTGTTACGTCAGCTGGCGTCGACGCGCGGCGTTCATGGCCGTGGCGCTGATCGTGCCGATGGTCGCCAACGGGCTGCGCGCGTTCGGAACGGTCTACGCCGCTTACTTGACCTCGGTCGAGCAGGCGACCGGCTATGACCATATCGTCTATGGCTGGGTATTCTTCGGCCTGGTGATGGCGGGCGTGATGGCAATCGGGTGGAAGTGGTTCGATCGTGATCCCGACGCGCCGTGGTTCGACGCCGCCAAGCTGCAGGCGCATTGGCCGGGCACGGCGCAGCTGCCGGCCGTCGTGGCGCTGACGGGTCTGTTCATCGTCAGCCTGTTCCTGGCCTGGGCCGGCGCCATTGCGGCCCGCGCGGACACGCTGCCGGCAAGGATCGCGCTGCCGCAGGTTGCAGGTTGGCAGCAGGTGCCGCTCAGCGCGCGGGCGACGTGGAAGCCGAATTTCCCGGGCGCCGATCATTTCCTGATGGGCCGCTATTCAGATGGGATGGGCGCGCAGGTCGATCTGGTGCTGGCCGTCTATGGCAGCCAGCGCGAGGGGAAGGAACTGGTCGGCTTTGGGCAAGGCGCGATTCGCGAGAACGATAAATGGGTGCGGATCGAGGATTTGCCGGCCCTGGATGGCGGCAAGGCGCTGCGCATGACCGCTGGCCCCGTAGAACGCGAAGTCGTGACCTGGTATCGCGTGGGCGACGTGCTGACCGGCAGCGATGGCCGGGTTAAGGCGGAGACGTTAAAGGCCAAGCTGCTCCGCGGTCGGCAACGTGCCGTCGCAGTGTTGGTGTCGGCCGAGAAGGATGCGGCGCTGCCGACCCGTGCGGCGATCAAACGCTTCATGGCTGCGGTCGGCCCGGTGGAGCGTGTCGCCGACGCGGCGGCCGGGGGCGACCGGCCGCCCGATGTGCGATAGAGCGGGCTGATGTGCGGAATTGCAGGGCTTTACTATCCAGGCGTGCCCAAGCCGGTCGAGCCGGCGCGGGTGCGCGCGATGACCGATGCGCTGGTGCATCGCGGCCCGGACGGCGCGGGCGTATGGACCGCGCCGGGCGTGGGGCTGGGCCATCGTCGGTTGTCGATCATCGATCTGGCCGGAGGCGCGCAGCCGATGGCGACGCCCGAAGGGGACGTGGTCGTCAGCTTCAACGGCGAGATCTACAACTTTCAGGAAGTCCGCGCCGAGCTTGAGGCAAAGGGCGCGCGGTTCGCCAGCAACGGCGATACCGAAGTGCTGCTGCACGGCTGGCGGGCGTGGGGCGTCAAGCTGCTGGACAAGTTGAACGGCATGTTCGCCTTTGCGCTGTACGACGCGCGGGCGCAGTCGCTGTTGCTGGCGCGCGACCGGCTGGGTGTGAAGCCGCTTCACTATGCCGAACTGTCGGATGGGGCTGTGGCATTCGCGTCGGAGATCAAGGGGCTGTTCGCACACCCGCTGTTCCGCCGCACGCCCGATTTCAGCGCAGTCGAGGACTTTCTGGGGCTTGGCTACGTTCCCGACGATGCCTCGGTTTTGGCGGGAGTCAGGAAGCTTCCCGCCGGCCATTATCTGCTGCTCGAGCGTGGGAAGCCGGTGGGCAGGCCGGTCGAGTGGTGGGACGTTGACTTCTCAAGGCGCGCAAGCGGGTCGGTTCGAGATCTGCAGGCGCAGCTGATCGATCACCTGCGCACCGCCGTCCGTTCGCGCATGCTGGCCGATGTGCCGCTCGGCGCGTTCCTGTCGGGCGGAGTCGATTCGAGCGCGGTCGTCGCATTGATGGCCGAGACGAGCCGTTCGGCGGTGAAAACCTGCACGATCGGGTTCGACGAGGCCGGCTATGACGAGACGTCATATGCCCGCCAGGTCGCCGAACGGTTCGCGACCGATCACCGCGTGCGCAAGGCGGCGGCAGACGACTTCGCACTGATTGACACGCTGGTCCATCATTTCGACGAGCCCTTTGCCGACGCTTCGGCGCTGGCGACCTATCGCGTGTGCGAGCTGGCGCGAGAGCAGGTGACGGTGGCGCTATCGGGCGATGGCGCGGATGAGGCGCTGGCGGGCTATCGCCGCTACAAATTCCACGCAGCCGAAGAGCGTGTGCGGGCGCTGTTGCCGGGCCAGGTGCGCGGCATGTTCGGCGCGATCGGCCGAGCGTACCCCAAGGCCGACTGGGCACCGCGGCCGCTTCGCGCGAAAACGACGCTGCTCGCGCTGGCCGAGGACGCGGGTGCAGCCTATGCCAAGGCGGTGGGCGTCACCGCACCTTCGGTGCGCGAGGGCCTTTATACCGACGGCGCGCGTGCGCAGCTGGGCGGGCATCGCGCCGAGACACGCTATGTCGAGACGATGCGGCATGCACCGGCCCGGGATGGTCTAGACCGCGCGCAATATGCGGATTTCAAGCATTGGCTTCCGGGCGATATCCTGACGAAGATGGACAGGACGAGCATGGCAGTAAGCCTGGAGGCGCGCGAGCCGCTGCTGGACTATCGCTTCGTCGAGTTCGCCGCGAGCTTGCCGGCGTCGCTGCGCATCCGCCGGGGGCAGGGCAAGTGGCTGATGAAGAAGGCGCTTGAACCCTATTTGCCCAAGGACGTGCTCTACCGGCCCAAAATGGGGTTCGTAACGCCGGTCTCGGCCTGGTTCCGGGGCGCGCTGGCCGACGAGGCGGCGGGGCTGGCGCGATCGGCCGTGCTGGCCGGCAGCGGCTGGTTCGAACCCAAGGCAATTGCTCGCCTGGCCGATGCGCATCGCAGCGGGCGCGAGGAACATGGCCGCACGCTGTGGCAGCTGCTGATCCTCGAGCGGAGCCTAGCGCGGCTGTTCGGTTGATCCTTTGCGCATCCGTCATGCGCGCGCGGCAGGATCGGGCTTTGCATCCTGAGCGCCGACCCCATATGGGGCGCACTCCCCGGTCAGTTTGAGGAAGGACAAGGCGTGAAGGACGTTCTCGTAATCGGCGCAGGCGGCGTTTCATCGGTCGCGGTGCACAAGATGGCGAAGAACCCCGACCTGTTCGGGAAGATCACGCTGGCGAGCCGGCGTAAGTTCAAGTGTGAGGCAATCGCGGAGTCGGTGAAGCAGCGGTTCGGCGTGACGATTGATGTCGCCGAAGTGGATGCCGACGACGTGCCGGCGACCAGCGCGCTGATCGAACGCGTGAAGCCGAACCTGCTGGTCAATCTGGCGCTGCCGTATCAGGACCTCAACTTGATGGACGCGTGCCTGAATACCGGCACCGATTATCTCGACACCGCCAATTACGAGCCGCGCGACGAGGCACGGTTCCACTATGGCTGGCAGTGGGACTATCAGGAACGTTTCGAGAAGGCGGGCTTGATGGCGCTGCTCGGATCGGGCTTCGATCCTGGCGTCACCAGCGTGTTCGCGATGTACATCAAGAAGCATCTGCTCGACACGATTCGCACGCTCGACATCCTCGATTGCAACGGCGGCGATCACGGCCAGCATTTCGCGACCAACTTCAATCCCGAGATCAACATCCGCGAGATCACCGCGCCCGCGCGGCACTGGGAAAATGGCGAGTGGGTCGAAACCCCGGCGCTCTCGACGCGGCAGGTGTTCGAATTCGATCAGGTCGGCGCGAAGAACATGTACCTCATGTATCATGAGGAGCTGGAGAGCCTGGCCAAGTTCCTGCCGGAGCTCGAGCGCGCGCGTTTCTGGATGACGTTCGGCGAGCAGTATCTGACGCATCTGCGCGTGCTGCAGAATGTCGGCCTGACCTCGATCGAGCCGATCATGTACGAAGGCCGCGAGATCGTGCCGCTCCAGTTCCTGAAGGCCGTGTTGCCCGAGCCTTCGACGCTCGGCACCACGACCAAGGGCAAGACGAACATCGGCGACATCGCGACCGGCACGAAGGATGGCGAAGAGAAGACCTTCTACGTCTATAACGTGTGCGATCACGAAGATGCGTTCGAGGAAACCGGCAACCAGGCGGTGAGCTATACCACCGGCGTGCCGGCGATGATCGGCGCGGCGCTGATGCTGAACGGCACGTGGCGTGGCGAGGGCGTGTTCAACATGGAGCAGTTCGATCCCGATCCCTTCATGGACATGCTCAACAAGCATGGCCTGCCGTGGCAGGTACATGAGCTGGATGGCCCGCTGAAGTTCTGATGAGGGGAAGGGGGCTGCGGCTCCCTTCTTCCGTTATGCGAGATCGCCTGCCGGTGCCGGTAGGCTTACGGAGGTAATTGTCTTGTCCGATACTCGCGCTGAACCGCCGGTCATGTCCACCAAGGCGGGCGACCCCGGCGCGTTCGCCCGGTTCGATCTGACGCGCGTGCCTTCGCCCTGCTTCGTCGTGGATGCAGCTGCGGTGGAGCGCAATCTGCAGACCATCGCCGACGTGCGCGACCGCGCGGGGGTGAAGATCCTGCTCGCGCTCAAGGCATTTTCGATGTGGTCGCTTGGCGACCTCGTCGGGCGCTATCTGGACGGCGTGGCGACGTCGGGGTTGTGGGAAGCCAAGCTTGCCGACGATCATTATCACGGCGAGATCGCGACCTATTGCTCGGGCTACAAGGCCGGCGACATGGCGGAGGTGTGCCGCATTTCCGACCACGTCATTTTCAACACGCCGTCGCAGCACGCGGCGATGCGTGGCGAGCTGGATGCGGCGCGAGCACGGGGCGATACTTTCCATGTCGGGCTGCGGCTCAACCCGATGCATTCGGAAGGCGAGGTCCAGAAGTACGATCCCGCCCAGCCGCACTCGCGTCTCGGTTTTCCCGCGGATCAGCTGCGGCCCGAGCATCTCGATGGCATCGACGGCCTGCATGTCCATTCGCTCTGCGAGCAGGATTTCCCGCCGCTGCGGCGCACCTGGGAGGCTTTGAAGCCACGCATCGCGCCGTATCTGGGCCAGCTTAAATGGCTTAATTTCGGCGGTGGGCACCACATCACGCGCGCCGACTATCAACGCGACGATCTGGTCCAGTTCCTGAAGGGGGTGCGTGAGGAGACTGGCCTCGACGTCTATCTCGAACCAGGCGAGGCGATCGCGCTCGACACTGGTATCCTGGTGGGTGAGTTCGTCGACCTGTTCGACAACGGGATGCCGATTGGCGTGGTCGACATCTCTGCCACGTGCCACATGCCCGACGTGATCGAGGCGCCGTACCGCCCGGCGATGCTAGGCGAGGTGGGCGAGGTGCTCGTCCGCCTCGGCGGCCCGTCCTGTCTGGCTGGCGACATCCTGGGCGACTATCGCTTCGAACAGCGCCCGCAGCCGGGCCAGCGCTTCGCCTTTCTCGACCAGGCGCATTATTCGATGGTGAAGACGACGACCTTCAACGGGGTTCCACTCCCCAGCATCGCGTTGTGGGACAGCCGCAGCGACGATCTGCGGATCGTGAAATCGTTCGGTTACGAGGATTTCGAGGGGCGGCTTTCCTGATTTCTGCTGCGGTGCTAGGCGCGCCGCCATGCTGAACTTGTCCGGAATCACCGTTCGCCTTGGCGGACGCACGATCATTGACCGCGCCTCCGCGGCCCTGCCGCCAAAAGGCAGGATCGGGCTGATCGGCCGCAACGGCGCTGGCAAGTCGACGCTGGTCAAGGTCATTGCCGGCATGATCGACCCCGACGAAGGCGGCGCCGAGATGCCGCGTGGCGCGCGGCTTGGTTATGTCGCGCAGGAAGCGCCAGCGGGCAAGACGACGCCGTTCGAAACGGTGCTGGCGGCAGATATCGAGCGCGCCGCGCTGATGACCGAGGCTGAAGAGCTGGAAGATCCCGACCGGCTTGGCGAGATCCACGAGCGTCTGGGGGCGATCGACGCCTATACCGCGCCATCGCGCGCGTCCCGCATCCTGGTCGGTCTGGGCTTCGACGAGGAAGCGCAGCATCGGTCGCTCGACAGTTTCTCGGGCGGGTGGCGGATGCGCGTGGCACTGGCGGCGCTGCTGTTCAGCCAGCCCGACTTGCTGCTGCTCGACGAGCCGTCCAACCATCTCGACCTGGAAGCCGTGCTGTGGCTGGAGGATTTCCTCAAATCCTATCCGGCGACGATCGTGATCGTGAGCCATGAGCGCGATTTCCTCAACAATGTCGTCGATCACATCCTGCACCTCGAGCGCGGCAAGCTGACGCTCTACCCAGGCGGCTATGACAGTTTCGAGCGACAGCGCGCCGAGCGGCAGGCGCAGCAGGCGGCGGCGCGCGAGAAGCAGTTGGCCGAACGCGCAAAGCTGCAGGACTTCGTCGCGCGTAACTCGGCGCGTGCTTCGACCGCTAAGCAGGCGCAGTCGCGCGCCAAGGCGCTGGCGAAGATGCAGCCGATCGCGGCGGTGATCGACGATCCGAGCCTGTCCTTCGGCTTTCCCGATCCCGAGCAGCTGCGCCCGCCGCTCATCACGCTTGACCATGCGAGCGTCGGTTATGACGGGAAACCGATCCTGCAGCGGATCAACATGCGCATCGATCCCGACGATCGCATCGCGCTGCTGGGGCGCAACGGCAACGGCAAGACGACGCTGGCGCGGCTGCTGGCGGCGCAACTGACCCCGATCGAGGGGGAAAAGGCGGCGTCGGGCAAGATGCGGGTGGGTTATTTCACCCAGTATCAGGTCGAGGAGCTGCACAGCGACGAGACGCCGTATGACCATATGGCGCGATTGATGGAGGGGCAGAAGCCGGCGGCGGTGCGGGGGCAGCTCGGGCGCTTCGGCTTCCCTGGCGAGAAGGCGATGACTCAGGTCGGCAAGCTTTCGGGCGGTGAGCGCGCGCGGCTGGCGCTGGCGCTGATCACGCGCGACGCGCCGCACATGCTGATCCTCGATGAGCCGACCAACCACCTCGATGTCGATGCGCGCGAGGCACTGATCCAGGCGCTGGCGGCGTATCAGGGCGCGGTGGTGATCGTCAGCCACGACCGGCACATGATCGAGATGACGGCGGATCGGCTGGTGTTGGTCGATGGTGGCACCGCACGGCCGTTCGAGGGAAATCTGGACGATTATATCGCGTTCGTGCTGGCCAAGGAGCCTAAGGCGGAGGGTTCGAAAGGCGGCGTCAACCGCAAGGATGCGCGGCGCGAGGCGGCCGAGGCGCGGGAGAAGGGGAATGCGCTGCGCAAATCGGCCAAGGCAGCAGAAGCGGAACTCGCGAAGCTGAACGAGCGACTGTCCGCCATCGATCGCGCGATGTTCGATCCGGCCAGCGGCGCTCCGGAGTTCACCAAACTGACGATGACCGAACTGATGAAGCTGCGCGGCGCGCTTGTGAAGCAGATCGAGGCGGCAGAGGTTAGCTGGATGGAAGCGAGCGAAGCGCTGGAGGCACTGGCGGCGTGACGCGGTGGCGTAGGGGCTTGGGCCGCGCTCGCTCTGCCCATTCCCGGTGGGAGCGGGAGGTAGGCGCGAGGCGTCGGAAGGGTGAGGGCGATCGGCGGTGACCATCGCGGTCGTCCACCACCCGCTCTACGTCGCGCCAGCGCCGGCACGCAGCCAGTATCAGTGGAACAAGAATGGCCTGGTCCGCGATCAGCTGCGCGATCTGGGTGACGCGCTCGAATGGCATGAGCCCGAACCGATGCCGCGCGAGTGGATCGAGACGGTACACGATCCAGACTATGTGGCGCAGGTGATCGAGGCGCGCCTGCCGCGAGAGAAGGAACGCCGGATCGGCTTTCCCGTGACCGCGGCGGTGGCGGCACGGGCGATGGCGGTGCCGGGCGGAACCTATCTGGCGGCAAAGCTGGCGCAGCAGCGCGGTTTTGCTGCGAACACGGCCGGCGGCAGCCATCATGCGCTGGCTGATACGGGGGCCGGCTATTGCATCTTCAACGACCTTGCGATCGCCGCGCATCGGCTGGCGAGTGAGGGCGAGCGAGTGCTGATCGTGGACTGCGACGTGCATCAGGGCGACGGCACAGCATCGTTGATGGCCGGGCGGCTCGATGTTGCGACCTATTCGATCCATGCCGACAAGAACTTCCCGGTTCGCAAGGCGCGCTCGACGCTGGACGTGCCGCTGGACGATGGAACCGACGATGCCGGTTACATGGCGGCGTTGACCACCACCCTGCCTCGGCTGGCGGACGAGTTTGCACCGACGATCATCCTCTATCAGGCGGGCGTCGATCCGTGGGCGGGAGATCGACTCGGGCGGCTTGCCCTCAGCCATGAGGGGTTGGTGATGCGCGACCGATGGATCGCGATGCTGGCGCGATCGCGCGGCTTGCCGCTCGCGAGCGCACTGGGTGGCGGGTACGGGGCCGACGCGATGGAAGTGTCTGGTCGTCACGTCGCCTCGATCCTGGCGCTCGGCGGGGCATGAAAAGAAGCGGTTGCAACCTGCCCGCATCGGCCTAACCTTCCCGGTAACACCCCGGAGAGGGTGATACATTGCAGGAGGGACTGAGTGGCCAGCGCTGTCCATCAGGTGACGCCCGCCGAGGCATCGGCCGATCCTCAGCCCGAGGCGGTGGTCGTGCGTTTCGCCGGCGATTCTGGCGATGGCATGCAGCTGACCGGCGGGCAGTTCACGCTCTCAGCCGCACTGGCCGGCAACGACCTTGCGACCTTCCCCGACTTTCCCGCCGAGATTCGCGCGCCGCAGGGGACGCTGTTCGGCGTGTCGGCGTTCCAGATCAACTTTGGGTCGGTGTCGATCGAAACTGCGGGCGATGCGCCGGACGTGTTGGTGGCGATGAACCCGGCAGCGCTCAAGACCAATGTCGGCGATTTGAAGCCGGGCGGCCTGATCATCGCGGACGAGGGAGAGTTCAGCAAGCGCAACCTCGACAAGGCGAGATATCCCGAGAACCCACTGGACGACGGCTCGCTCGCCAAGTGGCAGTTGCTGCGCCTGAATATCTCTCAGCTGACGATGGACGCGGTGAAACCGTTCGGGCTGGGCAACAAGGAAGCGTTGCGCTGTAAGAACATGTGGACGCTGGGGCTGGCGCTGTGGATGTTCGATCGGGATCGCCAGCCGCTAATCGATTGGCTGAAAGCGAAGTTCGCCAAAGCGCCTGAGCTGGCCGAGGCCAATATCGCCGCGCTGAATGCCGGCCATGCCTATGGCGAAACGGCTGAGCTGGGCGCGCAGGGCGTGGGACAGCTGCATGTGCCCGCCGCGCCGGTCGAACCGGGATTGTACCGCACGGTGACGGGAGCGGATGCGATCTCGATGGGGCTGGTCGCAGGCGCGCAGTTGGCGGGACTGAAGCTGTTCTACGGCGGTTATCCGATCACGCCGGCAAGCGCGATCCTTCACCATCTGGCGCGGCTGAAGGAGTTCGGCGTCACCACGTTCCAGGCGGAGGACGAGATAGCGGCAATCGCGTCGGCATTGGGCGCGAGCTATGCCGGATCGCTCGGCGTGACCTGTTCGTCCGGCCCCGGAATTGCGCTGAAGACCGAGGCGATCGGGCTGGCGATCATGACCGAGCTGCCGCTGGTGATCGTGAATGCGCAGCGCGGCGGACCATCGACGGGCCTGCCGACCAAGACCGAGCAGTCCGACCTTTACCAAGCGGTCTATGGCCGTAACGGCGACGCGCCGGTGCCGGTAATCGCGACACGCTCGGCTGCGGATTGCTTCGACTGCGCGATCGAAGCGGTGCGGATCGCGACGCAATATATGACGCCGGTGATGCTGCTGACCGATGGTTATCTCCAGAATGCGGCCGAGCCGTGGAAGGTCCCGGACATGAGCGGCTACACGCCATTCCCGGTGGAGTTCGAAGCGCGCGTGCCGGACGAGGAAGAGGCGTTTCTGCCCTATGCCCGCGACGCGAAGCTCAAGCGGCCGTGGGTGAAGCCCGGCACGCCGGGGCTGATGCATCGGGTCGGCGGAATCGAGAAGGCGGAAGGCACCGGCAATCTCGATTATTCGCCGGCCAATCACCAGGCGATGACCGAGATACGGCGGCAGAAGGTCGCCGGGATTGATGTGCCCGATCAGGTGGTCGAGCAAGGCGGACCGGGTGGCACGCTGGTCGTCGTCGGTTGGGGATCGACCTATGGCCCCATCACACAGGCCGTACGGCGTGCGCGGCGGCAGGGGCTGGATGTCAGCCACATCCATATCCGCCACATCTGGCCGCTACCCCGAAACCTTGGCGATCTGCTCCGCAGCTTTGACCATGTGCTGGTGCCGGAGATGAATACCGGGCAGCTCAAGACGGTGTTGCGAGACCAGTTTCTGGTCGATGCGCGTCCGCTCAACAAGGTGTCGGGCCAGCCGTTTCGCATCCACGAGATCGAGGCGGCGATCGGGGCCTTTTTCGACGGCGCGCCGCGCAATGAGGGCGGCACCCTGTCGGCTGACGATACGCAGCTGCCCAATCCCGTGGCGGGGCATGACGATGGCTCGCTGCGCGGCAAGTCCTCGCCGCAATCGGCTTGAAGGGGGAGCGATGAACGAGATCACCACCATCCGTCCGAGCAGCCCGAAGGACTGGGAGACCGATCAGGAAGTGCGCTGGTGCCCCGGCTGCGGCGACTATGCGATCCTGAAGGCGGTGCAGCGAACGATGCCTGAAATCGGGGGCGCGCCGGAAAATACGGTGTTCATCAGTGGCATCGGCTGCTCGTCGCGCTTTCCCTATTATATGGAGACATATGGTTTCCACACCATCCATGGCCGCGCGCCGGCAGTTGCGACGGGCGTGAAGCTTGCCAATCCCGAGCTGGACGTGTGGATCGTCACGGGGGATGGGGACGGGCTGTCGATCGGCGGCAATCACACGATGCACCTGCTGCGGCGGAACCTGGATTGCCAGATCCTGCTGTTCAACAACGAGATCTATGGGCTGACCAAAGGCCAATATTCGCCGACCAGCCGCGAGGGTACGCGGTCGCCATCCACCCCCTTTGGGTCGGTCGATCACCCGGCCAAGCCGTGCGCCTTCGCATTAGGATCGGGGGCAAGGTTCATCGCGCGCGGGATCGATGTGCACAAGAACTTGCCGAGCGTGCTGAAGGCCGCGCATGCGCATCGGGGCGCAGCGTTCGTCGAGATTTTCCAGAACTGCATCGTCTATAATGACGACGTCTTTGCGCCGTTCACGCAGAAGGCGAATGCCGGCAATCAGCTGTGGCTGACCGATGGCGAGCCGATGCTGTTCGCCGGCGGGACCAAGGGCATCGCGCTGGACGTGCAGGCACTGACGCTGAAAGTAGTCGATGTGGTGGATGGTGACGCATCGGGCATCCTGGTCCACAATGTCCGCAACCGTGCGCTCGCGCACCTGCTGGTGGAAATGCCGTTCGGGCCGTTTCCGATGGCGTTGGGCGTGATCTACGACGATCCGGCATCGACCTTTGAAGCGGCGGTGATGGCGCAGAATGCCGCGGCCAGCGAAGGCAAGCCGGCCGATCTGCAGAAGCTGGTGAGCAAGGGCCAGACCTGGATGGTCGAGAAGGAACCGCACGCGCTTTGAAGCGCTGGGCGGGGGATGGTGAATCCTGTCATTCTGTGGTTGCGGCAGGACTTGCGCCTGCACGACCAGCCGGCGCTCGTCAGCGCGGCTCAAGCTGGGCCGGTCATCCCCGTCTATGTGCTGGACGATGAGGCGCCGGGCAGATGGCGGATGGGTGCAGCGCAGCGCTGGTGGCTGCATCACGCGCTGAACGCGTTGGGCGAAGCGCTGGCGGCGAAGGGGTCGCGGCTGATCCTGCGGCGGGGTTCGGCCGTTCGCGAGTTGCAAAAGCTGGCCGACGAAACCGGCGCGAGCGCCATCCACGCGATCCGGCATTATGAGCCGTGGTGGATCGATGCAGAGGAGAAGCTTGGCGAGCGGTTGTGCCTGCATGACGGCAACCATCTGGCGCCGCTGCGCGACGTCACAACGGGATCTGGCGGGCAGTTCAAGATCTACTCGGCGTTCTGGCGTGCGCTGAGCGAGCGGATGCCGCCGGAAAAGCCGCTGCCGGTGCCGCACTCGCTCCCCGCGCCCGACCATTGGCCGTCGAGCGAAAAGCTGTCGGGCTGGGACCTGCTACCGACCAACCCCAATTGGGCCACGGGCTTTGCCCCGGACTGGACGCCGGGCGAGGCCGAGGCGCTGCGCAAGGCCAAGGACTTCGCGGAAGAGGTTGGCGACTATCCGGCACGGCGCGATATGCCGGCTGTCGAGGGCACTTCGCGGCTGTCGCCGCATCTGCATTTCGGCGAGATTTCGCCGCGGAGCCTGTGGCACGCGTTGGGCAGCGGTGCGAATGCGGCGAAGTTCCACAAGGAACTGGCGTGGCGGGACTTCACGTCGAGCCTGTTGCTGGCGATGCCCGATTATGGCGACAGGAACGGCCGGCCGGCATTCGACAAGCTGAAGTGGCGCAAGAGCGCGGCGGACCTGAAGGCGTGGCAGCAGGGCTGTACCGGCTATCCGATCGTCGACGCCGGAATGCGGCAACTCTGGACAACGGGCTGGATGCACAATCGCGTGCGGATGATCGCCGCATCCTTCCTGATCAAGCATCTGCTGATCGACTGGCGCGAGGGCGAGCGGTGGTTCTGGGACACGTTGGTCGATGCCGATTACGGCAACAACAGCGTCAATTGGCAGTGGGTGGCGGGCACTGGAGTCGATTCCAATATGTGGGGCCGGATCATGGCGCCGCTTGGCCAATCCGAGAAGTTCGATGCCGGCGATTATATCCGCCAATGGGTGCCGGAGCTGCGCGATGTGAGCGATGCGCAGATTCACGATCCGGAGGATCGGCCGAACGGCTATCCCGAGAAGATCATCGGCCATCGCGAAGCGCGGGAGCGGGCGCTGGCGGCTGGCCGCGCGATCCGTTGACATCCTGACTTGATCGCCGGGCGGGCGCGTGGTTTGAGCGCGCCATGCAGGGGGTGTTACGAAACAGGGGCCGCCGCGACGGCCGGCGCGACGGGTTGGGCGTGCGGCTCGGCGCGGCGCTGACACCGTTGCTGCACCGCCTGCTCGATCGCATCGATGCCGGGCTGGCGGAAGGCATGATCGAGGCGACGCTGCCCGGCGGCATGCAGCGAAGGCTGGGCGGACGAAAGCCCGGCCCTGTCGCGATCGTCGCGATCCGCAACTGGCGGGCATTGTGGCGGCTGGCGACCGGCGGATCGGTCGGCTGGTACGAGGCGTGGGCGGCGGGCGAATGGTCGAGCCCCGATCCGGTGCCGCTGTTCGACCTGTTCGTGCGCAATCGCGCGACGCTGGGCAATGCGGGGCGGGCGAGCGGCGCAACGCGGGTCGCCAAGCGCGCGTGGCACTGGCTGCAGCGCAACGACCGGGATGGCGCGCGGCGCAACATCGCGTACCATTATGATCTGGGCAACGATTTCTACGCGCCGTGGCTGGACGCCGGCATGACTTATTCGAGCGCGATGTTCGAGCGCCGCGGGCTGCCGCTCGAGGCGGCGCAACAGGCCAAGTTGGACGCGATCCTCGCACGCACCGCGACGGCGTCGGGCGAGCGCATCCTGGAGATCGGCTGCGGCTGGGGATCGTTCGCCGAAACCGCGGCGCGAGCAGGGCGGCGTGTCCACGGTATCACCCTGTCGATCGAACAGAAGGCGCATGTCGAGGCACGGGTCGCGGCGGCGGGGCTTGACGGCGTAACGGTCGGGCTGACCGATTATCGCGACGTGACCGGCCAGTTCGATGCGGTCGCAAGTATCGAGATGGTCGAGGCAGTCGGCGAGGCGTTTTGGCCCGACTATCTCGCGACGATCGCGCGCGTGCTGAAGCCGGGTGGGCGCGCGGCCATTCAGTATATCGCGATCGATGACGCGATCTTCGACAGCTATGCGCGCAATGTCGATTTCATTCAGGCCTATGTTTTTCCCGGGGGAATGCTGATTTCCGAGCGGCGCTTTCGAGAGATCGCCGCGCGCCATGGCCTGGCATGGGCTGACCGGACCGCGTTCGGGCCGGACTATGCCGAAACGCTGAAGCGCTGGCGCATCGCGTTCGATGCCGCAGTGGCGGCAGGGCGGATGCCAGCGGAATTCGACCCGCATTTCCTGGACTTGTGGCGCTATTATCTGATGTATTGCGAAGGCGGGTTCCGCGGCGGCGGGATCTGGGTGGCGCAAGTGACGCTGATCAAAGAATAGGAGAGCGCGATGCGGGCGGTAGCGATTGGCATGAGCGCAATGGCGCTGTTCGGATGCGCCCCGACGGGCCAGGTGGCCCCCGCGCCGACCGCCGTCACCGCCGCAGACGAGGCCCGGTTGCGACAAGCGTCGGCTGCGGTGTTGTTCTGGTCGCCGCAGCAACGGCTGCGCAACTTCCCGGCGATGGAGCGGGTCTTCCCCGGCCATGTGGTGAAGGCCGGCAGGCGCGTGAAGCCGCTGCCCGATGGCGCGCCGCTGCCGCTACCTCAGGCCGAGGTCGATGCGTTCATGGCGGCGCAGAATGTCGCTGGCCTCATCGTCGTGCAGGACGGCAAGGTGCGGCTGGAACGCTATGCGCTGGGTTATTCGCGGGAGGGGCGCTGGACCAGCTTTTCGGTTGCCAAGTCGGTCACGTCGACATTGGTCGGCGCGGCGATCCGCGACGGCTACATCAAGTCGCTCGACGATCCGGTGACGAGGTATATCCCTGAGCTGGCGGGCGGCGGCTATGACGGCGTGACGGTGCGCCAAATCCTTACCATGACGTCGGGCGTGCGCTGGAACGAGGATTATACCGACCCGAACAGCGACGTCGCCCGGATGTTCGCCGAGCCGGCACCGGCCGGAATGGATCCGACCGTCGCCTATATGCGCAAGCTTCCCCGCGCCGACCAGCCGGGGAGCAAGTTCGTCTACAAGACGGGCGAAACGAACCTGATCGGCGTGTTGGTGCGGCGCGCGACGGGCAAGCCGCTTGCGCAATATCTGAGCGAGAAGGTCTGGCGCCGCTATGGCATGGAGCGCGATGCGTTCTGGATGACCGACCAGACCGGCGCCGAGGTCAGCGGATGCTGTCTGTCGGTATCGCTGCGCGACTACGCTCGGATTGGCATGTTGACGCTGGACGGAGGCGAGGGGATCGTGCCGGCTGGCTGGTTCGCCGACGCGACCCGGACTCATGTGACGTTCCCAGGCGGCGGCTATGGCTATCAATGGTGGACGTTCCCCGGCGGCTATGCCGCGCAGGGGATATTCGGCCAGGCGATCCTGGTCGATCCGGCCAATCGCATCGTTATCGCGATCAGTGGTGCCTGGCCGAAGGCATCGGACCGCGCGCTGTCACAGGCACGACTGGCCTTTGCCATGAAGGTGCAGGCGGCGGCGACGCGCTAGGCGCGCAGTCGCTCGATCGCCTGGGCCAGCGCGACATAGAGCTTGCCCATGTCCGACGAGAGCAAGGTCACGCCAAGCGGCGAGCCGTCGCGTAACGCGAGCACCTGGCGCAGCATCGCCTCGAAATCGTGGATGTAGCGGTTGACCTGCTCGCGGAATTGCGAGTCGCCATCGTAGAGCGAAGCGATGTCACGCGCGTCGCCGCTGTCGAGCAGGCGAACGGCGCGGCGGGTGAAGACGCCGCGATCGCCCTTTAGATATGCGGCCCATGCGCTGTCGGTGACTTCGTGCGCGAACGCCTTGGTAATATCGATCGAGGCGGAATTGAGCGCTTCGACGAGCAACGAGACGCGTCGCGCGAAATTGTCCTGATCGGCCGCTTCACGCTCGGCGCGGGCTTCCTCGATCCGACGCTCGACCGCGGCCGAGGCTTCGCCGATCGTCAGCATCTGTTGCGTCAGGCGTTCGGACGCGCGGGCGGCGGCGGTGACCGACGCTTCGGCGACCTCACCCAACTCGACCAGTTGCTGGCGTACGCCGCTGTCGATCGCCCGGCGCATGGCGCTGCTGCCGGCTTGCTCAAGCTGGCGCGACGCTTCGGGGACCAGTCCGGCCAGCGTCTCGCGAGCTTGCTCGGCGGCGACCTTTGCGGTTTCGCGGATGCGGAGCAGCGCATCGACGAGTTGCGGCGCTGCCTCCTCGGCAAAGCGGCGCGCATTGCCGATCGCGCGATCCACGATCTCCTCGAGCTGATCGGTCTTTTCATGACCCGTATCCAGCGTCTCGATGAGCGAGGCCTGGGTCTTGAGCAACGTGTCACGCTGTTTGGAGACGACATCGGCAATCGCCTCGATCGCGTCATGCGTGCTCTCTGCCGCCGTGACGAGCGCGAGCAGTTCGGGCTTCGCGCTACCGATGACAGTGCGAGTCGCGGTGATGCGATCCTCGAGCCGCAGCAAGGCTTCGGGCATGGTCTCGTCGATCTCGCGCGCCGACGCATCCATCGCGGTCAACAACGCTTCGGCCGTGGCGATGACGCTGCGCGCGGTGCTGTCGCCGATGCGCAGCGTTTCGGTCATCGCGGTTGCCGAGCTGTCGAGCGCGCTGATCGAAGCGGCAAGCGCCTGAGTCCGTTCCATCCCGCCGGCATGGAGCGCGGAGAGCTGTCCGTCGGCTTGTGCGATACCGCCCGTCACCGAAGCGAGCATGATGTCGATGCGGGTCTGTTCCTCGCCCAGCTTGTCGCCGATGCGCAGGATGGTGCCCTCAACTTCGGCGACGCGGTTGCCGACCGCCTCGATGCTCTCACGCCCGGCAGCGTCCAGCGACGCCTGATTGGCGGCGAGCATCGCCAGCATCGCTTCGCCCTGGGCGGCGATGCCCTTGCGCGCCTCGTCCACCGCTGCCGCGGCGCGGTCGAGCATGGCGTCGACCGTCTCCGCCATCTGTGCGGCGACGCCCTCGAGCTTGGTACCGGCGGTCTCGCCAGTCGCCTCCATCCGGGTGATATGCGCGGCGAGCCGCGTGGC
Organism: Sphingomonas turrisvirgatae; assembly: GCF_001721295.1. Lineage (GTDB taxonomy): Bacteria > Pseudomonadota > Alphaproteobacteria > Sphingomonadales > Sphingomonadaceae > Sphingomonas > Sphingomonas turrisvirgatae. Next base: position 64,538 of record NZ_MDDS01000046.1, on the reverse strand, counting down.
GGCGCCGCTGGCAACTTCATCCGCGATTCGTCCGCGTTCGGTCAGGGCGGAAAGCTGGGCATCCAGCGCGGCGGCGTGCTCGCTTGCCTTCATCCCCGCCGAATCGAGGGTGGCGGCCATGCCGGTCATCGTCTCATGCGCGCGCGGGAGCGACGCGAGGACGATGTTGACGCTCCTTTCGGCAGCGGCGGCACTGTCGACCAGCAGCCGCCCACTTGCCTCGATCGCGCGGGCTTCGGCGGCCATGCCATTGGAAACCGCCTGCAGTCGCTCGGCTGCGCCGTCGCCCATTGCCATCATCGCGCTGGTCTGAGCAGCGAGCGCGGCGCGATTTTCCTCGATCTTGCGGGCGAGAACCGCGACGGTGCGCTCGAGGCTGGCGGCTTCGCTGCGCATCGCGCGGGCGGTGTCGCGGAAGCGGCGGGCTTCGGATCGGCTGCTGCGCTGGGCGAGCAGCCACAGGATGCCGACAAGCGCCGGAGGCACGCAGAGCGCGGCGATGAGTTGAACCAGCTGCGCCGGCGGCTGCGGCGAGGCCAAGGTGGGGCCGAGCAGCCATCCCATGACGCCAAACCAGATGGTGACAAGACCGAGCGCCAGCACGGGCACCGCCCATTCATTGGGTGTGCGAAAGGCTTCCTCGTCTTCGGCATCTTCGGCCGGATCGTAGGAAGGATGCGCGGCGCTCGTCGGTGCCGGTTCCTCGACGAGCAGCAGCCCGTCATCCGCGACCGGCGCGAGGCCGGCAGTGTTCTTGCCCCCGTTCATTGTCCCGATCTAGCACGATTACCCGGCAAGCGACTAGCGGGGAGAAACCGCTCGTTAAGCACGCCATCCTAGACATGGCGCATGGCATATGATCCCGGTGCAATCGATGCGACGCTGGCGGCGGCAGTGGGCGACGAGCCCGGGCTGATCGCGGAGCTTCGCGAGGCGTTTCTCGATAGCGCGAAGCGTGCGTTGGCGGCGCTGAATGCTGCGGCCGATCCCGAAAGCTGGCGCGGATCGGCACTGCGCCTCAAAGGCCTGGCCGCGAGCTTTGGCGCGGTGCGGCTGATGGCGCTGGCGCAGGATGCGGCGGACGCGCCGGCAGGCGATGTCGCCGTGCTGCGCAAGTTGCAGCGGGCGGTCGACCGGCTCTAGGCTCCTTAGGTCTTCCGACTCAGTTCACGCATCGCGTCGTCCAGGCCCTCGAGAGTCAGCGGGTACATCCGGTCGTTGACCAGATCGCGCATGATGCGAATCGATTGCGAATAGCCCCATTGCGCCTCCGGAATGGGATTCAGCCAGACCGTGGCAGGATAGGTATTGGTCACCCGCTGCATCCACGCGGCGCCGGCCTCTTCGTTGAAATGCTCGACCGAGCCGCCGGGGTGGCTGATCTCATAGGGTGACATCGACGCGTCGCCGACGAAAATCACCTTATAGTCGTGGCCATATCTATGGAGGATGTCGAAGGTCGGCGTACGCTCCTGAAAGCGGCGGCGATTGTCCTTCCACACTCCTTCGTAAAGGCAGTTGTGGAAGTAGAAGAATTCCAGATTCTTGAACTCGGCGGTAGCGGCGCTGAACAGCTCTTCGCACAGCTTGACCCACGGATCCATTGAGCCGCCGACGTCGAGAAACAGCAGCAGCTTGACCGCATTGTGGCGTTCGGGCCGCATCCGAATGTCGAGCCAGCCCTGGCGCGCGGTGCCCGCGATGGTCGCGTCGATATCCAGCTCGTCCGCTGCACCTTCGCGGGCAAAGCGGCGCAGGCGGCGCATTGCGACCTTGATGTTGCGGGTGCCGAGCTCGCGAGTCGAATCGAGGTTCTTGAACTCGCGCTGGTCCCAGACTTTCAGCGCGCGCTTGTTCCTGCTCTCGCCGCCGATGCGCACGCCTTCAGGGTTGTAGCCCGAATTACCGTAAGGTGAGGTGCCGCCCGTCCCGATCCACTTGTTGCCGCCCTGGTGGCGGCCCTGCTGCTCCTCGAGCCGCTTCTTGAGCGTCTCCATGATCTCGTCCCACGAGCCGAGCGACTTGATCGCCTCCATCTCTTCGGCGGTGAGATATTTCTCTGCGATGGCCTTAAGCCAATCCTCGGGCAAGTCGGCATTCTCGACGCCGTAGCTGGATGCGATGCCGCGAAACACCTTGGCGAACACCTGGTCGAAACGGTCGAGCAGGCCTTCGTCCTTCACGAAGGTAGCGCGAGCGAGATAGTAGAAAGCCTCGGGCGTGCGATCGATCACATCCCTGTCCAGCGCTTCCAGCAGCACCAGATGCTCCTTCAGGCTGGCCGGGATGCCAGCGGCGCGCAGTTCGTCGACGAAGGAAAAGAACATCGCTGGCTACCTCTCCGCGCGTTCGTAGAGCTTCCAATGGGTGCCGGAAAGGCCTTGGGCGAAGGCGCCGGCGATCCCGCGATAGCGCGCGCCGCAATGCGAGGGGGTAGCGGGGAAGGGGGCATCCCCGTCACGCTCGAGGAACAGGAAGCGAGCGGCCGGGCACGACTGGCGGATGGTGAGTGGATAGCGGGCGCTGGCGGCCGCGGCGCGCAGTGTCGCTTCGGAGCGCGAGTGATCGAGTGCGAGATCCGCGGTCCCGGTGCGGGCGGCGATAGCGGCAATGGCCTGAGCGGGGTCAGCACGGCGGCCCTCGATCAGGGGGGCAGTGCCCCACGCCATCAGCAGCAGGGTTGCGGCGGCGAACAGAAGGGGCAGGACGCGCTTCCCCTGCGCAAAGCTGTTACCGAGCAGAAGGGCCAACAGCAGCAGCGCACCCGTGGCCGGGATCAGATAGAGCCGTGCAAAACCAGCATTGGGCATTTGGGCGGCCAACACCAGAAGCGGCGGCGCGAGCAGGCAGGCATAGCCACATGCGGCGAGCCGTCCCTGGGGGATGCCGAGCAGCATGGCGGCAGGCGCGATGATGGCGACCGCAGACCAAATGCCGCCGAACGCATAGCGAAAGGCGTGCACCAGGCCTGCGCCGAGTTGGATGAACGTGAACGGCTCCGCGGCCCCGAAGGCCATGCCGCCGCTGCGCCACGCCGGTATGAAGATCAGCGCGAGCGCGATAGCCGCCGCCATCGCGGCGAGTCCCCACAGCCTTGCCAGCATGCCGAACAGCTGGGCTCGCTGCTGACGCAGCTGCCACAACGACCAGAGGCCGAGCGCGACGAGGCCGAACGCCATTGTGAGGTGGGCCAGCAGGCCGAGCAGGGCGGCAATGGCAAGCGCGATGGCGGGTGGCGGTGTGGCAGGGTGTGCAAGCCAGCGGTCCACCAGATCGGCCGCGCACATCAAGGCAAGCAACATCGGCGCATAGCCGCGCGCTTCCGAGCCATAGGTCACGAGCAGCGGCGAAAGCGCGAGGAACAGGGCGGTCAGGATCGCAGTGCCAGCATTGCGGCGTGCGCCGATGCGCGCGGCGATCAGGATGGTGACGGTGCCGGCCACGATCGACAGCGCGCGCTGAAGCATGGGCGGCCCGCTCTGTCCCACCAGCTGCAACCATAGCGAGTTGAGATGATGGTTGTTGTCGTGATTGATGTTGAGGAAGATGCCGAGTGGGGTGCCGGCCTCCTGCGCCATCACCGCCGACCAAGCTTCGTCGAGCCACAGCCCGCCCTGTGCGGCCGCCATCCGCAGCGCGAGGCCGAACACGGCAATGGCCACGACGGTCCACTTGGCGCGACGCTCGATGATCTCCCCCATTGCCACAGCTATCGGGCGGCGCGACGCAGCTGGCAAGGCGGCTTTACACGACTCGCAGCCCTTCCTATCGACCCGCCATGACAGGCCCCAGCGAATCCATTCTCATCGTCGATTTCGGTAGTCAGGTGACTCAGCTGATCGCGCGGCGCGTGCGCGAGGCGGGGGTCTATAGCGAGATCGCGCCCTTCAACGCCGCCGCCGAGGCGTTCGAGCGGATGCGCCCGGGCGGCGTGATCCTGTCCGGATCTCCGGCATCGGTGCTGGACGCGGACTCGCCGCGTGTACCCGATACGATCTTCGAGAGCGGACTGCCCGTGCTGGGTATCTGCTACGGCCAGCAGGTGATGATGCAGCAGCTGGGCGGCCAGGTTCAGCTTGGTGATAGCGGCGAGTTCGGACGGGCGTTCATCGAGATCGCCGATGGCTGCGCGCTGTTCGACGGGCTGTGGACCGAGGGCGATAGGCACCAGGTATGGATGAGCCATGGCGACAAGGTTACGAACCTGGCGCCCGGTTTCCGCCCGGTGGCGGCCAGCCCTGGCGCGCCCTTTGCCGTGATCGCCGACGACAAGCGGCGCTACTACGCCATGCAGTTCCACCCCGAGGTGGTTCACACGCCCGACGGCGGAAAGCTGCTGGCCAATTTCGTGCGGCATGTCTGCGGCCTCAAGGGCGACTGGACGATGGCGGAGTTCCGCCAGACCAAGATCGAGGAAATCCGCAAGCAAGTGGGATCCGGCCGTGTGATCTGCGGCCTGTCGGGCGGTGTCGATTCGGCGGTGGCGGCGGTGCTGATCCATGAAGCGATCGGCGAGCAGCTGACCTGCGTGTTCGTCGACCATGGCCTAATGCGGTCGGGTGAGGCGGATCAGGTCGTGTCGCTGTTCCGCGGACACTATAATATCCCGCTGGTGCATGTGAACGCCGAGACGCTGTTCATGAACGGGCTGGCCGGAGTCACCGATCCCGAAGCCAAGCGCAAGTTCATCGGCAAGACCTTCATCGACGTGTTCGAAGCCGAAGCCAAGAAGATCGGCGGGGCCGAGTTCCTGGCGCAGGGCACACTCTACCCCGACGTGATCGAGAGCGTGTCGTTCACTGGCGGTCCATCGGTCACCATCAAGAGCCACCACAATGTCGGCGGTCTGCCCGAGCGGATGAACATGAAGCTGGTCGAGCCGCTGCGCGAGCTGTTCAAGGACGAGGTGCGCGCGCTCGGCCGGGAGCTGGGCCTGCCGGACGTGTTCGTCGGGCGGCACCCGTTCCCGGGGCCGGGCCTTGCGATCCGTATCCCGGGCGAGGTGACCAAGGAACGCTGCGACATCCTGCGCAAGGCAGATGCCGTGTATCTGGAGGAAATCCGCAACGCCGGGCTGTATGACGCGATCTGGCAGGCGTTTGCGGTGCTGCTGCCGGTGAAGACCGTCGGCGTGATGGGCGACGGGCGCACTTATGACAGCGTATGCGGCCTGCGCGGAGTGACGTCGACCGACGGCATGACGGCGGACGTCTACCCCTTCGATGCCAGCTTCCTGACGCGTGTCGCGACACGGATCGTCAACGAGGTGAAGGGCGTCAATCGCGTGGTCTATGACTATACGTCGAAGCCGCCCGGCACGATCGAGTGGGAATGATTCGAGGCCATTTTTGGCTATCGCGATCAATCGGCGTTTAACCATCAAAACATTGAAATAAAAAGATTATCTCACGTTATCTATCGGGATCAATCGCGGAGCAGCGGTTGGCTCTGGCGTCATGCTCGACGGTATCCGGCAAACTTGCACTTGGCCCAATCCAGCGATACCGTCAGAGGTATTGAAGCCAGTGACGGTATTTTTTACGCACTAAACTATTGTAAATCAAACGATAATGTCGGCGAAAATGGCCGAAAATCGCCTGACGGTATTTTGCGTAAAGGAGGTCGGTATGCTCACCGATGTTGCCCTTAAGAACCTGAAACCACGCGAGAAAGCCTACAAAGTCACGGACCGTGACGGCCTTTATGTCCAGGTCTCAACCTCCGGGACGCTGACGTTTCGGCTGGACTACCGGCTGCATGGGCGGCGCGAGACGCTAACGCTTGGGAAATACGGTCCCTCCGGTTTGTCCCTTGCTCGAGCCCGTGAAGCGACGATCGACGCTAAACGTGCCGTCTTCGAAGGCAGGTCTCCGGCCCAGGAAAAACAACGCGACAAACGCCGGATCAAGGAGGCCAAGAGCTTCGGTGAGTTTGGAGAGCGCTGGTTGGTGAAGGCGCCGATGGCTGACAGCACCCGCGCGATGCGGCGTTCGATCTTCGAACGAGAGCTTCTGCCAGTCTGGAAGAACCGGCTGTTGACTGAAATCACGCCGGATGACCTGCGCGCCCACTGCGGCAAGATCGTTGATCGCGGCGCACCGGCGACTGCTATCCATGTCCGCGACATCCTCAAGCAGATCTACGGGTTTGCGATCTTGCACGGCGAGAAGGTTGCCAATCCGGCCGACGATGTCGGCCCCGCCTCGATCGCGACGTTCGTTCCAAAGGACCGGTCGCTGTCGCCGACGGAAATTCGCGTGATGCTCAAGCAGCTCGACCATGTGGCGACGCTGCCAACGATCCGACTCGGGATGCGCCTCTTCCTGCTGACAATGGTGCGCAAGAGCGAGCTGCAGGATGCGGTCTGGGACGAGGTGGACTTCGAGAACGCCGTGTGGACGATCCCCAAGGAGCGCATGAAGCGATCCAAGGCGCATAACGTCTATCTCTCGCAGCAATGCCTCGACATTATGATCGCGTTGAAGACTTGCGCGGGCAACTCGCGCTACCTTCTGCCGTCTCGGTATGATGCGGATGCGCCGATGTCCCGGGCGACCTTCAATCGCGTCACCTACGCCGTCGTGGAGCGCGCGCAGAAGGAAGGCTTACCGCTGGAGCCGTTCACGGTACATGACTTGCGCCGGACTGGATCGACCCTGCTCAATGAACTGGGGTTCAACAGTGACTGGATCGAAAAGTGCCTGGCCCATGAAGATGGGCGGTCCTCGCGCGGCGTCTACAACAAGGCGGAGTACGAGCACCAGCGGCGGCATATGATGCAGGAATGGTCTGATATCATCGACGCCTGGGTGGCAGGGCAGAAGCGCGTGCCGGTCCTGATTCCGCCCTCGATGCCGATGCTCGCGCCTGATCCGGCGCTTTGACGGGACGCGCCTTACGCTTGCGCACATCGGGATGCGGCGCCCGGTCGATTGGCGATCGCCGGGCTGTCGCCAGGCGATCGGTCAGCCAGGCTTCGACCTCGGCCAGATCCCACACCACACAGCGTGGGGTGAGCGCAAAGCGACGAGGGAATTCGCCGCGCTGTTCCATCTCATAGATGGTGGTGTCGGCCAGCGGTACGATCTGCCGAAGCTCATGGCGGCGGATCATCCGCTTTTTGAGGGCCTCAGATTTCGTCGACATAACTCTACTCCAACGAGATTGGCGTCTGATGCCGATTGGAGCCGATAGACCCGACATGAAAAGAGCGAACGCACCGGCGTAGGGCTCGCGGCGGCAATGGCGTACAAATCGGCGGGCTCGTTCTGGTTGTCCCTTGGCCCTTAGTCATGCGCAGGACGCAGTCCGTCGAGCGGAGCGACGACGTCAACAAACTGCCGGCGCAGGCTTGCCAGTCCGATTGCCGGAGCCAGGTCTTGCCAATCCGAAAGGCCGCGTATCGTGCGTAGATCAATAAATTGAAGTGAAGAAGCAGTCGCCCGTAATCCTGCGCCAGCTTAACTGCTCAATCTTGAACTCCCGACCGAAGTTGCATCGTCACCTCCCGTTCCATACAGACCGTATTTCGGTGTCGGCCACAGCAGCGTCTCCTCAAGTCAAGACGCCGTTATGGTAATTCGGTAGCTACCCCAAAGGCGACATTAGGGCATGACAGGTCGAGGGATCACTGATTTGTTCCGATAGACGTGGTCGAGGAATCCGTTGCCAATCCTTGATAGGTCGATTCCTGCCACCCGAGTCCGAGTGATTTTTGTATGGCGATATAACTTGCCGTAAGAGCCGCAACCGCACTTTGAAGGTTTGATGCAGCAAGCACTTTCTGACGACCGGACTCGAGTGCGTCACTGCGGGAAATCACCTGTCGCTGGAAGCGTTGTTGTGTCAAAATGTCTGACTCGTCAGCCGATCGCTTGATCTCGGCGAGCGCTGCCACATTGCGACGTTGCTGTGCAAAGCGCGCGAGCGAATTCTCGGCGTCCTGGAACGCACCTAGAACGACCTGTCGATACTGTGCCTCAGCTTCGTCTCGTCCAGCGCGCGCTTGCGTTATCTGGGCCGAAGTTCGTCCAAAATCGAGCAACCCCCATTGTAGCTGGGGCACGGCAATGTTGGAGATATTTCCCAGATCGACCAGGTCTCCGACAGACGTTCCGCCGATGCCTAGGATCCCCATAAAGCTGATCTTTGGAAAACGCGCTGCTTCAGCGACGCCAATCCGGGCGGTCGTGGCCGCCAGATTGCGCTCGGCGGCGCGTATGTCGGGTCGACGGCGAAGGAGAGAGGCGGGATCGCCGATGGCGACGACCTGTGGCGGCAAGGGGACGTCACGCGGGACAGCCAGCAAGGAATCGAGCCTCCCTGGCGCCTCCCCTGCAAGTACGGCGAGCGCATTAAGATAAATTCCAATCTCCGCCTCAGCCGTAGCGAGATCGCCGTTGGTAGCCTGAATGGCGCGGTTCGCCTGACCAATGGCAAAGGCCGGCACCGTGCCCTGCTGAAAGCGTTGCCGAGCGAGGTCTAGCTGCTGCTTCTGCAGGTCCAGCCCCCCACGAAGTGCAGCGGCGCGCTGCTGCCGGTCCCGCAGATTCGTATAACTTTGCGCAACGTCGGCTGCGAGTTGAACGTGTGCATCTGCCGCGTTGTAGGAAGCCGCTGCGGCTAGTGCGTTAGCGGATTCTATTTTTCGGATCTGGCCTCCTGCAAGATCGATTTCCCAATTTGCGTTCAGGCCGAGATTGAAAAACTGGAGAGAGGAATCCGCGTCCTGGGAAGGGGGCGCTGCGCCGTTCCCCTGAGCCGACTGCAGATCGATCCCGGGAAGGTCGGCGAAGATTCCGGTCGCTTGTGCCCCAGCTTTCGGAAAGCGGTTAGCGCGCTCCTGGCGCACGGATGCACGCGCCTGACGGAGCCGCGCCTGGGCGACATCGATCGACGGATTCGCTGCAAGTGCGCGTCGCTCAAGCTCGTTCAGGACCGGATCTTGAAGAGCCGTCCACCACTCAGCAACTGCGGGGTCATTGGTGCTCGTACTCGCGGTCTGGCGCACGAACTTGGATTGGGGGGCGGCGCGACCCAACCCCGGCGGTCCGGCGTAGTCCGGGCCAACGACACATCCGCCGAGCAGCAAGGGGGCGAGAACGAGACCTCTGAAGTTTGTCATCGCAGCCTCAATGCATCGCCATGGACTGCCCTTTGGGCAGCGGGCGCAGGAACAAAACGAGTGGAAGCGTGGCCAGTGTCGCAAGCGCCATCGCCAGGAAAATGTCATTGTACGTCATGATGAAGGCCTGCTGCTGAATGGTCCCGGCAAGCGACTGAAGGGCGGCGTCCATCTGGCCGAACGTCCTGGCCATGCCGGCGAGATAATCCTGCAACCTTGGGTCGTTTGCCCAAAGGGTCTCTTCCATCCGCCGGCTATGGAGCGACATTCGCTGGTCCTGAAAGGAGGCCAGGGCGGCCAAAGCGAACGACCCGCCGAGATTTCGTGCGGCATTGAAGATGCCTGATGCATCACCGGCATCCTCCTTGCTGACCGAAGCGATAGTGGCCTGGTTCAGGAACAGCATGGTGAGGATCATGCCGACACCACGCAGTAACTGTCCGGCGGTAAAGGCTTCTCCGGCAGATTCCGCGGTGAGGCTGGTGTTGACGAGGCAGCTGGCGGCCATGAGCGCAAGGCCTGTGCCGACGGCGAGCCTGATATCGACGACGCGGATAAGCAGCGGGATGACGGGCATCAGCAAGAAGGCAGGCACACCCATGAGGAAAATCACCTGACCCGTCTCAAGGGCGTTATAGTCAGCGATCAGCGCGAGGAATTGCGGGATGACGAAGGTCGAGCCGTACATCACCATGCCCAGCGCCAGCGCCATGACGACGACGCTGCCGAATTGTCGATTCATCACGATCCGCAGCTTAAGCACAGGCTTGGCGGCCCTGAGTTGTCCGATACCCAACATGACAAAACCAATCAGGGTCATGATCGTCAGCCGGACGATGTACGTCGATTCAAACCATTCTTCACGGTGCCCTTCCTCAAGCACGACCGTCAGTCCTCCCAGGCCGAGGATCATGCCGACGATCCCGAACCAGTCCGCCTCGCGGAAATAGACCCAGTTCGTTTTCTCGTGCGGCAGGCCGAGAAGCAGCAGCAGCAAGAGCAGACCGCAGACCGGCACGTTCACGAAGAAGGCATAATGCCAGCTCAGATTTTCCGTGAGCCAGCCTCCGAGCAGGGGGCCAAGAACCGGACCCAGGATGACGGTCATTCCAAAAAGGGCCATGCCGATCGGCTGTTGCGATGGCGGGAGGCGCTTTGCGACGATCGTCATCGCTGTCGGGATGAGCACGCCGCCCGTGAACCCCTGACCCGCCCTTCCGACGATCATTGTCATCAGATCCGTAGCGGTGCCGCACAGGACCGAGAATCCTGTAAAAGAGGTCACCGAGATGAGGAGAAGTGTCCTCAACCCCAAAAGCCGTTCCAGCCACGCGCTCAGCGGTATGATGATGATCTCGGCAACGAGAAAAGCCGTGGCGATCCACGTTCCTTCCGTGCCGGTCGCTCCGATCTCCCCTTGGATAGTCGGCAGCGCCGAGTTGACGATCGAGATGTCGAGTGTCGCGAGCAGCGCGCCCAGCGCGCCGGCCGCGACCGCGATCCAGGCCGTCGAGTCGGCTCGCTCGGCGCGTAACGTCCCCGGAGATGCAGCAACCGTCGCCACGCTCAGCGCTTCCGACTTACGGCCTGCCGAATTCTCTCCAGGTCGCCTTTGGCCGAACGGGTATCGACAGTAATGCCGACCGACATTCCGGGAACCAGAAGGGGCCTGACTTCGGGCGGCGCATCGATCGCGATACGGACGGGCACGCGCTGAACGATCTTCGTGAAGTTGCCGGTCGCGTTTTGCGGCGGGAGCACGGAGAACTGGGCACCTGTGCCCGGTGCGAAGCTGGCAACCCGCCCTTTCAGCTCGACCCCGGGGAGCGCGTCGACGTCAATGCTGACGGGCTGGCCGACTCGCATGAGACCTAGCTGCGTCTCTTTAAAATTGGCCTCGATGAAGAGGCGCTCCACCGGCACCAGCGTCATCAGGCGCGTTCCGGGCTGTACGAACTGCCCTACCCGGACAGCGAGATCGCCGACGCGACCATCGATCGCTGCCTTGAGCAACGTCGCTTCGGTGTTCACACGCGCGGCTGAGAGCTGAGCACGAGCAGCTTCGGCCTGCGATTGCGCCTGTCGTACCTGGGCACCAAGCGTGCCAACGCGCCTTTCTGCTGCGGTAAGGCCGGCCTGAGCAGCATTGGCGCGCTCATCTGCCTGTCGTGCTTGCGTCTGAAGCTGGGCAAATCGCTCGCCTGGCTCTGCGCCAGACGCCGCCAGCGGCTGATAGCGCGCAACCTGCTGCCGCGCGAAGGCGGCCTCGGCGCGCGCCGAGGCCGCCTGAGCACGCGCCTGGACGATTGTCGCCTGCTGTTCAGCGATCTGCGAACGGCTCGTCTCGACCGCAGCTTTCGCTGTGTCGATCTGGCTGGTGATCTGCTCGCTTTGGGCTCGATATTCGCGAGGGTCTAGTTCTGCCAACTGCTGCCCTTTGCGGACCGCTTGGTTCGCGCTGACAAACACGCGCTCGACATATCCGGCAACTTTCGGGGCCACCACGACAGAGTCCGCCGCCACATAAGCGTTGTCGGTTTTCTGCATGAACTTGCCGCGGTTCTGATGGTCAAAATACCATACCAACCCCGCTCCCACGATAGCGACCGCGACAACCAACAGCGCCAGCCGAACCCGTACCGACTTGAGCGGACCAGCGGGCCGCTCGCCGACATCGTCATAGTCGCCTGAACCGACTGTGGGATCTTCCACCATTCTATTCCCGATCAACTCTCGATTCAAAGAGCCGAGGGACTTGCCACGGCGGCCAAGCTTCGGCAATACCACATTATATGGAACCTCACCAATCGGGTATACGTGGGATCGCAACCACCTTCGGCTGGACCTGGTACAGGATGCGGCGGCTGATCGATGCCTATCTTGCCTGTCAGGGTGCATCGATGGCCCAACTAAAACTGCTCGCGTATCTCGCGGAACAACCCCGCCGCTCCACCGATATTGCGAGCTTTTTCGATCAGGCGCCCCGCACTGTTACTCAGGCGATCGACGCGCTCGAGCAAAATGGTCTCGTGTCACGATCGCCTGCTCCGGACGATCGCCGGTCCAAACTGGTGCAGATCACAGACGCCGGCCGGGCCACGTTGGGACTGGCCATGCCGCTCTACGACGACATCGTAGGGCAGACCTTCGGAAGCCTGACAGCGGATGAACTCGAGGGTCTCGACGCAGCGATCAAACATTTGAACCGGCTCGTCGACCAACTGGAGACGAAGGCCAGCGTTCCCGAGACCCAAGTTCCCGCCCCGAAAAGCCGGGCGCATGATTGATCTAGCTCCTCACGATGAAACCGATACGACCGCTCTAAAAGAAAGGGAGCGGTTCGCGCAGATTCTCGTCCTGTTCGGCCGGCACGGTCTCAAGGGGCTGGCCGCTCGGTTGGGTCTGGGGGCGGGGGGGGGCGAGCCGCTTGAAGATACCCGGCCGGAAGCGATCGTCGCGCTTTTGCGGGATATCGGCCCTGTCGCGGTCAAATTCGGACAGATCCTCGCGATGCGAAGCGACCTTCTGGAGCCGGCATGGGTCGATGCCCTTTCAAAACTGCAGGACCGCGTTCCTCCGCTTCCTTTCGCGGCCGTGCAACCGCTGATCGAGGAGGCGATCGGCGGCCCAATCGAAACAAGTTTCAGCCACTTTGAAACCGAAGCGCTTGCGGCAGGCTCGATCGCTCAGGCGCATGCTGCGACGCTGCTCGACGGGCGGGACGTCATCGTCAAGATTCGCCGCCCAGGCATCGAGCGGATCGTCGATGCCGATCTTCGGCTCTTGCGAAGACTGGCCCGGGTTGCGGAGCGCCGTATCCCCGAGATCGCAAGACTGAAGCCGGACGAGTTGCTGCGCCATTTCGCCGAGAGCCTCGCCCGGGAGATGGACCTCAGCGCAGAAGCGCGCGCCAGCGACGCGATCGGTGAATATCTTAAAACCTACGGGGTTCGGACCGCGCGCTTCGATTGGGAGCTTTCGGGTAGGCGAGTGAACATCCAGGAGCGGCTCCGCGGATTTCCCGCAAGCGACCTGGACGCGGCACGCCGAAGTGATCTGGATCTGGCTACGCTTGCCAGCACCTATGCGCAGGCGATCCTGCGCATGATCATCATCAACGGTCACTTCCACGCCGATCCGCATCCCGGCAACGTCTTCTTCCTTGAAGACGGGACGCTTGGCCTGATCGATTTCGGGGCCGTGGGCACCCTCCTGCCTAGGCGCCGGGAGGAACTCGTTCGGCTTGGCCTCGCGATCGCTTCGGAGGACACCGGCGGTGTCGTCGATATCCTTATGCTCTGGGCCGGTGATCCGGACGTGGAGCGGGTCCGGCTCGAAGAGGCAATGGCCGAACTGATCGACCGCTTCAGCAACGTCCTGCTCGATCAGATTGACCTCGCCGACATTTTTCAGATGGTATTCGCGATTCTGCGCGACTTTCATCTCGCGCTTCCGCCTGACCTCGCTTTGGTGCTCCGGACCTTGCTGACCGCCGAGGGGTTCGTCCGGCGCATCGATCCGGCATTCGACATTGCTCGCGAGCTTGCTCCCATAGCAAAGGAATTGATGCGGGAGCGGGCGAGCCCTGCCCGGCTGCGCGGTGAGGCGGGCAAGCTGCTCGCAGCGCTCGGACGAGCGGTTCTGTCAACGCCGAACCTCGTCGGACAGATCGAGAAGGTTGCGCGAACCGGCTCAATCACCGTCAGTATCGCGCCCAAGGACCTTGAGCGTTTACGCGGAAGGGAGCGTGCCGGCAGGGGTACTCCGCAGCTCTATCCTGCCACCCTCGCGATCTGCGCCGCGATAGTGTTTTCCTCGCAGCCTCTCCTGGCGGGACTGTTGGCTTTCGGCGCTGTTGCACTGGCCGTTTTCGAAGGTGTGAGGCGGCGTTGAGCGCGGCGCACGCAGAGCAGCCCGCGAAGCATCGCGCCTGGCGCGACGGGTCTCGGGATTCCTAGCTCCCGATGGAAACGCATTCAAACTGGTTGAAGGTGAGCCTGATCGTGGGCCTGCTCATGATCACTGCGATCGGATTCGCTTTGTGGCTTCTCCAGGCGAGCGATGCCGAGGGGCCGACGTACGAGATACGATTTGAACAATCTGTAGATGGCCTGCAACCGGGGTCGGCCGTGAACCTTCTCGGTGTTCCCATTGGCCGCGTAACTGAAATCCAGGTCCAGCCCAAAAATCCAGATTTCGTGACCGTGCGGTTCGTATTGACCAATGACGCGATTCTTCATCGCGGTGTGAAAGCATCGATCGAACGATCGTTATTTGATGGATCGGCAAAGCTGAGCCTGAGCGGCGACAACAATCGCAACCCGGTGCTCGCGGCCCGAGAGGGACAGCCGTTCCCGATCATACCAGCAAAGGGCGGAGGACTCTTGGGCGGCGGTGGTCCAGCAGACCTCATTGCGAAGGTTTCGTCGAACGCTGAAAGCGTGTCTAAAAAGCTCGATCCCGCTGGTTTGCGTTCGATAGAGAAGCGTCTCGACGAACTCGCGCGCAACTCGCAAAGCTGGACTGACAAAGTCGGCCAAGTGGCGGGACGGTTGCCACAGACGGACAGGCTCGATGCTTTTGCAAAGCAGATCGCCAATACAGGAGATGGTGCAACGAGACTTCGCAGGCGCATTGAAGCGTCACGTGGAGGATTTCGTGAGCGTATTTCTAAGTCACTGGATTCGGCTGACAAATCAGCCGTGTCTTTTGGGCAGTCGGTTTCGCGCGCACGACCTCGGATGAGGCAGTTGGAAGCGGATGCTCGCCAAGTCACGGAAACCGTTCGATCGCTCCGGGGACCAGTCGGTCGTGCCGGCGATGTCGCCAAGAGGATCGAACAGGGGGGCTTGGGATCGACCAAATTGCCCGATTTCAAACCCTCGCCTGCTGGTCAACCAAGCGCGATCGAGACTCCTGCGGCGAAAATCGGATCGAAGCCATGAACAGCGTGTGCCGATCGACACTTCCCGTCGCCATTGAGCACACTGATCCGTTTATAAGCCAGCGCGGTTTTAGCCATGCTGTGCGCAGGGTGATGCCGAACCTGCGGATTTATGCGCGTCGACTGACGCGTAACGAGGCAGATACCGAAGACCTCGTTCAGGATACATTGGCGCGCGCCTGGGCTGCGCGAGAGCGTTTCGAGATCGGGACGAACCTCAAGGCTTGGCTTATGCGGATCGCACGGAACAGCTTTCTGTCCGGGAAGCGAAAGGATCGGCGCTCGGTATCGTGGGATCCGGCAATCGCAGAACGTCTTTTAATTGCCCCGGCCGCCCAGGACGAAGGGATTTTTTCCAGTGAACTCAACCAAGCCGTGTCGTCGCTTTCTGATGGACAACGCGTAGCCTTCGAGCTGGTGACACGAGACGGGCTGACATTCGAAGAAGCCGCGGATCGTCTCGGCGTACCGCTTGGCACCGTTAAAAGTCGCGTATCGCGAGCCCGTCGGGTGCTCGTTGACGGCTTTGAAACCGATCCGTCTCTCCCGGTCCAGCTACCAATGCTCTCCGCGCCCGCGTGCGAAGCTCCAGAAACAAGCGATGCGAACGTATACCAAAACTGGAAAAGATCCGGTTCGAGAACAATCGGATGAATACGCCGCAGCCTGGACACTTCGGTTTGAATCGCGTCACGCCGGATCATGCCACATAATTGATTCAGTCAAAGAAAGGCACTGAGCACCATGCGTGAAATCCCGTCCGATATCGTACAGACCTGGGCGCCAGATCCTGCATACCTGCCCGGTTGGTTTGTCGACGCGCTATCCGTGCCGCGGGAGGAGGGCTTCGTCGAGGTCTCTGGTGTGAGAATGCATTACTTCCGCTGGGGAGATCGTTCCGCGCCTCCTTTACTGATGACCCACGGCTTTCTCTCTCATGCACGGTGCCTGGCGTTCGTCGCGCCTTACCTGGCTGAAAATTACCATGTGATCGCCTACGACCATTCAGGAATGGGGGACAGCGACGTTCGCGAGAATTGTGACATGGGCGCGCGAGGACGGGAGATGATTGGGGTCGCGGAGGCCCTTGGACTTTTTGGCCACGAGCACAAGCCGATCATCGTCGCACACAGCTTCGGCGCGGCAGTCGCGCTCCAGGCGATCAAGCTGGCGCCGGAGGCCTTTGCCGGTACGGTGATTTGCGATCTGATGGTGCTGCGTCCGTCCAGCTTTGACGCCGTTTGGGGCGGCGGCCGCACCGGCCCGGGATCAGGCGACCCCGATCGCCCGCATAAGCGCTACCCCGATTACGCCAGTGCCCGCGAGCGGTATGTTCTATCTCCGCCACAGCCCGTTGGTGAGGCGTTCCTGATGGATTACATGGCCTACCACTCACTTCGACGCGAAGGCGACGCGTGGACCTGGAAGTTTTCGCCATCAGTGTTCAAGCGGGATAATGTGCCGAGCGAATGGCTTGAAATGGGCAGAACGCTGGTCGAGGCGCCAGGCCGCAAGGCGATAGTACACGGCGAGCAAAGCCTCCTTTTTACAAATGATTCCAGTGATTACGTGCGCGAGCTCGGCGGTATCGATATTCCGATCATCGCTGTACCCGAAGCTCGGCACCATCTGATGCTGGATCAGCCGCTGGCGTTCGTCGCTGCCTTGCGCGCGTTGCTGGCGGGTTGGAGCATCGGGCGCAATTAGACCGGTTTGATACCGGGCATTACGTCTGCGTCCGCCAGGGTTGTAGGGTAGCGTTTGGCACGCGTTCTACCAACCTCGGGAGCACCGAGCCGTACTCCGGTGTTACGTCTCCGGCGTCACAAGGGCGCGTATCGTTAATCGTTCGATCAAGCTGCTCACGTCATCGGCTGAACTGGTCAGTCCTTCCGTCAACCACCAGCTTAAAATGGTGATTATTCCGCCCACTACGACGCGAACAGCGAGTCCGCGAGGCACGGATGAATCAAACGGAAGATCGAGCCCCTCTGCGTATCGAATGGCGCGAGCCGTCACTTCCTGTCGCACTGCATCGCCACCGCCAACCAGCAGAGCTGCAGACGCGTGCCGGTGTAGATCGACGAACTCCACGACGGATCGCACGGCGTTACCTACGTCTCCCCGAACGAGAGCCGGGGCCACCTGCTTAACCAACCGTCCCATCAACTCATCCGCCACGTCGAGCAACAGCGTGTCGACGCCGGGATAATGGCGAAAGAAGGTCGCGTAGCCGACTCCGGCATGAGCGACGATACGTTGCGCTGTGATCGAATGCGCGTCGCCGTTTTGCAACAGCGCCAGCATCGCGTCGCGCAGCAGCGACCGGGTTCGCGTGACACGAGCGTCCACGCCCTTTTCGCGATTACCCCTTTTATGAGCCACAGTAGATCATATATAGCGGACCTTGGAGTAAAGGAGCAAAGCGATGAGTTCGTATTCCACGCTATCGCGCGAACCGTCCAGCGGGGTCGACGATCTCCGTGATGATCGAAAAAGCATTCCATCGCAGCCCATGGGTCGCGGTTGCCCAGTCCAGTCTTTTTCGGAAGCACGCGCGCTGCTCCGGGATGATGAGTTGCATCAGGCCAGTTTCCGCGCTGATCTGATGGCAAGGTTCAGCGACGAGCGCTTTGCGCCGATCATTTTCCAGCACGGTGAGCGCCATCGCCGTCAGCGTGCTGCGACCGCTCGGTTCTTCACCCCCAAAACCGTCGACACCAGCTACCGTGCGATCATCGAGCGTGAATCCGATGCATTAATCGGCGACATGCAGCGTCGCGGCCACGCAAAGCTGGACGAAATGAGCATGCGGCTGGCGGTGTCCGTTGCGGCCGAGGTTGTCGGTGTTACCGATAGTAATCGCACCCGGATGGCGCGTCGGCTCGAACGCTTTTTTCAAGCTGGCAATGTCGCGCTCGGCAAGTCGATCCTCGATCTGCCACGCTTCGCGCGGGCGCAGATCCACATGCTTAACTTTTACGTTCGAGACGTGTTCCCAGCGGTTCTCGCGCGTCGCCGTGCCCCGCGCGAAGACGTGATCTCGCATTTGATCGCCGAAGGCTATTCGGACCGCGCGATACTTACCGAGTGCGTGACCTACGCTGCCGCCGGCATGGTGACGACACGCGAATTCATCACGATGGCGGGATGGCATTTGCTCGAGCGCGACGAGCTTCGGACACGCTTCCTTGCCACAGATGAGACCGGGCGGATCGCGATCTTGGAAGAGATCCTTAGGCTAGAACCCGTCGTCGGGGAGCTTTCGCGACGGAATCCAAATACCGGCCAGATTTTCAAAATCGATATCCGCCAGGCGAATGCTGATGTTGCGGCGGTGGGCGCGTGTCCGCATGCAGTCGATCCTGATCGCGCCTTGGCAGCGCGGGTCGGTAGCGCAGGGCTTGCGTTCGGTGATGGTTCGCATCGATGCCCTGGCGCGAGCATCGCAATTCTCGAAACCGCAATCTTTCTCGATCGCCTGCTGCGCATTGCGGACTTAACGCTGGAAGCACCGCCGGAGATCAACTGGAACGCGTTGATCACAGGGTATGAACTTCGCGATTGTCGCCTTCGCATTGCTCCTCGATCATTTTGAGTTCCTTGGCTTATTACATCTTCGGAATTGCCTTCCTCGGTCGTCAATTCGCCTTGGTGAGCGGCCTTCTTGCAAAACGGGATCGGCCGGAATCACGGGACGTTAGTAATTTCGTATAAATTGAAGCATCGGCAAAGGCATTTCTTGCCAAAGGCTATTGCTATTTCCTTGGCAATGGCTGTCGACTCGTGAATGGCACTATCTTCGGCCATCCGAAAGAAATGCGTCGCGAGATGTATCCCGGAAAATACTGTTGAAAAGAAATATTGTACAACCAGTCTCCGGCATTCTATTGAAAAGCCATTCTGGTATTCTTTTTGATTCCGGCCGTAGCGAGCGCCTGCTGGCGAAGTCCGAGATCGAGGGATTTCTGGCAGGGCGGCACCCCGAGTTTCTGGAGAATTTTCGCGCCATTGTGCAGGCCACCTCGCTCGATCAATCGACGACGCCCTGACAGTTCAAGCTTGGGGACCGGGACCCAGAAGCGCCGGGACCGTCGGAGAAGCCGCCGCGAGGGGCGGATCAAGGGCGGTGACAGGGATGGCGGCGAGCCCGTTAGGCCAGTCGCCATAGGGCTGGCTGCGTGCCGTTCGCGGCATGATTGTTCTGGAGCGCGCCGATCATTCCGGGTCGGCGCGCTCCAATCTCTCTACGCGCCGGAATTATCGCGCATCTCAGATGCGCGATAATTCTTGCACGCGGCGCCGGATGGTGGGATTAACGCGCATCTGAGATGCGGGATAATCCTATGGCTCTTCATCTAGTCGGTGAGACAATTGACGCCAAACGCGCGCATCAGCGCGCGCAGACCGGTGAGTTGATCCAGCTCGTGCGCGGGGTTTACGTCGATGACCAAGGTGACATCGAGGTGACGATCCTCGGTCATGCGGTCCGAATTGCACACTATCTCTATCCCAACGCCTATCTGTCGTCGGCG
Organism: Sphingomonas turrisvirgatae; assembly: GCF_001721295.1. Taxonomy (GTDB): domain Bacteria; phylum Pseudomonadota; class Alphaproteobacteria; order Sphingomonadales; family Sphingomonadaceae; genus Sphingomonas; species Sphingomonas turrisvirgatae. The sequence continues at coordinate 44,935 of NZ_MDDS01000046.1, read as the reverse complement.
AGTGCAGCGCTGCTCGCGCCGACGCCCGACGGGCGGCTGTTTATCAGCGGCCGCCGCAACCAGCGCACGCGGTTGCGGACGCTTGAGATCATCCAGAACGAAGCGCCGAAGCATCCATCGACGGCGATCGCGGTCATCGGCGACGACCTGGGCGAATTGCGCGTCGACGCCTCATCGCCGCGCCAGCGCTTTCTCGAAGCGTTCCGCCTGCGCAGCGAACATGCGAGCGCGGTTACCGCCGACATGCGCGCGCAGATGGCGGCGCGTCTGGTGGAGGAACATGGGACGCCCCAAGCCGCAGCCGACGCCGTCTGGGTGCTGGCGCGTGAGAACGAATGGTATCGCGAAGGCGAAGGCGCCGAACGCTTTCTGCTAGCTCAGCCGGGCGTTGCCAAGGCGCCGGTCAACAAGGCAGCGCTCGATCTCCTCGTCGCCTGGCACGGTGAGCCGCTCGGCCGGCTGACCCACGATGGATTTGAATGGCGCTGGAAGCCGGGGCGTCGAGCGGGACCGGCCCTCGTGCGCGAAACCACGCCGGGCAAGCTGCCGGCCTTCATTGAATCGCTGCTTCCCGAGGGCTGGCTGGCGCAGGTTCTCCACGAACGCGATGAACGCGAGGCGCTCCGGCGCGGACGGCGATATATGTCGAACATCGTCATCGTCGAGGGTCGAGAAGAACTGGCGGCGCTGCCTGCTGACATTCTCACGACAACACTGGCTGGATACATCGACACCGGTGGCTTCACGGGCCGCTACGCCGGTCCGGCGCGGGGGGAGATCGAGGAGACCTTCGAGCAGAACCTGGCGCGCATCTTCGCGCGCGCGGAAACGCCGCGCCTGTCGGGCGTCCAGATCAAGGCGCCGATGAGCCTGATGCCTGATGGCGCCCTCGTTCCGGCCATCGATCAGCCGTTCACACATATCCTCAAGCCCGCCGGCACGGCGGGCTTCGAGACGTTACCGGTCGTCGAGTGGCTTTGCCTGGAGCTTGGCCGCTCGGCCGGGTTCGATGTGCCCGACGCCGCGCTGCTGGAGATGCCCGACAGCATGTCGCCCGCACTGGTCGTCGAGCGGTTCGATATTCGTCGCGGGCCAGCGGATCAGCGGCGTCTGGCGATGGAGGATTTTTGCTCCATTCTGGACCTTCCCGCATCCGCCAAATACGACGGAACGATCGAGCGGATGGCGCGCGGCCTACGACCGCTGTCGACCGATCCGGCCAGCGATCTCGATATCCTGTTCCGCCGGGCCGTGTTCGCCTGGCTCATCGCCGATGGCGATATGCATCTCAAGAACCTCGCTGTGCTCAAAGTCGCCGAGGTGGATGCCAAGGCCTTCACGAGCGTGCGCTTCGCGCCGCTCTACGACGCCGTCACCACGCGCGTCTTCCCGGGTTTGGGGGGCGATCGCATGGCGCTCAAGCTCAACGGCAAGGATGACCGTCTGACGCGCCAGGACTTCCTCGCGCTGGCGCGGACAATCGGCGTATCCGCCGGAGATGCCGAGACTGCGATTGCGGACCTGACGGCGCGTGTGGCCGACCGGGCGCAGGGGCTTCAGCTACCTGCCTTCGCGGCCGAGGCTGAGACCGCCAAAACAGCGCAGGACAAGGTGATCGCCTTGGTCGGGGAGCGCTGCAAGGCACTTGCCGTTGAAGGCGACTGAGCGGCGCGACGTCACGGTTGGCCGGCAAGGTCGACTGGCGCCGGAGCGACGATCGAGGATCATCTCACTGCCAATCAGCCGGGCGCACATTTGGGCGATCGCGTCGGCTTCACCGTCGCGCTGTTGCTCGGCTGTCGGCCGCCGCATCGACCATGCCAGGAAGCAGCTTGATGCTTTCCAGCTCTCCGAGGCTCGTGTCCGGCAGCACGGCCTGGATCGCGGTTCGCAAACACTCGTCATCGATCGGACGGGCGAAGCCCCCGGCCAGACGGACCGCGAGTTGTTCAAATGACATGATCTGCACGCTGTGTCGGCGCTGCCGCGCCGCGTCGAGGCGCAACTCGCGCATCGCCAAACGGCCATGGGCGACGATGGTCCGCCGGTTGGAAAGGGTGGTCATCGTCGTTCTCCCTGACTTACTTCTTGTTCGGGCGCTGCGTCAGCGCCGAAGCCGCCGCCGATTTTGCCGCTGCGCTCGACTTGGGGTCGCGCAGCACCTGCGATGCCGCAGTCGCGGCTTTCTTGCTCGTTACTTCATTCTTCGAGGGGGTCTTGGCCATGTGGTCCTCCTGTTGCCCGGCACGGTTTCGCTTGACGCGACTCCGTGATGGGAATAGAAACTACACACGTCGTGCAGATGTGTCCATATAGTTTTTATCTGCATCCGTTTTGGAGGAAGATTCGGATGGCGGAAAGCCTGACGACATTGAAGTGGGGCGTTGAGCGTCGGCTCGAGTTCATCGAGTTCCGCTTGTTCTGGGAGGGCGGGGTCAATCGCTCGGACATCATCGAGATGTTCGATGTCTCGGTGCCGCAAGCGTCGAAGGATCTGACGCTCTACCAGGAGCGAGCGCCCCACAACGCCCTCTATGACAAGAGCGCCAAACGGTATGTCGCGAGCGAACATTTCGAACCCCATTTCCTCAAGCCCGATCCCGACGGCTATCTGTCGCGCCTGCGGTCGGTTGCTGAAGGACTGATCGATCTATCGGAATCCTGGATCACCCAGGTTCCTGACACTGATATCGCCTTGACACCCCGGAGGGATATCGACGCGTCAGTGTTGCGCACGGTCCTCAGCGCCGTGCGCGATCACCGGTCTGTGGACATTCACTATCAGTCGATGAGCAAGGATCGGCCCGATCCGATCTGGCGCCGGATCACGCCCCACGCCTTCGGCTATGACGGCTTCCGCTGGCACGTTCGCGGCTATTGTCACGTCACCGACAAGTTCAAGGATTTCCTGCTGCCGCGCGTTCTCGGGATTGGGAGCCTCGGCGAACCTGGGGCACCCGCAGAGCATGATGCGCTTTGGCAAGAGCGGTTCGGGGTCGAGATTGGCCCTCACCCTGATCTGACCACAAGTCAGAAGGCCGTCGTCGCCAAAGACTATGGCATGGAGAAAGGCTCAGCGGTCCTGACCGTGCGCTACGCCATGCTGTTCTATGTTCTGAAGCGGCTCGGCCTCTTGGGCGACGCCGCCAAGCTGCCGGCCCGGAGTCAGCACATCGTTGTAGTCAATCAGGCCGAGACCGAGGCGGCTTTGGAGAAAGCCGATTTTGCGGTGTGAGCATCAGGGCGGTCGGGGTCAGTAAGGGTAGATATGGCAAGGCTTGAAGAGATTCGGAATGGCGCGTCGGTGCGCGGCATCGCCTCACCCCAGGCGGCCCAGATCCTGTCTGTCGACTGGATCGGCGATCAGGCGATCAACGTCGTCTACCGCGATCTGAACGGTGCCGTTGCCGAAGCCGTGCTCTATCGCGACGACGAGTACCGGCTCGAAGTCGAGGTCAACGGGCGGCCTTGGTCTTTCGACGGCGATGGTGCGCTGCTTCGACTGGTGACCGAGGCCAACCGGATCAAGCTCGCCCATTTTTTTGACCCCTATCTGGCCATCCACACGAGTCTGGTCGATCCGCTGCCGCACCAGATCTCGGCCGTCTATGGCGAGATGCTGCCGCGCCAGCCACTACGCTTCCTGCTGGCCGACGATCCCGGGGCGGGCAAGACGATCATGGCTGGCCTGCTGATCAAGGAGTTGATCGCGCGCAGTGATCTCGAGCGCTGTCTTGTGGTGGCGCCGGGCAGCTTGGTGGAGCAATGGCAGGACGAGCTGGGTCAGAAGTTCAATCTAGAATTCGACATCCTGACCCGGGACATGATCGAGACGTCACGGTCAGGTAATCCGTTCGAGGACCGCAACCGGCTGATCGTTCGCCTCGATGTTCTGGCGCGGAACGAGGAGTTGCAGGAAAAGCTGGCGAGCGCCCGCGAGTGGGACCTTATCATCTGCGACGAAGCGCATCGCATGTCGGCGACCTATTTCGGCGGCGACGTTAAATACACCAAACGCTACCAGGTCGGTCAGAAGCTCGGCGAAGCGTGTCGCCACCTGCTGCTGATGTCGGCCACGCCGCACAACGGCAAGGAGGAGGATTTTCAGCTTTTCATGGCGCTCCTCGACGGGGACCGTTTTGAGGGACGCTTCCGCGACGGCGTTCACTACGCCGACACCGCCGACATGATGCGCCGCCTCACCAAGGAGGAATTGCTCCGCTTCGACGGTCGACCGCTGTTTCCGGAACGCCGGGCGTACACCGTCAAATATCAGCTCTCCGAGCTGGAGGCGGCGCTCTACACCGCCGTCACCGAGTATGTGCGTACCGAGATGAATCGGGTGCAGCGCTTCGCCGAAGGAGACGGAAAGAAGCGCAACAATGTCGGCTTCGCCCTGCAGATTCTCCAGCGGCGCCTCGCCTCATCACCAGCGGCGATCTACCAGTCGCTCAAGCGCCGGCGCGAGCGGCTTGAAAACGAACTCGGGGAGGCTCGGCTTGCCGCCAAGGGCCGCCGTGCGGGCTTTGCCGCGCCGGACGTCAATGCCGACATCCTCAAGAATATCGAGGAATATGGCCAGGACGAGATCGACGACCTCGAAGACCTGATCGCGACTGGCGCGACGACCGCGGAGACGGTCGAGCAGCTCGCGCTCGAAGTTGAGACGCTCAAAGGCCTGGAGACCATGGCGCTAGGGGTCCTGCGTTCTGGCCTCGACGCCAAGTGGACGCAGCTCAATCGTATTCTCGACGATGACCTCATGGTCGATGCCGACGGCAATCGTCGCAAGCTGATCATCTTCACCGAGCCGAAGGACACGCTCCATTACTTGGTCGACAAGGTCCGCGCTCGGCTCGGCAATCCTGATGCGGTCGATGTGATCCATGGCGGCGTGTCGCGGGAAGAGCGGCGCAAGGTCATCGAGCGGTTCATGCAGGACCGCGACATGCTGGTGCTGATTGCAAACGACGCAGCCGGCGAAGGTGTGAACCTTCAGCGCGGCCACCTCATGGTCAACTACGACCTGCCCTGGAATCCCAACAAGATCGAACAGCGTTTCGGCCGTATCCACCGGATCGGCCAGACCGAAGTCTGCCATCTGTGGAACCTCGTCGCGGCCGATACCCGCGAAGGCGAGGTATACGCTCGGCTTCTCGAGAAGCTCGAGGCGGCGCGGGAAGCCTTGGGCGGCCGGGTCTATGATGTCCTGGGCGAACTTTTCGAGGGTGTCGCGCTCAAGGATCTCCTGTTTCAGGCCATCCAGTATGGCGAGCAGGAGGACGTCAAAGCCAGGCTATTCCGCCAGGTCGATGGCGCGGTCGATCAAGGGCACCTGCTTGAGTTGCTCCAGCGGCGTGCGCTGACGAACGACACCATGCCCGAGGCTAAGGTCGAGGAGCTGCGGCTGGAGATGGAGCGCGCCGAGGCTCAGCGGCTGCAACCGCACCATGTCCAAAGCTTCTTCGTTGAAGCTTTCCAGCATTTGGGCGGCAAGATGAAGCGCCGGGAAGAGGGGCGTTGGGAGATCACTCATGTCCCGGTCCGGATCCGCGAGCGGGATCGCCAGATCGGCACCGGCGCGCCGATCCAGAAGAAGTATGAGCGCATCTGTTTCGAAAAGGGCCGGATCAACCAGCAACCGGTCGCGACATTTGTGTGCCCGGGTCATCCGTTGCTCGAAGCGGTGATCAGCATCGTGCGCGAGCAATATGAGCAGATCATGCGTCAGGGCGCGATCTTGGTCGACGACCTTGATGCTGGGACTGACCTGTCTGCGGTCTTCCTTCTTGAGCACAGCATTCAGGATGGCTTGGCGACCAGCGCGGGCAAGCCGCATGTGGTGTCGCAGAAGCTTCAATTCGCCTCGATCAACAAGGCGGGGGAGGCCGTCAACGCCGGTATCGCGCCGCACCTCAACCTGCGCCCTGCCACCCCTGAGGAGATCGCCAGCGTGCAAGACGTCCTCCATGAGGACTGGCTGACGACTGAGCTGGAGAAGACGGCCGTGCGGTTCGCCACTGTCGAGCTGGCGCAGGCGCATGTGGCCGAGATCAAGGCGCGCCGCTTGCCCGAGATCGAGAAGGTCGAGCGCGAGGTGCGCGCCCGCCTCAAGAAGGAGATCAACTACTGGGACTCGCGCGCGTTTGAACTGAAGGAAGAAGAGAAGGCGGGTAAGAAGACGCGCTTGAGCTGGCAAAACGCCCAGCGGCGCGCTGAAGACCTAGCCGAGCGCCAGAAGCGGCGCATGGATCAGCTCGAACAAGAGCGGTTCATTTCATCGCAGCCTCCGAGGGTTCGGGGCGGGATGGTTGTCGTCCCGCGCGGCCTTCTCGACGCGCGCGGCATTCCGGGTGGCGCTCCTGCCGAGGGAGCGCCACCCCCGTTCTCGGCCGACGCTGACGCGCGCCGCGTTATCGAGCTGGCTGCAATGGACGCGGTCATTGCGACGGAGCGGGCACTCGGCAATGTGCCCAGCGATGTGTCGGCGCAGAAAATCGGGTACGATATCGCGTCCTATGACCCACGCACCAAGCACTTGCGGTTTATCGAGGTAAAGGGGCGGGTTCACGGCGCGGACACCGTGATGATCACCCGCCAGGAGGTGATCACTTCGCTCCATGAACCGGACAAGTACATCCTCGCCATCGTGCAGGTCGAAGATGGGACCGCGCGCGACCCTCGTTACGTCCATGGGGCGCTTTCAGATCACGAGCCGTCCTTCGAGCATACCGCGATCCAGTTCCATCTGGCGCGTTTGCTGGAGCGGGCGGAGGCGCCCCGATGATCTCGGAACGCGAGCGCGCGGCCAGGTCCGCGGCGCCACCGGGCTATTTTCAGCCGATCAAGGACCGCGCGGCCAAACGATGGGACCAGCTTGAAGCGGATCCCGAACTGGCTGGCCCATGGCATCAGCTTTTCAAACAGGTGCAGAGCCCGCGTCATATCCTCTCTGAGTTGCTGCAGAACGCGGACGATGCCGGCGCCAGTGAGGCGCGGGTCTCGATCGAGAATGATCGCTTCATTTTTCAGCACAATGGCGAGGATTTCATCGAGGCCCACTTCGCCTCGATTTGCCGCTTTGGCTATTCCAACAAGCGAGCGCTACACACGATCGGTTTTCGCGGAATAGGGTTCAAAAGCACCTTCAGTCTCGGCGACAGGGTCGAGCTTTACACCCCGACCCTGGCCGTCGCGTTCGAGCGCGGCCGGTTCACCGAGCCGCATTGGGTCGATGCGCAAGAACTGTCCTCGGGTGGAACGCGTGTCGAGGTCGCGATCGCCAACGCCTTTTTGCGGCGTGATGTCGAGAAAAACCTGGAGGAATGGCTGAAAAGCCCGGTGTCGCTGCTGTTCTTCAAGAATATTCGCCGGCTTCAGATTGGCGACAAGGCCGTGCAGTGGGATAGCTTTGGGCCAGGCCCTATCCCCAGAAGCGAATGGATGGCGCTCGATGCGAAGGCTGACGAGCCATTTTTGCTCGTTCGCTCGGATGAAGAGGCCTTCCCGGCCGAGGCGCTCGAGGAAATCCGCCAGGAGCGAATGCTGGGGGCCGAGGATGGCGGGGATTTTCCCCCGTGCCGGATCGAAATCGTCCTCGGCGCCAGGGGCAGGCTGTATGTCGTGTTGCCAACCGGCGTGGAGACGACGCTCCCATTCGCCTGCAACGCGCCGTTTATCCAGGATCCGGCGCGCCTGAAGATCAAGGATCCAGAAACTTCGCCGACCAACCGTTGGCTGCTCAAGCGCGCCGGTGAACTGGCCGGCCGGGCGATGATGCAGTGGCTTGAGCAGACCACCACCAGCCCGCTGGATCGCGCGACAGCCTATGGGCTGATGCCGGACGTGGATCGCGATGCGGCCACCCTCGAAGGCTCGTGTGGAGCGATTGTCGAACTGGCTTTTGACGAAGTCGTGGCGGAGCAACCGATCCTGTTGACGGAAGACGGCCAACTCTTGCCTGCCAAGAGCGCGATCGTCATGCCCTTGCCGATCTTTGAGATATGGCCTGCCGACCAAGCGATGGCATTACTCGACAAGAAGTCGAGGCCGGCGCTTTGCCGTCACGTCTCAGCCAAGGATCGCACAAAGCTTGTAAACTGGGGCTTGGTCGAGGCTTTCGCGAAAGCTGACCTGCTCGACCGCCTCCGGACGAACCATCTACCCCGCCCGGCGACCTGGCGTAATTTGCTGAACCTGTGGTCCTACATCGCTCCTGACGTCACCGGTTATCAGTGCCGGGATGCCGATCGCCTCAGGATCGTTCCCGTCCAGGGTAAGGAGGTCCTCTATTCGGCATCCGAGGTTGTCCGGCTTGGTGAGAAGAAGCTTCTTCAGTCTGACGACGACTGGGAGTTCCTCGCCGCGCATTTGATTGTCCTGAACCAGAATTGGACGCGTTTTCTCGCCGATCAGCGCCGTGACAAGGGCGATGGCGCAGGCACAAGCTCCGACGTCGTGGAAACGGCGTTTGCCGTTCTCGCGAAGATCGGCCTTTCCGACACCAGCGATGTTAACGCTGTCGTCGAAAGAGTGGCCGCCGACTACTTCAGTACCGGTCAGCCCAAGATGGCCGAGTGCGTACAGATCGCCCAGATTGCGGCCAAGCTGGGTGCGACGGCGGGGGCATCCTTTCGATACGCCTGCGCAGATCGGAAGCTTCGTCCTATAGCCAAGACGGTCCTCATCGATGATGATGGGACGCTCGAAGATTTGCTTCCGGAAGCTGTCCAGGAAACCCAGCTTCTGCACCCGGACTACATGTCGAGCTTCACCTCCTGCACGCGGGAAGACTGGCAGCGTTGGGTCGGTTCAGGTCGCTCTGGCCTCCAGACATTCGCGCCTTTTGTGGCCAGGCGGGGATCGATTTACTCGCGCTCGCGGCTTCTGGCGGACGCCCAGGCTAGGGGCCTGAAGAGTGCGCTGTATTATCCCTACGTCACGGACAATTTCGTCATCGAAGATTGGGATTTCGAGGCGTCGTACTGGAAGCATTGGGAGGCGTCGGCCACCACGGATCCGGGCGTCTGGGCCAAGGTGGCCGCCCGCATCCTTGGCCAACGCGAAGGATATTGGTCGCGGTGCTCCAGCGCCCGTATTCTGCAGGTGGCCACCACTGGCAGCACGCGATCGCTGACATCCGACCCACTGCTGTCCGAATGGCTGCTCAAACTTCGTGACAAGCCGTGCCTCCCAGATACCCGCAATGTGGTCCAGGTTCCGTCCGAGCTGCTGCGCCGCACGTCCGAGACAGAGTCGCTCATCGACGTCGAGCCGTTCGTTCATGGTCTGCTCGATCGGGAATCAACACGCCCCCTCTTGGATTTGCTTGGTGTTCGGCGATCGCCGACCGGGCCTGCCAGGCTACTCGACCGGCTGCGCGCGCTTGCCAAATCCACCAAGCCGCCGGTTCAGGAGGTCGAGAAATGGTATCGGCGATTGGACCAGATGCTGGACACCTGCTCGACCGCTGACGCCCAGAATATCAGGGAGGTTTTCAAGGCCGAGAAGCTGATCCTGTCGCAAGATGGCGCTTGGGTGACTACACCTTCGGTGTTCCTCACCGGTGATGAAGAGGATGTCCCTGGCGCAGCATTGATCCGTGGGTCGGTCGCCGATCTCACGCTCTGGCATCGGATCGGCGTAGCAGATCGTCCGTCCGTGGATCTCGCGATGCAGTGGCTCGCGACTCTGCCATCGGGCGTCGTGCTGTCAGCAGAGGACGGCCGTCGGGTGAGGACGCTGCTGGTTCGATACCCGATCCGCATCTGGGAGGAGTGCGGGCACTGGGTGAACTTGATGGGGGAGTGGGCGCCGGTTGAAACGCTGACCTACGCGCTCAGTATGCAGACGCTGATACGGTGGAGCCATCTCCACGACTGGGTCAAACGAAAGACCGCGGACCTCCAGCGGCTGCCGGCCGAACTCGTTCAGGCTCCGCCGTTTTCAGGATTGCCCGCGCTTTCGGCCGTTTGCGACGAGCGCTTCAACCAATCTCCGCTTTTTCCAGGACTCGAGGATCGACGGCCTTGGATGACAGCCTTCGGGACGCAACTCGGCAGGGTCGAGCTGGCTACACCCGAAGAGACCGAACGCGTGCGGGCTCTGGCTGAGGTGATTGCAGACACCATCTGGGTGGCAGCGCCAAAGCTTGAGGTCGTTCCTTACCTGGAGGGAGTGCCTGCGGGGACGGCGCGCCTGACGGATCTGCTGTGGCTTGATCGCAAACTGTTCGTCAGCCCGCTGTCTAAGGCCAAGCTCGCCAAGCGCGTCCCCGAGGAAATCGGCAAGTCCCTCAACCCGGATATCCGAGCGGCTCTGGCCTATGCGTTCGAGCGGTCGCCGGACGACATCAAGGCGTACCTCGAGGAGAACTTTACGTTGGCCCCGGAAGCGATGGTCGTCACTGACCAGGACAGTCCAGCGGTCCAGGACAATGCTGACCCTATCTCGCCTTCGATGCCCAAGTCCGATGACGCATTTGGCGAGAGCGTCGTCAGCGAGATCGATACCGTCGGGGTCGTAGATGGAGAGGACATGCCGGCACCTCCGCCCACGGACGACGACGAAGCGGACAATGACGATATGCGGGATCCTGAAGATGAGCCGGATGTCGTCAGTCGTCCACGCCCAGCGCCAAAGCCGCCCCGACCGAATATCATGGCGCGCTTTGCTCTGGCCCAAGGCTATAGAGCAGATGGTGACGACCGATTCTTCCATGCTGATGGGAGCTGGATCAGCCGCGCCAACGCCACCAAATTTCCTTGGGAACGCCGGTCATCGAGCGGCGAGCTCCAATGCCATTACTATCCGAAGGAACACTGCTTGGAGCGCGAACCGCTTCAGATTGAAGCCGACATCTGGGGCCTGGTTGACCAGAAACCCGAAATCTATTCGTTCATTCTGCTTAACCCGGAGGGTGCGCCTGTCGAGATGACGGGAAGCCGTCTGCGCGCGCTGCGCGACGGGGGCGAAATGACCATCCACCCCGCAACCTACAGGCTGGTTTATGACCTCGACCAATAACTACAAAAAGAAGCTCATCGAGGTCGCGATCCCGCTCGAGGCAATCAACGCCGCATCGGCGCGAGAAAAATCGATCCGACATGGTCATCCCTCAACGCTGCACCTTTGGTGGGCGAGGCGACCGCTCGCGGCTTGTCGCGCAGTGCTCTTCGCTCAGCTTGTGGATGACCCTTCAAGCCTGCCGGATCAGTTTACGACAGAAGTTGCGGTAGATAACGAGCGTCAACGTCTCTTCAAAATCATGGAGGATTTAGTCCTGTGGGAAAACTCAACGAACGAAGAGGTTCTTGAGCGAGCCCGAGCTGAAATCAGGAAGAGTTGTGGTGGAAAGCTACCCCCGGTGTACGATCCGTTTTCTGGCGGTGGATCGATACCTCTTGAAGCCCAGCGACTGGGGCTGGCTGCGTACGGGTCTGACCTCAACCCCGTCGCTGTAACGATCGGCAAGGCGATGATTGAGATTCCGGCACGCTTCGCTGGAAAAGAGCCTGCGCACCCGTCTGCGCGCGACCGCAACCACCATCGAAACGCCGAGGCCCTGGCGGAGGACGTCAGATATTACGGTATGCGGTTGCGTGATGAGGCTTGGAAGAAGGTCGGCCATCTATATCCGAAGGCTCAACTCTCGCCTGCGCAAGGCGGCGGGAGCGCATCGGTGGTCGCGTGGATATGGGCCAGGACGGTCGCGAGTCCGGACCCGGCCTTTCGCGGCGCGCATGTGCCACTCGTCAGTTCTTTCATTTTGGGATCAAAGAAGGGGCGCGAGACTATTGTCTCGCCTGTTGTTGACCGATCCTCCGGAACCTATACCTTCAAAGTAAAGAATGCCGATATTTCGAAGGAAGAGTTAACTGCCTCGTCTATTGGCACTAAAGCTGGGAAGGCACAGGATTTCATCTGTCTATTATCAAAGACGCCAGTTACGCGCGAATATGTCCGAGATGAGGGGAAGGCCGGACGCTTGGGCGCTCGGCTTATGGCGGTTGTTTGCGAAGGAAAAAATGGCAGAATCTACTGCAATCCCACCGACGAAATGCAGGCATTGGCTGAGAGCGCCGGGCAGCAGGAAGAGGTAGCCCTCGCCAGAGAAACATTCCTTTCAGGCAGTACGCCCACAAGGGCGATGATCACTGGTGGTGTTTGCTCGGCTTACGGACTTTCTACTTGGGGGCACCTCTTTTCAGATCGCCAGATTTTGACATTGGGCACATTTGGCCACCTGCTGGAGGCGTTGCGCGACGAAATACGCCATGACGCGATCCGAGCAGGTTATAGCGACGATGTTACGCCATTGCGAGATGGTGGTAGTGGTGCCTTTGCTTACGCGGAAGCGATCAGCGTCTATTTGGCGTTCGCAATCAATCGCTCAGCCGATCGCGGTTCCACGCTTTGTACATGGGATTCATCTCCCAAGATGGAAGCTCTTAGGAACACCTTTGGTCGTCAAGCTATTCCGATGACGTGGGATTTTGCAGAGGGAAATCCCTTCTCGACTGCAAGCGGAAATTTTATCAGCAATGTTGAATGGGTTACGAAGGTCATTGAAAAATTCGTACCCGCCGCTGCAGGCGTCGAGCGGCAAATGGATGCGCAGACGGTCGAGTATCCGGACAATGTGGTCATATCTACTGATCCGCCATATTACGACAATATCGGATACGCAGATTTGTCAGACTTTTTCTTTGCATGGATGAAACGGTCTATACGAAGCGTCTTTCCGGACAGCTTCAGCGTAATGGCTACGCCCAAGGCCGAAGAGCTGGTTGCAACACAGTACAGGCATGGCAGCCGGGAGGCGGCCGATCGATTCTTTTTGGAAGGAATGCGCGAGGCGATCGCAAATATGGCGAGGCAATCTTCGTCGGATTTTCCTGCAACGATCTATTACGCTTTTAAGCAAAGTGAAGTCGCTCAGGAAGGGATCAGTTCGACTGGGTGGGCGACATTTCTGCAGGCTGTCGTAGAAGCTGGTTACGCTGTAGTTGGGACGTGGCCTTTGCGAACTGAAATGGCCAATAGGATGATTGCATCCGGGACTAATGCCTTGGCCAACTCCGTTGTTTTGGTTTGCCGCAAGAAAGATGAAGTGGCCGAGACGATAAGCCGCGCGGAATTCATTCGCGCTTTGAAGAGGGAGCTGCCTTCCGCCATCGGTGAGCTTCAGGCAGCAAACATCGCGCCGGCGGATATGCCGCAGTCCGCCATCGGCCCAGGGATGGGTGTGTTCTCGCGTTATCGAGCTGTGCTTGAATCAGACGATAGCCCCATGAGCGTGAAGGCGGCACTCCAGCTTATCAACCGAGAGCTTGATGAGTATCTCGGTGGCATTCAGGGCGAATTCGACGCCGATACGCGGTTTGCAATTACCTGGTTCGAGCAGCACGGGACGAAGACGGGTGAGTACGGCTCTGCCAACAGCATCGCCCAAGCGCGCGGTATCTCCGTCGAGAGTGTCAAGCACGCGGGGATCGTCGAGAGCTCTGCGGGTAAGGTCCGGATCCTTGGGCGCGACGAACTGGATGCCGACTGGGATCCAGCTGGCGATGGCCATTTGACCGTCTGGGAGTGCTGCCAGCATCTGATCCGGGCGCTGGAAACTGATGGCGAGCACAGCGCCGCGATGATGCTCAAAAAGATTGGCTCCGAGAAAGCCGATGCGGTGAAGGATCTCGCCTACTGCCTTTACGGCATCTGCGAGAAGCGGTCGGATGCCAAGGACGCAACATCTTACAACGCGTTGATCGCCGTCTGGACCGAGCTTACTCGGCAGGCTGCGGCGATCCACGACACGGGTGGCGATCGCCAGACCCGGTTGGATCTCTGAGGGGTTCGAGTAGATGGCCAAAAGTACGCGCCAGCAAGTGTTCGAGGGTATGGAGTTGCTGCCCGAGGCGCTGATCCCCTTTGTCGAAAAGCGCCTGGAGAGCTCGCTTAAGGGTCATTGGCAGGTCCAGGTGCTGGAGAAGCTGCCCGGCCTGCGACCCAACGGTAAGGGCGAAGTGGGCTGGGATCAGGCCGCCCTCTTCAACGCCATGGATCGCTTCTGGATGGACGCGTTCAAGGCCGTGCTTGGTCGCGCCGAGCGATCTTTGGTCAATGAGTTGGTCGACGTCCGCAACAAGCTCTCGCATAACGAGACCTTCACCTACGATGACGCCGAGCGCGCGCTGGACTCCATGCGCCGTCTAATGGAGGCGATCAGCGCCGGCGAGACGGCCGAGCAGCTTTCCAAGATGCGCGATACGATCCTGCGCACGAAATTCACCGAGCTTCAGCGGAATGAAGAGCGTCGCAAGACGCAGCGGCTGGACATCTCTGTCGAAACTGTCGCCGGCCTTTTTCCATGGCGTGAAGTGGTCGAGCCTCACCAGGACGTTGCGACAGGTGAATTCCAGCAGGCCGAATTCGCGGCCGACCTCGGCAAGGTTCATACAGGCAGCGCTCCGGCAGAATACCGTGATCCACAGCAATTCTTCAGCCGGACCTATCTGACCGAAGGCCTAAGTACGCTGCTTGTCGGCGCCGCCAAACGCCTGTCGGGCGGCGGCGGTGATCCGGTGGTCGAGCTGCAAACCAACTTTGGCGGCGGCAAGACCCACTCGATGCTGGCGCTCTATCATATGGCTGGCGGTACGCCGGCGCAGGATCTGTCGGGTCTCGATCAACTGCTCGATGAGCATGGTCTGGCGGTCCCGGCCAAGATCAATCGCGCCGTTCTAGTCGGAACGTCGCGCGGGCCGCAAGACGTTCTCAGCGCCACTGGCGATCGGAAAATCCGCACGACCTGGGGCGAGCTGGCATGGCAGCTCGGGGGTGAAGAAGCCTTCGACATGATCGCGGAGAATGACGCGAAGGGCATCGCGCCTGGGTCGAACCTCCTCGAGGAAATCTTCAAGAAATACTCGCCGTGCCTGATCCTGATCGACGAATGGGTCGCCTATCTGCGCCAAATCTACCGGGTCGAGGGTCTCCCGTCCGGCTCGTTTGATGCGAACCTCTCGTTCGTCCAATCGCTGACCGAAGCCGTGAAGGCGAGCCCGGGCACATTGCTGGTAGCGTCGCTGCCCGCATCGCAGATCGAGGTCGGCGGCGAAGGCGGCCAGGAAGCTCTGGCTCGGCTGAAGCAGACCTTCAGTCGCGTGGAATCGTCATGGCGTCCGGCTTCGCAGGAGGAGAGCTACGAGATCGTTCGACGTCGGCTGTTCAAGCAGATCCCCGGCGATAAATTCCATCATCGCGACAATACGCTCAAGCAGTTCGCCAAGCTTTACCGCGAGAACTCGAACGACTTCCCGCAAGGCTGCGCCGACGAAGATTATCGTCGAAAGCTGGAGAAGGCCTATCCCATCCATCCGGAGCTGTTCGATCAGCTCTACACGAGCTGGGGCTCGCTGGAAAAATTTCAGCGCACGCGCGGCGTTCTGCGGCTTATGGCGCAGGTCATCCACGAATTGTGGATGAACGGTGACCCGTCCGTGATGATCATGCCGGGCAGCGTCTCGGTCAGCTCGCCGCGGGTCGAACCTGAACTGCTGCACTACCTCGATGTGAGTTGGCAGTCGATCATCGCGGCTGACGTCGATGGCACGGCTGCTACGCCATACAAAGTCGATCAGTCCGCGCCGAACCTCAATCGCTACTCAGCGACGCGGCGCGTGGCCCGGGCGATCTTCATGGGTACGGCGCCGACCCATCAGCAGCAGAATACGGGCCTCGACGACAAGCAGATCAATCTGGGCGTCGTCCAGCCCGGCGAGCGCCCGGCCATTTTCGGTGATGCGCTGCGACGGTTGACCAACCAAGCCAAGTTTATGCACGCCGACCTCGGTCGGTACTGGTACTCGATGTCAGCCAGCCTCAACCGCATCGCGGCGGATCGTGCCGCGCAGCTTGAGAGCGCGCTGGTCTTGATGACCATCGACAATGAGTTGACGAAATACATCAACGGCATCGCTGACCGTGGCCATTTCGACGCCGTGCAGGTGGCGCCTTCGACATCGGCGGAGGTGCCCGATGAGGCGGGCGGTGTTCGCGCTGTCGTGCTGGGTGTCGCCCATCCCCACACCGGACGCGACGGATCCGAGGCGCTGACCGAGGCTAAAGAGATCTTGATCCAGCGCGGCAGCACGCCGCGCGTTTATCGCAATATGCTGGTCTTCATCGCGGCCGAGGCACGGCAGCTCGACAACCTCAAGGACGCCGTCCGCTCGGCCTTGGCATGGGGCGAGATCGTTCGCGATACGGATCGGCTCAACCTGACCCAGAGCGACAGCGCGCTGGCCAAAGCGAAGCTAACCGAGGCCAATGAAACCGTCAGGACCCGGCTGAAGGAGGCGTGGTGCTACCTTCATTATCCCGTTCAGGAGAGCGCCCAGGCCGAGGTCGAGTGGGTTTCGGGCAAGGTGCCGGCCCAGGACGGCCTGTTGGCGCGAGCAAGCAAGAAGTTGGTGGCGGAGGAGGGGCTGCTCCCCGAGCTTGGCCCCACTCGCCTTGACCGGGACCTCCAGAAATACATCTGGAACGGCAAGCCGCATCTCTCGCTCAAAGATCTGTGGGAATATCTGACCCGCTACCCCTCCCTGCCCCGCCTTAAGAACCAGGCTGTGCTGGTGAAGACGGTGCAGGCCGCCGTTACGGGAATGCTGCCAGGGCCGTTTGGCTATGCGGAGCGGTGGGACGACAAGACCGACACCTATCTGGGCCTGGCGATCGAGCGCGCCACCAACGCCGCCGTTGTGATCGACAGCGACAGTGTCATCATCAAACCTGACATCGCTGAAGCGCATCGTCCGGCGCCGGTGCAGCCCGGCCCGCCCCCCGTTGCAGGCGCTCCCGCCAGTCCAGAAGGTGTGCCCCCGGCCGCTGGTCCTTCGGACGGAACGCCGGATGCGCCGGCACCGGAGCGTAAGCCGACCCGGTTTTTCGGGACCGTCATGATCTCGGCCGAGCGACCGGCGCGCGAAATCCATCAGATCGTTGAAGCGATCGTGGAGCAACTCACGACGATCCCGGGCAGCGAAGTGACGCTGAAGCTGGAGATTGATGCGGAGGTGCCGGGAGGCCTCGATCGGGCAAAAGTCCGCACGCTCATCGAGAACGCTAACACTTTGGGGTTCATCGACAAAAGTATCGAGTAAAGGTCATCAACCCTTAAGCATCGCAAAATTATCGTGCTGATAATTGGCGTGTATGAGTAAGCTGGCGATGTCGATCTTGGGTGTCAAATGACGGCTGGCGTAAAACCCAGTCGCCGCCTTGGCCTCGATCTGGCGTCCATTCGCTTGGCGCTTTCCATTGCCGAACATCGAAGTCTTCGCCGCGCCGCCTCCGTGATCGGCATCAGCGAGTCGGCACTGAGCCACCGGCTGCGCACACTCGAAGACGTTCTCACCGTGTCGTTGTTCCACCGCTCTTCGGAGGGTGTGGAGCCGACCCAAGCGGGCCTGATCTTTTTCGACCAGGCCCGTGAGGCGCTGCGCGTGCTGGATCTCGCGGTCGCCAATGCCGGAGCAATCAGCCGCGGTGTCGCCGGCCGGTTGACGCTCGGCCTCTATACTTCGCTCTCGACGGGCCGCCTGCGCGACGCGCTTGCCGCCTACACAGCGGAACATCCCGAGGTCGATCTCCAGATCGTGGAGGGGGATCGATCGCAGATGGTTGAGGGCATAAGTTCGCGGGCGATCGACATGGCCGTGCTGCTGGGCGCTCCCGACGTCAAACTCGGCGAACCAATGCCGCTATGGCGCGAGCGTCTCCACGTCGTCCTGATCGCGGATCACCCCTTGGCCACGAACGCTGACATTGCGTGGGCTGATGTCGAAGACGAGGATTTTCTTGTGTCTGGGCGGGGGGCCGGACCCGAGGCCCTTCAGCTATTGGCGGCGAGGCTTGCTGGCCCAGGTCGGAGTCTCGCTACCCGGTCTCATTTTATCAGCAGGGAGACGGCGCTATCCATGGTGGGCATGGGCCTCGGCATCACCTTGATGATCGAATCCGATCTGGGGCGGCTGCCTGAAGGTGTGGTGGCGGTGCCGCTCGCCAGCGAGGCGGACGACGCCCTGGTGCCGCTGACGGCGTATCGTGATCCGGGAAACGATAACCCGCCACTGCGGCGGTTCTGGTCGTTGCTCAAGAGCGGCTATGTCGAGCCGTCGCCGTCGCCCGAGGGCTGAGCCTTAGCCCGACGGGCTTTGGCGAAAGCGCGATCCGAAGCCATGAACCGCGCTAGCATTGGCGCGATCAACTTGGTCGGCTCGGTCTTCGTGCCGGTCTCCCGCGCCAAGACGTCGGCATAGGCGGTCAGGTCACGGTGAATTGCAGCGGGCAGTTCGATCGTCAGACGAACCGGGCGGTCATCAACCAGCGCGCCGAGTTTGAGCATTGTCATCGGTTCAGCCTCTATAAGGTTCGAGGACGAGATCGCGGGTGACGATCACGCGGACCGGGAAGCCAGGGCGGATGGTGATGGTGGGCTGGATACTCAGCGAGCGGCCGACAATCTGCCGTCCTGTCTGGCTGATGCTGTCGGATCCGCCACGCCGTATCGCCTGAAGCAGGTCGCTCTCATCCGAGGATGTGCCTGCTTCCGACCCGACGCTCAGCAGGGTGGACAGCATCGCGGCCCGGAATAGTTGCCCCCAATGGTTGTCTACCTTGTCTTCAAGTCCGGCATAGCCGGAGGCGTCGGCACCGGGCTGACGCTCCAGGATGATCGAGCGGCCGTTGGGGAGGATCAGGCGGCTCCAGACCAGAAGCGCCCGGGATTGGCCGAAACTGACCTGTGCGTCGTACTGTCCAATCAGTCGGGCACCCTGGGGGATGAGCAAGATGCGCCCGGTGGGGCCATCATAGACATTCTCGGTGACTTGTGCGGTGATCTGGCCGGGCAGGTCCGAGCGCAGGCCCGTCACCATCGCTGCGGCAATCACAGCGCCCGCTTGCACGGTATAGGGACTCGCCGGGGCCTGAAGCGTTTCGGTACTGATCGTGCGCCGGTCAGCGGGACCGCCCAAGAATGCCGACCTCCGATCGCCTTCGCTTGGCGGCGGTGTCGGTTGACCGCTTCCGGCCGCGAGGGCGCCGAATTGCGGCGACGCCGCTCCCGGCATCTCGAGCCCAGCGGCTGAAGGACCGCTGCCGGGCGTGCGGGATTCCCCCGCGAACAGTCGACTGGCGCGAGCGGCCTCGCGTTCCTGAGCGATCCGCTGACGCTCCTGCGCAACGCGCTGGGCTTCCGGATCCGGCGCGGTCGCGGGTGCCGGAGCGCCCGGGATAGGACCGGGCTGGATGCCGTTGTTGAGCATGGGGCGTCCGAGATCGCCGGGGAGCGGCGGCCCGAGCGGCGGCACTTCACGAGGCACCCCGGCATAGGATGTAGGCAGCCGCGACAGGCCGTCGGCCGTGGTCCTGTTGTCGGTGTTATAAAGCTCGGCGGTCGTTGTCGGTCGGCTGGATTGCAGCGCCCATATCAACGATCCGCCGATGGCGACGGCCGAAACGCCCGCGATGAGGCCGAGCACTTTTCGCGAAAGGCGGACGACCTTGGGCCGGTCGGGCCGAAGACGCAGCTCAGCGGCGATTTCGCGCTCTGGCCGAGGAGGATCGTCCGGCGTTTGCTCAGGAACGGGGCCGGTCACGATGCCGGCCTCGCGTCAATGCGAACGATACGGACGCGCCGTTGGCGGTCTCCGCCCAGGCGAAGCTCAGCGCCGCCAAAGAGACGGTCAACGACCATGTAGCGGCCGCGCACACGGTAGTTCACCAGTTCGGCATTGCCCTGTGCGCCGATGATCCAGAGCGGGGGCATCTCGCCCTGCGCAATGCCAGTTGGAAACTCGATGAAGACCTGCCGCCCGTCGTCGAAGGCCCTAACCGGTCGCCAAGCCGGATTGTCGCCTTCGATCCGGTAGCGAAAGTTCAGCGACTCCAGCGCCGGCAACGGCGAGGTCGCTGCCGTCTCCGCGGCCTGTGCTTGTGAGTTCTGGCGGCGTAGGGCGATGAGCTGGTCCTGCGGATAAGACCAGGAAACACTGGCCATGTAGGTGCGCTCGGCCGCCCGCAGTTCGAGATGATACGTCCGGCGATCGGTATTGATCACCAAGTTGGTCTGAAGATCGGCGCGCGTCGGCTTGACGAGGATATGGATCCTTCGGGTCGGCCCGCTGCCGCTTTCCGTATCACCGATGATCCAGCGCACCGTGTCGCCGGCGGCCACAGGTCCTGTGCCGACCAGTTGCTCACCCGCTTCGAGGGCGATGTCGGTCACCTGGCCCGGCGCTGTGTACACTTGGTACAGCGCGCCATCCGAATAGGGATAGACCTGAACCGCGTTGAAATAGCCGGACCGGCTTGGCTGAATGCGGGCCGCGCCATTGGCGGCTTCCACCCGTGCGCGCGGGTCGGCCGGCTCCGGTGTCTGCGAGGGGGGCGGTGGAATGCGTTGGAGTTGGCCTGGCAGAGGCAAGGGCGTCGGAATCTGCACGATTTCGACCGGCTTGGGCGGCTCGACCTCGGGCGTCGCCGGCTGCGGGGCCGCGACAGGATCATAGGTGATCTCCGGCGGCTTCCAGGTATGCGAACAGGCCGCGAGCGATACCGACGCAAGCATGATGGTTGTAACGGGGATCAGTCGCATCAGCCGAGCTCCTTCGACCAATTGAGGGCATGGACGTACACACCGAGCGGATTCTTGCGCAGGCGCTCGACGTCACGAGGGGTTTGGATTGTGATGGTCAGGATGGCCGTCCAGCGCTCGGTGGCCGCGAGCGCCCCATCGACGTATCGCCGCTCGACCCAAGCAACGCGAAAGCTCCCCGGTGACGCTCGGATGACACTGGAGACATCGACCGCGACCTGTTCCCTGCCGACCTTGGCAAACGGGTCGTTGACCCGGGCATAGTCGTTAAGCGCCAGCGCGCCTTGATCGGTCGTATAGTCGTAGGCGCGTAGCCAGTTCTGGCGCAGCACGATCGGGTCCGCCGGGATTGAGCGGGTTTCCTCGATAAAGCGGGCGAGATGCCAAGCGATCTGAGGATCGGTCGGCCGATAGCCGGTCTCTGCTGGCGAGATCGCCTGGGCTTGCCCGAGCCGGTCAACTTGCACGACCCACGGCACGACCGTTCCAGACATGGCTTGCCAAACGACGGCAGCGGACAGGCCGGCAGACAGGAACAGCGAGCCGAACGCCATCAGTCGCCAGTTGCGAGCCTGGATGCGCGCAGACCCGATGCGGTCATCCCAAGCCTGAGCGGCACGTTGATAAGGGGTCTCGGGTTCGGGCGTCCGGCCGTAACGGCTGGACGGTCGTTTGAAGAACATCATTCACCCTCTCGAATGCTGACAGAAGAGCCTGCGCCGCCTCCATCGCCGGCACGGACGGCATGGATGGCGGTCTGGATGCCGTGCGCGGCTGATTGGCGTCGACGCATCGATTTGGCCCAGGCGGGCTCCCCGGAGGCGGAGCCCGCATCGTTGGCCGGGCTGGCGTCGGTCCCTCCGGTTACTTTGCCGCCCATGGCTTCGAACGCCGCCCGACCACCGGCTTGGTAGCGCTGCCCCATCTCAGCGGCTGCTCTGCGGAGCGGCGAGGCCGCTGCGGAAGCCCCGGCTTGCGCGACGCCGGATAGTCCGCCCGCAACGCTGCCACCTTTGGCGGCGCTTCCAAGTTGATAGGCCGTCGAAGCGCCGCCAGCGACACTGGCTCCGCCCCGCACGGCCGCCATCGCCGCACCGCCCGCCATGCGCGCGCCGGCTGCGCCAGCAAGGAGCGCGCCGCCGGCAGCCAGTCCAGTGCCAACGGCTGCCCCGGCGCCAAGCTGCGGGCCGCCCGAGACGATGCCATTGGCGATCGAGGGGCCAAAAATGCCAAGGCCGAGCAGCGACAGCGCAGCAAGCACCAGCGCCATCGCGTCTTCGATTGTGGGCTGGGCCTGAAAACCTTGCGTGAACTCGCCGAACAACGTCGATCCGATGCCGACCACAACGGCGAGCACCAGCACCTTCACGCCTGAACTGATCACGAGACCAAGCACTCGTTCAGCCATGAACGCGGTCTTGTTGAACAGGCCAAAGGGCACGAGCACGAAGCCGCATAAGGTCGCGAGCTTGAACTCGATCAAGCTGATGAAGAGCTGGATGGCGAGGATGAAGAAAGACAGCAGCACGATCGCCCAGGCCAGCAGCAGGACGACGATCTGGATGAAATTCTCGAAGAAGCTGATGTAGCCCATCAGCCCGGAGATGGACTCCAGGATGGGCCTGCCGGCATCGAAGCCGACTTGGGCAACGCGACCGGGGCGAAGAAACTCCGCAGCCGTCAGCCCTGTGCCCGATGCCTTCAGCCCGAGCCCCGCAAAGCTTTCAAAGACGATGCGGGCCAGCGTGTTCCAGTTGCCGATAATGAAGGCGAACGCACCCACGAAAAGGGTCTTCTTGACCAGGCGGGCGAGGATATCCTCGTCTGCACCCCAGGCC
Organism: Sphingomonas turrisvirgatae; assembly: GCF_001721295.1. Classification (GTDB taxonomy): domain Bacteria; phylum Pseudomonadota; class Alphaproteobacteria; order Sphingomonadales; family Sphingomonadaceae; genus Sphingomonas; species Sphingomonas turrisvirgatae. The sequence continues at coordinate 22,438 of NZ_MDDS01000046.1, read as the reverse complement.
CAAAACAGCGCAGCGAGCGTTACGTCGATGACGATCAGGGTTGAGGCCAACCACGCGACTTCGCCCTGAAGCAAGCCAAAGCCGCTATCGATATAGCGGGTAAAGACTTCCAGAAAGCGGTCGATGACCCCGGTGCCCTGCATCAGCGTTGCTCCTGTCGGCTAATCGGAGCGCCGGCATTTTCGTTGACGGCTGGCGCCTGCGTGTTCGGGGCGCCGAGAAACCGGCGGCGATTTTCAGACCACGCCCGTTTGCAGCCTGGATCATCGATCGCGGGCGAACCCAGGTCGTTGCAGCGGATCAGTTCGGCTTCGAGCGGATCGCGCGCGATCGTCGTGGCGGGGTTTCTTTCGGCCGGCCTGTCGGGGCGGGCGGCCGCCATGAAACACCCCGCGATCGCGACCATCACCGCCGCGACAGTGCCGACGACGAGGATCCGACCAGGCTTTGGTCGCTGGAGCCTGTCGGCGAGCAATGCAGGCCAGCGCATCGGCCCGCTCAGCGATCGTGGAACATGGTGACCTCGGTGGGCTGGTAGCCCTGACCCGGAGTCAGAAAACGGCGAAGCTGCTCGCGACCTTGGTCCGCAGCCGCCGCGCGCTGCGCCGCTTCAAGGTTTTGCGCACGCCCCTGCGCCGCGACGGCGGCAGTCAGATCGGACAGTTGCTGGGCCTGGAGCGCCAGAAGCTGATTGCCGGCTTGGGTCGCCTGCAGCGCGCCGGTGGCGGACTGGCTGGAACCTACCAATGCCGCCATCTGCGTGCGGTTGGTTTCGATATTGCCGACGACGCCGGCCTGCACACGCATCGCATCCTGAAGTGCGCTGACCGATGTCTGCCAACGCTGGCGGGCCGATGCGAAGAGCGCCTGATCGGAACTGGAGGCGCTGGCTGGCGCGTAGCTGGTCTGGAAGGCGCGATCGATCTGCTGCACGTCATAGGCAATGCTCTGCGCCTGCCCCAGCAGTTGCTGGGTCCTAGCGACCGACTGCTGGAGTTCTTGCAACGAGGAGTAGGGCAGGCTCGCCAGATTGCGGGCCTGATTGATGAGGCTTTGCGCCTCGTTTTGCAGCGAGGTGATCTGGTTGGTGACCTGCTGGAGCGAGCGCGCGGCCTGCAGGACGTTTTGGGTATAGTTGGTCGGGTCCCAGACCGTGATCTGGGCCTGAGATGGCATCGGCAACGTGGCCAATGTCAGGGCGGCGAGACCGGCAGTCCATGCCGGACGAAATCGAAGTTTCATGGCATTTTCTCCTTTTGCGGGGTGATGATCAGGTCGGTCGCCCAAGCGACGCCGCGGGCCTCAAGCCAGGCCTTGGCAAAGCCGGTCGGGCCATGTTCGGCCATCAGCCGAGCAATGAGGATTTGATCGCCCTTGCTGGACGCCGCTGTGAAGGCGAGCGCCACCTCGCCCAGACCCAGCTCGAACAGACGATTTCCGCGGCGTGACTGGCAGTAATAGTCACGCTTCGGGGTGGCGCGGCTGAGGATCTCGATCTGACGATCGTTGAGTCCGAAGCGTTCGTAGATTGTCGCGATCTGGGGCTCGAGCGCGCGCTCGTTAGGCAGGAAGAGCCGCGTCGGGCAACTCTCGATAATGGCCGGCGCAATCGCCGAACCGTCGATGTCGGCGAGCGATTGGGTGGCGAAAATCACGCTCGCGTTCTTTTTTCGCAGCGTCTTCAGCCATTCGCGGAGCTGGCTGGCAAAGCCTTCGTCATCGAGGGCAAGCCAGCCTTCGTCGACGATCAACAGCGTGGGACGACCATCCAGACGATGTTCGATCCGGTGAAAGAGGTAGGCAAGCACGGCTGCGGCGGCGCCCGTGCCGATCAGGCCTTCGGTTTCGAAGGCGAGCACGTCGGCTGACCCGACACGCTCGGTCTCGGCATCGAGTAGACGACCCCAAGGCCCACCGACGCAATAGGGCTTGAGCGCTTGTTTGAGCGCCTGGCTCTGGAGCAAGACCGATAGCCCCGTGAGGGTGCGTTCGGACTTTGGGGCCGACGCCAGATTGTTGAGCGCCGACCAGACATGCTCCTTTACGTCGGGCGTAATGTCGATCTTCTCGCGGGCCAGGATGGCGGCAACCCACTCGGCCGCCCATGCGCGTTCTTCTTCGGCATCGATCCCGGCCAGCGGCTGCAAGGCGACCGGTTCGCTCGCGTCTTCGGCGAGTGAGCCGCCAAGGTCGTGCCAGTCACCACTCATCGCCAGCGCGGCTGCCCGGATTGAGCCGCCGAAGTCGAAGGCAAAGATCTGCGACCGGGCATAGCGGCGAAACTGGAGCGCCATCAGCGCCAATAGCACCGACTTGCCGGCGCCCGTTGGGCCGACAACCAGTGTGTGTCCGACGTCGCCGACGTGGAGCGAAAAGCGGAATGGCGTCGACCCTTCGGTCTTGGCCAGAAAGAGTGGCGGAGCATCAAAATGCTCGTCGCGTTCCGGTCCCGCCCAGACCGCGGAGAACGGCATCATATGCGCGAGGTTCAGGGTCGAGACCGGCGGCTGGCGGACATTGGCATAAACGTGCCCCGGCAGGCTGCCGAGCCAGGCCTCGACGGCGTTGACGCGCTCGACCATGCAGGTGAAGTCGCGGCCCTGGATTACCTTTTCGACGAGCCTCAGGCGCTCATCGGCGATGCGAGGGTCATCGTTCCAGATGGTCACGGTTGCGGTGACATAGGCCGCTCCCACCAGATCAGAGCCGAGTTCCTGAAGCGCCATGTCGGCGTCCACGGCCTTATTGGCGGCGTCGCTGTCCATGAGGGCTGAGGCCTCGTTCGTCATGATTTCCTTGAGCATCGCGGCGATGGATTTGCGCTTGGCGAACCATTGGCGGCGAATACGGCCCAGGACTCTCGCCGCGTCGGTCTTGTCGAGGCAGATCGCCCGGGTGACCCACCGATAATCGAAGGCGAGGCGGTTGAGGTCGTCCAGCAGACCCGGCCAGGTTTGCGACGGAAAGCCCATGATGGTCAGCGTGCGCAGGTGAGCCTGACCCAGGCGAGGTTCTAGCCCGCCAGTGAGCACCTGATCGGCCAGGATGGCGTCGAGGTGCATGGGGGTTTCGGGCACCCGGACTTGATGCCGGTGGGTCGAGACCGTCGCGTGCAGATAGGTCAGGGTCTCAATGTCGCTGAGCCACGCGGTTTCGGGCATGAACCCGTCAACGAGGTTGAGGACGCGGTCGGTGCGATCGATGAAGGTGGCGAGTTGCTCGTGACCGTTGATCCCGGATTGCTCGCGGCCCTCGTACAGCCAGGCCTCGGCGCGTGCCGCGTCCTCGGCCGGCGGCAACCAGACCAGTGACAGGTAATAGGAAGATTCATAGTGCGCGCCCGCTTCGTCGAACTGTGCTCTGCGCTCGAAATCGACGAGATTGGAGACACCGTCCGGAAACGTGCCAGGCGGATAGGCACTGGCCGGATGGCGCTGCGCCTCGACGAAGATCGCCCATCCGGAGCCAAGACGCCGCAAGGCATTGTTGAGCCGTGAGGTCGTGGAGACCAACTCGGCGGGTGTTGCGCTATCGAGATCCGGACCGCGGAACCGGGCAGTGCGCTGAAAGCTGCCGTCCTTGTTGAGGATGACGCCTTCGGCGACCAATGCCGCCCACGGCAGAAAATCGGAGAGAGCTTGGGATTTCCCGCGATACTCGGAGAGATTCAGCACGACCGGTCTCACGCGCCGAAATGGGTCGGGTAGCGAAGGTGGCGGCGCACCACGTCGACGAAGGCGGGGTCGCGCCGCGCTGCCCATACGGCGGCCATGTGCCCGACGAGCCAGATCAGCAGGCCAGCCAGCCAAAGCCGCAACCCCAGCCCCAGAGCTGCGGCGAGCGTGCCATTGATGATGGCCAGCGAGCGCGGAGCGCCACCGAGAAGGATTGGTTCGGTTAGGCTGCGCCGAACCGGGGCATAGAAGCCGACGGCGGGTTCATCTGCGCCAAGCATCAGACCAGCGCCCCGCCGCCGAACGAGAAGAAGGAAAGGAAAAACGAGCTGGCCGCGAAGGCGATCGAAAGCCCGAAGACGATCTGGACCATCTTGCGAGCACCGCCCGAGGTGTCGCCAAAAGCGAGCGTGAGCCCGGTGACGATGATGATCATCACCGCGATGATCTTGGCGACGGGTCCCTGAATTGACTCCAGGATCGACTGGAGCGGCGCCTCCCACGGCATGTTGGAGCCGGCGGCGTAGGCAGGTGCGGTTGTGATCGCGAGCAGCGCGAAGGTTGCTGCGCCGGTCAAGCAGCGACGGAACATTGTCATGGCAGGTCTCCTGGCGAAGGTTGGAGGTGGTGGATGAGCCGGTAGTCGCCCTCCGGGGTCAGCCCTTCGACGCGCATGAGCTCGGCGAGCCGGCGGGTGGTGCCGCGGCCGGAGAGAACAGCGATCAGGTCAATGGTCTCGGCGATCAGCGCGCGCGGCACTGTGATCACCGCTTCCTGGATGAGCTGTTCGAGACGCCGCAGAGCGCCAAGCGCGGAGCCGGCGTGTAAGGTGCCGACACCGCCGGGGTGGCCTGTGCCCCATGCTTTGATCAGGTCGAGCGCTTCGCCGCCGCGCACCTCACCAATCGGGATCCGGTCAGGACGCAGGCGCAGCGCCGAGCGAACCAGGTCGGTCAAGCTCGCTGCGCCGTCCTTGGTCCGTAGCGCCACCAGATTTGGGGCCGCGCACTGCAATTCGCGGGTGTCTTCGATAAGCACCACCCGGTCGCCGGTTCTGGCGACCTCGGCGAGCAAGGCGTTGACGAGTGTCGTTTTGCCGGTGGACGTCCCGCCAACCACCAAGATGTTCTTGCGGGCGTAAACGCCAGCGCGGAGACTCTCGGCCTGGTCGGCGGTCATGATCCCCGCCTCGACATAATCGGTCAGGGTGAAGACGGCGACGGCGGGCTTACGGATGGCGAAGCTGGGCGCGGCGACGACGGGAGGCAGCAAGCCCTCAAAGCGCTCACCGGTTTCGGGGAGTTCGGCCGAGACCCGCGGGTTGCCGCCATGGACCTCGGCTCCGACGTGGTGGGCCACCAGCCTGACGATGCGCTCGCCGTCTGCCGCGTTGATGCGTGCGCCGGTATCCTCCAGGCCGCCCGCGAGCCGGTCAATCCACAGACGGCCATCAGGGTTGAGCATAACTTCGACGACGCCCGGGTCATCGAGAAACCCGGCGATGTCGGCGCCTAGCGCGGTCCGCAACATCCGTGCGCCGCGTGCGAAACTCTCGGACCGGAAAGCAACTGTGGTCACGAACGTCGTCCCGTTTTCGCGTCTCGCCGAAGGCGAGACAGTCAACGGGTCGAGCAAGAAGCGGCGATATCGTACTGATTCAATAGGCTTGAGGGCGTAGTAGGGCTGTAGCGTACAATGGCAGGGAAACGGCGGTTCACTCCTCGTCGGGATCTGCGCTCGTGGTTGCCGGAACGTCCTGAACGATCTCGTCGGCGAAGCTGCGCCCCTTGGCGAGGCGTCGCCCCAGGGTTTCAACGAAACCCTCGAAGCGTTCGCGGCCCTTTGCCTGAGCTGCGGCCTGGGCGGTATCGGGAAGCGGCGGCACGGCGGTCAGCCAGAAGCGCACAAAAAGAGCCAATGTTTCGTTGCTGATCATGATGTGGCGCTCAAGCCGGTCGATCTGGCGGGTCATGCGATCGAGCCGTCTCGCCAGCGCCGCCTCCAGGCGGTCGGCGCCGTCTGGTGATAAGTGGGATGACAATGCGGCTTGCACCACGTCGCCCTGGGCGACCCGCCGGCGCCGGGCATAGTCAGCCAAATCCCGGCTCAGCTCAGCGGGAATGCGAAAGGTCTGTTTGATCCTGGGAGGCGGCTTCACAACACGATCCCATCATCAGGATCGAGTGCGGCCTGGCGCGCCATGCCACGCATTCGCGCCTGCAGCGTCTGAGCGCGAAGGGCGTCGTCGTCAGGCTCGTCGTCCAGCGCGTCGAACTCGCGCACGGGCAGCGGTGTCTCCGGCGCTATTGCCTCATGCGCGGGAATTCCCGGCTCCCGCCGGATTCCGGCATTGGCAGAATCGTCGGCGTCGCCATCGATGGCATCATCCCCTGAAGTCCTTGCCGCTGTCGGCGCAAATGGCAGCGGCGCCAGCGCGCTCCAATCATCGCTCTGCGCGCCAACCTCCTCGCGCTGGGTCGGTTCGGTGGGAGGAGGCAGTAGTCGCGCCTTGAGTTGGCGGTCCTCATAATAGCGCGCCTTCGTCGCCCGGACCGGGAAGAGTCCTGAAACGAGCACGATCGCGTCGCTTGGCGGGAGCTGCATGATTTCGCCCGGGGTGAGCAGCGGCCGCGCTGTTTCCTGACGCGAAACCATCAAATGGCCGAGCCAGGGCGACAGACGATGGCCGGCATAGTTGCGGGCATCGCGGATCTCGGTCGCGGTTCCCAAGGCATCGCTTACACGTTTGGCGGTGCGCTCGTCGTTGGTCGCGAAACTCACTCTCACATGGCAGTTGTCGAGGATCGCATTGTTCGGCCCGTAAGCCTTTTCGATCTGGTTGAGACTTTGAGCGATAAGGAAGCTGCGGATGCCGTAGCCAGCCATGAAGGCAAGCGCCGACTCGAAAAAGTCCAGGCGACCGAGCGCGGGGAACTCGTCGAGCATCAACAGCAGGCGGTGGCGCCGTCCCTTGGCGGCAAGGTCCTCGGTCAGGCGTCGCCCGACCTGATTGAGGATCAGCCGGATCAGGGGCTTGGTGCGCGAGATGTCGGATGGCGGGACAATCAGATAGAGCGTGACCGGGTCTCGCCGATCAACAAGATCAGAAATCCGCCAATCGCATCGGCGCGTCACGCGCGCGACGACAGGGTCGCGGTAGAGGCCGAGGAACGACATCGCGGTCGACAGCACGCCCGATCGCTCGTTTTCGCTTTTGTTCAACAGTTCGCGCGCGGCCGACGCAACGACGGGATGAACGCCGTCATCGCCGAGATGCGGCGTCGTCATCATGGCGCGCAGCGTCGTATCGATGGGACGCCTGGGATCCGAAAGGAAGTTGGCAACGCCCGCCAACGTCTTGTCGGCTTCGGCATAGAGGACGTGCAGGATCGCGCCGACGAGCAGGGCGTGACTGGTTTTTTCCCAGTGATTGCGTTTCTCGAGTGCGCCCTCGGGATCAACCAGAATATCGGCGATGTTCTGCACGTCGCGCACTTCGGAGGGGCCGCGCCGGACTTCGAGCAGAGGGTTATACGCATCCGAGCTGATATCGGTGGGGTCGAAGCGCAGGACGTGGCTGAACCGGTTGCGCCACCCCGCCGTCAGTCCGAAATTTTCGCCCTTGATGTCGTGAACAATACACGCACCCGGCCAGGTAAGCAGGGTCGGTATGACGAGGCCAACCCCCTTACCGGACCGCGTCGGCGCAAAACACAGCACATGCTCGGGACCATCATGGCGCAGATACCGCTGGTGAAAGCGACCGAGAATGACGCCATCGTCGCCAAGCAATTTGGCGGTTCGTAATTCGCCAGGCGTCGCCCAGCGCGCCGACCCGTAGGTCGTGACATTCTTCGCCTCACGGGCACGCCTTACAGACATGCCGACCGCGACCGCGATCGACGCAAATCCGCCTGCGGAGGCGATGACAGCGCCTTGATAAAAGATCTTGGGGGCGTAGGCGTCGAAAAAATACCACCACCAGAAAAACGCGGGCGGCGCGTAGATCGGATGCCCCATAAGGACAAACCATGGTCGTCCCAGTTCGGGCTGGTAACCCAACTGCCATGCGGTCCATTGCGTGGCCCCCCAGACCGAGGCCAGCACAATGAGGGCGACAATCAGAACCTGGCCCCAGAGGATTTTGGTCGCGGACATAAGGAAACTCCCGCAGCGCAGGCGCTGACGGTGGGGTGAGCGTCTGGCGTTGCAAGGGCATTGTCAGTCGCGTCGTAGGATCGGCTAGGCTGTCGTGCAGAACGGCGGGGTCAGCCGATGCCGAGCCCTCGCTTGCGACCCATCGACCAATCGACGCCCCCGCCAGGAAGCATCACGCCTGTGACTTGGCGGCCGAGATGCTGATCGAGGGCAGGCTTCCAGGGCACGAGCTCAAAGCCCAGGCCGTTGTCGATCATGGCGAAGCGGCCTGAGGCGAGGTTGACGCGCTGGCGGTAGAGGCCGGCGACATGATTGCCCGGCTCCGAGGGCCGATAGGGAAGGCCGGTCTCGCTTGCCAGATGACCTGAGGCATTGGCCAGCTCGCTTTGTCTCAGCGTATCAATCAGGTCGCGTGCGAAGACCGCGCCTTGGAGGCGTCGATTGGCCAGACCCACTGTGGCGAGTGTGTCTGTGCGCTGATCGAGCGCCTCGCGAACTTCGGCGCCGAACCCTGTGCTGGCGACTGGCGGCGGATCTCGGCCGACGAGATGACGATCGAGCCAGGTCGCACCGGTGGCGGACACCTGTTCGGCCAGATCGTAATCCGATCGCACCGAGAGGGTGAGACGCTGCTGATTGTCCGCGCCGGTGAAGGGACGCACCTCCACGATTGCACCGATCTTGGCATCGCCTGTGGCTTCGATGCTCGGTAGCCGGACATGATGGGTTCGGCCATCGATCCCATCGATGACGACATAGCCGGTTCCTGCCAGTTCATCCTGGAGGCCGCGATCAACGAGGCGGCCGAGGACGTTCGGCGAGCCCTCGCCGTGAATTGCGAAGTCGGCGACGCCGCGCGATTGACCTTGCCGATTGAGCGCCCGATGCATCGTTTTGATGATGTCTCCGCGTTCGCCTAACGCCCGCAGAGTCGTCTCGGCGTCGGGTGCGATGGTCCATTGCGCGGGGCCAATCTGATCGGTGATGCCGAGGCGCTGCAGATGCTGGGCACGGCCGACCAATAGATCGTGCAGGTCTTTGTCGCCGTGAGCGTGCCCACCAGGACGGAGATCGATGACGCCGCCGGTGTCGTCCGCATAGTCGCGCAAGGTTCGATCCAGGCGGGTCCACCGCTCCGCACTGACCTCACGCCGCAGGGTCACGCTGACCTCTTGGTCGCTTCGCGGCCCAAGCTCCAGTGACACGAGCCGCTCAGCCTGACCCCGCAGACCGCGACTGATATAGTCCCGGCTGATAACGAGGTCGGCGCCATCCTGATCACGCCCACGGACCAAGAGATGGACATGAGGGTTGTCGGTGTTGTGATGTGTGACCGCGACCCAATCGAGCCTGGTTGCCAGATCTGCTTCGGCCTGCACCATGAGGTCGCGCGTGAATTCTCGGAGGTCGCTCATCTGCGCCGCGTCCTCGGGTGAGACGATGAACCGAAAATGGTGGCGATCCTCTTCGCACCGCTCGGCAAAGGCTCGGCCATCAGCATGGTCGCTTGCGCGATCGAACAGTTGACCGGGACGACCGTCGCGGTCCGTCCCGTCGCGTTGAAGGTAGGTCAGGTGAGTGGAAAGCGGGGCGGCGCGAAAGTGACTGCCACGGTGACGTGCGACGCGCGTCTTGATCAGCACCCGGCGTGAGGGACTGCGTAGCGCCGCTCGCGCGGTCGCAGCGCGGCCACGGCCGAACGAAGATTGCCGGACGCTGACGCTGGAAAACCGTCGTCCGCCATGTCCGGCCCGGCTGGCCGCTCGCATGACTTTGGCGACGAAGCTTTTGGCTTTGCCCCCAGGTGTTCCACCGTCACGGCTTCGACCGGGCCGGATATGCAGGTCGTCGTCACCCCGCTTCATCGGCTCATGTCCTGCGGCAAGCGCTTGCTGGCGTCTAAGCAAATGAAATGAAATCGAAAAATCCGAGAATGTCTGGCAGGGTATCGGCGGGTGCCATACAAAAATATCCAAAAATACCAACCGCATAGACCCAAGCCGCAGGCAGGGCTTTTATCTTGCCCTCTGCTCTGTTTCCGACAGTTCCTACGCCGACCAACTTGCCCGTCACCGCCGACAATACGCCATTGCCGCCGATGGCCGCCCAGCACACGATTTCGCAGGCGTTGCCTCATTGCGCGTCCCGGGCTTCGTTCCGCGCAACGAAAAGGGGGCTTTCCGCCGGGAGGAGCGACCGACGGGAAGATGCCGGCGATGACGAAGTCTGTGCTGCCCGGGTGGCGACAGATGGATCGTCGCGAGACACCGGCGGTGCATCGGAGGTGGCCGAGGGTAGCATTTGATCACGCCCCACGCGCGTTGGATTGGCGGCGAGAATTTCCAGAATTCGATTTGCGTCGTTGGGCGTCGATCCCGCGATCGAAACACCATTAGCGCGCACGAATAATGGGGCCTCGAAGGGGGAAGGTGTGCGCCTGGCAGCAGGTTCGCTGGCGCTATCGACGGCGGCGAATCCGAGCGCCGGGGCCAGCCTCGACAGATAATTGACGGTCTCGTTAGGTAGGGGACGGCTTCCGTTGAGGTGACTTTCCCAGCGCCCTGGCCCAGCATTATAGGCCGCCAAAAAGCCGGGCGCTCCGTAGCGATCGTACATCTGGCGCAGATATGCCGTGCCCGCGAGAATGTTGTCGCGGACGTCGAAAGGGTCCGCGCCAATCCCGAGTTGCCGGCGCAAATCGGCGTAGGTCGCGGGCATGACTTGCATCAGCCCCATCGCGCCAGCGCGCGATACGGCGCGGCGATCGCCATTGCTTTCCACGCGCATGACGGCGCGGATCCAAGCTTCGGGAATGCCGAACCGCCGGGACGCTTCGTCGATGGCCGTCGCGATCGGGTCGCCCGCAGTCTGTGCTGCCACCGGCGCTTGGGAGGGCGTTGCGTTAGCGCCGACTGTTACGCTCAGGAGAACCGCGAGCGTTGTCAAACTAAGTCGGCTGGCGCGTGGGAATGTCATGATTGCCGATCCTCCGCGGTCCAGAGCGGTCGAGCGACTCCGACGATGGCACTGGCAGGAAGTGGCCCGAAGTACCGACCGTCCAGCGATCCGGTGCTGTCAGGATTGAGCAGAAAAACCTGATCGGCGGCGAGTGTTTGGCAGCCATGCCAGACGGGCAGCGGGCGACCCCGCCGATCCCGCCTTAGGGCCTCACCCATCATGACGCCGTCGACGGTGATGGTGCGATCACGCCGGCAGACGCGTTGCCCTGGAAGGGCCGCGACATGCTTGAGAAGCGGCACCCCTTCAGGCAGATAGCCGCCCTCCGACAGAAATCGCGCGAGTGGTCCTGGCGGATGGACAACGGCGATATCCATGCGCTCGGGTGAGCGGCGCGGATCAACCGCATACAGGCCGATCGGCACGCTTGCGCTCGCATTCCAGATCACGCGCGGGAGCGGGTGGATGACGGTGGTTAGGGCAAGAATGCCGATCGCCGCCGTCGCTGCGGCGAGAGGTTTCCATGTTAATTTCATCGGTTCAGACTCCGCCGTGAAAGCCAGGCCGCGTGCCGTCGAACAGTGTAGGGACGCGGCTCCTCGGCAGCGGCAAGGCGGTTGTGGATGTGTCGCCAGTGGTCCGGACAGGCGTCGGCGGGCTGCACGCCAAGCGCCTCGACCTGATCAATCAGTTGCAGGACGCGCTCGACTTTGGCCCAACCGTTTGCGCGCAGCAGAACCTCACCCCCTGGCGCGACGCCGGGGATGGTCGTGTAGGCTTCGTTCGCATGGCAGGCGCGCAGAATATCGATGCGGGAGACGAGGGTTCCGTGGTCCCCGGCGGCCCACCGGATGAAGGCAAACACGCTGTCGGGCCTGAACCAAAAGGCCCGACGCCGACGATCGAGAATCTCTTCGTCCGCGACATGGCCGAAGCGGATCCAGCGTTCGATCTTGCCCTCAAGATGGAGCAGTTCAACGCGTGTTCTGAGGACGGTATCGGTCATCCGGGCGAACTTTCGTCGTCCGGAAATTCGCGATCGAGCAGCGCGCGCAACATATCGGCGACGGTTTGGCCGTTCCGAAAGGCGATAATCTTGAGTCGGCCGCGCATCGCCGGCGTCACGTCGATGGTGAGGCGCGCCGTATAGCTGTCACGCAGCCCGGATGACGGTCGATCAGGCGCGCGCACCCAGGCGTCTGGGTCGCTGGGACGACGGACGAAGGCCGGTTTGCGAGGATCGGTCATTGCGCCAATCCATCGAGTTCATCGGCCAGCGCCTCGATGTCGCGTGTCGCCATTTGTCCGGTGTCGCTCTCCGACGCGAGGCGGCCGGTGCGTGCCGCGTCGGCGAATGCGACCCGCTGGCCGACACGGCTCGCGAGCATCGGCGGATCCTGGTCAGCCAGTGCCTCTGCGGTTTCGCGGGCAATGACGGTGCGCGCCGCGCAGCGATTGAGGAGCATCCGGGCGCGCAGTTCCGGTCGGAAGATACGGGCTTCGTCGAGCAGCCTGAGCATCTCGCTGGAAGCCCAGCCATCGAATGGCGAAGGCTGAGCCGGAATGAGCACCAGATCGGCTGCGAGGAGTGCGGAACGCGCGATGCCGGCGACTCGCGGTGGGCCATCAATGATCAGATGGTCGGTGTCGCGGGCAAGGTCGGGAAGCTCCTTGTGGAGTGTTTCGCGTGCAAGCCCGAGGACGCCGAAAAGTCGTGGCAGACCCTCGCGCAGCCGCTGATCTGCCCAGTCGAGCGCCGACGCTTGCGGGTCCGCATCGACGACCAGAACACGCCGGCCGCGGGTGCTCCAGGCGCCCGCCAGATGCAAGGCGAGCGTCGTCTTTCCAACGCCGCCCTTCTGGTTGAGGAAGGCGACGATCATCGCCCGCTCCGATCCGCGCGCTGCAGGCCGCGCGGAGCCGCCAACTGCGTTAGAAAGAATCCGAAGGATTCTAGGTTAGAGATGTTAAGGGCGGAGTATCGCGTTGAAATCGCAATAAATATCGGCGATTCCGGTCCTCGATAGCACGAGGCGACGGTCCCCGATGGCACGATAGCGCCGGTCCTTGATAGCACGACGCAATTCACAGCTTATCCCCAGCGAAAGCGCCGCGCAGCCGGCGCGGGATCGCAAAATCAAGCGGGTCGGTGGTGGGGACGAAGACCAGGCGATCAAAGCCATAGGGACGTTCAAGCGTCAGCTTGTAACCCGGCAGGGGCTGGCGGCGGACGATGTCGCGCAGGTCATAAGCGAAGTGCTTGAGCGGGCTCAGCGAGCCGGATTTTGCGTGCAGATGGGTGAGGTCGAAACTCCAGCCACCTGGCTGGCGCCCGCCATGCTTGCGGACGATCCGATAGAGCCAGCGCTCCAGCCCGCCGGTCAGATCGAAATAGGCGCGGTCGATCGTCAGGATCAGAGCATCGTCGAGGACGGCCGAGTAGAACCAGTCGGGCAGGATAAGTTCGACCCCGTAGGGGCGGCCTTTGCTGTCGGACGTTTCCTTCCACTCGTTGATCCAGGAGAAGCGGTGCCGACGCCGTTCACTGGGCTGGCGGATGGTTGTGGCGACGGTCGTTGCCTGAAGACGGTCGAGACCGGCCTTCAGGCGATCATAGTCTCGCGCTGACGTGCCACGGCCTACGAAGGTCAAGATCTCATAGGGCGTCGCCGCAACCAGCCTCGATGTCCGAAAGCCGTGGTCGCGCGCTTCGACCAACTGACTGGCTGCCCAGATCAGTACATCGGCGTCCCAGATCGTCGCCATACCATGCTCGGGCACGGCCTCGACGCGGATAGCGACGGAGCCTGCCTGAAAGTCGATCGGCTTTAGCCGCTTGGATTTCGCCAGGCTGAAGAATGGGTAGGCCATCAAGTCCTGGGCATCACGCGGTGCCAGATCGCCAGGGATGGCGCGGAAAAGCTCAAGCTGGTCGCGCTCGGGCGTCGGGTGGCGACGCCCCGGCTGGGCGCTCGGTCGCGCGCTCATCGACGGCGCTCGAAGGATGTTTCTTCCGTGTGCCGTTTGGCGGGAAGGACGACGGTTCCGGTCTCGTCTGTCGTGGAAGACTTCGCGCCGCGATCAACCCAGATCTGGAGGTCCTCGACGCGATAGACCACGCGGCCGCCGATCTTGGAGTATCGCGGGCCAGTTCCGTAGGTCCGGTGCTTTTCGAGCGTGCGGCCTGAAAGGCCGAGGAAGCGCGCGGCCTCGGGTGTACGAAGGCAGCGGGGTGGTAATGTCGCGGTCGCGGGTGAGGACATGATCGAACCTCCGAAAGCTTGCGGCGGCTCTGGCGAGCTGCCGACGGTCGAAGGCGAATGTGGCGAAGTAGGAAAAGGCCGAGGCGGGTCGCAAACGACGCCCCTGTTTCCGACCCGTCAGCCGGACATTTTCGCGGCCCAGCCGGGCGCCGTGTCAGGATTTCAGGAGCTTGCGGTATCCGCCGGCTATGAGGGCCAGGCCGTCCCGGATCAGGCGGGCGGTTCGGCTGCGCAGATGATGGTCGTCGAATGCGACGCCCTCTGGCACCTGTTCCGGGCCAAATATGGTCTCTGCGATGTCACGACGTGTGGCCCCGGCATGGCGGGCGTCAACGGCGCGCAGGCTCATCGCCAGACGTTCTCGGCGTGACGCTGGGATCTCGCGTGCATAGGGAAGGCTCTGTTGGCCCGTCAGCGCACGCCATAGGCGAGCCATCGCCTCGATCCGCGTTGGGATGTTGGCATCGAGCGGAACGATCGCCATCAGCGGCGCGTCAAGCGGCAGGCCGGGCGCGAGCTTTGCCGTGCCCGAGGCCTTGGAGGCACCGATCTTTGCGTAAGCGCCATCATCGCTGGCAATATCGTGGCGCAGCGGGAGCTGCCCAGCCGTCACGTCGCCTAGCCCGGTAGTATCGGCGACGAGCTGGATCAGGCGGGGATCATAATTGGCAAGCCAATAGACTTCGGTCTCTGCCGCCGCCCGGCGAGGATCCACCGCGAAATCGCAGGCCCCAGCGCTGCGCCATCAGGTCAGCGGCATCTGCCGAGGAGCGCATCACCGACGCATAGGCCCTTTGATACGCTGGATTGCGGCGCAGAAATTCCCAGGCCAGATCGGCTGCCGGAAGCTCCTTCGCCCGAAGATAAGGCCCAGAATCTCGCCAGTTACGCTTACTCGACATCGCGAACTCCTTCCACAGGACGCGCCACGGTTGCGCGCCGCTATAGGATTCGGGATGGCATTCTTGAGGTTGAACCCCGGTGAGCTAGGCATGGTGTTCGTGAAAACCGATCACGCCAAAATGGATATTCTATTGCGTGATGGCGGGCAGCACGGACGTCAGGCTTTGGGCCAAACAAGCGATTGATACCCCCGCGCGCTGATCCACCGCGCCCGTGCCAAGTGGCTGTCGTAGGTGGCACGCGCCCGCTCAAGGTCGGCGTTCGGATCGACGCCAAAGATGATTTCCACCGCCTCGCGCCAATCAGCCCCCTCGTCGGCGGCATCAATCAGACGCAAATAGGTGTGCATCTGGTCACGATCATAGGCGGTGAGATCGGGACCGTCTGGGGCGAGATCTGAAATCGGCGAGTTGGCCATCACGGGCGAGCGCGGCTGAGAGGGGGCTGAATCACGAGGTTAATGAAACCGCCAAGCGTTGCCGCACAAGCAGTTTTTTGCACTACGGCACTGCTGGAAAAGGGACGCGGTGGCACGCTCACAGCCTTCAAGCCAATGGTCTGTAGAGAATACTCCGTGGTGAAATACTCTACAAGCCAGTGCTGTCTCGTTCATGGAGATACGAGAGGTACTCGCGCTTAACCTGCGAAATTACCGGCAGGCTCAAGAGCTTTCGCAGGAAGAGCTCGCGCACCGTGCCGAGATCGACCGGACGTATATCAGTTCATTGGAACGGTGTGTTTATGCCGCCAGCATCGATGTGCTGGATCGGTTGGCGCACGTTTTAGGTGTCGAAGCGGCCGATCTGTTGCGTCGGCCCGACCCCGGAGCGGAACCGGCGCCAGCTTCTGAGACCTAAGCCAGGACCGGTAAGAATACGCGTCGGGGCGAGTCCCCGCCCGGGCTGGCTCGGGCGGGGTGAGAGGCTCAGTCGCCGTTGCGCTTGGCGGCGCGCGACCAGATCAGGCTGAAGGTGTCGCCCTCTTCGTCGTCGAAGAGATTGGCGTAGATCGGAGCGGTGAAGCTGGGATCATCGAGCTTGAGGCCCAGATATTCGCGGCCCTCGTTCGAGGTCTTGCTCCAGGCGGCGCCGATCTCGGCACGGCCGACGTAAACCCGATGGCTCGGCGCGTTGTCGCCGCTGCGGTTCGCCTCGGGGACGATGCGGACGCCCTTGGCCTGGACGCTGAGCGTTACGATCTCGCCGCTGAACTCGTTGCCGCTCTTCTTGAAGGTGCCGATGGTCGCCATGTTAAGTCTCCTTGGATGCTATTTCGAGCACCGCGCCCATCGCGGCCTCGATGGTGATCAAGGGGCCGGAGGTGATCGACGCCGCACCCTTCAGGGCCGCAGCGCAGCGGAGGATGTCGGTCGGGAGACTTTCTTGTCCCGCGAGGAGGCCCGCCGGGCCGGGGAAGAAAGTCGGACGACAGGCGTTGCGGCTGAGGCGATCGAGGCGAAGCCGGCCTTCGGCCAGATCAGTCCATCAAGAGACCGCTTGGGTGTGTGCATTGATAGCCGATCCAACCCGAGACCTGGCGAATGTCCTTGGCTCCAAGCAAGGCAAAAACGCAGACGGCGCATTGTCGGATAGTCCAGCGTACAAAACGGCGCGCACGGCCCGATTGTCGGGATGGCAGTAAAGAAGTGAAATGCTCATGGGGATCGTCGATCTTCGCCGAGTCGCCGTGGGATGCTCCCTGAACGAAAGCGGCAATGGGCAGGCTCGTTTAACCGGCAACCGCGCTTAATCGCCAATCTCTGACCAGAAGGGGGCCATACTCTCCAGCCCCGTCGCGCCCGGTGCGTGATGGTGATGACCTGAGCTGCTGCACCTGCTCGGGTCGGTCCGGGCGGGGAATCATTCTGGCGAGATGTTATTGCCCTGATAGACGCGCGTCTGAAGGGGTGGCTCGAAAGCCTGCCCCTCGGGGCAAAGCAAGCCGAGCCAGGGCAGTGAGGCTGATCGCTCCAGCGCCGAAAAGGGCAAAGGCTTGGCGCCATCCCTCAGCCGGGATCGCCAGCGCGGCGAGCCCGTGCGTGGCATGATAGCCCGCAATCGCGGCGGGGATCGCGAAGAGACCTGCGACTGCGACGCGGACCAACGTAGACGGGACGAGCGTAAAGACCATTTGGCCTGCGGTAAGCGTGGCGATGCCAGCTAGAAGACCGAGAAAAATAGCGCCGTTTGGACCGGCACCGGTATCGGTCGTCGCGAGCCCCACGGACACAGCGGCGAACAGCGGAAGAGCGAAAACGGCGAGGTTGAACAGCAACCAACACATCGCACTCAGTACGATGATCAGCATGATGATGCCCAGAATGATCATGGCGGTGTACTCCGTTGCAAACAGGAACGGTCGCGCCTCCACCACCACCACGGCGCAGCGTCGAGTATAGCCCAAAAGTCGGCTGGGCGGGAGCGCGTTTTTGCGCTTCCGCCCAACTGGTGTGGCTCACGACCAGGGGTCATATTCATGAACGACGCTGTCAGGGTCGCCGTCAAACTCGGCCGAGGGCATGACGCCGAACTCGGATCCTGCCTTGAAAAGGGTGACGCAGACCATGAGGGTCTTTGCGAGGTTCCAGGCGCTACGTTGGGCGAGAGAAAGCGACATCGTTCCGGCTCCTGTCTGGAGGCGGGGACCATCCCCGCTCGACAGGCGCCCGAAGTGTCCGGGACATGGCCGCGGTCACCGCGCCAGGCGTTAGCCCAGCGGCCGCAAGCTCCGCTTAGCGGACCCTTTACGGGTTGACCGTGGAAGGCCGGGCCCGGACCAAGGAAAGCGGCTATGAGAGCGGGGTGGGCAACGACGGGAGAGGGAAGAATGTCAGACGAAGTTCTTCTCTCCGAAGCAAAGCAGCGCTTCCTCGACGCTCAGCAAGACGTCGAAACCCTCCGACAAAAGATCGCGGTGGCTCAGTGCCCACTACAGATCGGGGACACGGTTATGATCGTTGATGGCGGCAAGACCTATGAGGGTGTGGTCGAGCATGTCGGTCATGCCATGTCTGCTGCAGAGCTACTTGGTCCGGTGGTGGGCGCCCCGACCCTTTGGGCGGCGAGCGGCCACCGCGTGAACAAGACAACGGGCCAGATCGGGAAGTGGTCATTTGCGATTGTCAGCGACAGCGCCGAATTTCTCGACGGCAAATGGGTGATTGCCGAACGCAGTAT
Source organism: Sphingomonas turrisvirgatae (assembly GCF_001721295.1). GTDB lineage: Bacteria > Pseudomonadota > Alphaproteobacteria > Sphingomonadales > Sphingomonadaceae > Sphingomonas > Sphingomonas turrisvirgatae. The sequence continues at coordinate 4,306 of NZ_MDDS01000046.1, read as the reverse complement.
CGAGGCCTTTCTCGGTCTGGCGCCCCACAACGGGCGCTAGCGTTGGCTGGTCGGCGGCGCTCACGCACCGCCGCCTTTCCGGAAATCGAACAGCGGGATGCCGAGTTTGCGAGCTTTGTCCGCAAGATTGTCGGAAATGCCCGATCCTGGGAACACGACGACCCCGATCGGCAGGATGTCGAGGAGTTGGTCATTGCGCTTGAAGGGCGCGGCTTTGGCGTGGCGGGTCCAGTCTGGTTTGAAAGCGACCTGTGCAACGTTGCGATTGTCGGCCCAGCAGGCCGCGATGCGCTCCGCCCCCTTGGGAGACCCGCCGTGCAACAGCACCATGTCTGGGTGTTTGGCGCGGACCCGATCAAGTGCTGCCCAGACCGCCTGATGATCGTTGAAGTCGGAGCCACCCGTAAAGGCGACCTTGGCGCCGGCGGGGAGCATCACCTTGTTCTCGGCGCGCTTGCGGGCGGCAATGAAGTCGCGGCTGTCGATCATTGCCGAGGTCAGCGCCTTGCGATTGACCATCGAGCCTGAGCGCGGGCGCCAGGTTGACCGGAGGTGGGTCTCGAACTGGTCGGCTGCCTGATCACGCATAAATTCAAAGGCGTTGCGGCGTTCAATGAGCGTCATGCCTTCGGCGATCTTACGCTCCAGCTCGACGGATTTGACCTCCGAGCCGTCCTGCTCGCGCTGTCCGCGCTTTTGGGCTTGCTCGTTATCGTCGAGTTCGCGTTCGATCCGTTCGGCGGCGCGGTGGAAGAGGTTCACGGTCGACCACAGCAGGTCGTCGAGGTCGGGTTCAAGACGTGTGTCTTGGAATGTGGAAGCCAGTGCGTCGAAGATGTCGGCGATCGCGCCACGGACGTGGCGTTCTTCGGGCAACGGCCTGGGATCGGGTTCATCCTCGAAGGGCCTGTGTCCAAAGAGTTGCAGCTCATCGAGGAGGCTGGAGGTGGGGGATTGCTCGTGCAGCGGTTCGAAATCGGAATCGGTGCTCATGGTGTCCTGCCTGTCCGTTTGCCGGCCGCGCCCATCGCGGCCTTCGCAGGCGACGAAGAGCGGGGGCAGAGCGGGCCTGCACCGCCGGTCCGAAGGACCGAGCGGCCGCAGCGCAGCGTAGGACGGCGAAGGCGGGCTATTTTGGCTCGCGATGCAAAGGTCCGCAGGACCGGCGGAAAATAGCCCGCCGCAGCCGTTGCCGACCCGAACCGGCTCCGGTCCGATCGCTCTCTCAGAAGGCCGTGGGCGCCGCGCCTCAAGGACAAGGCCAGACCGAGCGTTCCTCCCGCTTTACGGACAACAAGCGTCTTCCTGCCGATCACCATCGATCAAGGAAATCGGACAATATCGTCGGGCAGGAGCTGATCGCGGAGCTCGCGCGTGACCGCATCGCGTCCAAGCCGCTGCAGATCTTCGTTGAAGTCGCCGAGGTTGGGTTTCAGTGGAATGACTTGGATCCCCAGGGCGATCGCGCGTTCGGCCAGCGTTTCCTGCGCCCGATCACCGGCCGGATCGGCATCGTGAGCGATATAGAGCCGACGGAGCGTGGGGGGCAGGATCAACGCCGCGAGGTGGTTGGCCGACAGGGCGGCGGCCATCGGTAGGGTAGGCAGGATCTGACGAACCGAAAGCATTGTTTCGATGCCCTCACCGGCAACGAGCACATCCACAGCATGACCGAACCGCACTGCATTGCCCAAGAGCTGCCCCATGGCCCGTCTGGGGGTGGAGATGTCGGCCTTGTGCGAGCCTGAAGGATCGAGCCAGGTCCGATGGGCTCCGGTGATCGTGCCGTCGAGATCGGTGACCGCTGCAATAATGGCTGGCCAGGCGTCGCGCAGGCGATCACGCGGGTCTTCGTCATCACCGCGATACCAGCAGCGAGGATGAAAGCGCAGGGGGTCGCCATGCCGCACATCCGTAATGCCGCGTCGGCGCAAATACGATTGTGCGACTGTGCCCGTGATCGGCTTCGACATCGCAAATAGGCGACGCGCCGCTTCGGGCGACCCTGTTGGCACCGGCGCGGCCGGTCGCCTGTCGGCATGAGACTCGGTTCGTGGCAGGCTGAGGAACAGGCGAGCCTCGTCCAAGGTGTCGCGCAGGCTTTGCAGATTTCGGCAGGCGGCGATCAGGTCGAGCAAATCGCCATGATCGCCCGTCGCGGCGTCGGTCCATTTGCCGGTCGCGCCGCTGCCGGTTTCGACGCCGCGCAGCCGGACATAGAGACTGCGGCCTGGGTTGTTGTTGATGTCGCCGACAAGCCAGTATCGGCCTTCGCGGCGTCCATTGGACAAATAGTGTCGGCATACCGCCTCGGCGTTACGCGCGAGACGGTCGGCCAGCTCAGCAGCAGGGCCGTGCATTGCCGGTCTCCGGTCACGCTGCGGCATGGCGGGTTGCCGCCCGAGGGGCGATCCGTTCGATAGGGTGCCGACTGAGCAAACCCGCTGTAATCGAAGGACCGTTGCTGCCCGTCGGGATAAACAGGCGCAGCTTCCAGGCGATGATTTCGGAGGTTAAGCCGATGGCTTTCAGCCGCGCGACCATCGCGCTGGTGAAACCCACCAATTCGATCCGTTGAACGCCCATGACGAGCGAACGCCGCAGGGACATCGCATCGGTAAGGTGAAGTGTATCCCCCTTGGTCAGCACGGCGGCAAACGCATCACCTGCAGCCATGCTTACGGGCGCTTCTCCGAAGGCCTGAGCCACCCATGCTGCCGCGACTTGCCGGCCGATCACGCGCTCGCCATCGTCAGTCTGAAGCCGGTAAACCCGACATCCTTCTCCGGGAAGGCGTCGCCAGATGGGCAACAGCAGCCCGGTGACGATGTGCGAGGTGACTTCGGTAAAGGCCGGCAATTCGGCGATTTCCGCACTCCACGCGTGGGCAAAGCGCTCCGCGTCGACCTCTTCCCAGGCCGATTCCTCAAGAGCGCTTTGCGCCATCGCCATGCGCTCGACTGGGCGGAGCAGCCGGACGCGGCGCTCCACCTCGCCGTCATCGAGCGTCAGACTGGGGGCCGGAATTTGTACCGCTGCCCGCTTCGAACGGCGATTGATCAATAAGCGGCAGTCGCGGTCGGCACCGCGCTCAACCGCTTCGGCAAGTGAAATCGGCCGGGTCGGGTTTCGCTCGACGACCGTAAAGACCTGGGTCTCGGCGCCCGTCGCAGGGTGGGCATAGAGCGTGCGGCGCTCGGTGACGCGTAGCGAGTGCGCCGTGATGGTCTCTACGCCGCGATCATAGACGCCGGCGGCGACCGCGCCTTCGATCTTGGCGCGAAGCAGACCTTCGAATACGTCAAAGATCGTGCCTTGCAGGTCGATGGTCAGCGCCAGCATCCGGTTGAGGAATTGCGTGATTGGCGGCAGTTCCTCGCGCAGGGTGCCGTCGCGATCGGTCAGTTTGAGGGCCGTGGCGTCCTCGAACCGTTGCAGCGTACAGCCCGGCACCTTGCCGAGCAGGAGCAGTGTGTAGAGCTGGCGCAGTGCCGCTTTGGCATAGGCGCTTTCGAGGTTGTCTTCGGCACGGAAGAGACCCTGTCCGCCGGTCTGCCGCTGTCCTTTGGTAATCGCGCCCAACGTGTCGAGCCGCCGCGCAATGGTCGATAGAAACCGCTTTTCTGCTTTCACGTCGGTCGAGATCGGCCTGAAGATGGGCGGCTGAACCTGGTGGGTGCGATTGGTGCGCCCGAGCCCCTGGATGGCCGTGTCCGCCTTCCAGCCTGCCTCGAGCAAATAGTGAATGCGCAGCCGCCTGTTCCTGGCGCCAAGGTCGGCATGATAGCTCCGGCCCGTGCCACCTGCGTCGGAGAACACGAGGACGCGCTTGTCATCGTCCTGAAAAGCAGCGGTCTCCGCCAGGTTGGCGCTGCCCGCGCGATTTTCCACACACAGACGCCGTTCGCCGTCCGCGCCGATGCGGGCGACGACGCGGCGGGACCGTCCGGTGACTTCGGCGACCTGCTCGGTGCCGAACCGCTGGACGATCTGATCGAGGGCGCCTTGCACCGGGGCCAGTGCGCCGAGATGCTCGATGAGACGATCGCGGCGTTCGAGCGCATCGCGGCATTGCACGGGCTGGCCATCCCGCATCACCGGCCGCGAGCACAGGTTACCCTCGCCATCGGTATAGGGTTCGAAGAGCTGGGTTGGGAACGAGTGCGCCAGATAGTCCAGGACATATTCTTTGCAGTCGAGATTTATGTCGAGCGGTTCGCGTGCAGGCGCAGATTTGCGAGATGAGGACATCGATTCTACTCCAGATAATTAAGGTGACCCCAGACCCAACAAGCTGGAGGATCTA
>NZ_MDDS01000045.1 GCF_001721295.1 Sphingomonas turrisvirgatae | reverse complement strand
CCCTAATTGTGGTCATTCGACCGATCCGCCGTCGATCCCGGAAGCTGCCGTACGTTCATCTCGCCAGCCACGGCGTACTGGACGGCTGATCTTGGTCCAAAACCAGGCTGGCAGCTTCTGGGCCGCAGATCGTGCTGAACGGATATTCGTTCAAGCTGGCCGTTTTGAGACCACCTATAATTCTCGAGGAAATAGCATAGGCAACACCGCCGGCGACACGCGACTAGAACGCCATTCTCTATCTGATCAGTTGGTCGCCGCCGCTTCGCAACGCCTTCCCCTCCGGTAGCCTTCCGGTGCCCGGCGATGACCATAGCATGTTCGCCGCAGCGCGACGTGTGAAGAGCGTTGACGTCGCGTCTGGTTGGATCAATTTCGATGCATGAGCAAGATTACGACCGACATGCTCGCCGACATCCCCCATCTCGACCACGCGACGGTGCCGGGACGCTCTATCGGCTGTCTGACCTTCTACGATGAAGACTTGTATTTCTGGGTGCTGGCAGGCGAAGCTGGTAATACCAAGCTTATGAAGATGAAGGCATGGCCGAGGGGAGGCCTTCTATTTCGCACGAGCCGCCGACGCGATCCACACCGTGACGGCTAGCGCGCTTCACCGATGGCCCCTTCAGACCGCGCTACGGCCATAGCCACGGCCAGATTGGCGCTCGCACTCGGCACGGTCCGGGTCATGTCGAGCAGGCGATCGAACGGGAGGACGAAGCCGACGACGAGCGCCGTCTGCTCCGGCGACACGCCGACGGCGGACATGACCGCCGCAAGCATGAACAATGACGCAGAGGGGACTGGCGCCGTCCCGAACGCGGCAAGCGCGCCCGTGACGAGTACGACGCCGTAAGTGGCGGGCTCCATCGGCACGTCAAGCGCTTGAAGGCAGAAGATGCTCAATAGCCCCACGTACATCGCGGTGCCGTCTTTCCCGATGCTGGCGCCGAGCGGGAGCACGGTAGAATAGATCGACCGATCGATCCCCAGTTTCCGATCGGCGGCGTCCATCGCCACGGGCAGCGTCGCCGAGGATGACGCCGTCGAGAATGCGACAACCAACGGGTCGATAATGCCGCGAAGAAAGGGGAGAAACGGTAGCCTGGCCAGTACGCGTATGATCAACGCGTGAACCACCAGAATTTGCATGGCCGATCCCACCACGACTGCAAGCGCGAGCCAGCCGATATTGACGAAAACCGAAGCGCCACCGGTGGCCACCGCGTTTGCGATCAACGCGAGGACACCGAATGGGGTCAGTTCCATCACGATGCCGACGATGCGCAGCAAAACCGCCGACATTGCCTGAAGCAGATTTGCGAAAGGACGCCCCTGCTCACCCGACAGCACCGTCGCAACCCCGGTGAGGATCGCGACGAAGATCAAGGCCAGCATGTCGCCGTTGGCCAAGGCTTCCACAATGTTGAGCGGCACGATCCCGACGATCTGGTCATAGAGCGTCACCGGCGTACCCAGCGACTTTGCGACGACGCCGGCAATCGGCGCGCCTTCGCCGGGACGGATCAATGTCGCGATGCACATGCCGATCGAAACCGCCACCGCCGTGGTCATCGCGAACAGCCCGACCGTCCGGATACCCAGTGGTCCCAATCGAGCAGGGTCGCCAAGGGAAGTGATACCCGCGGCAATCGTGACCAGCACGATCGGCGCCACCAACATGCGGATGCCGCGGACGAACAGGTCCCCGAAGATCATGATCGATGGCGCGGCGGCCGGCCAAAGCGCGCCAAGCAAGACGCCAAGCGCCAGTCCGGCGAGAACCCGCTTCCACAACGGGATCGCAAACCATCGCCTCATCGTTGCGGCAGTCTCTGGAGCACAGGTAGCGGATCGAACATCTGCGCGAGCCTAACTGCCAAGGGCGACAATCACCACATTCCCATCGCGCTGATCCATATAGCCGGACGCTATGTCTGCGATATGACTTCGGATACGATCTTGAGAAAGGTCTTCGCCAACGCGGTCGGCGGTCGATTGATCAGGAACATCGCATGCACGTCGAACGAGGGCATTGGGCTCAGCGGTCGCGTCGCCAGGCCGGGCGCCAGCGACGCCTGCGCAGTGAAGCTGTCGACGACGGTCAGGCCCACGCCCGATCGGACGAGCGCGGTGGCGATATAGAAGGTGCGTGCCGACACAGCATCGTCGAGTTCCATGTCCAGGCGCTGCTGTTCCTGGACCAGCAAATGACCGATCGGCCCGCTGGCGGCGACACTGATGAACGGATGATGGCGCAGGTCCGCAAGGGTCAGATGGGCGGGTGCATCGGGGATATCCTGTTCGCGATAGAGCGCCGCAAGCCTGCCCTCGCCTAGCACATGGCTGCCGATCGGCGCATGATGCGGCACTTCATATGCAAGCGCGATGTCGGTTTCGCGTTCGTACAGCTTTCGCACCAGATCGTCATGATGGACCGTCTGAAGGTCGAAGCGGACGTCGGTGTGTCGCAGTCGAAACCGCGCGACCGCTTCGGGCAGCACGCCCAGCGCGAGAGAGGGCAGCGCCGAGATGCGCAACACGGTGCCGGTCCCGCGTCGCAGATTGCGAGCGCCCTCGCGCAGCGCGTGGACGCGCTCCTGGATCTGGGCGACTTCGACGAACAAGGTATGCGCATCTTCGGTCGGGATCAGACGGCCCTGCGCGCGTTCGAACAAAGGGAAGCCCAGCAGCGATTCGGCGTGGCGTAGCGCTTTTGACACCGAGGGCTGCGATATGTTCAATGCGCGTGCAGCGCCGCTGACCGAACCGTTGGTATAGACAGCGTGGAAGATTTCGATGTGACGCAGGTTCATTGCGCCCCATCGTCGCTTGCCGAGCGGTGTAGGGCAAGCGGATATGGGGCTTTCTTTCTCAGCGCGACCTCAACAGGACGCGCCCGGTGCGAACAGGCTGGGCTTTTCCGCGAGCGAGCGCGGCGCGGCCATTGACGAAGACATAGTCCATCCCGGCAGCGTAGGCGTGGGGCCGCTCATATGTCGCGGTATCGCGCACTGTATCGGGATCGAACACGATCACATCGGCATAAGCGCCGCTGCGCAGCACGCCTCGGTCAGGAATCGAGAAAACCTGCGCCGGCAAGCCGGTGCCGACATGAATCGCTCGCGCCATGCTGATCACCGGCTTGTCGAGCACGTAATTGCGCAGCTTGCGAGGAAAGGCTCCATAGGCGCGCGGGTGTTCCGACGTCTTGCCGAATTCGGGCAGACCGCCATCTGTGGTCGTCATCGTCCACGGCTGCTGCATCAGTGCTTCGACATCCTGGTCGCTCATATTGAATGACACCGTCCGCGCGCCGCCGCGCCGTAGCATGTCGATCGCTGCATCCAGCGGCTCCTTCCCCATCAGCTTGGCAATTTCACCGAGCCGTTTGCCGTCGAGCGTCGGGTCGGGCGTGAATTCACGGATCATGATCGCGTTCGGCCCCGCGCGACGTTCGAGATTGGGTGCCATTTCCGCGCGGATTTTCGCGCGCATTTCGGGGTCTTCCAACCTTTTGGCCAGGGCCGCGCCGCCCCCTTCCTGTGCCCAGGACGGCACCAGCGAGGCCATCAGGTTCGAGCCCGACGCGGTGTAGGGATATTGATCGGCCCATATTTGAACGCCCGAGGCGCGCGCACGCTCGATCCGTGCGATGACCTCGGCCGATTTGCCCCAGACCTGGGGGCCGAGCACCTTGATGTGGGTGACGATGCCCGGCAACTTGGCCTCGCGCGAGACGGTGATGACTTCATCGACCGCGCCGACGACACCGACATCGTAGTTGCCTTCGTCGCGAATATGACTGGTGTAGAAAGCGTGCGGGAATTTCGCCGCAACCCTAGCCAGGCCGACGATCTCCGCCGTGTCCGAATATTTTGCGGGGATATAAAATGGGCCGTCGGACAGGCCGTAGGCGCCGGCCTTCATTGCGTTGGCGACCAGCGCCTCCATCTTCGCCTGTTCGGCCGGTGTGGCTTTGCGCGCGACATTGCCCATCACCGCTTCGCGTACTGCGTTATGACCGATCAGCGGCGCGACATTTACACCCGGTATCTGCGTCTTCAAGTCGGAGATCTGCTTCGTCAGATCCGCCGGCCCGCCGCCATCGGGATTGATCATGATCGTCGTGATGCCCTGGTGTAGCATGGGCAGCGCGGCGGCGAGCCGCGGGGTTTGGATGTTGGGCGCGCCGTGTGAATGCGGGTCGATGAAGCCCGGTGCGACGATTTTGCCGGCGGCATCCACCACCATCTTTGCCGTCGCATGCTTTTCGATCCGGCCTACCGCGACGATGCGGTCACCTTTGATCGCGACGTCGACTTGACGACCGGGCGTGTCGCTGCCGTCGTACACAGTGCCGCCACGGATCAGCACGTCATAGGTTTGGCCGGCGACCGGAGCGGCCGTGGCGAGCAGCGCGGTCAATGTCAGGGCAAAAAGCTTCATTTGACCCGTCTCCATTACATCTTGATCCGGAAGCCGACGCGGTATGTCCGCCCCAGCAGATCGTAGATCGACTGGTTGGTGGCCGGCGTCGCATAGGCGCTCCCGGCCGGTCCGGGCGCGACGACCGGCGGATCCTTGTCCAGCAGATTATTGATCGCGGCAAACAACTGCATTGTGCGCCCGCCCATCTTGAAATCCTGTGAGATCGACGCGTCGAGATAGAAGGCACCGGCAATCCGGTTGTTATTGATCGTCCGGTTGGTGACGGTCGAGACGGGGCAGTTGGCCGTGCATTCGACGAAGCTGTTGTCATATACGCCGCCGGAGACGCCGCGGCCGACAAGATTGGCGATAAAGCCACCACCCGACGACCATGTCGCCTGCGCACGGTACACCCATTTGGGTGTGGTGCCAGCATCTACGCCGTTCTGGCCAACGCGTTCGACGGGCGCATCGATGCCGTTGTTGAAGTAGTTCTTGATATAGCGCGTGGCCAAGCCGCGCACCGTGATGTCACCGCCGCCGACCGCCGTGCGGTACGAGCTTTCGATGTCGATGCCCTGGGCATGCTGCCGAGCAAAATTGAACGGGCTTTCAAACACTTGCAGGTTGTTTCCGAACGAATTCGGCCCGCGTACCACGGCGGTGCAGAACGCTTGGACGCCTTCATTACAGCGATCGACGATCGTCTGCGCGGTGACCGATCCGATCGCACCCTCGATCTTGATATCGTAATAGTCGATCGACAGTGCGAACCCGCGAAGGAATTGCGGTGTCAGCACCACACCCGCACCCCATTGATCGGCGCGCTCGGGCTGCAGCTGCGGGTTGCCGCGCGTCGTGCCCGCGAACTGGACCGACGCGTTGTTCTGTGATGAATCGATCAGCACGTTGATGCGAGTCGAGCCCGCGGTGAACAGTTCGCCCAGATTGGGTGCGCGGATATCGCGTGATCGCGTTGCGCGGAAACGAATGTCCGGCACCGGCTGAAAGGTGATGCCGCCCTTCCAGGTGGTGACATAGCCGGACGTCGAATAGTCGGTGCCACGGACCGCGCCGTTCAGGTCCAGCCCTTCGATCACCGGCACCGCCAGCTCGATGTAGCCCTCGGTCACGTCATAGGCACCCGTGGTGGGCAGGAAGTTGCCGACGAACCAGCCGGACTGGAACTGGGTGGGTACGCTGCCCGATACCTTCTCCCTGCGGTGCTCGCCGCCGACCGCGACGGACACCGGACCTGCCGGCAGGCGAAAGGCATCGAACGAGAGGTTCGCCGCGAACACGTCCTGTTCGAACCGCTGGTTACGGTAAGGGTTGCCCAGGATGTAATCGAGCGCCGCCTGGCTGTTCACGCCGATACCCAGCCGGTTGAACGGCACGCAGCCATTGCTCGGCGCGGTCAGGGTCGAACGGCACACGATCGTGCCGGTCGGCACGCCCGCCGCGTTGCCGGCCGGCGCGAACACAGCATCCTGCGCCAGCGCAAGGCGGGCATTGTTGGTGATATCGCGCGCCATTTCCGTCGTGCGGCTGATACCCTTCTGGTAATAGACGTCCCAGCGAGCGGTGCCAGCCAGCAGCTCGAAGTCGCCGCTGGCGCCGACGACGTAGCGCTGCAATTCGCGCTGCGTATCGTTCTTGCGAATTGGCAGATCGGCGTTGGTTGTGCCGAGCGTGAACTGCGCGATGTTCAGCGCGGCCAGTTGCGTGCGCACCGATTGCGGGATGAAGGCATTGTCCGATCGGATCGTGACGTTTGCCTGGTTGAGCTGAACCCCGAGCCAACCGAGGTTTTTCGACCTGGCGTAGGACGCCTGGGCGAAGACGTTGAGCCACGGCGCGACATCGAAGCTGACTCGCCCGAACGCGCTCTTGCGATTTTCCTCGGGATCGAGCGACTGGAAGCTGTTGACCTGCGTCGCCTGCCAGTCGCCGCCGATCTGCCACGGATCTCTGGTGGTGCCGAAATCATATTGGCTGACCGCGCCGCCCGGGCCGAACTGCGTGCCGCGCAGCGCAGTGTTCGTGATGACGCCGCCGCGTGTCGCCTGGCTCAGACCCGCGCCCTGCACGACCAGACGCTCGGGTTGGCCGTTGCCGGCGACATAGGCCGGGTTGTTGATCATGTACCAGCCACGCTGATTCCAGTCGCGGGGCACCCCGTGCAGGCCTTCCTTCACCGCGATTTCCCCGCTGAGCAGCAGGTGCCCGCGTCCGCCAGCAAAGCTGGTGCCGGCCGTCAGCGTCGCGCGGTAGTTGGGCGCGTCGCCATAAGTGGAGATGCCGTATTCGGCGCTGCCCTTGATGCCGGTATATTCCTTGTCGAGGATGAAGTTGACCACGCCCGACACGGCGTCCGAGCCATAGGCGGCCGAGGCGCCGCCGGTGACGATCTCGACGCTCTTGATCAGCCCTTGCGGGAAGGTGTTGACGTCCACCAGCCCGCCCAGCGTCGAACCGACCGACCGCTGGCCGTCAAGCAGCACCAGCGTGCGAGCGGTGCCCAGCGCGCGCAGGTTCAAGGCGTTGACGCCCGCCGTACCGGCCGAAATCTGCAGATTGGAGTTGGCGGGCGTCGCGCTGCCGACCAGCGAGGGGATGTCGTTGACGAAATCGGCGACGTTCGCCGGTGCGGTTGCCTCGATATCGTCGGACGTGATGACGGTCAGCGGGGTGGGCGCGCGATATCCGTCGCGCTGGATGCGGGTACCGGTGACGGTGATCTCGCCGACGACCGGCTCAACGTCCGGTAGGGGTTCCTGCGCGAGCGCAGTGCCGCTCCATAACGCGATGGCGAGTGCAGTCGGCGATACGAATGCCAGTGACTTTGTCATCGTTTCTTCCCTTTGTCCCTGTATCGGTTCGATGATGCCCTCCTGCTTGCCGGTCGTTGCCGGCGGCATCTTTCTACCCAGTTTCTTGCGCGTTTAGGGGCAGCTGCCAGGCTTGGGTGTGCGCGGCAGCGGACGTCCAGCAGCGGCCCCCGTCACTTCGCCCTCCTCGATCGCCAGTTGGCCGTTGACCACCACGAAGCGCATGCCGGTCGAAAGCATCGTCGGGTGCGTGTAGTCGGCGCGTGGGCCGAAGCGGTTCGGATCGAACGCGATCACGTCGGCGAACGCGCCGCGCTCCAGCCTGCCGCGCTCGCTCAACCCGAACATATCGGCCGTCGTTGACGTGCTGCGATCGATGAAGGTCTGCAGGTCGATGACCTTCTTGTCCTTCACGTACAGCGCATATTTGCGGGCGAACGATGCGTAGTATCGCGGATGCCCCTGCGACGCGTCGGAACTGGTCACGACCCACGGGCGGCGTATGAATGCCGCGATATCGGCCTCGCTTTGGTTGAATGATGCGACGCCCGCCTCGCGCTGCTTCAGGATGTCGATCGCAGCATCGATCGGATCGACGCCTGCGTCCTTCGCGATCGCTTCCAGCGTCTTGCCTTCCGCGCCGGATGGCCCGGAGGTGATGAGCAGTGCAGACGGCCCGCCCCGGCGGCGCAGGTTATCTGCGATCTCGGCGCGCATCTTCGCCATCGTCGCAGGTTCGTCGAAGCGCTTGAGCATCGCCGCGCGTCCGCCGTCCTGCGCCCAACGTGGCATCAAGGCGGCGGACAGCCCGGTGCCCGATGCCGACCACGGATATTGATCTGCATGAACGATCTGACCCGCTTTCTGCGCGGCTTCGATCTGCGCGATGATCGCGCCGGCCTGGCCGTGCACATCGACGCCCAGCGCCTTGATATGTGCGATGTGGACCGGGATGCCGGCTTCGCGACCGAACGCCAGCGCCTCGTCGATCGCGCCCTTCAAGCCGATCGTATAGCTCGACTCGTCCCGGATATGGCTGTCATAGACGCCGCCCTTCGCTGCCGCCGCCTTGGCCAGAGCAACCACTTCGGGTCGCCTGGCGAAGCTCTGCGGGGCGTAGAAAAGTCCGGTCGAGAGTCCGAGCGCACCGGCACACATCGCGTCTGAAACGAGTGCGGTCATCTTCGCGGTTTCGGCGGCTGTAGGAGCGCGGTCGGCGGGACCGATGACCTTCAGCCGCACCGCACCGAGGCCGACATAGGTGGCGAAGTTGATGCCGTAGTCGCGGGTGGACTGGCCGAAGCCGTCCATCATCCCCTCGGCGCCGATCTTCGCGCGCCCGAACGTCTTGTCCATGTCAGGATCGCCGCTTCCGTCCACGCCGAGAAAGGCCGTCGTTACGCCCTGCGTCAGAAACGGTAGCACCAATCGCGCGGCGGGGTCGCTCGACGCCAGGGCGTTGTCGACATGGGTGTGCGGATCGATGAACCCCGGCGCAACGACCAGGCCGGTCGCGTCGATCACACGCTTGGCCGGGCCAGGCGCCTGGGGTCCGACATAGACAATGCGATCACCCTTGATCGCGACATCGCCCCTGAACGGCGCGGCATCGCCCGGATAAACGGTGCCGCCGCGGATGACGATGTCGGCGCCCACATCCTGCGCCGTCCCCGAGCTTGTGAACGCGGCCGCCAGAACGACCGCTGCCGTCGATATCGTCCACCGCGTCCGTCGCATCATCGCGTCAACTCCCTCAACTTCCCCAGAACCCCGCAGTCGGCGGTGCCAACACACCACGCGTACCGATCACCCCGCCTGACCGATCGGTCGCCAGCCACAACGGCCCGTCGAGATCGACGAAGCTGGACTGTTGCGCGATTACCAGCGCCGGCGCGATCGACAGCGAAGTCGAGATCATGCTGCCGGTCATCACGCTCATCCCCGCCTTCGCTGCGGCATCGGCCAGCGTCAGCGCGGCGGTCAGCCCGCCAGTCTTGTCGAGCTTGATGTTCACGACCTGATATTTCGCTGCCAACGCTGACACGTCGCCCGCGACATGCGCGGATTCGTCGGCGGCGATCGGGATTAGCGGGGTAAAACTTTCCAGCGCATCATCCTCGCCCGCCGGCAGCGGCTGTTCGAGCAGATCGATGTTCAGATCCACCATCATCGGCTGGAGCCGCTCGATCTCGGCGATCGTCCAGCTTTCGTTGGGATCGACGATGACGCGGGGTTTCGGCGCCTCGGCACGGACCGCACGGATCTGTGCTTCGGGATCGCTGCGATCGACCTTGATCTTGACCAGCGGGACGTCGCCCAGCGCTTTCGCCGCTGCCGCCATGGCCTCCGGCGTGTCGAGGCTTACGGTCATCGCGGTCGGCATCGTGCAGATCTGCGGGCGGCCGAGAATGTCGGTGACGCTACGCCCGGCGAGCTTCGCCTCCAGGTCCCACAACGCGCAATCGACCGCGTTACGCGCCGCACCCGCCGGCATTGCCGTCAGCAGCTCTTCGCGAGAAAGGCCGGCGTCGATCGCCGCCTGCACCTTGGCGATTTCGGCCAGCGCGCCGTCGATCGACTCGCCATAGCGCGGATAGGGCACGCCCTCGCCCCGTCCGACGACGCCGTCTACCGTGATCTCGACCGCCACCACCTCGGCAACGGTCTTCACGCCCCGCGAAATGCGGAAAGGAACCGCGAGTGCGAACGCCTCGCTTCGCGCGATCAGGCGCCGAAGCAAGATACGACCCGGTCGACGATCGGCTCAACGCCCATTGCAAAGGGATCGGTGCAAGGCAGGCCGAGTTCATCGGCGGTGTCGGCGCACAGCCGCTCCGCCGCCTCGCGCGTCATCTTCGAGGTGTTGAGCGCGACGCCGACCGCCTGCACGGCCGGGTTCGTCAGTCTGGCGACCGCCAGATTGGCCTCCAACGTCTGCTTGAGTCCGGGGAGCTGATAGTGCGGCAAGCCGCGCATATGTTCGCGCACCGGATCGTGGCACAGAACCAGTGCATCGGGTTGAGCGCCGTGCAGCAGTCCTGTCGAGACGCCTGCGAAGGAGGGATGAAACAGCGAGCCTTGGCCCTCGATCAGATCCCAGCCACCATCGTCGCGTGCCGGCGAAACCTGCTCGATCGCGCCCGAGATGAAATCGGCGATAACGGCGTCCAGTGGCACGCCGCCACCCGCGATCAGGATGCCGGTCTGTCCCGTCGCGCGGAAGTCAGCCCTCATCCCGCGGGCGCGCATGCCGGTTTCCAAGCAGAGCGTCGCGTACATCTTGCCCACTGAACAATCTGTACCGACGGTCAACAGACGCTTGCCGGCACGCGGCTTGCCATTGCCGATCGGAATGTCCGGTCGCGGATCGCGCACATCGTGCAACTTGCGGCCGTGACGCGCCGCCGCATCGACCAGCGCGGGTTCGTCGCGAAGACGATTGTGCAGGCCAGAGGCGACGTCCAGCCCGGCCTCGATCGCCGCGACAGCGTCGCGCACCAGATCAGCACCAAGCATTCCGCCGGCGTTCGCGATACCCAGCACCAACGTCTTGGCACCGGCAGTCACCGCTTCGGGAAAACCCATTCGCGGCAAGCTCAGCGTCAATGGGCAATCGTGGTGTCGGAACTCGCCCACACAGAGTTCCCGGCGGAATACGGCGAGCCCGCGAGACGTCTTGATGCCAACTTCGTCGTCCGAATGTCCGAGATACAATAGATAGGGACCAGCGATCATCAGGACCTCGTTGAACGGCGATGATCGGACTATGGCGAGTTGGGCTGCGCCCGGCGTGTTCTAATCTTTGGCACCCTCATAGCTCCAGCGCATAACTGTTCTCAAGTCCGTGACATTCGGCGACCTCGAAAGCCGCTGTCGAAACCGCTGTTTGAGAATCAGCTTCGTGAACGGCCGCTTTGCCGATCTCGCTATCTAAAAGCTGTCAGTCCGAAGCCGGCCCGCTTCCTGTCATTTCGAACAACAGCGGCGGAACGACAGCAAGTGGGCCTGGAGCAGACTGGCCGGTTCCGGGTGCTGGACACAGGGAAGCTGCCGTTCCCGGGCAATCATGGCTTACGGCTGCTGCCGAC
>NZ_MDDS01000044.1 GCF_001721295.1 Sphingomonas turrisvirgatae | reverse complement strand
AGAAGGGTGGCCGGCCGGCCGCACCGGCAAGGACAAGCGCGACCTGGCCGTCAGGCTCTACCACGAGAACACGATGCCGATCGCCAAGATTTGCTCGATGCTCGGCATCTCCAAGCCAACACTCTACAGCTATTCCGCACGGTTGCGCCAGTACGGCGCGAAGGATGGGCGAGTGATGAAGCTGGCAGCGGCCTGCCGGCAGGCAGGCTATCGCTATTGATCTCACCGCGCGATCGGCACCTGATCGATCCGCGTGGTCCAGGACGGGCTCTTGAAAGCACGCTTGGTGTCGTAGCTCTTCTGGCCAAAGCCCTCGGAGGCAAGCCGCATCGTGTTGCGGCCGAACCGCCCGTTGAGCCCGTCGATCGCGGCGAGCAGGGCAGGGGATCGCGGATCGGGCACCGCGAACAGGTCGGCCTGGTGCGCGGTCATCGGCTCCAGCCCCTCGAGCATGACGCCGCACTTGGTGTAGACGCCGCCAGTTTCGTACATGACATCCGCCATGCGGCCCGCCATACCGCCGATCACGCGCGGATCATTGGTCGCCGGCGACAGCCGCGCTATGCGCGAGGCGGACGGCGCGTTGGGCTTGAACCGGCTTCCGTGGGCAAAGGCGATCAGGCGGGTGGCAGCGAGATCCTGCGCGCGGATCTTCTCGGCCGCGCGGACCGCGCGGCGCACCATCGCCTCGCGCAGCGCCGCGACCTCGCGCACCGGCTCACCGAAGCAGCGGGTCACCGCGGTCGCCTTGGACGGGGGCGGCTCCGGCTCGAAATCGGTGCATTCGACGCCGTTCAGCTCGCGCACGAGCCGCTCCAGCATCACCGTCCCCACGTCGCGCGCGACCTCCGGGGGGAGGGCGGCAAGATCGGCCGTCGTCCTGACGCCGAGCGGTCGCAGCCGCTCGGTCATCGCTCGCGCGATGCCCCAGACCTCCTCGACCGGCCATTGCGCGAACAGGCGCCGCCGCAGCTCGATGTCGTGCAGGTCGACCACGCCCTTCCAGACCTTCTCCGACGCCTTGGCGAGGGCGTTGGCAACCTTGCTCAGCGTCCGGGTCGGGCCAAGCCCGATGCGGATCGGCAGGCCCGTCGCACGCTTGACGGCCGCGATCACGCGGTGCGCGGCCGCCACGTCGCCCAGGCCGTTCGGGAGCACCGGCAGGCGAAAGAACGATTCGTCGATCGAGTACACCTCGACCGTGCAACTGTGCTCGGCGAGGACCTGATTGAAGCGACGATTCATGTCGGCATACAATTCGTAGGAACTGCTGCGGTATTGGATGCCATGCTCGCGGACGATATCACGAATCTTGAACATCGGCGCACCCATCTTGATGTGCAGCGCCTTGGCCTCCTCGGAGCGCGCGATGGCGCAGCCGTCCCCGTTACTCAGCACGATGAGCGGTTTATCGCGCAGCGACGGGTCGAATACCCTCTCCGACGAGCAATAGAAGTTGGAGACGTCAGCGATCGCCCACATGGCGGTCAGCCCTGCAGGTTGCGCACGGAGGCGCGGACGACGCCCCACACTTCGACACTCTCATCCGCGATCACCGCGTCGTAGCGCATCCGCGCGTTGCGGGCCTCGAGGACCGGCTTGCCGTCGCGCCAGACCAACTGGCGGATCACGAAGCCCCCGTCGACCACGGCGATGACGATGCGGCCGCTAACCGGCGTGGCGTCGCGATCGACCACCACCACGTCGTCATCATAGATTCCAGCGTCGATCATGGACTGTCCGCTGACCCGGAACACGAAGCTGGCGGCGCGGTCGAGGCGCAGCAGCGCCACGAGATCGATCGCGGTTTCCTCCCAGTCCTGGGCAGGCGAGGGGAAGCCAGCGCCGGCCGCGCTCACCACCCTCAGGCGAAACGCTGGCGGCAGATCGGCGATCGGCATCGGTTGGGACAGGGGAATCACACACGCGGACATGCGCGCATGATATGCTGGATAAGAACATGAAGGGAACGAGATTTTCCTTTTGTTCTCATTTCGCATGACTCATAGAGTCATGGATGCCGATCCGCCCCGAAAACCGCTGGCTGTACCCGATCGACTGGCCGCTGCTGTCGGACCAGATCCGGTTCGTGCGGGCAGGAGGGCGCTGCGAACGCTGCCGGCGACCGCATCTTCGGCACGTCGCGCATCTGGGCGATGGGCGCTGGTGGGATAGCGAAGCGCGATGCTGGCGATCGGGAGAGGGGCGACGGGTGAAGGTCGGCGACCTCTTCGCGCTCGACGTCGTGCGGATCACCTATGTCGTGCTGGCCTGCGCGCATCTGGATCATGATCCTGGCAATAGCGCGCCGCGCAATCTCGCCGCGCTATGCCAGCGATGTCACATGCTCCACGATGCCGAGGAGCATCGCTGGCAACGCTGGTGGAATGCGTTTCGGCTGCGCGCGCTGCAGGATCTTTACGAAGATCCGCGACACGCTCGCGCGCGAGAACGACGGCGCGGCTAACTCGCGACTGACTGGCAAGCCTTAGCTGCGAAAAAGCCACATCAGTCTCTGCAAGAACGATGCCGGAAATCTGCTAAGCCATTGATTTAACATAAGATATATTATCGAACAAAACAGGAACGTGGCTTGTGCCGGCTTGGCAACAGCGGCTTAACCAGCGGCCGAACTCTTAACTTGGCTCAATAGTCGAGGTTGCGTTTTTCCATCTGTGCGGCCGCGAGGTCCGCGACCGGACCAGCGCCTTCGGCCAGCTCGTAGATCGCTATCACAGCCCTGTCGTCGAGACGCTCGACCATTGCCTGGACCGCTGACCAGTTAGCCACGTCGAGCGCGACCGTCGTGCTTTCGTTACCGGACACGGCGATCGGCCGCATCAGCCATCTTCGACCAGCGATCGGCCGAATGCAGCATACGGTCCCTAGCATGGGGCAGAACGAGCTGCTGGGCCTCGGCAAGGTCGGCCGCTGCCCTCGCGCGGTAGTCGGCTGCGGTATCGGCCATGAAGTCCCCTCAGTTTAGGCCAGCGTTCTAAAACCCTGGCCCGTTTATCACTTGCCGTTCATCCGATCGCGGACCGCCTTCGCCGGCGCGAACGTCAGCTTGCGTGACGCCGCGATCGTGATCGCCTCGCCCGTCGACGGGTTGCGCCCCTGGCGCTCTGGGGTGTCCTTCAGCTTGAACTTGCCGAACCCGTTGAGGCTGACTTCCTCGCCGGTCGCGACAGCCGCGGTGATGTTCGCAAGGATCGCATCGATGACCTTCCTGGCGTCCGCCTTTGCGAGGCCATGGGTATTGGAGAGCTGTTCGGCCAGATCGGATGTCGTCGTCATGAACACGTCCCGGTGGTGAATGATTGGACCGGCCTTAGCCCGGTTCACGTCGCGCCGCCATCGGGAGTTGCCTCCTGCGCGCTCATCTCGCCCTCATAGGGGCGGACGAGCTTCAGGGCGTCTTCATAGCTGCCGTCGAGCCATGCCGTGAAATCGCGAGGGTGAAGGATCGCCGGCATTGCCTTGGGATGCCAGGGATCGACGGTGGGGTTGGGAGAGGTGGTGCAGAAGGCATAGGCATCGCCGCGCTCGGTCGGCCGCCACAGACCGGCGAAGAAGGCGATGGGCTGGTCGGGCAGCGAAAACCACATCTGGCGGGGTTTGCCATCGTCGCCCGTCCCGCCGTCGGGATGCGGCTCGGCGAAGTGCGTGAACGGGACCAGGCAGCGCCGATCGGGATTCGCGATCGACGGCTTCCACATCGACGATGCGAGATTCCGCGCATTGGTGACGAACTTGTCCAGCTTGACCGCCGGGTCGCGCTTGCTCGCTACCTTGGTCGGGAAGCCCCATTCCATCGCGACCGGTTCGAGCGGACGGTTACCCTCCCCTGCCCGCCTGACGACCAGTCCGTAGCGCGCTGTCTTCTTGCCCGTCGGGAAGATCTCGCGCGGCACCGGGTAGGTCTCGTCCTCGGGATAAGGCGGCTCGAATCCGACCGCCCGCATCACCGCGGCCTGTTTGGCGCTCAGGCGATATCGGTTGCAGATCGATCGGCTCCTTCATCGTGCCCAGGTTAGAAGAACTCCCGGCCACCACGATACTCGCGCCAGGCATTATCCCATTTCGTGCCGACGTCGCCACTAACCGGCCGCGCGCCGACGTCGAATCCGGCCATCACGTCGTCGATATGCGGTGCCGGCGCCGGCGTGTTGAACGGCGCGATCCCGCGCGCCTTCAGGTGCCAGACATAGGCGCACTCGTGATCGGTGACCGGCGCGGCCTTCCCCCACGCCACGTCCTGGAACTGGCGCTGCGCCGCGCTCCTCGGCCGGCGCTCGCGCAGACGCAGCGCATCGTAGAACAGCAGATGCTCGCGCAGCAGCGCCTCGTAGCGTTCGATCGTGCGCGGGTTTTCGCCGTCCTGCTCCACCGTGCCCACTCCGTCAGTACGGGTGAAAATCCTCGCCAAACTCAATCCGATATGCTAGGCTTTGCAAGCCTAATTCTGACCAGCACGGTCAGCCACGGATTGAGGAAGGAGCGGCCATGTTGAACCACGAACCTGGCCAGATGGACTGGGATCGGTTCCCAATCGGTGGCTCGTCTTCAAACGGATATATCAATCCTAGCAACATGTACGATCAAATGACGCATGTAGGCCGGGAGGCATTGGCTGAAGCCACTAGACACGATGAATTTGAGCCACCCGAAGTGAGCGACAACTCACATGCAAAGCTTTTCTTTGTGTTTATTGCAATAGTAATGGCTTTCGCCTTCATCTTCACTCCCGGCCATTCCTAAGCTGGAACCGCCTCGGATCGACCGGAGCGCCATCCTTCCATAATTCATAATGAAGGTGCGAACCGGTCGATTTCCCGGTGCTGCCAACACGCCCGATCACCGCCCCAGCTTCGACCGTGCTGCCGACCTGGAAGCCAGACCGATCCTGCATGTGGAAGTATTTGCTCTGCGACCCGTCGCCGTGCTGCAGGACCACATAATTGCCGGCCCCGTTGGCCTGGAAGTCGTTTCGGATGACCTGGCCCGATGCAGGTGCGCGGATCTCCGTCCCTGCTGGCGCGGCAATATCCACCCCTCGGTGATGCCGGCCGGGCTCGCCAGTGACCGGGTCGATCCGACCACCCATTCCCGAACTCAGCCGCCCCGAAATCGGCAGCATCGCACGTTCACCGCGCGGGACTTCGTAAACATGGCTGGTGCCAGCTCCGATCCCGAGATTGTCACGGACCCAGTTGCGCGCGCCCTCAACACCGGGAAGTGTCGTCGTGATCCACGCATCATTGCGCTCTTGGACATGGTCACCTAGCTGACCCGCCGTCCCTCTCGCCTCGTCGACACCGTTGCCGACCTCGAATGCACCACGGGTGATGCGCGCTGACGCATTCGGGATCGCGTCTGCGACATTGCCGGCCAAGTCGAGATCGCGCGAACTTTCGCGGATCGACACGTCCGGTCCTTGTGCCCTGACACCGGCTGCGCGCTGGTTGCCCCATTGGTTTACCGCACCCGGGGTCGCCGATGCGGGGCCATGCAACTGCCCCGACAGACGCTCAGGCACGCTTACACCCAGTTCGTCGCGGACCGATGCGACGCGGCGCTCCATGAATTCGCCAAGCAGGATATCGCGCACCTGTTCCTGTTGCGGCGTGCGCGGCATGACCATGCCTGGCGTCCACCCGAACTGCGACAGCGTGTCGTCGTCGAGAAGCCGCTCCTGGGCATACACGACAAACTCCTGGCTCTCGTTCCGATTGAGCGACCAGCCCCGCGCCGAGGCCTCCCTGACATCGTTGCTGACCCGCTGGAACGTCTCTTCGGCTCGAGTTGCTTCCAACGACGCCGACCGCGATTCCCCGACGCTGACGCCCAGCTTCTGCGACAGCGACCGAACCTCGCTATCTCCGCTCGTGCTAGATTCACGCATGAATTCGTCGCGTGCTGCCCGGGCCTGCGTCGAGTTAGTTTCCTTTGTAATGTAGTCTTGTAATTCCCCGTAGGCGTTATCGGCCGACAGCGTCCTGTTCGTATTTTCGGTCGCGATCGATGCGATTTTACCGCTGAGGCCAGCCCTTCCGGTGACGCCCCACAACTTCTTAAGAACTTCTATGCCGGCGTTCGCGTCGCCTGTGGTCTGCGAAGCACGGGCGACTTGCTGTGCATCGGACTCACTAAGACCAAAGCGATTGCTCAGTCCGGTGGAAAGGCTCCGAGATGCCTCCGTCATTCTGGTGATGCTGTTATTGAACCCCGACCCCGTCTCGGTCGAACTACCACGCCGATGCTCAGCGGCCGTCAACAGATCCGTCGCCGTCGTCGCCGTCGCGTTCCAGGATTGCGATGCCGCGCTGCGGAGCGACTGGGTGTGCGTCTGCCCGTCCGAGAGCGCCCGGCTCATGCTGCTGTCGAACCCGGCGGTCCGCGTCGGCGTGAATGCGAGGTTCGAGATGCCCTGGCGGGTATCGAACGCGTTGGTCCCGTCCGCGAAGCCGTACGTCACGCCACCGTCGGCGTTGGTGAACGTGCCGACCGAATAGCCCGAATTGAACTTGGGCTGATCGTCGAACTTGTTCGCCTGGGTCATGCCCGACGTCAGGTTCTGGAATGAGGTATTGCCGTACGAGTAGTTGCCGGTGGTGCGCTCGGTCGCGGCCTGTTCGGCCGCGCTGTGCGCCGGTTGCAACATCGAGGTCGCATGCCCCGCGATCGCCATCGCGCCGCGCGCCATCCCGCCGGCGATGAACGGCACGCTCATCATCAGGAAGCCGGCGAGCGTCGAGATCGATTCATTGACGCTCGCCATGCCGTCCGAAACCAGCAGCGTCGGCCCGATCGGCGCCGCCGCATGGTAGAGGCTCGCCGCCCTGCTCATCACGAACATGTGCAGGATGACGTAGAGCGGCCCCCAGGAGGCGAGGTAGAAGAACCCGGTCGCATAGCCCTTCAGCGTCTGCAGGCCGGTCCTGGGGAACAGGAACAGCGGGAAGAGCACCGGGAACATCGCGTAGAATACGACCGTCAGGACGATGCCGAGGAGCGGCACCCAGGTCATCGCCTGCGTCGCGATTGAGGTATAGGTGTTCTTGGCCTGCGCGTCCGCGCGCTGCGACGCATAGGCGTCCCACCCCGCATCGGAGAAGCTCTCGCGCGCGGCCAGGAACGCGTCGATCATCGAGATCTGCTTGAGGTACGAATAGGCATCGGTCGAGGTGCCGTGCATCTGTGCCGCGACCACCGGCAGGTCATCGCGGATGCGCTGGGCCGCGATCGTGTCGGCGATGCCGGGATAGGCGTTCCTGGCGAACGGGATCAGATCCTTGTCGTAGGCGGTCTGCCACTGGGCATCCATGCGCGAATAGGCTTCGTTGCACGGGATGATCGAGTTTTCGGTGGTGCCGGGGCCTGTCGAGGTGATCCACCGCTGGCTGCGCGCCGGCGACCCCGGCCCGATCGATTCCCACAGATTGCTGGTCTTGGTGAGATCGTCCATCGCCTTGAACCCGAGCAGCACGTCATAGAAGGTGCATTGCTTCAGGTGTTCGTCGAGGTTCGCGCGGAACACGCTGTCCGTGATCTGGAAGGTGCGCGCCTTGTCCATCAGTCGCGCGCCGTAGATCATGCCGTTGTTGGTCAGCGCGAGCGCGTTGGGCATGACGAACACGGTCTCGGCCGAGCGCGTCATCCAGTCGCCGACCTGGCTCGTGAACGAGGCCATCACGCCAAGGCCCAGCGGCACGTTGTCGACCACCGAGGGCGCGAGCGCGGGGTTAATCCGGTCGGTCACCTTCACCGTGACGGTCGGGACCATCAGCATCATGTAGATGAGCGTCGACTGGAGGAACCAGTTGAACCACGCCCGCCAGTCGAGCGAGAAGGCGACGACGAACAGCGAGTAGATGAAGCCCATCACCATCACGACCTGGAGCATCGAGCGGTAGCCCCCGCCCCCGGTCCATGCCGCGACCGCGTTGAAGACGTTGACGATATATTCGCCCCCGCCGATCGTGAAGACTTCGAGCCCGCCCATCGCCGTCGCTCCCTTGCCGCCGTGTTACCGCAAGCCCTGCGCGCTGAGGCCGCGTCCGAACCGGAGCGAAGCCGACAACTGCGGGCTCATGGTGTTCTTGAGGGTGGATTCCATGAACTGGGTGTATTGGATCACCCGGTAGGTATTGGAGATCTGCCCGGCCATCTTCTCGCTGCGCCGCGACAGCTCGGTCTTCACGCTGTCGACCTGGGCGCGCCACGCCTTGAACTCGTCGGTCGAGACGAACTTTGCGCCCGCCTGCGCCTGCGAGATCGTGTCCAGCATCCGGTCGAGCATCGACATCAACATGTCGATCGCGACCATCTCGGCGAGGGTCGCGCGATCGCCGCCCGACAGGCCCATGTGCGCCGCCTCGTTGACGACGAGGATCTTGTAGAGCGGGATCGAGGTCATCCCGAGCAGCGCGATCTCGTCACCCGACAGCGCGGCGTTGGAGCGGATCTTGCCCGACATGCTGTCCATCGCCTTGAGGACGCGCGTACGCAGCGCCTCGTTGGTCGAGATGCTTAGCTTGGTGGGCGTGGGCTTCAGACACCCCTTGTCGTCGGTCGTGTCGCACTGCCACACGTCGGTCGGCGCCGAGGCGGTGCCGTCGAGCAGCGCCTGATAGGTGTCCCAGCTGGCCGGCGCGATGAACTGGAACGCGCCCATGCTGTCTTTCGCCTTCGTCGCGTCATAAATGATCGTGCCGACCATCGTCATGAGGAACTCGGCATATTCCCGGGACGGTTTGGTTGCGCTCTTGGCGTTCAGTGCATACCAGGTGTAATTCTTCGACTGGACCAGCTCGGCGTCGTCGCCGGCACGCGCGATCGTATCCTCACGCTCGCCCTTGTTGGTGCAGCCGTGGCGCGCCGCGGCCGCGTCGGAGAAGAAGCCCTTCGCCCCGCCGACCTGCTGGCAGATCGTCGAGGACGCCCCGTCCATCGCCGGCCACAGCGAGCCGACCGCCTGCTGCGCCGCCTCGCAGGAGGACATGTTGAACGCGTTCAGCTGCTGCACGCGCTGGCTCATGTCCTTCATCACCCCGCCGATCTGCGCGGAGATGCTGTCGATCGCGAGCTGGAAGGCGAAGCCGATCGCGTTGTTGGCGGTCGCCTTGAGCATCGCCACGATCTCGTCGGCGTTGATGAACGAGAATGACCCCGCGAACAGGTCGATGCCACCGCAGCCGCCGCGCGCGCTGGGGAGCGCGACGCTGACCGGGTTGATCGACTTCTGCGGAAAGCGGCTCCACAGCGAACCACCCGAGTAATAGCCCGCCGACTGCCCCTGGAAGGCGGTCGGGCCGGTCACGTTCGCGGCCGCGCCCGACTTGTTGAAATAGCTGTTCATCTCGCCCTGGACGTCGGCCATCGCCGGCGTCGCGACGAGACCGCCAAGCGCGAGGATCATGCTGGCCTGCGCGAGAACCGCGGCGCAGAAGCGGACGATCGAGCGGACCATCAGAAGTCACTCCCGGGCTTGACGCTGGTCAGTGTGAAGATGCGGTTCATCACCTCGTCGGCCGCCATCACGCCGTAGCCGATCGGCATCGGCTGCTTGGTGACGGTGTCGAACAGGACGAGCGCGGGCACCTGCTGGCCGCGCATGCCCATCGCCTTGTATTGCCCGGTGTCGACCGTGTAGTTCGGGAAGGCACGGGTCGGCCCGCCATCGAGCGAGATCGCCATGACGGTCAGGCCGAAGCGATCCGAGACGCTGCGCATGATCGGCCCGAAGGTCTCGCACGCGGCGCAGGCCGACGAGTAGAAATAGAACACGCCGTACCGCTGGGAGATCTGCGACAACACGCGCTCGCGATCGGCGTTGCGCGTGTCGAGCCAGGTTCGCTTGCCCAGCTGGCTGACGGGGCGCTGGAGCGTGTAGTCGAGGTCGGGGTTCTGCCACACCGTGCGCTGCCACATGTCGGCGAACGACGAGGCGCGATCGAGCTGCTCGCGCTGGAAGGCGATATAGTGGCTGATGTTCTCGGGCGTCGGCTCGAGGATCGCCCGCGCCTTCAACTCCTCCAGCTGTTTCGAGATCGCCGCAAGCTGCTCGGCCGACGACCGCGCGGGCTGCGCCGACCGCTGCTCGGCGGGCTTGGCTTTGGGCTTGTCGCAGTAGAACCAGGTGCCGAGCCGCCGTTCGCGGCAGTAGAAGTCGTCGCCGGTCTGCGCCGCGACGCGGTCGGCCGATCCGAGATCGTCCGCGCTGCCATAGCTATCCTGACCGCCATCGCGGCCGTCGTCACCGGCATCGCGGGTGGACGACACCGAATCCGGCAGCGGCGTCAGCTCCTGCGCCGTCGCCGGCGTCAGCACGGGCGATGCGACCGAGAGGATGAGAGCGAGGGTCAGGGCCTTGCGCATGTCAGTCGTCCTTCTTCTTCTGCTTTTCGCGATCTTCCTGTTCGCGGCGGGTGAGGTAGGATTTGAGCGTTCCGAGGAGCGACGGCTCCTTGAGCGACACGAGCTGCGCCATGTCGTCGGCGAGGATGCGGAACAGGTTGCCGTACACCCCGATGATGAGGTTGCGGGCGTGCCGGCGCGGGTAGAGCGTCTCGCCCCGGCGCAGGATGAGGTTGGCGCGGATCAGCCGCGCGATCGTCGGTTCGAGATCGGCCACGCACAGCTTCGTATCGAACCAGCTGTCGAGCGTCGGGATAAGGAACCCGGCCGGGTGCGGTCCGGCGCGCAGGAGCGCGATCAGGACCGCAAATTCCGCGACCGACAGGTCGGGAAAGGGACGATGGTCCGACAGTTGCGTCACGCCGGTCATTTGCTCTTCTTCGCGTCGTAATAGGCCTTGATCCGCTCCTGGATCTGGCGCGAGGTTTCGATCTCGTCGGGCAGCTTCGCGGCGTCGACGAACTCGGCATAGACCTCGGTGAAATCCATCACCGACAGGTCGAGCCGCGAGAATTCGTCGAGCGTGAACCCCTTGCAGGTTTCCTTCTTGGCGCTGCCCCACGGCTTGTTGATCTGCGGGCGTCCCTGTTCCTGCAGGATGCGCGACAGCTTGCTTTCGAAGCAGCAATAGGCCGTCGATTTCGATGTGCAGATGCCCAGCACCTTGTCCGAGCAATAGTCGCCCAGCTTGTGGCACATCCCCATGCGGTCCTGCACGTCGAGAAGCTTCTCGTCGTTCGAGCACATAAACATGGTGAGGAATGGCGTCGCGAGCGCGGCGATCGCCACCGGCCCGCCCGCGATCGCGGCCGCGCCGGCAGCCGTGGTGATGAGGCCCGACGCCTTGCCAGCGCAGCAGTTGACCAGCCCGAACACCGGCTTGTGGCAGGTCTGCCGCTTGCCCGAAAACAGCGTCAGCGTATCGGGATCGAACTCGGCATTGGCCTGGCCCAGCGCGTGCAGCCCGACCACGGCGTCCTTGAACTCGGTCGACGCCTCGCGCTCGACCGGTTCGCATTCGCCGTCGATGCAATAGACGTCATCACCGCAGATATATTGCTTGGGATCGGTCGAAGGCGGCGTCGGGACCGGGCATTTGTAGACCTTCGTCGTGACCTGGCACGGACCGGACTGCGGATCGTCGAGGCACTCGTCACGCAGGAAGGTGCATTTCCCGCCGTTCTCCAGATCGCTGCAATCGGACGCCTGGGTGATGCGCTGACAGGTGAACGGGCGCGACCACGCCCAGCACGATGCCGTGACCGACACACCGTCGATGATCCGCGTCTCAGGCCCCTCGGTGCAGACCTCCGGGCCGGTCGCGATGCAGGCGGTGTCGGACACCAGCGCCGGACAGCTTCCCTCATTGCGCGTCAGCGTGACCTCGCGCGTGCCCTCCTTCCTGAGGTACACCG
>NZ_MDDS01000043.1 GCF_001721295.1 Sphingomonas turrisvirgatae | reverse complement strand
CACACAGTGTTCTGCCCCTCCTTATTCGTGCGCACCGCCAGATGTGTCTAAGAACAAGCCCCCGCCGCCCCCGTCTCCGCTATGATTCGCGCGGCCGAGGCGAATGCCTGCTCAGGACCCGCTTCATAGCTGCCGAACGGCATGTCGATGATCACGACCGAATGATAGCTGCCGCGCACCACCGCCGCGCCATGCGCGCACATCATGTCGAGCGTGACCCCCAGCGTCGATGGCAAGCCGTAGATAACCTGCCCCAGGCTGTCGCCGACCAGCAGCAGATCGCAATGCGGATCGAGCAATTGTGCCATCCGCGCGGTGTAGGCGGTCAGCATCACCAGCGGCTCGCCGCCCTTGCGCTTCTGGATCGCGGGGACCGTCAGCCGCTTCATCGGTGCCGGTGTCGGGGTGGCGCGGCTCGTCGCGGTGTCGATCGTGAAGGTGGTGGACATGGATGCGCTTTAGCGGCCCGCCCGCCCGACTGCCAGCCGCTTCACTTCAACCATCCGCTCGCTCTGGCTTTCCTTGCCAGCCAGAGCTGAAACAGCTGGATGACGACGATCGCCGCCGGAAAATAGGCTGTCCACAGCCCCTTGCCCGCGACAATTCCGGTGAACAGGAAGATATAGCCGAACTGAACGATTAGCAGCAGCAGCGACAGCACCGACAGTGTTACCGCCCAACGCCTGCGCATCAGCAGCCCGACCGATGCCAGCACGCCGGTGACGACCGCACCGACGTAGACGATGTTCAGCCACAGCGGCGCCGGCATAAACTCGCGATCCCACGCCGTCGCATCGGGATCGATCGACGGGTCATAGGCGAAATGCGGAAACAGCGACGCGAGCCCCATCAGGCCCCATAGGATCAGGACGGTCGCAGCGACCTTGAACCAGGCGGGCGGTGCGGACGAAAAGCGGCTGATCATCGGATCTCTCCCCAAGATCGTTCGGAGAACAGCCTATCCTAAATCGTCGCTGATCCAATCATTTCGTTAAAGCAACTTTTCGCGCCAGTCGTCGGGCTTGAACCCGACCAGAATGCCGCCCGGCACCTCGACCACCGGCCGCTTGATCAGCGACGGGTTGGCTGCCATCAGGGCGATCGCCTTCGCTTCGTCGATCCCGACCTTGTCGCGTTCGTCCAGCTTGCGGAAGGTCGTCCCGGCGCGGTTGAGCAGCTTCTCCCACCCGACCATTTGCGACCAGCGCGCCAGCCGCTCGGCATCGGCCCCTTCCTTCTTATAGTCGTGGAAGGTGAAGGCGATCCCATTCGCCTCGAGCCACATCCGCGCCTTCTTCACTGTGTCGCAGTTGGGGATACCGTAAAAATCGAGGCTCACGTCGGGTCACTCCCACTCGATTGTGCGCCAACACCATAACTGCTTGATTTTCCTAATCAAAATATTTTTTCAGTTTTCGAATGCCGCTGCACATGCCGTCAAAAAGTCGGGCTGTTGATTTCATTGGGATTTTTACGCCCTTCCCAGACACTCGCATTTCCAGATCAATCGCTACCTTTCGCCCCGTTCGTCGCTTTTTCGGCGGCTAGGATGGCTTAGACCACACCATAGATGCGGTCTGAAAATACCGTCACTCGGTTCTTTGTTTCGGTGGCAAGCAGACTAACGCACCTGCTGAATTCTCGATAGCCCTGACGACTATGCTACCCCACCCGGGCGAAGGCTGCTGCACCCTTCGGTCGGGAGACCGGCCGAACAGGGTTTGCACCAACCAGAACAAGCGATAGCGCACCCGCTGCGTTGCCATCACCACCAAACATCGCCTCGATGCCTTTGACGCAAACCATCACGTTCTCGTCCGCGAGCCGATAGTAAACCTGCTTTGAGGCGCGACGCGTCTTCACGATATCTGCGCGCCGTAGTTCGGCGAGCTGCTGGCTGAGCGCAGGCTGGCCGATTCCGGTCGCCTCGTCGATCTCGCTCACGGTGTGTTCGCCATCGATCAGTCGAGACAAGATCATCAGCCGCTGCGGCTGAGCGTAAATCTTGAGGCGCTCAGCGGCGACATCTGCTGCAGACCGAGAGGAATATAGCGTCACTTCGCGTCCGCCGTCGTCTGATAGAACCAGTGTTCGTCGTCTCCGGCCAGCACGGCGTGTTGATCCTGCGGCGGAGTGACAAGCAGGTCATCGCCAGGATGCCAGCCTTCGGGTGCCAACACATCGTCAGCAGCCGTTCGCTTGAGCGCAGCGACCATACGGAGCATTTCGTCGACTGAGCGCCCGACATTTAGGGGATACCACGTCATCGCCCTGATCACGCCTTCGGGATCGATGAAATAGGTGGCCCGCACCGCCGATGAATCGTCCGAATGCGGCTCAATCATCCCATAGGCTCGGCCGATCGCCATGGACGGATCCTCTACGATAGGAAACGGGATGGTGACGGCGAACTTCTGTCGGATCGCACGAACCCAGGCGAGATGCGAATAGAGGCTGTCTACCGACAGCCCCAGCAATCCGCAGTCTAACGCGGCAAAGGCTTCAGCAGCCCTTGTGATGCTGACGAATTCGCTCGTGCAGACCGGCGTGAAATCAGCCGGGTGCGAGAAGAAGACCAGCCACTTTCCGCGATAGTCCGACAGCCGAACCTCGCCGAGTGTCGAGCGCGCCTGAAACCCAGGCGCGGTGTCACCAATGCGAAGAGGACGCTGGAGGGACGCTGCAGGGGGAAGATTCGAGTCAGTCATCATTGCTGGTTGGCATCCCAATTGGATTGACGCAACTCAGATACACTATTACACACATATTGTAATTGATAAATTCTGAGTCGGAGCACCTCATGAGCGATCCCCATCTGGAGCAAGCAGCCGCTATCATCGGCGACGCGCATGGCGGCTCCGGTCAGCGCCCCGTCGTAAAGAGCTTCTTCGACGAGCCCACCAACACCGTCAGCTATGTCGTCCACGATCCAGCGACCCGCGAAGCGGCCGTCGTGGACAGCGTGCTTGATTATGACCCTGCAGCGGGTCGCACTTCGTTCGCGTCGGCGGATGCCATCATCGCCTATGTGCAGGCCGAGAAGCTGTCGGTAGCTTGGCTGCTGGAAACGCACGCTCACGCCGATCATTTATCGGCTGCGCCGTATCTCAAGGACAAGCTTGGCGGCACGCTCGCCATCGGTCGCGAGATCATCCACGTCCAGAATGTCTTCGGAAAGATCTTCAACGAAGGCACCGAGTTCGCACGCGACGGGTCGGAGTTCGACCGGCTGTTCGAGGACGGTGACCGGTTCCAGATCGGCGGGCTGGAGGCCATCGCGCTTCACGTGCCCGGCCATACGCCGGCAGACCTGGCCTATGTCATCGGCGACGCCGTCTTCACGGGCGACACCCTCTTCATGCCAGATTACGGCACGGCACGGGCCGACTTCCCCGGCGGCGATTCCCGCCAGCTTTACCGCTCGATCCGTCGCCTGATGGCTTTGCCCGAGCGGACCCGGCTGTTCCACTGCCATGACTACAAGGCCGCCGGACGCGACACCTTCGCCTGGGAGACCACGGTCGGTGCCCAGCGCGCAGGCAACGTCCATGTTCATGAAGGCGTCGGCGAGGACGAGTTCGTGGCCATGCGCGATGCGCGTGACGCAACCCTTTCGATGCCCAAGCTGATCCTGCCTTCCATCCAGGTGAACATGCGCGGCGGCCATCTGCCCGAGCCGGAATCGAACGGCACCCGCTACCTCAAGATTCCGCTGGATGTCTTGTGATGGGTGACGTTTTCGCCAACGCCATGCCGGTCCAAGGGCTAATCGGCGGCCTGATGATCGGCACGGCCTCCGCCATCATGTTGTTGGGCCTGGGTCGGATCGCCGGCGTCAGCGGTCTGGCGGCGCGGGCCACCGGGATCACCGTCGATGGCGCGCCCCGTCCGCTCGCAATCGCCTTCGTGGTTGGCCTCCCTCTGGGTGCCCTGCTGGTCGCCCTGATCCTTGGTCCCGTCGAGGCACGGTTCGAGCAAGGTTTGGCCGCCCTCGTCATCGGTGGCCTGGTGGTCGGGTTCGGCACGAGGCTGGGGAGCGGCTGCACCAGCGGACACGGCGTCTGCGGCATGTCGCGACTGTCGGCGCGGTCGCTGGTGGCGACCGCCAGTTTCATGGTCACGGGCTTCGCGACGGTCGCCGTCATGAAGGCCTTGGGGTTGGGACTATGAAGCGCGCGATCGTCTTCGCCCTGATCGCGGGTGCCCTGTTTGGGGCCGGCCTGGCCGTGTCGGGCATGGCCGATCCGCAGCGCGTGCGGGGCTTCCTTGATTTGTTCGGTGCCTGGGACCCGACGCTCGCCTTTGTCATGGGCGGTGCCCTGATCCCGATGGCTATCGCCTGGCGCAT
Source organism: Sphingomonas turrisvirgatae (assembly GCF_001721295.1). Classification (GTDB taxonomy): domain Bacteria; phylum Pseudomonadota; class Alphaproteobacteria; order Sphingomonadales; family Sphingomonadaceae; genus Sphingomonas; species Sphingomonas turrisvirgatae. The sequence goes on along the minus strand of NZ_MDDS01000043.1, from coordinate 8,930 downwards.
CCAGAAGCGGATGCCGACGCCGATGGCGGCCGAGCGGTTTCCCCTGCCCACCGCGCGCGATCTCGACCCCCGCCTTATCGGCGGGGCCGCCCTGTTCGGCATCGGCTGGGGCATCGCCGGGCTCTGCCCCGGTCCCGCCATCGCCGACCTCGCCATCGCTCCCGTTCCCGCTGCCACTTTCGTCGCGGCGATGCTGGGCGGGATGATCCTGCACCGCCTGCTGGCCGCCGCTCCGGTGAAGCAGCCAACCCTGGAGACATCCAATGTCTGACACCCAATCCGCCGTCGGCCTGCCGCGCCTGAACGCGCCCGCTCCGAACTTCTCGGCCAAGACCACCCACGGCGATCGTTCGCTGGCCGACTACAAGGGCAAATGGTTGGTGCTGTTCTCGCACCCGTCCGATTTCACGCCCGTCTGCACCACTGAGTTCATCGGCTTCGCTGGAGTGGCCGCTGAGCTGAAAGGCAAGAACTGCGAACTGCTGGGCCTGTCGATCGACAGCATTTTTTCCCACATCGCCTGGACACGGAACATCGCCGAGAAGTTCGGTGTCGAAATCCCGTTCCCGATCATCGAAGACCTCAAGATGGACGTGGCCCGCGCCTACGGCATGATCCACGAGGGGGCCAGCGACACCTCGGCCGTGCGCGCCACCTTCGTGATCGATCCCGAAGGCGTGCTGCGGGCCATGCTCTACTATCCGATGAGCAACGGCCGCTCGATCCCCGAGATCGTCCGTCTGGTCACAGCCATGCAGACGAGCGACGCCAATGGCGTCGCCACGCCTGCGGGATGGCAGCCGGGCGACGACGCCATCGTCTCGCCACCGAAGACCGTGGAAGCGGCCAATGCCCGCGAGGGCGAGGGCTTCAAATACACCGACTGGTATTTCTCGACCCGCCCGATCGCAGCCTGACCTCCGGAGCCGGCGCGGTCACTACGGACGCGCCGGCTCCCTTCCAACGCAAGGACATTCGCCGTGAAAAACATGGGAACGCTCGACCGGGTCATCCGGCTCGCCGCCGTCGCCGCCATCATCGGAGCCTATGGACTGGGGCTCATCAGCGGGATCCTCGCCCTGGTTCTTGGAGCCGTCGCGGTCGTCCTTTTGCTGACCAGCCTGACCGCGACCTGCCCGGCCTACATGCCGTTCGGCCTGTCCACACGGCCCCGGCACCGCTGAGCCATTATCCGAACATCCCCGTTCAAGGACGATCGTCATGCCGTTCAAGGCCCTCACTCCCTCACTTTCGGTTTCGCCACAGCTCAGCGAAGCGGACCTCGCCGAGGCGGCCCGCGACGGCTTTCGTGCGATCATCGACAACCGCCCGGACGGCGAGGAACCGGGTCAGCCGAGCGCGGCCGAGATGCAAGCTTTGGCCGCGTCCCACGGCATGGGCTTTGCCCATGTGCCAACGGTAGGCGGGAAGATCAGCGACGAGGACGTCGCCCTGATGGCGCACGCCCTTTCACGTCTTGATGGCCCCGTGCTTGCCTACTGCCGCACCGGGACACGCTCGACGACGCTATGGGCTCTCTCCCAGGTGGGGGTTCAACCGGCTGACGTCCTGATCGCGACCGCTGCCGGAGCGGGCTATGATCTTTCAGCGCTGCGTCCCCGGCTGGAAACCCGGATGACCGCCCCGATCGGCGCGCAGGCCGAGCAGGCCGATGTGGTCATTGTCGGCGGAGGTTCGGCCGGTCTGGCCACGGCCGCCTCGCTTCTGGAACGTGATCACAGCCTCAACATCGTGGTGATTGAGCCGCGCGAAACCCACGACTATCAGCCAGGCTGGACCATGGTGGGCGGCGGCGTGTTCGACGTGAAGGACACCCGCAGGGCAGAGGCGTCGGTGATCCCGGCGGGTGTGCGCTGGATCAAGGGCGCGGTCGCCAGCTTCCAACCGGAGCGCGATCAGGTCACGCTGGAGGACGGCAGCACGGTCGGCTACCGCGCCCTGGTCGTAGCGCCCGGCAACACCTTGGACTGGGCCGCAATCGACGGCCTGCCCGGGACGCTCGGCAAGAACGGCGTCACCTCCAACTACAGCTACGAGACCGCCCCCTACACCTGGGACCTGGTGCAGACCCTGAAGCATGGCAGCGCCCTGTTCACCCAGCCGCCCATGCCGATCAAATGCGCCGGCGCGCCGCAGAAGGCGATGTATCTGTCCTGCGATCACTGGCTGCGAACGGGCGTGCTCAAGGACATCGATGTCCAGTTCCACAACGCGGGCGCCGTCCTGTTCGGCGTGAAGGAGTTCGTGCCGCCGCTGATGGAATACATCGGCCGCTACGGGATCGACCTTCAGTTCGAGTCCACCCTGATCGCCGTCAACGGTCCCGACCGCACCGCTACCTTCAGAGAGAAGACGGGCGAGGTGACCAAGCCGTTCGACATGATCCACGTCACGCCGCCGCAGAAAGCACCGACCTTCCTCGCCCGAAGTCCCCTGGCCAATGAGGCGGGCTATGTCGATGTCGACCAGGCCAGCCTCCAGCATATCCGTCATGCGAACGTCTTCGGCTTGGGCGACGGCGGTTCGACCCCGAATGCCAAGACCATGGCTGCGGCGCGCAAGCAGGCGCCGGTCGTGGCCGAGAACCTGATCGCCGTCCTCACCAACAAAGCTCCGACCGCCATCTACGACGGCTACGGCTCCTGTCCGTTGACGGTCGAGCGCGGCAAGATCCTGCTCGCCGAGTTCGGCTATGGCGGCAAGCTGCTGCCCAGCTTCCCGAGCTGGATCATCGAGGGCACGAAGCCGCAGCGCCTGTCCTGGCTGCTGAAGTCCGAAGGCCTGCCGTGGATATACTGGAATGCGATGCTAAAGGGCCGCGAATGGATGGCCGGTCCCCAACACCGTGACGCCGCATGACCCTCGAACCTGTTCAATACCTCCTCGGTGCCTTGTCCGGGGGTCTCGTGGGCTTCACGCTCGGTCTGGTGGGGGGAGGCGGATCAATCCTGGCCGTCCCTCTGATGGTCTACCTGGTCGGCGTCCCCAGCCCGCACGTGGCGATCGGCACCAGCGCACTCGCAGTCGCGGCGAACGCAGCAGCGGGGCTGATGAACCATGCGCGCAACGGCACCGTAAAGTGGCGCTGCGCGCTGATGTATGCCGGTGCCGGCATTGCCGGAGCCTTCGCAGGCTCCACCGTCGGCAAAGCCTTCGACGGGCAGAAACTGCTCTTCCTGTTCGCGATCGTCATGGTGGTTGTGGGTGTCCTCATGCTGCGAGGCCGCGGCGACATCGGCAACCCAGGTGCGGAATGTAACCGCGAGAAGGCACCCAAGGTTCTGGGCTATGGTCTCGGCACGGGCGTCTTCTCCGGATTCTTTGGGATCGGAGGCGGGTTCCTGATTGTACCCGGCCTGGTCGCCTCGACAGGGATGCCGATCCTCAACGCGATCGGATCATCGCTCGTCGCCGTGACGGCCTTCGGCCTGACAACGGCGCTCAACTACGCCTTCTCCGGCCTGATCGACTGGCCCCTGGCGGGCATCTTTGTCGTCGGCGGCCTCGTCGGCAGCTTCGGCGGCGCGCTCGCAGCCAAGAAGCTCTCGGGCACCACAGGCCTGCTGACGACGGTCTTCTCAGTGCTCATCTTCGTTGTTGCCGCCTACATGCTCTGGAAGAGCGCGGGCGCATTTTTCGGGACAACCGCCAGTGTTTGATCATCTCGATCCCGTCATACTGGCGCGCATCCAGTTCGCCTTCACCGTCAGCTTTCACTTCATCTTCCCCTCCTTCTCGATAGGCCTCGCCAGCTACCTGGCCGTCCTCGAGGGGCTTTGGCTGAAGACTGGCAAAAGCGTCTATCTGGACCTGTTCAAATACTGGCTGAAGATCTTCGCCGTGGTCTTTGCCATGGGTGTCGTGTCCGGCATCGTCATGTCCTATCAGTTCGGGACGAACTGGTCGGTCTTCTCAGTCAAAACCGGGCCAGTGCTCGGCCCCCTCATGGCCTATGAGGTCCTGACCGCCTTCTTCCTTGAAGCGGGGTTCCTGGGCATCATGCTGTTCGGCATGAGCAAGGTGGGCCGGAAGCTGCATTTTGCAGCGACCTGTATGGTGGCGCTCGGCACCTTCATTTCGGCCACCTGGATTCTCAGCGTGAATAGCTGGATGCAGACGCCGACCGGGTTCGAAATCAATGCAGCGGGTCAGTTCGTTCCGGCCGGATCTTGGCTCGCGATCATCTTCAACCCTAGTTTCCCCTATAGGCTCCTGCACACCCTCATCGCGTCCTACCTGACCACCTCGCTCGTCGTCGGGGCTGTCGGCGCATGGCACCTGCTGAAGGACCGCACCAACCCCTACGCTCGCAAAATGTTCTCCATGGCCATGTGGATGGCGGCGATCGTGGCTCCGATCCAGATCTTCGCGGGCGACCTGCACGGCCTGAACACCCTGGAGCACCAGCCCGCCAAGGTCATGGCGATGGAGGGACACTATGAAAGCCATCCCGATGGTGCGCCGCTGATCCTGTTTGGCATTCCGAACAGCGCCGAGAAGCGCGTCGACTACGCCATCGAGATCCCCAAAGCCTCATCCCTGATCCTGAAACATGACCCGAACGCGCCGCTGGCCGGGTTGGACACGATCCCCGATAACCGCGAACCCCCGGTCGCAATCGTCTTCTGGTCCTTCCGCGTGATGGTCGGCCTCGGCTTCGCGATGCTGGGCCTCGGGGTGATCAGCCTCGTCGCCCGTACCCGTCGATCGCTATACGACTGGTCGCTGCTGCACCGTCTCGCCATCCTGATGGGGCCGACCGGTTTTGTGGCGGTCATCGCGGGATGGATCACGACCGAGGTGGGGCGGCAGCCTTATACCGTCTATGGTCATCTGTTGACGGGGCAATCCCACTCCCCGCTCGCGGCCCCGGCCGTTGCGGCTTCGTTGATCGCCTTCGTGGTCGTCTACTTTTTCGTGTTCGGCGCTGGCGCCTGGTATCTGCTGAAGCTGATGGGCCACACACCCCAAGCCCATGAGACCGAACCGCCACAAACGCCGATTCGGTCCGCTGGCATCACACCCGCACCCGCGCTTGATGGCGCACCCCGACCGGCGGAGTAAGCCATGACCTATGCACTCGATCTGACGGTCATCTGGGCCTTCATCATCGCCTTCGCCGTCTTCGCCTATGTCGTCATGGACGGCTTCGACCTCGGGATCGGCATCCTGTTTCCCTTCTTCGCCGTCGGCGAGGAACGGGATCAGGCCATGAATTCGATCGCTCCGGTCTGGGACGGCAATGAGACGTGGCTGGTGCTGGGCGGTGGCGGGCTCTTCGCGGCCTTTCCGCTGGCCTACGGCATCATCCTGCCCGCCACATATCCGCTGATGATCGCGATGCTGCTGGGCCTCGTGTTTCGCGGCGTCGCGTTCGAGTTCCGGTGGCGCGATCCACGCCACCGGGCGCTCTGGGACGTCGCGTTCACCGTCGGCTCGGTCGTCGCCGCTATGGCGCAAGGCATGATCCTGGGCGCGATCCTTCAGGGGATAACCGTCGTCGAAAGCGTCGAGGCCGGGGGCTGGGCCTATGCCGGGGCCTGGCTCGACTGGCTGACCCCGTTCAGCCTGCTGACCGGCATCGGTGTGGTCGCCGGCTACGCGCTTTTGGGCGCGACCTGGCTGATCTGGAAGGTCGAGGGCACGGCCCAAGTGTTGATTTCCACTGAGAGCTGACCCGGAGAAGGCATAAATTTCCACCGAGAAGTGACCCGTGTCTCAACCCTACCCCGGCTGGCTGTCGGGGGATCAAGGAGTGATAGACATGGCGTTACTGAGCGTCATCCGGCGCTGGGCATTCCGGGACGGGATGTCGATCCGGGAGATAACCCGACGCACGGGCCTGTCGCGCAACACGATCCGCAAATATCTGCGGTCGGACGCGGTGGAGCCGAAGTTCGAGGTCGTGGTCCGGCCGAGCAAGCTGGATCCGTATGCCGAGCGGCTATCGGGCTGGCTGAAGACGGAGACGACCAGGTCCCGCAAACAGCGGCGCACGGGCAAGCAGATCCACGCCGACCTGGTCGCACTGGGCTATGACGGGTCCTACAGTCGGATAGCGGCCTTCATCCGGACGTGGAAAGCGGACCGCCAGGTCCAGGAGCAGACGACGGGTCGGGGCACGTTCGTGCCGCTGGTGTTCATGTCCGGCGAAGCCTTTCAATTCGACTGGAGCGAGGACTGGGCCATCTTGGGCGGCGAGCGGGTAAAGCTGCAGGCAGCGCACACCAAGCTGTCGCACAGCCGGGCGTTCATCGTGCGGGCGTATCCGCTCCAGACGCACGAGATGCTGTTCGATGCGCACCAGCATGCCTTCCGGGTGCTGGGCGGAGTGCCGCGGCGCGGGATCTACGACAACATGAAGACGGCGGTCGACCGTATCGGCACGGGCAAGGCGCGACAGGTCAATGCGCGCTTTGCGGCGATGGCGAGCCACTATCTGTTCGAGCCGGAATTCTGCAATCCGGCGTCGGGCTGGGAGAAGGGACAGGTCGAGAAGAACGTCCAGGATGCGCGTCGCCGTCTGTGGCAGCGACTGCCTGAATTTCCCGACATCGACGCGCTCAACCTATGGCTGGAGGAGCAGTGCATCGCCGAGTGGACGCAGATTCCGCACGGCAACCTTCCCGGCACCGTTGCCGATGTATGGGCGCGCGAAGTTTCAAATCTGATGAAACCGGGGCGCCCGTTCGACGGCTTCGTCGAACATACCAAGCGGGTGTCGCCGACCTGCCTCGTGCATTTCGACCGCAACCGCTACAGCGTCCCGGCCTCCTTCGCGAACCGGCCGGTGAGCCTGCGGATCTACCCTGAGCGCATCGTCGTGGTCGCGGAGGGACAAAGGGTGTGCGAACATGCCCGTGTCATCGACCGGACGCATCGTTCGCCCGGGCGGACCATCTACGACTGGCGCCATTATCTGGCGGTGGTCCAGCGCAAGCCGGGCGCCATGCGCAACGGTGCGCCCTTCACCGAGTTGCCAGATGCCTTCCGGCAATTGCGCCAGCAGCTGCTCAGTCGCCTGGGCGGTGACCGGGAGATGGTCGATATCCTGGCGCTCGTGCTCCAGCACGACGAGCAGGCGGTGCTGTGCGCGGTCGAACTGGCGCTCGAGGCCGGCGTCGCCACCAAAACCCACATTCTCAACATCCTGCACCGGCTGGTCGACGGCAAGGCCGCCAGCGTCACGCCCATCGATGCCCCGCAGGCGCTTGTCCTGCGACGTGAACCCCAGGCTGATGTCGGCCGCTACGACACGCTTATGAAGGAGGTGCGCCATGCGTCATGATCCCGCGAGCGCTGCGGTTGTCGTTATGCTGCGCGATCTGCGCATGTATGGCATGGCCCAAGCCGTCGGCGACCTCATCGAACAGGGCGCGCCTGCCTTCGATGCGGCCGTTCCCGTCCTGTCGCAGCTGCTGAAAGCCGAGATGGCGGAGCGCGAAGTCAGATCCATCTCCTACCAGATCAAGGCTGCAAAGCTGCCGGCGTACAAGGATCTGACCGGCTTCGATTTCACCTCCGCCGAAGTCGACGAGACCATGGTTCGCCGACTCCACCAAGGCGATTTCATCGACGGCGCCGATAACGTCGTCCTGATTGGTGGCCCCGGCACCGGCAAGACGCACATCGCTACCGCGCTCGCTGTGCAGGCCATCGAGCACGGACGCCGAAAGGCTCGATTTTTTGCCACCGTCGACCTGGTCAATGCGCTCGAGCAGGAGAAGGCCATGAACAAGGCAGGGCAGCTCGCCGAGCGTCTGCTCCGCCTCGATCTCGTCGTCCTCGACGAACTGGGCTATCTGCCGTTCAGCCCTTCAGGCGGCGCTATGCTCTTCCACCTGCTCAGCAAACTCTACGAGCAGACCAGCGTCATTATCACCACGAACCTCAGCTTCAGCGAGTGGGCCGGCGTCTTCGGCGATGCCAAAATGACCACCGCGCTCCTCGACCGCCTCACCCATCATTGCCACATCGTTGAGACCGGCAATGACAGCTTCCGGTTTCGCGTCCGGTCCGAGGTCGGGGCGCCGAAAAAGGAGAACGCTGCAACTTGACCCGCTACCCAGCGGGTACGACATAAACCCTTCGACACGGGTCACTTCTCGATGAAAACTCCGGGTCAACTCTCAGTGCAAATCAACATCTACGTCTCGGCGACCGGCGCGACGACGGTTCACAACCTCGCTTATGCCCAACGGCTCGGCCTGTGGGGTGGCGAAGACTTCCCGTTCGCCAACCGCGCCGAGTTCGTGCAGGCAATCGAGGCCGGTGGCGTCGCCGCGATGGAAGTGCTCGCCCGCGACCTCAAAGCGCTCGGCCTCTATGCCGCTCGATCGCTGTCCTACGAAGGGGTCGAATATGAGATCGTCGAACACCGGCTGACAGCCGAGCAGACCGGCATCTATGACGCCTATGCCGGCGCGTTCGAGATCATTCACAACAATCTGTCGGCCGCGCTTGAAGCCGCCAACATCACGGGTGCCGGGCCGGATGGCGGAACCAAGACGCTGAACGCTCAGGCCAAGTCCGCGGCGCGGTCGGCCTTTGAGAGCGCCAAGCAGCGCTTCTTCAATCATCTGATTACCGCCATGAAGACCCCGACGCTGATCGCGGCGATCGACCGTGACCTTGCCGAAGGTCACGCCTGCGTCGTCCAGATCGTCTCCACAGGCGAAGCCTTGCTCGAGCGGAGACTCGCCGACATTCCCACCGAAGAATGGGGCGATATCGCCGTCGACATCACCCCGCGCGAATATGTCTTATCCGGATCTCCGGATAACATATATTCTTTGCAGTCGAGATTTATGTCGAGCGGTTCGCGTGCAGGCGCAGATTTGCGAGATGAGGACATCGATTCTACTCCAGATAATTAAGGTGGATGGAGATGTGCGGAGGCACGAGATCTC
>NZ_MDDS01000042.1 GCF_001721295.1 Sphingomonas turrisvirgatae | reverse complement strand
GGATCGGCGTGCTAGGGGGGGGCCCCCAGCCCCAGGGCGACCCCCCTAGCACGCCGATCCAGCCGGTGGCGTGAGGGGTCAGTTCAACTTTGCTGAATCAGCTAGTGCGCGGAAATCGGCAATCGAGTGATCGAAATAATGTAGTCGCGGCGCATCGAAGGTCACCATGTACAGGCTGCCCTTGATGATCGCCGCACGCGCTTCGCCTTTCCGGGTCAGCTGATCGTCGTCCGTGAAGAAATAGGTGAAGCGAACGCCGTCCTGCCCCAAGAACTTGGCCGGCGCAGTCGACTCGACCGTGAACGCCGCCAATCCCTTATAGGCGCGATAGGTGGATTCGAGCAGTTCGGGCACTTCCACTACCAGCGTGGCAGCGGTGAACTTCGGAAGCGGCTCGCGCTTCTTGCTCCGCTCCTTAACCAGCGGATTGCCTGGCTCGATCCCACCATAGAAGGTGACATCGTTTAGCTGCGTGCCGTCCAGCGTCCAGGTTTCAGCTTTCTTACCCGGTTTGACGTCCAGCCGGTTCCAGTCGCGCGTCGGGGTAACCCGAACGCCGGAGTCTGCGACCGCCACACTAACGCCGCTGGTGCGAAGCTTGTGCGCGTCCGCCGTGACGGCAAGCAACAGCGCGGGGATCAGGCCCAGCGCGAACAACGAGCTCTTCCTCATGGTCATTGTCCTACGCCTTGAACTGGAAGCATCATCTGGATGAAGGCTCGATCGGCGGCATCGGGCTTAAGTTCCAGATATTTACGGAGTGCAGCCTGCCCGTCTGAGGGGCGGCCGGTCTTGATCAGCGACAGGCCAAGGCCGCGATATGCGTCGGCCAACGTCGGGTCGAGCTGAACGGCGGCTTCGTAGAATTCGGCCGCGTTGACCAAATCACGCGGATTGCCACGCAGACGATAGAGATCGCCCCGCGCCATCCATAGCGTCGGCGTCCAACCCGAAGCCGCGAGCGAGTTGATGATATATTCGCTCGCCCCGAAGTCGTTGAGCTTGATCTGGTCGCTGAGGAACGCCGGCAGCCAAGGTGCTAACGCACCACGGTAGCGGTCAGCGCCATTGTCTCGCGATGCCCCAGCCGGTGCAGCGAGCAGGGTTAGATAGGCCGCTCGCTCCGCGTCGGGCGGATGTGATGCGGCGAATGCGATCTTGCTGAAGTTCGGTTTCTTCAGGCCCTTCGCGCGGGCCGACGCCTCAAACTCGCCCATCAAACCTTGGAAGACAGACGCCGCTGCCTGTGGACGCAGCAGGCTTCGATTGAGATAGCTGATCCCGAGGAAGTCAGCTTCTCGCTCGTTATCCCGGCTGAAGCGATAGAGCGAACCATAGACTGACAGCTCGAGGTCGTTGTAGGAACGGCGCGCATCATAGCTGGGTGCCATGCTCGCAAGCAGGGCCGTCCAGGCGAGAAGATCGGTACCAGACCTCGCCGCCTTGAAACGGTTCAGCGTGTGACGTTTCTCGTAATGGCCGAATTCATGGCCGAGGATCGCGCCAAGCTCAGCCTCGTTGCGCAATCGCAGCAGGAAGCCGCTGAATATTCGCAGCGTGCCATTTGGCGACATCGACGCATTGATCGTCGGTTCTCGCATGATGTAGATGCGCACCGACCTGCAACGGTCGGCCCCGACCGTCTCGCACAGCACGTTCCGAACATAGGCGTTGAGCTTCTCGTCGCGGATGACCAGTGCCGACGCGGCCAGCTTCCGCTCCGATTCATCGTCCTCGCGCCACATGCCGATCTCGTCGACCCCTTGCGGCTGATACACGCCGGCATAGGGCGGCGGCGGCGGGGCGACGGTCTGCTTGTCCGCTGCGGCCGAGGTCAATGCCAGTGCCCCTGCCACGGCCGAGTGGAACAAGCTCACTTGGCGGCTTCCTTCTCGATCGCGCTTCCGGGAAAGTCTTCGAGTAACTGCCGCACGCGCTTTTCGGACCCATCCGGCTCGCGAACGTCGCCACCGATCTGACTGTCAGCGTTCAGCCACAACAGATCGCCCGTCTTCAGGTCGATCAGACCGGCATAGCCGCGATGCTCGCCCGACTGGACAGCGATTCCCGGCCCCAGCAGCGCCAGGACTTGCAGTACCTTGCGACCGGTCGAGCCGTAGGCGTCGCGGTTGTAGATGAAGAGCGCGTAATTGGCGTCTTTCGCCCCGGGCAGATCGGCCACGCCTGCGCCCAGCGACCAGTCGAAGATTCCCGCCTTGTTATCCATTTTTTTGGTCGGCAGTCGGTTGCCGATGAAGAACTGATATTCGATCACGGCTTGGGAAATGGCACTGAACAGGGCCATATACTCCTCGACCTTGCGTGCATCCTCGCCATAAGCCTCCGGAGCGATGACGATCTCATTTCCCAGCTGTCGCTGGAACTTCTCCAGAGCGATGCGGATGTTCGCCTTCGATTTCTCGGTCCAGTCCGCGTTGGGTTCGAACATGCCGCCTGTCGATTGTGCGCCGACGCTCACAGCAGGGCGGAAGACCAGGATCTTCTTCTGACTATTGCGCTTAAGTTCGAAACCCTGCCGGACAGCAGTTTTCTCTTGCGCGTGCGCAATGCCCGATACGGCGCACAGCAACAAAGCGGCGATTACACGCCGGCAGAATAGTTTCAAAGGAGCCCCCTCCAATAGTGCGACGAACAAGTCCGCGGCGCTTCGGATGCTATCGCAGCAAAGCTGATAAGCAAGCGGAATATCGTCGCAGCTGCACCACTTTGGATGAACCCGATCGCCCGCCCCTTCGTTGATCGCGAAAGGAGAAATGCCATGACCAATCCCGATCCGCATCCCGACAGCGCGCCGCAGGACGATCATGATCGCCGCAGCGATATCGAGCAGGCCGTCACCGGCACGAACAGCGATATCGAGAATGTGCACGAGGCCGATGGCGTAACCAGCTCGACCTCGCCCGAAGGCGCTCAGGGTGAGAATGGCGCGGGCGGCGTGGTCAAGAACCAGGACGATCTAGCGCAGTGACGCCAAGGAGGCAGCGATGACCGACGAGCGCAACCAGCCGCACAAACCCGGCGGCGATCTCGAGGACGATGGCGACGTGCGCGACGTGGCGGACCGCCAGGCCGTGAAGAACCAGGGTACCGCCACGCCGGATGATTATCCGCAAGGGTCCGACGGCAAGCCCGATACCCCGGCACCGCCCGACTGACGCCCTGTACCCGAACCCGTCATCCCGGCAAAAGCCGGGATCTCGGGCGATTGCAGGACCGGAACCTCGTCACCCCGGCGCCGGCCGGAACGACGATCAGCCGCCGTCGAGCGCCTTCTTGAGCAGTTCATTGACCACGCCGGGGTTCGCCTTGCCCGCCATCGCCTTCATCGTTTGACCGACGAAGAAGCCGAACAGCTTGTCCTTGCCTGACCGGTATTCGGCGACCTTGTCGGCATTGGCGTCGAGCACCTTGGCGATTTCCGCCTCGATCGCGCCGGTGTCGCTGGTCTGCTTGAGCCCGCGTTCCTCGACGATCTTTGCGGGATCGTCACCGGTCTCCAGCATGATCTCGAACACCTGCTTGGCCAGCGTGTTGGACAGCGTGCCCTCAGCCACCAGCCCCAGCAGCTGCGCCGCCTGCGTGGCCGAGACCGGGCTGTCCTCGATGTCCCGACCCAGCCGGTTCAGCGCGCCGAACAGTTCCGACGTCACCCAGTTCGCCGCCGCCGGCGCCTTGGCCCCCGCCTCGAGCAGCGCATCGAAATAGCGCGCCGCCTCGACCTCGGCGGTCAGCACCGCGGCATTGTACGGCGTGACCCCCAGCGAGAGGTAACGCGCGCGCTTCGCATCCGGCAGTTCGGGCAACGAGGCGCGGCACTCGTCCAGGAATGCGTCGTCCAGCTCGAGCGGCAGCAGGTCGGGATCGGGGAAGTAGCGATAATCGTGCGCGTCTTCCTTTGACCGCATCGACCGCGTCTCGCCCTTGTCCGGGTCGAACAGCCGCGTTTCCTGAACGATCGTCCCGCCGCTCTCGATCACGTCGATCTGGCGCAGCGCTTCGATCTCCACCGTCTGCATGACGAAGCGGACGGAGTTCACGTTCTTCGTCTCGGTGCGCGTGCCGAACGGCTCGCCCGGCCGACGAACGCTGACATTGACGTCCGCGCGCATCGACCCCTGATCCATATTGCCGTCGCACGACCCGACATAGCGCAGGATCGATCGCAACTTCGACAGATAAGCCCCTGCTTCGGCGGGCGAACGCATGTCGGGCTTCGACACGATCTCCATTAGCGCCACGCCGCTGCGGTTGAGGTCGACATAGGATCGCGTCGGATGCTGATCGTGCATCAGCTTGCCGGCATCCTGCTCGACATGGATGCGCTCGACGCCGATCGTTTTGGTTTCGCCCTCAACCTCGATCTCGATCGTGCCTTCGCCCACCAGCGGGTGATAGAGCTGGCTGATCTGATACCCCTGCGGCAGATCGGCGTAGAAGTAATTCTTGCGATCGAACCGCGACCCTTTGTTGATCTTGGCCTCGATCGCCATGCCGGTGCGCACCGCCTGGCGGATGCACTCGCGGTTCGGCACCGGCAGCATGCCAGGCATCGCCGCATCGACCAGGCTCACCTGCGTGTTCGGCTCCGCGCCGAACGCCGTGGCCGCGCCCGAGAACAGCTTGGCGTTCGACGTGACCTGCGCGTGGACCTCCAGGCCGATCACGACCTCCCACTCGCCCGTTGCGCCCTTGATGCGAAACTCGCTCATCTTACCACCACTGTCCCGGTCGCGCCGTGAATCCCGCCCGCTGCTCGATCGCAAGGCTCGCGTTCAGCACGCCCTGCTCGTCCAGCGGCTTGCCGATGATCTGAAGCCCCAGCGGCAGCCCGTCCTTGTCCAGCCCGCCCGGCACGCTCATCGCCGGAATGCCGGCGAGCGAGGAGGGCACGGTGAAGACATCGTTCAGATACATCGCCAGCGGATCGGCGCTCTTCTCGCCCAGCGCGAACGCCGCGCTCGGCGCGGTCGGGGTGAGCAGCAGGTCGCAGTCCAGCCACGCCCGCTCGAAATCACGCGCGATCAGCGTCCGCACCTTCTGCGCCTGGGTATAATAGGCGTCATAGAAACCGGCTGAGAGCACATAGGTGCCGATGAGGATGCGGCGCTGCACTTCCGGGCCGAACCCGGCGGCGCGCGTCGCCGCGTACATCTCCTGCAGGTTCGCGCCCTCGGGCAGCTCGCGCATGCCGTACCGCACGCCGTCATAGCGGGCGAGGTTGGACGAAGCCTCGGCCGGCGCGATGATGTAATAGGCCGGCAGCGCATATTTGGTGTGCGGCAGCGAAACCTCGACGATCTCGGCCCCGGCATCCTTCAGCCAGTCGATCCCCTGCTGCCACAGCGCCTCGATCTCGCCCGGCATGGCGTCGACGCGATATTCCTTGGGGATGCCCACCTTCTTGCCGCGCAGGTCGGGGTTCAACCCCTGCTCCCACTTCGGCACGTCGAGCTGAAGCGAGGTTGCGTCCTTCGCGTCGAAGCCCGCCATTGCTTCCAGCATGATCGCGCAATCGCGCACGTCGCGCGCCATCGGCCCGGCCTGGTCGAGGCTGGAGGCAAAGGCCACCACGCCCCAGCGCGAGCAGCGGCCATAGGTCGGCTTGATTCCCGCAATGCCGGTGAACGCCGCCGGCTGGCGGATCGAACCGCCCGTGTCGGTGCCGGTCGCCGCCGGGCACAACCGCGCGCTGATGGCCGAGGACGAGCCACCCGACGACCCGCCGGGCGCGAGCGGCGCGTTGCCGCCATCCTGACGTCGCCACGGCGAGATCACGTTGCCGAAATAGCTCGTCTCGTTCGACGACCCCATCGCGAACTGGTCGAGATTGAGCTTGCCCAGCATCCCCGCGCCCGCGTCCCACAGCTTTTGCGAGACGGTCGATTCATACTCCGGCTTGAACCCTTCCAGCATGTGGCTGGCGGCGGTGGTCTGCACGCCCTTGGTGCAGAACAGGTCCTTCATCCCGATCGGAACGCCGGCCAGCGGCTTCAGCGTCTCGCCCGCCGCGCGCGCTGCATCGGCTTCGCGCGCAGCGGCAATCGCATGTTCGGGCGTTTCGACGATGAAGGCGTTGAGCTGGCGCGCCTGGCTGACCCGCACGATGAAGGCGTCCGCCACTTCGCGAGCCGAGAACTCGCCCGTGCGGATCCCGTCGCGCAACGCTGCGACGCCAAGGTCGGTGATCTGAGTCATGAATGTTCCCCTGCGAAAGCAGGGGTCCAGAGCCGCGCACGGCCCGCCTGCGACTCTGGATCCCAGGTCGAGCCCGGGATGATCGAATTATCTCGTGCCGTGATCATTCGATCACCTTGGGCACAGTGAAGAAGCCATGCTCGCCGGCGGGGGCATTGGCGAGCACCGCCTCGCGTATGTCGCCGTCGTTCACGACATCGTCGCGCAGGCGCAGCTTGTTGGGGATGACGGCAGTCATCGGCTCGACCGACGCGGTGTCGACCTCGCCCAGCTGCTCGATCCAGCCCAGGATGTTGTTGAGCTCTGGCGCGAGCCGCTCGGCATCGGCATCGGTGATCGCGATGCGCGCGAGGCTCGCCACCTTCTTTACGGTTGCAGTGTCTACGGACATGGACGGGCGGCTAGCCCCTCGCCGCCGAAACTTCAACCACGCCGTGAGGTTGCATGTTTTGCAGCCATCGCGCACGGGAACCCGGTTGCGGCGGCCCGCTTTATGTTGCAACGCACAAAGGAGAGCCGATTGGCACGTAAGTTCCTCTATGTCGTGGCGGTTTTGATCGTGTTGGCGATTGCAGCGACCTTTGCCTATCGCATCTGGGGCATGCAGCTGCTGCGGCAGGCGATGATCCCCGGCGCGCGGTTCGAACCGCAGGCCGCGTTGCCCAAGGACAGCTATGCGCGGCCCGACATGTGGCTCGCCCGGCCCGATCGGCCGAACAATCCGGCGTCATGGCTGCCCGCCGGCATGAAGGTCGAGCAACCCGGAGACGCGGCGGTGTTCGCCATCCACCCGACCTCCTATCTCGACCGTTCGCGCTGGAACGCGCTGCTCGACAACAAGGAGGCGAACGATCGCGCCGCGCTGTTCCTGCGGGGCCAGGCCAGCGCGTTCAACGCCGCCGGGCTCATCTGGGCGCCGCGTTATCGCCAGGCGACGTTCGGCGCGTTCCTGACGGCGAGCGCCGATGCGCAGGGCGCGCTCGACCTTGCCTATCGCGATGTCGAGGCGGCGTTCGACCAGTTCCTCGCCGAAGCGAGCGACCGCCCGATCATCCTGACCGGCCACAGCCAGGGCGCGCTGCACCTCACGCGCCTGCTGCGCGATCGGGTCGCCGGACAGCCGGTGGCCAAGCGCATCGTCGCGGCCTATGTCGTCGGCTGGCCCGTGTCGAAGAGCGCCGACCTGCCGCGCATGGGCCTTTCCGAATGCACGCGCGCCGACCAGACCGGTTGCATCCTGTCGTGGCAGAGTTTCGCCGAGCCCGCCGACCCGGCGCTCATCCTCGACACGTTCGACGCCACCACCGGCTTCACCGGCGCCAGCCGGGCGGGCACCGCAATGATCTGCACCAACCCGCTGACTGGCATGGCGAGCGGCGACGCACCGCCCGCTGCCAATCTCGGCAGCCTGGTGCCCAGTTCGGACTTCGCCACCGCCACGCTTCAGACCGGGATGGTGGGCGCGCGCTGCGGCGGGCGCGGCATCCTGTTGATCGGCGAGCCGCCGGCTGCGCTCGGCAGCAGCCAATATGTCCTGCCGGGCAACAACTATCATGTGTTCGACTATTCGCTGTTCTGGGCAAACATCCGCGCCGACGCCGCGCGGCGGCTGGCGGCGTTCAAATGATCACCACCGATCGCGCAACCTTCCGGGACGCATTGCCCGACGGCGGACGGCTGCTCGGGCTGGATGTCGGCACCAAGACGATCGGCACTGCGCTCTGCGACGCCGGCTGGTCGTTCGCCAGTCCCGCCGACCTCATCAAGCGGACCAAGTTCACGATGGACAAGGCGGCGCTGGCCGCGATCATCAAGCGCCAGCAGGTAAAGGGCCTCGTCATCGGTCTGCCGCTCAACCTCGACGGCAGCGATTCGCCGCGCACCCAGTCCACGCGCGCCTTCGCCCGCAATCTCGACGATCTCGGCCTGCCGATCCTGCTGTGGGACGAACGCTGGTCCACTGCGGCGGTCGAGCGCCAGATGATCGCCGAGGACCTGTCGCGCGCCAAACGCGCCGAGCGGGTCGACAAGCTGGCGGCAAACTACATCCTGCAGGGCGCGATCGACGGGCTGGCGGCTTCAATCCCTCTCCCATCGGGAGTGGGAGGTACGCGCGAAGCGCCGGAAGGGTGAGGGCGACTGGCCGAGAGAGGTCGCCCGCACCCTTTCCTCTCCGGGTGGGAGAGGGAGAATTCCTTGCCACCTCTCCCCCGTCCCGCTAACCGACCGCTTCAATGCAACCGCCGATCGACCATCGCCCCGGCGCCCAGATTTACGGGCGCGCCGTGTTCCCGCACGCGCATCTGACGGGTATTTCCGGGCTTCAGCCGCACGAAATCCTGTTCCTGCTCGACGAGGCCGAGCAATGGATCGAGGCGAACCGCACCCGCGCGAAGAGCGACCGGCGGCTCGATGGCCTGACGCAGATCAACGCTTTTTTCGAGAACTCGACCCGCACGCTCTTGAGCTTCGAGATCGCGGGCAAGCGTATGGGCGCCGACGTCGTCAACATGCATGCCGCGCAGTCGAGCGTGAAGAAGGGCGAGACGCTGATCGACACCGCCGTCACGCTGAACGCGATGCGCGCCGACGTGATCGTCATCCGCCACATGTCGTCGGGCGCGGTTCAGCTGATCGCCGACAAGGTCGACTGCCCGGTGCTCAATGCCGGCGACGGCAGCCATGAACACCCCACGCAAGCACTGCTCGACGCGCTCACCATCCGCCGCCGCCGCGGCGCGATCGCACATCAGCGTGTCGTCATCTGCGGCGACATTCTCCACAGCCGCGTCGCGCGGTCCAACATCCTCGCACTGACCGCGCTTGCCGCGGAGGTGCGCGTCGTCGCGCCCTCGACCCTGATGCCCGCCGCGATCGAAAAGATGCACGTGACGCCCTTCACCGATTTCGATGCGGCGCTGGAAGGTGCGGACGTGGTGATGATGCTGCGCCTCCAGAACGAGCGTATGTCGGGTGCCTTCATCCCCTCGACACGCGAATATCATCTGAACTACGGCCTCACCCCTGCCCGCCTCGCCCGCGCCAAGCCCGATGCGCTGGTGATGCATCCCGGGCCGATGAACCGTGGGGTGGAGATTACCTCGTCGGTCGCCGACATGCCCGGACGATCCGCCATTACCGAACAGGTCGAAATGGGCGTCGCGGTGCGCATGGCCTGCCTCGACGTGCTGACCCGACGCGCGCGCGGCGTGGAGGGCTGGGCATGAACCTGACCTTCGCCAACGCACGCCTGGTCTGCCCCGAAGCCGGCGCGCGCGCCGGCGACCTGCACGTCGTCGATGGGCGGATCGCTTCTGAAGCCGGCGAAGGCGCACAGGTCGTCGATTGCCGCGGCCGCATCCTCGCCCCTGCCCTGATCGACCTCGGCGTGTTCGCGATGGACAAGGCGGCGTGCCGCGCCGGCGGGATCGCGCGCATCGGCCTGATGCCTGACCAGTCGCCCGTGCTCGACGGCCCCGGCCTCGTCCAGCGCGCCGCCGACATGGGCAAGCCCGAATTGTGGGTCCATCCGATCGCCGCCGCCACGCGCGGCCTTGCGGGCGAGAGCCTGGCCGAGTTTGCCACCAATGCCGAAGCCGGCGCGCGCGCAGTCTCGACCGGCCGCGCCTGGATCGCGGATTCGGGCGTCATGCGCCGCGTGCTCGCTTATGCGCGCGACTGCGGCCTTACCGTCATCACCCATGCCGAGGATGGCGGACTGACCGGCAGCGCAGTCGCGACGGAGGGCGAGACGGCGACGCGACTCGGTCTGCCCGCCGCTCCCGCCATAGCCGAAGCGTTGGCGGTCGCCCGCGACATCATGCTGGCCGAACAGACCGGCGCCGCCATCCATTTTCGTCAGCTGACCACCGCTGCCGCGTTCGATCTCGTCAGGGCAGCCCGCGCGCGCGGCGTCGCGGTGTCGTGCGGCATCACGCCGGCGCATCTGCTGCTGTCGGACATCAACGTCACCGACTTTCGCACCTTCGCCCGGCTGTCGCCGCCCCTGCGCGACGAGCATGATCGGCAGGCCGCGCTCGCCGCGCTTGGCGATGGAACGATCGACGTGCTCTGCTCCGGCCACGACCCGCAGGGGCCAGAGGAAAAACGCCTCCCCTTTGCCGACGCGACTCCCGGCATGGCCGGCGCGACGACGCTGCTGGCGCTCGGCCTTGGCCTGGTGCGGGACGAGCGGATCACGCTGCAGCGGCTCTTCGCGATGCTTTCGCGTACCCCGGCACGGCTGCTCGGCATCGCTGCGGGTTCGCTCGAACCGGGGATGCCCGCCGACCTCGTGCTGGTCGATCCCGATGCGCCGTGGCAGATCGATGCCGACCGCATGCCGGGCAAGGCCGGCAACACGCCGTTCGACGGACTACCGGTTCAGGGCAAGGCGCTGCGCCTGTTCAAGGGCGGCAGCGAAGTCGGCTGACGAACGAACGGCCGCGCCCCTTTCGGAGCACGGCCGTCGCCATCCTCTCCGGTGGATCGATTAGCGCGCGGCCAGGCGCGTGCCCTTGGCCCAGCTCGCCACCTTGTCGCCGGCGCCGGTCCGAACGAAGCAACTGCCGCCGCTCGAACGCACGGTCCGGCACAGCGCGAGCGCATCGGACCGGTTGAGACCGCCGACCGCCAGCCGCTCGAACGCGCCCGCCTTGGTCGTCACGCTCGCGCTTGACGGCGTCAGGCCTTGCAGCGCCGGCACACGCTTGATTGCACGGCCCCACGCATCGCGCGCGACGCCGGCCGAATCGAAGGCGCCGAGCTGCACGAACCACTGGCCGTTCGACTGGGCAAAGGATGCACGCTCGGCCTTGACGTTCCGCATGGTTCCGACGGCCTTGTGCTCGACAGCGGGCTTGACGGCGGCCGCGCGAACCGGCCTGGCGACCGCCACCGGCATCGTCTGCACCACTTCCGCGCGCTCGGCGAACACGATCTGCGCGCCGCCCGCCATGCTGACCGATGGCGCTGCGACCGTCACCGCCGCGACGCTGCCGACCTCGGCCGGGGCCGCTGCGGGCACCGTCACAGCCGCGCTGTCGACAGCGATTCCGGGCATGAAGGTGTCGACCGGGTCGGCAACCTGCTGCGCCGCCACGGCGACGCTCATCGATCGCGCCAGCGCCAGCTGTTCGGGCTGCCCCTTGTCGGCGATCGGCGTGACGTTCAGCAGCGCTGCAACCTGGTCATAGGCGTTCTGCGGGCGCGAGAAGCTTGCCCACTGCATGATTCGCGCGTCGACCTGATCGGCCGGCAGGTCGAGCTCGGCAACCGCCTTTGCCTGCTGCCACTGCCCGGCAAGCGCCAGGCTGAGAGCGAGATTCTGCCGCGTCTTGGCGTCGGCACCGGGCTGGCGCGCCGCTTCGCTCAGCACCGCGACCGCGGTGCCGGGATCGCCCGCCAGGGCAAAGGCGAGGCCGCGATCGCTGGCGGGAATCGTGGCTTGGTGAGTCGTCAGCGTTTCGCGAGCCGTCGTCCACTCGCCATTGGCGATCTGCGCCAGCGCGAGGTTCAGCGCAATGCGACCGCTCGCCGGGTCGAGCGACAGTGCTTCGTTCAGCGCCTGCGCCGCCGATACGAAGCGGCCAGCGAGCAGATAGGTCTCGCCCAACAACTTGCGATATTCGCCGTTCTTGGGATCGAACGCGACAGCCGCCTCGGCCAGCGTGACCGCCAGCTGCGCCTTCTGCTTGGCCAGTGCCTTGCGGGCGTCCTTTGCGGCCTTGGCCGCCTTGCGCGTGTCGGCGGTGTCGGCCTTCGCGCCAGCGACAGCCAGGCCGCCCAGCAGCCCGGGCCCGCCGATCAACGGCGCGCCCAGCACCAGCGCGGATGCCGCGATGGTCAGATATCGACGTGCGTTCATGGCTTCAAAATCCCCCTGATCAACGCGCCTTGCCCGCCGGCAGCTGGCGCACCAGCGCGCCGACTTCGGGCAGCGTCTCGAGAAACGCGTCCAATGCCTCGGTGACGAGATTCTGCGCCGACCGGCCTGAAAGAGCCGAAGCGAGGCGCAGCTTCAAATGACGTTCCTGGTCCAGCCGCAGCGTGAAGGCGGCCTTGCCCTTTTTCGCCGCGACTTCGCGGCCGATGCGCGCGGCGGTGGCAGTCGATACCGGGCGAGCGGCCGGCGTCTGCGCGACCGGCAGCGGTGCGGGCGCAGTCACCACCACTGGCGCGGGTGCCGGCTCGGTCGCGACGACCGGTGCTTCGACCGGCGCGGCGAATTCCTCTGCCAGCACCTGACGCTGCTGCAACACCGGCGGCGCGGTTTCGGGCAGCGGCATGTCCGCGCCCATATCGTTCCAGCCAAGATCGTCCAGCGACGTGCCCGGATGCAGCCCGACAAAGCCCTGCGGGCGCATGGCCGGGCGCGCCTGGCCCTTGCGCGCAAGCAGGCCGGACGAGAGCGAGGCGGCGGGTTTCGAGTTACCGAACATCAGCTCACCACCCGGCGGCCAAAGCCACCCTGCGGACGGCCGGCATAGGCGACGTGAGTCGCGGCCGGCGCAGTGAAGACGGTGCGGCGGAAGTTCTTTTCCAGCCGGTCGTTGATATAGGTCCACAATGCGGTGACCTCGGCGCACGACTTGCCGTTCGGGTCCATTTCCATAACTGTCCGCCCGTCGATCATCGACGAGGCGAAGTCGGTCCGCTGATGCAGCGTGATCGGCGCGACGGTGCCATGCTGCGACAGCGCGACGGCGGCTTCGCTGGTGATCTTCGCCTTGGGCGTCGCGGCGTTGACCACGAACAGCAGCGGCTTGCCCGCGCGTTCGCACAGGTCCACCGTTGCACCCACGGCGCGCAGGTCGTGCGGGCTGGGGCGCGTCGGTATGACGATCAGCTCGGCGACCTGGATCACGCTCTGGATGGCCATGGTGATGGCGGGCGGCGTGTCGATCACCGCTAGGCGAAAGCCCTGCTGGCGCAGCACCTCCAGGTCGGCGGCGAGCCTTGCGACGGTGGTCTGCGCAAAGGCGGGAAACTCCGTCTCGCGTTCGTTCCACCAATCCGACAGCGACCCTTGCGGATCGATGTCGATCAGCACGACCGGACCATGCCCGGCGCGCTGCGCCTGCACCGCCAGGTGCCCGCTAAGCGTGGTCTTGCCAGATCCACCTTTTTGCGATGCCATCGCGAGTACGCGCATCTACCCCTCTGAAAAGCCCGGTATCCCGAAGCATGAATTGCCACTCCCGGCCTAAGAAGCGGTTAACGGTTCGCCGCCGCCACCGCGCGACGCTCCATTTAACGCGACGCTAACCATCGCTTTGCCATCGTCCGGTTCACTGGCATGATCTGGGCGATGGATCGGGAATTGGCGCGATGAAGTATCTGGCGACAGCGGTGCTCGCCGCAATGGCGATGGCGGGCGCTCCGGCATGGGCCGATGTGAAGGCCGGGGTCGATGCGTGGCAGCGCGGCGACTATAAGAAGGCGATCGCCGAATGGCGCGGCCCGGCCGTCGCGGGCGATGCCGATGCGCAGTTCAACCTGGGTCAGGCTTACAAGCTCGGCCGCGGCGTGCCCATCGACCTCGCTCAGGCTGAACAATGGTATCGCAAGGCTGCGTTGCAGGGCCATCCGCAGGCCGAAGAGAATTACGGCCTCGCCTTGTTCGAAAACAACAAGCGCCTGCAGGCCGTCGAATGGCTGGAGAAGGCAGCATCGCGCGGCGAACCGCGCGCGCAATATGTCCTGGGCACCATGTATTTCAACGGCGACGCGGTGACCAAAGATTGGGTGAAGGCCTATGCGCTGACGCTCCGCGCTGCCGCGCAGGGGCTCGCTCAGGCCACATCCGCACAGGCGCAGATGGACCGCTTCATCAGCTTGACCGATCGCCAGCGCGGCACCGAACTCGCCCGCGCCTACGAACGCGACGCCGACCGTCCGCAGCTTGCCGCCTTGCCCACGCCGCGTCCGCAAGTGGTGCCGGTCACGCGTACCGAGGTGCCGCCTTCGATCGCCCCATCGCGGCCGATCCCCGCACCAAACGAAGCCGAACCGCCC
>NZ_MDDS01000041.1 GCF_001721295.1 Sphingomonas turrisvirgatae | reverse complement strand
CCCATCGCTGGCGCGATGGGCCCCTCCCTCTCCCGGTGGGAGAGGGGAAAAAGGAAGAGACGATGGGCATCGAAGGCCTGGATTTCGCGGAAATTGCCGGTGGCGTCAGCCCCGCATTCGTCGAGACGCTCTACGCCAAGTGGAAGGCCGATCCGTCGGCCGTCGAACCCGGCTGGCGCGAATGGTTCGACGGTCTCGAAGGTGCGGTGAGCGGTCCCAGCTGGGCCAACCCCGCCTGGCCGATTAAGGATACCGACGCGCTCACCGCCGCGCTCGATCCGACGCAGATGGAGCCCGCGCCCAAGCCCGCCAAGGGTGGCGCCGCCCCGGCTGCGAAGCCCACCGCTTCGACCGCCGACATCGCGGCCGCCGCGAACGATTCGATCCGTGCGATGCTGCTCATACGCACCTATCGCGTGCGCGGGCATCTGGCTGCCGATCTCGATCCGCTTGGCCTTGCGCGGCAGGACATCCCCGCCGACCTGACGCCGGAATATCACGGCTTCACCGCCGCCGATCTCGATCGTCCGATTTACCTCGGCGGCACGCTCGGCCTAGATAAGGCAAGCATTCGTGAGATCGTCGCGATCCTGCGCCGCAATTATTGCGGCAAGATCGGCCTCGAATACATGCACATCTCCGACGTCGAGGAACGCAAGTTCCTTCAGGATCGCATCGAGGGCCAGGGCAAGGCGATCGAGTTCACGGCCGAGGGCAAGAAGGCGATCCTGTCCAAGGTGATCGAGGCGGAGCAGTGGGAGAAGTTCTGCGCCCGCAAATATGTCGGCACGAAGCGCTTCGGCCTGGATGGCGGTGAATCGATGATCCCGGCGATGGAAGCGATCATCAAATATGGCGGCGCGCAGGGCGTGCGCGAGATCGTGTACGGCATGGCCCATCGCGGCCGGCTCAACATGCTCGCGAACGTGATGGCCAAGCCCTATAAGGTGATCTTCCACGAATTTGCCGGCGGCTCGGCCAACCCCGACGATATCGGCGGCTCGGGCGACGTGAAATATCACCTCGGCACCAGCACGGACCGCGAGTTCGATGGCGTCAGCGTCCATATGTCGCTCGTCGCCAACCCTTCGCACCTCGAAGCGGCCGACCCGGTCGTGCTGGGCAAGGTCCGCGCGCAGCAGACCAACCGCAACGACCTGGAAGAGCATACGCAGGTCCTGCCCGTGCTGCTGCACGGCGACGCCGCGTTCGCAGGGCAAGGCATCGTGTGGGAATGCCTCGGCTTCTCGGGCATCCGCGGCTACAATACCGGCGGGTGCATCCACTTCATCATCAACAACCAGATCGGCTTCACGACCAGCCCGCAATTCGCGCGCTCGTCGCCTTATCCGTCCGACGTGGCCAAGGGCGTCATGGCGCCGATCTTCCACGTCAACGGCGACGATCCCGAAGCCGTCACCTTTGCCTGCAAGATGGCGATCGAATATCGCCAGAAGTTCAAGCGCGACGTCGTCATCGACATGTGGTGCTATCGCCGCTTCGGCCATAACGAAGGCGACGAGCCCTCGTTCACCCAGCCGCTGATGTATGCGAAGATCAAGGGCCATCCCGGCGTCGCCGACCTCTATGCCAAAAGGCTGCAGGGCGAGGGCGTGATCGACGGCGAATTCGCCGGCAAACACATCGCCGACTTCACCGCGCATCTTGAGGACGAGTTCGCCGCCGGCGCGACCTACAAGGCCAACAAGGCTGACTGGTTCGGCGGCCGCTGGAGCGGTCTGTCCGCCCCGACCGAGGGCGAGGCCGCGCGCCGCAACATCGAAACTGGCATCGACAAGAAGCTGTTCGACAGTCTCGGCCGCACGCTGACGACCGTTCCCGAAGGATTGACCCCGCACAAGACGCTGCTGCGCGTGCTGGATGCCAAGGCGAACATGTTCAAGTCGGGCCAGAATTTCGACTGGGCGACCGGCGAAGCGCTGGCGTTCGGCTCGCTCCTGTCCGAAGGTTATGGCGTGCGTCTCTCCGGCCAGGATTCGGGCCGCGGCACGTTCAGCCAGCGTCATGCGGTGTGGGTCGACCAGACCGACGAGCGCAAGTACGTGCCGCTGAACGAGATCCCGCACGGGCGGTTCGAGGTGCTGGATTCGCCCTTGAGCGAATATGGCGTGCTCGGCTTCGAGTACGGCTATGCGCTTGCCGATCCCAAGGCGCTGGTGCTGTGGGAGGCGCAGTTCGGCGACTTCGTCAACGGCGCGCAGATCATGATCGATCAGTTCATCGCGTCGGGCGAATCCAAGTGGCTTCGCGCCAACGGCCTCGTGATGCTGCTGCCGCACGGCTATGAGGGTCAGGGTCCCGAGCACAGCTCGGCACGGCCCGAGCGCTTCCTGCAATTGTGCGCGGGCGACAACATGCAGGTCGCGAACGTGACCACGCCGGCCAACTTCTTCCACCTGC
Source organism: Sphingomonas turrisvirgatae (assembly GCF_001721295.1). Lineage (GTDB taxonomy): Bacteria > Pseudomonadota > Alphaproteobacteria > Sphingomonadales > Sphingomonadaceae > Sphingomonas > Sphingomonas turrisvirgatae. The sequence continues at coordinate 13,404 of NZ_MDDS01000041.1, read as the reverse complement.
TGCGCCGGCAGATGCATCGCAATTTCCGCAAACCCCTGATCGTGATGACGCCCAAGTCGCTGCTGCGCCACAAGCTGGCGGTCAGCCGGACCGAGGATTTCCTGGGCGACACGCATTTCATGCGCATCCTCTCGGACCCCTCGGCACCGGCGGATCAGGACGTCAAGCGCCTGGTCCTGTGCACCGGCAAGGTCGCCTACGACCTGATCGAGGCGCGCGATGCGGCGGGTGACAAGAACACCGCGATCGTCCGCATCGAACAGCTCTATCCGTTCCCCGGCGAACCGCTGGTCAAGCGCCTGGCGCGCATGACCAATGTCGAGGAAGTGGTGTGGGCGCAGGAAGAGCCGAAGAACAACGGTTACTGGTTCTTCGTCGAACCCTATATCGAAGGCTGCATGGTCGAAGCGGGGATCAAGCCGCAGCGGCCGCGCTATGCCGGCCGCGCCGCCTCGGCCTCGCCCGCCACCGGCCTGATGAAGCGTCACCAGGCCGAACAGGGCGCGCTCATCGCCGACGCGCTCGGCCATAATGTGCGCGAGGAAATCCGCCGCGCGCGCAACACCGAAGACCCCAAGACCGCCGGCAAGGCCGCGTCTTAAGCTTGCCCCCAGGAAGGACTGAACGATGGCAACCGAAATCCTCGTCCCCGTGCTGGGCGAATCGATCACCGAAGCGACGGTGGGTGAATGGCTTAAGCAGCCGGGCGACCGCGTCGAGGCCGATGAGCCCGTCGTCAGCCTCGAAACCGACAAGGTGTCGGTCGAGGTCGGCGCTCCCGTCGCCGGCGTCATGGGCGCGCATGCCGTCGCGGTCGGCGACACAGTCAATGTCGGCGCGATGATCGGCACGGTCGATGCCGGCGACGGCGCCGCCGCTGCGGCTCCCGCCGCTGCTGCACCCGCCCCCGCCGCACCGGCGCAGCAGGCACCCGCTGCACCCGCGCCTGAGCCCGCCGCCGAAGCCGCCGCGCTCAGCCCCTCGGTTCGCCGCGCGGTGCTGGAACATGGCGTCGACCCCTCGACCATCCAGGGCACCGGCAAGGACGGCCGCATCACCAAGGACGATGTCGTCGCCGCCGCTTCGGCCAAGACCAGCGCGCCCGCACCGGCCGCTGCCGCCCCTGCCCCCACCGCCGCACCGGCATCGGCTGGCGGCCGCAAGGAAGAGCGCGTGCGCATGACGCGCCTGCGCCAGACGGTCGCCCGCCGCCTCAAGGACGCGCAGAACACCGCAGCCCTGCTCACCACCTTCAACGACGTCGACATGACGGCGGTGATCGAAGCGCGGACCAAGTACAAAGACCTGTTCGAGAAGAAGCACGGCGTTCGCCTCGGCTTCATGGGCTTCTTCGTGAAGGCCGCGTGCATGGCGCTCAAGGACATCCCCGCCGTCAACGCGCAGATCGACGGCGATGAGATCGTCTATCACGACTATGCCGACATCTCGGTCGCGGTCTCCGCGCCGCAGGGCCTGGTCGTGCCGGTCATCCGCGACGCCGACCAGATGAGCGTCGCGCAGGTCGAAAAGACGATCGGCGACTTCGGCAAGCGCGCCAAGGACGGCACGCTGAAGATGGAAGAGATGAAGGGCGGCACCTTCACCATCTCGAACGGCGGCGTGTTCGGATCGCTCATGTCGACCCCGATCATCAACCCGCCGCAGTCGGCGGTGCTGGGCCTCCACCGCATCGAGGATCGCCCGGTCGTCCGCGACGGCCAGGTCGTGGTGCGTCCAATGATGTATCTCGCGCTCAGCTACGACCATCGCCTGATCGACGGCCGCGAAGCAGTCACCTTCCTCGTCGCGCTCAAGAACGCGATCGAGGATCCGACTCGCCTGCTGATCGACCTGTAAGATTAAACACCGCGTCCCCACATGAGGGCGAACGGAGTAGAAAATGGCTGAATACGACTTCGACGTCCTCGTGATCGGTGCCGGCCCCGGCGGCTATGTCGCGGCGATCCGTGCGGCGCAGCTGGGCCTTAAGGTCGCTTGCGCCGAAGGGCGTGAGACGCTGGGCGGCACCTGCCTCAACGTCGGCTGCATCCCGTCCAAGGCGCTGCTTCACGCGTCCGAGCTGTTCGAGGAGGCCGCCGGCGGCGCGCTCGCCAAGCTCGGCGTGAAACTCGGCTCGGTCGAGCTCGACCTCGACGCGATGCACGCCCAGCGCAAGGACGCGGTGAAGGGCCTGACCGGCGGCATCGAATTCCTGTTCAAGAAGAACAAGGTCGAATGGCTCAAGGGCTATGCCGCGTTCACCGGCAAGGATTCGGTGAAGGTCGGTGACCGCGAAGTCCGCGCCAAGAACATCGTTATCGCCACCGGCTCGTCCGTCACGCCCCTGCCTGGCGTCGAGATCGACCAGCAGGTCGTGGTGGACTCCACCGGCGCACTCGAACTCGCCAAGGTCCCCGGCCACCTCGTCGTCATCGGCGGCGGTGTGATCGGCCTGGAGCTCGGCAGCGTGTGGCGCCGCGTCGGCGCGAAGGTCACGGTCGTCGAGTTCCTCGACCAGATCCTTCCCGGCTTCGATGGCGACGTGCGCAAGGAATCCGCCAAGCTTTTCAAGAAACAGGGCATCGAGTTCAAGACCGGCACCAAGGTCACCGGCGTCGCGGTCAATGGCGGCAAGGCAACCGTGACCGTCGAACCCGCAAAGGGTGGCGAAGCTGAGACGATCGAGGCCGACAACGTCCTCGTCGCGATCGGCCGCCGTCCCAACACCAGCGGCCTCAACCTCGAAGCCGCCGGCCTGTCGCTCAACAACCGCGGCCAGATCGAAACCGACCACGATTTCGCCACCAGCGTGTCCGGCATCTGGGCGATCGGCGACGTCATTCCCGGTCCGATGCTGGCGCACAAGGCCGAGGATGAAGGCATCGCGGTGGCCGAGAACATCGCCGGCCTCACGGGAATCGTGAACCACGACCTTATCCCCAGCGTCGTCTACACCATGCCCGAAATCGCCGGCGTCGGCCTCACCGAGGAAGCGGCTAAGGAAAAGGGCGAGGTCAAGGTCGGCAAGTTCCCGATGGCCGGCAACAGCCGCGCCAAGACCAATCACGAGCCGGACGGCTTCGTGAAGATCATCGCCGACGCCAAGACCGACCGCGTGCTGGGCGTGTGGATCATCACCAGCGTTGCCGGCACGATGATCGCGCAGGCGACGCAGGCGATGGAGTTCGGCGCGACCAGCGAGGACATCGCCTATACCTGCCACGCCCATCCCACGCACAGCGAGGCGATCAAGGAAGCGGCGATGGCCGTGACGGGCAAGCCGATCCACGTCTGACCTGATGGCAGACCGGCGAGCGGCGCGACCAGCGCCGCCCCACGTCACGGCTTCACCCTGGCGCAGCTCGTCGAATGGTTGAGCGCCGCTTAACCATCGTCATTTCCGGTTAAGGCAGCATTCGCCCTTAAGCGGTCGCCATGCGCTCGACCCATTTGCTTTTCGCCGCGGCCAGCACGCTCGTCCTCACCGGCTGTGGCGGCGGCGGCGGGTCGAGCGGCGGCGCGACCGGCGGGACGGTCGTCGCACCCAGCCCCTCACCCTCCGCCTCGCCGAGTGGCACGCCCTCGCCCGGCCCGTCCGCCTCGCCGCTGCCGACCAGCTGGAGCACCGTCGCGGGCTATTACGACGTTCAGCCCGATGTCGGCTCGTGCCGCGCGGAACCCCTCAAACAGGCGGTCAAGGACCGCTTCCCCGCCGATCTCAATGCGATCCGCGCCCGCCATAGCCTTGCGCCGGTCACCTATTCGACCGCCGAAGACGGGCAGGAACAGGAATCCTCGCTGATGATGGCGGTCGCCCAGACACTCAGCCACACCCCGCCGACCACGTGGCAATGCTATACGCCGGGCGGCGCGACCGGGGCCGGGGCCAGCAACCTGATCGGCGGGTGGGGCACCGGCCTGCCGTTCGACAGCGAGGACGACCTGCTCGCCGGCTGGCTGCGCGAAGGCGGCACCGCCGCGCTCGGCCATCGCCGCTGGATCCTCCACCCCTTCCTGGGCAAGACCAGCTATGGCCGCGTCTCGGTCACGCTGCCGAACGGCCGGCGCGCCACCGCAGCATCGATGCGCGTGTTCAGCTTTGCCGGCGGCGTACCGGCCAGCGCCAGCGTGCCGGCCTATGTCGGCTTTCCACAGGGCGATTACCCAATCCGCTACTTCGCGCTGACCGACTATCTCTCCTTCTCGGTCGTGCCGAGCGGCACCAACAATGGCGCAGACCGAAATGTCGATTTCGGCGCGGCGACCGTCAGCGTGCGCAGCCCTGCCGGTGCCGCCCTGACCGTGACCGACGTCACACGCGACAATGACGGCTATGGCCTCGCCAACAACATCCAGTGGCGCGTCAGTGGCCTTGCCGCCAACACCAGCTACACCGTGACGATCGCCGGGGTCCGCAATGCGCCCCAGACCAGTTACAGCTACGATTTCCGCATCATTCCCTGACGTGTCCCCTTGCACGTCGCCGCACAGGCAACGCGTGGGTTGATCCGCATCGGCAGCGGTGGGACAGAGGCGGCATGACCTCCGCCTCGCTCCCCGATCTCGGCCCGCAACTGGGAACATTCCTGCCCTGGCTCGACCTGCTGGGGATCGCGGTGTTCGCAGCGTCCGGCGCGCTCGCCGCCACCGCGCGCGGGCAGACGCTGGTGACCGCGGCGTTCTTCGCACTGGTGACGGGAGTGGGCGGCGGCACGATCCGCGACTTGCTGATCGGCGCGCCGGTATGGTGGGTGCATCATCCGTTCGTCTCGGGCCTTTGCCTCTGCGTCGCTGCGCTGATCTGGGTCACTCCGCAACGCTGGTGGAACGGCCGGGCGCTCGACTGGCTCGATGCGCTGGGCCTCGCCGCCTATGCCGTGTTCGGCGCGGCCAAGGCGCTGACCTTCGGCATCCCGCCGATCGCCGCGATGCTGATGGGCGTGATTACCGCCTGCTCGGGCGGCATCATCCGCGACATGCTGGCGGGCGAGCCGTCGATCCTGATGCGGCCCGAACTCTACGTCACCGCCGCCGCGCTCGCCGCGCTGCTCCATGTGGCGCTGGTGCTGATCGGCCTGCCCATGCTGCTTGCCGCGCTGGTCGCCGCCGCTGCCGGCTTCTCGCTGCGCGCCGCGGCCATTGCCTGGTCGATCAAGCTGCCGGCCTATCGCGGCATGCGCTAGTCGGCCGTCAGCCAGGCCAGCGCCGCCGCTCGCGTGTCGAACACCCCGATATCGTCGCGCACCTCGCGGATCCGCTCCACCTGCCGCCGCAGCAGCGACGATGGCGTGCAGAACGCCACCTTGCGCGCCCACAGCTTGCGATAGACCGGGTTGGCAAAGCCCATGCGGATCAGATCCGCCGTGTCGGCCGCGGCCGGCGCGGCGGCGCTCAGGTCGTACAACGTCAGATGCTGTCCGACCCCGGCGCCCAGCGACTGGATCGCAATGCGCGTTTCCATCGTGGCGCGATGCGCCGCCTCGACCGAGAAATAGCCGGTGACCGTGACGACCACCAGCTTGCGCTCGCGGTCGATCTCGATTTCCTGCCGGGCCTCGCGCGTGATCATGCGCAGAATCTAGCGAACAGTTGCTGACGAATGGTTGAACGTCGGTCTTCGCGCCTTCGCAAGGCGGACGCGGCTCAGTCCCGCACAATCCCCACATCGCTGAACGGCCTGGGTTCGACCGGCGGCACCGAGCTCTCGTTCAGCACGCATTGCCACAGGCCGATATCGACCCAGCGCCCTTCCTTGAACCCGATCTCGCGCAATTGCCCGGCGCGGCGAAAGCCGACCTGCTCGTGCGCGCGGATCGAATTTTCATTGGGCAGCGAAATGACGCCGATTGCCTGCGTAAAGCCCTGCGCGCGCAGCGTGTCGATCAGCGCCTCGTACAACAGCCGCCCGACGCCCTGCCCCTGCAGCGCGCCCGCGACATAGACCGACGTTTCGACGACATAGCGATAGGCCGCTCGCTCGCGGAACTTGGTGGCATAGGCATAGCCAAGCACCCCCTTCCCTTCCGCGTTCGTCGCGACGATCCAGGGGTACAGCCCGCCCGATGCTTCCATCCGGCTGCGCATCTGGCGCGCGTCGGGCGGATCGAACTCGAAACTCACCGTCCCGGTCAACACATAGGGGGCATAGATCGCCGCGATCGCGGCGGCGTCACCCGGCTCGGCGGGGCGCAGCTGGATCGGACTCAAAGCCCGAACCCCAGCTTCGCCAGCACCACGTCCATCAGCCTGGCGTCCGCGCGCATCGTCGCCGCCGACGGCCCGAACGCGCCGCATTCCAGGCAGCGCGCCTGCATCGACGACCCCTGCGCCATCCGCCGCACATCGCCCAGTGCCTGGGCGAACACCGCACGCCGGTCGCCCGCGATCCGCGCGAACACGTCGCCGCCGCTCTCGGGCTCGGACTCCTCTTCATCGCCGCCCGATGCCAGACCGGCGAACAGCGTCTGCAGGAAGCTCGGCTGCTTGGTCAGGTACAGCGCGTGCACCTTTGCGGGGTCCAGCTTGGCGCGCTTCGCCGCCTCGGCCACCGCATCGTCGATCCCGCCAAAGCGATCGACCAGCCCCAGCTGGCGCGCCGTGCCGCCGTCCCACACCCGGCCCTGGCCGATTTCGTCGACTCGCTGCGGGGTCAGCTTGCGCGATTGCGCGACCAGGTTGATGAAGCGGCGATAGCCATTCTCGACGCCGGCCTGCAGGATCGCGTCGGTCGTTGCGTTGGTGCCGGCATACAGGTCCGGCTGCCCGGTCAGCGGCGTGGTGCGCACCCCATCGCTCGTCACGCCGATCTTGGCCAGCGTGTTCTCGAACGTCGGGATCAGGCCAAAGATGCCGATCGACCCGGTGATGGTGTTCGGCTCGGCAAAGATCACATCGGCCGGCATCGAGACCCAGTATCCGCCGCTCGCCGCCAGCCCCGCCATCGACACCACGATGGGCAGCTTCTGCGCCTTGGCCTGCAGGATCGCCTGGCGCATCTGCTCGGACGCCAGCACCGATCCGCCCGGCGAATCGACTCGCACGACCAGTGCCTTCAGCTTCTTCTCGGCCAGGCCCTTCAGCAGCAGCTCCGACACCGTGTCGCCACCCGCCGTCCCCGCGCCGCCCTTGCCGTCGACGATTTCGCCCGCGATGGTGATCACGCCGATCGCGTCGCCCGGCGTCTTTGCCGGATTGGCTTCCAGCCAGTTGGTCAGCTTGATCGACTTGAAATTGCCCGACGGCTTGCGCGTGTCGGCGCCAGCGATCTGCGCGACGCGCTTGCCGAACGCCACGCGGTCGCCGCGCTTGTCAACCAGGCCCATCCGCTCGTTCGCCAGCGAGATGTCGCCACCCGCTGCGGTCACCACCGCCTCGGGCTGGTTGATGAACGGGTCGATCTGCGCCTTGGGCCGCGCCTTCTTCACGCCCTCCTGCCACTGGCCCCAAATCGCGCCGTACAGCGCCTCGTTCGCTTGCCGGGCCTCGGGCGACTGCTGCGTCAGGATATAGGGTTCGACCGCCGACTTGAACTTGCCGACCTTATAGACGTGCGCGGTAACGCCCAGCTTGTCGATCAGCCCCTTGTAATAGAGCCGCGACCCGCCCGGCCCGGAAAACAGCGTGCCGCCAAACGGGTTGACCCAGATCTCGCTCGCACCCGCAGCGATACGATAGCTGCTGTCGGTGTAGGCGGTGGCATAGGCCAGCACCGGCTTCTTGGCGTCGCGCACGCGCTGCACCGCCTCGGCCACTTCCGCGACCGCGACCGGGTATCCGCCCATAAAGCGGTCGAGGTCGAGCACCACCGCCTTCACTCGCGCATCGCTCCTGGCCGCATCGAGCGCCCGCACGATGTCGCGCGTCTGAAATTCCTTGATCGGCGTGCCCCCGCCGAACGCCGCGAGCGGATCGGCGGGCGAAGCCTGCTCGACCAGCGTCCCGTCCAGCTTCAACAGCAGCGCCCCGTCGGTGACCGCCCCCGCATTGGGTCGCGCAGACAGGATCGCGAACAGCGCGCCGAAGAAGCACAGCATGAACAACAGGACCAGCGCGTCCTTGATCCCCACCAGCAGCTTCCAGGCGCCGCGTACCAGTTTCACTTGATCGATCTCCGATTGCCCGCCGTCACTTCACGCACGCACGCGGCTTTGGGGCAAGCGAATAGCGGGGCTGTATTAAGGAAGCAATACAGGTCATCTCCCGCGACAGGGCGGACCTAGAGGCTCAGCCGCCAGTTCACCGACACCCGCCAGTCCTGTTCATAGCCCGGATACGGGTCATCGATCGCGGTCGCCGCCTCCAGCCCCAGCTCGGCCTTGTCCTTGAACTTGAAGCGCGTGCCCAGTCCGGCCGAAGCCATCGACAGGTCGATGCGCGGATCGATCCCGCGCGGGTTCACCCCGATCCACGCCCGGTCGGCAAAGACATAGAGTTCGCTTGCCGCCAGTGCCCCGCCCTTCAGCGGCCGCACCGCGACCTCGCCCAGCGCGCCCGCACCGCGATCGGCGGTCAGGAAGGCGGTGTCGAATGCCCGACCCAGCGTTTCGCCGCCGACGCTGAACCGTTCGGCCGCAGGCAGCCGGTCCTCGCTCAGCTGCCCCAGCAGATTGACGCGCAGCGTCAGCCGCTTGCCCACCGCCTGCGCCACGCTCGCCGCGCCGCTCACCTTGCGAAAACGCTTGCTCGCCAGCGGCTCGATCGTCCCCGCCCCCAGCACGTCCAGCCCCTGCGACGCGGCGGCACTCACGCTCCACGACCGCTTCTCGCGGCTGTCGGTGATCCCCGCCGCCACGCGCAGCGCGCGGGTCCGCTCGGTCGCGATCAGGTTGCCCAGCACGGCATTGTCGCTGTTGATGCCGTCGAACCCGATCATCACGTCCGCCGCGCGGTTGAAGCTGCGGATCAGCGGATAGGTCAGCGTCGCGCCGGCCAGCTTCGCCTTGCCGCGCACCGGGTTGCGCCGCGGCCGCGTCTCCAGATACGCCGCGTTGCCGGCAAAGGTCAGCCCGCTCGCGCCCACCGGCATCTGATAGCTCGCGGCGGCATAGCGATAGCGCTCGAGGTCGCTGGCCGCGGATGCCGACAGCGTCAGCTGGTCCCCGTCAAAGCCAAGACCATAGAATTCGGCGTTCAGATCGAATTGCCCGTCGCCGGTCAGTTCGACGCCGCGGTTGCTGAACCCCGCCGTCACCTTGCGCCGCCGCTGCTTGGGCGTGAGCGTCAGCGTCAGCGCGCCATTCGCTTGCGGATCGGTGAAGTCGGTCTGCACCGTCATCCCGGGGATCGCGCGCATCAGCGTGATCTGCCGCTCGAACGTCCCCTTGCTCAGCGGCGTTTCGGCGGTGAGCGGGCCGGCCCGCGCCGCCAGCTGGCGGTGCTTGCCGCGCGGCGCCTTCAGTTCGACACGCGCGATCCGGCCCTCGGTCAGCAGGATCTTGACCACGTCGCCCGCGAAATCCTGTTCGGGGATGGCGATGGTATACAGCGCCACGTCGCTCTTGCCATATGCGCGGGAGAGCGTGCCGGCGAGCTCCGCCAGCACCGCCCCGTTCATCGGCTTGCCCAGAAACGCTTGGGCCGCGCGCGCCACGCGTCCGGGAGCCTGCGCCCCGACGAACTGGACACCACGGATCGGCCTTCCGGTGCCCTCGGCCGCGACGCGCGCCTTGTCCGGCGAGGGCTGCGCCTTCACTTGCGGCGCGGGGGTGCGCGGCCGATCGATCCGATTGCGGTCGATCAGCCGGTCGCCAGCCTGCGGGGTCGCCCCGACGGCCAGCGCCATCATGGCCGCCAGCATCATCTCGCCTTCCTCGATTATTGGGGGGCGTGCGTGCGCCGATACGCTGGCGCACGCACGCGGGGGGAGCTTTACTTGTTCTTCTGGCCCAGCAGGCCACCGGTCACGCCATTGACCACGCCGCCCACGGTCTTGACCGTCCCGCCGACCACGCCGGTCGTGGGCGCTTGCGGAGCCGGGGTCGCGACCCCGCCGCTGACGCCGCCAGTCACGCCGCCCAGCAGCCCGGTCGTGACGCCGCCGGCAGCCCCGCCATTCAGCGCGCCGCCGGTCAGTCCGCCGGTCACGCCGGTCACGGCCTTGCCGACATTGCCCAGCAGTCCGGTGTCCCTGCCCAGCAGGCCGCCGGTGGCGCCATTGACATCGACCGACAGCACCTTGCCGCCCTGCAGCGCGCTTACCGTGGCGAGCTGCCCGGTCTGCGGGTTCTTGGCGAGCACGTTGACGCCGATCAGCGACTTGGAACCTGCGGGCGCGGCGATCACCTGGCCCGCGCCCAGGTCGATGCCGACCAGCGCGCCAAGCCGGCCACCCACGCCGTCCAGGATCAGGGCGCCGCCATTGCCGCCGGTGCCTTCGCCGAGTTTCACCAGCGTCTGCCCGGTCCGGGTCAGAATGCCGGTGACGGTGCCGGTCACCACACCTGCGGTCGGCAGCACGCCGCCGCGCACCACCGCATCGGATGTGCCGGCCACGCCGATGACAGTATTGCCCGCCGTGACAATCAGGTTGCCGACCTGGCCGGTCGCGCCGCCACCGGTACCGCCGCTGCTGCTCGTCGTGCCACCGCCCGAGCTGGACGATGCGCCACCGCTGCTGCCGGTGCCGCCCGAACTGCTCGCCGTGCCGCCGGACGATCCGTCGCCACCGCTGGAACTGGCCGTACCGCCGCCGGGCGGCGGCGTATCGCCGACCCAGCCGACCCGATAGTTTCCCGAACTTTCACACGCCGCCAGCAGCAGGGACGCCGCAGAGGCGAACACCAGCGCCGGCATTCCCGCCGTCTTCTTGTTCATCACCCATCTCCTGTCGGTCGATACTTCCATACATCGACCTTCCGAAAAGGTGTTTTTGCGCAAAGGGTTCCTTTGACCTTCCAACAATGAAGGTTAACTAAGGGTTTACTCGGACTTTACTTGCGGAAACTGCATCCGAACTGGTGCTGATCCGGAGCGAACGGCGCCGCCACAATCTTTCGCGACCGACGCCGCCGAACCGTTGACGAAGCGGCCGCGCGGTTCCATATGCCGGCTGCTGGCACTCGCCGGGGGTGAGTGCCAACAACGCTATTCAACCACGTTCAGGAGAGCTCCATGAACTTTCGTCCGCTGCACGACCGCGTGCTCGTTCGCCGCGTCGAGGCCGAAGCCAAGACCGCTGGCGGCATCATCATTCCCGACACCGCCCAGGAAAAGCCGCAGGAAGGCGAAGTCGTCGCCGTCGGCGAAGGCACCCGTGACGAAGACGGCGATCGCATCCCGCTCGACGTCAAGGCTGGCGACCGCATCCTGTTCGGCAAGTGGTCGGGCACCGAGGTCAAGGTCAACGGCGAAGATCTGCTGATCATGAAGGAATCGGACATCCTCGGGATCGTTGGCTAACGCCACCCCAGTCCGACTGAACTTCCACTCAACTAGAAACTGAAAGGGTAGCCACATGGCAGCCAAGGACGTAAAATTCGGCCGCGACGCACGCGAACGCATTCTCAAGGGTGTCGACATCCTGGCCGACGCGGTAAAGGTCACGCTGGGCCCGAAGGGCCGCAACGTCGTGATCGACAAGAGCTTCGGCGCGCCCCGCATCACCAAGGACGGTGTGTCGGTCGCCAAGGAAATCGAACTCAAGGACAAGTTCGAGAACATGGGCGCCCAGATGGTGCGCGAAGTGGCCTCGAAGACCAACGATGTCGCCGGTGACGGCACCACCACCGCGACCGTGCTCGCTCAGGCGATCGTTCGCGAGGGCATGAAGTCGGTCGCGGCCGGCATGAACCCGATGGATCTGAAGCGCGGTATCGACCTCGCCGTGACCAAGGTCGTTGCAGACCTGCAGTCGCGCTCGAAGCCGGTTTCGGGCTCGAGCGAGATCGCTCAGGTCGGCATCATCTCGGCCAATGGCGACCGCGAAGTCGGTGAGAAGATCGCCGAAGCCATGGAAAAGGTCGGCAAGGAAGGCGTGATCACCGTCGAAGAGGCGAAGGGTCTCGAATTCGAGCTCGACGTCGTCGAAGGCATGCAGTTCGACCGCGGCTACCTCTCGCCCTACTTCATCACCAACCCGGAAAAGATGCAGGTCGAACTGAACGACCCGTACATCCTGATCCACGAGAAGAAGCTGTCGTCGCTCCAGGCGATGCTGCCGATCCTCGAGGCGGTTGTGCAGTCGGGCCGTCCGCTGCTCATCATCGCCGAGGATATCGAAGGCGAAGCGCTGGCGACCCTGGTGGTCAACAAGCTGCGCGGCGGCCTCAAGGTTGCAGCGGTCAAGGCACCGGGCTTCGGTGATCGCCGCAAGGCGATGCTGGAAGACATCGCGATCCTGACCAAGGGCGAAGTCATCAGCGAAGACCTCGGCATCAAGCTCGAGAGCGTTACCCTCGGCATGCTCGGCACCGCCAAGCGCGTCACGATCGACAAGGACAACACCACCATCGTCGATGGTGCCGGTGAAGCCGATGCGATCAAGGGCCGCACCGACGCGATCCGTCAGCAGATCGAAGTCACCACCAGCGATTACGACCGTGAGAAGCTCCAGGAGCGTCTCGCCAAGCTCGCTGGCGGCGTGGCCGTGATCAAGGTCGGCGGCGCTTCGGAAGTCGAAGTGAAGGAGCGCAAGGACCGCGTCGACGACGCGCTGCACGCAACCCGCGCAGCCGTCGAAGAAGGCATCGTCCCCGGCGGCGGCACGGCGCTGCTCTATGCGACCAAGGCGCTCGACGGCGCGGAAGGCGCGAACGAGGACCAGACCCGCGGTGTGGACATCGTCCGCCGCGCGCTGACCGCCCTCGTGCGTCAGATCGCCAGCAACGCGGGCCATGACGGCGCGGTCGTCTCGGGCAAGCTGCTCGACCAGACCGACACGTCGTTCGGCTTCAACGCTGCAACCGACACCTACGAGAACCTGGTTTCGGCCGGCGTGATCGACCCGACCAAGGTCGTCCGCACCGCGCTGCAGAACGCAGCTTCGGTCGCAGCACTGCTCATCACCACCGAAGCGGCGGTGAGCGAGCTGCCGGAAGACAAGCCGGCAATGCCGATGGGCGGCGGCGGCATGGGCGGCATGGGCGGCATGGATTTCTGATCGAGAACGGCCTGCGGGTCGCTCCGCGAACCCGTCCGACGAGTCCCGGCTTTGCCGGGACCGGATCCAAACGACCCAGCCCTCAACGGCTGGACCAAGAGCGAAGGGCCGACGGAGCAATCCGCCGGCCCTTTTCTGTGCCTGCCGCTCAAACCTTCTCCAGAGGGAGAAGGATACCGCATGACGTGACCCCCGCCTTTCATCCAGCGGCAACCAGAGACCGACCGGTGTTGTCGCGCATGAGCGCAGGTGAAGCAACGGGCGGGGTTAACCCCGCCCGTTGCTGTTCAAGTTCGGCGGCGAACGCC
>NZ_MDDS01000040.1 GCF_001721295.1 Sphingomonas turrisvirgatae | reverse complement strand
GGGCTTCATCGGCGGCGGCGTCGGCGTTGCTCGCGTGAAGGGCGAATATGCCCTGAACACGCGCGGCGGCGGCGGCGGAGTCGGCGCACCGAAGTTGAAGGTCACGCCGCCCATGATGCTGTGCGAACGGAAACGACCTTCCGCCGTACGGCCGGTCACGTCGACCAGACGAACGTTGTCCGCGTTGAAGAAGCGGTACTTCAGGGTGACGTCGACGTTCTCGCTGATCGGCTGACGAATGCCGGCGAGCGCCTGCCAGGCGAACACGGTGTCGGAATCGTCGAGGAACGCGCCGCGCGTGTTCAGGGCATATTCGCCCTTCACGCGAGCAACGCCGACGCCGCCGCCGATGAAGCCCTGCACGCCGTCGTCTTCGCCGAAGTCGAGCAGACCGTTGACCATGAAGCTCAGGGCCGAGGTCTTGCCGCCAGCATAGTCATAGGTGCCAGCCGGCGAAGCGACGATCGCGCCCGCCGCGTTGTAGGCCGGCGTGGTGAGCGTCGAACGGTAGGCGTCGACACCTGCCTGACGATAGCTGACTTCCGCTTCTGCACGGAACCCACCAAAGTCATAGCCGATGGTACCACCGACATCCCAGCCATAGTTGTGGTCGACCGTGCCGGCATCAGCCGTGGCGCCGATATCGAAGTCGATATCCTCGACAATCATCGCGCCGCCTTCGATACCCACGTACCACGCGTCGTCCTTTGCAAGGACGGGCGTGCTCAGAGCGGTCGAAGCAAGTGCCAGCGTTATGGCAAGCTTCCGCATCATAATCCCCTTTCTTGGTTGTCACTTCGGACAGCGCTAACTTCCTAACGGCTGCAAAGTTTCCGCGCAAGCGCACAAAATCCGGGGACTGTTGCCGGAACGTCACAGTTTTTCAGCTGGAGATTAGGCCATGGGTGCGCAATGCGGTGAGAACCTCGCCGATCACCGATCGTGCGGCCTCATCGACAATCGCGCCGCCTGCCGGTTCCTGGATCGGCGGCTGGCGCGCGGCAAGGACGCGCTCACCCTCGACCAGGATCCCGCTCGCTCGAAGGGGCCCGATTTCCCAGTCTGCTTCGTGCCATCTTGCCGGCAAACCGCTGTGGCGAAGCGTGACCGTCAACCCCTCACGCGGCGCAATGAAGCACCAGCCGCTTTCGCTCCATAGCGCCAGATGCGCCGCCATGCCGCTCCACGCGCCTGTAGGTGCCGCATCGACGATCCAGAGCTGTCCAGGCACTGGGTCTGCGGACGGCGGCTCCGACGCGATGGTCTCGACCATCGGATGAAGCAGCGCATCGATGCGGACCAGGGCCTCGTTGTGAAACAGCTCCTTTTGAGCCTGTCCTGCGGCGAGCAGCGGCAAGTCAAAACATGTGGTAAGGCTCATACGCCCGTATCCTCCAGCGGTGGAATGGTGATGACTGCCGGCGGCGACAGGCCGTGGTTGCCCCCTTGTCGAACCTCGACATCAATGCCTTCGCCCCACGCATCGGCAGACAAGGCGATCATCGGAATGCTTGTTTCGATGATCGTCGGGGTGCCGGAACTCGGCACGATGCGCACTTGATAGCGTTCAGCCTCTTCACCGAGGGGAACATCGGCCCCATCGGTCCAGCGCCAACCCGATCGGCTGCGGCGCACCCAGGTCAAATCGACGCTACCGTCGTTATTGAACAATGCCTGCAATGCGACCGGACTGGGCGGCGTGCAGGAACTGCCGTTGCAATGGACGGTTCGCTCGACGCCGTGTGGATCGCTTGGCGACGTCGCCATAATACGGACTGCGTTGCTGCCAACCGGCACCTCGTAGTCCGTCAACTTGCCTGCTTCGATCATCACGAACCGACCGCCGCCGGCAGCATGTCCGATCGCAGCCTCGGTTCCGCGCCGTCCACGCCACAGCCTGCGAAGTCGCCAGCGATTGTCGCCCAGCGGCTCGGCTTCGCCGAATTGCAACAACTCATCGCCAAGCAACGCCAGGTTCGCACCACGATCCATCCCAGCTGCATCGGCGTCGTGCAGCTGCATGCCGCCATGGGCCAACTGCACCACCGCCTCATTGCGCAGGTCCTCCAGCTCAGCGGCCGCCACACCGGGAGGATGTTCGACGACTCCAATCGTCGCGGGAAGCGCCGTGGCACCGGCGGGTTGCCAGCTCGTCCCGTCATCCATGCTCACCGAGAGCGCAGCTCGTCGCCAGCCCGGCGCAGTCCCGCCCGCAGCGACCAGGATGCGCGGTGCGGCCAACATACCCTCGCCCAGATGCGGCACCTCGAAAGCTTGCAGGATCGTCTCGCCGGCTTGCTGATCAGGCGATGGCAGAAAACGCCCCGGCGTGGCAGCGGCTTGGATCGGAGCAGGTGCGATCCGCGCCAGCTCCAGCGTTACGGCCATCCGCTCGAGCGACCAGTCAACGACCCGCCACTGGCCCGGTTCGCCCTTGATCACGACGCGCTCGCCCGGCGCGATCCCCATCGCTTGCCAGTTCGTGTCTACGATCCTGCGTTCACGCTCCATCTCTGCGCGCGACAGCATCGCCTCGGCCAATCCCTTTGCTGCACCGGCGTCGAGCGCGGCCGGGAGCTCAATTGCTTCAACGCGATTGCCAGGACCAGGCCGCGATGCCTGTTGCAGCTCCGCCTGATAGTCTCGGGCCGGATCGTAATGGCTTACTGCCACCGCGTGCGGCACGCGATCGACCGGCGCGATGTGACGGCGACCAGGGCCGCTTGCGCCCACTTGATGCACGCTGATATCCGCTCCGACGCCCGCTGCCAGGTGAAGCCGATCGCCCGCCGCGAGCGGCCACGCACCCATCGCTTGCACCAGCGGCTCGATCACACCGCGCTGCGATTGGCCGTAAGCGGAAAAGCCGGCGATCGGACCCACCGCGTCACCCGGATCGATCCGCCCCTGTGACACGGCCGCGCAGATTGCGCCCGCTGTCACGTCCCCCGGGTCGGCGATTACCTCGAAACTCAGTGAGGGAATACGGTTGCCGAAGTCGGTCAGGTCCAAGTCTTCGAACACAGCGTAAGCGGTTCCGCGGTGTGCCGGCGCAAGCGACGTGCCTTCAGCCGCCGCGATCAGGGGGTCGGGTCCCTGATCTTCGCCGCCGAGATGGAGGCGGAACCCCGTCGCCGCCTTCCAGTCTGACGCCGCGCCGCGCAACAGCTTGCCGTCAGCCCAAATCCGCCCGACGCCAATGATCGGCCGCGCGGACAGGGCGACCGCGAACGAGGCGCTATAACTATAGCTGGTCGTCGTCGGCCTGCCCTTACCGCCTTCGCGACGACGATGTTCGACCAAGTCGGTCGCCCAGATCACCGACCCCGCGATGCGAAGGGTTCCGAACACCTGCGGGATGGGTGTGCCATAGCTTGAGCTTTGCAGCTTAAGCTCCGAGAGGCGTGGCCCCTCGCGTCCCTTCGGCCTGAAGATCTCGCGGTCGACGCGCTGCCCCAGCAGCCCGCCGACCATCGCGCCGATCGGCCCACCAACAGCGCCTCCCAGCGTCGTCAGCAACAACGTAGCCATCTCTAATCCTTTCGCCAGCGCATCAGCGCGGTCCAGGGCGGCGTCCCGGGTCGCTCGACCACGCGCCGCAACATCGCGTCGGCATGGATGACGCCGCCCTCGCTTGCGATTCCGAAGTGCAGCTGCCCCGGCCCCGCTCGAAACAGCACGAGGTCGCCGACCCGTTCATCGCTGACTTGTGTCAGACCCAATGCCGCGACAATCGCAGCAGCCATTTCCGCGTCGCCGGTCCGCAATCCGTAACCGCGCGGCGGGGCCACGTCATAGGCAAGCGCGGCAAGCCCGACGCAGTCGATCCCCGCCGGTCCGCCCCTGCCGTGCACCCGAAACCGCGTGCCGATCGCGGTGCGCGCCCGCTCGATCGGTGTCATGCGCCCGGATATCGAGTCAACAGGTCGATCCCCGGCAAATACGGCTCGCCGCGAAAATTGGCGGCATTGCCGAACCGGTTCGCACAGGTTGCGATCGACTTGTCGCATCCCTCGCGCAGTTCGATCAGCGCACTGGTCGCCGCAAAGCGCGGGGGCGTGCGCAGCGTCACGCCGTTAGTGTCGGACGCGCTGACCGCATCCTCCAGCCCGCTATTCGGTCCGGTCAGCCAACGCACGCTTCCGCCGGCATAGACGTCGGAGGCCGGCAGTCCGCCCGCCAGCGTCAGCATGGTTCCATCCAGCCGCTCGACTCGCGCCATGTGCGTCCGGCCAGCCATCGCCACGCGGCAGCGCCGATCGCCCAACATCGCTCGACACTCAGGGGAGGTGCTTTCCGTAACGGGCGCAGCGAGCGCGGCCGCTGCTCCGCGCAACTCGGCGGTCAGCGCACCATCGCGCGTCTCGACCGCGCCGATCGTTCCCGTCCCGATCGAAACATGCTCCGCGGGATTGCACCAATCGGCTGCGAACAGAGTCACCTGCGCGCCATCCCAACGCCCCGCCAGCAGATCGCGCTCGCTGATCGCTGCGCCGGTCAGGGTGCCGGTCATGTCCATGCTGTCCGCGTCGAACGACGCGCTGCGCTTGATCGCAGAAGGCGCGACGCCCGGCGACGCGCGATAGATCAGCTCGTCGATCGTCAAATCGCGGTCATGTGCGGTAAGGCCGATCGTGACTCCGTCACGGCGATCGATCCGCCAGCACAGCGCGATCGTGGCCAGCGGCTCGTCCAGCCAGCTCATGCGTCACGCACTTCGACCAGCGGTACGCTGGGTGCCACACCGGCAAGATAGGTCGCCCGGCTCACCGGCAATTGATCTTCCGCAAAGCGCACCATCACGTCGAAGCGGAACCCCGCGGTCAAGACCGCGCCTGCGGACGGTGGCGTATCCAGTACGACGACGCCGCCCTCGTCCAGCTCGAAGGCGGGTGTTTCCACCCCGTTCACCGCTACTCGCACGCTGCCGCTGACTGGGCGCGTGATGCGCCGGCTGACCTCGCCATAGTGTTTGACCAGGCCAAAGGATTGCCGCGCGCCATCGCCTTCGCCGATCACTTGATCGATGGGTCGCGGCTCGCCACCATCGTTCGAACAGTCGTCGAACGGATCGCGCAGGCGGAAGGCGCGCGCCGGGCCCATTCGCGCGCGGTAAAAGGCCAGGAGTTCGCGGATATCGGCCTCGCTCCGCACTCCCGGCCCCACATCGTAGCGAGTGCGCGCCTCCGCCCACGCCGCGCTGCGCGCCTCATGCCCCCCGGCGCTGGTCAGGATCGCCGTTGAAACCTCGGGCACAACTTCCGCGTCACGGCCCAGCGCCAGCGGGAACAGCACGTCGTCGAACGCCTGCACATCGTCCTCCTGATCGAAATAGGTAAAGCCATCACGGATCACCTGCGGCAGCGCCCAGATGAACGTCGCCGCAACGCCGCGACGTTGCGCCGCATCCGCTGCGTCGACGATGCCGCGCCACTGGTGCGCGTCTTCGCGATTCAGCACGAAGCCCGCGAAATAATGCTGCCGATCGACCGGATAGCCCAGGCGCGTTTCGGCCAGCGCAACGCCGCGCGCCGTCGCCACGCCATTGCCGGCCGCGGCCCAGTCGTAATCCTCCAGCTGCAGCATGTCGAAGGCGGGGTACGCCCACTCGACCGGGAGGTTCGCGCGCTTGACTTCCGGCGCGGCGAGATCCAGCACGGTCGGCAAATAGGCGAGGAGCAGCAAAATGGCGTCCGCGGCATCCGCTCGCACCGCTTCGCACAGCGCTGCCGTCGACGCTGCAAGCAACGCACCCGCCGCATCCAGCACCGCCGTATCGGGATCGCCGCGCACGTTCTGCTCGGCCGGATCCCCCAGCGCCGCCCGCGCCGCCGCATCATGGATGCACAGCCGGCCATCCGGCATCACCCACCACCATGGCTCGCCGACCTGGAACTTGATCGCCAACCCCGCCGCCGAGCCGATGCCGACAAAAGCACGCGCGACTGCTTGCAGATATGCCACCGCCTCGCCCTTTGCAGGCGACAGCAAGGTCGAAGGCGGCGTCCACCCGGTCAGCGCAGGCGACCCGTCATGCGCGCGCTGCTTCCACGCTTCCGGGCAATGCGCATCGAACAGCTCGTAGCTCAACGACCAGATGATGCCGAACCCCAGCGCCTTCGCCCGCTTCGCGAAATCGGCATGCCACGCAGCGCACGGTCCATTCAGCGCTCCGCCCGTCAGGCTCACGCAATAACCGTCACCGACCGCTTCGAGCCGGAAATAATGGCTCATCCCGACATAGTGGACGATGTCCCCGCGATAACCGAGCTGCAGCGCATTCCGCAGCAGCCGGGCGGGCGTCATATGATAGCTGTCGTCATAGCCGCTGCAGATCGACAGCCCATGCTCGGGCACCACCACCTCGCCGATCCCGAGCACGGCGCCCGGCCCTTCGACTGCGATCTCGCTCAGTTCGACCCAGGCATCGACCGGCGGGTCCAGCGCTGCGTCGACCGCCGTAAAGCCTGCCGGTACCAGGCTCACGAACATCCGATCGATATCGCCGGCCCATAGCGGATCGGCCTCGTCCGGCAGCATGAAGCCGCCCACGACGCTGGCGAAGTCGATCGAGACTGTGGCATCCTCTGGCGTGCCCTGCGCATGATTCCACAGCCGTACGTACCAGGCGCGCAGCTCGCCCGTCGCATCGCGCCCTTCGATCGTCAGCACCGGACCGTTCACCGCGTCCAGCGGCAGCACACCCGAGGATCGCCAGCGGAACCGCAACCGACAGTCGCGATAGTCCCGCCGCGTCTCATAGGCGAGCAATGCATGGTCGTGCCGGTCCTCGCTCTCCCAGATCAGCCCCGCCAGATCGTCCTGGCGATAGAACACCGCATCGACGCGCAGCGCATCCGGTGCCGTGCTCACCACACTCGCCATCATTGGCCGCGGGAAGTTGACGGTCCAGAACCGCGGATCGAAGCGCGTCATGAACCCCTGGGCCTGCACCGTTCGCTGCTTGGCGAGCCAGTATCCCATTACTCGGCCTCCATCAGCGCAGCCCGCACCGCGCGTGCGACCTGCCGGCTCGATTGCTGCATGGCCGCGGCGTTCTCGCCGCGCGGCGCATTGATCGTGATCGCGACGCGCACGTCGCGGTTCCCGTCCATCTGCGGCGCTTCCACCCGCCCGCTGGCGGCCGGCACGAACAACTCTGGCCCGCGCTCACCCACGACATAGGCGCGGCCGCCCGTCACAGGCCCGCCCGTGGCACGTCCCGGCAGTCCCAACAGCCCACTCAACGCACCTCCCAGCCCGCCGCCCCCGCCGCGCCCGAGGATCGTATTCAGCCCGCCGCGCATCGCTTCGGACGCGATCTCGCCAAGCACTTGCAGGGCCACGCGTTTCAGATCCTCGAACCCAAGCTTGCCGGTCCGCGCGGCGCGCAGCATCGCGCGCTCGATCGCATCGCCGGCGCGATCCGCCCCGGCTTGCAACGGACCGTCGATCGTCCCGCGCATCTCGGCGACATCACGCGCAAAGCCCTGTGTGTCGGCACGCACGCTGATCACCAGCCGCTCGATCTCTTCATCCATCGGGAAAAGTCTCCATCATGCGCGCGATCGCGGCCCGGTCGGGTGGCGCGACCTCGTCACCGGCCAGCGCGCGCACCAGGGTCGACAACTCGTCTGGGGTCGCCGCCCAGAACACGTCCGGGGTCCAGCCGAACACGACCCCCGCTTGTCCCGCCAGCCGCGCGGCAGCTTGCGCGAACTCGCTCATCGTCCGGCCAGGATCTGCCCCAGCAGCAGCTTGAGCGCCGGCGTCGCCGTTGCCAGTCCGCCGGCCGCGACCCCCTCACCGAACGCTTCCCGAGTCAGCCCCTCAGGCCGTTCGCGCAGGCAGTGCCAGAACAGCGCGACCATCTCGCTCAAACCAAGCCGGCCGTCGGCGGCGCGCTCGACCAGCGCGAACAGCGGCCCTACTTCCTCCTCGGCCGCCACCAACGCGGCGAAACTCGGCCGCAATACCAGGCTTACCCCGCCGACCCGCAAACTGGCCTCTCCACGCGCGGGATTCGCCAGATTCCGTGTTCCGCCCGGGACAGGCACGTGAGGGTGACCCGCGTCACCGCTCACGCCGACACCACGGCGCCGGAGCTCTCCAGGTTCAACGTGTAGGAACGCTCGCCATTGAAGTCGCCGGCATAGTCCAGCCGGGTGACCAGGAACCGCCCGGTCATCGTCGCCCCGCTCTCGAAGCTCAGGCGATAGTCGTCCAGTACCCCGGACAGCGCATTGGCCTTGACCCGCGCTTCCGCCGCCGATCCGGTGAACACCCCCGCGCCCGATACGCTCACCGACCGCACCCCCGCGCCGGACAGCAGCTCGCGCCAACCACCTGAGTCCTTCGACGTGATGGTCACTGCTTCGCCATTGACGCTCAGCTGCGTCGTGCGCAGTCCAGCGACCGTCGCATAAGCCACGGGCGATCCACCATCGCCGACCTTCAACAAGAATGCGCTGCCCTTTTCCGCTGCCATTTCATCCCTCCCTCAACATCCGAATCCGAAATTCACTCGTCGCTGCCCAGCGCCCCTCGCCCTCCCGGACCAGCCGGCTCCGGATCAGCATCAAGCTTATGATCCGCCACCCGCCGCCCAGCTGTGCGGGCATGGCCAGGACTGCTTCCTCCGTCGAACCGGCCAACTGCTGTGCGCGCACCGGACGCTCGCCCAGGTCGAACAGCGTCACCGCCACCCGCCCCTCGCGCCCCGCCATGTCCTTGGTGCTCCAGTCGGTCAGCACGGCATCTTCGACCAGGGCATAGGGCCGCGCGGCGCGGATCGGCGGCGCATCGAAGACCCGCGTCAACGTATCGCTCAGCACCGGATCGCTTGCGATTGCCGCGACCAGCGCTGCCTGCAGTTCAATGTGCGCGCTCATTTGAGCAGCCCCGCTATCCAGCGCAGCCGCGCGTCGCGGCGCAATCTACGGCCTTCGATCGCCACGCCGCCCGGGACGGCATCTGCCCTCACGCCCGGAACGGCCTCGGCGATCCGCCCGGCATCTGTCGGGATTGGCGGGCAACGGCGGCCGCGCCGCCCCGCCCGACCTGCGCGGTCATGCCCGCCGCTCCGGTGACAGCCGCATCCGGCGCCACGGCCGCCACAGCGCCGCAACAGCCGCCGGCGGCGCGCTGCCGTCCCGCGCCTCCAGCAGATGCGCCGCCATCCGCGTAACACCTTGCATGATCGGCGGCGGCAGCTCGTCCCAGCCGGCACAAAGCCCCGCCGTCAGCTGAACGCGGAACCGCTGCTCGCCTTCTTTCGCCGCGATCCGCACCCAGCCGCGTCCCCCCGCATCGATGTCAATCGCATAGCGCCCGGCAGGAACGGCAGTGCCGACGGCGTCCACGTCGACAGCTTCTACCCCGCCGATCGCAATCGCCGGAACCGGGCTCAGCAACTGCCACTCGCGCGATGGCGTCAGCATCTGCTCCCATTCGCGCGCGATCAGCGCCTGGCCCGTGAACGCCTCGCACAGCGCGAGCGCGGCCGCTGCCATGCGCTCGATCGCCGCATCGTCACCGCTACCGTCGATACGCAATTCCGCGCGCACAGCCTCGCGCGCAGCCGCGATGGCCGCCTGCGGAAAGGGCGGTGAATCCATCTCACGCTCCTCGATTGTTGATCTTGCAAATGGGGCGGGCGCATCTCCGCCCGCCCCGCCGCTTCAGCCGGCCACGAGGGTCATCGGCTTGTCACTGCCGCTGTCAGGCTGCGGCAAACTTCATGACCTTGATTGCCTCGCTGTTCGTCACCGCGCCGCCGATGCGCTTGGTGGCATAGAAGTGGACGAAGGGCTTGTTGCTGTACGGATCGCGCAGGATCTGCGTCTCGCCGCGCTCGGCGATCAGGTATCCCGCCTTGAAGTTGCCGAATGCGATCGACAGCGAATTGGCCGCCACGTCGGGCATGTCCTCGGCCTCGACCACCGGATAGCCGAGCAGGGTGGCCGGTTGCGCCGCCGACAGCGCCGGTTGCCATAGCGCCACACCGTCGGTGGTCTTGAACTTGCGGATACGCGCCAACGTCGCCGAGTTCATCACGAACACCGCGCCCTGGCGATAGGGCGGTCGCAGCGCCTGGACCAGGTCGATCAGCTTTTCTTCAGGATCCGCCGCGAACGCGCCGGCAGCGCCGGACGCGACATGCTGCAGTGTTCCGAACGCGCGCGCGCCGTCGCCGGTGGCGGCGGTCGCATAGCTGAGGAACCCCTTGGGCTTGTTCGTCCCGTTGCCGCTGACAAAGGCCGCGCCCTCGGCCCGGGCGAACTCCCGAGCGATCTCGTCCGCCAGCCAGGCTTCCACATCGAACGCCGCGTCGTCGAGCATCGCCTGGCTCGCCGCCGGGTTCGCATAGAGGTCGCCCATCGGCGGCGCGATCTCGTTGAACGCCGCCGTCGCCGTTTCGGTGCGCGCGCCTGTCTCCGCCGCCCAGCCCGATGGCGTCCCGCCCGATGCGACCAGCTTGCGATAGCCGGCGCTGCCCACTGTCACCACATTGGCGATGGCGCGGATCGGCGAGATCGACGCGAGCGTCGTATCGACCAGCGCATCGATCTCCCGCGGGATGGCATAGCCGCCCGCGCCATCGGTCGCCCCGGACATCGCTTTCATCTCGAGCGCGCCGTCACCGCTGCGAAGGAATCCTTCGAACACCGCGCCGCTGATCCCCGGTGCCCGCGCCCCGCTCAACATCGGTCGCGCCGCCGGCACGCCCATGCCTTCGATCGCCTCGAACGATTGTTCGAGGGCGTCTGCCTTCGTTTCCATGTCTTTCTCCCACGTGAATAAATCCTGCCCCATGTCGGGCAAGGCGACAGCGCCAAGCGGGCGCGATGAAGATGAGTCGTGCCGCTCGGCCTGATCGATTGCGTTACCGTCGCCCCGCTCTAAGCTGCGGGCCGGGGGGCCACGGCGATGAGCCAGTTTGAATTCTTCATGACCTTTTACTCGCTGCTCGTCGGCCTGGCGGTCGCTGAGCTGCTGCTCGGCTTCATGAACCTCATGCGCCATCGCCAGCGACCTCGGCTCGGCCTGCTCACGCCGTTGCTCGGCGCGGTGGTGTTTCTTCAGCTGATGGCGCTGTTCATCGACGCTTGGACCAGCATGCGGACGGTGCAGATTTCCATGCTCGGCCTGGCGGTGCCGACCTTGATCGGCGTGGCCACCTTTGCGGCAAGCGTGCTCGTCGTCCCGCGCGATGTCGAAGAGTGGCCGGATCTCGATGCCTACTTCTTCCGCAATCGCCGCATCGTTCTTGGCTTGCTCGTCGCCGTGAACCTCCTGATCCTGTTCCACGAAAGCGCCAAGGTCAGGCCCGACCAGCTCATTGCCTACGCGCTGGTGAACTTGACCGGGTTTGCCTTGCTTGGCGGGGCGATGGCGCTTCGGCACCGCTTCGCCGTGGCCTTGAGCCTCGCCGCGTTGATCTGCCTGTTCATCAATGCCTACAGCAACACGCGCTTCTCGCTGATGCGCCTGTTCAGCTATCTGACCGGCTGATCGCTCGCCGCAATCGCATGCACGCGCGCCAGCTTCTGCATCGGCCGCGCCACCAGGCTTACTTCGCACAGCTCCAGCGCGCGGATCTCGCGCCACTGCCCATGTCGCGCCGCCTTCACGCGATAACCGAACGACAGGCCGTCCACCGCACCCCGCGCCACCAGCCCGGCCAGCTCGGGCACGTCCACGCGCCCGGTCACGCGCAGTCCGCGCGCGTCCTCGCCAATCGTTTCGATCACCCCGACCGGTGGCCCGCGATGCTGCCATAACAGCGGCACGCGTCTCACCCACGCACCGAACGCCCCTGGACGGATCACGTCGCCGCCACGATCCGGCGCATCGAACACTGCGGCATAGCCGGCGAAACGAGTCACTTGCTCAATCCCCAGAACCCCAGCTTGACCGCCAGCCCCACCATCACCAGCGCCAACAGCATCCGCACGACCCAGCCCGCCACCGCCTGCACCGCCGACTTCTTCGCATCCCGCCACGCGCCCAGCAGCTCGCGCAGCTCCGCCATGTCCTTCGCCGCGCTCGCATCGGCCAGGCCCAGCCGCGTCAGCGCCCGGCTTGCGCCGAGTTCGCCTGCTTCCTCGGCAATGGCGCGCAGCGTCGCCATGTCCGCTCCCTCGGCCACACCTTGCGCCATCAGCTGCGCCAACAGGCCGCCGTTCATCGCTCCAGTCCCAGCAATTCGCGTTTCTCGTCGTCGCTCAGGAAGTCCGCCGCGCTGACGCTGCGCCACAATCGCTCACGGTCCTCTGCCATCGCCGGCACCTTGTCGACCTCGACCCACAGCTTTGCTCCGTCGAACCAGCCGCTCAGCCCCTGCGCCAGCCCGGTCAGGATCGTGTCGGCCAGCGGCAGGATCGTCAGGCGCCACACTGCGCGATTAGCTTCGCGATAGTTCGCATAGCTGTTGTCGCCCGGCAGGCCGATCAGCATCGGCGGCACGCCAAACGCCAGCGCGATCTCGCGCGCCGACGCTGCCTTCAGCCCGACAAAGTCCATGTCGGCCGGCGTCAGGCTCATCGCCTGCCAGCGCAAACCTCCCTCCAGCAACATCGGACGGCCGGCATTTCTGGCGCCGGCAAAGCCTGCTTCCATCTCGCCCTTCAGCCGCTCGAACTGGTCCGACGATAGCGCGCTGCCATCGCCCGGCTCGTAGACCAGCGCCCCCGATGGCCGGGCGGCGTTGTCCAGCAGCGCCTTGTTCCAGCGTGTCGCGGCATTGTGGATCGCCACCGCGCCGCTCGCCGCGCCAAGGCATCCCAGGCCATAATGATCGTCCAGCGGATTGAATCCACGCAAATGAACGATCTGCGGCCGACCGGCCTCGTCCTCCGCCGCGATCCGGCTGACCGATCCACCGACGCGATAGCGATAGGCAATCGGCCAGCCGCCGGCATCGGTCTCGACGCTGATCCGTTCGGGTCGCAACGGAAACAACTCGGCCACGCCGCCCGCGCCATCGCTCAGGATCTGAACATATGCGTTGCCGTGGAGCAGCAACTGCGCCGTCAACAGCGCGCCCAGTTCCTGCCCCTGCACTCGCGCGCTCACCAGCTCCACCAGCGCCGCGTCCGATCCCGCCAGCGGCGCACTTGCCACGGCCTCGGCCACGATCTTTACCGCGCGCTGAGCCACCGGATTACCGGCATAGCCGTCGCGCACCTGCGCCTCATAGCTTTGCGGCCACTCGCCCAGCGCGCTCAGCGTCCCCTGCCCACGCGCCAACACCGGACGCGACCCATCGCGCCCGGACCTGCGTCCGAACCATTTCATGATGAAAACTCCAGCTAATCCGTCATCCCGGCGAGCGCCGGATGTCACGCCACCCTGATGTTCAACGCTGCGGCGCTACCGCTTCACCCCGAACCAGATGACATGGCGCGGCCCCTTGCCATTCTGGCGCGCACGAACCGCCACTTCCTCGACCGCAAACCCCGCATCGCCCATCCGCCGCCTGAAGCGATCGTCCGGTGCCGCCGACCACACGGCAAGCACCCCGCCCGGCTTCAATGCCGTTCGCGCGCGATCAAGCCCGCGCATCGTATACAGCCGGTCATTGTCCAGCCGCGTCAGCCCGTCCGGCCCGTTATCGACGTCCAGCATGATGGCGTCATACTGCGCGCGTGCCCGCCCGATCACCGCGCCCACGTCATCGATCACGATCTTTGTACGCGGATCGTCCAGGCACCCGGCTGCCAGTTCCGCCATCGGGCCCCGCGCCCATTCGACGATCTTGGGCACCAGCTCGGCGACGGTGCAGCGCGCGTTCGGCCCCATCAGCGCCAGTGCCTTGCGCAACGTAAAGCCCATGCCATAGCCGCCGATCAGGACCTGCGCGTCGGCCGGCGATTGCAGCCGCGCCAGCGTCATCTCGGACAGCGCCTCTTCCGACCCGCTCATGCGGCTGGACATCAGCTCGTTCCGCTCGAGCACGATCATGAAATCGTTTCCGCGCCTGAACAGCCTCAACGGCTCGCCACCCGGCACTTCGGCCACATCGATCAGTTCGCGCGGAGTCATGCCGCCGCTCTAGCGCAAGCTGGCGGCATCACAACCGTTCGACCCGTGCCTTGCGCCTCATGCCCAGGCGCAATTCGCTCACCGCCCACACCAGCGCATCGGCACGATCGGGCGAGCGGCCCGGTCCTTCATAGCCGCCGCCGGTCACGAGACCGCACAATTCATCCTCCAGCATCGGGAAGACACCGGCATGCCGCACCGCGCCGCGGGCATAGGCCGCAGCGACCGGCTCCGCTCGCGCCACCTTGCCTCGGCTCGCATGCACCAGCTTGACCGGCAGCGTGACGTCGGCGGCCGTCAGCACCGATCGCACCATGTCGCCGCCCTGATTCTTCTCGGCGACCACGCGGTCCGCCTGATGCCGGCTCGCGCACGCCGCGACCGCCGTCGCCCACCGCTCGGGCGAGGCGCCCTCGACGCTCGCATCCTCCAGCACATGGCAAATGCCCGCCCCATCCAGCGCGACCGCCACGATCCCGCAAGCATCGCCACTCGCGCTCGCCGGCGGATCGACCCCCACTGCCACGCGCGTGATCTGCACGGGCGGCTCGCCTCGGCAGTCCTCGATCATCGCGCGGGTCCACAGCGCACCCTCGACATCCTCGATAAACTCGCCGTCCAACTCCTGCCGCCCCCACCGCGTACCACGATGCTGCGCTTCCATCGCGGCGATGAAGTCGCGGGGCAGGTAAAGATTGTCGCGCGTCCGCCCATGCGTTTCGACAAGCGCGGGTAATGCGCGCACCTTGCGCATCAGCGGCGTTTCGCGTGGCGTGGTCGTCACCAGCACGCGCGGCCGCGTGCCCAGCCTCAGGCCCAAGATCAGATTGTCCCACGCCGCTTCGCCGCGCTCGCCCCATTTGCCCAGTTCGTCGCACCACGCAAAATGATGCTCCGGTCCGCGCAGCCCTTCGGCAGCAGCCGCCGAATAGCTGAACGCGATCGCGCCGGAGGCAAAGTGCAGTTCGCCCGCGTCGCGCCGCCATTTGACCTTGGCGTCGTGCGGTGCCGTCGCGATCAGTCCCGATCGCCCCTCCACCATGATGCGGCGAACTTCATCCATCGTCGCGCCGACCAGCGCGAACCGGCCGTGCGGATGCCGGCGCGCCAGCTCGTGCAGCCATTCGCTGCCGGCGCGCGTCTTGCCAAAGCCGCGCCCGGCGCGGATCAGCCACACGCGCCAGTCGCCAGCTGGCGCCACCTGACCTGACTGCGCCCACACCAACCAGTAATCCGCCAGCGCGCGCCGCATTGGCTCCGTCATCGCAGCCATTGCTTCGGCCCGCTCGGTCGGCAGCATGGCGATCAGCCGGTCGAGCAAGTCGGCGACCGACGCGTCTACGCCGTCCACGCCGCTCACGCGATGTCACCCGGGACGCGTGCGCTCGCCCCAACCGCATGCTGATCGACGCCCGCTGCCTTGCGGGGCCGCGACGCCCCGCGCCGCTGCGTAGCGCGGGCCGGATATCCACGCTTCGTCCGCCCGCTCCCGCATGCCATGTCCATCTCCCCAAACGCGAACGGGCCAGACGTTTCCGTCCAGCCCGCATCCCCGACTCGCGATTCTTCAGCGTTCATGTTTGTGCCATATCAACGTGACGCTGTCAAGTAGCTATAACCGATTTGGTTCACCGCTGCCTGCTTTCCAGAACATGGTTGCGCACGCGCAGTCGGCGAACAACGAGCGGCAGGGAAGCCCGCTGCGAGGCGCCCTCTGCGCATCGGCCTCCATCCGGACCCGGTTGATCTAACCGTGGCGATCGGCCTGCGGTTGCTGCCTGTTTTACCTGGTCGAGGCGCTGTCCACGACCCCCGCCGGATACGCCCGCATCACTATTCATAGGGTGGCGGTTGACAGCCCCTCCC
>NZ_MDDS01000039.1 GCF_001721295.1 Sphingomonas turrisvirgatae | reverse complement strand
CGTGCCGACATAGCCGGGCAGCACGGCCCCCGACTCGGCGACGACTTGTGCCTGCGCTGGCAGCATTTGGACGGGCGAAGCCGCGGCAAAGGCGGCGGAGGCGGAACTTCCTCGGGCGGAGGTGGCGGTTCTTCTATGTCGAAGACCTCCATCTTCTCGACCTTTTCCTTAACATATTTGTAGGCAAGGCCAGTCACGAACACGTAGCCCGTGATCGCGATAATGATCGCGACAACCACGGTTGCCACGATCCGACTGCCTCCTACATCACGATCTGCGTAGGCCATTCAGCAACATAACTCCTTCATTCGGCCGCGCCGTTGCCCGGCACTCTGGCATCTTATCGGCGTGGCTCGACCGGATGGCGGGGGGAACACCTGAGTCCGGCAGAGGCCGCAAGTCCTATCGCGGCGTTTTGCGTGACGCAAACGCTTTGTCGGACGCAATAAACGTATAACAGGCCGGCGACAGAAATATTTCTGTATGGTTAAGGTGTGATCGCCTACCCTCTCCGGCATGGCATTCCATATCGCTCGTTCCGCCACCCTGACGATTTCCGCCGCCTTTGCCGCGGCTTCGCCCGTCCAAATGCTGCCAGCGCAGGCACAAGTCGTCGCCGAGTCGGGGGCCGTGCTGCCCGGCTATGTCGGCACGGCTGACCTGATCCTGGAGGCGCCCGTCGTGCTGGACGCACGCATCCGCAGCGCTGCGCGGATCAAGGGCGCAGAGGCTGCCGGCGTGCCGGCGGGCCAGGCGCGCTTCTATGTCGAGGCCGATGTGCTGGCGCTGATTCGCTCGGATGCGCCCTTGCCGACGCGACTCGGCTATGTCGTCGACGTGCCGCTCGATGCGCGCGGCCGTGCGCCGAAACTGAACAAGCAGCGTGTGCTGCTGTTCGCGCGCCAGGTGGCAGGCCAGCCGACGATGCTGCAACTGCCCCGCGCCGATGCTCAGAAAGCATGGACCGCCGAACTCGATGCACTGGTCCGGCGGATCGTGCGCGAGGTAGTCGATCCAGCGGCCCCGCCCGCCGTCACCGGGCTGGGCAACGCCTTCCATGTCCCGGGCACGCTGCCGGGCGAAGGCGAGACGCAGATCTTCGTCCAGACTGCGACCGGCGCGCCGATCTCGCTTTCGATCCTGAGGCGGCCGGGCGAGCAGCGCCGCTGGGCCGTCGCGCTGGGCGAGATTGTCGACGATGCTGCCGGTCCGCCGCCACGCGATACGTTGCTGTGGTATCGGCTGGCTTGCGGCCTGCCGCGTGCGCTGCCCGCCAGCAGCCTGAGCGAGCAGGAGCCGGCAAACGCCACGCTGGCCCGCGACGATTACGCATTCGTGCTGGCGCAATTGGGGTCGTGCGCGCGGGGCGGTTGATCCAGCCGCGCTGAATGCCGAACCGGCGCCCGGCTAGTCTACCCTGGCGGGCGAGCGGCCGGTGCGGCCTGGTTCGGCTTGATGACCCCTTATCGAAGGGCTTTGCTTACTTTCCGCGCCGCTTGCGGTGCGATTCGAGGTCGAGCACTGCCGAATCGGCGCCCTCGGGCAACAGCCCCAGTCGGCGCGCGACTTCCTGATATGCCTCGACCTCTCCACCAAGATCGCGGCGGAAGCGGTCCTTGTCGAGCTTTTCGCCCGAAACCATGTCCCACAGCCGGCAGCCGTCCGGGCTGATCTCGTCCGCCAGGATGATGCGGCTGTAATCATTGTCCCAGATGCGGCCGAACTCGAGCTTGAAGTCGACCAGCCGGATGCCGATCCCCGCGAACAGGCCGGACATGAAGTCGTTCACCCGGATCGCCATGTCGGCCATGTCGTGCAGCTCTTCCTGGCTGGCCCAGCCGAAGCACAGGATGTGCTCATCGGTGACCAGCGGGTCGCCCAGCGCATCGTCCTTGTAATAATATTCGATGATCGTGCGGGGCAGTTGCGTGCCTTCTTCGATGCCCAGCTTCTTGGCCAGGCTTCCGGCGACGACGTTGCGCACCACCACTTCGATCGGCACGATCTCGACCTGGCGGATCAACTGCTCACGCATGTTGAGGCGGCGGATGAAGTGAGTCGGGATGCCGATATTGCCGAGCAGCGTGAAGATATGCTCGGAAATCCGGTTGTTCAGCACGCCCTTGCCGTTGATGGTGCCCTTCTTTTGGGCGTTGAAGGCGGTGGCGTCGTCCTTGAAATACTGGATCAGCGTGCCGGGCTCGGGACCCTCGTACAGGATCTTGGCCTTGCCCTCATAGATCTGGCGGCGACGTGCCATGGCCCCATGTCCTCCACAAACGATGCGCCCCGGCGGCACGGTCGCGCGACGCCGGGGCTTTGCGCGGCGCCTATATCGAAAGGGGCGCGCGCGCGCAACGCCGCTGGCCCGCCGGGCGGCGCCGTCTCCCACGCGAACAAAACACGTCCATTGTCACCATGGCCCTTGCGTTGCTATCGCGCGGCATGGCCACCGACCTTTCCGACCCGTTCGACACGATCGTCGACGCGCCGTTCGATAGCGCGCTGTCCGAACGGTATCTCGTCTATGCGATGTCGACGATCACGGCGCGCTCGCTGCCGGACGTGCGTGATGGCCTCAAGCCTGTTCACAGGCGCCTTCTTTGGGCGATGCGGCTGCTGCGGCTCGATCCCAGCCAGGGGTACAAGAAATGCGCGCGCGTCGTGGGCGACGTGATCGGCAAGTACCATCCGCATGGCGACCAGTCGGTCTATGACGCGATGGTGCGGTTGGCACAGACCTTTGCGCTGCGTTACCCGCTGGTCGACGGGCAGGGCAATTTCGGCAATATCGATGGCGATAACGCCGCCGCCTATCGCTATACCGAGGCGCGGCTGACTCAGGTCGCGATCGACCTGATGGAGGGGCTGGACGAGGACGCGGTCGAGTTCAAGCCGACCTATAATGGCGAGGAGCAGGAGCCCGAACTGTTCCCCGGCCTGTTTCCCAACCTTCTCGCCAATGGTGCCAGCGGCATCGCGGTCGGCATGGCGACCAGCATCCCGCCGCACAATGCAGCCGAGATCATCGACGCCGCAATCCTGCTGATCAACGAGCCGAACGCCAGCGACGAAGCAGTGCTGGAGCATGTCCGAGGTCCCGATTTCCCGACCGGGGGCATCGTCGTCGACAGCCCCGCGGCGATTCACGAATCCTATCGCACCGGACGCGGCTCTTTCCGCGTTCGCGCGAAATGGGCGCTTGAAGATCAGGGGCGCGGCACCTGGCAGATCGTGGTCAACGAGATCCCGTACGGCGTGCAGAAGGGCAAGCTGATCGAACAGATCGCGGCGCTGGTGACCGAAAAGAAGCTGCCCATCCTGGCCGATGTGCGCGACGAATCGGATGCCGAGATCCGCATCGTGCTCGAGCCTCGCTCGCGCACGGTCGATCCGGAAACGCTGATCGAGAGTCTGTTTCGCCTGTCCGACCTAGAGGTGCGGGTCCCGCTCAACTTGAACGTGCTCGATCACACGCGCACGCCGCGGGTGATGAGCCTACGCGCGGCGATCGCGGCCTGGGTCGATCACCAGTTCATCGTGCTGCGTCGGCGGTCCGAGCATCGCCTGAACAAGATCGCCGATCGGATGGAACTGATCGAAGGCTATATCATTGCCTTCCTGAACCTTGACCGTGTGATCCAGATCATCCGGACCGAGGATGAGCCCAAGCCGGTGATGATGGCCGAGTTCGAGTTGACCGACCGGCAGGCCGAGGCGATCCTCAACATGAGACTGCGCGCGCTGCGCAAGCTGGAAGAGATGGAACTGCGCAAGGAGCGTGATGCGCTGGCCAAGGAAAAGGCCGAGCTGGAGGCGCTGCTGGCGAGCGACGCACGCCAGCGCACGCGGATGAAGCGCGACCTCACCAAGATTCGCGACCGCTACGGCCCGGAAACCGCGCTGGGCGCCCGCCGCACGCTGGTGGCCGAAGCGGCGCCGGCGCGCGAAATTCCGCTGGAAGCGATGATCGAGCGCGAGCCGATCACCGTCATCCTCTCGCAACGCGGCTGGATCCGAGCGATGCGGGGCCATGTCGACCTCGCATCCGCGGAAACCCTGAAATTCAAGGAAGGCGACGGTCCATTTCTGGCGTTCCATGCCCAGACGACCGACAAGCTGCTGCTGGCGGCCGAGAATGGCCGATTCTACACGCTGGGGGGCGACAAGCTGCCCGGTGGTCGCGGCTTTGGCGAGCCGGTGCGGCTGATGATCGACCTGGATGGCGGGACTGGCATCGTCGCGCTGTTGCCCGCCGGTCGTTCGGCCAAGCTGCTGGTAGCGGCAAGTGACGGACGTGGCTTCCTGGTCAAGGCCGAGGATGTGATCGCGGAGACGCGCAAGGGCAAGCAGGTCGTGACGCCGCGGACTGGCGCGCGACTGAAGGTGGTCAAACCCGTTGCGCCCGCGCATGACTATGTCGCGGCGGTGGGTGAAAACCGCAAGCTGGTCGTGTTCCCGCTGACGGAGCTGGCGGAACTCGCGCGGGGGCAGGGCGTCCAGCTTCAGCGCTACCGCGATGGCGGTCTCAGCGATGCCACGACCTTTGTCTTCGCCGAAGGGCTGAGCTGGACGATGGGAGGCGAGCAGGGGCGGACCCGGACCGAGACCGACCTGATGCGCTGGCGCGCCGCCCGCGGCGCGGCCGGGCAGCTGCCACCCACAGGCTTTCCGCGCGACAACAAGTTCTAGGTTCGTCGCAGTGGCCGCTTTTATGGTGTCTTTAGCGGGCCGTTAACTAACAGGCTTTAGCGATCCGGGTGATGTTGCTGTCAAGGCGAGCCCGCGACAAGACCGATGCATCCGCTGCGCAGGCAGCGGATGCATCGTCGCGGATGTTCGGCCCCGCTGGGGCGGCGCAGGTTCTCAACATGCTGCCAGTGCCCGCCGCCATCGTCGAATGGCGCGACGGCGGCTTCGTTTTCGAAACGGTCAATCGCCCGTTCCGGCTGTGTGGTCTTGGCACATTGGCCGACCATTCGCCCCTGATCGCGCAGCTGGGGCCGCGCATCGTCGCCTTTCTTGAATCGCAAGGCACCGAACTGGAAATCGATTGGGAGCTGGGCGAAGCAGTCGATTGCCGGCATTTCCGAGTGCGCATGGCGCGCCGTGCGGGCGAGGCCTCGCAGGGGCGTTGCCTGATCACCCTGATCGACCAGACCGGCGAACTGCGCACGCAACGCAGCCTGCGGCGCGAGATGCTGACCGACAGCCTGACCGGGCTTCCGAACCGCCCCGGCTTTGGCGAAACGCTGGAAGGCGAGATCGAGCGCGTCGGCATGGGGCGTCATGCCGTGCTGGTGATCAATCTCGATCGATTCAGCCGGATCAATGCCTGTCTTGGCGGTCTGTCCGGCGACGAGCTGCTGATCTCGGTCGCGCGCCGCGTCAAGGGCGCGCTTCGGGCGCACGACGTGCTCGCGCGCACCGGCGGCGACGAATTCGCAATCCAACTGACGCTCGACGAAGGGCCGAGTGATGCGCTGCACGTGGCCAAGCGTATTCAGAATGCGCTCACCACGCCGTTTCGCCTGTCGGACTTCGAGATCCGCGTCGATTGCTCGATCGGCATCGCCATCGGCGACGAGGCGGTTGCCGATGCCGAGGAACTGATCCGCCACGCGCAGTTCGCGATGAAGCGCGCGAAGAAGAGCGGGCGGACGGAAGTCTATCAAACGCGGGCCTTCGACCTCGCTCGCCAGCAGTTCAGCATCGAGACGGAACTGCGTCGAGCGATCGACAATGCCGAACTGACACTCCATTTCCAGCCGATCTGCGATCTGGCGAGCGGGCGCATCATCTCGTTCGAGGCGCTGGCGCGCTGGACGAACGAACACGGTCAGCCGATCTCGCCCAACGAGTTCATCCCGGTCGCCGAGGAATCCGGCCTGATCGTGCCGCTCGGCCGCTGGGCAATGGATTGTGCGGCGCGCACGGTTGCGGAATGGGACGCGCGCGCGGGTGCCGATTGCGGCGTCAACGTCGCGATCAACCTGTCGGCGATCCAGCTGCAGCGCGACCAGATCGCGCCGATGGTCGAGGCGGCGTTGGCCGCGAACGGCGTGGAAGGCCGACGCATCACGCTTGAGCTCACCGAAAGCGCGCTGGTCACTGATCCGGACCGGATTTCGCAGACGATGCAGGCGCTAAAGAGCCTGGGCACGACGCTGGCGATGGACGATTTCGGCACCGGCTATTCCAACCTCGCCTATCTTCAAAAGCTGCCGATCGACATCCTCAAGATCGACCGCAGCTTCGTGACCGGCATGCTCGCCGACCGCGACAAGATCGCGATCGTGCGTGCGATCCTGAGTCTGGCTCAGGCG
The DNA here is from genome assembly GCF_001721295.1 of Sphingomonas turrisvirgatae. GTDB lineage: Bacteria > Pseudomonadota > Alphaproteobacteria > Sphingomonadales > Sphingomonadaceae > Sphingomonas > Sphingomonas turrisvirgatae. The sequence continues at coordinate 13,165 of NZ_MDDS01000039.1, read as the reverse complement.
CTCGGCATGCGCACGACTGCCGAAGGGATCGAGAGCAACGACCTGGCGCAGACGCTTGCCGCGCTGGGGTGCAGCTATGGTCAGGGCTTTCTCTACGCGCGGCCGGTCCCGGCCGACGCGGCCTACGCGTTGCTGGCCGACCGCAACAGTTGAGCCACCACCGCGTCGGCGATTTCACCGGTTCGCGGTTCGTCCGGAAAGCCTTCCGCCACCCATCGGTCGCGCACCGCGTGCAGCGCCCTGGCCACTTCCGGCCCCTTGCGCAGGCCGCGTTCGATCAGGTTGCCGCCGGTGATCGACAGGACTGGCGGGCTCCAGCCCATGATGCTCGCCGCCGCCGCTGGCTGACCCGCGAGCAGCAGCCGGTCCACTGCCCGCTCCGGCGTGATGCGATAAGCGAGCGCGCGGGCATTTTCAGCCAGGTCGTCGCCGATCGCGCTGGCCAGCGCCTGCCGCTCCGCCTTGGACAGCCGCAGGCGGGCACCGATCGCATCGTTTGCCGCCGGCTCGCGCGGCAGCAGCGCCGCAAGGCGCCGGATGGCGTCTGGCGCGATGTCGGCGACAGCCTCGTCGTCCGCGAGACGGCGAAGACGCTCTACCGCCGCTACATCGATTTCCGGCAGCACGGGCTTCAGCACGTCATGATCGATCATCAGCGCCATCACGCGCACTGCATCCGTCGCGACCAGCAGCTTGACCAGCTCGTCCCGGATGCGCTCGCGCGACAGGGCCATCAGGTCATTGGCGCGCGCCACGCAGGCGGCAAGGCCATCCGGATCGGGTGTATCGCCAAAGCGCGCAAGGAAGCGGAAGAAGCGAAGGATGCGCAGGTGATCCTCGGCGATCCGCTGCAGCGGGTCGCCGATGAAGCGGATGCGACGCGCCTCAAGGTCCGCCAAGCCGCCGAAATAATCTGTTACCTCGCGCGTAATCGGGTCGGCATAGAGTGCGTTGATCGTGAAGTCGCGTCGCGCGGCATCGGCGCGCCAGTCGTCGGTGAACGCGACCCTCGCATGCCGCCCGTCGGTCGCCAGATCGCGGCGTAGCGTGGTCACCTCGACTACCGTGCCGTTCGCCACGGCCGTGATCGTGCCATGCGCGATGCCGGTCGGGATTGCCTTGATCCCGGCGGCTTCCAACAGTGCGACCACGCGCTCGGGCGGAAGCGTTGTGGCGATGTCGAGATCCGTGACCGGCAAGCCGAGCAGCGTGTCGCGCACCGCGCCCCCGACATAGCGCGCCTGCCCCGCGCCTAGCGTACTCGTCAGACGGTCAAGCCCGGGCCGTCGCTGCCACTCGGCCTGCGGAAGGATCATGCGGCCGCCATCGCCGGCCAGTCGAGCCGGCGCGACAGGTTCACCAGCATCGCCGCGGTCGCGCCCCAGATGCGGTGCCCGCCCCAGTTGATCTCATAATAGCGGCGCTCGACGCCCTGCCACTGCGCGCTGGATTCGACATGGTTGACAGGGTCGAGCACGAAGTCGAGCGGCACTTCGAACACCGCGGCGACTTCGCCCGGTTCCGGCGTGAAGGCAAGGTCGGGGGGGATGACGCCGATCACCGGGGTCACTTCGAAGCCGGTGACGGTGCGATAGCGGTCGGCGGGACCGACGATCTCGACCGCCGCGGGGTCGAGGCCGATTTCCTCGCGCGCCTCGCGCAGCGCCGCGCCGATCGGTCCGTCGTCATCTGGATCGATGCGTCCGCCCGGAAAGGCGACCTGCCCCGCGTGCCGGCGCAGTGTGTCGGTGCGGCGCGTGAGGATCAGGCCGGGCGCGCGCCGATCGGTCACGGCGACCAGCACGGCGGCCGGCATCGGCGCTTCGCCCGGGTCCAGCGTTGCATCGCGCACATCTTCGCTCAGCAGCACGGGTGCGGTGGTGCGCGGCGCATCGAGCGCGGCACGCAGTCGGGCAGCGAGCGAGGGGACTGGCCGACTCACGCAGGCGCAATCGGGAAGAACGCGCCGCGGCTCCAGATTCCCGCCGGATCGGAGCCGTTGTCGAGCGCCAGCGCCACGAGGTCGTAATAGACCGATCGCGCGATCAGCGCCTCGAGTCCATTGAGCACGGCAAGATACGGATGAGGTCCGTCGTCATGTTGATCGAACCGGATCGGGTGGTCGGGGCCAGCCGGAACCAGGTCGCCGGTGTTGAGCCGGAACGCGATGTGCGCCTGCCGGCCCTCGCCCTCCACCTTCATCTCGACGGCAACGAACGGCGCGTCTTCGACATCGATGTCCAGCTTCTCCACCGGCGTCACCAGCACGTGCCGGCCGTCCGGTTCGCGGCGCAGGATGGTCGAGAAGAGCCGTACCATTGCCGGCCGTCCGATCGGCGATCCCTGGTGATACCAGGTGCCGTCGCGCGCGATGCGCATGTCGCTGTGGCCGCAATGGGCGGGGTTCCAACTCGCCACCGGCGGCAGCTTCTGCGCCTCGGCCAGCCTGGCGATCTCGGCGAGCGAGAGGCTGGCGAGTTCGGGGGGCGGCGTCATCGGCATGGAAGCCGTTAGGCGCATTTTCGCCGCGCGGTAAAGGGCTAGCTTCTGGGGCCGACGATGCCGGGCGCATCCGGCGCGCTGCCACGGGCGAGCAGCCGGTGCGGCTCGAACGGGCCGGGCAGGCGCCACTGCCGGGTCGCCGCCGCGTCGAACCCGAACTGCGCATAATATTCCGGGTCGCCGATCAACATCAGCCCTGTGCCGCCCGGCGCAGCCTCGATCGACCGCCACATCAGCGCGCGGCCGATCCCCACATTCTGCCGTTGCGGCGCGACGGCGACCGGCCCGACCATGACCAGCGGCATGGCGGTGTCGCCATCGCGATGCAGCGCGACCGGCCAGCACTGGATGCTGCCGACCAGCTCGCCTCGCTCCAGCGCCGCGAAGCTCAGTTCCGGGACCGGTGCCATGCCCAGCCGCACACGATAGGCGGTTCGCTGATGACGATCGCTGCCGAACGCCGCGTCGAGCAGCGACTCGACCGCGTCGGCGGGAACTTGCGCAAGGGGCACCAGATCGAACAACCGCGAACCTCCGTCCGGCGAAAGCAGCTGCCGGGGGCGCGCGCCCTTAGCGCCACCAGCGCTGGACGCAAAGCTTTCTCTTGACCGGCGGAGTGGCTAAGGGCCTCGCTCCACTCTGGGGCACCGCCGTTGCAAGACCTACTCCAACTTCAAGTTCGCGATTTCGAGGTACAAGTCCTCACCGGCGTCTATTCCGAGGAGACGCACCTGCCCCAGCCGCTGCGCATCTCGATCACGGTGGACATGATCCCGCCCGCGCGGTTTGCGCCGGACACGCCGCTCAGCGCGTCGAAAAGCTATCTGGACCTCAAGCACGCGGCCAGCACTGCGCTTCCGCAGGGCGTCCACTTTACGCTGATCGAGGGCGTTGCCGATCACGTCGCCGACACGCTGTTCCTGACGGACACGCGCGTACAGCGAGTCGAGGTCGAGATCGTGAAGCTGGCCATTGCCGAAGCGGACGAGCGGATCGGCATCACGATGGTCCGCCACCGGCGCTAAAGCGGACAGCGTAAAGCTGTTCTTAACCATCCTTCGATACCCAGTGAGCGTAATTCAGGCGCGTTCAGGGGGTTTCGATGCGGCATTGGTTGATGCTTTCGGGGGCGGCGACGCTCGCCGCATGCGGTGGCAGCACCGCCCCGCAGTCGATCGGCAGTTCGGCGCCTCCCGCGGGCAGCACGCCCACGCCGACCGCGACCGACGCCTATAGCCAGTTCAGCAAGCCGGTCGACGCCAAGACCTATGTCGGCATCGGCGGTTCGCAAGTCTATGAGTATATGACCGACGAGCGTGTCGCCGCCGGTCAGCAGGCGCAGATCTATGCCGGCAATGCGGGCATGGTCCGCAACACGCCGATCTCGATCACCTATGACCCGCGCGATGCGATCTTTACCCTGACGGTCGCCGACCCCCGGTCGGGTGCCGCCGCAGGCACGCGATTCCAGGATCCGGCCAGCCGCACGGCATTCGGCGGTGCGGTCGAGCCGCAATGGGGCGTTCCCAACCTGAACGCACTGACCGGTACGTCGGCGGCATTCAACAACCCCGACATCCAGTATCTTCAGGCCGGCGACGGGGATCCGCGCTCGCCCTATGGCCGCAGCGGCACCGGCTTTATCGATCCGGGCACCAACACGCGCCCGCCGGACGGCGATCCGGGCTCGAGCTATGTGTCGACGACGCTGTTCTATGAAAAGCCGGGCAGCAAGACGAAATATGTGACCTTTGCCGGCTATGTCCGCAACTCGGTGCAGTTCGGCGTGGCGACCGTCGGCGGCGTGGCGGTCAAGACCAACACCTGGCATCTGGAACGCGGCGCGTTCGCCTATGGCGCGCAGACCGGCAACTCGGCCGTGCCGGCCAGCGGGACGGGCACGTATAACGGCTCGATGCTGGCGACGATGGTCTATAACCCTACGCTCGACACGGTGGGCGGCGAGCTCCCCAGCTATTTCCAATGGCTGACCGGTAATTCGCAGCTGGTGGTCGATTTCGGCAGCCGCAAGGTGGACCTGACGCTGAACGGTGCAGTGCTCGCGCCGCAGATCGATCGCTATACCGCGCCGACCAGCTCGTTCCTGCCGAATGGCGCGACCTTTGCGGCCGCCGCGAGCGGCCTGATCGACCTGGCGGGCAAGGGCGGTTTCGCCGGTTCGTTCGGCACCTGGACCTTCACGAGCGGCGGCAACACCTATGTCGCCAACGTCGCGGGATCGAGCTTCGACGGCGCCTTTTTCGGCCCGGCGGCTGAGGAGGTCGGCGGCGGCTTCCGGGTGGTCGGCGGCATTCCCGATCAGCGGATCGACATCCTCGGCGCGTTCACGGGCAAGAAGTGAGCACGAAGCGAGCGGCAGCCGGTGCGGCGCTGCTCGCCGCCGCCTTGCCCTGCACGGCAGCGGCGCAGACCTTTACGGGCCAGCGGCCGACGCCGCAGCCGGCAGACTTCGCGCCGGCCCTGCTCGATCGCTGCACGGCGGCGACCTGTATTGCCCGGCTCACCGCGCCGCAGCTGCTGGCCGAGGTCGAGAAGCTGGTCACCGCCGGTCGCTTTGCCGAGGCGCAGCCGATGGTCGCGGCGCTCGAGCAGGTGCCCGCACTTCGCTTCGAAGTTCGGTTCCTGTCGGGCTTCATCGCCGCGCAATTGGGCGATCATCAGCGGGCGATCGGTTATTACAAGGAGATCCTGGCGGACGATCCCAACCAGACTCGCGTGCGAGTCGAACTCGCCCGGTCGATGCTGGCAATGGGCCGGCCGCAAAGCGCCGATCGCCAGTTCCGCATGGCACAGCAAGACGCCGATCTGCCGCCGGAAGTCGCGCGCACGATCCGCACCGTACGCGACATCATCCGCCAGAACCGCGCCTGGCGGCTCGACCTCAATGTCGGCTTTGCGCCCGACACCAACATCAACAATGCGACATCGTTCGACAGCATCACCATCCTGTGGGGCGGGCTGATCCCGATCGACTTGGCACTGGACGAAAATGCGCGTGCGCGTTCCGGCCTTGGCCAGACCGCAACCATTTCAGCGGGCGTGCGCCTGCCGGTCGGTGAGGGTGTGGCGATGATCACCGATCTCGACGCGACGGGCGCAAACTATACCGGATCGCTGTACGACGATTACCAGGTGCAGCTGGCCGCCGGCGGTGAAGTCCGCCTCTCCGGCACGCTGCGCGCGACGCTTCAGGCGCTGGGCGCGCAACGCTGGTTTGCCGGCGACGTCGCCAGCCGCCAGGCAGGTGCGAAAGCCGGGCTTCAACTCGGCATCGGCGATCGCCAGCGCATCGGACTGCAGATCGACGGCCGCCGCACCGACGCGCTGTTCGACCGCGGCTATGATGGCTGGCAGCTCGGCGGCTATGCCAGCTACGAACGCGCGATCACGCGCAGCATCGTCGCCTCGGTCGGCGTGTTCGGCCGGCGCGACTGGCTGAATGTGGATGCCTATTCGAACAAGGAATATGGTGCCAGCCTGGGGCTTGGGGGCGAACTGCCGCTCGGCTTCAACGCCGGCATCAGCGGCACGGTATCGCGCGCGACCTATGACGCGCCGATGTACATGTTCGCCTGGGACCCGCGCCGGGACATGCGCTACACGGGGCGGGTGACGCTCGGTAACCGCAAGCTTGCCTGGCAGGGCTTCTCGCCCGAAGTCACGGTCGCCTACAGCCGCAACGATTCCTCGATCCGCTATTTCGCCAATGACCGCCTTCGCATGCGCATCGGCCTTGCGCGCTATTTCTAGGCGCACCGCGTCGCGGTGAAGTCTTGAACGGAAAGCCGCCCGGGGCCATAGGGCCGGGCAACTTCCCGGAGGCAATCATGAAGCTGCGCATCGTCGTCACTCTCAAGAACGGCGTGCTCGACCCGCAGGGCAAGGCGATCGAGCATGCGCTCGGTTCGCTGGGCTTTTCGGGCGTGGGCGAGGCCCGCGTCGGCAAGCTGATCGAGGTGGACGTTGCCGATGGCACCAGCGATGCCGATATCGACGCCATGTGCCAAAAGCTGCTCGCGAACACGGTCATCGAGAATTACCGGGTCGAGAAGCAATGAAGTCCGCGGTCATCGTCTTCCCCGGATCGAATTGCGACCGCGACCTGGCGGTGGCGATCGAAAGCGTGACCGGGACCAAGCCCGACATGGTGTGGCATGGCGAGACCGAGTTGCCGCAGGGCGTCGGCCTGATCGCCGTGCCGGGCGGCTTTTCCTATGGCGACTATCTGCGCTGCGGCGCGATCGCGGCCCGATCGCCGATCGTGCGGGCGGTGGTCAATGCGGCGGGGCGGGGCACGCCGGTGATCGGCATCTGCAACGGCTTTCAGATCCTCACTGAAACCGGCCTGCTGCCCGGCGCGCTGATGCGCAACGAGGGCCTTGATTTCGTGTGCCGCGACGTCGAGCTGACGGTCGAGAATAGTCAGTCGATCTTCACCAGCCGTTATGCTGCGGGTGAGACGATCACGATTCCCGTGGCGCATCATGACGGCAATTACTTCGCGGATGCGCAGACGCTGGACCAGTTGGAAGGCGAGGGGCGGATAGCCTTCCGCTATGCCGGCGCGGTCAATGGCAGCGCCAGGTCGATCGCCGGCATCGTCAACGCCGGCGGCAATGTGCTGGGCATGATGCCGCACCCCGAACGCAAGATCGAAGCCGCGCATGGCGGCAGCGACGGTCGGCGCCTGTTCGAAGGGCTGCTCGAAGCGGTGGCATGATGGCCAACGCCGCGCCGATCGTCTGCGACACTTGTCCCGTCGCCGATCGTGCGGTCTGCGCCGCGCTCACGCCCGATGATCGGGGCGAGCTGGCCCGGATGGGTCATCACCGCCGTTATGCGCGCGGGGAGACGATCGTGGCGGCCGGCGACGCGTCCACCGTCTGCGCGACGCTGACGCGTGGTGCCGCCAAGATGTCGACCATCGACCGCGACGGCACCGAGCGGATTGTCGCGCTGGTCCACCCGGCCGGAATGCTGGGCCAGCTGTTCGCGCCCGCCGCGACGCTCACCGTCACCGCGCTGACCGACAGCGAAGCCTGCATCTTTCCCCGCAGCCGGTTCGAGGCGCTGAGCGACGCCCGCCCGGCGCTCGCCAAACGCCTGCTGGTCGAGGTCGGCCGCGAACTGGACGAGAGCCGCGGCCTGATCGACCTGATCTCGAAGCGCCAGGCCAAGGGTCGCGTCGCGGCGCTGATCCTTGCCTTCGCCCGGGCGGCGAGCCCCGCGCCCTGCCACGACGAGGCGGCGTTCGACCTGCCGCTGACACGAGGCGAGATGGCGCAGCTGCTCGGCCTGACGATCGAGACGGTCAGCCGGACCTTGACCGCGCTGGAAGGCGGCGGCGCGATCCGGCGCGAAGGGAGCCACGGCATCGCGATCCTCGACCGGGCTGCCCTCGACGCGCTCGCCGGCTGAGCGTCGTCAGACCAGTCGGCTGACCACCAGCAGGAACAGGCCCCAGCCGATCAGCACTGCCGGCATGATCAACACCTGGACCATCACGCCCTGCGCGCTCTGCCACCCCGTTTCGCAGGCAAAGCCTTCGTGCATGAACTCGGCCCACTCGGGCTTGCGGCCGCCCTCGTCGGGAACGACCCATGCCCACCAGGCCGGAACGATGTAAGCACCGGCGAGGAAGATCGCGAAGATCGCGAACGGGATCGCCAGCTGCTTCTCGCCGAATGCTGCCCACATCAGCCCCAGATAGGCAAAGAAACCCGCGAACAGGCCGACATGCAGCATTGGATGCAGGTCGAAGACATGTTCGGCGCGATTCCTGCGCAGCGGCTGGGCGATCGGCTGGGCGTTGGCGAAGGCGGTAGCGTGGATCGGCATGTTCATCGGTCGTCTCCTTCAATGGAGCGACGATGCGCGCCTTTGCTCGGCCGCGCTTTGCGATCCGTCAAACCCGCGTGCGGAACGGCGTGAAATCCGTGCCTTCATCGAACACGTCCACGCCCTCGCGCCGCTTCAGCCAGCCGACCACGGCATAGGTCACCGGCGTCAGCAGCGCTTCCCAGCTGACCTTCAGCACCCATTGCGTGATCAGCACCTTGAGCACCAGGTCGTTGGTCCAGCCGGCTGCGCCCCAGAAGGCGAGCGGATAGAAGATCAGGCTGTCGATCCCTTGGCCCGCAAAGGTCGAGCCGATGGTCCGTGCCCACAGATGCCTGCCGTTCGTCATCAGCTTCATCTTGGCGAGCACGAAGGAGTTGACGAACTCGCCCGCCCAGAAGGCGACGACCGATGCCAGCACGATGCGCGGGACCTGGCCGAAGATCGTCTCGTATGCCGCCTGGTTCGTCCAATCCGGCGCCGGCGGCAACGCCACCACGACCCATGCCATGAACGCCATGAACAGCGTGGCGACGAACCCGGCCCAGATGACCCTGCGCGCGCGGGCATAGCCATACACCTCGGTCAGCACGTCGCCGATGACATAGGACAGGGGGAAGAACAGGATGCCCGCGCCGAACGGCCACCAAATGCCGTGCTCGAGCGGCCAGATGCCGATGCCAGGCAGCCAGATCTGCGCGACCTTGCCCGCGCCCAGCACGTTTGAAAGCAGCAGGATCGCGACGAAGGCCGCCATGACGAAATCGAAATAGCGCAACTCGCGCGCCGCCAGGCTGTCCGCGGTCACGGCGGCCGGCCGCGCGGTGTCGGTCATCGTCCATCCCCCTGTGGCGATACGCGGGCCCGACTATGATCGCGGTTTCGCGGCCGCGCAATCCGCGCTAACGCATCCCCGCGCGCGCCCGTAGCTCAGTTGGATAGAGCACGAGCCTTCTAAGCTTGGGGCCGCAGGTTCGAATCCTGCCGGGCGCGCCAATAGTTTGCTTCTAAATGATTGCTATCAAACCAATAAATTGAAGCAACCGTGATCCTGTTACCCCGTTTGTTACCACACTATGTTGCGATTGTGGGCGAGCGTAGGCGGCCATCCGCGACCTTGATGACGATCGTCTAACCGTTAGTGGTCGCGGCCAGCGAGAAAGCTGCAAGTCCGCAATGCGCCCTATAAGCGGCCGTCCGCGCTCGCGAACTCAAGTCTGAAAGCTGCCGCTTCAACCCAGTTCTGGGCCCTCCCGTGCGGGCGTGCCTACCTCCGATTCACCATATCAACACGATCGAGCGCTTGACTTAAAGTCTACATAGGTAGAGTTAATTGCAATGTCTCGCACACGCGCGCTCTCACCTCACGCAAGGGTCATACTTGCCGCACTTCTCCATGCAGGGGGGAGGTGGTCCCACGGTTATGAACTCGCACGGCTTGCCGACGTGAAATCCGGCACGCTTTATCCGCTCCTGATCCGGCTTGAGAGCCAAGGCTATCTTGAGGCGGAGTGGCAACAGCCGGCGGAGGGCGGGCGACCGCCGCGGCATGCCTACCGCCTTACCGCAAGCGGTGTGCAGCTCGCCCTTGCCAATCCTCCTGGTCAAGCCGCCGCCAGCGCTTCTCCGCGCCGCGAGGCAACCACATGAGCGGCGGCATTCGCCGTCACCTGGCTGACCTTGCCTGCCGGGCTTTGCTCGCCATCCTGCCGCGTCCGCTGCGCTCATGGGGGTGGGCGGTTCGCTCGGAAACCGCGGACATCGTGGATGATACTAAGGCGCTTCTGTTCGCAGTGGACAGTTTGCGGGGCCTGATCCCACGCGCAGTGGCCGCCCGTATGTCGAACCTGCTTGCGCCACTGAATGACCATCGCTCGCCCGCTTTGGGAGGATCTGCTACAATGAATGTCTTGACGGGCACTATGCGCCGGCCCCGAGCACTGGGTCTCGCGTGCGCGATTGGCGCAGTTCTTCTCGGCCTTAGCTATATGGCAGCGGCCGGTGCGCCTGCGCATTACCTCGCGATCAATGGCGGTGCCCTGCTTGTCGGGATCGCGCTCCTGCTGATCGGTAGCATTGCCGCACGATCAGGCGCGAACGGAGCAGGGCGGCTCATCATGGCGATCGCCTGCGCGCTGCTCGCCACCACATGGTTGGGCTATAGCGCGGAAGGCGCGACCCGCTGGATTAAGCTCGCGGGCGTTACGCTCCAACCTAGCTTGATCCTGCTGCCCGTCGCCGTTGTCATCTTCGCTCGCTACCGTGGGCGCCTGGCGACGATAGGCATGATCTTGACGTCCGCAGCGCTTGCACTCCAGCCAGATCGAGCAATGGCAGGAATGCTGGTCGCGGGCCTGGCGGTACTGGCAATTGTTCGCGTCGACAGGGCGGTTCTGACAGCGCTTGCCGCGAGCATGCTTAGCTTCGCCGTGACGCTCGTTCGCGCAGACGACCTAGGAGCCTCGCTCTATGTCGACCAGATCTTGTTCTCGTCCTTCGATGTGCACGCGCTCGCTGGCATGGCCGTCCTGACAGGCGCTTTCTTGCTTCTCATCCCGGCGATCCTGGGCGGTCTCTACGACGAGGCAAATCGCGACATCTATCTGGCATTCGGCGCCATTTGGCTTGCGGCTATCATAGCAGCAGCGCTCGGCAACTATCCGACCCCGCTCGTCGGATATGGAGGCAGTGCGATCATCGGCTATGTGCTCAGCCTCGCAGCACTGCCATTGATCCATGCGGCAAACACCATCACGCAGCCCGGTGCTGGGGAAGGTAGTGATGCTTCCAGCGAAAACCCGAGCTTTCACCTTAAATTGGCGTGAGAGGACTAGCGCGCTTGGCTACACTGGCCGTCTGCAAGCTCGACGGCGTTGCGCGATAGCACTGGAACCAAGATGATCAGAACTGCCATGGTCTTGTTCACCGCCCTTTTGTTCACGCTTGGATCGTTGATAGTCCATCCGCACACGGACGAGCGGGCGATGTACGGCTCGGAGGGACCTTGGGAGCTCAATTGGAAGCCGCGCGCCGTCGCGGGCTGGCCCGCGCCGTATATTGCTGACAGCCCCAGCACCTCAGTTCCGTACAAGATCGGCGTTGAGGATGAGTTCAGGGCAGGACCGTTCCTGGCGACGTGGAGCTTCACGCCCGGCCCACCCGTGAGAACGAGGCGGCCTTGCTCCAGGCGATAACCGGTTGCAGCGGACATCGCTTGCGCCAGTGCTGCATCTTCGGCGGCGTCCTCTGGCGAGCAGCCCATTGCTGTCGGGATGATCGGTCCCTTAATGATGATACGGCCGGGCGCCGGGACGCTGAAGGTCGTACCCATGCCGTTGCAATCAGCATGCCCGCCGATTGATCCGCGCGAGATCGTCAAGGTCGCAGGCCTTCGCTCGGTAACGACCGGGCGACCTGCGATGCTTTCGACGAGCCAGCGGCCCGCGAGGTCAGGATTGGGTTCGACCGGTCGCTTGAGCGATGCACGCGTGCCATCGCGACCAGTGAGGATCTGCGTCTCCTCGTCAGGCTGCTGCCACGCCGCTGCCTGATCAAGAAGCTGGCAAGCCGCCGCTCGCTGGCTGCCGCCGCTGCTCGGGCGGGCGGGCCGGCGGCTGCGCACTTGCCGATGCGGATTGTCTCCAGACGCGTTATCGTCAGCCGCGCGCCGCTGAGCTGATAGAAGGCGGGGTAGCCACCTCCGCACCCGGCAGAGTGGTTGAGAAAGCCGCCTGCGCTGAAGTCGATCCAGGCCTTGTGGACGGTGAAGTCGTCAGTTCCGACCCGCTGGACTCGCCACTGGCCACCGAGCGGATCGATGCGGCGCAGATAGGTGCCGTTGTCCTCCGCATTTTCGTCCGCCGTCGAGATGGGCTGGGGTGTCGCCGGCGCCGCCGAGGGCGAATTAGCCGGTGCGGTACAGGACGCAGCCACCGCTATTGCGGCCGCAACCAGCGACGAACGCAGGAAGATCGCAAGCTGCCGTGAACCCTCTCGGCGGCGCTGGATGTGCGACATTCGAGATGGCAACGAGTCAGGGGTCCATGCGACATGGCGGCCCTTCCGGAACATCGTTAGCGTCAGGAGATGGCATACGTGGCCAAGGCTTTGGTGCGAAGAGCGCGCTCGCGACGATTGCATCGACCTGCTCACAAGCTGGTGCTCCAACGCAGTAGGCAACGATGTTGGCATGTGCGGGCGCGCCATGGCAACGGGTGCCTCGGCTAGCGGCCGGTCGGCAACGCGCCCTAAAATCGGCCGTTCCGAGTCGACTCGACCGATCCCGAAAGCTGCCATTGCTCCAGGGTGGGTTCGGACGGCCAACTTTTGGGGCTCAGTCGATCGGCAGGTTATGAAAATGCGACCGAAATGGACGCATCGACAGCTTGCCGCTGCGTGCAACTTGAAACTTATCTCATATCACTTAACTGTGTTCCCCGGTCGAGGCGAACCAGCCCGCCGGGATGCCGGGGGAGGTTCTGAATGCTAATCCTTCACGTGTCGGACATCCACTTCAGGGCACCGCAATGCCTGAAGCCGGAGACCGATCCGGACGTTCCGATCCGGACGAGGATGATGCAAGATCTCGAGGCCCAGGTCGCGAAGCTCGGCAAGGTTGGTGCAATCCTGATAGGCGGCGACGTCGCGTTCAAGGCCGCGCCCGAGGAATACGAGACTTGACGTGACCCCCGCCTTTCATCCAGCGGCAACCAGAGACCGACCGGTGTTGTCGCGCATGAGCGCAGGTGAAGCAACGGGCGGGGTTAACCCCGCCCGTTGCTGTTCAAGTTCGGCGGCGAACGCC
>NZ_MDDS01000038.1 GCF_001721295.1 Sphingomonas turrisvirgatae | reverse complement strand
GGCCGTCGCCCCAAGAGGACATAGGGGCGACTGGAGCTGAGGCACCGGTCCCCCAGAAGACGGGGGATCACAATAGATGCACCTCACCAACTTGGCGCGTTCGTCGCGGAAGTTGCTGCGCCGCAGGTTCGCCGGGCGCTGACGTTCGCCCCCGATCTTTTCTGAATCAAATCAAGGAGGCGGCGCCATGCGCTTTGTCGTCGATCTATATCGTTATATTCTCCTCACCCTGGTCGGACTCGTGATCATCGGTCTGCTCCTGCTCACATTCGCTGCCTTTGATCCAAACGGGCCGTTCCAGGGAGAGTACGCCACGCCGGTCATGCTCGGCGCATTCACGATGGCGCTGTTCCTGGTGCTGAGCGTCGGCGGGCTAGCAATCATCATATCCATCCACGATCGCCACGCTGAGATTGCAGATAGCATCAGCGAACTGGTCGATGCGCTTCGGCCTGACGACGATTTGGACGAGACGCCATGAAGCGTCATACCAAAGCTGGCGTGGCATTTCTCGCGACCTGCGTCGCAATGGCTGCAGGCATCTATAGTCAAATCAGACCGGTCGCGACGGAACGGCCGTCCGAGCCGACAGCACCAACGGCGGCTACAAACGCCGTAGAGCCACAGGTGCCAGAGCAGGCACCGGAGGAAGCTGACCAGGACGAAGTTAAACCGGACAACCTCAACGCGACTAGGGACTGCCTCGGGACATGGACCGACGGCAATTCTCCAGAGCTGGAGATTCGCATGACGCCGACGGAATACTTCTGGCAATTCGACGGGAAACCCGTTTCACAAGGCTCCATTAAAATCCAAATTTCTTCGCCGAACATATTGCTGAAGTTCGATGGACGTACGTTCGGCATCGATTGCGGTGCTGATGCCATCACCGTCCAAAGCGAGCCAGCTAGCGAGGAGAATGGATGGATACCTCGCGGGGACAGTTGGGAGATGTCGCGCAAGTAGCTGGAACTGCAGATAGCGACGTCGCGCAGTCCTGGCTTTCTCGACAAACTGCCATAAGTGAGGGCAGCAACACGCTAGCTAAGTGAGCTACCGAGGCTTGCGGCGGACCGACGACGTTTATGATGAAACCACCGCATTTATCGCTTCCACCGCCAAGAGCCTCAAAGTTCTCGGACCTTAAACTAGCTGCGTGTTGGTCGAATGAGGGTCGTGCAAGCATCGAGAGATTGCTTCCCCGATCAGCGCTCCAATCGAGCGAGTTCCGCTGCGCGCACTCGTTCAATCGCCTGATCGCGCATGACCTTCAGTTCAGCCAGCGTCTGTTGGAGCGCGTCGAGCTGCGCTTCCAAATTGGCGATGCGCGTCTGGCACCGGTCGGCCAACGCGCGCATCTGCTCGCTTCGTCTCGGATCGGCGTCATATAGGTCGAGGAACTCCTGGATATCGCTCAGCGAAAAACCCAGACGCTTGCCGCGGAGAATGAGCTGCATGCGAGCGATGTCTCGCTTGGCGTAAAGGCGGGCCGTGCCGACGCGTCGCGGTTCTATGAGACCGCGGTCTTCATAGAACCGAAGTGTTCTAAAGGTGACGCCAAGGAGCCCCGCGACCTCTTGAATGCTTTTCAGGTCTTCCTCATCGTGCGCCACCTACTGTCTCCGCCTGCCGCTCCGCGGCCTTCTGCAACTCCTCGGCGACAAGCTCCTTCTTGGACAGCTTGCCGATCAGCGTCTTTGGCAGGCTTTCGCGAATTTCTACCGCCGCGGGAAGCTCGATTTTGCTCACCTTGTCGCGCAGGAAGGCCAGCAGGTCAGCCTCCGCTACAAGCCGATCCGGCTTCAGCGTCACATAAGCCTTGGGGCATTGCCCGCGATACGGGTGAGGAATCCCAACGACGACGGCCTCGGCCACGGCCGGGTGCTCGTAAAGTGCTTCC
Organism: Sphingomonas turrisvirgatae; assembly: GCF_001721295.1. Lineage (GTDB taxonomy): Bacteria > Pseudomonadota > Alphaproteobacteria > Sphingomonadales > Sphingomonadaceae > Sphingomonas > Sphingomonas turrisvirgatae. The sequence continues at coordinate 21,742 of NZ_MDDS01000038.1, read as the reverse complement.
TCGATCACCCGAGGATAAACGTTATAGCCACCGCACAGGATCACGTCCTTGATGCGATCGATGATGAAGAGATATCCATCCTCGTCGAGGTATCCCACGTCACCGGTGCGCAGCGCGCCCTCGCAGAACACTTGTCGCGTGTCTTCGGGCCTGTTCCAATAGCCGCGCATGACCTGCGGCCCGCGCGCGCAGATTTCTCCGGGCTCGCCTAGCATTTTCAGTGCGTGCGGCGCCTCTGTATCGCGGATTTCGATGAGGGTTCCCGGGAAAGGGCGTCCGGCCGATCCTGCCTTGCCCAAATCGTCGATCGGGTTGCACGTGATGATCGGCGAAGCTTCAGACAGGCCATAGCCTTCGACCAACCGACCGCCGGTATGCCGCGTGAATGCCTCATGCACCTCTGCCGGGAGCGGCGCGCCGCCGGAGATGCAGGTCTCGATCGTCGACAGATCGAGCGGCTGCCGCTCCGCGACCTTGGCGATCGCGTGAAAGATCGTTGGCACTGCCGGGAGATAGGTGGGCCTGGTGCGTGCCATGCTCTTCAGCGCCTGCTTCAGCTCGAAGCGTGGCAGCAGGATCATCTCGGCGCCGATACGCAGTGCGACGCCAAGCACCGTGGTGAGCGCAAACACATGAAACAGGGGTAGCACGCCCATGACGCGCGCCTGATGCTGATCGCTCGATTTGATATGCAGGGCAGCGGCGTCGGCCTGGGCGACAAGGTTAGCGTGACTGAGCATCGCCGCCTTGGGATGCCCGGTGGTGCCGCCGGTATATTGAAGCACCGCCAAGGCATCGGGCACGAGGTCGACTGGCGTGATCAAGCCGGCCCAGGAAGCCAGCTTCGCGAAAGGAAGGTGACGTTTGTCGACCACGGCGGGGGCGATGTCGCGGCGGCGCAAGAGGCGATAGGCGATCTGTTTCCGCCAAGGCAATCCCTCGGCGATCGGGCACGTCACAACGTGACGAACCCCCAGCTCGGAAGCGATCGCGGATACCCGGGCGTGTACGTCCGGCAGGTCGCACGTCGCCACGATGTCCAAGCCCGAGTCGGCCATCAGGTGGCGCAACTCCCGCTCGACGTACAGCGGGTTGATGTTGACCACCACGCCGCCGGCTTTCAACACTGCCAGGAATAGAATGGGGTAATGAGGCGTGTTGGGGAGACAGAGCCCGACACGCCCACCCACCTGAAGACCCAGCCCCTGCAGCCCGGCTGCGACACGGTCCACCTGTGCCTTAAGCGCCCGCCACGATGTCTTCGCACCGAGGAAGTCGATCGCGTTCCATTCGGGATGGCGAGCGGCGGTGGCCTCGAACATCTCGGTGAGAAGGCGCGGCTTCGCATCCAGCGGCTGGCCCTCGGCTCTGGCAATCGTCACGTTCGTTTTCCTCCCCCTCGGGTCCGCGATTGCGGGCTGGCCTTCCTCACAGCTTCTCGGTGAGTTCCGGCACGATCTTGAACAGGTCGCCGACCAGGCCGACGTCCGCGACCTGGAAGATCGGCGCGTCCTCGTCCTTGTTGATGGCGATGATGACCTTGGAGTCCTTCATGCCGGCAAGGTGCTGGATCGCGCCGGAGATACCGACCGCGATATAGACTTCGGGCGCGACGATCTTGCCGGTCTGCCCGACCTGATAGTCGTTGGGGGCATAGCCTGCGTCCACCGCCGCGCGGCTTGCGCCGACGGCGGCGCCGAGCTTGTCGGCCAGCGGATCGATCAGGGCATGGAACTGCTCGCCCGAACCGAGCGCACGGCCGCCCGAGACGATGATCTTCGCGCTGGTGAGCTCCGGGCGCTCGCTCTTGGCGATCTCGGCGCCGACAAAGCTGGAGAGACCCGTATCGCCCTTGCCCGAGATGGTTTCGACCGAGGCGCTGCCGCCTTCGGCCGCGGCCTTGTCGAACGCGGTGCCGCGGATCGTCAGTACCTTCTTGGCGTCGGACGACTTGACCGTCGCGATCGCGTTGCCGGCGTAGATCGGGCGGGTGAAGGTGTCGGCGCTTTCGACGCTCAGCACTTCGCTCACCTGCATGACGTCGAGCAGCGCGGCGACGCGCGGCGCGATGTTCTTGCCGGTCGTGGTGGCCGGCGCGACGAACGCGTCGTAACCGCTCATCAGTTCGGCGATCAGCGGCGCGACGTTTTCGGCGAGCGCGTGGCCATAGGCCGCGTCGTCGGCGAGCAGCACCTTGGAGACCCCGGCGATCTTCGCTGCCGCATCGGCCGCGCCCTGCGCCCCTTGGCCCGCGACCAGCGCGACGACTTCGCCCAGCTTGCCGGCGGCGGTGACCGCGGCGAGCGTCGCGTCCTTCACCGACGCATTGTCATGTTCGACCCAGACGAGAACGCTCATGCCACAACTCCCAGCGTCTTGAGTTTGCCGACCAGTTCATCGACATCGGCGACCTTGACGCCGGCCTGGCGCTTGGCCGGCTCCTCGACCTTCACCGTGGTGAGGCGCGGGGTCACGTCGACGCCGTAATCGGCCGGCGTCTTCTGCTCCAGAGGCTTGGACTTCGCCTTCATGATGTTGGGCAGCGAGGCATAACGCGGCTCGTTGAGGCGCAGGTCGGTGGTGACGATCGCCGGCGTCTTGAGCTTCACCGTCTCGAGCCCGCCATCGACCTCGCGGGTCACGTCCACCGAGTCACCAGCGACCTCGACCTTGCTCGCGAAGGTGCCCTGGCCCCAGCCGAGCAGCGCACCCAGCATCTGGCCGGTCTGGTTATTGTCGTCGTCGATCGCCTGCTTGCCGAGGATCACCAGACCCGGCTGTTCCGCCTCGGCAACCTTGGCGAGAAGCTTGGCGACGCCCAGCGGCTCGACCTTGTCTTCGCTGACGATCAGGATTGCGCGATCCGCGCCCATCGCGAGCGCGGTGCGCAGCGTCTCCTGCGCCTTCTGCTCGCCGATCGAGACCACGACGATCTCGGTCGCCACGCCCTTTTCCTTGAGGCGAATGGCTTCCTCGACCGCGATCTCGTCGAACGGGTTCATGCTCATCTTGACGTTCGCCAGATCGACGCCCGTCCCGTCCGCCTTCACGCGGGGCTTTACGTTATAGTCAAGCACGCGCTTGACCGGCACCAAGACTTTCATGTGCTTGCCTTCCGTTCAGAATGCATCTGCCGGGAGCGCCATCAACGAACGCTTGCCGGATTTGATGGACAGGAACGCGGCCGTCGCCTGCGGCAGGATGCGGTCGAAGAAGAAACCCGCCGTTGCGAGCTTCGCCGTGTAGAAGTCCGCCTCGTCCGTCCCTTCGCCCAGCCGATGACGAGCAATTCGTGCAGCCTTGAGAAAGCAGTGGCCCATGCCGACCAGCCCGACCAGACGCAGATAGTCGGTTGCGGCAGCTCCGGCCTCCTCGGCATCCTTCAATGCTTTTTGCGCGATTGTTCCGGTCGAAAGCTGAAGCATGCCGAAGGACTGTTCGAGCGACGACCGCCAGGCTGCCAGATCGCGGGCGCTGGTCTTTGCGGCGTCGGCTAGTTGAGCCGAAACCGCATGGAAGAAGGGCCGCAGATATCGGCCCATATGAGCGCCCAGTTTGCGCCCGACCAGGTCGAGTGCCTGAACGCCGTTCGTTCCTTCGTAGAGCTGCGTGATGCGGGCATCGCGGACGAATTGCTCGACGCCATGCTCGCGTATGAACCCGTGGCCACCGTAGATCTGGACGCCGAGATTCGCCGTTTCCGATGCGAGATCGGTGAAGAGCGCCTTCACGACCGGGGTCATCATGGCGACGAAGTCCGAAGCGCGCTGACGCGTTTCCGGATCCGCCCCATGGGCTTCGGCGTCGAGCGCGCGCGAAACCCATTGCCCAAGCGCCCGCGATCCTTCCGTATAGGCCCGCATTGTCATCAGCATGCGGCGCACGTCGGGATGAACGATGATCGGGTCGGCCGGCAGGTCCGGTCTCGCCGTTCCGGATAGGGCACGGCTCTGAAGCCGTTCGCGGGCATAGGCGACTGCCGACTGATAGGCGATTTCACCGACGCCCAGCCCCTGAATGCCGACAGACACGCGCTCGGCGTTCATCATCGTGAACATCGCCGCGAGGCCCTTGTTCGGCTCGCCAACAAGCCAGCCGATCGACTCTTCGAACGCGAGTTGGCACGTGGCCGACGCCTTCAGGCCCATCTTGTGCTCGATGCCCGCGACCGCCACGCCGTTCCGTGGGCCACAGGTGCCATCATCGTTTGGCAGCAACTTGGGGACGAGGAAAAGGCTGATACCTTTTACACCCCTCGGAGCGTCGGGCAAACGCGCGAGAACCAAGTGGATAATGTTTTCCGTCAGATCGTGATCGCCGGACGAAATGAAGATCTTCGAGCCCGTGACCGCGAAGCTGCCGTCGCCGCGGGGTTCGGCGCGGGTGCGCAGAAGGCCCAGGTCGGTCCCGCAATGCGCCTCGGTAAGGCACATGGTTCCGCCCCATTCACCGCTCACCATCTTGGGAAGATAAGCGCGTTTCAGATCCTCCGACGCGTGACCGAGGATGGCCGTAGTCGCGCCATGGGTGAGGCCGGGATACAGGCTGAACGACAGGTTCGCGGCGCAGATCATTTCCTCTACGAGCTTGTTCACCGTTTCAGGCAGACCCTGTCCGCCCCATTCGGGCGGCGAGGACAGCGCGGCCCAGCCACCGTCGCGGAACTGGGCGTAGGCGTCGCGGAAACCGGCGGGCGTGCGCACCACGCCATTCTCAATGGTGCACCCCTCAGCGTCGCCGCTGGCGTTGAGCGGCAGCAGGACATCGCGAGTCAGCCGCGCCGCCTCATCCAGGATCGCGTCGGTAAGGTCGGGTGTGAACTCCCCGAAATGCGGCAGATCGCCAAAATCCTCGCCCTCGAACAGTTCGTGCAGCACGAAGCGCATATCGCGCAGAGGTGCCTCGTAGACCTGTGCCATCGTTTCCTCCGATCAGTTGCGCAGCGGCCGCCCGGTGTCGAGCATGTGCTCGATCCGCGCTTGGGTGCGGCCGTCTCTGACGCTGCTCATGAACGCCTCGCGCTCCAGCTTGAGCAGGGCATCCTCGCTCACCACGTCCACCAAATCGGCTTCGCCGCCGGTGAGAATAAAGGCGAGCCGTTCGGCGACCACCTCGTCGTAAGGAGTCGCGATCCCCTTCGCGCGGAAATCGCGCACCGCACCGGCGATGCCGGTACGACCGCTTTCGCCCGCCAGACGGAAGACCGGCTTTTCAGGCGGCAGGTAGCCGTCGGCCAACGCCAGCGCCCTCGACTTCGCGTCGGCGAGCAGCCGGTCGCGGTTCATCGTGATCCGATCGGCGGGCCGCATGAACATGAGTTCGCGGGCCTTCGCCGCAGATTTGGAAACCTGCGCAGTCGAGATCGTCTCGAACGCCCTGCCAAGCGCGGGCATGGGCCCCTTCGGCATGCCCGGCGCGCTGGCGAAACGGTCGAGCATTTCGCCATTGCCGCCCCAGCCTGGAACGAGCCCCACGCCGGTTTCGACGAGGCCCATATAGGTCTCGGCATGCGCCTGAATCGCATCGGCGTGCAGGCAGATTTCGCACCCGCCGCCCAATGCCATTCCTGCGGGCGCCGCCACCACCGGGAAGGGCGCGTATTTGAGCGCCTTGAACGCTGCCTGGCCACTGGCGATCAGGCGCTCGACCTCCCCCCATGCCGCGATATTCACCGCGAACATGGCGAGCCCCAAATTGGCTCCTGCGGAAAAGTTGCTGCCCTCGTTGTAGATAACCAGCGCTTTCATGCGCGACTGGACCAGCGGAATTGCCTTTTGGATCAGCTGGATGACTTGCTCGTCCAGCGCGTTCATCTTGCTCGTGAATTCCAAGCAGGCGACGCCGTCGCCGACGTCCCAGAGCGCCGCCGAGCCGTTGCGAAGCAGCGGCTCGGCCGCAAGCTTTACATCCTCGAGCAGCAGTACGCCGTTCGGTCGCACGACCTCGGCATAATCGCCGGCCGCCGTCAGATAGCGTCGGCGACCGTCCTCGATCTGGTAGAAGCGCCGGTCGCCGAGCGTCTCCAGGATCGGCGGGACCAGTCGGCCTTCGGCGCGCAGACGATCCGCGAATTGGCGACCGCCCAGTCGATCGAGAAGCTCGAAGGGTCCGTATTTCCAGTTGTAGCCGAGCTTCATCGCGTCATCGATCGCGACGATGTCGTCGGCGATCGTGCCGAGAAGGGAGGCGGCGTATGACAGCACGGCACCAAGCACCGACCAGGCATAGGCGCCGCTCGCACCCGGCATGGCGATCAGCGCGGCGAGGTCCATTTCCGCCGCCTTGGGCAGCGGTGCCGGCTTGCGCTGCGGCCGGTATTCGCCGGTCGCCAGGTCGATGGCCAATTTGGTGCGCTGGCCGTCCGCGCCCTTTTCGAGGCGGTAAAAACCGCCCTTGCCCTTCCGGCCGGTAAAGCCCTCCGCGATCATGCGATCGACCAGCGCCATCGGGCGGATCGTGTCGAAATAGGCATCGCCGGCGGGAAGAGTCGACGCCAGGCTTTTCGACAGCAGCGGCATCAGGTCCACGCCGACGAGGTCGACCAGGCCGAAGATGCCCGTTTTCGGCACGCCCATGGGCCGACCGCCGATCTGGTCCGCCACTTCAATGTCGAGGCCCAAGTCCATGGCGGAATTGATGGCGACCGCTAGCCAGTAGGTCCCGATGCGATTGGCGATGAAGCCCGGCGAGTCCTTGGCACGAACCACCCGCTTTCCTAGGGCGCGGTCGGTGAAATCGGAAACGCGATCCCCAATTTCCGGCGCGGTGTCCGGTGCGGTGACCACCTCGACGAGACGCATATAGCGCGGCGGATTGAAGAAGTGGGTGATCAGGAAGCCGCGCTTGAACGTGTCGGAACGCCCGTCGACCAGATTGGCCAGCGGTATCGTCGACGTGTTCGACGACACGGCGGTACCGGGGCGCATCAGGGTCTCGATGCGCGCATAGAGCGCCTGCTTGACGTCGAGCCGCTCGATCACCGCCTCGACGATCCAGTCACACTCGGCAACCCGGTCGAGATGGTCCTCGATATTGCCCGTCTCGACGAGTTTCGCCGCCGCCTTCGACATGAAGGGCGCGGGTTCGGTCTTGAGCATCTTCGCGACCGCGCCCTTGGCGATCGCGTCGCGGTCCGCCCCCTGCGACGGCACGATGTCGAGCAGGAGAACAGGAACGCCGGCATTGGCGACCTGGGCCGCGATACCGGCACCCATGGTCCCGGCACCGATGACGCATACCTTGCGGATCGGCGCGTCCATCACGCGCGCTCCAGGACCGTGGCGATGCCCTGACCGCCGCCGATGCACTGCGTGGCCAGCGCGTAACGCTTGCCTTCGCGTTCCAGCAGCGCGGCCGCCTTGCCGACGATGCGCGCGCCCGTCGCGCCGAGCGGATGCCCGATCGCGATGGCGCCGCCGTCGAGATTGATCTTCTCATCTTTGAGACCAAGATCACGGATGCATGCGATCGCCTGGCTCGCAAAGGCTTCGTTGATTTCAACGATGTCGAGATCGGCTGCCGAAATGCCGGCGCGCTCCAGTGCCTTGCGCGACGCATCGATCGGGCCGAGCCCCATCGTCTCGGGCGCGCAGCCGGAGATTGCGACGGACCGGATGTGTGCCAGGATGTTCAGTCCGTGCCGCCGTGCAAAAGCCTCGGACGTGACCAGCACCGCGGACGCACCATCGGTGAGCGGCGAGGACGTGCCGGCGGTGACCGTGCCGTCGCTGCTAAAGGCTGGCTTGAGTCCGGCAAGCCCCTCTGCAGTGGTATCGGGACGCAGCGTGCCATCTTCCCGCACTTCGCCGGCTTTGGTCGCGATCGGCACGATCTCGTCCGCGAACCGTGCATGGCCGCGGGCCTCAGCGGCTTTCGTCTGGCTGCGGATGGCGAACGCCTCCTGTTCCGCGCGCTGGATCTGATATTGCTCGGCGACATTTTCGGCGGTCTGGCCCATGCCCATGTAGGCCCCGGCATTCTTGCTCGCGAGCGCGGGGTTGGGGAGGGGATTATACCCGCCCATGGGGATACGGCTCATCGACTCGACGCCCGCGCAGATGAACGCTTCGCCGGCGCCGATCGCGATCTGGCCGACGGCAATGTGGATGCTGCTCATCGACGAACCGCAGAAGCGGTTGACGGTCATGCCGCCGACCGAGAGCGGAAGATCCGCGAGCAGTCCGACCAAGCGCGCGACGTTAAGGCCTTGCTCACCCTCGGGAAACGCGCAGCCCAGAACGATGTCCTCGATGGCTGCAGGATCGACACCGGTGCGATCGATCAAGCCACGAATCGTCTGTGCGGCCAGTTCGTCCGGTCGAACGCGGCTGAGTGCGCCCTTGCCTGCGAGGTGGAAAGGAGAGCGAGCAAAGCCCGCGATCACCGCGTTCGTTTCCATTTTTCGAGCCTCTCCTGTCTGCGGGAACTTACGTTTCGGGCAGATCCTTACCTATACGTAAGTCGATCGTCCATAGACTCGATGCGAAATTGTATCGAATAAGTACGGGGGCCGTCGAGCATTCCACGTAGTCAACGGGATCCTCGTCATGGATTGATCAGGGCCCCCCGCCGCTTTCAGAACGGGTGGTCCGTAGACGGGCGCTGACGTGCCGCTTGATGCTTAAGATCACCCGTGACGTCGTCCGTGTGGCTGATGGGGCGCGCACTGGGAGCGAACAGGTCAGCGGTTCCGCGGTAGCGTCTCTTGTGCCCCGACGCGTCGCGCCGAAAAACGTGCGTATGCGATGAGGCCGTAAAGCAGTGTGAGAAGCGCCAGGTTTGCAAGCTCGCCGGACTGCTCCTCAAGCGACGCACCCATCTGATTCACCCCGACCATCAGGTGAATACCCGGCGTCGTAGGGAGCAAGCGCGACAATGCAACTAGCCATGCAGGCGTGGCTTCCGAGGGCCAGGAGAGACCGGAAAGGAAGAAAATCGGCACCGAGGTCACAATCCAGAGCTGGATCGGACGCTCCCGCGTGCGGAAAAAGCTGGCGAGTGCCAGCGACCCAGCCACGGTTGCCGAGATGAATGCTACCGCAGCCACGAATAGCGTGATCGCATCGGCTTGCGCACGGGGATAGTCTTGAAACCAGAAAACGAAGCCAGTGAAATAAGCCACGTCGCATAGCCCGATTACTAGAAAGGCCAGCGCAATCCCGAGCAGGTCCCCGGCCGGCAGGCGTCGCTTGCCCTGTCTTTCGCGAATAGTCCCTGCCAACAGCGCCAGGCCCATCAACAGCGTTTGGTGGATGACCAGGAATGCCACGCCTGGAAAAACGCTGCTTCCATAACCTTCACGCGTGTTGAACAGGGGCCGCTGTATGAGTGAGAGCGCCGGGGCGGCAGGCGCGCCCGACGCTTGTGCCTGATCCACGCCCGCTTCGCGTCCGGCGGCGCCGATCGCCGCCGCTACGCCAGAAAGCGCGGTGCTGCTTCGCAGCAGATAAGCGCCATTGCCGTATAGCGCGACTGCGCCCTGTCCCCCGCGCAGGATGTTCTGTTCGTAGCCGTCGGGAATGATCACCGCGGCGCTCGCGCGGCGCGCCTCGATCCAAGCCAGCGCTTCCTGGGGGGAAGACAGCCGTGCAACCAGTTCAGCCTGCTGCAGCGCAGGCAGCTTGGCCACCAGCGCGCGGCTTGAACCGGAACGGTCAAGATCGACCGCGACGACCGGCAGCCTCGTCGGCACCTCGCCGGAATAAGCAGTTGGATAAAAAAAGGAGTAGAGGATCGCGGAACCAACCAGCAGTATCGCCGCCGTCCGGTCGGCAAGGATCGCGCGGAACGCTGCGATGAAGCCGCGCCGGATCATCGCCGTCCCCAGATTTCGGGACGTCGTGCGGCGCGGATGTAGGGTGGCAGGCCTATGGCGGCTCCGACCAAGAGAAAGATCAGCATGACGAGAATCTGCCTCACTGAGTCGGTGGCGGGCGCGCCCATCATCCACTGCTCCGCGAGCAGCTTGGCAAAGGCCGAGTAAGGCAGCAGCGCGCTCCAGAGGCGCGCGAACGTGGAGGCGGACTCGAGGGGGAAGATCGCGCCGGCAAACGCGAATGACGCGCCGGCATAAAGACCTGCGGCTGAAAGCGCCGTGCCCATGGTCAGGGTAATTCCCACGAAGAGCAGCGCCGCGCCGATATAGGCCAGATACATGGTGGCATAGCCCAGCAGGATCAGCGCGATGCTACCGGCGACCGGCCATCCGCGAAAGCCCGCAAGGTACCCGGTGGCAAGGACCGCCCAGCCCATGAAGATGCAGAAATATGGCAGCAGTTTGCCGGCTACCGCGTAAATCGCATCGCGCCGGGGCCAGCGCTCGAGCCAAGATCCGATCGTGCCGTCGCGCAACTCGCGCCCGAGCGCGCTGGTGATCGCCACCATGAAGATCAGGTGGAGGATGGCGGGGTGAACCAGTGCCACCAGCTGAAACTCATAGCTCCCCTGCGGATTGAACAGGATCGTGGTACGGACGGCCAGCGGCGGACGCCGGATCTTGCCTGGTCCCAGAACCACGGCGGTCTGCGTCGTCGCGAGCTGCGCCGCGTAGGCCTGCACGACGGCCCCGATCTCGCGCAGCGCAGCGCCGGACGGCGTCGAATAGCTTGCGTTGTAGAATGCCACGACTTCGGCGGTCGAGCCTTTCTGGATCTCTTCGGCGGTGCCTCGCTCGACGAGCACCACGGCATAGGCACGGCGCGATCGCACGGCCCGTTCGGCGGCTTGCATGTCCGGTGCCTGCTCGGCCACCGACAATCCGGACGCGGCATCCAGGCGCCGGATCAGCTCGCGAGCGAACCCGCTGCCGTCGCGATCGACGACGACGATGGGCAGGTCGCGCATCACTCCCGCCGACATCTGGACCGCTACGGCCGCCAGGAGGATGAAGGGGATCCAGGTCACCAGGGACAAATCCCAGAAGTTGCGCCGGAGGAAGTCGAGCTCCCGCTTCATGCTCTCCAGCAGCGCGGTGGGCATTACTGGGGCCAGTCGAACAAGACGGTCATGCCTGGACGAAGCCCCTCGACCCGGGACGTCGGCTTGACCCGTACCTCGAAACTTTTCACGTCAAACCCGCTCGACTGGCGTGTCGCCCGCCAAGTGGCGAAGTCGCCCGCCGGAGCGATATAGATCACTCGAAACACGATGCGCCGTCCGCCCAGCGCCGGCACGGTACCGGCCATCTCCTTGCCGCGCGTCAGACTGTTCAACTGGTCTTCGCGCACGTTTACGGTCACCCAGGCGTTGGCGACGTCGGTCAGCATGAACACCGGAAATCCCTGTGGAACAAGTTCGCCAGGCTGTGCCAGCCGCTTGCCGATCTCCCCGGCGGAAGGCGCGACCACGCGGGTTTCGGCCGCCGCCGCGCCCACCTCGGCGACGGCGCCGCGGGCTTGCTGCACCTGCCCGCCTGCCGCCGCCTTGTCTTGCGGCCGGGCACCGGCCAGCGCCTCGTCATATTGCGCGCGCGCCGCCTTGGCCGCCTGCGACGAGGCAATGGCGTTGGTGCGAGCCTCGTCGGCTTTCTGCCCGGCGACGACACCCTGCGCATAGAGACGCTGCGTTCGCGCGCTGGTGGCCTGGGCAAGGTCGGCTGCAGCTTGTGCCCGCCGCCACTGCGCCTCTGCCGCACGGATCTGTTCCGGTCGCGCGCCGGCTGCGGCCTTGCTCTCCGTTGCCTGCGCCGCGGCCAATGCCCCACTTGCCTGCTGCTGCTTGGCAGCGACCTCCGGACTTGCGATCCGGTAGAGGAGCTGGCCGGCCTGCACGACCTGTCCTTCCTCTACGTCGAACCCCTCGATCCGTCCCGTGACCTTGCTGGCCACGCGGATTTCCCGAGCGTCAACCATCCCCTGAAGCTGCCCCGGCGCGGGGCGGTAGCTGAGCCAGAGACCGATAGCGAGCAGCACCAGAATGGCGCCGACCAGGATCACGACCTTCAACCTCCCACGACGCGGCCGAGGCAATTCGCCTGTCTCAAGTTCAGAATCAATCGTTGCTTCGGTCATGGGATCACCTGGTCCGCCTGGGCTACAAAGGCCGGCATCTGATCAATCTGTCCGCTGACGTTCAGGAGTTCGGCAAGTGCCTGAACATATTGATTGGCGGCCTGCGCACGCTGGATCTTTGCTTTGCCGAGTCCCAGCTGCGCATCGATGACGTCCAGCGACGTGGCCTGCTGTTCCCTGTAGGAGAGCGTTTGCAGACGCAGGTTTTCCGCCGCCGCGGCCAGGGACGTATCGAGAAGTAGATAGCGCTTTCGAGCAGCCTCGACCTCGTTCCAGGCTTTTGTGACGCCGATTTCGATCTGAGTGCGCCCTTCGCGGATCGCGGCGCGGGCTTGTTCCTGCGTGGCGCGCGCGGCCTCGACGACCTGGCGACGCCCAAGTCCGCCAGCCAGCTTGTACCGAACGCCGATGCCGACCGCCCAGTCAGGGTCTGTCAAAAGCGTGTTGCGAGGATCGAAATTGTACGAGGCGAAGCCGTACACGGTCGGGCGCTGCTTCGCCTGTTGAAGGGTGACGCCGGCCTTGGCCTGATCCTCGAGCGAGCCCAGCCTTGCGAGCTGCGGATGCGAACTGAGCGCCGCCGCCTTGAAGGTGTCGAGCGGCTGCAACGGCCGCGATATCACAAACAGCGGGCTGACCGGCCTTACTCCGGTCGGCTGTCGCAGCAGTCCGGCGAGCGCCGCGTTGGCCGTCTGGAGATCGGCAATCGCCTTTTCATATTCCGCACGCGCATCGTCGCGGGCGACTTCGGCCTGCAATCGCTGCGCGCGGCTGATGAACCTTGCCTGTTCGAGTTTGACCGCATCCTCGACGTGCCGGTTGAGTCCGTCGAGCACGTCACGGCGCACGCCCAGCGCGCGCTCTGCCAGTTGCTGCCCGAAATAGACGCGAACAAGCTGCAGCAACTGGTCGTTCGCCGCGATATCGCGATCCGCTCTGGCTTGCGCGACCTGCGCCTTCGCGCCGGCCTGAGTTCCCGAAATCTGACCGCCTGTATAGATCGGCAGCGTGGCGGTCGCGATCGGGCGACTGCTGCTGCGGCGGAGCTGGAAGCGCAGTGGGTCGCTGATTCCGAACTCCTGGGCGACAGGCGCGAGTGACCCAAGTGGGAGGTAGAGCGTCTTTTGATACTCGAGGAGCTGCGCCTCAAGGTCGATGTCGGGCCGGCCCAGGGTGCGAGTCGCGCCCTCCTGCGCCTCCTTGCTTCGCACGTTGGCTTCCGATGCGGCGACAGCGTCCGACCTGTTCAGCAGTTCCTCTTGAGCGCGCTCCAAGGTGAGCGACACTGGCTCTGCAGGTCGGATGTCTTGAGCGCCTGCCACTGCTGACGCCGATCCAAGCGCAAGAGCCACCGGCAGCACGCGAACTTTCAACATCGACCGCAGAGTCCTTTACCTTAATCGCTTCGCTCGATACAATGATGTATCGAGAACTGGCGTCCGGTTCAACCGCCTAGAGCGACTTCAGGATATCTGGGAAGAAAGCGGCAAGTAGCGACACCTGGCCGCGTTCGTCGGGTTCGAGTCCGCGTTGCGTCGTGTCTCCTTCGTGGATCGCAATGGCGAGCCTGGCGATCTCGTCGAGGTTACCGGGCGCCACCTTGCCCATAGCCATGAGGGCGGTCCTAATCAGTTCGCACAGGTCGGCGCGCAACTTGGATCGCAGATCGACAAGCGTGAGGCGCGCCTGTTCATTTCGAAGGGCGTGTATCACGAACTCTTTGTTGATGATGTCCCAGTCCAACTCCTCGCTATCGGGCATCTCCAGTAATCGTTCGAGAAATTCGGGGATATCGGTTGCGCTGGCCAGCTTGGCAGCGCCGGATGCCAGTCTGGCGCGAAGGCGGTCGGCTCGACGCTCGTAAAGCGCTGCGAAGAGTTCCTCCTTGTTCGCGAAGTTCGAGTAAAAGGCGCCGCGGGAAAGCCCCGCCTTGGAACAGATGAAATCGACGCTCGCGCCCTTGAACCCGCGCTCGATGAAAGCTGCGAACGCACCCTCGATGACAAGGCGGCGCGTTTCGCTGCGAGGCGGTCTTGGCGTGCGAGGCTTGGCGGGCGCGAATGTGCGGGTCGGCGATTTGCTCATTGGGCCCGAAAAGCGCGGTTCCGGGTCCGGTGTAAAGTGCGAACCGCTATTCACCACCCGACAAGATGCCTTTCGATGAACATGGATGCCTCCTCGATCGCTTCCGCACCTTCAGGGATGGGCAAGCCCATCCAGACATGGAACATGCCAGGATATTCCGACAGTGTGAAATCCGCATCCGACGCCTTTGCGCTCGTCATCAGACGATGCGCATCAGAATTCATGATGTCATGCGTACCCGTCAGGACGAGCGTTGGAGGCAACCCTGCCATGGACGCGAAGAGCGAATTGATCCGCGGGTCGTTGGGCAATAGTTTGCCCGCCCACGCCTTGCCAGCCGCCCGGGCACGGCTAATCGAAAGTATCCTGTCGTGTCTGGCCAAACCGGTTTGGGCCGGATCGCTGACCGTCAGGTCGGCCCAGGGGCAAAAAAGGACGAGCGCTGCTGGCAATGCTGCTCCGCGATCGCGAAGGTGCTGCGCGAACGACACCGCCAAGCCTCCCCCGGCCGAGTCTCCGGAGATGACGACGTTGTCCGCCCCAACCCGGTTGACCAAGTCGTCGTAAAGCTCGTCGAGCAGGCGATATGTCGCGCGATGGTCGTGCTCCGGGCTCAGTGGATATTGCGGAACGACGATATTGGCGAGCAGGCGATCGGCAAGACCGCCGATGATCGTCCAATGCTCTGGCATCAGGTGGAGCTCGAATCCTCCGCCATGAAGGTAAAGGATATGCTGCGTGACCCCATCAAGTTTCTGCCGCAGGGTCAGCACCATCGCACCGTCGATGCTTTGCTCGTCTATTTGGAACGCTCGACGAAGCCTTGCCGGCGGCGCTGCCGGTCCCTTTTGGCGATTTGCCGAAATATTCGCAGCCTGGCCTGCCGGCGTCGATGTCGCTCTTGCCCTGTTCGACCAGGGAAGGACGACCGAACTTACGAACTCGCCGCGCAGGCTGCGTTTGGAGCGCCGCGCAGAGAGGGCGAGGGCCGCTGCCCCGGTCGCGGCAGCCGCTACCACGCCACCCGCTACGATAGAGCCCGCTCGAACATGCGATTTCTTCTCTTCTGCCATGCCCACCTGCTCCGTAAACAATCGCGGCCGCCGCAGCGCGGCCAGCCACGCGACCCGAGAAGAGGCAGCCGCCGAGGAACGTGCCCTCCAGAGCACGATAGCCATGCATACCACCCCCGCCGAAGCCGGCGATCTCGCCAGCCGCATAGAGGCCGGGAATGATCTGCTCGTCGGTGTCAAACATGCGACCGGACAGGTCGCACTGAAATCCCCCAAGCGTCTTGCGCGTGAGTATGTTGAGCTTCACTGCGATGAGCGGCCCGTGCTTCGGGTCCAGGATACGGTGCGGAGTGGCGACGCGGGCCAGACGATCGCTGCGCGAGCGACGCGCGTTGCGGATCAGCATGACTTGCGCGTCCTTGCCGAAATCGTTCGCAATCTCGCGATCCCGCGCCAGGATCTGCCGTTCGAGAGCCTCTAGATGGATGAGGTCACTTTTTACGAGCCGGTTCATGCCGGCGACCAGCGTTTGCAGATCGTCCGCGACGACGAAGTCCTCACCGTGCTTCTGAAAATCAGCAACCGGCCCCGGCGTTTCGCGGCGCAACATGCGGCTTACCATCAGCTTCCAGTTCTTGCCGGTGTAATCGAGGTTTTGCTCCGATCCCGAAAGTGCGAATTCCTTCTTGATGATCGTCTGATTGAGCACGAACCAGCTATAGTCATACCCGGTCTTGCCGATCGCCTCGAGCGTTCCGAGCGTGTCATTGCCCGGGAAATTAGGTGCGGCAAAGCGCTTGCCCGTCGCGTCGAACCACATCGATGACGGCCCGGGCAAGATACGGATGCCATGATCCTTCCAGACCGGCACCCAATCGCGGATACCCTCTGTATAATGCCACATCCGGTCGCGATTGATGAGCTTGCACCCGGCCGCCTCAAGGACCGCGACCATGCTGCCATCGACGTGCATCGGCACGCCCGAGATCATCGACGTGGGCGGCTTCCCTAGGCGCTCGGGCCAATTCTTGCGGACCATCTCATGGTTGCCGCCAATGCCTCCAGAGGCGACGACGACTGCTTGGCCGGAGAACTCGAACTCGCCAATGGCCTTCCGCGACGTCTCAGCTCCACGTGGCATGCCACTGGCCTCCAGGATCTTGCCCGACAGGCCTGTGACGACCCCATTGGTCAGGACGACGCGTTCGACCTTGTGGCGCCAGGCGAAGCGGATGCGACCGTTCGCCTCATGCTCCCGAACTCGCCGTTCGAACGGGGCAACGACCCCCGGCCCGGTGCCCCAGGTCAGGTGAAAACGCGGCACCGAATTGCCATGGCGCGCGGCATCGTCACCGCCCCTTTCAGCCCAGCCGACGAGCGGTAGTACCCGGTGCCCCATCGCGCGCAGCCACGATCGTTTCTCGCCGGCTGCGAAGGCGACATAGGCCTCCGCCCCCCGGCGGAGCCGCGTACCTATGGCGTCACGTTGCGCACGCGGTTCTGAGGCGCGCGGAAGGAGGGCCGGCCATGCTCAATCAAGCATATCGTTCGCGTTTGCGGACTGCTCGAGAGGCCGTCTGCCTGATTCCCGATGGGGCGCGAGTGGTGATGGGTTTGGGCGTGAGCCAGCCCCCCGCGCTGCTCGGTGCCCTGGCCGACCGCGCCCGCGCGGGCGATATCGCTAGTCGTTGTGGTCCCAATTTGCCCAGAAGCCCGAAGGCAACTTGGCTTAAATTATGGCTAAACATATGACGAGATCTCGAAGCCGACGTAAAACCATGTAACTTCAATTGTTTTTGGCGGCCACCCGCTCCGCCACTTAGTCCGCCTATTCTGATATGCTCAGCCCGACAGGGCGTAGAGCGGCGCAGTTCTGCGCCATTTGCGTTCGCTTCGGTACTGCGGAGGATTACTGACAAGCCGAGGACGCGAAACTTCAGCGCCATTTCTCCGCCCCGGCGCGGCTTGGTACCGAATCGCCTCTCAAACATTTTCTGGACGCCACTCCATCGGATTTATTCGCATAATCGCCCGCCAAAAGCCCAGAAATGCGTCCTTTTATCGGAATGTTCGCTCAGTTTTGCCCGGCGCAACAGCAGGCGGATTGCAGGTGCGTGCGTTGGTTCTGCAGGTTGATTGCAGGCGCAGTCGGGCCATTTTGCAGGCGGCATTTCCAAAAGTCTGGAGCAGGGTGCATCCCGCGCCATAAATGGCGGAATTTCGCCGTTGCTGCGCGGGATGCAATGTCTTTCGCGCGTCAGTTGCGCTTGCCGCCGAGAAGGCCGGAAACCTCCTTGCTGAGATGCGCAGCGCTTTGCTCGACGTCGGTCGCTGCCAAGGCGATCGCGACTCTCCGGATGTCGGCCAGTTCCTGCTGCAGAGATGCCGTGGCACGGGCGATGACGGGCGCCCCGGCACTCTCGAACACCAGCCGGATGAAGTCCATCACCGCAGCCCGCCGGCGCACTGGGCCACTGGCCAACCGCAGGATAAGGGCCTCGAACAGCGTCACTCGCTCCCGCCCCTTTCCGCGCGGCACCGACACGATGGTGTTGGCCACTTCCAGCACAACGCATCGCAGGTCGGAATCGCTCGGCCGAAGCCTGAAACCGCGGCGCGGCCCCCTGCCCCGGTCGGGCGAATAGCCAGCCGTGAACCGCCCCTTTCGATCACGGCCCATCAGTATCCCCTAGCCGCTCGAAGGCGCCGCCGTTCTTCCTCCTCCCGATCCTTTTCGCGGCGGCGATTGATCTCGTCCATCGAACCAACTGCGTTGCTGACAAGCGCGATGAAATCCTTGCAACTGAGCCGGTTCTTGGCCGCCCCCGTTGCCAGCGAACGCACATTTGCCTCGAGGCGGTTGATCTTTTCACCGGATGACAGCGTGACCTTGCCGCTGGCGACCTTCAAGATCGTCCTCGCCAGGTCCTCCCGCGTCAGCAGCGGAACGGGCTGGCGCCGGCGTGCGCCCTGGGGATTGCCGGACGTACCCTTCTGGAACTGGCCAGTGGGGCGGCGCCGGATGTCGTCGCTCACGCTGCCTCTCCCAGCGCGAGATCAGCGAGGCGCTCCAGTTCGGCGTTGCGGCGCGCAAATACCTCCGCAAAGGTCTCGCCGGTGCTCTCGAGCCGGGCCTTGCCGCGCGCCAGCTTCTCCCAGCGCCGGATCGTCACCGCACAATAGTCCGGCTCGTATTCGATCAGGCGGCCCATACGCCCGGTCTTGTGCGCGGCGAGCAGCGTCGAGCCCGAACCGCCGAACGGGTCGAGCACGATCTCGCCACGCTTCGAGGTGTCCTTGATCGCGTCCATGATCATGGTGACAGGCTTCACGGTCGGGTGCAGCGCAAGCTCGGCATCACGCCCGGTCTTCGTCGCGCCGCGATACTGCCAGACATTGGTGCGATAGCGTCCGTTCTTGCCGAGCTGGACGGTGTTCAGGTGCGGCGCCTCACCGACCTTCCATACGAACACCAGCTCGTGCTGCGAGCGATAGAAGCTGCCCATGCCGCCATTGTCCTTCACCCAGGCGCACAGGTTCTGGAGGCCGGAATAGACCTTGTGCCCGGCATCGAGCATCTCGCCCATGTGGCGCCAGTCCATGCACTGATAGTGGATCGCGCCATCGATGCTGACTTCCGCTGAATTGGCGAAGACGGTGCGCAGGAACTCGGTAAACTGGGTCTGGCTCATCTCGCCACTGGCCATGGCGAACTCGGCATGCCTGGTCTTGCCAAGGCCGCCGACGTGCCCGTCAATCCTCACGTTGAACGGCGGGTCGGAAAACACCATCCGCGCACGATCGCCGCCCATCAACCGGGCAAAGCTTTCGGGATCGCGCGAGTCGCCGCAGAGCAGCCGGTGCGAACCAAGATGCCAGAGATCGCCGCGCTCGACGCCCGACAGCACGCGGCGATCGAGCTGAGGCTGTTCCTCGAGCTTTGCTTCCGCAGGGCTGATGTCGGTGAGCAGGTCGATCTCCGTCGTGTTGAAGCCGGTCGCCTCCAGTTCGAAGCGGAGCTCAAGCTGGGCAAGCTCGGACAATTCCTCGCTCAGGATCTCGGGATCCCAGTCGGCGTTCAGCGCGATCTTGTTGTCTGCCAGCCGATAGGCACGCAGCTCGTCCGACGTCAGGTGGCCGATCTGGATCGTCGGCACGTCCGACAGCTCCAGGAGCCGCGAGGCTTCGTACCGGGCATGGCCGGCGACGATCACACCATCGGCTTCGATGATGATCGGGTTGGTGAACCCGAAGTGGCGGATCGAGGCAGCAACCTGCTCGATCTGCGCCGTGTTGTGCCTCCGCGCGTTCTTTGCAGCGGGCTTCAGGGTATTAGTGGGCCGCAGTTCGACCTTGAGCGGATCGACAATGTGCCGCTCAGTATGATAATCTCTCACTCTACTTCTCCATAGCGAATAGTTCAGGGTGTTCCGGGTGAATTTCCTGATGTTCGATTTAGTAGAGCGGAAAGGAGATCGGCATGCTCGGGCATACGCTCGACAGCGAGGCGCTGGAGATGATCAAGGACCGCCTGCCGCGGCAGCAGCAGCAGCCCTTCGGGCGTCTGCCGAACAAACAGCTGACCGGCATTGCCGAGCAATCCGAGTTCCTTGAGGATCGAATCCGGCAAGCGCACGACGCCTTCAGCGCTCACCTCGAGGATCTGCGCCGCGTCGATTGTCTGCGCAGGAGTCTCGTTGGCCGAGCCCACCCTCCCGGCGCGCAGCAGCACGTTGTAGGTGTGCTGATATCGGATCCCGATGAAGTCAGAGATCGCGGTGGTGCTGTAGCCGGCTTCGTTCAGCGCCCGGATCTTTGCGGCCTTGGTCTTGTGAGCGCTCGCGATGCGCTCCATCTCTTCACGGTTCATTGTAGTTCCCCAGTCATCATGGGGATCCACTAGAAGCATCTTATCAGCTTGTAAATGGGGTAGTTAGCAATTTATTTGGTGTATGTATCTCCTACCTCTCATCACCCTACTCCACAGCAATCCCGCATGCTGCCAAACCCTCGCGGAAACTGGCGTCGAGCGGATACGGGCGCAGGCCATCCTTGGTGTACTGGCCCACTGCCCCGCGCTGACCATCGGGCAAGCCATAGCTGACCGATGCAGCAGCGGCGCGGTACACCAGTCCTTTCCCGCCCAGCATCTCCTGCAGCATCTCTGTTGCGAGCGCGCCAGCTGCGACCGTGCTGGTCGCAGTTGCCGCGGCCACCAGCTTCATTTGCTGCTCGATGAGCTGCTTCATGGCGGGATCGTCGGGCGATGCGACAGTTCCTGCTGCACCGGGCGGGTTGTCGGCTGCCCGAAGTGTCCTGAACGGCCTATCATCGACGCGCCACACGATGTCGCCGGTCGGCAGCCTGATCCGACCACCGCTGCTGACACCGACCAGAATACCGTGGATGCTGCTGTTCTCGACAAAGGGGTAGATTGCCCCTGTCCGCGAAAAGCTCATGCCTGCCGCCTTGTCATAGGCAGCAACCACACAGGACGTTGCGCCGGTGATCGGGTCCGTAGTTCGGGTCACGGTCCACACGGGCTTGGGAGCTGGCATTGCGACAGCTGCTGGTAGAGTCGCCAACAGCATGATCGAGCCACCAAGCATCAGCGGCTTACGCATTACCGTTCTCCAGCGCCAGCAGCGCCTCCCGCAGCTGGCGGCAGAGATGGTCGCGATGCGGTGCGTCATTCTCGTCCCCGCCGGCGAACCGATCGGCGCGCATCTCGAGAAACAGCGTCGTCCAGAGGGTCACGGCATCACCTTGCCAATGGCCGCTCGCCGCATGTGCTGCGCGCTGTCGGTCAAGAAACGTGTCGGGCTGGTCATCGCTGAGAAGTTCGAGCGTGCGATAGCCGTTGATCAGCCCGGCGAGCTCAACGCCGTCCCCATCGAAGGTGACGCCTTCAGGGATCGCGGAGAAGCCTCGCGTCAGGATATCCGCCAGCAGGCTGGAGGTCGATCCGGGCTCATCTCCCATCCGCGAGTACAGGAACGCCAGTGGGCCCGCTGGTACCATGCCGAACAGCCGATCGGCCAGATGCGCGAAGTCATCGAGCTGCTCGAAGCGGCTTGCCGGGACAATGCGGATTGCCGGGCGGCTTGCCTTGACCCCTGCGCTGTTGCCCCGCGTGTGGCGCCCGACCTTCGAACCAAGATCCGGCAGGCGGTCGCCGGGCTTGCCGCCAAACCAGCGGATCGACTGGAAGTCACGGGCAACCGGGTCAAAGAGCAGCCAGATCACGCAACCCGAGGGCTTGTCGGCAAGCCGAGTATGGATGCCGACATCCGTCCGTGCGCCGCCGAGAATTGTGACCTTGAGCTGGACGTGTCGCAGGGTGCCGCCAGCCTCGACTGCAAGGTCGTAGCCGTGATCGTCGACTTCGCCGTGGAGCACTTCGTGGCTCACGCCACGCGCAATGAACTCCAGGCCAAGCTGGCTCAGGAACAGATGCTCAAACACCTTCTCGCGCTGGCTGGAACGATGCGTCAGGCCGCGAGCGACTGTCGACTGGCGGTTGCCGCTGACCAGGTGAAGATGCGAAACTGCCACGAACGTCTCCCGTTGCGGTGAGACGCGCTCCGTCGCCATGGCTTCGCTCGTCGCACCTATGTCCTCTCGGGGCGACGGCCT
>NZ_MDDS01000037.1 GCF_001721295.1 Sphingomonas turrisvirgatae | reverse complement strand
GGGGGTGGGCGCAACAAGGGGCGGGGAGAATCGCATGACCGACCTGATGGCGAGCGATGATGTGCGCGGCGCGTTTGCGAACCAGATCGCCTATTGCCGGGCGAACGAAGCGCCGTTGACGGCACGGGTGGTCGAGGCGGTGCTGGCCAATATCGATGCGCCGGGCGCCTTTGTCGCGGCGTTGCGCGACTGGCCGGGCAAGCCGGTAGCCGATGCGCTGCCGCTGCGCGCGGCCGGGGCATTGCATGCGCTGCATCTGAGCGGGGCCGAGCCGACGCTGGCGCCGCTCTATGCGCAGGATTCGGCAGCGTTTGCCGATGCCGAGGCGCTGGTCGGCACGGCCATCGCGCGGCACGATGCGGCGTTGCTGCCGTGGCTGGACGGTCCGCCGCAGACCAACGAGGCAGGCCGGTCGGCCAGCTACGCCGCGGCGCTTGCCTGGCTGGTCGCGCACGGGCTGTCACCGCGGTTCGAAGGCATCGAGATCGGGTCGAGTGCGGGCATCAACCTGATGATGGACCGATACCGCTACGTGCTGGGTGGTGTCGCAATGGGCGCCGCGGAACCGGCCATGACGATCGAGCCGGCGTGGCGCGGCCCGCCGCCACCCCATGCAAGCTGGACGATCGAGACGATGCGAGGGTGCGATGTCGAGCCGCTTGACCTCACCGATGCCGGGCAGCTGATGCGGTTGCGCGCCTATGTCTGGCCTGAGCATCGCGTGCGGTTCGAGCGGCTGGAGCGGGCGGCGCAGGCGGCGCGCGAACGGGCGCCCGATCTGGTGCGGGCCGATGCCGCCGAGTTCGTGGCGGAGGCGCTGGCACGGCCGCAGGCGGCTGGGACGACGCGCGTGCTGATGCACTCGATCGTGTGGCAGTATCTGGGCGCGGAGCGGCAGGCGGCGATTACCGAAACGATGGAAGCGGCGGGGGGCGCCGCGACGCCGGACCGGCCGCTGGCATGGATCGCGCTTGAGACGAATCGGGCGACGTTTCAGCACGAACTGACCGTTCGGCACTGGTCAGGCCGAGGGAGGGAGGACGGCGCGCCGGTGATGCTGGCGCACGCGCACGCGCATGGTGCGTGGGTCGAATGGCTGGGCGCTTGAGCTAATCCAGCCAGTCGAGCATTGCGGCGCTGACTTCTTCGGGCGCTTCCCAGGTAACGAAGTGACCGGCGTCGATCTTCCTGACCGAAAGGTCGGGAACCACGGCGTCGAGGCCGTCGAGCTGAACCGGCAACAGCGCCTTGTCCTGTGTGCCCCAGATGACCAGCGTCGGTTGTGTGATCGGAGGGAAGGGCGCGTCGAGGAAGGCGGGTCGATTGGGTGTCTCGTCCATCGCCGGCACCTGAACCGCGCTGGCGCGGTACCAGTTTAGCATGGCGCTCATCGCGCCGGGCTGGCTCCATTCGTCGAGATAGGCGGCCTTGTCCTCGCCAGCGACGGCACGGGTCAAATGCTTGGCAAAGGTGCTGCCGAAGAACTTTTCGAGGCCCGCGCCGGTCAGCCCTTGATCGATGCTCGTGTCGCGGAAGAAGCGGATATACTGGCTGGCCTTGCGCTGATCCATGTCGTCGAACAGCGATTTCTGGAAGACGAACGGGTGGGGGGCGTTGACGATGATCAGCCGCTCGATGCGATTGGGATGCTGCAGCGCGGCCATCCAGGCGACCGCGCCGCCCCAGTCGTGGCCGACCAGTGTGAAGCGATCCTTGCCGAAATGAGTCGCCAGCGCGAGCAGATCGGCCACGGGCTTGTCGGTGGTGTAATGCTCGACGCCTTCCGGCTTGGACGAGCGCGCGAAGCCGCGCTGGTCGGGCGCGATGACGAAGAAGCGTGTCGCCAGCGCCGGAATCTGATGCCGCCAGGTGCGGTGTGATTCGGGAAAGCCGTGGAGCAGGACGATCGCCGGCGCTGCAGGGTCGCCGGCCGTCGCGACGTCGAGGTCGACGCCGGTAGGCAGCGCAATGCGTTGCAGTTCGAACCCGGCCATCCGACTCTCCCCTGACTTTCGAACCTAGGGTATGGTGGCATGGCCGGGCTGGCAAGAGGGTCAGGGGTAGCTGACGGTCTTGGGTACCTCGGGGATCGGGATGAACTCCTTGTCGTCGCCTGGCACTTTGGGGAACAGGCCCGCCTTCCAGTCGGCCTTGGCCTGATCGATCCGGCCCCGATCGGACGAGACGAAGTTCCACCACACATGGCGCGGCGTGGCGAACGCCTCGCCGCCGCACAGCATGACGCGACCACCGGTGGCCGAGCGCAGCGTCGCGACGGCGCCGGGTTTCAGCACGTAGAGCACTTGCGGCTCGAGCGTCATGCCGTCGATCGTCGCTTCGCCGACCGCAAGATAGATGGCGCGCTCGTCCGCTTGCGAGTCGATCGGCACGCTGCCCCCGGCGTCGAGCACGACGTCGGCATAGATGGTGCCGGCATAGGTGGTGGTCGGCGCGGTTGCGCCCCACAGGCTGCCCATGATGATCCGCGCCCTGGCATTCGCGCTGTCGATCACCGGCAGGTCGGCCTTGGCGACATGTTCGAACGCCGGATCGATCTCTTCATAGCGCTCGGGCAAGGCAAGCCAGGTCTGGATGCCGGACAGTTCGGGGCCGGCGTCACGCTCGGCCTGGGGCGAGCGTTCGCTGTGCACGATCCCGTTGCCCGCGGTCATCAGATTGACTGCGCCCGGCTCGATCGTCGCAAAGGTGCCAAGGCTGTCGCGGTGATCGATCGCGCCGGCGAACAGATAGGTGACGGTCGCAAGGTTGATGTGGGGATGAGGACGCACGTCGATCCCGGTGCCGGTCTCGAGATGCGCGGGTCCCATCTGGTCGAAGAAGATGAACGGGCCGACCATCGTGCGTGGGCGCGAGGGAAGCGTGCGGTGAACCTTGAACCCGCCAAGGTCGTGGCTGGTCGGATGGATCGTCTGCGTGAAGAGATCGTCGGTCATCATTCCCCCGGGGCGGTGGCGCGGATCGCCATGGCGTGGACCTTGTGTTCCATCAGGTCACCAAGGGCGCGGTTGACCATGCGCTGGCGCTCGACGCGCGACTTGCCGGTGAAGGCAACGCTTTCGACCACGACGGTGAAGTGCGATTCGCCGCTGCCATCATCGCCCATATGGCCGCGATGCTTGGCGCTGTCGTTGATCACATCGAGACGGGATGGGGCGAGGCCGGCCGTAAGGCGAGCGGTGATTTCCTGGGCCACGAGGCCGGTAGAAGTGTCAGTCATGCCGACTATATAGGCTGTTTTTGCGCAGGATTTTAAGTGTCGCGTGAACCCAGGAAGGACCGGCTCAATTCGCGTTTCCACGGCCGGGTGGAAGCGCCCGGCCGGCTTTGCGCAGAGCCGGGGTGCGAGGAAGCGGGCGAGTTCCGCGCGCCGATGGCCGGGCCGCGCGCGAGTGACCAGCCGCCGCAATATCGCTGGCTGTGCCTCGATCATGTTCGCGCATTCAATACGAGCTACAACTTCTTTTCGGGCATGACGTCCGAGGAGATTTACGAGGCGCAGCAGCCGCTGTCGGGCTGGGAGCGCGAGACGCGCGCCTTCGCGTCGACCGGCGGTGCCGACCGGCCGCCGCGCTGGGCGGATTTCAACGATCCGCTGGATGCGATCGGCGCACGCTGGCGCAATGCGATGCCGGCCGAGCGCAAGGACGGCAAGCCGCTGTCCGGCCGCGACCGCGAGGCGCTGAAGGCGCTGGCGCTGGAGGTCGATGCCGATCGCGGCGCGCTGCGCCGGCGCTATTCGGAGCTGGTGCGCAAATACCATCCCGACCGTAATGGCGGCGATCGTAGCCACGAGGGCGCGTTGCAGCGCGTGATCGAGGCGTATCAGCAGCTCAAAAGCTCGCCCGCCTTCGCCTAACCCTCCCGCTGCCAGCGCTCGCGCCGCGCCTGTTCCTGACGGCTGGCTTCGGCTTCGCCAAAGCCGCCGGTCTCTACCGGACCGGAGGGTTCATAGGTGGACATGACAATGCCGGTGCTGCCGGTACGCTGTTCGACCAGGCGCCAGGTACCGGGACCGCAATCGTCGCCGAGCAGCCGCTTACCCTGACCCAGCACGACCGGCGCGGTCATCAGCACCAGCCGATCGATCAACCCGCGCTGAAGCAGCTGAGGATATAGGGTCGAGCTGCCCTGAATGACGATATCGGGACCTTCGCCAGCCTTGATCGCGGCCAGCGCGTCGAGATCGGCCACGCGCTCACTGTTGTTCCAGTCGAGCGGCAAGTCGCTGCGTGTCATCACATATTTGCGGCACGCGTTGAACGGTTCGGCGATATCCGGCGCATTCTGGTTGAACGGCCAATAGGCCGCGAAAATCTCGTAGGTCGCGCGGCCGAGCAGCAGATCATAGGGCGGGGTAAGAACGGTTGCGATCTGATTGCCGAGCGCTTCATCCCCGAGCGGCGCGAGCCAGCCACCGAAGGGAAAGCTGCCCCGGCGATCTTCCTCCGGCCCGCCGGGCGCCTGCATCACCCCATCGAGGCTGACAAAGGCCGCGCCGATGATCCGTCGCCCGTTGCCGGAGCCAGTCATTGCGGTGCCACCAGCCCGAAGACGGCGCCGTGCGGATCGGCGGCGTGGAACACGCGCTCGCCGCCGGGGACTTCCATCGGATCGGACAACGGCGTGCCGCCCAGTTCGCGCACCTTCGCGTGCGCTGCCCCGATATCGGGTACGCGGAAGTAGAAGGTCCAGCCGGTGGGCTGATCCGCCTTCTCGCGCGGCATCATCGCGCCCCAGGCCGCGTCCATCGCGTCGCCCGCATCCTTGCCGCGCAGAAAGCTGTATTCGCCCCATGGCATCGGCATGCCGCCGGCCTTTTCCCAGCCGAACGCCTGTTGGTAGAAGGCGTAGCCGGCCGCGGCGTCGCTGGTCTGGAGCTCGTTCCAGCTGACATGCCCCATGCCGGTACGGGCATAGGCGTTGCTGTCCTCCGGGCTGGACCCGCGCATGACGTAGAAGACAACGCCTTGCGGATCGCTGACCATGGCGAAGCGGCCGGTACCGGGAATGTCCGTCGGCGGCACATGGATCGCGCCGCCGGCTGCAGCAATCGTCGTTGCGCTCGCATCGACGTCGTCGACGCCGACATAGCCGAGCCAGCCGGGCGTCGCGCCGCCCTGCTGCATTGCATCGCTGAGCGTCAGCATGCCGGCGATGTCACCGTCCGCTGCGTGGACGATGCGATATTCGGTGTCGCCGGGCATCATCGAGTCCGCATCGATCGTCCATCCGACCACGCCCTCGTAAAAGGCGCGCGACGCCTGCGGGCCGGGCGTCATCAGCTCGTACCAGAGCCAGCTGCCGTGGGGGTTGGCCATCGCCGGTCTCCCCTTAGTCCTGCGCGGTGTCGAGGATGGGCACGAAGCCGCCCCACATCATCCGTTTGCCGTCGAAGGGCGGCTCGTGTTCGTGCAGCGTTTCATCGGCCATGATTGCAGCCCAGGCGGCGTCGCGGGCCGCTTTGTCGGGCCATTCGATCCAGGCATAGACGACGCTCTCGTCGTCCTGCTTGTGCGTGGCGCGGTTGTAATCGGTGACCTTTCCGTTGGTTACGTCGTCGCCCCATGCCTCGACCACGCGCAGCGCGCCGTGATCCTGGAAGCTGGTGGCCATTCGCGCCGCCAACTCGCGATACGCTTCCTTCTTGGCGGTTGGCACCGGGAGGACATAGCCGTCGACATAGCCAGGGGCGGTGGCGCCGGTCCCAGCCTCGACGATCTTCTCGAAGCCTGCATAGATCATACGCGTGGCGTCGAATGGGCAATCCTGCATCATCTGGGTCGCGGCGGGATCGTTCATCATCTTCTCGCCGGCCGCGTCGCGCGTGGCGCGGTCGGGATATTCCAGCCAGCTGAACAGCAGGGTCTCGTCGGGCTTGAGGTTCACCGACTGCTTGAGGTCGTTGAGCTTGCCGTCCGGTACATCGTCGCCCCACGCCTCGACGAAGCGGGTCGCGCCAACGCCCTTCAACATCTCGACCGCGCTCTGGGCGTGCCGACGATATGCCTCCTTGTTGGCGGTGGGGACGGGGGTAAGGAATCCTTCGACATAGGTCATGGCTCTCTCCTCAATAATCCGCCGGCCAGTCGAACGGCGTGTGTTTGCGATAAGGGCGGGCTTCATCGATGACGCGGGCAAAGGACGGGCGCGCGCGCAAGCGTTCGAAATAGCCTGCAAGGCGCGGGCGGTCGCCAATTGATTGCTTCAAATTGGCGTAGAACAATGCCGGACCGGCGGTGCAATCGGCGAGGCCGAATTCGTCGGCCAGCCACGCGCGACCGTCGAGCTGTGCTTCGAGAAAATCATAGGCGGTGGCGATGGTATTCAGTTCCTTTGCATTATCGACCGCAAAGCCCGTGAAATGCGCGCCGACCATGCGGGCGAGCGGATCGGCGATATAGCCGTCGATCACGCGTTCGAGCATGCGCGGCTCGAGGGCTGCCATGCGCTCGCTCGGAACCAGTGGCGCACGCGTCGGCGCCAGCGTGTCGAGATACTCGATGATCACGCCGGACTCGCCGAGCACGCCGACATCGCTTTCGAGCACGGGGAACCTGGCGAACGGCCAGATCGCGGCCAGTGCCGCGCGCTGATCCGGTTCACCCAGGTTCACGCGGCGCCGCTCGAACGACAGGTCGTGCTCGTACAGGGCGATCAGCACCTTCTGGCAATATTGCGCGAAGGGATGGTAGTGGAGACGCAGCATCAGGCCCGGCCAGCCGCCGCGGCTTCGATGGCGGCGATGTCGATCTTCTTCATCGTCAGCATCGCTTCCATCGCGCGCCTGGCGCTGACCGGATCGGGGTTGTCGTAGTTGAGCTCAAGCAGTCGCCTGGGCGTGATCTGCCAGTTCACACCCCATTTGTCCTTGCACCAGCCGCACTGGCTTTCCTGCCCGCCATTGCCGACGATCGCGTTCCACAGCCGATCGGTCTCGGCCTGATCCTCGGTCAGGATCATGAAGCTCACTGCTTCGGTCTGCGGAAAGATCGGGCCGCCGTTGAGCAGGATATAGTCGTTCCCGCCCAGGTGGAATTCGACGACGATGACGTCGCCGGCCTTGTTGCCCGGCGTATCGGCGGGCGTCGCCTGAACGCGGGTGATGCGACCGTCGGGCAGGAGCGTGACGTAGAAGTCGGCCTGTTCGCGCGCCGCCATGTCGCTCCAGATGCAGGTGGTGATCTTGCTCATCCGCCCTCTCCGTTGGTGTGGATCAGGCCGGGTCGTGCGCCGGGCCGTCCGGGAACGCGGCCATGGCGGCTGCCATGTCCATGAACATCGGTTCATAGACATGCCCGTCAGGATCCTCGAAACTGCGGCCGTACATGAAGCCCATGTCTTGCGGCTCGCGGATGTCCGCGGTGCCGCCGGCCGCGGCCGCCTGTTGCGTGATCGCATCGACAGCCTCGCGGCTGTCGAAGGACAGGCACAGCAGCACTTCGTTTGTCTTTGCCGAATTCGCGATCTGCTTGTGCGGGATGAAGGTGCGATAGAAATCGCGGCTGAGGATCATGACCGTGATCGTGTCCGACCATGTCATCGCGCTCGCCATTTCGTTGCTGAAGCGCGCGTCCCTGGTGAAGCCGATCGCTTCGTAGAAGGCGGTCGATTTCGCGACGTCGGCCACTGGCAGGTTCACGAAGATCATTTTCGGCATCGCTGTCCTCCAAGGGTGCGATCGGGAAACGGTGAGGTTCCGAATCGCTTCCTTGATCTTGATGCCGCGGCAAGTTATCAAAAGCAACCATGAAGTTAGAAAAACTGACTGAAAATGCCGAACGCATTGAAAACGCGTCCAAAAAGGCAAGGCGACGCTGGTATGACGATGCCTGTGGCACGGCGCTCGCGCTGGAGTTGGTGGGGGAGCGTTGGGCGCTGATGGTGGTGCGCGAACTGATGTTCGGGCCGCGCCGGTTCGGGGAAATCCGCAATGCGCTGCCGGGCCTCAGCGCAAACGTGCTGACGCAGCGGCTGGAGGGGCTGGAGGAATCGGGCATCCTCAAGAAGCGCAGGCTGCCGCCGCCGGCCAATGCCCAGGTCTATGAGCTGACACCCTGGGGCTATGAGGCGGAGGTAGCGTTGCAAGTATTGGGTCGCTGGGCGGTGCGCTCGCCCGAGCATGACCCGACGCTGCCGTTGTCGGCTGCTTCGATGATGATGTCGCTGCGCACCATGCATAGCACGCAACTGGCTGGCGACCTCGACTTCACGATCGGGTTCCGCATGGGTGAGGGCGACGAGTTCCTGGCGCACTACAGCGCGCGGGGCATCGACATCGCGCGGGGCGACGCGAGCGGGGCCGACGTGATCCTGGCCGGGCCGCCTCCTGCCGTGGCCGGGGCAGTCTATGGCGGCGCGCTGGCGAAGCTCGAAGCGCAGGGTATTTTGTCGGTGGAAGGGGACCATCGGTTGGCGCAAGCGTTTGTCGGACGCTTTCCCCTGCCGCCCAAGTGGACCAACGATGCCTAGCGTCTCGACTTCGCATCTGCACAAGCGCTAGGGACGGACCGACTCTTCGTTAAGGCGCGACGCATGACCGATATCCCCAACACGCAGCCCGACAGCCGGGAGACCACGATCCTTGACGCGCCGGACAAGACGGTCAGCGTGCGCGACGTGTTCGGGATCGACATCGACATGGAAGCACCCGCGTTCAGCGAGGCGGACGAGCGCGTGCCGGACCTGGACCCGGCTTACGTCTTCGACGCCGATACGACGCTCGCGGTGCTGGCGGGCTTTGCGCACAACCGCCGCGTGATGATCCAGGGTTATCACGGCACGGGCAAGTCATCGCACATCGAACAGGTCGCCGCGCGCCTCAACTGGCCGTGCATCCGCATCAATCTCGACGCGCATATCAGCCGCATCGACCTGATCGGGCGCGACGCGATCGTGCTGAAGAACGGGCAGCAGGTGACCGAATTCCGCGAGGGGCTGCTGCCCTGGGCGTTGCAGACGCCGACCGCCTTGGTGTTCGACGAATATGACGCTGGGCGGCCGGACGTGATGTTCGTTATTCAGCGCGTGCTGGAGACGGAGGGCAAGTTGACCTTGCTCGACCAGAATCGCGTGATCCGCCCGAACCCGTGGTTCCGCCTGTTCGCGACCGCGAATACGGTCGGCCTGGGCGACACCAGCGGGCTGTATCACGGCACGCAGCAGATCAACCAGGGGCAGATGGACCGCTGGAACATCGTCGTCACGCTGAACTACCTGCCCGCCGCGACCGAGGCGCAGATCGTGCTGGCCAAGAGCGGCGAGTATGACAAGCCGGGTGGCAAGCAGCTGGTCGAGAACATGGTGCGCGTCGCCGACCTGACGCGCCGCGGCTTTATCAACGGCGACATTTCGACCGTGATGAGCCCGCGGACCGTCATCACCTGGGCGCAGAATACCGAGATCTTCAAGGATCCGGGCTTTGCCTTCCGTCTCTCGTTCCTGAACAAGTGCGACGAGGCGGAACGGGCGCTGGTCGCGGAATATTATCAGCGCGTGTTCGGCAAGGACCTGCCCGAGAGCGTCGTAGGAAAGGCGTAAGCCGCGCCGATGGCGAACGAGTCGCCTCTCGATCAATTCCGCAACGTGCTGGCCGGCACGGCGCGGGCGATCGCGCATGAGGCGGAGGTCGAGCTGGCCTTCACCGCCGATGCGCCGGTGCAGTCGGGACGGCATATCAAGGTGCCGATGCCGGGCCGCGCCCTGGCGGCCGAGCAGGTGGCGGAGGCACGCGGCTTTGCCGACGGGTTCGCGCTGCGCATGCGGCTGCACGACAATGCGACGCACCTCAAGGCCGCGCCCAGAGAGGCGGTGGCACGCGCCGTATTCGACGCGGTAGAGACGGCGCGCATCGAGGCGCTGGGATCGCGCGGCTATGCCGGCATCGCCGACAATCTGACTCGCGCGCTCGAGATGAAGATGCGCTCGGACCCGATCAGCCGGGCGCGGACGCGCGACGAAGTGCCGCTGTCGACCGCGATCCAGCTGCTGGTGCGCGAGCGGCTGACCGGACAGGAAGCGCCGGCCGATGCGGCGCTGGGCTTGGCGCTGGTCCGCGACTGGATCGAGGACAAGGGTGGCGCGGATCTGGACGCGCTGAGCCTTGCCATCGACGATCAGGCGGCCTTCGCCAGGCTGGTTGGCAACCTGCTGGAAGACCTTGAGCTGACCGAGGGCGAGCTGGTCCCCGACGAGTCCGACGAGGGCGGCGGCGAGGATGAGGGCGCCGAGGAGCAGGAAGAAGAGCAGGACCAGGAAGGCGAGGAGCAGGGCGAGACCGGCGACAGCGAAGTCGAGGCGCGCGGCGAGCAGAGCGAAAGCGAGACCGAGCAAGGCGAGGACAGCGACGAGCAGTCCGGCGAGTTCGACGATGCCGAGGGCGAAACGGGGGACGATGGCGACGAGGGCATGATGCCCGTCCGCCCCAATCGACCGTGGTCGGACTTGCCGCCGCAGTTCGAATATGGCGCGTTCACCACGCAATATGACGAGGTGATCGCCGCGACCGAGCTGTGCGATACCGAGGAGCTGGAGCGGCTGCGCGCCTATCTCGACAGTCAGCTGGTGCACCTGCAAGGCGTGGTGACGAAGCTGGCCAACCGGCTCCAGCGCCGGTTGATGGCGCAGCAGAACCGCAGCTGGGACTTCGATCAGGACGAAGGGCTGCTGGATGCGGCGCGGCTGGCGCGCGTGGTCATCAACCCGATGCAGTCGCTATCCTATAAGGTCGAGAAGGATACCGAGTTCAAGGACACGGTCGTCACCTTGCTGATCGACAACTCCGGATCGATGCGCGGGCGACCGATCAGCATCGCGGCGATCAGCGCCGATATCCTGGCGCGCACGCTGGAGCGCGTGGGCGTGAAGACCGAGATCCTGGGCTTTACCACCCGCGCGTGGAAGGGCGGGCAGAGCCGCGAGAAGTGGCTGGCCGAAGGGCGGCCGCCGCAGCCGGGGCGGCTGAACGACGTGCGGCACATCGTCTACAAGCAGGCGGACGAACCGTGGCGGCGCGCGAAGAAGTCGCTTGGCCTGATGATGCGCGAAGGCCTGTTGAAAGAGAATATCGACGGCGAGGCACTGCTCTGGGCGCACCAGCGGCTGATCGCGCGGCCCGAGGATCGCAAGATCCTGATGGTCATCAGCGACGGCGCGCCGGTCGACGATTCGACGCTGAGCGTGAATAGTGGCTCGTATCTCGAACGGCATCTGCGGCAGGTGATCGGCTGGGTCGAGCAGCGTTCGCCCGTCAGCCTGGTCGCGATCGGCATCGGGCACGACGTCACGCGCTATTACGGGCGGGCGGTGACGATCATGGATGTCGAGCAACTGGCCGGCACGATGATCGAGCAGCTCGCTTCGTTGTTCGACCTGGAGACGTGATCGAGGCGCCGCCGGGTGGTTTTGTCGGGCCGGTCAAGCGGTCGATCACCATTGCAGGTCATGCGACCTCGATCAGCCTGGAGCCGGCCTTCTGGACCGCGCTGGAAGAGGCCGCCGCCGCGCGCGGCCTGCCCCTCAGCGCGCTGGTCGCGCAGATCGATCATCTGCGGATAACCGCTGACGATCCACCCAATCTGGCGAGCGCGGTACGCCTGTGGCTGTTCGCGATACGACAGAACTGCGACAAAGTTGAAAATGATTCGCAACAGCGTTGACTCTGCGAGTTAGTAGCAATAGCTGCTCCACAAACAGAGGGGGCAGATTATGTCGAGTTTGGAACAGCGCAGCGTGCCGGCGTATCTGGGGCTGGCCGCGATCGGGTTCATCGCAAGCGCGCCTGCATTGGCGAATGACGGCAAGGACGGTGTGGCCGAGCCGGGGCAAATCGTCGTCACCGGTCAGAAGGAAGGCGAAGTCGAAAGTCCCAAGGCGACCGCGCCGCTGCTCGACACCCCGCAAACCGTCACCGTCGTCAGCGATCAGGTCATCCGCAAGCAGAACCTGCAGACGCTGCGCGATGCGTTGCAGACAATCCCCGGCATCACCTTTGGCGCGGGCGAAGGCGGCGGCGGCTATGGTGACTCGATCAACCTGCGCGGCTATTCCGCCAACAACGACCTGACGATCGACGGCGTGCGCGACAGTGCGCAATATACCCGCACCGACCCGTTCAACCTGCAGCAGATCGAAGTCTATAACGGCTCGAACTCGGTCTTCAACGGATCGGGCTCGGTCGGCGGAACGATCAACCTCGTTACCAAGGCGCCGCAGGCCGACAGCCTGACGATCGTGCAGGGCAGCGTCGGTACCGATGATTACTGGCGCGGCGCGATCGATGCCAACCAGCGGGTGAGCGACCTGATCGCCGTACGGCTGAACGCGGCCTATCACCGCAACGACGTGCCGGGCCGCGATGTCGAGAAATACGAACGCTGGGGCGTCGCACCGTCGATCACCATCGGGATCGACGGACCGACGCGGCTGACCTTGTCCTATGTCCACCAGGAGGACAGGAATACGCCGATATTCGGTGTGCCCTATTTCCAGAGCCTGGTGAATGCCGGGCCGCTGCCCGACGTCGATCCCGGCGATTATTTCGGCATCGCCAATCTGGACCGGCAGGACACCACGATCGACCGGCTGACCGCGATCTTCACGCACCAGTTCAGCGAAGCGCTGAGCGTGCGGCACCTCAGCCGCTGGCAGCGTGTCGAGCAGGACAGCGTCACCAGCGCGCCGCAGGGTACATTCTGCCTTGCCAGCACGGGACGCCAGCCGGTCGGCGCGACCGGCGCCGCGACGCAGGGTCTTGCTTGCCCCGCCGGCCTGCTGCCCGGCCAGTACCAGCCGTCCGGCCCGCGCGGGCTGGTGCGCGACCAGGAAAATCAGCTGCTGCACCACCAGACCGACTTCCGCTTCGTCGCGGGCGAGAAGGGCGGGCTGCGCAATACGCTGGTGGTCGGCGGCGCCGTGACGATCGAGGATTATGCGCTCACGCAAGCGTCGTTGCCGCGAACGGCAGCGGGCGCGGCGGTAACGCTGCCGGCGATCAGCATCGCCAATCCCGATACGGTCTATGCCGGGCCCGTGAACTACACCGTCACGTCGCAGGCGCGCAGTTCGATGCGCAACCTGGCGATCTATGCCTTCGATACGCTTGAGCTTGGCGCATTCGAGCTGAACGGTGGCGTGCGGTGGGAGAATAATCGCGGCCGCTTCCGCAACCTGCCGCTCGCCGTCTATCCGCCTGGCACCACGCCGCTGACGGCGGCGCAGCTGGCGGTGCAGACCAGCGACGAGGACCTGTTCTCGTACCGGATCGGCGCGGTGTTCAAGCCGGTCGAGACGGTCAGCCTCTATGCCGCCTATGGCAATGCGTTAACGCCTTCATCGGCGACGGTGCGCCTCGGCTGCGGGGTGATCGCGGCGCCCGGAGCTGCCGATCCGTGCGCCGTCGCACCGGAAAAGGCGCGGACTTACGAGATCGGCGCCAAGGCCGACCTGTTCGGGCGGCGGCTGCAATTGACGGCGGCGGTGTTCCGCAACGAGCGGAGCAATTTCCGCGTGCCGTCCAACGATCCCAGCCAGCCCAGCGCGCTTCAGGTGCTCGACGGCCGCGCGCGGGTGGATGGCTTCAGCCTGGGCGCGAGCGGGAACATTACGCCGGCCTGGACCATCTTCGCCAACTATACCTATCTCGACAGCGAAGTGCTGCAGTCGGTGTCGGACTTCTGCCTTGCAACGCCGGGCGGCAGCGGATGCGGCAACAGCACCGCCATGCGCGACGTGCAGGCGGGGCAGGAGATGCTGCAGACGCCAAGGCATTCGGGCAGCCTGTTCACCACGGTTAAGCTGCCGTTCGGGCTCGAGATCGGCTATGGCCTGACCTATCAGGGCGACTTCGCGCTGAACAACCGCGTGCTCGGTCCGACCGGGGTGGTGACGCCGCAGTTCCGTGCGGACGATTATCTGATCCACCGCGCGTTCCTGTCCTATCCGATCACGCCGGGCTTGACCGCGCAGATCAATATCCAGAACCTGACGGACGAGCTCTATTACACGGGCGTGCGCAACAATGTGAATGCGACGACCGGCGCGATCAGCGGCGGCTGGGCCACCCCGGGCGATCGGCGTTCGGCAGTGTTCAGCCTGTTCTATAGCTTCTAAAAGGGGGCGGGCGCGGGGCCCCTGGGTCATCGTCGCCCGACCCGAGACCCGCGTCTCAAGTGATCGCAAGGGACGGGCGGAATGATGATTGCCATACCCGATCTGCTCGATGCCGGCGCCCTCAGCCGCATCAGGCAGATCATCGACCATGCGGAATGGATCGACGGCAATGCGACGTCGGGGCCGCAATCCGCGCTGGCGAAACGCAACGAGCAACTGCCCGAGGGCAGCCCCGCGGCACGCGAAGCGGGCGGGATCGTGCTGGACGCGCTCGGCCGGTCGCCGCTGTTCTTCGCGGCTGCGCTGCCGCTCAAGGTCTTTCCGCCGCTGTTCAACCGCTATGGCACAGGGCAGAGCTTTGGCACGCATGTCGACAATGCGATCCGCATCCAGCGCGGCAGCGACTTTCGCATTCGCAGCGACCTGTCGGTCACCGTCTTTCTGGAAGATCCGGGAGCCTATGAAGGCGGCGAGCTGGTGGTCGAGGATCGCTTTGGCGCGCAGCAGGTCAAGCTGCCTGCCGGCCATGCGGTGGTCTATCCCTCGTCCAGCCTGCACCATGTCACCCCGGTGACTCGCGGCCTGCGGGTGGCGAGCTTCTTCTGGCTGCAGTCGATGGTGCGCGAGGCTGAGGCACGCGCGACGCTGTTTGACCTCGATCAGACCGTGCAACGGCTGACGGCACAGCTGGGCGGGGAGGATCGATCGGTGATCGAACTGACTGGCATTTATCACAATCTGCTGCGGCGCTGGGCCGACGCGTGAGGGCGGATCGGGAATGAACAAGGTGAAACTGCGCAAGCTGTGGTTTCAGATCCATAAGTGGCTCGGGCTGGTCCTGGCGATGCTGATCATCCCGATCTGCGTGACCGGCGCGGCGCTGGTGTGGCACGATCCGCTGGAGAAATGGGTGTATCCCCAGCGCTTCGCCGTAAGCGGGCCGGCGACGCTTGGTCCGGAACGCTATGCCGATGCGGCGCGCGCGACCCTGCTGCCCGGCGAGCGGCTGACGCGCCTGATGATCCCGGGTGGGGCTGGCGAGCCGGTCGAGGCCTGGTCGGTCGAGCCCGCGACAGGCGAAGGGCGGCCCGAGCGCAGTCGCATCTTCCTGGACCCGGCGGACGCGCGGCTGATCGAGAAACACCGGATCAGCAGCGGCATCTTCCAGATCATGCATGTGATCCACGGATCGCTGATGGTGCCGGGGGCCGGTCGGCAGATCGTCGGCTGGATCGGCGTCGCGATGACGATCTCGTCGCTGACAGGCCTCTGGCTGTGGTGGCCGATCATGGGCAGCGTACGCCGCGGCTTTCGTTGGAAGCGGCATCCCAATATCGACACCAACCTTCATTATCTGCTGGGCTTCTGGATTTCGCTGCCGCTGTTCGTGCTGTCGGTGACCGGCGTGTGGATTTCATTCCCGTCCTGGTTCGCAGGGTTCGACGGGCCGCCGCGCGGGGCGCAAGGACAGGGGCGGGCGGCGATGATGCGGCCAAGGCCACTGGAGATGCCGGCAACGCCGCTGGCAACGGCGATCGAGCGGGCGCGCAGTGCCGCGCGGGGGGACTTGCGCAGCGTGACCTTCCCGACCGATGCCGCGCCCGAATGGGTGATCGATCTGGCGGCAGGAACGGTCAAGGCGAGCGTCAAGGTTGCCGATGCCGACGGCGTGGCCAAGGTGACGCCGCAGCGCGAGCAGCGCGAGACGATCGCGCGGACCATGCGCCGCATCCATGACGGTACGGGCATGCCCTTATGGTGGCAGATCCTGGTATTCCTGGGCGGCGTGCTGCCCGCGATCCTGGCAATGACCGGGATCATCATGTGGTGGCGTGCGCGTCAGTGGCGGGCGAAGGTGACGAAGCGGCGGGCGGTGGCGTAGGACCCGCTGGGCGTCAGCCGCACCGGGTCACCGCAGCCGACGCCCCATGTCGCCACACCGGCAACAGCCGGGATTTCGTGCGGCTCCTGTCCCGCGCCATCGCCTGAGACCCGGGCCTTCGCCGGGGTGACGAAGTGGGGCCTGCGACTACGGGTGCGTTGGGTGCGGAACTACCGCCCCAGCAGCACCCGAGCCTGGCCGGCAATCTGCGCCAGCATCGCCGCATTGGGTGCCGGTGCCTTGCGGGCGCGCTCGACGACGGCGGCGAATTGCGCGACGCGGGGCGCCTGCGCCGTCAGCCATGCATCGACATCGGCGCGCGGATCCTTGCCCTGACTTTTGGCGAGGAACTCCAGCCGCAGCTGCTGGAAATCGCGCGCGAGGCTCGCAATGAGCAGCCGTTCCCACGGGTCGCCGGCGACGATGCGCGCGGCCACGGCCTGTGCCCAATCGAGGCCGAGCGCCTGACCCAGATGGGTGAAGGCGTCGGTCAACTCGGTCTCGTCGATCTTGCGACGTTGGCCGAGGTCCGCGAGCCCGACGGCGCCGTCCAGCTCGAAAATGCGCACGATCTTGCCGGCAAGCTCGGCGGGAGCGCCCGCTTCTTCCAGCTTGGCTGCGATGCGGCTCGATTGCGCGCGCGCCTCCGCCTTGAGCAGCATCTTGGCCTGTCGGTCGAGAGCGGCGATGCCGGGCTGAAGCCGCGCGAGGATTTCGCCGACGCCATCGCCGGGTCGTGCAACCCGCAGCAAATCGGCGATTTGCGAGCGCGTGGCGACTGCGACCTCGTCCAGCAGCGCAAGCCGCGCCCCTTCGCTGATCGGCGCGGTTTCAATCGCCTGCCAGATTGCCGGCAGCCCGAACAAGCGCTCGGCCACCACGAACATCGCGGCGATGTCGCGCAGCGAGGCGCCTTCCTCTTCGGCAAGTTCGAACGGGTGCAGGACGCCCAGACGATTGACGATGCGGTTGGCCAATTTGGTCGCGACGATCTCGCCGCGCAGGCGATGCTCCTCGATCGCCTTGCGGAACTTCGACTGCATCGCGGCAGGGAAGGCGGCGAGCAGGTCGGGCAGCAGTTCGGGGTCGGTGCCAAGGTCGCCATGCTCGATCGCGTCCTGCAGCGCCAGCTTCGACGTCGCCAGCAGCACCGCGAGTTCCGGCCGAGTGAGGCCGCGGCCTTCCTGCGCGCGCCGGAGATATTCCTCGTTCGACGCCAATCCCTCGACCGCGCGGTCGAGCCGACCGGATGCTTCCAGGATCTCGGTCAGTCGCACGAAGCTCGGCACCGCGACCGGGCCGTCATTCTCGAGGAACGATAGCGCGAGCGTCTGCAGGCGGTTATCCTCGAGCACCAGATGCGCGACATCGTCCGTCATCGAGGCGAGCAGGGTGTTGCGATCGTCCATCGCAAGCCGGCCTTCGATCACTTCGCGGTTGAGCGCGATCTTGATGTTCACTTCGTTGTCGGAACAATCGACGCCCGCCGAATTGTCGATGAAGTCGGTATTGCTGCGCCCGCCCCGCATGCCGAACGCGATGCGTGCGGCCTGAGTGACGCCAAGATTGGCCCCTTCGCCGATCGCGCGGGCGCGAAGGTCCTCGGCATTCACACGGATCCGATCGTTGGCCGGGTCACCGACCTCGGCGTTGGCTTCTGCCTGAGCCTTCAC
Organism: Sphingomonas turrisvirgatae; assembly: GCF_001721295.1. Taxonomy (GTDB): domain Bacteria; phylum Pseudomonadota; class Alphaproteobacteria; order Sphingomonadales; family Sphingomonadaceae; genus Sphingomonas; species Sphingomonas turrisvirgatae. The sequence goes on along the minus strand of NZ_MDDS01000037.1, from coordinate 6,740 downwards.
ATAGGTGCCGATGCCGCCGAACCAGACCAGATCGACCGGCGACTTGAGGATCGCGGAAATGAGCGCGCCGGGTTCGATTTCTTCGGCATCGATCCCCAGCACCGCGCGGACTTCGGGCGAAAGCTTGATCGTCTTTTCGGTGCGCGCGAAGACGCCGCCGCCCGGCGAGATCAACGCCGGGTCATAGTCCGCCCAGCTGGAGCGAGGCAGCGCGAACATCCGGGCGCGCTCTTCCCAGCTTCTTGCCGGATCGGGCGAGGGGTCGAGGAAGATGTGGCGGTGATCGAACGCGGCAACCAGCTTGATCGCCTTGGACAGGAGCATGCCGTTGCCGAACACGTCGCCCGACATGTCGCCGCAGCCCACGACCTGAATGCTCTGGGCCTGAACGTCGATCCCCATTTCGAGGAAGTGACGTTGCACGCTGATCCAGGCGCCCCTGGCAGTGATGCCCATAGCCTTGTGATCGTAACCGACCGAGCCGCCACTGGCGAAGGCATCGCCCAGCCAGAAGCCTCGTTCGATCGCGATGGCATTGGCGACATCGCTGAACGTCGCGGTGCCCTTGTCGGCGGCGACCACGAAATAAGGGTCTTCGCCGTCATAGACGACGACGCCTTCGGGATGCACGACCTGACCCGCGACGATGTTGTCGGTCACCGACAGCAGCGAGCGGATGAAGATGCGGTAGCTTTCCTTGCCTTCATCGAACCAGGCGTCGCGATCGGTCGCCGGGTTGGGAAGCAGCTTGGGGTAGAAGCCGCCCTTGGCGCCGGTCGGCACGATGACTGCGTTCTTGACGCGCTGCGCCTTCATCAGGCCCAAAATCTCGGTGCGGAAATCGTCGCGCCGGTCGGACCAGCGCAGGCCGCCACGCGCTACCGGGCCGGCGCGCAGGTGAATACCCTCGACCCGCGGCGAATAGACCCACATCTCGCGCCACGGCAGCGGGGCGGGCAGGCCGGGTATTTTCGCGCTATCGAGCTTGAAGGCCAACGCTTCGGCGGCAGCCGGGGCGAAGGCATTGGTGCGAAGCGTCGCGCGGATCACCCCGGCAATCGCGCGCAGGATGCGGTCGTCGTCCAGGCCGCTGACCTGATCGAGACCGGCGGCGATGGCGGCGTCGGCGGCGTTGACCGCAGCCTCGCTGTCCTCGCCGCGCGCCGGATCGTGCGCGGCGGCGAAACGCTCGACCAGCGCATTGGCCATCGCCGGCGCACGGCGCAGCGCTTCGACCACCGTGGCAAGACCATAGGTCAGGCCTGCCTGTCGCAAGTAACGGAACCAGGCGCGCAGCAGCACGACGGACGCGGGCGCAAGGCCCGCCTCCACGATCAGCCGGTTGAACGCGTCGTTTTCGGCGCGCCCTTCCAGTACTGCGGCAATCGCAGCCTCGATCACCGCGATCTCGCCCTTGAGGATGCCGCCGGCGGCGAGTGCGACCTCGAAATCGTGGATATGCACTGCCGCGTCGCCACTCAGCGCAGTCGGCACTTCCTCGATCACGCGGAATCCGAAATTCTCGAACACTGGCACGGCGTCGGACAGCGGCAATGGCGCGCCCAGGCGATACAGCTTGATCCGCAGCCGGGCACCCTGATCGAAGATGCGGACTGACCGCGACCCTTCGTCGCTCAATGCGGCGATGCGCCCGATATCGCGCGCCGCTTCATCCGCGGCGTTGGTGTTGCGATAACCGAGCGGGAAGCCGCCGGCGTAGCGCAGCGCGAGGCGCGTCGCGCGGGTAGGGGCGGTGCCACTTTCGATCAGCGCCGCTTCCACCGCTGGCAACCAGCCGCGCACCATCCGCTCGAGTTCGTCGTCCAACGTGGCGGGATCGGGCATGCGACCCTCACCGCGCAGGTCGAGTGTATAGCGCAACAGCGCCACGGGCCCGTCGTCGAGCGCGATCGACCAGCTGAGCTGGTGCGCATTCGCGGCCCTGGCCAGCATCTCGCCGATCGCCAGGCGACGGCCGGTCGACACATCGTCGCGCGGCAGCCACACGAAGGCGAACAGGTGGCGACCCAATGTGCTGCGGATCAGCACCAGCTTGGGCCGGGGGCGATCGGTCACCGACATCGCGGTAAGGGCGATCTGCTCGAGCGCTTCGGGCGGGAAGGCGGTGGTGAGGTCGTGCGGCAGTCCGGCCAGCGCGTGCGCCAGCGCCTTGCCGGTATGTCCCCGGGGGTCGAACCCGAACTTGCTCTCCAGCGCGGCGATCCGTGCGCGCAGTACCGGCACCTCCTCAGGCGAGGCATGCAGCGCGGCGCTGGTCCACAGGCCGGCGTGGATCGAAAGGCCGGTGATCGTCGGTCCGTCACGAAGCGGGACTAGCACCAGGTCGAGCGGCGCACGGCGGTGAACGGTCGAGATGAGGTTCGACTTGAGCAGCAGCGGCGCCTGGCCGCCCTGCTCGAACCAGTTAACCGCAAGCTCGCGCGAGGCCTCGGCCAGGATTGGCGCGTCGAGCGTCTCGCGGCAGATGCCGGCCGCGTCGGCGACCGTGCCGTCGCGCTGCCATTTCTCGTGACCGACGAGCGTCATGCTGCCGCCCTGGAACCAGCGCAACAACGCGGCCCCTTCAGGATCGGCGATGCGGTTGGCGTCCTCGCTCATCGCGCGGCGCAGTTCCGGCCAGTCGGTCACTGCGGCGCGCACATGCGTCAAGTTGCGTTCGAGATCCCGCACGAGTCCCGCGCGATCGCGCGCGTCGGCCCGCTCCATCTCGATATAGATCATCGATTCCTTGCAACCGCCGGTTCCGATGCCAGCCAGCGCGCCATCGCCCGTGCGCTCGACCGCAACCACGGGATGGATCAGGCGGCGGATCGCGATGTCATGGGCGGCAACGGTTGCGGCGATCGAATCGACAAGGAAGGGCATATCGTCGTTGACGACGGCGAGACGCATCGAGCGGCTGTCGCCATCCACGCCGGATTCGAGTGCAATCCCCGCCACACCTGGCGCGCGAGTCGCCGCGGTCTGCGCGACGAAGCGGGCGGCAGCAATCCGTTCGGCATCGCCGAACCCCTCCAGCTCGCCCGGCAGGGCACCATCGGTGAGGCAGCTTTGCAGGGCCTCGGCGAGCGACTTGATCGGCGTCTTGCTCATGGCCCCGCGCTATGCGCCCGCGCGCCGCAAGGCTCAAGGGGTGGTGCAGAGAAAAGTATCAACTGCGACTATATTGCAGCGTTTGCGGCGCAGCATTCCAATCAGGCAGCGGCTTTTCGCATGGCCCGCTCGGCGAGTTGCGCGTCGTCGTCCAGCTTGGCGACGATATCGACTTGGCCGTCGCCACGCGCGCGGGCGAGCAGCACGACGAATTCGCTGTCGCCGGCATCAATTGCGACCTGACCCAGCGAGGGGCGGTTGCGTAGTTCGGCCCGTGCGCGCTCGAACTTGTCGCGCTGCGGCTTGGGACGGCGCAGCGCACGTTCGGCCTGAACGATCGCCTTGATGCCGCCCGGTTCGGCGGCCAGGAACGACTCAAGCCCGCCTTCGGTCACGCCGCTGCGTCGCGCATGCGTCATGACCGTGGCGAATTCGGTCAGCCGCGTCTTGTCGTAATCGACGCCGAAGACGAGCTTGGCGGCGGCGGTCATCGGCGCGCGCGCCTGGGCCACGATCCCTGCCTCTGCCAGCAACTCGCCATAAGCCGATGCATCGCGTTCGGCGGCGCAGGCGAAGTCAAAAGCGCGCGACAGTGCTCGATAGAGCGAGGCACGGCTGCGCGTATCGGCCGCGCGAGCCGCAGCGGCACTCTCGCGCGCAAGCATCAGCCGCCCGGCGAGCGTGTCGGCACCATGCGGCGGCACGACGATGTCGTCATGCGGAATTTCAGGCTCCGTGGGATCATCCGTGGCGATGCCCCCGCTCGGACCATCGGCCCAGACCGGCGATGCGGCAAGCACCGGGGCAACGCGGCGTGCTTCCTCGACCTCGCGCTCCAGCTTCGCCTGGGTTGCGGCGTCGACCATCTCCTTCCAGTTGATCACGCCATAGATGAAGTCGATCGTGTCCTCGTCCGAGGAGTAGGGCATCAGGATGCCGCGATAGAGCGTGTTGTGCCCGCGCTGACCGACGAACTCGGCTTCGAAGCCGATCGGCGCGCGATTGGCGATGATCTGGAGATAATGGTCGGTCAGCCGCGACAGCAGCGATCGGCTCGGAACCTCGGCGACATGGGTGATCGCGGCCGTGACGCCGCATTCCTCGCGTAGTGACGCGCCCAGGTAACGGATTGCGGGATTCTCGATCCCGCCGCTGAAGTCGAGCAGCACGCTGTGTGGACCGAAGTCGGCGATGCTTTCCGGGTCGAGATCCTCGATCGAGGGATAGGCGCGTCCGCGCAGCAGCGAGACCCAGTGATTATAGGCGCGCACATGCATTCGGCGTTCGTCGGTGCCGATCGTCGGCCGGGGTTCGCTGACCCCGGCATGGTCGATGCCATCGTCGTGCGAGCCGGTATCGATCCGGTCGTCAAGTCCGCGGGCGGTATCCATGCGTATGCTCCACATGAGGGCCGATGCCCTCGAACATCCCGAGTCTGCACATGCCATGGTAAACACGACGTAAAGCCGCGCTGCGCCCTGCCGCACGATCGGCGCGATCGCGCTTGTCAGGGGCGCAAGAGGCTGATAAGCGCCGCCACCTTCCCCGGCGACACCGCCGGGCGCGCCGCTTTAGCTCAGTTGGTAGAGCATCGCATTCGTAATGCGGGGGTCACAGGTTCGAGTCCTGTAAGCGGCACCACCTACTTTATGGCGTAGAAACAAGGACAAGCGGGCGGTGCCTTGCGGAAGAGCGTTCGGCTGTGGGTACTGCGTGGGGCGCTTGATGTAGGAAAAGCGATGCGACCCACGCTATACCTTCCCCAGGCCGGACGGATTGGCAACTCGCATTGGGAGGCGATCCCCGCGTTGTCATGCTGGTACTGCCGCTGTTCGGACTGGATCGGATGGAAGACGCTTCCGCTTATGCGATCGCAAGCGACTATCGCTTCCACTCTTACGGGAATGCCTCGCTGCCGCTTTCGTGAGGTGCATTCCGGTGGGCACAGGATTAGATGCTTCTAGTAGTGGTTGAAAGGTCGCTGTCGGGCATGCAACGTGGATCAACCGACTTGGCAGGATGAGATCGTGGCATGACTGCTTGGCTTAATACAAACGCTCCGCAAGAGACTGGCGGAGGCGCTTGGCCCGGCATCATTGCTGACACTATTGCTACTCGAGATCTTCCAAAAACGGCCGAGTTTGCAGAGTTCAAGCCGGTTACTCCTAGCACCGCAAGCGATGAACTCGACTATTCTAAATCTACTACCTTTCTAAGGCGCAAGATAGCCATCGTTGGAAATTTTGCATGCACCCTTGCGGGGCACAGTGAGCACATTTCAACGGTATTGAAAGAAGCGCGTTTTAAGATAGATGATGGTTTGAACGGCGCTGATTTCGCCTCTTGGCTATGCGAGGCTGTAAATAGATTCAACCAAAGTTCTAAGCTCTCTGGGCGGAGAGGTGTAATTGAACTCTGCGGAGTAGTTCCAGAGCCAGGCTCCTTCGTGACGACGGTTTTAACAAGCTACCCAGTGGAAACAACGCAGTTTGGGATGTGTCACTTTGGAGGAAGCGGAGCCGAGGAACTGAAGGCTCACGTTCTACGCTTGGATGGAAAGTCGACTTTTTCTAACAAGTCTGGTTACTGGCGAACGCATGAACTGGGCGTATTGTTGAATGGGCAAAGGTTTTTTGAGGAGATAGGTGGGGGAACCGCTCCCCACTGGGGAGGCTGCTTCGAGTCCGTTTGCTGGTCAGGGAAAAGTAAAGGGTGGGAATGGGGACCGTCCCAGCTTCATATGTCTGCCTTCGCTGCGACATGCGGGCCACATGCAGGACATGTGAACCTTACAAATCGAGGATTTGCCTACGATCCTCAAGGTAGATTTGCAAGATTACTCTCTTATCACAATGCTCTCCCTACTGGTAGCGCAACCCAGTGGATTATTCATGATCTACTGCAGGAAAATCTAGAGCCTGATGTTGGAATTGAATACTGGTCGAAATGGAAAGCGGATGTAATTACGCTTACCGTTGGAACTTTGTTACCAACAAGGAAGATCAATGTCAGCAGTCATTACTTAGATTGGAGCGATGTGTTTTGGGAGTTTTCCGGCGATAGATTCGGTATTAGCCCAAAGGTGAGCGCCCTTGATCGGGTTTCAAAGTCGATAATGGATCGCTACGGTATCCAGTACAAAGGACCTTCAACTCAGGGATTCGGTCTTCGTAGAATGGAAAATTAAGTGGGGCGACTCAGCCGTCTGACTTGAGCTGTCGGCTGCGACGCTGAACGTTAGCACGCGCCCGTTGAGTCGCCTTCTGATGGAAGGCTAGATAACGAGGCGCAGTCACCCTTGCGATCCCTGTCCAGCCCGACCATGTGGCTACTGCGTGGGCGGCTTGAGTAGGGAATGGGCCCGACCCATGCTACACCTCGCTGCGCAAGTGGGACAAACACGACAGTCCAACTCAGCCAATGCTCGCAGGCCCTGATCTTCGAATGCTGCACATCTCATTCGCAGTGCTAACGCTCTTGCGCGCGCTGGTACTGTCAGGGTGACGTGACCCCCGTTTCTTCATCCAGTTGGAACTAGAGACCGGCCCCTACAAGGGACGGACAGATGAAGCGGAAGCAGTTTTCGGAAGAGCAGATTATTGGCATCCTGAAGGAGGCTGAGGCGG
>NZ_MDDS01000036.1 GCF_001721295.1 Sphingomonas turrisvirgatae | reverse complement strand
GGCGATGGGCCTTGGACCGCTGGCGTTCGGCTTCGTGTTCGACGCGACCGGTTCCTACACCGCAATCCTGGCGGTCGGCGTGCCGATCTGCGTGTTGGCGGCCGGCCTCGTGATGCTGCTCAGCCCCCATGAATCGCGCGGGCGCGGCGGGCGGGTCGGCAACGGTCGAGCGGGCCAAGGGCATGGCAGGCATCGTCCATGTCCTGATCCCGGCCAGCTTCGGCGACGCGCCGCCGGATCAGCCGATCGCGCGCGCCTGGGACTATGGCTGGCAGAACATCCATGACGGGCTGGACGGCATCGCCATCGACCTGCCCGCATTGAAGCTGGCCGGCAATGCGCGCGGCGTCATCCCGCTGAACATCAAGGTCAAGGACCCGATCTGGCCGGGCCGTGACATGATCGACGTTTCGGTGTCGGTCCGCCCGGGCGAGAAGCGCACGCTGTGGCTGGATCTGCGCGACCGCATCCTGCCGCACGACAGCCTCTATCTCGCCATCGCGTCCGCCGCGCCCGACTTTGACGCGACCGCGCTGGACGGCGCAGGCATTCGCCTAGTGTTCAAGCCGCGCGAGGCGGCCAAGGCCGAACATGTCGCCGACCGCTTCAACCAGGTCGCCGACAATTGGGGCTTTCTGGTCGAGGAGCATACCGCCTCGAAGCGGGCCGGCCTGTACCAGCGGCTGTTCGCCGATATCACCGACCTGCTGCGCGTCGATCCGGATCATGAACAGGGTCGCGCCTATTGGGCCGACATCAACTATCGCCCGGAAAATCTGCCGCCCGTCACCCCGCCACAGGCACCGGCAGGGGTTCCTGGGTGGGCGTTCAACCAGGTCGAGGACCTGAAGCTGGTCCGCCGCTTCATCGAATGGTGGATCGACGAGCGTCAGGTGTCTTATGGCGATTTCGGCGGCGGCATCTCGGACGACGTCGATCTGGTTCAGCAATGGCCGGGCCTCGCGCTGATGGGCGCCATTCCGGACAAGGTGAACGCGTCGCTGCGCGCGCTGTCCGACGCGGTCTACAAGAATGGGATGATCGAGAACGGCCTCGGCCGGATCGCGACCGACGAGCTCCACGCCTATGAGGAAGGGCTGAACACCAACGCTGCCCGCCTTTATCTCAACTGGGGCGAGCCAAAGGCGATCGAACGGCTGATGGACAATACGCGCGGGTTGCAGCGCGTGCTGCTGGTCAATCCCGCCGGCCACCGCCACTTCGCGTCGAGCTGGTATGGCGGCCGCAAAATCTATCGCGACGAGCCGTGGAGCTGGCAGAAGCCCTATGCCTTCACAGTGCTGCACGGCCCCAGCCTGCTTGGCCTGTATAACGGCAGCCCGCAGGCGCGCGCGCTGGTCACGGAGACCGTGGACGGCTGGCTCGCGCACGGCAAGCCCGACGCCAAGGGGGTGATGAGCTACCCCAACGAGATCAACTGGTATTCGGACAAGGAGCGGGTCGGCGACGGCGGCGGCGCGACCATCCCCCTGCAGTCGGTCTGGACCGCCTGGCGCTTTACCGGCGACACCAAATATCTGGCGCCGATCGCGGCTCGCGTTGCCCGATCGGGTCCGGCCACGCTCAATGACATTCCGGAGAATGTCTATGATACGCTGGCGCAGGGCGGCGCGTGGCGCGATGCGGTCGCGGCCGACAAGGGGAGCGATCCGTATACGCTGTTCGTCAAATGGCAGGCCACGGGCGACACCGCGCCACTCGCCAAGCTGCATGGCGATGCGATTCTCGACAAGCTGCAGCACGAGTGGATGTACACCAAGGGGCATTGGTGGTCGGATCGCGTCGAGCAGCCGAGCCAGCTGCTGCAGCGCGCGCGGTTGGGCGGCATCGCGCTTTCGCGCAACCTGCACATGCCTGGCCATGCGGTTAGCTGGCAGTTCGCTGAGGCCGGCGCTGCCGAGCAGGTCGCCATCCTCGTTCCCAATGCGACACCCACCAAGCTGCGGGTCATCGCCTATAATCTCAGCGCGGTGGCACAGGCGGCCACCATGTCGACGTGGAACATCGTCGCGGGCGAATGGCGCGTCGCCATGTCGACCAGCACGGACGAGGGCAAGACGCTGACCCCGCTCGCGCCGCCGACGACTGCGCTGCTTGAGCGGAGCAGCGCCCTGCCAGTTAGCTTTGCGCCGGGTACCACGACGGTGATCGACCTGGAACTCGTACGCGAGACCATGCCGGTCGAACAGCGTCCGGACCTGGGCATCGGCAGCGATGACGTGAAGCGCAGCGGGCGACGCGTCGATGTAACCGTGCATAGCCTGGGCGCGGTCGCGGCACCGGGCGGCGAGGCGCAGCTGCTGCGCGGCGATCAGGTGATCGCGCGTGCGGCGATCCCTGCGTTGCCGGCACCGACCGACCTGTTGCCCAAGACGGCGCAGGTGCGCCTGACCGTTCCGGCCGGCGCCTCGGCAAGCGGCCTGACCGTGCGCGTCTCGCTGCGAGACGACGCGCTCGAAGTCACTCGCGTGAACAACCGGGTGGACTTGCCCTGAGGCGCAATGCCGGCGTCCCCGCCCTGCTTCGAGCGGGGCGGGGACGCCGGAAAACAGGCCCAGGTTAAGCCGAGAGAAGCGCTATATTCGGTGTAGGATTTCGGCGCCTAGGGCTGGTGGAGCTGAGGGGAATCGAACCCCTGACCTCTGCAGTGCGATTGCAGCGCTCTCCCATCTGAGCTACAGCCCCGCTCCACGCCCGGCTTGCCGGAAGGCGCTTCCTCTAGCGCCGCCGCCGATGCCGCGCAACAGCCTTCGCGCGGTTTTTCCCGAACGTCGGATGCGCCGAAGCGTGCGCCGAACTGCGGAACATTCACTTGGATCAGCCTTTCTTTCCTCGTCCGGGCAGCGCGTCTGCGCGCCCATCAACCACGGCATGAGGAGAGCTCCTGTGGGTTACGATCGATATCCGCGAAACAATCGCGACGACCGATGGAACGGCCGCATCGATGGCGACGATTACACCGGCTATGACTATGGTGGCGACACCGGCCGATCGAGCGCGCGCGAATATGTCGCCGCCGGTCAATATGGCCGCGGACGCGACGATTATCGTGACCGCGAACAGGGCCGGCGCGACTATTATGGCGTTCAGAGCGGGCGCGATGAAGGCCGCTTCGGCGGCCGCGGCTGGGACCGCGATCAGGACCGCAGCTATGGCGGCTTCAGCAGCAGCCAGCGCAGCGACCGCGGCAACGACTATCGCGGTGGCGACTGGGGCGACCACCGTCGTACGCAGTCTCAGGGCAACCGCGGCGGCTACGATCGCCGGCCGGAGGGCTATAGCTATCAGGATCGCGATTTCTTCAGCCGCGCGGGCGACGAGGTCCGCTCGTGGTTCGGCGACGAGGAAGCCGAACGCCGCCGCGAATATGACGCGCGCTACGATGCCCGCGAAGGCGATGGCTGGGGCCGCTCGAGCAGCCGACGGGACGATCGCGACGATCATTACCATGGCTGGCGCAGCCGCCAGATTGCCGACTTCGACCGCGACTATGACGAATATCGCCGCGAGAATGCGACAAAATTCGAGAATGAGTTCGCGACCTGGCGGACCGAGCGTCAGGGCCAGCGCACGTCGCTGTCGCGCGTGGCCGAGCATATGGAAGTCGTCGGCTCGGACGGGCAGCATGTCGGCACGGTCGACAAGGTGCGCGGCGACCGCATCGTGCTGACCAAGAATGACGCCGATGCCGGCGGCCATCATCACTCGATCCCGTCGCGCTGGATCCAGTCGGTCGACGACAAGGTGACGATCCGCAAGACGGCGGATGAAGCCAAGTCGGCGTGGAAGGACGAGGAGCGTAGCGGCGCGCTGTTCGGCGAGCAGGACGACCAGCGCGGCGCGCGCTATCTCAACCGCAGCTTTTCTGGCACCTATTAAACGCTCCCAAGCGGGCCGCCCTAGCGCGGCCTGACCAAGGGTCCGGACGGCAACGTCCGGGCCCTTTGTCTTGTTACCGATCGAACGAAGCGGTTACGGGATTGCCCCGGTTGCGATCACCTCGATCGCGTCCTCGCGGCCGTTGAACTCGACGCTTTCGCCGGGTTCCGTGCCGATCAGCGCCGTGGCGAGCGGCGCGGTGAACACGATGCGGTCGGTCGCCGGATCCGCCTCGTCCGCCCCGACGATATCGATCTGCCGCTCACGCCCGTTCAGCCGGAACCGCACGCGCGATCCGAACGCGACCGTGTCTTCACCCGGCACGGGGGCCAGTTCCGCCGTGGTCTGGCGCGTGTGCCAGTAGCGCAGGTCGCGCCGTACCGCTTCGCGCCGCTCGTCGGTTTCGGCGGACGCCAGATCGGCTTCCAGCGCGGCGATGCGTTGACCGATCAGCGCCAGGCCGCGCGCGGTGACCAGGTTGGCACCGGGCGGTATGGGAAGCTCGAACCTTGGTTCCTTATGGTCCTCGTCGCTCTCTCTGCGGAATGCGACGCTCATCAGATCTCGCCGCTGAACGTATCGCATCGCGCCGGATCGCCCGACTCGATGCCGCGCTGCAGCCATTGGGTGCGTTGGGCCGAGGTGCCATGCGTGAAGCTCTCCGGTACGACGGTGCCCTGTGCCTGGCGCTGGAGCGTGTCGTCGCCGATCGCGTTGGCGGCGCGCATGCCTTCCTCGATGTCGCCGGGCTCCAGCCGGTCCCGGTTCTGCGCGGCCCACACGCCGGCATAGCAGTCCGCCTGAAGCTCGACGCGGACGGACAACGCATTGCCCTCGGCCTGGCTCATCCGGCTCTGCTCGCGCCGCACGCGCTCCATCGTTCCGGTGACGTTCTGGATGTGGTGACCGACCTCATGCGCAATGACGTAATTCTGCGCGAAATCGCCCGCGGCGCCGAAACGCTGCGCCAGTTCGCGGAAGAAGCTGGTGTCCAGATAGACGCCGCGGTCGCCGGGGCAATAGAAAGGGCCGGCGGCCGATGTTGCCGAGCCGCAGCCCGACTGGACGCCGCCCTGATAGAAATTGAGCGTAGGCGCGGGATATTGCTGTCCTTGCTGGCGGAAGATCGCGCCCCAGGTCTGTTCGGTGCTGGTCATCACGCGGCACGCCTGAAGCTCTTCGGGCGTGTCGCACGGCTTGTTCTGGCTGGTCTGTGCTCCGCGATCCGTGGGCGCGCCGCCGCCGGTGAGCAGTCCACCACCGCCGCCGAATGCCATGAACGCCGCCACGGCAATGCCGATCAGCGCGATCGTGCCACAGCCCATGCGGCTGCCGAGCAGCATCGGCAGCAGCCCGAGCAGGATGTTGCCGCCACCTCCGCCCAGGCCGCCGCCGCCGCCCGATCCGAGATCGCGGACATTGTTGCTGGGATCGAGATCGTCGAGCCGCATGGCGGAACCCCTTCATTCGTTTGACGTAACAATGCCTGAGGCGGCCGGACGTTGCACGCGCAATCGAGCCATTGCCCTTGAGCACGGCAGCGGCCAAATGAATGGCGATGGCCGATGCCGACCTTCCAGCACGCCGCCAACCGGCGCTTCCGCTGCCCGACTGCGTGGCGCTGGTGCTGCAAGGGGGCGGGGCGCTCGGCAGCTATCAGGCCGGGGTGATCGAGGGGCTGGCCGCAGCCGGCATTTCGCCCGACTGGGTCGCCGGCATTTCGATCGGCGCGGTCAATGCCGCGATCGTCGCGGGCAATCCGCCCGAGCGGCGGGTGGAACGGCTGACTGCCTTTTGGCGGCGCGCGACCAGTGCGTTGCCAAGCTTTCCGATCTTTCCCCAGGACTGGATCCGCGAGGCGGTGCACGAGGCCTCTGCCGCCATGGTGCTGGCGCAGGGGGTGCCGGGCTTCTTCAGCCCCCGCTTCGTGCCGCCGGGCCTTGCCCCGCCGGGCAGCGAGGGGGCGCTCAGTTTCTATGACAGTTCGTCGCTTGCCGACACGCTGGACGAACTGATCGACTGGGACCTGCTGAACGATGGCCCGGTGCGGCTTTCGGTCGGTGCGGTCGAGGTCGAGAGCGGCAATTTCCGCTATTTCGACACCAGCGCTGAGCGTATCGACGCGCGGCATATCATGGCGTCGGGGGCCTTGCCGCCGGGCCTGCCGCCGATCGAGATCGACGGCAAATCTTATTGGGACGGCGGCATCGTCTCGAATACCCCGCTCACCCATGTTCTCGATCATCAGGGCGACGCGATGCTGGTGTTCCAGGTCGATCTATTCTCGGCCGCCGCCGCGATGCCGCGCACGATCACCGACGTGCTGGCGCGCGAGAAGGAAATCCGCTTTTCCAGCCGCACGCGCCAGGTGTCGGCCGAGCGGATGCGCCTGCGACGCGACCGGGAGGCGATGCGCAAGGTGCTGGCCAAGCTGCCGCCTAAACTGCGCGACGATCCCGATGTCGCGGCACTGCGCCGCATCGCGGACGAGCAGCCGGTCAGCCTGGTGCATCTCATCTACCGCGCGAACGCCTGGGAGGGCGGCAGCCGCGATTTCGAATTCTCCGCACGCTCGATGCAAGAACATTGGCATGCCGGACGCGTTGACACGGCGCGCACGATGGAGAACGCACAACTGGTCGCCGCCGACATCATCGATGGCCGCACATCCGCTTTCGACCTCGCACGCTAGGGAGTCCGCATGTTCCTCAAGGGCAAGTCCGCCATCGTCACCGGCTCCACCTCCGGCATCGGCCTCGCCATCGCCAAGGCGCTGGCCGCGCAAGGCGCGAGCGTGATGATCAACGGCTTTGGCGAGGCGGAGGCAATCGAGGCAGAGCGCGCTGCGTTGGAAGCGTCGAGCGGCGCCAGGGCGCTGTACGATGCCGCCGACATGAGCAAACCCGACGCGATCTATGCGATGGTCGAACGCTGTCATGCCGAGGTCGGCGGTCCCGACATCATCGTCAACAATGCCGGCATCCAGCATGTCGCCAGGATCGAGGATTTCCCGGTCGAGAAGTGGGATGCGATCATCGCCATCAACCTCTCGTCGGCCTGGCACATGATGCGCGCCGGCGTGCCGCATATGAAGGCCGCGAAATGGGGCCGGATCATCAACACCGCCTCGGCCCATAGCTTGGTCGCGAGCCCGAACAAATCGGCCTATGTCGCGGCCAAGCACGGCATTGCCGGGCTGACCAAGACGATCGCGCTCGAGACCGCGGTGGATGGCGTGACGGTCAACTGCATCTCGCCCGGCTATGTCTGGACTCCGCTGGTCGAGAACCAGATTCCCGACACCATGGCCTCACGCGGACTGACGCGCGAGCAGGTCGTCAACGACGTCCTGCTCGCGGCGCAGCCGACCAAGCAGTTCGTTCAGCCCGATCAGGTCGCCGCACTCGCGCTGTTCCTGTGCCGCGACGAAGCGGCACAGATCACCGGCGCCAATTATTCGATGGATGGCGGATGGACCGCGGCATGAAGCGCTTCGCCCTTGCGCTGTCGTTCGCGCTGTCACTTGCTGCCTGTGCGAAGGGCGGCGCGCTCGATTACACCAGCCCGCCCGAGACGCGCTGGCGCATGCTGACCACCGAGCACGAACGCGATCGCCTGCGCAACTGGCGCAAGGCATGGGTTGAAGCGCTGCCCCGCGCACGTGCGGTCGATGCCGCCGCGATCGGTGCGGGCGGCGTGCTGTTCGAGCCGGATCAGGCGATGACCAACGCCATGCCGCCCGCCGGCGACTATCGCTGCCGCACGTTCAAGCTGGGCGCCAAGCGGCCCGGGCTGCGCGAGTTCAACGCCTTGCCGTGGCAGCGGTGCCGCATCGGCCGCGCGGGCGACATTCCGGCGTTGGTCCAGCTGGACGGCAAGCAGCGCCCGATGGGCCGGCTCTATGCCGATACCGAGGCACGCGTCGTGTTCCTCGGCACGCTGGAGCTGGGCGACGAGAAGGTGCCGCTCGAATACGGTCTCGACACGCAGCGCAACATGGCCGGTTATGTCGAGCGGATCGGCGTCAGCCGCTGGCGGCTGGTCCTGCCCTGGCCCAGCTTCGAATCGCAGCTGGACGTGGTCGAGATCGTGCCCGCCTGACGGTTGCCGAGCGGGGCGGGGCGGCATAGGCTGGTGGCATGAGACTGTCCCTGATCGCCGCCGCGAGTGTCCTGGCCATGACCGCAACCGCCCCTGCCGCTGCCCAGAGCGATCCGGTTCGTAGCGCCACCGCGAAGGAGCTGCCGTCGCTGATGGCGCTCTATCGCGACCTTCATGCCAATCCCGAACTCAGCCTGGGCGAGGTAAAGACCGCCGCGAAGCTGGCGGCAGAGGCGAAGAAGGCCGGCTATACCGTGACCGAAAAGGTCGGCGGTAACGGCGTCGTCGCGGTGATGAAGAATGGCGACGGCCCCGTCATCCTGATCCGTGCCGACATGGACGGCCTGCCGGTGACCGAGGAGACCGGGCTGCCGTTCGCGTCCACCGTGCGCGGCAAGACCCCCGAGGACGTCGAGACCGGCATCATGCACGCCTGCGCGCACGACACGCATATGGCGGCCTGGGTGGGCACGTTGCGCAACCTCGCCGCGATGAAGGACAAGTGGAAGGGCACCGTGGTCATGGTCGCCCAACCGGCCGAGGAGAACAGTGCCGGGGCGCTCGCGATGCTCAAGGACGGGCTCTACACCCGCTTTCCCAAGCCGAACTATGCCATCGCCTTCCACAACAGCGCGGCGCTGCCCGCTGGCGTGATCGGCATCCGCCCCGGCCCGACCTTCGCCAGTGTGGATTCGGTCGACATCACGGTGAAAGGCATGGGCGGCCACGGTGCCTATCCCGCCACGACGAAGGATCCGATCGTGCTGGGAGCGCGGATCGTCTCGGCGCTCCAGACGCTGGTCGCGCGGGAAATCGATCCGCTCGACAGCGCGGTCGTGACGGTCGGCAGCTTCCAGGGCGGCACGCGACACAATATCATTCCCGAACAGGCGCTGCTGCTGCTGACCGTGCGCGCCTATACGCCGGAGGTGCGCCAGGCGCTG
The DNA here is from genome assembly GCF_001721295.1 of Sphingomonas turrisvirgatae. GTDB lineage: Bacteria > Pseudomonadota > Alphaproteobacteria > Sphingomonadales > Sphingomonadaceae > Sphingomonas > Sphingomonas turrisvirgatae. The sequence continues at coordinate 15,529 of NZ_MDDS01000036.1, read as the reverse complement.
CTCGACGGAATCGAGCGCATCGCCAAGGGGGAGGCGGTCGCCGCCGGCGCGCCCGAGCCGATCGTCAAGGTGCGCGATCCGTTCACGCCGCCGACGGTCAGCACCGATGCGTATGCCGCGCAGCTGAGAACCCTGTTCACCGCGCGGTTCGGCCAGGATCGCGTCCGCGACGTGCCCCCGACCATGGCGGGTGAGGATTTCGGCCGCTACGTCATCGCCGATCCGACGATCCAGAGCGTGATCTATTGGGTCGGCGGCGTGCCGCAGGACAAATGGGATGCGGCGCAGGCGAACGGCGGCAAGGGGCTGCCCTCCCTTCACAGCTCGAAATGGGCGCCTGACGCCGAGAAGGTCATTGCGACCGCCAGCGAGGCGATGACCGCGGCGGCGCTGGACGTGCTGAAACGCTAGCAGCAAAAAGGGCGGGCGATCGGTCCGGATCGCCCGCCCCGGATGTTGCAGTAGGAAAGCTTAGGCGTCCTGCTGACGCGCCTTCTCCTCGGCCATCTGCTTCTCCTTCTCCGCATCATAGCCCGATGAAGCGGGTGCCTGATGCGAATGGATCGGCTGAGTGGTCGCGGGCGGGTCGGAAGCATCCATGGATTCGTCGAGCGCGCGATCGAGGCGCGCCTGCTTGCTTTCCGGATTCTTCTCGAGCCGTTCCTCGATCGACGTGTCGGTGCCGGCGTCGCCACGGCCGGTAGTAGGGTCTCGCGGTTCGGTCATCGGTATAAACTCCCGGTGTGTCGAACTGGAAACGCGCGCCGTGAACCCATGTTCCTTGCGGCAGCGCAACAAAATGCCGCCCAGCAAAAAGGCCCGGCGGTTTCCCGCCGGGCCTTCGCAGTCTCGGATTTTAAGAGCGATTAGTCGCGATTGCCGATGATGCTGAGGATGAACTGGAACATGTTGATGAAGTCCAGATACAGCGTCAGCGCGCTCATGATCACGGCCTTGCCGACCATGTCGGTGCCCGCGACATACTGATACATGCTCTTGATGCGCTGCGTATCATAGGCGGTGAGGCCCGCAAAGATCAGCACACCCGCGATGCTGATGATCAGCGCCAGCGTACCCGACTGGGTGAAGATGTTGATGATCGACGCCACGATGATGCCGATCAGGCCCACGATCAGGAAGCTGCCGAGGCCCGACAGATCCTTCTTCGTCGTATAGCCATAGAGGCTAAGGCCCGCGAAGCCGGCGGCAGCGGCGAAGAACGCCTGCGCGACCGATTCACCGCTGTAGCGAAGCAGCAGCGTCGAGAGCGAAAGGCCCATCAACACCGTGAACGACCAGAACAGGACCTGCAGCGTGCCGGTCGAGAACTTGTTCTGGCCGAAGCTCATCGCGAACACGATGGCCAGCGGCGACAGGATGATCGCCCATACCAGCGGGCCGCCATTGGCGAAGACCGACGCGGCCATCGAGGTTTCACCGCCCCAGCTGAACAGCAGGGCGACGATGCCGCTGAGCAGCACGCCCGAGGCCATGTAGTTGTAAACCGAAAGCATATAGGACCGCAGCCCCGCATCGTACGCGGCACCGGCGCGCGCACCTGCGGCCGTCGCGTACGGCGCGGCGGTCGTTTGGGGGTCAGACCAATTAGCCATCACGAACTCCTTTGCCCGGCGAAATTCCGCCGGATGTTACGCAATATCATGGGTCGGGCGTCCGATTTCAAGCAAAACCGGCATCGCGCCCTTCGACATAAACGGTTAAACCGGCCGTCATGCACCGGCTGTTCGTCGCGCTCCGCCCCCCGTCCGGCATTCGCACGGCGTTGCTCGACTTGATGGAGGGGGTCCCCGGCGCGCGCTGGCAGGACGACGATCAGCTGCACGTGACGCTGCGCTATATCGGCGAGGTCGACGCTCGCACGGCCGACGATGTCGCGGCGGCGCTCGGCGGGGTCCACGCCGCGCCGCTTGAACTGCGCCTGTCAGGCTGCGGCATCTTCGACACGCGCGGCAGAGCGAACGCCCTGTGGGCGGGCGTTGCGCCGCGCGAACCGCTGGCGGCGCTGCACCGCAAGCTCGACCAAGCGCTGGTGCGCGTGGGGCTCGAACCCGAGCGCCGCGCCTATCTGCCGCATATCACACTCGCGCGGCTGGGCGGCGGTTCACCGCCGCTCGACCGCTTCGTTGCCGATCATGCGGGCCTTGCCAGCCCGCCGTTCCGGGTCGAGCACATGGTCCTGTACGAAAGCCATTTGGGGCAGGGCGGATCGATCTATGAACCGGTCGAGTGCTATCCGCTCAACGGCTGAGGATGCGCCGGTACAGCTCGATATAGCGGTCGGCCATGCGCTGAACGCTGAACCGCTCGACCACGCTCTGTCTGACGGCCGCGCGGTCGAGTTCGCCGACGCGCTCGATCGCTGCCACTGCCTCGTCGACGCTGTTCACCAGAAAGCCGTTAACGCCATCTTCGATCAGCTCGGGCATCGATCCGCGATTGATCGCGATTACCGGCGTGCCGCACGCCATCGCTTCGATCACCGACAGGCCGAACGGTTCGTCGAAATTGATGAGATGAAGCATCGCGCGCGCCTTGCCCAACGCCTGGATGCGCGCGTCGCCGCCGACCGGGCCGTGATAGCGGATCCGCTCGCCATCGACGCCGGGCAGCACCTCACGCTCATGGAAGCCCGCATCCTGGATCACGCCGTACAGGTCGAGCCTTCGACCGCTGGCCCGCGCAGCGGCGATCGCCTCGACGGGACCCTTGTCGGGATGGATGCGGCCGAAGAACAGCAGGTCGTCGGTGCCTCGCGCATCGAACACGAAGTCGTCCATCGGGATGCCGTGATGGATCGTCGCGGCATAGCGCAGCGCCGGATGCCGATCCGCGTCGCTGATCGCGACGTAATGCACGCGGTCCTGATAGGGTACGTACATCGGCAGGATGCGGTCCGATCCGAAGCCGTGGATCGTCGTCACCATCGGCGTGTCGGTCAGGTTGGCGAAAGCGTGTGCGGGAAAATCCGCCTGGTTGTGGATGATGTCGAACTCGCCCGCCCGCTCGAACACATGGGCGAGATGGGCATATTCCCAGACCTTTGCGTCGATCGCCGGGTCTTCGTTGTAAGAAGCCGGCACGACCCCGGCGAGCGTACCGGCAGTCAGGCTGTCCTGCGTCGCAAACAGCGTCACGTCGATGCCGCGCGCGACCAGCGCCTCGGTCAGCAGGCTCGTGACCAGTTCCCAAGGCCCATAATGCCGTGGCGGGGTACGCCACGCGATGGGAGCGAGCATTGCAATCTTCATCGCGCGATTTTCATGCAAGGATGAGGCCTTCGTCGGGCTGGAGCGAGCCGGGGCGGGCAGGGGAGTGGAGCGTCGAGAGGAGGACGTCGCCGTCCCAGTCGATCGCACGCGGCTGGTCGGTCAGGTTGAGCAGGATGCGCAGCGTGCGGCCCTCCGCCGTGCGCGAATAGGCCAGCACCCCGTCCGGCGCATCGAGCAGGTGGAACCCACCCACGGACAGCGCCGGCTCGGCCCGCCGCAGCGCCAGAAGGCGGCGATACAGCGTGAGCATCGAGGCCGGTTCCCCGTCCTGCGCCGCGACGTTGCGGTCACGCCAGTCCGGATTGAGCGGTAGCCACGGCTCGACGCTGCTGAAGCCGGCGAATGGCGTGTCGTCCCATGGCATGGGGGTGCGCGACCGGTCGCGGCCGATATCCAGGTGCGGCTGGCGCAGATGCTGCGGGTCACGAACGCGATCGGGCGGGATCGGCACCTCGCCGATACCGAGTTCATCCCCCTGATAAAGCGTGGGCGTGCCGCGCAGCGTCAGCAGCAGCATCGCCGCGACCCGCGCCTGGCACTCACCGACCCGGGCGGCGATGCGCGGCGCGTCATGGCTGCCGATCACCCAGTTGGGCCAGCCGAAATCGGGAAGCGAAGCCTCATATTCGCCGATCACCTGCTTCAGCGTTCCGGCATCCCAGCCATTCTCGATCAGCTGGAAGTTGAACGGCAGGTGGACCTGCGGCCGTTCCGGGATGCCGTACCAGCGCGCGTGGGCGTCGTTGGGTAGGAAAATCTCTCCGATCAGCACGCGCCCATTGTCCGGATCGGTGCCATATCCTTCCGCCAGCTTGCGGAACTCGGCGGAGATTGCATGCGCCTCGGGCTGGTCAGTCGAATGAATCTGCAAAACCTTGTCGCGCTCGGTGCGCTGTGGCGTCCAGTCGCGATTGAGCGGATTGTCGCCGAAATGCTCGGCCTTCACGATGTGCCACAGCACGTCGATGCGAAACCCGTCGACGCCGCGGTCCATCCAAAAGCGCAGCACGTCGAACATCGCCGCGCGCAGCTGCGGGTTGCGCCAGTTGAGGTCGGGCTGCTCCTTCAGGAACGCGTGCAGATAATATTGGCCGGTCGCCGCATCCCATTCCCAGGCCGACCCGCCGAAATCGCTGATCCAGTTGTTCGGCGGTGAGCCGTCCGGCTTGGGGTCGCGCCAGATATACCAGTCGCGCTTGGGGTTGTCGCGCGAGGAGCGGCTCTCGACAAACCAGTCATGCTGATCCGAACTATGATTGGGGACGAAATCCAGGATCAGCTTCAGGCCGCGATCATGCACTGCGGCGAGTAGCCGGTCGAAGGCGGCAAGGTTGCCGAACATCGGCTCGACCCCGCAATAATCCGCGACGTCATAGCCGAAATCCTTCATCGGCGAGGGGAAGATCGGCGACAGCCAGATCGCGTCCACGCCCAGCGAGGCGACATGATCCAGCCGCGCCTCGATCCCGGCAAGGTCGCCCACACCATCCCCGTCGCTGTCCTGAAACGATCGCGGATAGATTTGATAAACGACGCCCCGTTCCCACCAGGGCCGCGTAGCCGGCATTCGTTTCGCCCCCGTATGCGTCAGTCCCGCAATAGCGACGCAGGCCGGATTAGGTTCCGCGTGGGCGGCGGAACACCGGCTCCACAGGCACAAGGCACGCCTCGACCCGCGCGATCAGGTCGGCCGGTTCGAACGGCTTGACCAGATAGTCGAGCGCACCGGCCGCCATCGCTTCGTCGATGCTCTTCTGGCTGCGGTTGGCGCTCAGCATCAGGATCGGGGTGCGGTACAGGCCAGCGACCTGTTTCAGTGACTTGAGGATCTCGATCCCGTCCATGCCGGGCAAGTCGCGATCGAGGATCACCAGATCAGGCTGCTTGAGATAGATGGTGTCGTGGCCCAGCTCGCCATGCGCGACAATGCCGACGATATGGCCCGCCTCGCCCAATATGGTCTGCACCAGCTCGGCGACAATGGGATCGTCCTCGACATAGATGATCCGGGCCATCAATGCTTCTCCAGCAGTTGCTCGACGCGAAAGACCAGCTGATCGGGGTCGAACGGCTTGCGCAGATAGTCGTTGGCGCCGGCGAACCGGGCCAGTTCTTCGTCCGCTTCGCTGCGGCGTCCGGTCAGCATCAGGATCGGCAAGTCGGCAAAGTCCATCAGCTTGCGCAGTTCGCGGACCACGTTCACGCCCGATATCTCCGGCATGTTGCAATCGAGGATGACAAGGTCGGGTCGCCGCGCCTTGATCACCGCAAGCGCGTCGGCGCCGTTGGGAACCACACCCGCGCCATGCCCCGCGTCGATCAGCGCGTCGCGCGCAATCTGTCCGACAAGGGGATCGTCCTCAGCAATGATGATGCGTGCCATTTCCCTTCTCAACCGCATGCCCGCGTGCCGGTTCCGGGTCGGGACGCGCAATCGTGGCTAACAGGATTTTAGCCATGTTGCGCCGACCGGAGGCCTACCTGCTGGTAATGTTTGGGCGGATAGGACCGCCCGGCGGGGACGAAAGGAGTGTCATGGCATCCGTGCCTGAAGTCGTCGAACGCGGGTGGTCAATTCCTCCCATCCCGGCCAGCGAGGCGCACCGCCTGGCAGCCATCGAGCGCTACAAGCTCGGCGGGATCGGCCGCGAGGCGGCATTCGATCGTGTGACCCGGCTCGCTGCCGACCTGTTCGACATGCCGATCTCGCTCGTGTCGATCGTCGGATCGGATGCGCAGTGTTTTCGTGGCGCGTGCGGCATGGACTCCACCGGCACCGCGCGGGATGTGGCCTTTTGCGCCTTCGCCATCCTGGGCGACGAAGTGATGGTGGTGCCGGATACCCATCGCGACGACCGGTTCGTGCGGCATCCGCTGGTGATCGACTTCCCGCATGCTCGCTTCTACGCCGGCGCCCCGCTGCGCATCGACGGGCTGGCGCTCGGCACGCTGTGCCTGCTCGACAGCAAGCCGCGCACCTTCGACGCCGCCGATCGTCGGCGCCTGGCCGCGCTGGCCGACACGGTGACCGACATGATCGAATTGCGCGTCGACCGGTTCGCCGCCGAAGCGCAAGGCCAGCGCGTGATCGCCGAACGTGAGTTGCTGACCCTGACAGTCGAGAATGTCAGCGAAGGCGTCGCGCTATTCGACGGCGACCTGCGTCTGACCGTATGGAACGAGGCTTTCATGCGGCTCTTCGACTATCGGCCGGAGCAGATCCGGGAAGGCGTGCACGCCGCCGACCTGATGACATTGACGGCCCAGCGTGGCGAATTGGGTCCGGGTGATCCCGCGCGGATCGCGGCGGGCTTCGTCGCGTCGGTCCGCGCCAGCGATGCCCGCGACATCGAGGTGCAGCGCGCGGACCGCATCCTCGACGTTCGCCGCCGGACGATTTCGGGAGGCCGTTTCATCCTGACCGCACGCGATGTGACGCATGAGCGGCAGGCGGCGCGGTTGAAGGATGAACTCGTCTCGACCGTCAGCCATGAACTGCGCACGCCGCTTACCGCCATCTCCGGCGCGCTCGGCCTGATGGCATCGGGCGCGGCGGGCGAATTGCCGGAGCGCGCGGTCCGGCTGGTCAGCGTCGGCTATCGCAACGTCCAGCGGCTCGGCAACCTCGTCAACGACTTGCTCGACATGGACAAGCTCCAATCCGGCAAGGTGGAATTCCGGCTCGAGCCGGGCGACCTGCGCGCGCTTCTCGCCGATGCGGTCGAAGAGAACCAGCCCTTTGCCGAGCGGTTCAAGATTGGCCTGACCCTGACGGTGCCCGATCATCCGGTCGTCGTACGCTTCGACCATGCCCGGCTGCATCAGGTCGTCGCGAACCTCTTATCCAACGCCGCCAAGTTCTCGCCCGAGGGGCATCGGGTGGACGTGACGCTCGCAGTCGAGGGCGGCAGCGCGCGGATCAGCGTGGCCGATCGCGGGCCCGGCGTGTCGCCCGATTTCCGCGCGCGGCTGTTCGATCGTTTCGCGCAGGATAGCGGCGCGCAGCAGCCGAAACATGCCGGCACGGGCCTCGGCCTCGCGATCAGCCAGGCGATCGTTCACGCGCATGGCGGCGAGATTGCGATCGATCCCGCGCCCCCGCCCGGTGCGACCTTCCACGTGACCTTGCCGCTTGTCGAACCGGAGGCGCAGGCATGACCACGCGCATCCTCTATGTCGACGACGAAGCCGATCTGCGCGAGGTCGCGGCCATGGCGCTGGAACTCGATCCAGACTTCGAGCCGCGCGACTGCGCTTCGGGCGAGGCGGCGCTGGGCATGGCGCGCGACTGGCGGCCCGCTCTCATCCTGCTCGACATGATGATGCCCGGAATGGACGGACCGACCACGCTCCGCGCGCTGCGCGATCAGCCGGAAACGGCGGACATTCCCGTCATCTTCGTGACGGCACGCACCCAGGCGCGCGATATCGATGCGCTGATGGCGCTCGGCGCGCGCGGTGTCATCGCCAAGCCGTTCGATCCGATGGCGCTGGCACAGCAGGTGCGGGCGTTGCTCGATGGCTGACTTCGACGCGCGGATGGCCGCCTTGCGCGAACGGTTCGTGGCGCAGACCGCGCGTGAGGCACGGGCGATGGCCGAGCACGTTCAGGCGCAGCGATGGGATGCCGTGCGCGACCTGTGCCACGGCCTGGCTGGACGCGCCGGGATGTTCGGCTTTGCGGCGTTGGGCGAAGTCGCGCGTGAAGTGGAGGAAGCGGTGGACGCCGGCCGCTCGCCGGTGCGGCTGCGCGCGCTGATCGACCGGCTCCTCGCCGAAGTCCCGCGGATCGAAGCGCCCTAGCCGGCACGGCGGACGCCAGGGTACGCCAACAAAAAAGGCGGCCCCGCAGGACCGCCTTCTTCTGTTCGGCTGATGCCGGAAACTTAGCGCGAGTAGAACTCGACGACCAGGTTCGGCTCCATCTTCACCGGATAGGGCACTTCGTCCAGCGTCGGAACGCGCGTGAAGGTGACCTTCGAAGCGCCGTCCGGGGCGACATAATCAGGGATGTCGCGCTCGGCCAGGCTCTGCGCTTCCATCACCAGCGCCATCTCCTGCGCCTTGCCGCCCAGCTCGACGGTCTCGCCCGGCTTGATGCGGCGCGAACCGATGTTGCACTTTTCGCCGTTCACCTTGACGTGGCCATGGTTGACCAGCTGACGCGCGGCGAAGATCGTCGGCGCGAACTTGGCGCGATAGACGATCATGTCCAGGCGCTGTTCCAGCAGGCCGATCAGGTTCTGGCTGGTATCGCCCTTCATCCGCGCAGCCTCGTCATAGGTCTTGCGGAACTGCTTTTCGGTGACGTCGCCGTAATAGCCCTTGAGCTTCTGCTTGGCGCGCAGCTGGATGCCGAAGTCCGACATCTTGCCCTTGCGGCGCTGGCCGTGCTGGCCCGGACCGTATTCGCGCTTGTTGACCGGCGACTTAGGACGACCCCAGATGTTTTCGCCCATCCGGCGGTCGAGCTTGAACTTGGCGCTTGAGCGCTTCGACATATTCAATTCCTTACAACTGCTGTGACGTTGACCCGGCGTTGCCACCTGATCGCGCTTCCGGTTTCGCCTGTGCCGAAACACAGGGCCGCTGCTTCACCGGAGTGCAGGGCCGATTGCGAAGGCGCGCGGTTAGCCGCGCCCGCCCGCAAAGTCAATCGAAGGCGTCAGACCAGCACGCCCGATGTTCGATCAGGGTTCGACACTGCGCTTGACGCGATCAGCATCGGAGTCGACGCGACGGCGTTCGGCCGCCCATTCGCTCGCCGTGCGGCATACGCGCTTGCCTTGCGACATGCGCGATCCAGTGGGCGCGCCCTCCACGCGGCAGATCTTGCGCTCGGCCTCGGCCCCGGGCGCAGGTTGCTGCGGTGGAGCGGCCACGGTTTCAAACGATGCCAGCGCCAGCGCCGCACTCAACAGAATCATGCTCATCTCACCCACTGAAGTTTCTGCCGTTACTACAACCACTTGGCAGCGGCGGCAACGTGCTTGCACAGGCAGGGATCAGAAGGGAAACCAGCGGCTCTTTTCGCTGAACTTGAGATAGCCGACATTGACGCCTGCGCGCCAGCCGACGCCAAGCCGCACCGGGATCAGCACCACATCACCGCGACGCAGATAGGTGGCCGAGAAGCCGCCGACGAAATAAACGCGACCTTCCCCCGCGGGAAAGCGCTTGTAGAGTTCCTGACTGTCGTAAAGATTATAGACCAGCACGAACACCTTGTTCGCGTCGCCCCCGACGTCAAATCCGACCGATGGGCCCGTCCAGAACACCTTGCGCTCGCCCTCGACGGCATGAACCATCTGACCCGAGCCATAGCGCAGCCCGACCCCCAGGGCGCCCGACCCCTCGCTGCCAGCGATATAGGCATTGGGTTCGCCCTGGTCCTTCAGAATGTCTTCCAGCAACGAGGCAAGTCCGGTCGCGCCCTTGCCGAACACGCCTTCGGCCGCGCTTACCACGCGTACCCGGTCGAAGGTGGCTGGGGCCTCGGGCTTGGTCAGCGCGCCGCTCTGGACGGCGGGGGCGGCAGGCGTGGCCGGCGCGGAGGGCGGCGCGGCGGGATAGGTCGAATCCTGCGACCCGGTGTCGACCGGCTCCTCGCCGGCGAGCGGCGTCTGTGGCGCGGGTGGCTGCGGTTGGGTCTGCGGCTGGTTGAGGTCCCGGTCGATCGCGCTGTCGGGATCGAAGCTACGGATGGTCTGCGCCGCGGCCGGCATTGTTGCCGCCAGTATTCCAAGCAAAATCAACGCGCGCCGCATGTTTAGTCCCTCCCGCCAGTGTCGCATAAGACCGCCCCTGCCGGTACGGCAATGAACCGGCGATGACCCGAGTCGATTTTGCGCCGACCCGAGTCCGGCCGGCCAATGCAAAATCCCGCCAATCGGGCGTTGATCCCGTGATGCACCCTCGTTATAGCCCGCGCTTCGCCAGCCAGGCGCCGGAGACGTGGGTGAGTGGCTGAAACCAACGCTTTGCTAAAGCGTCGTACGGGAAACTGTACCGAGGGTTCGAATCCCTCCGTCTCCGCCAGATCCTGGGCTTCGGTGGGTTGTCATGGACTACGCTGGACGATGAAAAGCTGAGAAATCAGCCGTTTATCCCTACATATCAATCCATCAGAGTCCACGACGTCCCACGACAGTCCAGCGCCAAAAGTATGACCGAGAGTATGACTTGCTCTCCGGCATTGCCCTGCCTACTACGGCGGAGGGGGCAGCCGATGCGCGTACGAAACAAGCTGAACGTAAAGCAGATAGCCACACTTACAAAGGTCGGGGTGCATTCCGATGGCGGCGGCCTCTACCTTCGAGTTCGTACGACCGGATCGCGGTCGTGGCTGTTCGTATATACTTTGCACGGCAAGCGCCGTGAGATGGGGCTCGGCTCTGACCTTGATGTATCCTTGGCGAAAGCACGCGAGAAGGCAGCTGAAGCGCGCGCTATGGTGCTGGAGGGACAGGATCCTCAAGCCGAACGATTGCGTGCCAAGGTAGCCGCGCAGCCCGTGCTCACTTTCGGCAAGTTCGCAATCGACTGGCTAGACGCCATCGAGAGCGGGTTCGCCAACGCTAAGCATCGCCAGCAGTGGCGCAATACGCTGACGACCTATGCCGCCCCACTCTTTCCCCTGCCGATCACGGATGTGACCACCGCCGCCGTGCTGGAGGTGCTCAAGCCTATTTGGCTGACTAAGGCAGAGACTGCCTCTCGGGTCCGTGGCCGGATTGAGCGAGTGCTCGATGCTGCGAAGGTGAAGGGCCTGCGCACCGGCGAGAACCCTGCACGCGGAAAGGGGCACCTCGACCTTCTTCTGCCGAAGCGGCCCAAGACGGAGGTCAAGCACCATGCGGCGCTGCCATTCCGAGAGATGGCCGACTTCATGGTCGAACTTAGGAAGCGGCCGGCCATGGCAGCTCGCGCGCTCGAATTTACGATCCTGACCGCAGCTCGGTCAGGGGAAACCCGTGGCATGACCTGGGACGAGGTCGATCTGGAGGCGCGCCTGTGGACCGTTCCGGGAACGCGTATGAAGGCCGGTCAGACCCACCAGGTCCCGCTCAGCGATGGCGCCGTTGCGATCCTTGAAGCCGTGAAACCGGCAAAGGTGAAACCCGAGACCCTTGTCTTCCCGGCGCAGCGCGGCGGCGCGATGTCGGATATGGCGCTGTCGCAGCTACTTAAGCGAATGAATCGCGGCGATATCACCGTGCATGGATTTCGATCGACGTTCCGGGATTGGGCGGGCGAGCTGACACAGTTTGGCCGCGAGGAGATTGAGATGGCCCTCGCGCATACGATAGAATCAGCCGTGGAGCGTGCGTACAGAAGAGGCCGCGCCGTTGATAAGCGGCGCGAGCTCATGTCTGATTGGGGACGGTACTGTGTCGAACGTGTTGAAAGTGGAAGAGCGCCCCAAGCTGGGGAACGCGAAGCTGATTAGGTTCTCACTTCAGGCATCGTAGCCAGCACAATAGCGCAGTTCAATCGATCGTCCCGGATATGGTACCGTACGCACCGGCAACTCAGGCGCGTTCATGAAAGGAAAACGGTGATTTGCGACGCGGCACCACAGTGTCCAGTCATAACAATATGAGTAACCGTGCCACCTCTCGCATCCAACCCCCTGATAGGGAATCGGAACATTGTAGCCACGACCATCTGGCAGCGTTGCCCTAAAGTGAAAATTTGAGTTCTTAAGCACCAGCACACCCGCTCTTCGGCTTCCCGAATTGGTTACCCTCGCTCCGGTCTCTAATTCGCCTGTTCCAATCCAAATGCCGAGACCCAAGTCAGCTTTAGTTATATCATAAAAGCTAAATTTTGGGGCATACGGCGACTCATTCAATTGTATGGCAAAGTTGGTCCCGCAGTGCGCACGGAAAACCCAGAATGAAACCTGAGAATGTTCGGCCATATAGATCCCGTCCTCAGCGAGATTGCCCATTTTATTAATGCGATAGTGGGTCACGGTTATCACCATTTGCTTCTCGTTAGTGAGGGAAGGATAGTACATCGCTTGATGTACATTTTAAAGAATCCACCGAAGTCCACGACAGTCCATGTCGGTACTCTCTTGGGAACACTTGGTTGACCATCCAGCGCCGAAGAGGCCGACGGCGGTCGAATCGATTCACAGCCTAGTCAAGCCACCAGCCACCTCGGGGAATAACACAAAGCAAAAGAAACGCTTGCGGTCCCCGCACCGACGAATCGTGCGGTGCAACTGTCGTCGGCCCCGCTCGCGGAGAAACGAAGGGTCTCGATCGAGCGCATGCTGCAGCGCTGTCCAATCTGGAAAAAACTCGCGTTGAACCACCTCAGTCAGAAGCAGTTCGATACGCCCGCCCCTGCCGCAGTGAATGAAAGCGCCGTGGCGCTCGAGGTCTTCGTCGCTGAGATCAGGCAGAGGGCCCTCTCGCAGGTCGAGAGTTTCCGGTCGTTGTGCGATCGTCGACAGCCGTGCGGTAACCGGCGTGTGATCCGGCAGCTGCGCCTGGTAATTACGATAGCCAGCCACGCACGCCGCCATGCAATCCCAGGCTGACGGAAGGATTTTATGGGCTTTCGCGAATTCACCGACGGCATAGAGCAGCCCGAAAGCGTGTGACACCCGGGTCGTGCCACGCTCAGATTGCGAAACGCCGACAATCGTCTCGAATACTCTGATGTGCTCCAGCATTTTGGCACGGAGCCCAGCCGCATCGGCAGCTCGCGCGTTCACCAACGCCTTGAGCATTCGAGAAAGGGGGCGACCGTAGGACATCCCGATGGCATCGTTGATGTAAGCTGCCAGGGCACCGGATGTCGTAAAACCCTTAGGCAGCCGATCGAACACGCCGAGCGGATTGTCGGGCGGGACATGCAAAGGGATCAGCCGCTGCAAGGCGGCGTCCGCTATATTGCGATCCGCCTTGCGCAAACCATCGTAGAATGGCTGGTTGGAAGTCGTGCCGAACACGAAGCGCGATTGCGGCTGGCCTGGTTGGAACGCGGTCAAGCGGGTGGTGCCATTCGCCATGCGGAACGCAAAATCTGTCATGAACTCGCCGCCGCGCGATGCGAGGTTAGCCTCGTCGACTGGGAAGCCGACGTCATTGTGAGAGGCAAACAGCGTCTCCAGCCCGGCCAACGTGCTGTTGAAATTTGGCAGATCGGCTGGATCGCCCGACACCGCCTTCATCAGCCGCAGACACGTCGATTTACCGGATTCCGGTTTTCCCCAGAATTCAAACCCGAAGTTTTGGCTTTCGCCGACAATGGCAAGGCATGGCCCCGCCAGCCCGGCAAGCACCGCAATTATCGGCAGGTTCTGCCCAGTAAGCAGGCGCGCCACCTTGCGCTTCCATGACCGGAAAGTGCCCTTGGCGGCTGCCTTCGAGCTGGTGCGGAACGTGGCGCGCGCATTTGTCTCTCCCTTCGGAGAGTACACTTTGCCGAACTGGCTGGTGAAGTACCTATCGGTCCAACCTGGTCGGTCAGTTAAGCGATCCGGAACAAAGTCGCCAACCTCACCAACTGCTGCCACCAATTCGTTCCATGGCCGGGCGCCTACGATGGAAAGGCCCCAGCCGTGCAGCTGCTTTCGCGCTTCGTGCGGTGCTGTTACGAATACGCCCTGTTCCAGATACGCTGATTTTTTGTGGAATTCGAACTTGAAGTAATTGGTCTTGTTGAGCGATTGGACGCCCGAGACAATGACCGGCTGGCCGTTCGGAAGCGTCAGTTCGATCACGTGCGGTTGATTGGGTGCGGCCATGAGGCTCCCTCCTAACTTGGTGGTGAAATCGGTGATTCTGGGGAGTGGGCGGGATCAGCAGATCGGCTGAAAAACACCGATTGCACCGGCGTCTCGGCCAAGTGCCCGGGCAGCCGTCATATGGCTGGAGCAAGCCAATGAGGGGACATGCAGTGTTGCCACCACCCTCCCGTCAAAACCTGCCCCAGACGTCTCCACACACCCCAACTTGGACCTATTTCTGCAAATCCGGCCTATTTCTCGTTTAACACTAGCGCATACCGCGCTGGGTGCGGACGAAGCCTGACTTGGTACGACGCAGGCCAATCAGCAGTTCGAGGTCCGTGACCTTCCACCGATCAAGCCATAGCAGGACCTGGGAATGATGGGGTTCGGGAATTCGTTGTCCTGACCGGACACGTCGCCGAGTTCCATCGGCACCGATGAACACAGGCCGGGATGGCCAAAATGCCTTCACGATATAGCTGATCGGCGCGGGCATGTTGTAGAGCGGTTTCAGGCGCATGCGGATAGGCCGGTAGATTGCAGCACGGCTGCCATCCTTCTCGCACTTGCTGGTCTTGTATCGCCAGAACTCCCGCAACGCCCGCAGGACCGGGATCATCTCCCGGCTACAGAGCCCGTGCAGATGTAGACGGAACACGCCATGTTCGCCGTCGTACTCACCATGCAAAAAGACATAGAGCCATCCACCTGCGGCTCGGGCGCCTGCCTTGTAAAGGTCAGTCCGAAACGCCTCCATCATTTTGCGTATATCGGCGCCGTCCAGCTCGTCAGTTCGGTAGGTCCAGTGCCGCGGCACGATGGCGAACGTGATCGGTGCCATCGCAGCGGTATACAGTCGATGCAGTGCAAGCAATGCAGCCACGATCCATGCCTGCTCCACGAACATGCGGAGCGACGATGCCGGATTGTCCGGGAAGTCCCCCTTATCGCCACTACGATACAACTTCCGAGCCAAGCGCCGTGCATGAGCAGCATCGACATTGACCGGGTATGCCTCAGCAACATTGATCAAACCCGCCGCCCGCTTCAGATCCTGCTTACAGCTGTCGGCTTCCGTCCAGACTCTCAGTGATCCGTGAAGACCGGTGTCCTTCTTGAGTTTCGGCGTAACGGCGCGTTTCCTCGGCGGGTGCCCCTTCGGGCCCCGTGACGGCTTTCCATTCTTCTTCATGGTTACAGCCCTGCTACCTTGCGGATGCTCGCCATCGTCACACGCGTGCAGCGGCCCACCTTGCGGCGCTCGAGTTCGCCAGATGCCAGCATCATCCAGACTTTGGACGTTCCGCAACGGAGCAGTCCGGCAGTTTCGTTCACTGTCGCCACGAGCGGTTCCAAATTTTGGGTGACGTGACCCCCGTTTCTTCATCCAGTTGGAACTAGAGACCGGCCCCTACAAGGGACGGACAGATGAAGCGGAAGCAGTTTTCGGAAGAGCAGATTATTGGCATCCTGAAGGAGGCTGAGGCGG